>NZ_BMWH01000020.1 GCF_014651135.1 Streptomyces echinoruber
ATCGTCGCCGCCCGGCACGGCGGCAGCGGCACACCGCTGACCGGCGGCACCGCACCCATCCACACCCCACACCACCCGGCCCTGTCCCACGTGTCGTAGCGGACGGCGGGGCCGGGCCGCTCCGGCTCAGCCGCGCGCGGCCTCGCGTCCGACCGACTCCACCAGGGGCAGCAGGCGGTGGGGGACCCGCTCGCGCAGGGCCACCTCGGTGCGGGTGCGGACCACTCCGGGCAGGCTGATCAGCTTCTGGATGACGTCCTCCAGGTGCGCGTTGTCCCGGGCCACGACCCGGGTGAGCAGGTCGCCGCCGCCCGTGATGGAGAACGCCTCCACGATCTCCGGCACCCCGGCCAGCGCGTCGCCGACCTCGTCCAGGTGCCCCTGGGTGACCTCGATGTGGACGAAGGCCAGCACCGGGTGGCCGAGCGCGGCGGGGGAGAGGACCGGCCCGGTGCCGGTGATCACGCCCTCCCGCTCCAGCCGGTCCAGGCGGGCCTGCAGCGTGCCGCGGGCGATGCCGAGGATGCGGGCGTACTCGCGCACGCTGGTGCGCGGCTGCTCCAGCAGCAGCCGCAGGATGCGGGTGTCGAGTTCGTCCACGGCCATGGTGCGCCGCCTCCTCGCACAGTAGTGATCATGAACGACTGTACCAATGGCTCATCCGAACGCATCCGTGCTGGGCCGGGCGAGGTGGTCCGTTGGCCCGTCGCCAGGGCCGGAAAAACCGGTGCCGTTGAGCCAATGGCACAGTGGAGCGGGCGAGACTTGAGCCAGTGACGGAAAAGATGCTGTCATGGGTGCATCGATGGCGCTGCGAAGACCGCGGCGCCTTTTTCATGCCGTGTTCGCACCGGTCCGCGCCGGTCCGCACCGACGATTTCACGCCATGAGCGGACCGGCGGACCGAGGACCTCCGAAGGGTGGGAGAGAGTGCTGAGGAAGGGGAGAGAGTGCTGCTGAAGAGGATGTTCACGGCTCCGGACCCGGGGCGGACCCGCCTCCGGTTCGCCGCCCGCGCCGTCCTCGGCATCGGCCTCGCGGTCGTCGTCTGCGGCCTGGCCGGGCACTCCCTCACGGGCGCCGTCACCGGCGGGCTCGCCGCGCTGCTCGCCCTGTTCACCGTCGCGGACGCCACCGTGCGCGGGCAGGCGGTCACCACGGCCCTGCTGCCTGCCGCCGGCCTGCCCGTGCTGACCGTCGCCACCGGGCTGCACACCCATCCGGTCGCCCGCGACCTGGCGTTCCTCGCCGTGGTCGGCGCGGGGGTGTACGCGCGCCGCTGGGGGCCGCGCGGGCACAGCCTCGGCGTGTTCGCGTTCATGATGTTCTTCGTCGCCCAGTTCCTGCAGGCCACGCCCGGGCACCTGCCCGAGCTGTACGCCGCCGTCCTGCTGTCCGTGCTCTCCGCCGCCGCGGTGCGGTTCGGGCTGTGGTGCTACGAACGGCGCCTCCCGCCGCCCGCCGCGCCCGCCCCGCCCGGCGGCACCGGCCTGGCCCGGGTGACCACCCGGCAGGCCGTCCAGGCCACCGCCGGTGCCGCCTTCGCGCTCGGCGTCGGCCACCTGGTGTCCGGGCAGCGCTGGTACTGGGCCGTCGGCGCCACCTGGTGGGTCTTCGTCAACACCACCTCCCGCGGCGAGGTCCTGGTGCGCGGCTTCCGCCGGGTCCTGGGCACCGCGCTCGGCATCGGCCTCGGCCTCGCCGTCGCCGTCCCGCTGCACGGCGCCCCCGTCCCCACCGCCGTCCTGCTCGCCGCCTGCGTCTTCGGGATCTTCTACACCGCCGCCGTGTCCTACACGTGGATGATGCTCTGCGTGACGCTCCTCGCCGAGCTGCTCTACGGCCTCCTCGGCGTCCTCCACCCCGGCCTGCTCGCGCTGCGGCTCGCGGAGACCGGCGTCGGCGCGCTCGGCGCCGCCCTCGCCGCGCTGCTCGTACTGCCCGTCACCACCCACGCCGTCACCGACGCCTGGATCCGGCGAGCCCTGCGCTGCGCGCACGCCTGCGCCGCCGAGGCCGCCGCCCGCCTGGCCGGTGACGTCCGGGCCGACCCGGCGCCCCGCGCCGCCGAACTGGAACAGCTGCTGCCCCGGGTCCGCCTCTCCGTCGCCCCGCTCGTGCACCCGCTCAACCCGCTGCGCGGCCGCGGGCGGCGCGCCCGCCGGGTGCTCGCCCTGCTCGACACGTGCGCCGACGAGATCCGCGGCCTCGTCGCCGCGGCCGCCGACCCCGGGGCCTGCCGCGACGACCGCCCGGCCGCCGGCCCCGAGGCCTCCCCCGATGGCGGCCCGGCCGCCGCCTGCCGGCGCCTCCGGGCCGCCGTCGAGGAGCTCACCGCACTGGTCGGCGACGTCCCGCCCGCCGACGGCACCGCCGCCGCGCCCCGGCCGACCGGCGAATCCGCCCCCGCCCACCCGCACGGCCACCCGCACGACCTGGAGCGGGCGCCGGCGGACCCGGCCGACCCCTCGCGCGCCCCCGCCCGGTCGCCGCTGGTGCGCGCCTGAGCGAACCTCCGTTGTGGTCTGGACCACCGGGGGAGCGGGTGGATAGCGTCCCCACGACAGGTGATCCGGCGAGGGGGCGGCGATGGCGGACGGCGGGGCGCGGCAGCGGACGGCGTACATCGGATCGATCACGGGCGCCGGCGGCCCCGGCGTGCTCGCCGCCGCCGTGGACCCCGGCAGCGGCGCCCTGACCCCGCGGGGCGCCGCCGGCGGGGTGCCCGATCCGTCGTACCTGGCGCTGTCGCCCGACGGGCGGATGCTGTACGCCGTCAGCGAGACGGCCGACGGCGCGGTCGCCGCCTACCGGGTGGACGGCGGCGCGCCGCGGCTCACCGGGCCGCCGGTGCCGGTCGGCGGCGACGGCCCCACGCACCTGAGCGTGCACGCCGGGCACGTCCTGACCGCCAACTACGGCTCCGGCAGCGTCACCGCCGTCCCGCTGCGCCCGGACGGCACCCTGGCGTCCTCCCGCTCCGGCGTCCTGCTCCACGGCGGCTCCGGCCCGCACCCGGAGCGCCAGCGCGGGCCGCACGTCCACCAGGTGCTGCCCGACCCGAGCGGCCGCTGGCTGACCGGCGTCGACCTGGGCACGGACACCGTCCGCGTCTACACCCTCGCGCACGGCCGCCCCGCGCGGCACGCCGTCTGCCGGCTGCGCCCCGGCACCGGACCCCGCCACCTCGCCTTCCACCCCGGCGGCGGATACGCCTACGTCCTGCACGAACTCGCCCCCGTCGTCACCGTCTGCCGCTGGGACGCGGCCACCGGCTCGCTGCGCCCGCTGGGCGAGACGCCCGTCCTGCCGGACGCGCCCGCCAAAGACGCCTACCCGTCGGGCATCGCCGTGTCGCCCGACGGCCGGTTCGTGTGGACCGCGACCCGCGGCCCGGACACGCTGTCCGTGTTCGCCGTGGAGGTGGGCGGGCGGCGGCTGCGGCTCGCCGGGACGGAGCCCTGCGGCGGCCGGTGGCCGCGCGCGCTCACCGCCGCGCACGGCTTCCTGTACGTCGCCCACGAGCGCTCCGGGGACGTCACCTGGTTCACGCCCGACCCGGAGACGGGGCGGCCCCGCCGCCGCGGGGCGATCGCGGTGCCGGGGGCGTCGTGCGTGGTGGTCGGCTGACCGCCGTCCCCGGCCGCCGGCTGCCGTCCGCCGCGTCCGGGCGCGGGCCCGGCAGGACGAAGGGCCCGCCCCTGCGCGAGGGGCGGGCCCGTGACGTACGGATGGTGCGGAAGGGGCGCGCGGTCAGCGGACCGGCGTGCCCTGCGGCTGCTGCGGGGTGATGCCCAGCGCCGTCGTGTACTTGGCGAGCGCCAGCTTGCCGATCGCCGGGTAGGGGCCGAGCGGCTCGGACGCGGGGCAGCCGGCCTCCTCGGCCGCCGCCTGCAGCAGTTCGGCGCTGATCTCCGGACCGATCAGGTACGGCGCGAGCGCCAGCTGCTGCGACCCGGCCGAGCGCAGCTGCTCGGCCACCGAGCTGATGGAACCCTCCTGGTCCAGGGCGGCCGCCATGACCGGCACGGCGAGCCGGGCGGCGAGCAGCATGCCGGTGATCCCGGCCGCCTGCACGGCCTCCTCGCCGCCCACCGCGGCGAGCAGGATGCCGTCGGCGGCGGTGGTCACCGTGAACAGGCGGGCGCGGTCGGCGCGCGCGAGGCCCGCCTCGGACAGGCGCACGTGCAGCGCCTCGGCGAGCAGCGGATGCGGCCCGAGCACGTCGGTCAGCTCGGCGGCGACACGGCTGTCCATGACGGCCTGGCGCACCTGCCGCAGCAGCGCGCTGTCGGGGCCGGCGAGCAGCGGCACCACGACGCCGACGGGACCCTCGGGCTCCTTGGCCTCCACACCGGCGGCGACCGCCTGCTCGTAGCGGGCGGTGCGCTCCTGCGCGGCGTTGGCGAGCACGGACCGGAGCGAGGGGAACTCCTCGTCGTCCCCGTCGAGGAACCCGATGCGGGCGTCGAGGCCGGGCAGCTCGGAGCGCGCGATGCTCACGACCTCCTCGGCGAGGCTGCGCGTGGTGGCGCTGGGCGTACCCGGGACCGCGAGGACGAGCGCGGGCGCGCCTTCGGGAGCCACCAGCGGTTCGGGGCGGCGGTGCCGCCCGGGCTGGCGGGGGCGCGGCATTCGTACGGGCAGGCCGGACGCGGGCCCAGTGGGGGAGCTCATGGCGCTGCATGTTAGTGGCTTTTGAGGCTTGCCTGTTCGGGGAGGGTGCAGGTGAGCGGTATCCGTCCGGTTTTGTCTGAGGAGTTACGGGTATCGCGTCGCCCCGCGGATCACCGCGCCTGTCCTCCTTGGGTTGTTATGCACTTTCGTGGGTGCGGTGTCGCTTTCGCGGTCATGGAGTCCCCGCCGTTCACGTCGCCCCCGTTGTCTCCGTCGCTCCCGTCGTCCCAGCCGTTCCCGTCGTGACGACGTGCAGCATCCGCTCGTCGACCGGCAGGGAGAGGGCGCCGTCGGCCAGGTCGAGCGCGAGACATACGGCGCCGTGCAGCGGGTCGCCCTCGGCGGGCGTCCGCCGCGCGTGCGGCAGCCGGGCCGTCAACTCCTCCTCCAGCGGTTCGAGGAGCGGTGCGCCGAGGCGCAGCAGGCCGCCGGTGAGCGCGAGGCCCGGCGCGCCGCCGGCCGGGCAGGCGGCGGCCGCGGACTCGGCGATGTGCCGGGCCGCCGCCCGCAGGATGCCCGCGGCGACCGGGTCGGTGCCGGCGCACGCGGCCACCTGCGGCGCGAAGGAGGCGAGCACCGCGGCGCGGTCGGCGCGCGGGTAGATCCGGCCGGGCAGCTCGGGCAGCGGGCCGAACCGCTCGCGCGCGCACGCCATGAGCGGTGCGGAACCGCCGTCCCGCCCGTCGTGGGCGCGCAGCGCGGCCTCCAGCCCCGCCCGGCCGATCCAGGCGCCGCCGCCGCAGTCGCCGAGCAGGTGGCCCCAGCCGTCCGCGCGCCGCCAGCCGGCCAGGTCCGTGCCGACGGCGATGAGGCCCGTCCCCGCGGCGACGACGACACCGGGCCGCGGGCCGAGCGCACCGACGTACGCGGTGACGGCGTCCGCCGCGAGCGCCACCCGGCGCACGCCGAACTCCCGGGCCAGGGCCCGCGGCAGCTCGGCCCGCAGCGCGTCGCCCAGCGTGGCGAAGCCGGCCGCCCCGACGACGGCGGTCGCCAGCCCCGCCGGATGGGCCGCGCCCGTCAGTCCCCGCACCAGCGGCACCAGTTGTTCCATCAGGTGACCCGGGTCGATGCCCCGCGGCCCGGTCCGCACCGCCTCCCGCGACGCGGCGTGGACCGGCCGGTCGCGGCCCGGGAGAACCACGGCGACGCGCAGTCCCGAGCCCCCGGAGTCGACGGCGAGGCAGCCGCCGGCCGGGGCGGGGGGCGCCGCGGACGGCCCGGCCCGCTGCGGCCGCCCGGGTCTCCCCCCGGTCACGGCAGGCGCCAGTCCACCGGCTGTCCGCCCTGCTGGACCAGCAGGTCGTTGGCGCGGCTGAACGGGCGCGAGCCGAAGAAGCCGCGGTCGGCCGACATGGGGGAGGGGTGGGCGGACTCGATGCAGGGGTAACCGTCCAGCAGCGGGCGCAGGTTGCGCGCGTCACGGCCCCACAGGATCGCCACCAGCGGCTTGCCGCGCGCCGCCAGCGCCCGGATGGCCTGCTCGGTGACCTCCTCCCAGCCCTTGCCGCGGTGCGCGCCGGGGCGGCGCGGGGCCGTGGTGAGCGCCCTGTTGAGCAGCAGCACGCCCTGCCGGGTCCACGGGGTCAGATCCCCGTTGGAGGGCTGGGGCAGGCCCAGGTCGCTGCCGAGCTCCCGGAAGATGTTGATCAGGCTGCCGGGCAGCGGACGCACGTCGGGCGCGACCGAGAAGGACAGGCCCACGGCGTGCCCCGGCGTCGGGTACGGGTCCTGTCCGACGATCAGCACCCGTACGTCGTCGAAGGGTTGCTGGAAGGCCCGCAGGACGTTGGGCCCGGCCGGCAGGTAGGTGCGCCCCGCGGCGATCTCGGCGCGCAGGAAGTCGCCCATCGCGGCGATCCGGCCGGCCACGGGTTCCAGGGCCTTCGCCCAGCCCGGTTCGACGATTTCATGCAACGGTCGTGGTGCCACGGGCGTCACCCTACTGCCGTACGCGGTACGGCGATCAACCGGTGACCGGGAGCGGGCGGCGACGACCGGATCGGTGCGGCGCCGACCGGATCCGGCCGGGCGGCGACCGAGTGCCGCGCCTCCTCCCCTCCTGTCCCCCCTGCCTCCCTCGCCTCTCTTGTCTTCCCTGTCTTCCCCGCCTTCCCCGCCTTCCCTGTCCTTCCCGTCTCCGCCGTGTCTCCCGCGCGCCGTGGGCCACCCGCGGGCGCCGGTGCGCTCATCCGATCACCGCGGCCCGTACGCACAGCACGTCCGGCAGGTGGGACGCCACCTGCCGCCAGCTGTCGCCGTCGTCGCCGGAGGCGTACACCTCGCCGTTGCGGTTGCCGAAGTACACGCCCGCCGGGTCCGCGCCGTCCGTGCACAGCGCGTCGCGCAGCACCGTGCCGTAGTGGTCCTCCTGCGGCAGCCCCGCCGCCAGCGGCTCCCAGCTCCGGCCGGCGTCGGACGTGCGGAAGACGCGGCAGCGCCGGCCGGCCGGGACGCGGTCGGAGTCGGCGTTGATCGGGAAGACGTAGGCGGTGTCCCCGCGGTGCGGGTGCGCGGCCGCGGCGAAACCGAACGTGGAGGGCAGGCCGGCGCCGATGTCGGTCCAGTGCGCGCCCGCGTCGTCGCTGCGGTACACCCCCCAGTGGTTCTGCAGGTACAGCCGGTCCGGGTCGGCCGCGTCCTGGGCGACCTTGTGGACGCACTGGCCGAACTCCGGGTACGGGTCGGGCAGGAAGACGGCGGAGACGCCGGCGTTGGACGGGCTCCAGCTCGCGCCGCCGTCCGTGGTGCGGAACACCCCGGCCGTCGAGACGGCGACCGTGACCGCACGCGGGTCGCGCGGGTCGGTCACCACGGTGTGCAGGCCCTCGCCCCCACCGCCGGGCATCCACTTCGAACGCGTCGGGTGCTCCCACAGCGGGCGGACCAGCTCGAAGCTCTCGCCGCGGTCCACCGAGCGGTACAGCGCGGCCGGCTCCGTGCCCGCGTACACCACGTCCTCCTCCGCCGCGGCCGGGTGCAGCTGCCACACCCGCTCCAGCGAGGCGCCCGTGTCCTTGGGGAACCTGACGGCCGGCCGGGACGGCTCGGTCCAGGTGCGGCCCAGGTCGTCCGAGTGGAACACGGACGGTCCCCAGTGCGCGCTGTCCGCGCCCGCCAGCAGCCGCGGGACGGCACCGCGGGTGTCGATGGCGACCGAGTAGACGGCCTGGGCGGGGAAACAGGGACTCTCGTAGAACTCCCAGGGGTCCCGGGCGCTCCCGCGCCGGCGCCCGATGAACAGGCCTTTGCGCGTGCCCACGGCGAGCAGTACCTCGGTCATGCCGATCACCTCCGCGACGTCCTTGTCACAGCTGGTCCTCAGATGTCGGCCAGTTTGCACCCCACCACTGACAGTCACCTCCCGCAACGGCGTCACCGCAGGTCACGGCGGTGACGTCGGCGGCCGGGCGGCGGTGGCGAGGGAGGATTCCCCCAGCGCGGTGCGCGGACGGCGGGGCCCGTGCGACCGCCGAGCCGGCGACTCGCCCTGAGCAGTGGGGTCGCCTTCCCCGTATGGGAGGGCGGTCCGGGCATGTCCGTGTGCGCGTGAGGAGGCTGCCTTCGATGGCGTTCCGTGGTCCGAAGGTGTGGCTGTGGCGATGGCGGCGCAACCCGCTCAGGCGCCGCGCCGATGCGGTGGAGGCCTGGGTGCTGCTGGGTGCCTGGCTGCTCACCGTGCTCGCCGGGTTCCTCGCCGGGGTGGCGGCGTTCCGCTCCGTGGAGCACGAACTGGCCCGGGAACGCCACGAGTGGCGCCAGGTCGTGGCCCGCCTGACGGACCGGGCGCCCGGCACCGCCGCGAGCGTCCGGAACCCCGACGCCCCGCGGGTCTGGGCGCAGGTCCGCTGGAGGGGGCCCGACGGCTCCCCGCACACCGGCCAGGTGCGCGTCCGGCCCGGCAGCGCCGCCGGCACGCCGGTCACCCTGTGGACCGACGCCCACGGCCGGCTCGTCACCCGGCCCGCCACCGTCTCCGAGGCCCGCCTGCGGGCCCTCCTCGTCGGCGGCCTCGTCGGCGTCACCGCCGCCTCCCTGCCCTACGCCGCGGGCCGCTTCGCCCGCGTCCGGCTGGAACGCCGGCGCCTGCGGCGGTGGGACATGGAGTGGGCGCGTTTCGGACCGCTGTGGGGACGCAAGACGGGCTGACGGCGAGGAAGGCGCACCGATCGCCGGTCGCGCCCCGGCACCGACCGCCGGCACCGACCGCCGGCACCGACCGCCGGCGGCGCCCCGGCAGCGGTCCGCCGAGCGGGACCGCGCAGAGGACGCGCGGGAAACACGCGGCCGGCCCGGCCGAGTTCAGCCGCGCCGCCCGGCCGAGTTCAGCCGCGCCCGCGCCGTACGGCCCCGGACGACCCCGGCGCCTCAGTCCTCGCCCGGCAGCGCCCGCTCGAGGATCGCGTCCACGTCGGCCGCGTCCGGCAGGGTCCCGAACGCGTACCCCCAGTCGCCGCCGAGCCGCGTGGCGCAGAAGGCGTCGGCGACCGCCGGCGGGGCGTGCCGGACGAGGAGGGACGCCTGGAGGGTGAGGGCCATCAGCTCGACCAGGCGGCGGGCGAGCGCCGGGGAGGCCGTGGTCAGCCGCTCTTTCAGGCGGGTCACGGCCGCGTCGAGGCGGGCGTCGGCGCCCTCGGCGAGGGCGAGCTCGGCGAACAGGGCGTCCGCGGTGGCGGGCTCGCGGCTCAGGGCGCGCAGTACGTCGAGGGCGTTGACGTTGCCGGAGCCCTCCCAGAGGGACAGCAGCGGTGCCTCACGGTAGTGGCGGGGCATGCCCGACTCCTCGACGTAGCCGTTGCCGCCCAGGCACTCCAGGGCCTCCGCGGTGAAGGCGGGGCCCCGCTTGGTGACCCAGTACTTGCCGACCGCGGTGGCGATCCGCCGGAACGCCGCCTCACCCGCGTCCCCGCGCCCGGCCCGGTCGGCGGCCCCGGCCAGCCGCAGGGTGAGCGTCGTGGCGGCCTCCGACTCCAGCGCCAGGTCGGCCAGGACGTTGCGCATCAGCGGCTGGTCGGCGAGCGGGGCGCCGAAGGCGCGGCGGTGCCGTGCGTGGTGCCCGGCCTCGACCAGGGTCTTGCGTATGAGCGCCGCGGAGGCCATCACGCAGTCCAGGCGCGTGCAGTTGACCATCTCGATGATCGTCTTGACGCCCTGTCCCTCCGGGCCCACCAGCCAGGCCACGGTGCCGTCGAACTCGGGCTCGCAGGAGGCGTTGGAGCGGTTGCCCAGTTTGTCCTTCAGTCGCTGGATGCGGAAGGGGTTGCGGCTGCCGTCGGGCAGGACGCGGGGCACCAGGAAGCACGACAGCCCGCCGGGCGCCTGCGCCAGCACCAGGAACACGTCGCACATCGGCGCCGACGTGAACCACTTGTGCCCGCGCAGGGTGTACAGGCCGGCCTCGGCGGTGGGCGTCGCGGCCGTCGTGTTGGTGCGCACGTCCGAGCCGCCCTGCTTCTCGGTCATGCCCATGCCTGCCAGCAGGCCCCGCTTCTCCGTCGGGACGCGCAGCCCGGGTTCGTAGACCCGGCTGGTCAGCAGCGGCTCGTAGACGGCGGCCAGCTCCGGCCGGCGGCGCAGCACGGGGACGGCGGCGTACGTCATCGAGACGGGGCAGCCGTGCCCGGCCTCGGTGTGGTTCCACACCAGCCCTCCCGCGGTGCGCGCCACGTGGGCGCCGGGCCGGTCCTCCGCCCAGGGCGCCCCGGCCAGGCCCTCGGCGACCGCGACCCGCATCAGGTGGTGCCAGCTCGGGTGGAACTCGACCTCGTCGATCCGGTGGCCGTACCGGTCGTGCGTGCGCAGCTCGGGCGGGTACCGGTTGGCCAGCTCGCCCCACTCCTGCGCCTCCGCGCTGCCGGCCCGCCTGCCGAGCCGCCGGATGTCCTCCTCGGCCCACCCGGCGCCCTCCCGGCGCAGCCCCTCCAGCAGGGCCGCGTCGGCGGAGGCGTCGTACGGCGCGAGCGGCGGCGGCTGATTGGTGACGTCGTGCGTGGCGTACGGCTGCGGCTGCGCGGGCGCGAGGATCGAGGTCATGCCGACCATGTTGCACTCGTGCTGCGGTCGCAGCAATAGTGCAGCACCGTGGGTGCACGTACAGTACGTGGCCATGCGCAGGAACGTGTCACCGCCGCGGCCCGACGAAACGGGCCTGCGGCCGCTGTCGGCCCGCTCGGTCGTGCTGAGCCTGCTGCTCGGCGCGGATCCGCCCGAGCTGCCGGCGCGCGACCTCGCGCGCGTGGTGGAGCCGTTCGGCGTCGGCGGCTCCACGCTGCGGGCCGCGCTCAGCCGGATGACGGCCGCCGGCGATCTGCGCCGCACGGACACCGGCTACCGCATCGGCGACCGCCTGCTGGAGCGCCGACGCCGCCAGGACGACGCCGTACGACCCCGCACGCGCGCCTGGCACGGCGACTGGGAGCTGGTGGTGATCACGGCGACGGGCCGCGGCCCGGCCGAACGCGCCGAGCTGCGCGCCCGGTTGGCGGGCCTGCGCCTGGCCGAGTTGCGCGAGGGTGTCTGGCTGCGGCCGGCCAACCTCGTCCGGCCCCTGCCCAAGGAGCTGCGGGCGGTCGCCCAGACCGGCACCGCCCGCCTCGACCGCTCGGACGGCGAACTGGCCGGGCTGCTGTGGCCGTTGGACGCCTGGTCGGCCACCGCACGCGCCCTGCTCGCCCAGGTCGCGGCCGCGCGGGACCCGGCCGGCCGCCTCGCCGCCTACGCCGCGATCGTCCGCCACCTGCTCGCCGACCCGGTCCTGCCCCCCGAACTCCTGCCCGCCGACTGGCCGGGCGCCGCCCTGCGGACCGCGTACGCCGAGTACCGGGCCGAACTGACGCGCGCGGTACGGCGGCGGCCGTGCGAGGAGGCGTGAAGTCCCCTTCGTGCGGCCGCCGTTCACCCGACCGCCGTTCACCGCGTCCGGATCACCCGGCCGCCCGCAGGATCACTCGGTCACCTGTGGGTGATGCCGGACGACGAGTACGTGCAGTGGGTGCCGTCCGGGCCGCTGCCGTACGTGGTCGGCTCCGCGCCCGTGTTGTTCCCGATGTACTTCTGGCACGGGACGATCTTCTTGCCGGTGTCTCCGACGCTCGTGATCGCCTTCAGGGTCGCGCTGTCGCCGTAGATTGGTGTTGATGCCGACGAGCCGGCTGCCCTTGTAGGTCGCCTCCACGGTGTTGAGGTTGATGGTCCGCTTGTCCTGCGTCTTGCAGTTGCCGCAGGAGCGGACGAAGGTGCCGAAGTTCCGCACCGCGAAGTCGGAGACGTTCAGCGTGTCCGCGCCGTTGACCTGGAAGACCTTGTCGCCGGCCTCCTTCGCGCCGCCGCCGGTGACCGTGCAGACGTGGGGCGACGAGGAGCCCAGGAAGCTCGCCGCGTCCTCGCCGACGTCCTCCCACCACACGTTCCGCAGCGTGCAACTGTCCAGGGGGCCCCGGCGGCCGGTACGCACCTCGTGGGGTTCCGGTGACCGCTGTGACGGACGGGCCGGGAGGCGGCGCGGTCGGTCGGTCGGGCGGAGCGGCATCGTCGCGCGCCGCCGGCCGTCCCGAACCCCCGTCCGAACCCCCGTCCGAGGCCCCGGCGACCCGCGGCCCGGCCGGCTTGCGGCGCCCGGCCCGGCACCTCGCGCTCCCGGGCCGGCGAAGCGCGGCGCGACCTACCTGAACGCGTGCGAAAACGTCGGGATGACCTGCGCGGACACGGGAACCCGGAGATGCCCGTGAAGTGAGGTCACCAACGCGAGGTGTGTCATGGCTGAGCAGAAGTCGTCGACGGCCCGGCCGCAGGAACCGAGGAGCGTGCCGCAGCCGTTGCGCGGCACGGCCTCGGTGTTGCGGCGGGTGCCGGGCGCGGGCCTGGTGGGCAGGGCCGCCGAGGGAACCCTGGACAAGGTCGGCGCGGTGTCGCCGCGGGGACGCCGGATCGCCGTGTACGCCGGCGCCGGGCTGCTCGGCGCGGCGGGCGTGGTCGAGTGGCCGGTCGCACTGACCGGCGCGGCCGTCGCGTGGCTGACGCAGCCGCGGCCGGCCAAGGAGGGCGCGGAGGCCGCGGGGAAGGCGCCGGAGGAAGCCCCGGCGGCCCCGGCGGCGGGCGCCCTGGGTGACGGCGGGGCCGCACCGGGCGCCGATGAGACCTCGCGGAACGAGAACGAGCCGTCCGGAGAGGCATCCGAGGGCGGCGCGGGATCCTCCGCGAAGGCATCGAAGTCGTCGAAGGCGACAAAGGCGACAAAGGGCTGAGGGCAGGAGCATGCTGCTTGAGTTGCTGACGAGTCCCACGGCCACCGCGGGCCGGCTGCTGGAGCGGGCGGCCCCGGTCGCCGTGGGAGCGGCCGCCGGAGCGGTGGCCGGCACGGTGCGGGCCGGGGTGCGCGGCGCGGACGGCGCGGTGCGCGCGGCCCGCGTCGCCCGGCACGCCCTGCCCGGCCCGTCGCGGCCCTGGCGTTCCGGGCCGCGTGCCCACCTCGCCCTGCGGCCCGCGTCGCCCGAGGCCGCCACGAAGACGAACCTCGCCCAGCGGGCGCGCAAGGTGGCCGCCGCGCTCGCCGAGCACCCCGACGTCGCGCTGGCCTACTGGGACGGCGGCCTGGCCCGTCTGGTGGTGACGGCGACGGAAGAGACCGCCACCGACCGGGTGATCGAGCACGCCACCGGCCTCGCCGAACGGCACGGCCTGGTCAGGGCCGACGACCTGCCCGAGGAGTTCCCGCACCCCGGTGACCCGGCCGGCGTGCGGGCCGCCGCCGCGGTCGTCGCGGCCGACGCCCTCGGCACCGCCGCCGCGCTCACCGCCTCCGCGCTGCGCCTGCCGCCCAGCCCCCGCCTGGTGACCGCGGTGGTGACGCTGCTGCGCGAGAACCCGCGGTTCCGCGCCTGGCTGAGCGCCCGTATCGGCCCCTCCCGCATGGACCTCGCCCTGGCCTGCGCCAACGCGGCCGCGCACGGCGTCGGCCAGACCTACACCGCACTCGTCCTCGACGGGACGCTGCGCACCTTCCAGCTCGCCGAGACCGTCGCCCGGGCCGCCGCCTTCGACGCCGTGCACGACCAGGTGTGCGCCCCCGACCGGATCAGCGTGCCCGCGGGCGGTGCCGAACGGCCCCCGCTGCGCACCTCCCCGGCCCAGGAGTACGCCACCCACGCCTCCGCCGGCAGCCTGCTGGGCGCGGCGGTGACCCTGCTGGTCAAGCGGAACGGCGCCGAGGCCGCGGAGGCGGTGCTCGCGGGCTCGCCCAAGGCCGCGCGCTACGGCCCCGCCGCCTTCCACGCCGTGCTGAGCGGCGCCCTGTCCCGCAAGGGCGTGCTGGTGCGCGACCCGGAGCGGCTGCGCCAGCTGGAGACGGCCGGCACGGTCGTCCTGCACCCGAGCGCCCTGTGCACCGAGGACGGGGAGGCCGATCCGTGGGTCGAGTCCGTCCTCGACGCGGCGCGCCGGGCCGGGCTGCGCGTGGTCGTCGTCGACGATCCCGCCCTGCAGGACTTCACCGGCCTCGCGGACCAGGTCGTCGATGCCCGGCGTCCCCTGGACGACGTGGTGTACGGGCTGCGCGACGACTCCGGCGGCGTCCTCACGGTCGCCCGGCCGCGCTCGGCCGACGACCACGCCGTGCTGGACGGCCTGCTCGCCGGCGACGTCGCCGTCGCGCTGGCCGACCGGGGCGGCGCGGTCGTGTGGGGGGCCGACGTGGTGGCCCTGCACGGCCTGCCCGACGTGTGGCGGCTGCTGACCGCCGTGCCCGCGGCCCGCGCCGTCGGCCGCAGGTCGCTGACCCTGGCCCGCTCGGGTGCCGCCCTGTCCGGACTGCTGGTGGCCATCGGCGAGTCCGGCCGCGGACGGCGCAGCGTCCTGCCCGGGCTGCGGCACATCCCCGTCGACATCGGCGCGGCCACCGCCCTGCTGTCCGGGGCCCGCACGGCCCTGGGCGTCGCCGCCGCCCGCGCCCCGCACCCGCGGGCCCGCGTGCCCTGGCACGAGCTGGCCCCCGAGGAGGCCAAGGAGCGCCTGGAGCACGAACCGGCCGAGCAGCAGGGCCCGGTCGAGCAGGCCACGGCCCGGATGCGCAAGGCGGTGCGGAAGGCCGGCCAACACCCCGCGGCGGCGCCGGTGCGCTGGACCTACCAGCTCGCCCGCGCCGTACGCGGCGAGCTCGACGACCCCCTCACCCCGGTGCTCGCCGTCGGCTCCACCGCGGAGGCGATCCTCGGCTCGGTCATGGACGCCCTGCTCGTCGTCGGCGCGCTCGACCTGAACGCGCTGGTCGGCGGCGTCCAGCGGCTGCGGGCCGAACGCGCGCTGTCCGGGCTGCTCGCCGAGCACAAGCAGAAGGCGCGCCTCGCACCCGGCGACGTCGGCCCGGTGGGCGAGACCCGCACCGTGGACGCCTCCCGGCTGCGGCCCGGCGACGTGATCGAGCTCAAGGGGGACGACGTCGTACCCGCCGACGCGCGCCTGCTGTGGCAGGAGGGCCTGGAGGTCGACGAGTCCGCGCTCACCGGCGAGTCCCTGCCGGTGGAGAAGCAGACCGACCCGACGCCGGGCGTCCCGGTCCCCGACCGCAGCTGCATGGTGTTCGAGGGCACCACCGTGGTCGCCGGCCACGCCCGCGCCGTCGTGGTGGACACCGGCGAGAGCACCGAGGCCGCCCGCGCGGTCGCGCTCGCCGCCCGCACCCCGCCCTCCGCCGGCGTGCAGGCCCGCCTGCAGGAGCTCACCCGCAAGGCACTGCCGCTCACCCTGGCGGGCGGCGCCGCGGTCACCGGCCTGGCGCTGCTGCGCGGCGCGCCCATCCGCGAGGCGGTCAGCGGCGGTGTCGCCGTCGCCGTGGCCGCCGTGCCCGAGGGGCTGCCGCTGGTCGCCACGGTCGCGCAGCTCGCGGCCGCCCGGCGGCTGAGCCGCCGCGGTGTCCTGGTACGCACCCCGCGCACCCTGGAGGCCCTGGGGCGCATGGACACCGTGTGCTTCGACAAGACCGGCACGCTCACCGAGAACCGGCTGCGCCTGGTGCGGGTGGCCGACGCCGACGGCACCCTCCACGGCGCTGGCGAGGCGGGCGCCGCCGCCGTCGTGCGGGACGCCGCGCGCGCCTGTCCGCGGCTCAACGGCGGCGGCCCGGACAAGCCGCGGCACGCCACCGACGCGGCCGTGCTGGACGCCGCGGGGGAGGACCCGGAGTGGCGGCAGACCGAGGGCCGGCCGTTCGAGGCGGCCCGCGGCTACGCCGCCGCCACCGGCCGGGCCGGCGACGGCCCGCACGTGCTGGTCCTCAAGGGCGCCCCCGAGACGGTCCTGCCCGCGTGCACCGGGCTGCCGGAGCACGTCGTCGAGACGGCCCACGCGCTCGCCAACGACGGCCTGCGCGTCCTGGCGGTGGCCCGGCGCGTGCTGGACGACGCCGACCAGGACGCCGACGTCCTGGACGACCCGCTGCGCGAGCTGGAGTTCGTGGGCCTGCTGGCGCTGGCGGACGTCGCGCGCGAGACGTCCACGGCCCTGGTGGCCGGACTGCAGGAGGCCGGCGTACGGCCGGTGATGCTGACCGGCGACCACCCGCACACCGCGCGGGCGATCGCCACCGACCTGGGCTGGCCGCAGGACACCGTCGTGGTCACCGGCGACGAACTGGCCGCCGCCGACCGCTCGGTGCGCGCCCGCATGCTGGCCGGCGCCGGCGTCGTGGCGCGGGTCGCGCCGGAGCAGAAGCTGCAGGTCGTCGAGGCCCTGCGGGACGCCGGCCGGGTCGTCGGCATGGTCGGCGACGGCGCCAACGACGCCGCCGCGATCCGCGCCGCCGACGTCGGCGTCGGCATCAACGCCCGCGGCTCCGCGGCCGCGCGCAACGCCGCCGACCTGGTCCTCACCCGCGACGACCTCACCGTCCTGGTGGAGGCGGTGCACGAGGGCCGCTCCCTGTGGAGCAGCGTCGCCGACGCCGTGTCCATCCTGATCGGCGGCAACGCGGGCGAGATCGGCTTCGGCGTCCTGGGCACCCTGCTCTCCGGGCGGGCGCCGCTGACGACCCGTCAGATGCTGCTGGTGAACCTGTTCACCGACCTGTTCCCGGCGATGGCGGTGGCGGTGACGCCGAAGCAGGGCGGCGAGACGGAGGAGCAGGAGGGGGTGCCCGGGACGACGGCTCGGCGGGCGGTGCCCAGCGTGCTCGGCGAGCCGCTGATCCGGCAGATCCGGCACCGCGCCCTGACCACCTGCCTGGGCGCGGTCGTCGCCTGGCTGATCGGCCGCTTCACGCCGGGCACGGCCCGCCGCTCCGGCACCATGGCGCTGTGCGGCGTGGTCGGCACCCAGCTCGCCCAGACCCTGCTGGACCGCCGCGACAGCCCGCTGGTCCAGGTCACGGCCCTCGGTTCGGCCGCCGCCCTCGTCGCCCTGATCCAGACCCCGGGCGCCAGCCACCTCTTCGGCTGCACCCCGCTGGGCCCGGGCGGCTGGCTCGGCGTCGTCGCGGCCATCGCCCTGGCCGTCGCGGGCCAGCGCGCCCTGCCCCGACTGGAGCGGACGGTGATCCGGCTGCTGCCGAAGACGGAGCAGCCGGCGGCGGCCTGACACCCGTAACCGGTCCCCGGCGGCCACCGCGGCCCGCCGGGGGCCGGGACCGAGGGCGCGCCCCGGGCCCGTCCGGGAGCCGCCCGGAGGCTCCAGGAGAACCAGGAGGTCCAGGAAAGCCAGGAGAACCAAGAGAAGGGGCCCTCCCCGTCGGCCGTTCCGGCCGTGGGAGGGCCCTTTCGGCCGTGCCCTCACACCGCCCGGTGGTACTGGTCCGGCATCCGGACCTCGCCGCCGAGCTCCCGCGCCGCCCGCCGCGCCCACGACGGGTCGCGCAGCAGTTCGCGGCCCAGCAGGACGGCGTCGGCCTCGCCGTTGACGAGGATCTTCTCGGCCTGCTCGGGCTCGGTGATGAGCCCGACCGCGGCGACCGGCATGGGTGTCTCGGCCTTCACGCGTGCGGCGAACGGCACCTGGTAGCCGGGCCCGGCGGGGATGCGGACGCCGGGGGCGTTGCCGCCGGTGGAGACGTCGAGCAGGTCGACGCCGTGGGCGCGCAGCTCGGTGGCGAAGCGGACGGTGTCCTCGGGCGTCCAGCCGCCCTCCGGAAGCCAGTCGGTGGCGGAGATGCGGAAGAACAGCGGCTTGTCCTGCGGCCACACCTCCCGTACGGCGTCGACGACCTCCAGCGCGAAGCGGGTGCGGTTCTCGTACGAGCCGCCGTAGGCGTCGGTGCGGTGGTTGGTGTGCGGCGAGAGGAACTCGTTGATCAGGTAGCCGTGGGCGCCGTGGATCTCGGCGACCTCGAAGCCGGCGTCCAGCGCGCGCCGCGCCGCCTGCGCGAACCGCCGGACGATCTCCTGGATCTGATCGACCGTCAGCTCGGTGGGCACCGGGTGCCGCTCGTCGAAGGGGAGCGGACTCGGCGCGACCGGCTGCCAGCCGTACGCCTCCGGGCCGACCGGCGCGCCGCCCTTCCAGGGCCGCTCGGTGGACGCCTTGCGGCCCGCGTGCGCCAGCTGGATGCCGGGCACGGTGCCCTGCTCGGTCAGGAACCGGGTGATCCGGCGGAACGCCTCGGCCTGCGTGTCGTTCCAGATCCCGAGGTCGTAGGGGGAGATGCGGCCCTCGGGGGTGACGGCGGTGGCCTCCACGATGATCAGCCCCGTGCCGCCGGTGGCGCGGGCCGCGTAGTGCGCGAAGTGCCAGTCGCCCGGGGCGCCGGTCAGCGGGCCCTCGGGGGCGGCCGAGTACTGGCACATCGGCGGCATCCAGACCCGGTTGGGGAAGGTCACGCTGCGCAGGGTGTACGGCTCGAAGAGTGCGCTCATGGCGAGCTGCTCCGTTCGTCGCGGGGCCGGGACAACGCTTCGTACGATATCCATCGTAGTACGGCAGGTGTCAAACTACGATGGACTTCGTACAATGGGAGTCCGTCCGCACGAACTGGAGCCACCGTGACCACCGCCCCCGCCGCCGGCAGCCGCGACCTCCCGCACCCGGCCCGTGACGAGATCCGGCTGGAGGCCGTGCTGCACGCGCTGTCCGACCCGGTGCGGCTGCGGATCGTGCAGGAACTCGCCGCCGACCGCGACGAGCTGGCCTGCTCGCAATTCGAGCTGCCGGTCACCAAGTCCACGACCACGCACCACTTCCGGGTGCTGCGCGAGAGCGGGGTCATCCGGCAGTGCTACCGGGGCACGGCCAAGATGAACGGCCTGCGCCGCGAGGACCTGGACGCCCTCTTCCCGGGGCTGCTCGACTGCCTGCTCGCCGCCGCCGGCCGGCAGGCCGCCCGGCTCGGGGACTGAACGCTCCCCGGCCGGCAGGCGGTTGAAGACCGGGGGCCCCGGGGGGCAGGGCGACCGCCGTCAGGCGGCCCGCGCCGACGCACCTGCTAGGACGCCGCCGTACGCGCCGCCGCCAGCAGCGACTCCCAGTCCGGCAGCTTGACCGTGCTCCGCCCGAGCGCGGCCCCCAGCTCCGCCTCGGCCCGCTCGATCGCACACCATCCGGCCCACTCCACCGGCTCGATCCCCGCGGCGCGCAGCGCCGCGAGCGCATCGTCCGGGACCGGCCTGCGCACGAGCGCCGGGGCGTCCGCGAGCAGCGAGGCCACCGTCTCCTTCGCGCACGGCCGGTTGGTGCCGATGACCCCGGTCGGGCCCCGCTTGATCCAGCCGGCCACGTACTCGCCCGGCGCCACCGATCCGTCCCGCAGCACGCGCCCCGCCTCGTGCGGCACCGTCCCGTGCTCGGCGTCGAACGGCAGGCCCGCCGGCGGCACTCCGCGGTACCCCACCGAACGCAGCACGAGCTGCGCCTCGATCTCCTCGTACCGGCCCGTGCCAATCACGCCGCCGTGCCCGTCCGGAGCGGTCCGCTCGAAGCGGACCGCGCCCACCCGTTTGCCGGAGGCGAGCAGTTCGACGGGCCGCAGGTAGAAACGCAGCCGGATGCGGCGGGCGGCCCCCCGGGCCGGCGCCTCGGCCCAGCCGCGCAGCACCTCCAGGTTGCGCCGCTGCGCCGCCGGCAGCCCCGACGGATCCCCGTACGCCGGATCCAGCGCCAACTCGGCCGGATCCACGACGACTTCGGCGTCCGGCAGGGTGCCCAGCTCGCGCAGTTCCTTGGTGGTGAAGCGGGCCTGCGAGGGACCGCGCCGGCCCACCATGTGGATCTCGCGCACCCGGCTCGCCGCCAGCGCGCGCAACGCCGCCTGCGGCATGTCGGTACGGCTCAGCTCCGCCGCCCCGCGCGCCAGCATCCGGGTGACGTCCACGGCCACGTTCCCCACACCGACGACCACCGCCGAGCGCGCCTCGCGCACGAAACCGGCGTCGACCGCGTCCGGGTGGGCGCTGTACCAGGAGACGAACTCCGTCGCCGACCAGCTGCCCGGCAGGTCCTCGCCGGGGATCCCCAGGTGGCGGTCGGTGGCGGCGCCCACGCAGTACACCACCGCGTGGTACAGCTCCCTGAGCCGGTCCACCGGCAGCCCGCCCGGCCCGCCGACCCGCACCCCGCCGAGGAACCGCACCCGGTCGTGCTCCAGCACCGTCCGCAGCGTCTGCTGCAGAGACTTGATCTTCTCGTGGTCCGGTGCGACCCCGTAGCGCACCAGGCCGTACGGGCACGGCAGCCGGTCCAGGACGTCCACGCGCACTGCGGGATCCTGCTCGACGAGACCCTGCGCGGTGTAGCAACCGCTCGGTCCCGACCCGACGACGGCGACACGCAGCACGGCGGAACTCCTCACCCCGGGGCCGCGGGACGGCCCGCTGCCAGGAGAGCGCTGACGCCTTCAGCATCGCACCGGCCGGGCTGCGCCGGGAGGGTGCCGCGCCGACCGGGCGCGCGTGTCCGTCCGTATGGAGTGTGATCGCGAGATTACGTTCCGTGTGTGCTCGAGGCTTCCTTTCTTCACCTTTCCGACCGGGGTCCACAGGAGGGCGCCGTGTCCGTGCGGCCCGCGTGGCGGGTGCGGGGGCGGGATGGCGTCACGGCATGGTTCACCGTCCGGCTGGACTTCCCCGACGGCGCGCGGATCGATGCGCTCGCGGTCGTCGCGGACGGCCGCGTCGGCCTGGAGGAGGTCCGCGCCAGTCCCGCGCTGACCCCGGAGGACCTGACCCTGCTCGCCGCCCGGGTCCGGGCCCGCCTCGGTGTGGCGCGCGGGACCCCGGGCGGGGAGGAGACCGCGCCCGGGCACGCGGGGGAGGACGCGCACGAGGCGGCGGGGCGGGCGGGGAACGGCGCGGAGGAGTTGACGGAGCGTACGGGAGAGGGCGCGGAGGGATCGACAGAGCGCGCGGGGGAGGGCGTGCACGGGCCGGCGGGACACGCCGGGGGAGTCGCGCAGCGCGCGCGGGAAGCCGCTCCCGGGGCGGCGCAGCGCGCAGGGGTGGCCGAGCCCAAGGCGGCGGGGCGCGCCGGAGAAACCGAACCCGAAGAAGCGGGACGCGCGGCGGGCACCGAGCCGGCGGGCGCGGACGGCGCGTCCGCCGGGGCGGGGCAACCACCGGGCGCGGACGGCGGAGCGGCGAAACCCGTGGCCGGCCGGTCCGTGACGGGTCGTTCCGTGGCCGGCGGCAGGCCCGCGGCAAGCCGGTCCGGGGCCGGCTCGCGCCGCTCCCGGGCCGGCCTGCCGCGCGGCATCGAGGGCTGTCGGCTCGTCGCCGCCGCGTACCGGGCGGCCCAGACCGCGGGCACCGACCCGGTGCTCGCGGTGATGGGCGCCACCGGCCGCAGCCGCCGCAAGTCCCTGCGGATGATCGCCCGCGCCAGGGACGCGGGCCTCCTCACCCCGCGTCACGCCCGGCGCCGCGCGGGCTGACCCCGGCGCCGGAGCCGGCGCGGCGCCGGAGCCGGCGCGGTGCCGGAACCGGCGCGGCACGGCACCGTACCCGCGCGGCCGGGGAGGCGTATCCCCGGCCACGGCGCCCGGCCCGGTCTACGGCCGCCCGGCGTCCCGCCCGGTCGCGAAGAACCGCGACAGGTCCGTGTCGCCGCCGCTGCCGGGGGGTTCCCGGTCCGGCGGCGACCCCATCTCCCAGTCGAGTCCGTAGCGTTCGAACAGTTCCGCCCGCAGCACCGGCAGCGGCATCGGCACCCCGGGCACCAGGGCCGCGTAGACCGCTCCCATGAGCAGCGCGCGCAGCCTGGGGTAGTCGGTGTCGACGTCCCGGGAGCCGTGCCGGGCGACGGTGTCGCGCAGCAGCTGGGCCAGGCGCTGCTGTTCCGGACACTGGACGAAGCCCTCGGCCTGCAGGATCCCGGCCATGTGCTGGCGCATCAGCACCGGCCGGTCGCGGGCGAGACCCAGGACGGCGTCGATGGCGCGGGCCAGCCGCTCCCGGCCGTCCTCGGTGCGCGGCTCGCGCTCCAGCGCCTCCTCCAGGGTGCGGTGCATCAGCCGGTGCACCGCCGATTGGACGAGCTGGCGCTTGCCGGGGAAGTAGTACGACACCAGTCCGCGTGCGGAACCGGCGCGGTCGGCGATGTCGGCCAGCGTCGTGGCGTCGTAGCCGCGCTCGCCGACCAGCTCGACCGCCGCCTGCAGGAGCCGCTCCCGCGATCTCCGCCGCAATTCTTCGTTGACCGAGGCGCTGCGCGGGGACATCCTGTAACTCCTTGCGTTGACTGGCTGCCAGCCAACTATACTCAGTGCGTCCGGACACGCCCCGAGCGGGCCTGTCCGGTCTGCCGTCCGCCTCGGGCGACGCGGGGGATCGTCCGGGGCGGACGTCCTTCGCTCCACAGGTTTCCTGAGGCTACTTCTTCGCCGGGTGCCCGGAGCCCTTCCGCGCGGCGACCGGGCCGGCTCCTCAGCCGCCCGATCCGCCCGCCCGGTCCACCAGGTCGAGCACCGGCCGCAGCCCGTCGGGCCGTTCGGCGGCCGGCCGGTGGTCCACGAAGTGCACCGCACAGCCCAGGTCCGCCGCACCGCCGTCCGCGTGCCGGTCGTCGCCGACCATGAGCACCTCCCGCGGGTCGGCGCCCAGCTCCGCGCAGGCGGTGGCGAACAGCCGCGGATCGGGCTTCTGGACGCCGTGCTCGTACGACAGGACGTACGTCTGCACGTACGCGTCGAGGCCGTGCGCGCGGAAGACCGGGCGCAGGTCCCAGCCGATGTTGCTGACCACGCCCACGCCGACGCCGCGCTCCCGCAGCGCGCGCAGCACCTCGGCGGCGTCGGGGTAGGGCGCCCACGCGGCCGGGGTGCGGTGCCGGTCGTAGAGGGCGTCGTGCAGCCGCGGGTCGGGGAGCGGCACCTGGCGGGAGAGGGCGGTGTAGGCGGCCCGGTGCAGCTCGGCGCTGCGGTCCCGCTCCGCCCACAGGGCGGCGAGCGGCTCCGGCACCCGCAGCGGGGGCGGCCCGCCGGGCAGCGCCCCCGCCTCCTCCAGCGCCCGCGCCTTCTCGGCCAACTCCCGCTCCGGCAGGGCGATTCCGGCCTCGTCCAGCACGGCGCGCAGCCAGGACTCGGTGGACTCGACGCGGAAGAGGGTTCCGGAGAAGTCGAAGAGGACGGCGGCCATGCGGTGATCCTAGTGATCCCGGGCGCGGCCGTGATCTCCCCGGCGGCGTACGCCGTATGCCGGACGCGGCCGCCCCCGCCCCCCTTCGTGTGCGCCGTGTGCCGGACACGGCCGCCCCGTCCGCGTGCCTCGTGCGCCGGACGCGGCCGCGGCGGTCACGTCCGCCACCGTCCGCGGGCCAGGACGGCCAGCGCCACCACCCAGGCGCCCAGCAGCCAGCCGCCGACGACGTCCGTGAGCCAGTGGACGCCCAGCCAGATCCGGGTGAACCCGACGCCCACCACACTGACCAGGGCCACCGCCAGGGCCGTGCGCCGCAGCACGGGCCCGGCGCCGTGCCGGCGCAGCAGCCACAGCAGCAGCCCGCACACCACGGTGGCGGTCAGGGCGTGCCCGGAGGGGAACGCGGCGAAGCGCGCGGAGTCCACGGGATCGGGCCACACCGGCCGGGGACGGTCGACGGCGCTCTTGAGCCCCTGCTGCAGCAGGGCGGCCAGCGCGCAGGTCGCGCCCAGCCACACCGCCGTCCCCCACTCCCCGCGCCGCCCGGCCAGCCACACCGCGACCGCCGCGCACACCAGCCGCATGGTCACCGGGTCCCACACCCAGTCGGTCAGAATCCGCAGGACCCGGGTAATCCCGGGCTCGCCGACCGCCCAGCGGTGCGTGGCGCGGGCCACGTCCCCGTCCGCGCCGACCAGGGGACCCCAGCGGACGGCGACCAGCGTCAGCAGCAGCACCGAGCAGCCGCCCAGCACCAGCGCGGCGCGGACCGCCGCGCGGTCGCCGGACGAGCGGGGCGGGGCGGGAACGTGCGGGGCGCGCATGGAGCGATCGTCCCCGACGGGCGGGGCGGGAGGCCACCACCGGGGCCCGTGAGGCCCACCGTGCCGGCGGCCGTTGTCCCAGCCAGCCCAACTATCCCGGCTATCCCAGCGCCCGCAGTCCCGGCACCAGCGCCACCAGGACCGGCAGCACCGGTACGAGGGCGGCCGCCGCGGTCAGTTGGAGACGGCGCAGGACGGGGAGGCGGTGCGGGGGAGTCAGGAGGCGGTGGACACGCTGCGGGAGGTGGGCGTGCGGGGTGGGGGCGGGGCCGAAGACGCCGCGGTCCTCGTTGAGTTCGACGAGGGCGAGGGCGGTGGTCAGGCGGCCGAAGCGGCGGGAGGCGACGTCGTCGGCGGCGAGTTCCACCAGGCGGTGCATCTCGTCGCGGAACGCCGCGAACACCGGCACCTGCGGGAACCCGGCGGCCAGCGCGGCCGAGCAGTGCAGCAGCCAGTCGTGGCGGGCCTGGGCGTGGCCCTGCTCGTGGGCGAGGACGGCGTCCAGCCGGTGTCCCCGCAGGCGGCGCAGCGCGGCCGTGGTGACCACGAGCCGCGGCGGCGTCCCGGGCAGCCACCAGGCGTCGGGCCGCTCCCCCTCCAGCACCACCAGCCGCCCGGCGCCGGGCTCCTCGCCCGGCAACAGCGGCGCCCGCAGGCGCAGTTCGGCCCGCCGCCGGCGGCGCCGGGCCTGCGCCCGGGCGACCTCGCGCACCAGCATCACCGCGCTCCACACCCCGCCGCAGGCGAGCGCCACCGCGGTGACGGCCGCCCACGGGCCGGGCGCAGCGGGCACGTAGGCCTTCACGACGGGCCGCGGCGCCGGCGCGAACACGTGGCCGCGCACCGCCTCCCAGGCGGCCGCCGCGCTCAGCGTCATCGACAGCGCGCAGCACAGCAGCACGGCCGCCACCACGCACTGCCACACCCACAGGGCCACCACCGGTTCGCGGTCCGGCCACTCGGCGCGCGCGAGCAGCCGGGGAGCGACGACGGCGGTCAGGGCGCCGAGCAGCAGCAGGACCGCGGGGACCATCATGGGCAGCAGCCTATGAGGGGCCGGCTACCCGCCGGTACGACCGGCTGCGGCAAAGTGACGCAGACCACGACGGCCCCAGCCGCGCCGCCTCACAGGGCCAGCAGCATCGCCACCGTCGCGATCCCCATCGACAGCCGGCACGCCCGCGCCAGTTCCGGCCGGTCGCCCCAGCGCACGCCGCCCCCGCCGGCCACCGCGGCGACCGGCACCAGCCGCGCCCCGGACAGCAGCACGTACCCCGAGAAGTACAGCAGCAGCACGCCCGTCAGGAGCGGGACGCCGGACGTGCCGGGCCCGTGGTGGTGGCCGGGGGAGACGGCCATCGCCACGGCCATGTAGGCCATCGCCGCCGCTCCCGCGAGGTGGTGCAGGTGGTGGGCCCCGCGCCGCGCCGACCACAGGGCGCGCAGCCCGGCCGCGCCGAACACCGCCGCGTAACCGGACCAGACCCACGCCGGCGGCGCGAACACACCCGCGGGGACGGCCATCACCGCCATCCCGAACCCCATCAGCGCCTCGCCGCCCGCGCTGCGGCGCTGCTCCTCCACACCGCTGCGCATCCGCAGCAGGCAGTACGCCCCGGTCGCCGCGCACAGCGCGACCAGCAGCCAGCCGGGTGAAGCCGGTCCGTGCACCCGTGCCCTCCTCGACGTCTCCCACGGCGGTCGGTCGGAGGGATGCCCGGGCGATGCGGCGGGCACGCGAGCGCAAGGGTGTACGCGGGGGGCTTGGAAGAGCACGGCGGAGCGCTGCGGGGTGCTGCGGAGCGCCGGCGACGGAATTTTACGTGTGAAACACCTGCTGATCTTCCTGTATGGGCAGCGCGACGATCCCTCCTTGGCTGACCGCGGACTCCGGATCCGCGGCTGACCGGACCCCGGCACGCCGGCCGCACCCTGCCTTCCTCGGGAGCCGACCGGACCACGACCCCCTCGGGAGCCACCCGGACCGCGGCCCTCTCAGATCCCCGGCCGGTACCGCAGCGGATGGTCCGCCGGGACCTCCACCAGGACGATTTGCGTGCCGTCCGGGTCGGCGATCCACATCTCGATCAGGCCCCAGGGCTCCTTCACCGGCGGCCGGACGATCTCCACGCCCTTCGCCCGCAGCTCCTCGTGGGCGGCGGTGACGTCCTCCACCTGGAGCCACAACCGCAGGGCCGGGCTCGGCGGGGTGTCGGAGCGGCCGGAGACCTCCAGGAAGCCGCCGCCGAGGAAGTAGACGGTGCCGCGCTCCGGCCCGGTGCCGAACTCGCGGTGGACGGCGAGGCCCAGCCGCTCGCCGTAGAAGACGCGGGAGCGCTCGGGGTCGGTGGGGCGGAGCAGGACGCGGCTGCTGAGTACGTGCACCATGCGGCGGAGCCTAATGGCCGCGTTAGGCTCGTCCTCGCCTCGCACGCGCCGTGAACCGCCTTGAACGGGAGAGCCGCCCCATGGACACCACCGCCACCGGACTGACCTTCCGCGACGCCACCGACGCCGACGTCGACGCGCTGGTCACGCTGATCGAGTCGGCGTACCGCGGGGAGTCCAGCCGCCGCGGCTGGACCACGGAGGCGGACATCCTCGACGGGCAGCGCACCGACCCGCAGGGCGTGCTGGAGGTCATCAAGGCGCCCGGCAGCCGGCTGCTGACGGCGGAGCGGGACGGCCGCCTGGTCGCCTGCTGCCAGCTCGAGCACCGCGGCGACCACGCCTACTTCGGCATGTTCGCGGTCAGCCCCACCGAGCAGGGCGCGGGCCTGGGCAAGGCGGTGCTGGCCGAGGCGGAGCGGCAGGCCCGCGAGAGCTGGGGCGCGGCGGAGATGCACATGACGGTGATCTCCGTCCGCGACGACCTCATCGCCTGGTACGAGCGGCGCGGCTACCGCCGCACGGGCCGCACGACCCCGTTCCCCTACGGCGACGAGCGCTTCGGCATCCCGCGCCGCCCCGACCTGCGGTTCGAACTGCTGGTCAAGGAACTCGCCTGAACGGCGGCTCACCCGAACGGCGGTCCGTCCGAACAGCGGCCCGCCCGGGCCCGGACGATGCCGATGCCGATGCCGACGCCGATGCCAACGCCGATGCCGATGTCGGTGCCGGTGCCGCCCGCGGTCACGCGGTCACGCGGTCACGCGGTGAGGCGGCCGATCCGCCTGATCTCCGGGTAGTCGGTGGTGACGCCGTCCAGTTCCAGGGCGCGGGCCAGCCGCAGGTGGTCCTGGGTGTTGACCACCCAGCCGATGATCCGCAGGTCCGCCTTGCGCGCGTACTCGGCGACCTCCAGGGTCAGCCGCCGGATGTTGAGGCACACCGTCGCCGCCCCGGCCTCGCGCGCCCGGTCGACCACGTCGGTGCCGTAGCGGCTCGCGACGAGCGCGGTGCGCACCCCGGGCACCAGCCGGGCGATCTCCGCGATCGCCTCGTCGTGGAAGGAGGACACCTCCACCCGCTCCACCAGGTCCCGTGCGCGCATCACCTCGGCCAGCGCCCGGGCCGCCGCCGTGTCCTTGATCTCCGCCTGCAGCGGGGTGCGCACCGCCTCCAGGACCTCCTCGAAGACCGGTACCCGCTCCCCGCGCCCCGCGTCCAGGGCGCGCAGCTCCTCCAGGGTCTTCTCGGCGATCGGCCCGCTGCCGTCGGTGGTGCGGTCCACCTCCGCGTCGTGCATGACGACGAGCGCGCCGTCCCGGCTCAGGTGGAGGTCCAGCTCGATGACGTCCATCCCGGCCGCCTCGGCGGCCACGAAGGAGCGCAGGGTGTTCTCCGGCTCGACACCCATCACCCCGCGGTGTCCGATGGTCAGGAAATGCAACGTTCGCCTCGCTTCCGTCGACGGCGGTGGGGGGAACACGCGATCCGGCCGCACCGCGGGCGGCGGTCCGCGCGCCGGGAGGCAGCCTAGACCCGCCGGTCCCGCCGCTCGCGCGCATCCGCCCCGCCGTGGCGCGCATACCTGTCGCCGCAACGGGGTACAGCAGGAAAAACCGCGGCTTTGGCCGGGGTGTGCAGGACGATTTCCCGATGATCCTCTTGCTGGCTGAAACCAGGGGACATACGGTGTCCTCGACGCGAGGTTCTCCCGTGGAGGATGGGACATGACGGAAATTCTTGTGCAGGAGCGCGCCGAGGGGCAGGTTTCTCCTGCGGCCAGGGTGGTGGAGCACCCGGCGTGGCCCGCGCTCAAGGATGCCGTGGAGCAGATCCGGCCGTGGCAGTCGAAGGACGGCTCCATCGACTTCGACGCCGAGGGAGCCCCCACCCGCGCCGAGGCCGAGGACGCCCTGCGCCGTGTCGTCGAGGCCGTCGAGCAGCTCTCCCCGCTGCTGCCGCACGACGCCGAGTACCACGCCGCGCTCGTGAAGGACCTGCGCCGCTGGGCCGCCGAGGGCTTCGGGGTGCCCGACTTCCTCGACTCGCTGCTCGCCTTCCAGCCCGCCGCCAACCGGCAGCACGGCCTGCAGCACCTGGTCGTCTTCCCGATGTACACGCAGAACGGCAACCCCGACCGCAACCTCGAGGCGGTCGTGCTGCGCATGGTCTGGCCGGACTGGCTGGCCGAACTGGAACGCACCCGCTACGACAACCCGCTGTTCTGCGGCATCACCTTCGAGGACTTCACCTCCGGCTACGACACCAACTCCGCCGTCCTCTTCCCGGAGACCATCGCCGTGCGCGAGGCGCCCGAGCGCTTCAGCTGGGGCGGCATCTTCTGCGACCGCGAGGCCGCCCGCTTCCGCCGGGTCACCGCCGCCGCCGTCGACATCCTGGGCCTGGAGCTGCCCGAGGACGTCGAGGCGATGATCCACGACCAGAAGCGGTGCGAGGAGGCCTTCGTGCTGTGGGACATGATCCACGACCGCACCCACAGCCACGGCGACCTGCCGTTCGACCCGTTCATGATCAAGCAGCGGCAGCCGTTCTGGATGTACGGCCTGGAGGAGCTGCGCTGCGACCTCACCGCCTTCAAGGAGGCCGTCCAGCTCGCCGCCGAGGGCGTGCCGCAGGCCCGTGACGTGCAGTACGCCGTCCTCTTCGACCGCATGTTCCGCTTCCCGGTCACCGGCGAGCGCGTGCGCAACTACGACGGCCTGGGCGGCCAGCTCCTCTTCGCCTACCTGCACCAGCACGACGTGGTGCGCTGGCGGGACAACAAGCTGTCCATCGACTTCGAGCGCGCACCGCAGGTCACCAACCAGCTGTGCGCCGAGATCGAGAAGCTGTACCGCGACGGCATCGACCGGCCCAAGCTGGTCCACTGGTTCGCCGGCTACGAGCTGGTCTCCCGCCACCTCGCCCCGCACCCCGCCTCCAAGTGGGCCAAGGGACCCGAGGCCCTCGACCTGAGCCAGCCGCCGCGCAAGCTCGTCGACGACGTGCTTCCCGACGAGTTTCCCCTGAGCATGTTCTATGAGGCGCTGCAGAAGAAGCTGAAGAAGGTGATCGCCTCCACCAAGGGCATCACCGCCGACAGCGCCGACCGGGTCGCCGCGTGAGCGACCGCGCCGGGAACACGGCTCAGGAGGAGAAGATGGCGAACGGCAACGGGGCGCTGAGCGGCGCGGTGATCGCGGTGGCCGGCGCGGGCGGGCCCGCCGGCCGCGCGACGCTGCGGCGGCTCGCGGAGGCGGGGGCGACCGTCGTCGGCTCCGACAACGATCCCGAGCGGCTCGCGGAGGCCGTCGACGCGGCGCGCTACGCCCGCGGCGGCGCCACCGTCACCGGCGACACCGTCGACCTGCTCGACCTCAGGGCGACCCGCGAGTGGGCCACCCGCGTCGAGAAGGACTTCGGCCGCGTCGACGGGCTCGTGCACCTCGTCGGCGGCTGGCGCGGCAGCGAGACCTTCACCAAGACCAGCCTCGACGACTGGGACTTCCTGGAGCTGCTGCTGATCCGCACCGTGCAGCACACCTCCCTCGCCTTCCACGAGGCCCTCCAGCGCAGCGACCGCGGCCGCTACGTCCTCATCAGCGCCCTGGGTGCGAGCAGGCCCACCGCGGGCAACGCCGCCTACGCCGCCGCCAAGGCCGCCGCCGAGGCGTGGACGCTGGCCATGGCGGACTACTTCCGCAAGGCGGGGGCCGCCGGGGAGCTCTCCTCCGCGGCTACGATCCTGGTCGTGAAGGCGTTGGTGCACGACGCGATGCGCGCCGACCGCCCCAACGCGAAGTTCGCGGGCTTCACCGACGTCAAGGACCTGGCCGAGGCCATCGCCGGAGTGTGGGAGAAGCCCGCCGCCGAAGTGAACGGGAAGCGCCTGTGGCTGACCGAGCAGCCGTGAACCCATCGAGAACCGACGCCCGTCGCCACCACGACCCCGAGGTACGGGGCTTCGCCAGCGACAACTACGCCGGCGCCCACCCGGAGGTGCTCGCCGCCCTGGCCCTGGCCAACGGCGGGCACCAGGTCGCCTACGGCGAGGACGCCTACACCGACAACCTCCAGCGGATCATCCGCAGCCACTTCGGCGCGACCGCCGAGGCGTACCCGGTCTTCAACGGCACCGGCGCCAACGTCGTCGCGCTGCAGGCGGTCACCGACCGCTGGGGCGCGGTGATCTGCGCGGAGAGCGCCCACATCAACGTCGACGAGTGCGGCGCGCCGGAGCGCATGGGCGGCCTGAAGCTGCTCACGGTGCCCACCCCGGACGGCAAGCTCACCCCCGAGCTGATCGACCGGCAGGCGTACGGCTTCGAGGACGAGCACCGCGCCATGCCGCAGGTGGTGTCGATCACCCAGAGCACCGAGCTCGGCACCGTCTACACCCCGGACGAGGTCCGCGCGATCTGCGAGCACGCGCACGCGCGCGGCATGTACGTCCACCTGGACGGCTCCCGGCTGGCCAACGCCGCCGCGTTTCTGGACGTGCCGATGCGCACGTTCACCAACGCGGTCGGCGTGGACATCCTCTCCCTGGGCGGCACGAAGAACGGCGCGATGTTCGGCGAGGCGGTCGTCGTCCTCAACCCCGACGCCGTGCGCCGGATGAAGCACCTGCGCAAGATGTCCATGCAACTGGCCTCGAAGATGCGCTTCGTGTCGGTGCAGCTGGAGGCACTGCTCGCCCGGGACCTGTGGCTGCGCAACGCCCGCCACGCCAACGAGATGGCCCAGCGCCTGGCCGAGGGCGTCCGGGCCGTGGGCGGCGTGGAGATCCTCCACCCCGTCCAGTCCAACGCCGTCTTCGCCCGGCTGCCGCAGGAGGTGAGCCGGCGGCTGCAGCGGCGGTTCCGCTTCTACTTCTGGGACGAGGCCGCCGGCGACGTGCGCTGGATGTGCTCCTTCGACACCACGGAGGACGACGTGGACGCGTTCGTGGCCGCGCTCAAGGAGGAGATGGCCCGGCAGTGACCGCCCCATGACCGGAGCACGAGCATGCGGCCACCCGGAAAGCCATTGCGACCGGGTGGCCGCATCCTTGGTGCTGCACGACGGCGGATTGCCGCACAACGACGGATTGCCGCACGACGACGGCTCCGGGCGGCGGCCGTCGTCACCGCCCGGAGCCCGGGCGGCGGGCTCCGGTCAGCGGGCCTTCGCCGCGCTCGGCTCCTCCGGGGCCGGCGCGGTGCCGCCGAGGTGGGCGGGCATCCACCAGGTGTCGTCCGGGCCCTTGGGGCGGCCCGGGTAGGCGCGCTGGGCCGCCTCGAGCAGCTCCTGGACGCGTTCGCGCAGGCGGGCGGTGAGGGCGCCGGCGTACTGGCCGCGCGGGGCCTCCAGAGGGGCGCCGACCCGGATGGTGACGGGCAGGTGGCTGCGGCGGAAGGTGCGCGGACGGCCCTTGGTCCACAGCCGCTGGGTGCCCCACAGGGCCATCGGAACCAGCGGCACGCCCGCCTCCTGGGCGAGGCGGACGGCACCCGACTTGAAGGTCTTCAGGGTGAACGACTGCGAGATCGTGGCCTCCGGGAAGACCCCGACGACCTCTCCCGACCGCAGCGAGTCCAGGGCGTGCGCGTAGGCCGCCTCGCCCTGCGCGCGGTCCACCGGGATGTGCTTCATGCCGCGCATCAGCGGACCGGCGACGCGGTGCCGGAACACGGACTCCTTCGCCATGAAGCGCACCAGGCGCTTCTGCGGGCGCGCCGCGAGGCCGTTGAAGACGAAGTCCAGGTAGCTGATGTGATTGCTCACCAGCACGGCACCGCCCGAGCGGGGGATGTTCTCCGAACCCCTGCAGTCGATCTTCAGGTCCCACACCCGGAACATCGCGAGGGCGAGACCGATCACGGGACGGTAGACAAGCTCAGCCATGGACGGGACGGACCCTTCCTGTTCTGCCTGGGAACCTTGGGAAGGGGACTCCCGGCGGGAAGTTACGCGGCCGTAGGTTTACGGCTCTCGCAGATCGTGCACGAAGAACGCCCGGCGGGCCAGTCCGGGTGCCCGCCGACGGCGAGATCCTCGTCACGTCGGTCGTGTGATCCCTCCCCGCCGCAGTCCCCGGCTGCTCCGCGCGCCCCTTGCGCGGCGCGGCAGCACGTACGTCTCACCCCGGGCAGTACCCCGGGACGGCGTTCGCGAACGCCGCGGCCGCCGCGGCCCCGGTCGCCCTTTTCCGGGGGCCGGGAATTCCCGCGGTCCCGTGGGCGCTGCACCTGCACGACGACCGGAATCGTGGTGGGTGCGGCGGCGCCGCCGGCGGCGACCGCCCGCAAAATGCCACAGCGGCGGCGGAAGGGGAGGGTGCGCGTGCGTGTGCGGGACGGGGACGAGCGGCTGGACGCGGCCGCGCTCGGCGCCGCCCTGGGCGAGCGCGCCACCCTGGTGCAGTTCTCCAGCGCCTTCTGCGCCCCCTGCCGGGCCACCCGCCGCGTCCTCGCCGAGGTGGCCGGCATGGTGCCCGGCGTCGCGCACGTCGAGATCGACGCCGAGGCGCATCTGGACCTCGTACGCCGGCTGGACGTCGTCAAAACGCCCACCGTGCTCGTCCTGGACGCCGGGGGCCGGGTGGTGCGGCGCGCCGCCGGGCAGCCGCGCAAGGCCGACGTGATCGCCGCGCTGGGCGAGGCGGTGTGAGACCCCCGGGCGGAGGTGTGAGCCGTCTCGCGGAACACCGGACGTACTTGACTGCGTGCACCACGCGTCGTCAGCCTGGCCGTATGCCTTCGGAACTCCTTCTCGTCGGGCGGCCGCACATCGATCCCGCCCGCGCCGCGAGCGCGCGCTGCCCGGCCCGGTGAGCAGCCGCCGGACCGCCCCCCGCCCCCGACGAAGGACAACTTCATGACGGCCTCGCCCGACCTGACCACGTTCCGCCTCGCCTCGCCCGACCTGCTGCGCTCCGTCTTCCGCCGGCACGCCGCCGGCGTGGCCGTGATCACCGCCCGCGGCGCACACGGCCCGGTCGGTTTCACCGCCACCTCCCTCACCTCCGTCTCCGCCGACCCGCCGATGCTGTCGTTCGGCGTCAGCACCGGCGGCTCCAGCTGGTCGGCGATCGCCGCCACGGACCACGTCGGCGTGCACATACTCGGCGAGCACCAGCAGGAGCTGGCCGCCACCTTCGCCCGCAGCGGCGCGGACCGCTTCGGCCCGGCCACCGCCTGGCGCGAGGGCCCGCACGGCGTCCCGCTGCTCGACGGCGTCCTCGCATGGGTGGTGGCACGCATCGTCACCCGGGTGCCCGCCGGGGACCACCGCGTGGTCCTCGCCGAGGTCGCCCTCGGCGACCCCGCCGGGCAGGGCCGGCCCCTGCTGTACCACCAGGGGCGTTTCACGGCCCTGCGGGACTGACGGCCCTCCGCTCCACCCGCTCCGCTTTCGTCCGCCCTCCTGCGCGGCCGTCCGGTTCCGGTTACGCTGCGTTGCACAGGTCACAGTTCAAAGCGCTTGCTTAGCGGGCAGGAACTGGATGTACTGGCGAGTAATATTTCGTTCGGAGTGCGGAGTCGCCCCGACCGGGATCGGCCGCTTCGGGCGCCTATGCTGCCTGCAAGAGGCAGCCCAGACATGACGATGCAGTAGGAGAGCCGGCGTGAGCTTGAGGATCGTTGTCACTGTGAAGTACGTGCCCGACGCCACTGGCGACCGGCACTTCGCCGATGACCTGACCGTCGACCGCGACGACGTGGACGGTCTGCTCTCCGAGCTGGACGAGTACGCGGTCGAGCAGGCCCTGCAGATCAAGGAGAACGCGGACGACGACGTCGAGGTCACCGTCCTGACCGTGGGCCCGGAGGACGCCAAGGACGCGCTGCGCAAGGCGCTGTCCATGGGCGCGGACAAGGCGATCCACGTCGAGGACGACGACCTGCACGGCACCGACGCCATCGGCACCTCCCTGGTCCTGGCCAAGGCGATCGAGAAGGCCGGCTACGACCTGGTGATCTCCGGCATGGCCTCCACCGACGGCACCATGGGCGTCGTGCCGGCGCTGCTGGCGGAGCGCCTGGGCGTACCGCAGGTGACCCTGCTCTCCGAGGTCTCCGTCGAGGACGGCACGGTCACCGGCCGCCGGGACGGCGACGCCGCCTCCGAGCAGCTCCAGGCCTCCCTGCCGGCGGTCGTGTCGGTGACCGACCAGTCGGGCGAGGCCCGCTACCCGTCCTTCAAGGGCATCATGGCGGCCAAGAAGAAGCCGGTGGAGTCCTGGGACCTGTCCGACCTGGACATCGACGCCGACGAGGTCGGTCTGGAGGGCGCCTGGACCAAGGTCGAGGAGGCGGCCGAGCGTCCGGCCCGCAGCGCGGGCACGATCGTCAAGGACGAGGGCGAGGGCGGCAAGCAGCTCGCCGAGTTCCTCGCGAGCCAGAAGTTCATCTGACCGGGAACTTCACCCCACCCCTCCTTTCCGCCCCCAGACTTCGCAATCCGCAGGAGATGCATTCCCATGGCTGAAGTTCTCGTCTACGTCGACCACGTGGACGGCGCCGTCCGCAAGCCCACCCTGGAACTGCTCACCCTCGCCCGCCGCCTGGGCACCCCGGTCGCCGTCGCCCTCGGCGCCGGCGCCGGGAACACCGCCGCCCAGCTCGGCGAGCACGGCGCGGAGAAGGTCCTCGTCCACGAGGCCGCCGAGTACGCCGAGTACCTGGTGGTGCCCAAGGTCGAGGCGCTGCAGGCCGCGGTCGAGGCCGTCTCCCCGGCCGCCGTGCTGGTGCCCTCCTCCGCCGAGGGCAAGGAGATCGCCGCCCGCCTGGCGCTGCGCATCGGCTCCGGCATCATCACCGACGCCGTCGACCTGGAGGCCGGTGACGAGGGCCCGGTGGTCACCCAGTCGGTGTTCGCCGCCTCCTACACCACCAAGTCCCGCGTCACCAAGGGCACCCCGGTCGTCACGGTCAAGCCGAACTCGGCGCCCGTCGAGGCCGCCCCGGCCGCCGGCGCGGTGGAGCAGCTGGCGGTGAGCTTCTCCGACAAGGCCACCGGCACGAAGATCACCTCGCGCACCCCGCGCGAGTCCACCGGCCGCCCGGAGCTGACCGAGGCCGCGATCGTGGTCTCCGGAGGCCGCGGCGTGGGCGGCGCGGAGAACTTCCGCCTGATCGAGGAGCTGGCCGACTCCCTCGGCGCGGCCGTCGGCGCCTCGCGCGCCGCCGTCGACGCCGGCTGGTACCCGCACACCAACCAGGTCGGCCAGACCGGCAAGACCGTCTCGCCGCAGCTGTACATCGCCACCGGCATCTCCGGCGCGATCCAGCACCGCGCCGGCATGCAGACCTCGAAGACCATCGTGGCCATCAACAAGGACCCCGAGGCCCCGATCTTCGACCTGGTCGACTACGGCGTGGTCGGCGACCTGTTCGAGGTCGTCCCGCAGCTCACCGAGCAGATCAAGGCCCGCAAGGGCTGAGCCCCGCAGGCCCGGCGAAGGCCCCCGCGACCGGCGAGGTCGCGGGGGCCTTCGCGCATGCCCGCCGCGGGACGGGCGCGCGGCCGCCCGGTGTTGACCGGGCGCGAGAGGCACGGATACCGTCCTTCTACGGATTGTTTATTCCGTAGAGCGGAAAAAGGGAGGGCGGGGATGGGGCAGAGCCGGCAGGAGAAGGTGGTGACGAGCCTCGCGGCCGGCGTCGGCGAGGAGATCGACACCTTGCTCGCGCGGGTCGACGCGGAACTCGCGCGCCGCTACCCGGGGGACCCCGGCACCCGCCAGCCCGTCCACACCGTCTACGTCCCCGGCGACGCCCTCACCGCCGGCACGGTCCGCGACTGGGGCCGGCAGGCCCGCGCCCTGCTCGACGCGCACGCCCCGGACGCCGCGGCCCTCGCCGCCGTCCTGGGCCTGGCCGACGACCTCGCCGAGCCGGTGTACGCGCGCGTGCGGGCCAAGCTGGAGCGCGAGCCGGTCGAAGACCTGCGCATCGACTTCGAGGACGGCTACGGCCTGCGCCCCGACGCCGAGGAGGACGAGCACGCCGCCCGCGCCGCCCGCCTCGTCGCCGAGGCGCACACGGCCGGCACCGCACCCCCGTACACGGGCATCCGCATGAAATGCCTGGAGGCCGCCGTCCGCGCCCGCGGCATCCGCACCCTCGACGTGTTCCTCACCGGCCTGATCGAACACGGCGGCCTGCCCGGCGGGCTGCTGCTGACCTTGCCGAAGGTGACCTGCCCCGAGCAGGTCACCGCCATGGTCCGGCTGCTGGAGGCCTTCGAGAGGACGCACGGCCTGCCGGCCGGGCGCCTCGGCTTCGAGATCCAGATCGAGACCAGCCAGGCCATCCTCGCCGCCGACGGCACCGCCACCGTCGCCCGTCTGATCCAGGCCGCCGAGGGCCGCGCCACCGGCCTGCACTACGGCACCTTCGACTACAGCGCCTGCCTCGGCGTCTCCGCCGCCCACCAGGCCGGCGACCACCCGGTCGCCGACCACGCCAAGGCGGTCATGCAGGTCGCCGCCGCCGGCACGGGCGTACGCGTGTCGGACGGCTCCACCAACGTCCTGCCGGTCGGGTCCACCCGGCAGGTGCACGACGCCTGGCGGCTGCACTACGGCCTCACCCGCCGCGCCCTGGCCCGCGCCTACTACCAGGGCTGGGACCTGCACCCCGGCCACCTGCCGACCCGGTACGCGGCCGTCTTCGCCTTCTACCGCGAGGGCTTCGAGCAGGCGGCGGACCGCCTCACCCGCTACGCCCACCGGTCGGGCGGCGCCGTCCTGGACGAACCCGCCACCGCCAGGGCCCTCAGCGGCCACCTGCTGCGCGGCCTGGACTGCGGCGCCCTCGACACCGCCGAGGTCGCCCGCCGCACCGGGCTGACCCGCGCCGACCTGGAGTCCTTCGCCGCCCCGCACCGCGGCACCCCCACCGCCTCCGCGCCCTGGCCGTCCTGACTCACCGCGTCGTGACCGGCGCCGCCCGGGGCCCGGTCACCGGCCGGCCCGGGACCCCCGGCAGGCGGCGTCCCGCAGGCCGGACAGCGTCCCGGTCGGGGTGAAGCCGGGCGCGCAGTGACGGTGGAGGGCGTAGGCGGGGCCCGTGGCCGGGCCGTCCGCCACCGGCTCCCGGACGGCGAGGACCGCGAACGTGCGCCACCGCTCGCCGGGGCCGGCGGCCCGCAGGCCGAAGACGAGCGGCCCGGCCGCCAGGGCCCGGCGCAGATGCGGCGGGCCGGCCCGCACGGGCCGCCGCGACCGGGGGAAGGCGGCCGGCACCCGCCTGCGGCCGCCGGTCCGGTACGACAGCAGCGCCGGGCAGGGCCCGCCCAGGGCGTTCGCCCGCATCCGCGGAATGTGCCGGGACAGGCGCCCCGCGCCGCTGCTGGTCAGCAGCAGGTCGACCGGCCGGCCCGGACCGGCGGCGTCCTCGACGCGCACGGCCGGCCCCAGCCCGTCCGGCAGCCGCCGCGGCAGTCCCGCCGCCCGGAACAGCCGCACCGTCGCCCGGTACGTGCCCGGGCCGTCCAGCCAGGGCACGCCCCCGGGCCGCCCGTCCGCCGGTACGACCTCGAACCGGTCGGCGCACAGCAGCCTCTCGGGATGCAGCGCGGGCGCGCGCCGCAGCCGGGCCGGCAGCCGGAACACCGCCCGAACGCCGGCGGCGAGCGCCGGCCGCAACGGCCGGGGCACGCCGGCACGGACCGGGTCCGCCGCGCGGGAATCGGTGCGCGGGAACCGGTGCGCGGGAAAGCGGTCATGGGCGCACGGGCCCCCAGAGGCGGGCGGTGACGAAACGGGGCGCCAGGGGCGGCGGGGCCGCTGCCCCCGGCCCGTGGTGCGGTGTCAGCCGCCGAGCGGCCGGGAGCGGCGTGCCGCCGCAGCTCGGCCCGGGCGTGTCCGCCGCGCCGGGGGCGGCCCCACACCGGCGCGACGACCCGGGCGCCGCGCCGCGTGACGCTGCCCCGGGCCGGGGCCGGAGCGCGCGGCCAGGGCGTCGGCGACGGCACCGGTGGCGAAGGCGTACACGGCCTTGTGCAGCAGGTCGACCGCCAGTTCCGCGCGCGGCCAGGTCTGCGGCGGGGCGCCGGCACCCGTGGCGTTCTCCAGGATCTGGTCGTTGGTCAGCCGCACCACCGCGAACTTCGCCGACGACCACGGCCCGCGCAGCCCCGCCTGCGCCATCACCGACCGCAGCACACCCAGCAGCGCTCCCTGGCCGAGGTGCATGGCCCGGTTGACCCCGGCCGGTTGCCGGCCCGCGCGCTCCCGCACCCCGGTCAGCCGTTCCAGCGTCCGGGCGGGCACGTGGGAGTCCGGCCGGCCGGTCAGCCGCTGCTCCGCCTTCTCGCCCAGCGTCATCACCAGCGTTCCGGCCGTACCGGCCACCAGCCCCTGCCACACCGCGTGCCTCATCATGGGCGGCAAGTACCCCCGGACCGGCCCGCCATCCGGCCGAGTGCTCTCCGACGAGGCGACGGGCACGTCGGGGACAGGCCCGAACCGGCACTGCGGCGCGGACGGCGGCGGGCCGGCCGGGGAGCCGGGACGCCCGCTCGCCGCGGCCGGTCCGCCGCGCCCCGGCCCCGGCGCCGGCTACGGCGGCGACGTCCCTCCCACGGGCGGCGAGGCTGCCGCGACGGCTGCCGAACGGACCACGTACTGCTCCAGCCCGCCGGCCGTCACCCACTTCTCCTCGGCGAACAGCCGGGTGCCCCGCGCGCACAGCCGGCGGTCGGCCCGGGCCCGCGCGCAGAACTCCTCCGGCGTGACGCCGAACAGCTCCCGCAACGGCCGGGAGGCGGCGAGGAACTCGGTCAGCAGGGCCCGCTGCCCCGGATGCCGGCGGGGAAGGCCGGTGCCGTCGTGCAGCACGCCGTGGCGGTTGACGTACGCGAACACGCCCGGCAGCCGTGTGCCGTCCTCCAGCTCGATGCGGAACTCGGGCGCGGGCAGCCACGCACGGTCGTAGTTGCCGCCCGGCACCGGCACGCCCTCGCTGGCGTCGATCACGGCGAGCTGCTCGGCGTCCAGCCACGTCACGAACAGCTCCCGTACCGCGTCGGGGGCGTCGAAGGGCGCGGCCGAGATGTAGCCGGCGCGGCTGACGTGCGCGGAGACGCCCACGTCGACGCCGGTCACCCGGGCCCGCACCATCGGCACGGGCGCGGTGATGCCGCACTCGTCCATCTTGTGCCGCAGTTGGCCGGGGCAGGCGTTGGAGCCGATGGCGAGGACCGGCACGCGGTCGTCGTGCACCAGGCGCTCCAGCGGCAGGTAGGCGTCGCCGGCCAGCAGCCCGGAGCGGGCCGGCCAGGCACCCGGGTAGCGCAGCGGATGGTCGCGCGGGGCCTCGGCGAGGCCGAGCGCGTGCAGGGAGTAGTCCGCCATGGGCCGCTCAGTCCGCCGGGGGCAGCTCGCCCGAGCCGCGGGTGATCAGCCGGGTCGGCAGTTCGATCCGCTCCGGGGCGGGCGGGGAGCCGTCCAGTCGGCGGAACAGGCGCTCGGCGGCGGTACGGCCGAGGGCGGCCGCGTCCTGCGCGACGACGGTGACGCCCGGCTTCAGCAGGTCGGCGAGTTCGAGGTCGTCGAAGCCGACCAGGGCGACCCGGCGGGGATGCTCGGCCAGGACGCGGATCACGGTGACCGTCACCCGGTTGTTGCCCGTGAAGATCGCGGTGACCGGGTGCGGGCCGGAGAGCATCTCCTCGGCGGCCCGCCGCACCCGCTCCGGATCGGTGGCGCCCAGCGACATCCACGACTCGGCGACGGGTATCCCCGCGTCCTCCATGGCGGCCCGGTAGCCGCGCAGCCGCTCGGCCGCGGTGTGGATGCGCGGCATGTCGCCGATGAAGCCGATGCGCCGATGGCCGTGGGCGATGAGGTGGGCGACCCCCGAGCGGGCACCGCCGTAGTTGTCCGACAGCACCACGTCGGCCTCGATCCGGCCGGGCGGGCGGTCCACGAACACCGTCGCCACGCCCGCCTTGATCTCCGGTTCCAGATAGCGGTGGTCGTCGCCGGCCGGGATCACCACCAGCCCGTCCACTCGGCGTGCGCACAGCGCCAGCGCCAGCTCCTGCTCGCGCTCGGGGTCCTCGGCGCTGGAGCCGTTGAACAGCAGCGTGCCGTGCGCCCGGGCCACCTCCTCCACGGCGCGGCTGAGCGGCCCGTAGAAGGGGTCGGCGAGGTCCTCCAGGACCAGCCCGATGCTGGAGGTGCGGCCCTTGCGCAGTACCCGCGCGCTGTCGTTGCGGCGGAAGCCGAGGGCCTCGATGGCCTCCTGGACGCGGCGCTCGGTCTCGGGGGTGACCCCCGGTTCTCCGTTGACCACGCGGGAGACGGTCTTCAGGCCCACGCCGGCGCGCGCGGCCACGTCCTTCATGGTCGGACGGTTGCCGTAGCGGGCGCCGGCGGGCTCCTCCGCTCGGCGGGCGGTGTCGGGCACGATGCGCTGTCCTGTCCTGTCGTCCATGGGTCCTGTCGTCCACGGGCCGGTCGTCCGCGAGCTCGACGGCCACGGGTCCTGCGCCCGGGGATGCGGCCGTCCATCGGGTTGTATGAGGATGTGGCGTCGAGCATAGAGGCTGGACAACGTTGTCAGATGGAGGAAAGACTGTCCAGCGCAATCTCCGGCCCTGCGCCCCCACCGCGAGAACGGCCGGTCCATCCGTACGGTTCCCATGGGGTTTCCCATGGCTGACGGGGAGATCCGACACTGATGCAGACCGACCTCGTGGCCGCGCTCGACATCGGCGGCACCAAGATCGCCGGGGCGCTGGTGGACGGCCACGGCCGCATCCTGGCGCGCGCCCAGCGTCCCACACCCGCCCAGGAGGACGGCGAGAGCGTGATGCGGGCCGTCGAGGAGGTGCTCGGGGAACTCGCCGCGTCCCCGCTGTGGACGCGCGCCTGCGCGCTCGGCATCGGCAGCGCGGGCCCGGTGGACGCCTCGGCCGGCACGGTCAGCCCGGTCAACGTACCCGGCTGGCGGGACTTCCCGCTGGTCGAGCGGGTGCGCGCGGTCACCGGGGACCTGCCCGTCGAGCTGATCGGCGACGGCGTCGCCATCACGGCCGCCGAGCACTGGCAGGGCGCCGCGCGCGGCCACGACAACGCGCTGTGCATGGTCGTCTCCACCGGTGTCGGCGGCGGCCTCGTCCTCGACGGCCGGCTGCATCCCGGGCCCACCGGCAACGCCGGTCACATCGGCCACATCAGCGTCGACCTGGACGGCGACCCCTGCCCGTGCGGTGCGCGCGGCTGCGTCGAGCGCATCGCCAGCGGGCCGAACATCGCCCGCCGCGCCCTGGACGGCGGCTGGCGGCCCGGCCCCGACGGCGACGCCTCCGCCGCCGCCGTGGCCGCCGCCGCGCGCGCCGGCGACCCGGTCGCCGTCGCCTCCTTCGAGCGGGCCGCCCGCGCCCTGGCCGCCGGCATCGCCGCCACCGCGACCCTCGTCGAGATCGACATCGCCGTCGTGGGCGGCGGCGTGGGCAAGGCGGGCGACGTCCTGTTCGCCCCGCTGCGCAGGGCCCTGGCCGAGTACGCCACGCTCTCGTTCGTGCGCGGCCTCACCGTGGTGCCGGCCCGCATGGGCACGGACGCCGGCCTGGTCGGCGCGGCGGCGGCCGCGCTGGCGCGGCGCGCCGATCCCACGGCGGCGGGGGTGTGACACGGGCCGGCCGGTGCGGGAACGTTCAGGCCGCACGGGTGGTGGCGGGGACCGGGGCGGGCGAAACCCCACCGCCCCGGCTGCCTTGGCTTTCCGCCCCGCGTCTCCCGCCGGCGGCCCCGGCCCCGGCTCAGCAGCTCAGCCGCGCGTCCGCCCAGTCCGCGTGGTCGGAGTCGATGCCGTCGCCGCCGTCGGTGACGACCAGGCGGACCACCTGCGCACCGGTGACGTCGGCGGTGAGCGGGCGGGCGGGAGCGGCGTTGGTGAGGACGCCGCTGGAGGCGACCCGAGTGTCGTCGGCCCAGACCTCGAACGCGACGGTGCCCCGGTCGCCCTTCTCGTCGTCCACGCCGATGTCGGCGGTCACCGAGGTGCAGGCCCGGCCGGTGTAGAACTCGACGGCGCTCTCGGCGTGCACGCCGAGCCCCTTGGCGTACACCGCGCCGCCGAGGGTGATCGGGCGGCCGTCGCCCGCGGCGCTCTCGCCGTTGCTGGTGTCGCGCTCGGCGGGCCCCCACCCGTTGGTGGCGGTGAGCCAGGGCAGGTCGCTCAGGTACGACGTCCCCGACGGCGGCGCCACCACCACGGAGGCCGTCAGCGGCAGCGTCTCCTCCACCCGCTCACCGGACGGGGAGGAGTAGCGGGCCCGCAGCGTCAGGCCGTGGGGGCCGGTGGGGGTGCCCGGGGGAGCGGTGACCGTCCAGCGGGTGCGCAGCGAGCCGCCCGGCGGGACGGCGACGGCGGTCGCCGGCGAGGCGGGGCGTACGGTCCAGCCCTCCGGCCCGGTCAGCGACACAAAGACGCGGGCGGCCGGGACGCGGCCCAGGTCGGTGAGGGCCGTGGTGAGGCCGGCGGGCCTGCCCGCCTGCACGAACGGGGCGTCGGCCAGGCCGAGTTCGACGGCGGGCGGGTGCGCCGCCCAGCGCCGGTCGGCGAAGACGCGGACCAGGACCGTGCCGTGGGCGGGGACGGCGGCCGCGATCGTGCCGGCGGTGTGGAGGGTTTCGTGGCGCCACAGGTCGCGCAGGCCGTACCCGGCGGCGGCGGGCAGGCCGACGGCCGCGGCGGTGGTGGCGATGCGCTGCGGCCGGCCCGACTCGTTGAAGAGGGCCACCGCCCGGCTGCCGTCCTTCATCTCCTTGGCGACGACCCAGCGCCCGCCCGCGGAGGAGACCACGGTGCCCTGCCGGCCGAGCGGGTCCTGGTCGACGGCGATGACCTCCTTGTTGCCCAGGATGTCGTACGTCGCCGCGGTGGCCCGGCGCAGGTCGGTGCCGATCAGCAGCGGCGCGGCCATGACCGCCCACAGCGAGAAGTGGCTGCGGTACTCGGTGTCCGTCATGCCGCCGTTGCCGACCTCCAGCATGTCGGGGTCGTTCCAGTGGCCCGGGCCGGCGTAGGGGGCGAGGGGCAGGTTCTGCTTCAGGATCGACAGCATCGAGCCCCAGGTGTCGCTGATGTCGCCGGTGGTGCGCCACAGGTGGCCCACGTCGGCCGCCCACTCCCAGGGCTTGTTCTGGCCCCACTCGCAGATGCTGTACACGAGGGGGCGGCCCGTCTCCCGGGCGGCGGCCTTCAGCGCGTCCCGCATGGTCGTGTAGCGCTGCCGGGCGTCGACGCCCTGGTTGTTGCAGTTGTCGTACTTGAGGTAGTCGACGCCCCAGCCGGCGAACTGCCGCGCGTCGTCGTACTCGTGGCCGAGGGCGCCCGGGAAGCCGGCGCTGTCGCAGGTCTTGGTGCCGGCGCTGGTGTAGATGCCGAGTTTGAGGCCCTTGGTGTGGACGTAGTCCGCGAGCGCCTTGATGCCGTGCGGGAAACGGGCCGGGTCCGGCACGAGCCGGCCCTCCGCGTCGCGGGACGGCAGGGCCCAGCAGTCGTCGAGGTTGACGTACTGGTAACCGGCGTCCTTCAGGCCCTTGTCGACGAACAGGTCGGCGATCCCCTTGACCATGTCCTCGTTGAACTCGGCACGGCAGTGCGTGGAGTTCCAGTTGTTGAAGCCCATGGGCGGGGTGAGGGCGAGCCCGTCGGCGAGCGCGGGGGCGGCCGAGGTCCGCGCAGGTGCCCCGGCGGCGGGGGCGGCCAGTCCTGTGGTGAGCCCCGACGCCAGCAGGAGCACGGCGGAGAGCGCTCCGGTGACTCTGGGGGTTCTTCCGGCCCTTCCGCTTCTTCCGAACCTTCCGGCTTTTTCGGTCCTTCCAGCCCTTTCGGCTTTTCGGTGGCCGAGGCCGGTGATACCGGGGAAGCCGGGCAGACCGGGGAGGCCGGGGAGGCTGCGCGGGTGACGCATGGTGGGTTCCTCCGGGCACGCGAGAGAGTGATGGCATGTGCATGCCACTTAGATCCACGGTAGAACCTGTCCGACTCTGTTGGGAACAGTCGGGAGAGACGTTCATTCATGTGCGTCTCTCGTCCGGTCGCCGGGAACACCCGCCCGGCCCGGGCGTGACCTCCGTGCCGGGCGGCCCGTTGGAGCGGGCATGAAGAAGCGCAGCATGCTCGCCATCGCCTCCCTCGCCGCCGGATTCGTCGTCGCGGCCGTCACCCCCTCCCACGCGCTGAGCGGAGAGGAACCGCCCGCCCCGCACGCCGGGGACGCCCTCAGCTCGCTCGACCACACGATCGTCGCCGACGACGGCCTGGTCACGGACGACGGCTCCGCGGACCAGCACGGCTGACGAACCGGCACGACCGGCGGACCGGCACGACCGGCGGACCGGCACGACCGGCGGACCGGCACGACCGGCGGACCGGCACGACCGGCGGACCGGCACGACCGGCGGACCGGCACGACCGGCGGACCGGCACGACCGGCGGACCGGCACGGCCGACCGGCCGAGGGCCGGGAAACACGGCGCCGGCGTCCCGCACCGCGCGGGGCGCCGGCGCCTTCGTACGCGCATTCTCCACGGGAACTGGTTTCCGGGGCAGGGTGGAGCGGGCAAGCCACAGGGGGCCAACAGAAGAGGGGGACCTGTGACCGTCGTCTGGATCAACGGCGCGTTCGGTGCGGGGAAGACCACCACCGCACAAGAACTGATCGAACTGATCCCGAACAGCACGCTCTTCGAACCCGAGGTCATCGACGCGGCACTCGCGCACCTGCTGCCGCCCAAACACCTCGCGGAGGCCGGCGACCTCCAGGACCTGCCGATCCGGCGCCGGCTGGTGATCGACACGGCGGCCGCGATGCTCGCCGAACTCGGCGGGACCCTCGTGGTGCCCATGACCCTGCTGCGCCAGGAGTACCGCGACGAGATCTTCGGCGGCCTCGCCGCCCGCCGGATCCCCGTCCTGCACTTTCTGCTCGCGCCGGCCGAAACGATCCTGCGCGAGCGGATCGCCCGACGCGGGACCCCGCCGGACCCACCGGAGGGTGAGATACGCATACGGCAGTGGTCCTTCGACCACATCGCGCCCTACCGCGCCGCCCTGGCCTCCTGGCTCACCGCCGACGCCCACCCGGTCGACACGAGCGCCCTCACCCCCCGCCAGGCGGCGGCCCGCATCGCCGAGGCCGTCGGCAGCGGCGCCGTCGCCCCGTGCGACATCGTGCAGACCCCCGAACCGACCGCGGAGACGCTGGCGGCCGGCGTGCTGCTCTTCGACGAGCAGGACCGGGTGCTGCTCGTCGACCCCACCTACAAGGCGGGCTGGGAGTTCCCCGGCGGAGTCGTCGAACCCGGCGAGGCGCCCGCCCGGGCCGGCATGCGGGAGGTCGCGGAGGAGACCGGCATCCGCCTCGACGCCGTACCCCGCCTCCTCGTCGTCGACTGGGAGCAGCCCCGCCCGCCCGGTTTCGGCGGCCTGCGCCTGCTCTTCGACGGCGGCCGCCTGGACGCCGCCGACACCGGGCGGGTGCTGCTGCCCGGACCCGAACTGCGCGCCTGGCGCTTCGTCACCGAGGAGGAGGCCGCCGACCTGCTGCCACCGGTGCGCTACGAACGGCTGCGCTGGGCGCTGCGCGCCCGGGAGCGCGGGGCGGCCCTGTACCTGGAGGCCGGAGTGCCGGTCGGCTGACCCGCCCCGGCCTCTCCGGCGGACACCGGTTCCTTCCGGCGGACACAGCTCTCCTCAGGATGACCCCGGTCCCCTCAGGAGGACCCCGGTCCCCTCCGGCGGACAGCAGGCCCGCTTCGACGGACACCGGTCGCACCCACCGCTCCCGCCGGGCCGTACGGTCACCACCGGTTCCCCACGGCCGTACGGCCACCACCGGCCCCCTACGGCCGTACCGCGCCGCCGGCCGCCCCGCGCAGCACCTCGCCGGCTCCCGCCAACACCGGGTCGCCGTGCCCGAAACAGGCCACCTCCACCGAGAGCCGCGCCAGCCGCCGGAAGGAGGCGAGCATCCGCGCCCGGTCAAGGTTGAACACCCCCGGCAGCACCGTGCCGTCCACCGGCGGGGCGGCGACCGCGTCTCCCGTGAACAGCACGCCGTGGCACGGAAGATGCAGCGCCACGCTGCCCTCGGTGTGTCCGGGGACGTGCACCACGCGCGCGCCGCCGCCGAAGCCGAGCACGTCCCCGTCACCGACCTCGACGACCCGCCGCGGCCGGACCGACTCGGCGTGCGGCAGCCGCCGCGCCCGCTCGAGCAGCGGCCGCTCCCCGTCCTGAAGCACCGGCGGCGGCCCCGGCGCCTCCCCGCGCACGTACGGCGCGTCCAGCCGGTGGGCGAGCACCGCCGCCCCGCTCAGCGCCGCGAACTCGCCCGCCCCGCCGGCGTGATCCTCGGGGAAGTGCGTCAGCACGATCCGCCGTACGCCGGCCGGCGCGTGCCCGAGCCGCCGCACCGCGTCGGCGATCGCACCCCCCCGCCCCCGGCGGTCCGGCGTCGACCAGCGTGAGTTCACCGCCGTCCCGCCCACAGGCAGGCCTGGCCGACCGGGAAACGGAGCAGGTGCAGACGGGGCGGAAGCGGTACGACGTCCATGTCCACGGGGCGACGGTAAGGGGGACGGACGGCGCGGGGCGAGGGGACTCTGCCCAGGGCAGAGGGCGGGGCGGGCGGGAGGCCGGCCCCTCAGCCCGCGTAGTTGCGCAGGAACAGCGCCTCCGCCACCGCGAGCCGCTCGAGTTCGTCGGGGGAGACGCTCTCGTCGACGGCGTGGATCTGCGCCTCGGGCTCGCTCAGGCCGATGAGGAGGATCTCGGCGGCGGGGTAGAGGGCGGCGAGCGTGTTGCACAGGGGGATGGAACCGCCCTGGCCGGCGTACTGCAGCTCCTGCCCGGGGTAGGCGACCGCCATGGCGTCGGACATGGCCCGGTAGGCGGGGCTGGTGGCGTCGGCGCGGAACGGCTGGCCCTGGCCGACCTGCTCGGTGCGTACCCGGGCGCCCCACGGGGTGTGCGACTCCAGATGGGCCTGCAGCAGCTTCGTCGCCTCGGCGGCGTCCACGCCCGGCGGCACCCGCAGGCTCACCAGGGCGCGGGCCCGGGCCTGCACGGAGGGGGTGGCGCCGACCACGGGCGGGCAGTCGATGCCGAGGACGGTCACGGCGGGGCGGGCCCAGATCCGGTCGGCCACCGTGCCGGAGCCGATCAGCCCGACGCCGTCCAGGACCTTGGCGTCCCGGCGGAACTCCTCCTCGTCGTACTGCAGCCCGTCCCACACGGCGTCGCAGGCCAGCCCGTCGACGGTGGTGGAGCCGTCCTCGGCGCGCAGCGAGTCCAGCGCGCGGATCAGCGCGGCCAGCGCGTCCGGCGCCGCACCGCCGAACTGGCCGGAGTGCAGGTTGCCGGCGAGCGTCTCGACCTCCACGCGCACCATGGTCATGCCGCGCAGCGTGGTGGTCACGGTCGGCAGGCCGGCCCGGAAGTTGCCCACGTCGCCGATCACGATCGCGTCGGCCCGCAGCAGGTCGGGATGCTCCTCGGCGTACCGCTCCAGACCGCCCGTGCCCTGCTCCTCGGACCCCTCCACGATCACCTTCACGTGCACCGGCAGCCCGCCGTTGGCCTTCAGCGCGCGCAACGCCAGCAGGTGCATGATGACACCGCCCTTGCAGTCGGCGGCACCGCGCCCGTACCAGCGGCCGTCGCGCTCCGTCAGCTCGAACGGCGGAGTGGTCCAGCCGGCCTCGTCCAGCGGCGGCTGCACGTCGTAGTGGGCGTAGAGCAGGACCGTCCTGGCGCCCTCGGGGCCGGGCAGGTAGCCGTACACCGACTGCGTGCCGTCCGGGGTGTCGAGCAGGGCCACGTCCGTGAAACCCTCGGCGCGCAGCGCGTCCGCGATCCACCGCGCGGCGCCCTCGCTCTCGCTCCTCGGGTACTGCTCGAAGTCTGCCACCGACCTGAACGCCACGAGCTCGGCGAGCTCCGCCCGCGCCCTGGGCATGAGCGAGGCGACGGTCTCGGCGACCGGATGCGACGACATGGGCACGCTCCTTGTGGGTGCGACATTGTACGGAACAGGGCGGACCGGCGCGGAGCACGGGCCCCGCGGGCCGCCCGGTGTGCGCAACGGCGCAGGAGATTGTCCTGCTTCCGGCTCTCCCCCGCCCCTTCCGGCCGATCCTCCCACAACGGCCTGCGAGGACGTCCGCCGTAGGATGCGGGGGACAGGTGCGGCAGGCGCCCTGATCGGACGTGATCGGAGCGGTGGACCAACGTGAGCGGCGAGAACTCTTCGGCGGACGACGAGCGGCACATCTGGGACGTCGTCGTGGTGGGCGCGGGACCCGCCGGGGCGTCCGCGGCCTATGCGGCGGCGGTGACCGGGCGGCGCGTGCTGCTGCTGGAGAAGGCGGAGCTGCCCCGCTACAAGACCTGCGGCGGCGGCATCATCGGCCCCTCGCGCGACGCGCTCCCGCCCGGCTTCGAACTGCCGCTGAAGGACCGGGTGCACGCGGTGACGTTCTCCCACAACGGCCGCTTCACCCGCACCCGCCGCTCCAAGCAGATGCTGTTCGCACTGGTGGAGCGGGCCGAGTTCGACCAGCGGCTGGTCGAGCACGCGCAGAAGGCGGGCGCCGAACTGCGCACCGGCGCCACGGTGGTACGGGTCGAGCAGCACGGGCCGGCGGTGCCGGACCGGCGCACGGTCGCCGTCGTGCTGCAGGGCGGCGAGACGCTGCTGGCGCGGGCCGTGGTCGGCGCGGACGGCAGCGCCAGCCGGATAGGAGCCCACGTCGGGGTGAAGCTGGAACAGGTCGACCTCGGCCTGGAGGCGGAGATCCCGGTGCCGGACACCGTCGCCGAGGACTGGCGGGGCCGGATCCTGATCGACTGGGGCCCGCTGCCCGGCAGTTACGGCTGGGTCTTCCCCAAGGGCGACACGCTCACCGTCGGCGTCATCTGCGCCCGCGGCGAAGGAGCGGGCACCAAGCGGTACTTGGAGGACTTCATCGGCCGACTGGGCCTGGCCGGCTTTGAACCCGCCCTGTCCTCCGGCCATCTGACCCGCTGTCGTACCGACGACTCGCCCCTGTCGCGCGGCCGGGTGCTGGTGTGCGGCGACGCGGCCGGCCTGCTGGAGCCGTGGACGCGGGAGGGCATCTCGTTCGCGCTGCGCTCGGGGCGGCTGGCCGGGGAGTGGGCGGTGCGCATCGCCGAGGCGCCCGACGCGGTGGACACCCGCCGCCAGGCCCTGAACTACGCGTTCGCCGTCAAGGCGGGCCTGGGCGTGGAGATGGGCGTCGGACGGCGGATGCTCGCGGTGTTCGAGCGGCGGCCCGGCCTGTTCCACGCCGCCCTCACCGGATTCCGGCCCGCGTGGAACGCCTTCCGGGACATCACCCGGGGCTCGACGTCCCTGGCCCAGCTCGTGCGCACCCACCCGATGGCCCAGCGCGCCCTGACGGCGCTGGACCGGCGGCCCGCCCAGGACGCCTGAGGGACTCCCCGGTACGGGCGACGATCAGGTGCGGGTGACGGTCAGGTGCGGGTGGCGGTCAGGTGAGAGCGGCGATCACTTGTCGTCGACCGTGATCCGGAACACCGGGTGGTCGGGGGCGACGGCCATGATCTCCTCGTCGGAGGAGGCGGCCGTGACGCCGTTGAAGAACCGGTCGACCTCCCAGCCCCAGCGCTGCAGGTAGGTGCGCAGGACGGGGAGCTTCTCGGCGTCGGGGAGCTCCACCGCGGTGAAGGTGCGCACCTTCCGCCCCACGCGCAGCTCGCCGCCGCCGGCCACGCGCATGTTGCGCACCCACTGCGAGTGGCCGCGGGCGGAGACCAGGTACTGCGCACCGGCGTACGTGTGCGGGTTGACCGGCAGGCGCTGCATCCGGCCGCTGGTGCGACCGCGCACGGACAGCTCCGCGGAACCGGCGAGGCTGATCCCGTGCCGGGCCAGCCAGCCGACGAGGCGGTTGAAGCGGGCGGTGAACGAGCCGGCCTGGGCGTAGTAGGACGACGACATGGTGACCTCCGGATGAGGGGGAGAGCGCTGCACTCCACGGCTTCGACGTGCTCTTCGAGAGCAGTGCTCTCGCTTGTTGTCAGTCTGAAGGAGGGCGGGAGGGAAATCAAGAGCAGTGCTCTCGTAAGTGTGCGCCAATCCGTTCTGCGTGCAGTGTGCTTATCCGAGTGCACCGATTCGCGACGCGTGCGCCGGTCTCTTCTGTGTGCACCGCTCGCATCCGTGGAACACTGTCACCCATGAGCAGCATCGCGCAGGGCGCCCGCGCCCGGGCCAGGAACGAGATCACCGCCGCCATCAAGGAGGAGGCGCGCCGGCAGCTCGCGGCACAGGGCGCCGCCCGGCTCTCGCTGCGGGCGGTGGCCCGCGAGCTGGGCATGGTCTCCTCCGCCCTCTACCGCTACTTCCCCAGCCGCGACGACCTGCTGACCGCGCTGATCGTGGACGCCTACAACTCCCTCGGCGAGGCCGCGGAGGCCGCCGCCGACGCGTCCGCCGACGCGGAACCGCTGGTCCGCTGGACGGCGGTCTGCGAGGCCGTCCGCCGCTGGGCGCTCGCGCACCCGCACGAGTACGCGCTCATCTACGGCTCCCCCGTCCCGGGCTACGAGGCCCCCGAGACCACCATCCCGGCCGCCGCCCGCGTCGGCAAGACCCTCATCGGCGTCGTCCGCGCCGCCCACCGCGGCCCCGGGCTGGCGCTGCTCAACCTGCCCGGCGAACTGCGCCCCGAGGCCGAGCGCATGGCCGCCGACTTCGCCCCCGACCTTCCGCCCGAGACCGTCGCCGCGCTCGTCGCGGCCTGGGCGCAGCTGTACGGGCTGGTCGGCTTCGAGCTGTTCGGCCAGTTCCACCGCGTGGTGGAGGACCGCGAGGCGTTCTTCCGGCACGCGGTGACACGGCTCGCGCAGGGAGTTGGCCTGCACTAGGCCGCAGGTCGCAGGCCGCACCGGCCGTCGGGACGGACCGCTCGGCCCGTACCGCACCGGCCGGCGGCGGCGTACTTCCCGGGGAGTACGTGTGATCACCCCGCCCGGTGGACGCCGGGCGGGGCGTCGGCGGTCTAGCGTGGCGGGCATGGAAGAGGAGCGCGGGCACCGGGACGGGCCGCCGCAGTGGTGGCGGTACGGTCCCCCGTGGCGCTCCGGTCCCTCGTGGAGCTCCGGGCTGCCCCCGTGGCGGGACCGCGCGCGCGAGCGGCGGTGGCCGTGGCCGTCCACCGCGCTGCTCACGGCGATGGTGCTGGCCGGTTCCCGGTTCGCGGCGCACGCGCAGCAGGGGGAGCGGGTGCAGCCGGACGCCTTCGCGCGGGTACTGCTGCTGCTCGCCGGGGTGCTGCTGCTGTGGCGGTGGCGGTTCCCGGTGGCGGTGGTCTTCGGCACGGCGGCCGTCACCGCCGTCTACCTGGGCGCCGGATACCCCTACGGGCCGGTCCTCCTCACCGTCGCCGTCGCCTGCTTCAGCGCCGTCGTCGCCGGGCACCGCCGGGCCGCCTGGTCGGCCGTGGGGATGCTGTGGGCGGCGCACGTGCTGGTGGCGCACTGGTTGTACCGGTGGCTGCCGCCGCGCGGGGACGGGCCGGCGCCGTACGCGCAGGAGATCGCCGTCGCCGCCTGGGTGGCGGCGATCGTGGCGGTGTCCGAGCTGGCCCGGGCGCGGAGCGAGCAGTGGGCCCGGGAGCGGGCCGAGCGCGCCCAGGCGGCCCGGCGGCGCGCCGACGAGGAACGGCTGCGCATCGCCCGCGAGCTGCACGACGTCCTCGCCCACAGCATCTCCGTCATCAACGTGCAGGCGGGCATGGGACTCGCCCTCCTCGACACCGACCCCGAACAGGCGCGCACCGCGCTGGCCACCATCAAGGCCAAGAGCAAGGAGGCGCTCGGCGAGGTGCGCCAGGTGCTCGACACGCTGCGCGCGCCCGGGGACGCGCCGCGTGCGCCGGCCCCTGGACTGGACCGGCTGCCGGAGCTGGTGGAGCAGGCCGCGGTCGCGGGGCTCACCGTGCACGTCGAGGGCGCGGCGCGCCGGCTCCCGCCCGGCGCGGACCTCGCCGCGTTCCGTATCGTCCAGGAGGCCCTGACCAACGTCGTACGGCACTCCGGTTCCCGGCAGGCGTGCGTGCACATCGAGGAACGCGACGGCGCGCTGCGGCTGCGCGTCGACGACGACGGGCCGCCGACCGGCGCGGACGCGGGCGGCAGCGGCAACGGGCTGGCCGGGATGCGGGAGCGGGCCGCCGCGCTCGGGGGCACGATCGAGGCGGGCCCGCGTCCCGACGGCGGCTTCCGCGTGCTCGCCGTCCTGCCGTTGGAGAACGCCCGGATCAGGGAGGAGGAGTGGTGATCCGCGTACTGCTCGCCGACGACCAGTCGCTGGTGCGGGCCGGGTTCCGCGCGCTGCTCGACGCGCAGCCGGACATCGAGGTCGCGGCGGAGGCCGCGGACGGGGAGGAGACCCTGCGCAGGGTCCGCGAGCTCAGGCCCGATGTCGTCCTCATGGACATCCGCATGCCCGTCCTGGACGGCCTGGCCGCCACCCGCCGCATCACCGGGGACACGGCGCTGGCGGACGTGAAGGTGGTCATGCTCACCACCTTCGAGCTCGACGAGTACGTCTTCGAGGCGATCCGCTCCGGCGCCTCCGGCTTCCTGGTGAAGGACACCGAGCCGGACGAACTCCTGCGCGCCGTACGGGCGGTGGTGCAGGGCGACGCGCTGCTGTCGCCCGGCGTGACCCGCCGTCTGATCGCCGAGTTCGCCGCCCGCTCCAAGCAGCCCGCGGCGGCCGGCGCGTTGTCCCGGCTCACCGAGCGGGAGCGGGAGGTGATGGCGCTGGTCGGCATCGGGCTGTCCAACGAGGAGATCGCCCGCCGCCTGGTCGTCAGCCCGCTCACCGCGAAGACCCACGTCAGCCGCACCATGGTGAAGCTCGGCGCGCGGGACCGGGCCCAACTCGTCGTCATGGCCTACGAGTCGGGGCTCGTACGCCCCGGCTGGCTCGGCTGATCCGGCCGGGGGCGGGAAGCCTCACCGGGGCGGCCGGCGGGAGTGGCTTCGCCGGGTCGGGGGGTGGAGGTGGCTTCGCCGGGCCGGCCGGCTCGGGACTTCACCGAGCCGGCCGCTTCGGACGGCCCGCGGGGCCGGCTACTCCGGGTGGCTCTCCCGGGCCCCGTCCCCGTGGTGGAAGCGGAGCAGCACGCTGACGACCCGGGCCAGGAACAGCACCGGTGCCACGACGGTGCCCGCCCCCAGCAGCGCCGACCGCACCGGGCGCGGCAGGTCGAACAGCAGCACCGGCCCGGCCACGGCCCCGAAGACGACGGCCGCCGCGAACGCGGCGCTGCACAGCGCGTACATGATCTCGACGGTCGCCGCGTCCTGTTCGGCTTTCGTGCGACGCCCCCGGCCGTTGGTCATGTGCCCCCCGTGACTGCTCGTGCGGCCTTCCCGACCGGTCGTACGAGCAGTCAAACAGCCCTGCGCCCGGCCGGGCAAGCGGCCCGCCGGACGCACCCGCCCGCCCCTCGCGCACCGGCACGGGCGTCGGTGGGAACTCCACCGGGTGACCGTGCGGCGCTCAGCCGGAGGCCGCCCGGCGCGTGGTGAGCGCGACGAGCGCGGCGAGGGCCGCCAGCGCGGCCACGCTGGTGAGCGCGGCGGGCAGGGAGAACCAGTCCGCCATGAAGCCGATCGCGGGCGGCCCGAGCAGCATGCCGCCGTAGCCGAAGGTGGAGGCGACCGCGACGCCGCCGGGTCCGGCGAGCGCACCGGCCCGCTCCACCGCGACGGGGAAGCTGTTGGCCAGGCCCAGGCCGGTGACGGCGAAGCCCAGCAGCACGGCCCACGTCGAGGGGGCCAGCGCACCCAGCAGCATCCCGGTCGCGGCGGTGGCGCCGCCGGCCGCCAGGGTGCGGGTGCGTCCCAGCCGCTCCAGCAGGGCCGTCCCGGTCAGCCGGCCCGCGGTCATGGCCAGCGCGAAGCACGAATAGCCGACCGCCGCCACACCCGGCGCGGCGTCCAGGTCCTGCCGCAGGTGCAGCGCGCCCCAGTCGGCCAGGGCGCCCTCGCCGTAGGAGGTGCACAGGGCGATCAGGCCGAAGGTGACCACCGGGCCGCGGGTGCCGGCGGCCATGCGGCGCACGGGCGGCGCGTCCCGTGGCACGTCTCGCGGGGTGCCCCGTGGTACGTCCTGCGGCGCGCCTCGCGGCGCGTCCCGTGGGGCGCGCTCCGGCGGGACCGGCGGCGCGTGCCGCAGCAGGGTCCGCCCCGCCGCGGCGGTGACCAGCAGCCCGATCACGGTGATCCCGAGCAGGTGCCGCACCGGCGACAGCGTGCCGGCGACCAGCGCGCCCAGCCCGGCGCCGGCCATGCCGCCGAGGCTGAAGGCGGCGTGGAAGCCCGGCATGACCGGGCGCCGCAGGGCGGCCACCAGATCGACGGCGGCGCTGTTAAAAGCGACGTTTATTCCACTCAACGTGTGCTAAACACCAATACATGCCTGTGGCCCCGCGCAGGGGCCCCACCACCGCCTGGCCTGTGCTGGAGGCCGCCATGACCTCGCTGATCCCTCAACGTCCCGCCCTGTACTGCCGCTTGTCCTACGCGCCCGACGGCTCCCTGGAGAAAGTCGAGCGGCAGGAGGAGGACGGCCGCGCCATGGGCGCGCGCCTGAAGTGGCCGGACTTCTGCTGCGTCTACGTCGACAACTCGCGCTCCGCCTGGCAGCGCAACCGCAAGCGCCCCGACTGGGACCGCATGCTGATCACCCTGGACAGCGACAGCAGCCGGCTCATCCCGTCCGACCCGAAGGCCAACCACCACCACGACGGGATCATGACCTACCACGGCGACCGGCTCATCCGGCAGCCGTACGACCTGGAGCTCCTGCTCAACATCGCCGACACCCGGCGCATTCCCCTGGCCTCCGTCTCCGGCGTCCGCGACCTGTCCAACCCCGACGACCGGTTCATCCTGCGCATCGAGGCCGCCCAGGCGTGCCGCGAGTCCGACAACACCAGCCGCCGGGTGCGCGTCGGCGTCAGGTCCCGGATGACGGGCAAGGGCGGCAAGACCCTGGCGCGTTCCCGCCCGGGAGGCCGGCGTCCCTTCGGCTGGGGAGTACCCACGGGGAAGATGCGCACCAAGGTGGACCGCCGCACGGGCGAGGAGATCGAAGTCCCCGTCCTCGACTTCGACAAGACGGTCCCCGAGGAGACCGAGCTGCTGGCGGAAGTGGCGGAGCGCATCCTCGCCGGGCTCAGCAAGAGGGGTGCGGTTCGGTGGATGAACCAGCGCAGCCGCACCTCGATGGGCAACCTCTGGACTGAGACCACGCTGACCCGCGCGCTGACCGCGTGGCGCATGGCCGGGCTCGTGGAGTACGAGGGCGTCCTGTACAAGGCGGCATGGGACGAGGTCATCCCCCTGGAGATGCTGGAGGACCTGCGGACCCTGTTCGCCGAGAAGGCCAGCGCGCACGGCTATCACGGCCGAGCGCGCAAGTATCTGCTGAGCGGGCACGCCATCTGCTCGACGTGCCACGATCCGAAGGCCGGCCCGACGGTGCCCGCCGTGTGCAGCATCCCGCTGCGGCTGTGCAAGTACCCGCACGTCAGGCTGTCGACCAAGCCGATCGGCAAGTCCCGTCTCTACTACTGCCGTTTGTGCGGCAAGGGCCGTAACCAGGCCTATCTGGACGCCTACGTGGTAGGCAGGACGCTGCGTCTGCTCGCCGATCCGCGGCTGGTCAGCGAGATGCGCGCGGCCGAGACCGACGGGCAGTCCGACGTCCGCCGGAAGATCGCCGCTCTGGAGCAGCGCAAGGCGGCCCTCAAGCAGCAGATCGAGAACGCCGCTGACGATCCGGACATCGACCCGATCCTCGCGATGAAGTCGGTGGCCAGCTACGACCGCAAACTCACCGAGTTGCGTGCGCAGTTGTCCGCCAGCAGACGGCACCGGCGCCTGGACCGCATGATCGGCATCACGCGTGAGGCATGGGAGGCTGAGCACGTCGACGTCCGTGCGGCCACCATCCAGACGCTGTGGCACGTCGCCATCCTTCCCGCGAAGCAGGGCCCTGGCTTCGATCCGGCGTCGGTGAAGATGTGGCGGCGGACGCTGGCCTCCGAGTAGCAGCGGGCATGGCCCGGGGCTTCCGGCCCGTGTGGTGCACCGGAGCCCTGGGCCGTGCTGGAGAGCCCTCAGACGGCCAGCCTCAGGCACAGGCGCAGCTCGGCGACCGTGCGCATGTGGAGGCACGGGGGCGCGGGCGCGGTGGCCGGGGGAGCCGTCGAGGAGGCGGACGCCGACGGCCGGGGTGGCGGCGCCGACGGGACGGGCGTCATCGCTGTGCGGCTGCCGCCCTGGTCCGGAGGCCGCCTGCCCGGAGGCGTGCTGCCGGACGGCTCCGGGCTTCTGGGAGGCGCCAGCGCTCCCAGGGGCTGCCCTGTATCCGTCACCGTCATGACCTGCTGGCCGCCGCCGTCCCCGGAGCCGCCGCCGGGCCCGGGAGGCTGGCCTCCCGGCGGACCGGTGGACGACGGCGACGGCCGCGGCGTGGGTCCCGCGGTGTGTGTCGGGGCGGGCGAGGTATACCGGGGCACAGGGCCTTGCCGCCCCGATGGCGGCGTCAGATCTCCGCTGAGGATCAGCGCCATGCTCACAGCCGCAGCGGCTGCCGCGGTGACTGCGCCGCCGGCGACGAGCGTTCGGCGATGGCGGCGGGCCAGGTCGCGCAGTCCGAGCAGGGGGGCGGAGAAGCCGCCGAGATAGAGAGCGAGATGGCGCTTCTTCCGTACGGGTTCGGGCTGGTCTGCTGGATCCGTGATCGGTGCTGGCTCAAGACCTCCTAGTCCGATGTCGCGCAGAATCCTTTCGCTGTCGCGCTCGACGCGTAGCTGTGTGAGCTGCCAGCTGAGTTCCCTCAGCTGCCGGAAGAGCAGAAACACGACGATGCCGACGACGCCGAGTGCGCCCGCGAGAATGATGATCGTCATTCCATCCCCTACGAGCAGCACACGGTTCAACTTTTTGTGCGGTACAGGCGATGAGAATGCGCCAAAGCTGAACGGTCAACAGTTGCGTATGTGCGGATCGTGACTGACCCGTTACCGAGCCCTGGCCAGGGGTTCACGAAGCGCTGCGGGTAGGGGCCTGCGTCGCATTGTCTTCCGCCCGCTGCTCCTCCCTGGCGGCCTGCGCCTCGATCTTGGCCGCCAGGGTGCGCAGCAGCAGCGCCTTCTCCCGGGCGCTGCGCGGGCGCTCGTCGAGCGCGTTCAGAATCACCTGCTGCTGCCACTCTTCGAGTTCGGCGAGCGGCCCCTGGCCGGCAGCCTCGGGGGATGCCGGCGCCTTCGAGCGCTCCATCTCGCGCAGGATCGCCACGGCGTCTTCCCGTCCGGCTTCGGCGAGCCGTTCGGAGGTGATGCCGAGCGTCCAGGCCATGTGGGCGAGGGTGGCCGCGGGAGCGATAACCGGCCCGTTCAAGTCCGCGCGCCAGCCGCGCTCGATCTGCCGCCACCGGCTGCCGCTGAACTTGATCTCCATGCGGGCTGCCGCGCTCTCCGGGCTGAGCCCGGCCGCTTCGCGCGCGAGGCGGATGAGCGTCGCCTCCGGCGGGGGGGATGTCGCCGGTGCTCCCATGACCGTCTGCCCCGTCCCTCCTGGTGCTGGACTTTCTTGGACTGTACCGGACCGGGCAGGCCCCCCGCCTAGGGCTCCCCACACAACCTCCACACTCGGAACCCTCTCGGTATAACCACAACGGGCCAAGTCAAAAAAAGTCACAGCCGCATGTTGTAGAGGCTTGTACTGTTCGATTGAGTCTCATACAGTCTCTGACATGAGAACCCCCATCGACCCCCAGCGACTCACGCGCCGCAGGGTGGAAGCAGGTCTGAGCCAGAACGCACTGGCCAAGGCCATCGGGGTCAGCAAGCAGCTCGTGAGCGCCGTCTCCAATGGCAAGGCGAACTTCTCCCCCGAAACCCTCGCCAAGGCCGCTCAAGTCCTGGGCTGCGAGATCGTCGACCTGCTCCCCCCGAACGAGGTCCAAAGCCGCCTCCAGCAGCTCACGGACCTCGTGTCTCTGGGCCTGGTCACCGTCGGCCCCCACGACGTGGACAAGGTCACCGAGATGCTGGGCTGCGAGATCTCTGAGCTCACCCCCGACGACCAGGCGAAGGTCGCCGAGATCCTGGGCTGCGAGGTGGCAGACCTGCTCCCCGCTGATGCAGCCAAGGAGCCGGCCTGATGCCCGGGCGGATATGCCGCACCGTGGACGAGGCCTTCCAGGCTGGCTGGAACGAGTCGTGCGACCACGGCACCGATCCAGGCGAGTGCCCCCAGTGCAGCCTGACCGACGGGGAGATCGCCCGGCTCGTGATCCTGCTCAGCCCCATGGCCACCCGGGAACCGCCCATCCAGGCAGCGGCCTGATGCGCGTCCCCGCCGTCACCTGCTCCTGGCTCTGCGGCGCCTGCGGTCACCACAACCCCGTCTGGCGGTTCGAATGCCGCCGCTGCCGTACCCCCCGCCCCTGACAGCAGTGAGGGCCCGTCGGGGCGCATCCGACGAGCCCTCGGCCCACCAGCCACGCATCCCGAGAAGACGGAAGAGGTGGACCCGATGCACACCAGCATCGCACACACCGACCTGCCGGCGGCCCCGACGTTCGTACCGCCGCTCGACATCGCCCGGGCCCAGGCCCGCCGCACGCTCGACGAGGCCAACGCGCTCGACCTGGACACCGCCGACTCCTGCGCCATCGCCCGCCACTTCGGCGGCGTGTGCGAGGTCCTCCGCGAGGTCCTGGCCGCCCTCGACGCCGAGGACGGCCGCCGTGCCTGACCCGCTCTCCGACACCTACCTGCGCCAGGTCCAGCAGCGGATCACCGCCGCCACTCGCGGGCCGTGGCCGGTGCACCTCGGCGACGACGGCCTGCCCTGCGGCTTCGGCCCCTTCACCTGGGTCGAGCACACCGACACCGACCCCGCCCAGATGGTCGCGGACATCGAGCTTTCCGCCCACGCGCGCACCGACGTCCGCAACCTGTACGGCGAGGTCGCCCGGCTCAAGGACGAAGTCGCCGCGCTGCACCGCCGCCTCGCCACGCTGTCCGGTCGCGGCACGCCGGGGGTGAGCACGCGATGACCGCCCGCACCCGACGGCCCGCCTTCCCCTGGGCACGCCACCTCAGCGCCGACCAGCTCGCCGCGTTCCTCGAAGAGCTGTGGGGCGCCGCCGGCGGCGACAACACCCTCGCCACGCTCGACGCCGTGGAGAGCGTCATCCACACGTGGCGCCAGACCACCGGCGCCACGCACGACGATCCGTCGCCGTGCCCGCTCACCGAGCGGGAACTCGACATCCTGACGCAGATCGCCAACGGCGCGACGTACCAGATCGTCGCCCACAGCCTGGGCATCTCCACAGTCACGGTGCGCACCCACGTGTCGAAGATCATCGACCGGCTGGAGGTGCAGAACGCGACCCAGGCCGTGGCCGTGGCGACCAGGGCCGGCTGGCTGACCGGTCTGCGCATCCCGCAGCCCAGTACGAAACCGCCGAGCGGCGGCGCCATCTCGGGACTGGCCCGCCACCGCACGCGTGCCGCCGAACTGCGCGCGGCGCCGGGCAGTGAAGCGGTCGTCGGGACGTACGGCACACGCCACACCGCCCGCAGCACCGCCAGCGGCATCCGCCGCGGACAGCTCAGCCCCTACCAGCCCGCCGGGGCGTACACCGCCTGGTACTCCCGCAAGGCCGCTGGCATGTGGGTCGTCCACGCCCGCTACCTCGGCGAGCCCACCACCACAGAAGGAACACCCTCATGACGGCGCTGCGCTATGCCGTGATCACCCCCGACGGCAACCTCACCCACCACGACGGCCCGCTCGCCTGGGACACGCTCCTCGGCCCCGAAGGGCGCGCCCGCGTACACCTCCCGGGCCTGGCCGTGGCCGGCTGGGTCAACGACATCGGCCTGCTGTACCCCGAGCGGTACCCGCGCAACATCACCGGCTCCTGCGTGCTCGCCACGCTCGGCGCCAACATCCAGCCGTACGCCGGGCCGGTCGTGTTCACCGGCTGGAACCCGGCCAACACCGCGCGCGGCCTGCTGGAGATCCAGTCGCTGCCCCAGCCCGTCGAGCACCTCGACTTCGCGCACGGCGCCGTCCTCAAGGCCCTGGCCGGGCAGACGCCGCGCGAGCTGTCCCCGAGCTGGGCCGAGCAGATCCGCGAGATCGCCGAGCACGCCCGCACCGCGCCCACCCCCGGCATCACGATCCGGACGGTGAGGCTGCCGTGAAGACCACCCGTCCGGCGTCAACGCCGTCCGCCGCCCTGGGCACGGGGGCCGCTGCGGAAGCCAAGGCAGGAGAGGAGCACGCTCGTTCCTCTGCTCCGGTGACCCCGCCTGCGCCGGGCGGGTCCCCGACCACCCAGGCCGCCGGCGAGCTGAGCGGGACCAAGCCCGTCTTCGACATCACCGTGCACGGCACCCCGGGCCCGCAGGGTTCGAAGACCCGCAACCCTTCCGGTGCGCTGTACGAGTCGTCGGCGAAGGTGAAGCCGTGGCGTGAGGCCGTGAAGTCGGCCGCCCTCGACGCCCTGGCCTACGACGAGGCGTGGCGGCCCCTCCGCGAGGCCGTGCGGCTGGAGGTCGTGTTCACGCTGCGGCGGCCGAGGAGCCACTACGGCACCGGCCGCAACGCGGGAGTGGTGAAGCCGTCCGCGCCGCAGTTCCCGATCGGCAAGCCCGACACGGACAAGCTGCTCCGCTCGACCCAGGACGCCTTGAAGGACGCCGGCGTGCTGCTCGACGACAGCGTCGTCACGGACACGGTCGCCGCCAAGCGGTACGTGCTCACGGGCGTCGACGCCCTCTCTCATCCCGGCGCCGTCATCCGCGTGTGGCGCCTGACCAAGCCCAAGGAGCCCGAGTCGTGACGCAGTTGAAGTTTGACGCCAAGGTGTCGGCGTCGGCGCAGGAGGCGTTGGAGCCGCACGTGCGGCCGATGTACGACCAGCCCGGCGCCCGCCGCATGGCCATCATCGAGTTCGCCGCGATCGAGCGGACCGAGCCCGCCCCGGGCACCGAGAAGGAGCCCAGCGTCAAGGTCCGCATCGTCGGCCTGGAGCTGCCGAACCGCGAGCAGGAACCGGCGGTCCGCGAGGCGCAGCGCTTCCTCCACCTCCAGCGCACCGCGCACGGCACCTTCGACGACGACGGCCAGCTGGAGCTGTCCGACAACACGCTGCGGCTGACCGGCGGAATGCTCGCCTACCTGGAGACCGCGCGGCTCCGCGCCGGCCTTGAGCACTGGCGGGAGTACGCGCAGCGGCTGATGCGCGGCCCGGACCTGACGGTCACCGAGATGCGGCACGAGATGCAGGCCCTGGCCGACGGCCTCACCGCCCTGCTGAACACCGCCCGCAACCACGACAGCGAGGACTGACCGATGCCCGTCTTCTTCGCCGGCCTGCTGCTGGGCGCCCTGTCGGGCGGCATCACGTACGGCATGAGCCTCGACGTGCAGCTCGCCGCCATCGCGGGCGGTGCGGCGGTCGTCCTCACGTGGCTCGGCTGCGCCTTCCTGGCTTTCGAGGCCCACCGCGACCGCTGACCTGCCCCTGACCCCACCCGCACTGCTCCCGAAGGGAGGTGACCCCGATGCCTCAGCGCGTTCGCGTTCCGCTGCGCGTGATCCTCGGCTCCTACAGCGACGCCACCGTGTCCGTGTACGTGAAGATCGCCGCCCTCGACCGGCGAGACACCGGCTGCGAGGCGGGGGTCGCCTACCTCTCCAGCCTGCTCGGACTGGCGCGCTCCACCGTCGAGAAGGCGCTCACACAGCTCATGCGGCCGGACCCGGCCGACGACGTGGTGGAGCTGACCAGCCGGCGGCGCACGTGGGAGAAGAGCGGCACCGGGCGTACGGCGGTGCGCCGGATCCGCGCCACCGACTGGCGGCGCGAGCACGGCGCCTGGGTGCCGTCGCGCGCCGCCGAGAGCCTCAGCCCGCGCCAACTGCGCGCGTACGCCGCCCTGGCGTACGCCACCGCCACCGGCCACCACATCACCCTGGCCGAGCTGGCGCGCATCCTGCGTCACCGCTCCGGCCAGCGCGCCGGCGAACCCCTCGACGTCCGCTCGGTGCGGCGCATCCTGCGCGAGCTGGAGCGGCTCGGCTGGATCAGCGTCGAGCGGCGCGCCGGATACCGCGGTCGCCACCTCTACACGGTGCACGACGAGCCCACCCAGGCCGCGCTCACTGCGGACACTGGAGAGGGGTCGGGTGGGGATCATGGATGCGGATCCCTCGCGTATGAGGAAGACCAGCAGACTGACTCACCCGAAGAACCGCGGGCCGTCTCTGGTATCCGCCGTAGGCGAGGCTCAGGTAGTAGCGCGCGGGCCGACCTCGTTCCGCTTCCGCCGTCGCTGCGCCGCCCGTACGCGGGGCCGCAGCTGACGCTCGCTCCGCGGATCTGGCGAGTCCTCGAACCCGTCAAGCCGCTGCTGCCGGGCCTGTCCCCGTGGGTGGTGCGCGAGCTGGCGCGGGAGATCGGCCGCCAGCTCGACCAGGGCCAGGAGCCCGAACGCATCCGCGCCCGCCTGGAGTTCCGGGTCGCCTCGACGCAGGAGATCCGCGACCCGGGCCGGTGGCTGCTCGGCGCCGCGGTGGTCCGCCACGGCTGCGGGCTCACCGCGTGCGAGTCCGGCCGGATCTGGCACACCGGCGCCCCCTGCGACGTGTGCGCCGAACTGCGCGCCGCCGACGGCCAGAGACCGCCCGGCAAGCCCTCCGGTCCCCAGCGGCCCGCGTACCCGCGTCCGCCCGGCCGCTGGCACGAGTGCGAGGCCTGCGGCGCCCCGTCCCGCCAGCCGCTGCCCGACGGCCTGTGCCGTCCCTGCCGGCCACCCGCCGACCTGCTGAGGAGGTGGCGATGACCGACCTGCCGCAGCCCGCGCCCCCCCAACTCCTCGCCCTGGCCGCAGCCTCTCGGCCCGACTGGTCCATCGACCAGCTGCGCGACGTCCTCGCCCAGGCCCACACCGAGGGCCTCACCTGGCCCCGCGCCCTGGTCATCGTCGCCCAGCTGATCGCCGACCCCGAGGCCGAGCCGCCGGACCTGCTCGCCGCACGACCGGAGCCGTGGCGCCACCGCCGGCGCCCGCCCGGACCCGAGACCTACCAGCGCGGAGCCGCCGCCGCACGCGCGGCCCTGCACCCCAACCACACCACCGACTGAACCCGAAGGGAGGCGATGGCGATGACCGCAACGCTGCACATCGCCCGCGCCCCGTACCACCCGCTCGCCACGTTCACCCGCTGGCTGGCCAGCCGCCTGCGCCCCCGCCGCCCGGCCGCGGTCACGGTCGACTTCGAGGCGCTGCGGCGCACCTACCCGGTCAGCCACGAGCAGGACTACCGGCACCTGCTGGACGACCCGGCCCTCGAGGACGCCTTCGCCCGCCTGGCGGCCGACCACCCGCAGGCGGTCACCCCGGCCGACGGCGGCCCGGCCGCGCGCACCGCCGACCGCGAGCAGCTGCTGCTCGCGGTGTGCGACCGCTGGTTCCGCGAGGCCCACCCGGCGCCCGAGCACCGCTGGCCCCCCGCCACCGTCGCCGCCTACCAGCGGCTCATGGCCGACGTCCACGCCTGCTTCCACCCGGGCGGGGGTGCGGCATGACACGCCTCGCCTTCATCGACTGCGAGACCACCGGCCTCAACCCCGCGGACCACGTGCCGTGGGAGATCGCCTACATCCTGCGCGAGCCCGGACAGCCGGACCGGGAAACGGTCCTGCACTTCGAGCCGACGGCGACGGAGATGGCCCACGCTGACGCCAAGGGCCTGGAGATCTGCCGCTTCCACGAGCGCACCACCGCGCCCGGCTTCGCCTGGACCGAGAGGACTGGAGGACTGGACCGGCTGAAGCGCGATCTGGCCGGCGCCCACATGGCCGGCAACGTGGTCAGCTTCGACGCCGAGATGATCGCGCGTGGCCTGCTGGGCGAGTGGCCGCCCCCGTGGCACTACCACCTCATCGACGTCGAGGCGCTCGCCGTCGGCGCGCTGGCCGCCCGCGGGGACACCGTCAGCCTGCCGTGGGACTCCGAGGAGATCTCCGCCCGGCTCGGCGTGACCCCGCCACGCGGCGACGACCGGCACACCGCGCTCGCCGACGCCCGCTGGGCCCGCGACCTGTACGACGCAGTGATGCGCGGGGGTGCGGCATGAGCACCAAGACTGCAACCGAGCATGCCGCGCCGGAGGCCACGCGGCTGGCGTTGCGGGACAGCCTGCGGCGTATCACCGGCCGGCACCTCGCCGAGGTCCGGATCACCTGCGTGCGCTGGGAGGACGGCCTGCGCTGGGTCGCGCTGGCGCTCACCGTCGACCGCCGGCCGCCGTTCGGGCACCGCGAAGTGCCGCTCAACGGCGACCAGCACCGGAAGATCACCCGGCTGCTACGCGACGCGTTCCCCCTCGCCACGTGGGACCGCGCCCAGGACTACGACGTCGAGACCGGCATCCTGCGCGAGCACGTCCCGCAGCTGCCCGACTGCCTGCGGGGTGAGCAGCTGTGACCCCCGACGACTACGGCCGGCCCGCGTTCTTCAAGGGGAAGCGGCGCGGTGGCCGCAGGCCGATTCCACCGCAGATCCGCTTCTGGGCGAAGGTCGTGGAGGGACCCGTGCCTGAGCACTCTCCTGAACTCGGCCCGTGCTGGCTCTGGACTGGACGGCCGAACCAGCACGGTTACGGCAGGTTCCGGAGCGGAGGCCAGGGATCGCAGACTGTCCCCGCGCATCGCTGGTCATACGAGGGCTTGGTCGCCGAGATTCCAGACGGCTTGGTACTGGATCACCTGTGCCGCACCCGGCACTGCGTGAACCCATACCACCTGGACCCGGTCCCCAACGCCGTCAACGTCCTTCGCGGCGAGTCCTTCTCCGCAGCCAATGCGGCCAAGACCGAGTGCCCTGAGGGCCATCCGTACTCGCAGGAGAACACCTACGTCCACCCCACGACTGGGGGCCGTCTGTGCCTGACCTGTAAGCGGATGACCGACCGGGCGAGCCAGGCACGCCACCGCGCGGCGCAGCGAGCAGGGAGGAACGCCCGCTGATGCGCACTTATGACGAGGCCCTCGCAGCCGCACGCGACGAGTCCACCTTCTCCAACTCCAGCCAGTGGGAGGCCTGGTCGGCGAAGAACTGCAACCGCTGCTTCTGGGACAAGCCGGCCCGGCAGGGCGACGCTGTCAACGAATGCCCGCTGATCCTCATTGCCTTGGAGGGCAAGAGGCCAGCCGAGTGGCTGACGGAGACAGAGCAGCAGGAAATCCACGCCGACTACACGTGCACCGAGTTCCGCGGCGAGGACGACCCCGACCCGGAGCCGCGGCCGGTCCCGACGCCGCCCGGCCAGGGAGAGCTGCTGCCGCGCGAGCCGTTCGAGGGGCACCGCATGCTCACGCCGCTCCAGCCGGCCGCCACCGCAGCCGCATCCCAGCGGGGTGACGTCCGGTGAGCGGGATCAAGGGCCAGCCGCGCGTCGACCACAAGCACGCCGCCCAGCAGGCCCGGGAGATGCCCGGCCAGTGGGTCCTCGCCGGGACGTACGGCAGCAGCGTCAGCGCCAAGCACGCGGCCAACCAGGTCCGCACCGGCGAGCGGCTGCCCGCCTACCGCCCGGCCCGGTCCTTCCGGGCCCGCACGGAGGTCACGCAGAACGGCGTCGACCTGTGGGTCTGCTACGTCGCCCCGAGCGACCAGCACACCCGCGACTTCCACGAGTCCATCACCTCCGGCCTGACCGAGGACCTGGACGCCTTCTCCCGCCGCCTCGAGCAGCGCGGCACCGAACCAACTGCGAGGCCCGCATGACCACTCCGAGCATCATCCGCCGCTGGCGCGCCCGCATCAACGACGCCCAGGCCAACCGGCTGCGCGGCCAGCTCGCTGCCGAACGCGCCCGGGCCCGTGCCCTGGAGCAGCGCGTGGCCGACCTGCAGGCCGCCAACGAGGGCGCCACCCACGAGCTGTCCATCGCGCGCGGGGCCGGCTGCCTCACGGCGTACTGCCCGTGGTGCCCGCCGAAGAAGGAGAAGGACGCGTGATCGCCTATGTGTTCCTGTCCGTCGGCGTGGTCGGGGCCGGCGCGGCCGTGTACTTCGCGGCCCCGGCCGGCCGCGGCGCGCACCGGCTCGTGCAGCCCCGCTCGGCGCTCCGCAAGGACATTGCCCGGCTCGAGGCCGAGGCCGACAGGCTCGCCTGCCAGCTGATGAGCGCGCTGGCCGGCCGGCAGGAAGCCCTCCGTGAGCGGGACGACGCCCTGAAGGCCCTGGCCGAGGCGTCGCGGCAGATCGCCGACCTGCAGAAGCAGCTCGGCGCGTTCGACCAGCTGTGCGCGGAGAACACCGAGCTGCGCGCCGAGCTGGCCAACGCGACCGCCATGCGGCAGCTGCGGCGCGACTCGTCCCCGGCTGGCGACGCGAGCGCCCTGCCCGATGCCGCGCAGGAGTTCACCGACACCACGGCCACCGCCTGGCGCGCCAGCGCCTGAACCCCCGAAGCCCCGCCCGCCGCCCGGATGACACCGGCCGGGCGGCGGGCGGCACCACCACCGCAAGGAGAAGTACCCATGTTCGGACGTTTCAAGAAGGCCCCGCCCGCGCCCGTGGAGCCTGCATCCGCCCAGGCGCCGTCGCTCACCGGCGTCCCCGCCGGGCTCGTCTCGCTCGTCAAGACCGCCGGGGTGTCCCTGGCCAAGGCCGGCGTTCCCGCCGGGCAGCGCGCGGCCGTGTACCTGGTCGTCGACCGCTCCTGGTCGATGCGCGACTACTTCGCCGACGGCAGCGTGCAGAACCTCGCCGACCAGGCGCTCGGCCTGTCCGCCAACCTGGACGACGACGGCACCGTCCCGCTCGTGATGTTCGACAGCGCGCCGTACCCGGTCGTCGACATCAGCCTGGACCGCTACCAGGGCGTGGTCGCCCAGCAGCACCAGCGGTACGGCGGCGAATCCACGATGGGCGGCACCCAGTACGCGCCCGCGATGCGCGCCGTCATCGAGCACTACCGCGGCAGCAGGGCCACCGACCCGGCCCTGGTCATCTTCCAGACCGACGGCGACCCGCAGGACCGGGACGACGCCCGGCTCCAGCTCTCGCAGGCCTCCAAGCTGCCGATCTTCTGGAGCTTTGTCGGGTTCGGCCCCAGCGAGGTCCGCTTCCTGCAGCAGCTCGACACCCTCGGCGGGCGCCTCGTCGACAACGCCTCGTACTTCCACGCCGGCGCCCGGCCGTCCGGCCTGCCCGACAGCGTGCTCTACGACGGTCTCACCCGCGAGTTCGGCACCTGGCTGACCGCGGCCCGCGCGAAGGGACTCCTGCCGTGAGCCGCGTGCCCGTCTGCCCGTTCTGCCAGCGCGTCCGCTGCATCTGCCCGCCGCGCGCGGCCAAGGCGCCCCGCAGCCTCTTGGCGGCCGTCGCGGCTGCGGGGTTGCTGCTGCTCGCCGGCTGCGGGTCGAGCCAGCCGCACGGCACCGTCACCGGCAAGGACTACGAGGCCGCGCGCACCACCTGGCACACGGTGACGACGACGAAGCGCGTGTGCACCACGTCGTCCCGCCGTGTCGGCAAGTCCACGTCCACCGTCCGCTCCTGCCGCACCGTGCCGACCGGCATCCGGCGCGTCGCCGGCTACCGGCCGGCGTGCTGGCAGCTGGAGCTGAGCACCGGCGACGAGGTGTGCGTCAGCGAGCACACCTGGCGCACCACCCACGTCGGCGACCACTACTGACCCCGGCGCGGGGCCGACCGGCCCCGCGCCCCGCCTGGAGCATCCCGTGAAGAAGAAGCACCCCACCCCGATCACCGGGCGGCTGACCACGACCAAGCTCATCGCCGTCGTGGCCGCCGACCTCGGCACCGAGCCCAAGCAGGTGCGCGACACCGTCCTGGCAACCTTCGACGCCATCGCCCGCGCCGCCGCGTCCGGGCACGACGTCGCCGTCACCAACTTCGGCACCTGGTTGGCATACCGCACCAAGCGGCGCCCGGCCCGCAACCCGCAGACCGGTGAGGTGACCACGCTCGCCGCGCACCGCGCCGTGCGGTTCCGCGTGTCGCCGGCCCTGGCCGGCGCCGTGCGCCGCCGCGACCGCAAGTTCAGCATCCGCAAGGCCCCCAAGGGCGCCCGGACGGCACCGGCCGCGGAGTGAGCCATGAACCACACCGGATCCGTCCCCGACACCGCGGGCCACCGCTACGACTGGATGGCGCACGCCGCCTGCCGGGACCAGCGGGATGTCTTCGACACACCGAAGCGCGAGCACGAGGCGCGCACCATCTGCGTGGCACGCTGCCCCGTCCGTTCCCAGTGCCTGGCGTACACGAAGGAGACCGAGCGCGGCCTGCACCGCGACGACCGGGACGGTGTCGCCGCCGGCCTCACCTACGACGAGCGTCACCGCCTCGACAGCACGGCCAGGCGCCGCAATGAGGACGCCCCGCTCATCCAGTTCACCGGCGCCGAGCGCTGCGGCACCCACCTCGCGCTGCTGCGGCACCTGTGGCTGGACGAGCCGATCGACCCCAAGTGCTGGAGCGGCGAGGTCTACCGCGACCACGAGAACCGCAACTGGCGGCAGCGCAACACCCCCCAGCCGGAACCGGCGCAGGAGACACCAGCGCAGGAGACCAAACCGCGGACACCCCGCGAATGGTGCGTCTACACCCTGTGGTCGTCCGGGCTGAGCGACCCCGCCATCGCCCACCGCATGGCCATCAGCCTCGACTCCGTGCAGCAGGTGCGCAAGCGGCTGGGTCTGCTCGCCAACCTGCATGTGGAGCAGGCGTCGTGAAAGCCCGCGCCGATGTCGTTGAGCTGCTGCGAGCGGGCCTGCCCGACAACGCGATTGCCCGCCGGCTGCACATGGACTCCAGAACCGTCGCCAAGCACCGCGCCGCACTCGGCCTGCCCAAGCACAAGCGCGGACCGCGCCCCGCGGCGAGCCCGGAAGACCTGTTCCGGCGCCGCACCACGCCCACCGGCGATGGCCACCTGCTGTGGAAGGGCCACGTCACCAACAGCGGCGTGCCCGCCCTGCGGCACGGCGGGCGGGTCCACAGCGCCTACCGGATCGCCTTCCGCCTGCACCACGGCCGCGACCCGGTCGGCCGTGTCACCCGCACCTGCGACACGCCGGGCTGCGTCGCGGGCGGCCACCTCGCCGACCGGTTCACGGCCGCGGCGAGCCCGGAAGACCTGTTCCGGTGCCGCACCACGCCCACCGGCGATGGCCACCTGCTGTGGAAGGGCCACGTCACCAGCAGCGGTACCCCTGTCCTGCGGCACGGGGGGCGGGTCCACAGCGCCTACCGGATCGCCTTCCGCCTGCACCACGGCCGCGACCCGGTCGGCCGTGTCACCCGCACCTGCGACACGCCGGGCTGCGTCGCAGGCGGCCACCTCGCCGACCACCGGATGCGGGTGGCCAACCAGCGGGCCGACGCCGCCTACAAACGGATCTTCGGCAGCGGGCCGTGACCGCCCAACTGGCCCTGGCCGCTTGCCCGCACCGCACCCACCACCGTCTGAAAGGCACCACCACCATGTCCCTGCTCACCTGGGCCGCGCTCGCGGTCGGCATCCTTGCCATGCTGGGGTTGGCGATCGGCCTGTCCGACTCCTGGTTCTTCGCCCTGCTCGCGATGGCCTGCCTGCTCGGCAGCGCTGATGCCGCATACCGCGAACTGCGGCTCTGGGCCATCGCCTTCCTCGCCCTGGGCGCCGTCCTCACCACTGCCTCCGGCCGCGCCATCTACATCACCAGCCGCGAGAGGCGGCGCCAATGACCCCCCTGCAGACCTTCGTCGTCGCCGCCCTCGGCGGCCTGGCCGCCCTGCTCGCCCTCGTCCTCGCCGCCGCCCTCGGCAGCGCCCTCTACATCGCCCTCTCCCGCCTGCACGAGGCCTGCGCCGCCCACCGCGAGCGCCGCGCCGCCCGCCGCCAGGCACGCGACGACCTCAAGACCATCCGCGCGATCGACGCGCGCGGCATCACCAACCACCCGAAGGAATAAATCCGTGTACATCGGACTCGCCCACACCGGCATCGGCGCCGCCATCCTCACAGTCGTCGCCATCGGCTCCGTCATCACCGGCTTCGTCACCAAGCAGGCCGCCAAGCGCGCCGCCCGCAAGGGGGACGGACAGTGAGCCTCACCGTCACCGTGCTGGTCCCCGCCCACAACGAGGCGGACACCATCACCAGATGCATAGCCGCGGTGCGCGCCAGCACCTACCCCGTCGAGCAGATCATCGTCGTCGCGGACGCCTGCACCGACAACACCGCCCAGCTCGCCCGCGACGCCGGCGCCGACCTGGTGCTGGAGACCGACTTCCAGGACAAGGCAGCCGCGCAGAACGCCGCCCTGTGGAGCATCACCACTGACCTGGTGATCGGCTTTGACGGCGACACGTGGCCGGATGCCGACTGCATCCGCCTCATGGTGGAGCACATCGAACGCGACGGCCTGGACGCCACCTGCTCCACCATCCTGCCCGCGCAGGGCGCCGTCGTCCCGTACTCGAAGACCGGCTTGCTCGGCCGCGCGCAAGCCGCGTTCTTCACCCGAAGCCGCCGGTTCGCCTACGCCCTCGGCCGCCGCTGGTGGCGGCTGTGCCAGGCCAAGGTCGGCCGCATCCAGGTCCTCACCGGCGCCTGCTACGCCTTCAAGACGGCCGCGATCCAGGGCATCGGCGGCTTCCCCAACGGGCTCATCACCGCCGACATGGACGCCACCTGGGCGCTGCACGGCGCCGGCTACCGGCTCGACTACACCGGCGATGCCCTCGCCTGGACCCTCGACCCGGAGGACTTCCGCACCTACCGCAACCAGATGCGCCGCTGGTCGTCCGGCTACTACCAGAACATGGCCAAGCACCGCCGCCAGCTCAAGAACTGGCGGAGCCTGCTGGTCGTCGGCGGCGCCATCTTCGACCTCGTCAGCCTGTTCTTCACCGAGGGCTACCTGATCTGGTCCGCCGTCACCGGCACGCACCCGGCCCTGCTGAAGGCCTTCGTGTTCTGGACGGCCGTGCACACCGTCGTCTCCACGGCGCTGGTCGCCACCGTCGTCGGTGTCCGCGAGGCCGTCCTCGGCGTCATCCCCTACACGCTGGTCAACTACTACAACAAGTGGCTGTACCTGTGCGGCTTCGTCCGCGAGTGGGTGTTGGGTCGGCATTACGCCTGCGTCGATGAGAAGACCGAGGCTCTCACGCCGTACGGCTGGCGCCGCCACAGTGAGCTCAAGGACGGCGACCTGATCGCCGCATACGACGCGGAGATCGACAGGCTCTACTGGGAGCCCGCGAAGTTCGTCCGCTACGACGTGGTCGAGCAGCTGGTCGCCATCGAGCAGACGTCGACGAGCCAGCGCCTCACGGAGACGCACCGGGTATTCGTGGACACCGAGAAGCGGGGACGCCACGTCAAGCTCGCTGGGGACGTGAGCAAGGGGTGCAAGGTCCCACTCTCAGCCCCATGGGAGCCGCTGGAGCTCACAGGGCCCGGCGAGAAGCGCGCCGCCTTGCTCGGCTGGTTCATCGCTGAGGGGTGGCGGGACGGCAACCAGGCCGTGATCAGCCAGTCCGAGACGGTCAACCCGCACAAGTGCCAGGCGATCCGAGACCTGCTCGACGCTGTGGGCGCGGACTGGCGGGAGCGCCGCCGCGACCGGCCCGCCGGCGCCTCGCTCGCTCCCGGCGAGCGGGTGCAGATCGAGTTCGTCATCCAGGGCGAGATCGCCGAGTGGCTCACCTCGGTCGTGCCGCCCAAGAGCCTGACGCCCGACGTCGTGTTCGGCTGGCCGGAAGCCGAGTGCCGGGCACTGCTGGATGCCCTGGTCGACGGCGATGGCCACCGACGTGAGGGCAACAGGCTCGCCTTCGTGCAGAAGGACCGCGGCACTGCGGAGATGTTCCAGTGCCTGGCGATCCGATGCGGCTTGCACGCCACCATCCGGCAGCGCGAGAGCGACGGCGTCTGGTGGGTGTACGTCAACACGAAGCGCTGGGTGAGCCTCAGAGGCCGGAACGGCGAAGGCTCCGGTCCTCTGCCCCGCGAGCCGTACGAGGGCGTCGTCTGGTGCCCGATGGTCCGCACTGGCTTCTGGATGGCCCGCCGCAACGGCAAGCCGTTCATCACCGGCAACTCGTGGACCGGCCGCCAGGGCCGCAAGACGGTCATCACCCCGATGACCCTCCGGCGCCGCTGGGCGCTCGGCCAGATCAGCGTCGTCGCCGGCGCGCTCGCCATGGCCGGTGGCGGCTACCTCGGCAGTGGGCTGCTGTTCGCCCTGGGCGCCGCCCTGGCGGTTGTCGTGCCGCTCGCTCTTGTGCCCTGGCGCGGCACCGGCAAGCGCCGCGCCGACCGTCACCCCGCTCCCGCCGCGGCCCCGGCCGTCGACCTGCCCGACGACGACACCGTCCGCCTGCGCATCCCCCTCGCGAAATTGCTCGACCCCGAGACAGAGCAGACCCTCACCCTGCCCATCCCGCACCAGCGCACCGCCGCGCACCAGCCCGATGGGATCATCCGATGACGAAACCGACCTTCCCCCGGGTCTTCGTCGCCCAGCGCGACGAGGACGTGTCCGGCGTCTCCGGCGAGGGCGTGATCGTCGAAGGCGTCATGTTCTCGGACGGATGGGTCGTCACCCACTGGCTCGACCAGCCGCCCATGCACGAGCCGAAGACCGACGTCTGGCACAACAAGGGCAGCCGGCCCTTCGAGCGCATCCACGGCCACGGCGGCAGCACCCGCATCCTGTGGGCCGACGAGGTGGAGGCCGCGCGCCGCGAGCTCGCGGCCGACATCATCGAGGCCTTCGACGTGCCCGGCTGGGTGGGAGGCCCGGACGCTGAGCGGGAGGTCCTCCGCAGGCAGGTCGAGCGCGCGATCCAGGCAGTCCAGGACGGTCAGGCGGCCCCGGTCGAGGTCGGAGACGAGCGGATCGTCCAGGCCGTCATGCCGATCGTCGACCAGCTCCTGAAGCAGCGCGACCGCGCCCGGGCCGCCGCCGGGCGCGCGTACAAGCTCGCGGACCGTTGGGAGGCCGCGCACGGCTCGTCCGCGTTCCTCGTACGGGTCGCCGGCGCCGAGCTGCGCGACGAGCTGGACGGAGAACAGCCCGCCCCGAGCACGTCAGCGACCGAGCACACCCGCACCAGCGCCTGCGAGGGCGTCACCGGCACCCGCGGCCTGCTGGAGCACGTCGGCATCGACACCTGCGGCCGGGACATCACCGTCGACGGGCGGGTCGTCGACCCGGCCCCGACTGGCGGCGGCCAGGACGACGACCCGCCCGTGCAGTGCTGGCACACCGAGCCCGGCAGCCCCTGCGACTGGAACGTCTGCCGCCAGCCGGAGCGTCTCGCCGCCGGCGACCGCGGAACCGACCCCGCCGACCGCGCGCAGGCTGTCCGGACCATCGCGCACCACGTGCCTACCGAGGCGTACACCGGATGGACCGACCAGGCGCCGGCCGACGACGAGGATGCGCAGCGCACCGCCCGCCGCACGAGCATGCGCACCCTCCTCGACCGCGCCGAGCACAGACTCATCGACACCCTCGGCGTCAGCGGGGCCGCCCTGCTGCGGCAACACGTCGAGACCGAGATCCGCGACGCCGACCAGGCGCGCGCCCTCGCCGCGCAGGCCCAGGACCTCCTCGGCGTGGCGCACGAGACGTCCAACAGGGCGGAGAAGGAACGCGCCGCCGCGGTCGCCGAACTGGAACGCATGCGCGGCCTGCTCACCGCCGAGAACAAGCGCGCCAACGACGCCATCGACCGGGAAGAGGCCGCCGACCGGGCCCGGGCCGAGGCACAACGCGACCGGGACCAACACGCCGTCACCCTCGCCGAGGTGCTGCGGCACTTCACCGAACACGGGCACCCCGGCGAGCCCTGCGTGAGAACGGGATGGATCCAAACCGAAACGGTGGACCGCTGGCGTGCCGTCATCGCCCCCACCGTGGAGCGGCCATGGTGGAAGCAGCTCGCCGACGCGGTCGCCGAACTGGAGCAGACGCAGGCCGTCATCGACCGCGTGCGCGAGGTCGCCGAACGGTGGGCGCCGCAGCTCCTGCCGCGCTCCGAGGCGCACCGCCTACTGACCGACCTGCGCGACGCCCTCCAACAGCCCACCACGGAGCAGTGACCATGGCGCAGCGCATCAAGGCCGCCGATGTCGAACGCTTCCTTCGCGCCCAGGGCCACGAGTTCAGCCGGTTCGAGAGCGGCGACTGGGATCCCGGTGTCCGCGTCGCCCAGGCCGGGAGGCGCGCCGTCCACGTCTTCTGGGACGGGCCCGGCGAGGCCGACCAGCTCGCCGCCATCACCACCGAGCTGCGCGACGCGGGATTCCACGTCGTCGCCACCCAGCAGGAGCGCGGCGGCCGGCGGCGCCTGGAGGTGACCCGGCCGTGAGCACGCTCGCCCCCGAGCAGACGGCCGCGGCCACGCAGCCCGGCGACGACCTGACGCACACGGTGTGCGACTGCAGCCCGGACATCGCCCTGTGCGGCACCGACGTCACCAACGAGCCGTGGGCGGACGGTTCCGAAGAGGCCACCTGCGTCGTCTGCCGTGACCTCGAAGACCAGGGCTGCCCGAAGTGCAGCCGATGAGCCCCCAAGGACCCACCATGCACCCCACCTTCACCCGCGGCTTCCGCCTGCACCACAACGGCCGGCTCCTCCACGGCGCCCAGTTCCCCACCGGGCACGTCCTGGTCGCCGACGACCCGCAGTACGGACTCGCCACAGCCGCCGCCTCGCTGGAGGACCTCCTGAAGGGCTACCACGGCGCCCGCGTCGAGTGGCCCGGCGACCAGCTGGTACCCACCGCGCTGCTCCTGGACCTGGCGCACATCGCCGCCAGGGTCGCCGACTCGGACGACCGGGCCCGCGCCGTCCTCGCCCAGCTCACCAGGTACCTGGGCTACGACGTCGCCGAACGCGCCGCGAAGCAGGAAACCGCCCGGGCGCTCGCACGAGGGGACACGCACCTGTGACCCCGCACCCCGGCGACGTGATCCTCCAGCACCCGACCGCCATCGAGGCCGCGCTCGCCGCCGCGGACGCCGAGCTGCGCGACCGGCACGGTCTCGAGAACGCCGTCCAGCCCTGGTACTTCGCCCCGACGGGCGTGACCGATCACATCTATCCGCACTGCCCCCACCTGCGCCGCTCCCTCGCCGGGGCCGACCCCCAGCAGGGTCAGGGCGCCCTGTACCCCGACGCCGGCGACGTGTGCGGCTGGTGCCGCCGCGTCTGGCGCGCACGACGAAGCAAGGAGAACACCGATGAACGCTGAGAAGCGCGTCATCACCGTCGACCGCCACCAATGGACACTGAAGGCTCCGGCCCACCACACCGAGGTGGAACAGGCGGTGGCGGTCGCCGAGAAGGACCGGGCCCGACTCGCAGCGAAGGGCATCCACACCGGCGACGTCCACGTGCACGGCACCGACGACCAGCTAGTCATCTCGTTCGAGGCCGAGCGTCCGAAGATCGCCACGCGGCATGGCTCCCGCGGACTCGTGGCCGAGGACGCGGAGGCCGCCGATGGCTGACGTCAAGGCCGAGATCATGATTCGCGAGTGCGCGGATCACAGCTGGTTCGACCGGTGTGTCATGGGCGAGGCCTGGTGGTGGCAGGCGTACATCCCGCACAGGGGCCAGCGCAGCGGTTTCGCACGCACCAAGGAGAAGGCGCGCGTCAAGGCGGAAGCGCCGGCACGTGATCTGGCCGGCGCAGAGAGGCCGTTCGAGCGGTACACGTACGAGGTGACCGATGCAGACGCTTGACGATCTGGTCGCCGACCTCGTGGACCGCTACACCGGCGACAAGGAGCACCCCGGCGACGGCGGCCCCGGGCTCATCCACCGGCTCGACACGCTCGGCTTGCGCACGCGGCAGCCCGCGGCGGCCGTGCACGCTCCGCCCGGGTCCCGGCCGCCGACGTCGCTGGAGGCCGTGTCGTGGTCGCAGCGCATCAAGGCGGAGGCCGTGGCCCTCGACGCGGAGCTGCGCGGCTCGCCGCACACGCAGCCCTGGTACCGGGCGCTCAGGGCGATCCCGCCGGGCGCGGAGACCGCCGGCCGCGAGGCCGAGGTGCGGCGGATCGTGGGCCGCTGGCACGGCACCGTCCTGACCGTGCTCGGCCTGCGCGGGCCGAGCGTGCACTTCCGGCACGCCCTGTGCCTGGTGTGCGGGGAGCGGACCGTGTACGGGCGCGCCGACGAGGACCGGCCCCGGGCCTGGTGCGTGAACGACCAGTGCGAGGACGGCGATACGGGCGCACCGGCCCGCTACGAGGGCCCGCGGCTGTACCTGCTCACGGAGAACCGGGTCTCATGACCGCCGACACGCCGGTCGCGCACGGCTACACCCTGCGCGACCTCGAGCAGCTCACCCGCACGGTGCTGCGCATGGACCGCTGGTACGTCGCCGGCGACCTCGACGAGCGCTACAACGCGGTGTGGTGCGGGATCGTCGAGCGGCTGCTGACGGCCGAGGAGCTGCCGACGCGCCGGGAGTTGCTGAACGCCGGCACCCGGGCCAACGACGCCCGGGTCCTGGACGAGATGCGCACCCACGGCCGCTCCACCCACGTCTTCGGGCAGCCCATGCCCCGCTTCCACGCCTACTGGTGCCCGGCGAACCCGCCCTCTCCGGAGACGGGGGTGGTCGAGCGGCTCGCCACGCAGCAGATCTGGCCCCGGCTGACACCGCGCCAGCAGCAGGCCCTTGCCGCGCTCGCCGCGCTCGAGGACTACCAGGCCGCCGCCGACCACCTGGGCGTGACGCCCGGCACCTACAACGTGCTCGTGTCCACAGCCCGCCGCCGCTTCCTCGCGTGGTGGCACGAGGGAGAGGCGCCGTCCCGCGTGTGGGGCAGGGACGGCAGGGTCGGCCGCCGCACGGCGGCCACGGCTCCCGCAAGGAAACGGCGCCCCGCGACCCGGGCCGTCGTACGCCGCACCGGACGGCCGAAGCGCGAGCTCGTGCACGGCCGCGCCTCCACCTACACCAACCACGGCTGCCGGTGCGGCCCTTGCACCCAGGCCGCCACCGACGATGCGCGCGAGCGCAGCCACGCCGGCGGCACGACACCGCGGCGGAGGATCACCGTCTCCCAGCTCACCCACATCCGCACCCGCAAGGAGAACGGCGAGACGCTCACGTCGATCGCCGCGGACCTCGGGTTCACCGACTCCTACATCTCCCGGCTCCTGTCCGGCAAGCGCCGCCCTGCCCCGGATCCCATATGAACGACGCCACCATCCAGGCCCTCGCCGCCGAAGCGCCAGGCATCCACGGCCACCAGCAGGTCGTACGCCTCGCCGTCAACACCATCGCCGCCGCGCGCGGCCTTCCCGAGCCCTGGCCCATCGACCTGCCAGGCGATGCAGCCCAGCGCGTGGTCGCACTCCTCGCCGGCCTCGGCGAGCTCAGCCAGTGGGGTGCGGCCGAACTGGGCGCCCTGCGCGAGCAGCTCCTGGCGAGCGAGGACCGCAGCGCATCCGGCGCCTGGTACACGCCGCCCGAGATCGCGGGGCCGCTGACCCGCGCGGCCCTGAGCGAGATCACCGACCTGCACCTGGACGACGACCCGTCCGACGTCCTGAACGTGTCCGTCCTCGACCCGGCCTGCGGCGGCGGTGTGTTCCTCATCGCCGCCGCACGTCTGCTGGCCTCCGCGTACGCGGGCGTCCTGTACCGCACACAGGCGCCGGCGCCGCTCACCGTCCGCGCCGTCATGGCCGACGTCCTCAAGGCCTGCGTGTACGGCATCGACACGGACCCGGTCGCCGTCGACATCGCCAAATCGGTCTGCTGGCTGGAGACCTCCGGGTTCGTGCCGATCGACTGGCTCGACAGCAACATCGTCGTCGGCGATGCCCTCGCCGGTGACACACCCCCGGCCCTGGCCGGCCGGCTCAGCGCGGCCGGCCCGCTCGCGATCGTCGGCAATCCGCCCTACCGGGACAAGGCCAAGGGCGCCGCACCGTGGATCGAGGCGCGGCGCCCGGGCCCGCGAGACGAGCGGGCCCCGGATGAGCTGTGGCGGCCGAGCCTGGATGAGTTCCGGCTGCCCGGCCAGGGCCGCATCGAATACGTGCTGTGCAACCTGTACGTCTACTTCTGGCGGTGGGCGCTGTGGCGGGCCTTCGAGACCCGTCTCGGCGCGGCGGCCGTCGCGTTCCTCACGCCCAGCGCGTGGCTGAAGAGTCCCGCGTTCGCGGGGATGCGGGCCGCCATGCGCGCAGCTGCCGACCGCGGGTTCATCGTCGATCTGACGCCGGAGGGCAAGGCTCCTGCGGTGCAGACCCGCATTTTCCCGGGCGTCACCCTGCCTTTGTGCGCGGCCGTGTTCGCGCGTCGCCGCGGACCGTGCCCGCAGACGCCGGCGCTCGTACGCGTCGCCACGGTGACGGGCAGCCGTGAGGAGAAGTTCCAGCAGATCGAGCAGCTCCTGGGCGCCGGGTCCTGCCGGGCGAGTCCACGGCCGGCGGAGCCGGCTCGGCACGGCCGGTGATCAACACCGTGGGCTGCGGGAGGAGTTGTAAAAGAAAGTACGGCCTGAGTCTTGTACTTGCTCATACTTCCTCGTACTATTTTTGACAGGGGTTGGGGATCGGCCCCCATCGCTCCACTCGTGAGGAGGTGGCCATGGACACGCTGTTCCGCTCCATCGGCCTGATCGGGCCCGGCGACCTGGTCATCTACCACGGCTCCATCCAGGAGCTGCACGGCCTGTGGCTGGCCATCCCCTGCCCGTGCAACACGTGCCGCGCGTTCGACCGGCTCGGCCTCCCCGAGACCCGCTTCGCCCTGGCCGACCCGTGGGGCGAGCTGCCCGGCCCGCTCCACGTCCGCCGCCAGTCCATCACCCGCTCCACCGCCTGCGCCTGAAGGGAGGCCCCCGTGAACACGCTGCTGACCCGCAGGATCACCGTCGCCGACTACCTCACGCAGCGCGGCCTCCCGGCCGACTGGCGCTACGCTTCCCCGCTCGGCCGGGCCGCCGCCGCGATCTACCGCCAGCTCTACCGGCGCGAGCCCGCGCGGGCCCTGCGGTGGATCAACGGCCACGTCCGCCAGGTCTGCGCCTACGACCCGTCCGAGGCGCACGTGCTGACGGCCGCGTGGGAGCAGTACGGCTGCACCGCCGGACTGCGGCCCGTTCCGACCGCCCGGTTCGGCTGGGCCCCGGTGGACTGGGTGGTCGGCATCGACGCCATGCGGTGGCGGCCCACCGACGGCCCCATGCGCAGCCACCCCTAGACCGGCGGCCGGGCTCACCCCCCCCGGCCCGGCCGCCCTCCCAGGGCCGCGCCCCGACTTCCCCCCGGCGGGGCGCGGTCCACCAAGCCTCCGTAGCTCAGTGGCAGAGCAGCGGTCTTATACCCCGCAGCGCGTCGGTTCGAGTCCGACCGGAGGTACGTCACCAGCCGCCCGGCGGCCGGACATGCGACCCGCGCCCGTGGCGCACCGACTCGCTTCCGCGCCGCCGGGCCCCACCACCAGGAGACACAGATGCCCGACACCTCCGGCATCCCCACCGCCCCCGTCGACACCGAGCCCATCGGTTTCTACGCCCGCGACGCGCAGGCCGCCGCCCTCCGCGACACCCTGACCGCCGCCGGCGTCGAACTCGGCGCCTACGACACGCGGATCGTGAACTGGCTCGCCGGATTGGAATGGTCGACGCTCGCCGTCATCGCCTCGTGGGTGGCGCGCGCCGCCCAGATCCGCGAGCCGGCCCCGGCGATCGCCCTGCCGTCCCGCTTCGACGCGACCCCGACCGAGATCGACCAGCACCTGCGCCGCATCCTCGCCGAGGACACCTACCTGCGCTACCAGCAGGCCATCGGCAACCAGGCCGCGCAGGACGTGCGGGCGACCGTCCGGCCGGAGATGAAGGGCATCGACCAGACCGCCCGCTACGTCTCCGCCGACGAGATCGACCCGCTCAAGGGCGGCGGCCCGTACCCGTCGCAGCTCCTGTGCTCCCAGCACGACGGCTTCGGCCCCTGCCCCAGCGCGCCCGCCTGCACCTCGCACGACACCCCGAAGGACCCGCAGTGAGCCTCTTCATCAACCCCGGCTCCGGGCCGGTGCTCGGCGCCAGCGAAGAACACGCCGCCGCCAACATCACCGTCTTCGCCGACGACCTCCGGCGGGCCGGCCTCGGCGTCGACGACTGCACCCGGACCCCGGACGCCGACGGCGAGGGCCGCTACGCCTTCACGCTCACCATGACGGACGGCCGCAGCATCGAGATCCAGATGCCCGGCCTGCCCGTCGACCGGGTGCGCTACCTCGGCACCGACGGTCAGAACATCTGGCACTTCCCGCGCCTCTACGTCGGCGGCTCCTCCTGGGTGTGGAAGTTCGCCCTGGAGATCTGCGCACCGAAGACCGAAAGCGGCGGCACCCGGTGAGGGCCCCCAAGCCGCTGCTCCTGCTGGACGTGGACGGAGTCCTCAACCCGTGCGAGGCGCTCCCGCACCGGCGCCCGCCCGGTTACCAGACGCACCGGCTCAAGCCCGACTGCTGGATCGCCCAGCACGACGGTCTGCCCGAACACCTCGTCAAGCCGCTGCGGGTGTGGCTCAACCCGGCCCACGGGCCCGCGCTGATGCGGCTGCCGTACGAGCTGGTGTGGGCCACGACATGGGAGCACGACGCCAACGAATGGATCGGCTGGCGCATCGGCCTGCCCCGCACCGAGGACCTGCCCGTCATCGAGTTCGGCGACCAGGACGTGATCCGCCCGGACGGCACGTACGTCAAGACCTGGCGCATCGTCGAGTACGCCGCCGGCCGGCCGTTCGCGTGGGTCGACGACCAGATCGGCGACGCCGACCGCGCGTACGTCGCCCGCCACCACACCGGGCCCGCACTTCTGCACTACGTCGACCCCCGCAAGGGCCTCACCGACGACGACTTCACCGTGCTCGCCGACTGGGCGGCACAGATCAGCACCGACACCACGAAGGGAGCCGACGCCTGATGGCCACCGGACCCGAGCACTACCGCGAGGCGGAGCGCCTCGCCGAACAGGCCGACAGCTGGATGGACGCCGACATCGGCTGGAAGGCCCACCTGCCCACCGAGGAGCGCATCGCCCGCCGCCGCGCGGACCTGGACGCCGCGCAGGTGCACGCCACGCTCGCCCTCGCCGCGGCGACCGCCCTCGCCACCATGTCCAGCCGCGCGGCGGTCCGCACCGTCAACGAGTGGTGGGCCGCCGCCGGCCCCCAGCAGCCGAAGGACGACGACACCAGTGAGTGACCTGCTGCTCCCCGAGTCCTTCACCCGGGTCACCGCGGTCCAGCGCGTCGTCCCGGTCACGGGCCGCCCGGACCTCACGGACCCCATCACCGGGCGCATCGTCATCCCCACGATGGTCGACCTGTACCTGCGCCGTGACGAAGGCGTCCCGGGCGGGACCCGCGAGTACGCCTACGTCGGTGTCACCGGCCCCCGCCGCCTGAAGTCCCGCCGACCCGGCAAGCAGATCACCTCGTACGGCTGGCAGCACGCCCGCGGTGATGAATACCGGCGCGGAGCGCTCCGCCCCGACTGGCTGACCGAGGTCCTGGCCGACCTGCTGCCGGACGGCTGGAGCCCGGCCCTGCTCGACCTGCCGGGCGGTGGCGCCTGATGGCCTTCGACCCGAGCGACTACTGCTCCAACCCGAAGTGCGGCGGCGCCGCGGGCGCCTGCGGCTGCCCCGCCGACCACAACACGCAGGACCTGATGCGCTGCCCGCACTGCGGCGGCCAGTGGTGGCGCGCGCACAGCGCCCCGTCCACCACCTGCCTGCACACGCAGTGCGGCCGTGACGGCTCCGTCGTCGTGCGGCCCGCGCGGTACGCGCCGACCCACGACAAGGACGGCAACCTGCTCGACGACGCCCAGGGCGGTGAGAGCCGGTGAGCGCCCACGACCAGCTGACACCGCAGCAGCGAGCCACGCTCGCCGAGCAACTCGGCGACGCCCAGCCCGCGACCGCCGGCCTGCTGATGTCCTTCGGCAAGTCCATCCAGGACCGCCGCGAGCACGACCACACCACGCAGCTCGAGGACTGGTACTGCCTGAACCTCGCCGCCTACATGGGCGAACGCGTGGCCGCCGTGCTGCGGCGCCTGCTCGACGCCGAGGCCCGCGCCGAGCGCCGCCTCACCGCGTGGAAGCTGTGCCGGACCCGCGCCCGCGCGCTCGCCGACGCCGCCGACCGGTACGCCGCGCGCGCCCGCCAGGGGCAGACCGCGCTGCAGGACGCGCTCGTCGCCATCATCGGCGCGCAGATGGAACGTGACGCGGCCCGCTCCGCGACGCTGCGCGAAGTCGACGAGCGACTCGCCGCGATGCAGCTCCCCGAGCACCTGAAGGGCACGCTGAACGCCGGGTCGTACGCCGACGCGTGGCGCCGGTGCCGGGACATCGTCCAGGCCATGGCCGACGAAGCGGAACGGGAGAAGGACACCAGCGGCGGTGGCCAGCCGCACGAGGGCGAGTCCACTCCCTTCGCCGGCCTGCCGGCACACGTGACCGTCTTCGAGCTCCCGTGGACCGGCTCCACGCTGCCCCTCCAGTTGCGGCGCAGCACCGCCGGCGGCGACCGGTTGATGATCTGCGACCGCGAGGGCCGCCGCTGGCACCGCGACCACGGCTTCGTGTACGAGCGCGACGACGACGAGCGCACCCGCACCGACACCCGGTTCCCACTCGCCGAGGCGTGGCCGCTCGCGCAGCGGATCGCCGCCGGAGAGGCAGGCCCGTGATGGCGATCGGATACGCCCACACCCTGTTCTGCGACCGGCTCGGCTGCCGCGCCAAGGTCACCATCGAGGCCACCCGCAACGCGGCGCACGCGCGCCGGCTGGCGCGCATGCGGCACGGCTGGCGCAGCGACGACACCGGCGACTGGTGCCCCACCGACAAGACGGCGCGCGCCACGGCGCACGCCACCCAGACCCGAGGACCGAGCCAGTGAACATGCCCGCGCCACTCACGATCGCCGCGCGCCGCGCCATGGTCGAGGAACTCCTGCGCCAGGAGCCAGGCATCAGCGCCCGCAAAATCGCTGCTCGGCTCGGGGTCGGCAAGGACACGATCCTCCGCGACATCGACGCGATCGAGACGGAGCAGAGGCAGCGCGCCGCGGCCTCCGGCCAGGAGACGCCGGAGCCCGCGCCGCCCGCGCCGGACGGTGCGCCGGCGGGCGACAGGCTCGTGCTGATCCTCGACGAGCCGTTGCGCCAGGCCCTCGCCGTGCTGCGCGCCACCCGCGGCCGACCCGACACCCCTGCCGAGAACGTGGCCGCCGCCCGCGCCGCGATCCGCGCTACCGCCGACATCGTCCTCGAAGCCCAGCAGCACGCCCAGGAAGGCGCCACCCCGTGACCCCACGTCCCGAAGCTGTCGCCGCCGCCGACTGGTGGGCGGCGAAGCTCGCCGAACAGCCCCGGCACGACGTCGGCGCGGCACAGCCGAACGCGCTCGCCAACGCGGTGTCCGCGCTCGTACGGCGCCAGCGCACCCAGGCCCAGATCGAGGCCTTCCGCGAGGCCCTGGCCGAGGAGATCAACCGGCACGTCGAGCGGTACGGCTGGCGCCCGGACGAGCCGGACTTCGGCTCCTACATGCGCACCATCGCGGTCGACTACGGGCCGGACCCCGTCCTCGCCGACGCCGCGGAGAAGGCCGGCTTCGAGCTGCAGATGCTCGACCTGCCGGTGAAGACCGTCATGTGGATCAACCCGGGCGTAGTGAAGGTCGCCGAGGGCTACGGTGCACGCCCCGTCGTCATCTGGAGGGCCGACCGGTGAACTACCGCCCGTACCCCGACGCCGATCGCGCCCTGCGCCAGCTGCAGCGCGGCCGAGTCCCCGAACCGCCGCAGCCGCCGATCATCACCTCGTTCGCGCAGTTCCAGGCTTACGTGAAGTCTGGCGAGTTCGCGCGGCGCATGCAGGCCCTCAACGAGACCATCTCCGCCATCCTCAACCGGCGCGCCGGGGGAGGGGAGATCATCACGCCCGACGTGCTCGCCGAGCAGCAGCCGATCGTCCTCGCCCGCGTCGTCCGCACCTGCGTGGCCGTCCCCTCGCAGTGGAACGCCTGGACCACCACCGGCCAGTACCTCTACCTGCGCTACCGGTCCGGGATCGGCACCGTCGACGCCTACGACAACCCCGACTCCGAGACGTGGACGCGCACGCCCGACGGCGCCGTGGCCCGCTTCGACACCGGCGACCGCCTCGACGGCGAGATGACCATCGAAGAGTTCTGCGAGCGCGCCGGCCTTGAGCTGGCCGTCGCGGAGGTGACCGGCGAGCCGCAGGACAACATGCAGGAGCACGACACCGAGGCGTGGGACGTCCCAGACGCGCGGCCCGGCACCACCGACCACACCCTCACCCAGCGCGCCGAACCACACGACGACGCGGAGGTGACCGGCGAGTGAGCGCACTCGATCTGTTCGCCGAACCTCGGCCGATCGTTCTGGGATGTGTCCGCCCCAGCCCTATCGCCCGCCCGCCGCATTGGGACGTTTGGACCACCGATCGCCAATACCTCAACCTGCGCTACGAGCGCGGTGTTGGGACCGTGTGGACCGAGGACGGACGGAGACGACCTCGATGGTCCTACATCCGACGCTTCGACACTGGTGACCCGCACAGCGACGACATGACCCTGACCGAGTTCTGCGAGCGCGCTGGGCTGCAGCTCGCCGATGACGCTGAGGTGATTGGCGAATGACCGAGGAGCGGCGCGCCCTGTACGGCAACAGCGGTGGACGCTGGCTGCTGGCCCAGTTCTCGGGGGCACCGTCCGAGCTGCCCGCCCGCATCGGGGACATGTCCCTGCTGGGCGAGCCCGAGGCCGTCCTCGCTCGCCTCTACGCGCGACTACGGCAGCAGCAGGAGGAGGAGATCACGGAAGGCCGCAAGGCCCGGGCCGCTCACGGCAGGGCACTGGCCGCTTGGGAGGCCGCGGACCCGGCCACGCGCGGTCCGGCTCCGCAGCCGCCGGACGGCCGGCAGTCCACCAAGCCGGGGCCGTGGCCCGGTGTGCAGCGGCAGCTCGCCGTACGGATCGGTGTCGGTCAGCAGGCGGTTTCCCGCTACCTCAGCCGCAGGTCCCGGATGGTCCTGGACGACGCCGGATGGGCCGCCCTGGTGCGCGCCTCGTACGAACTGGGGGTGACCGACGGATGATCAAGGCACTTCTGCGCGAGTCCACTGGCGCCCCGGTCGTCGTCCTCGGCCTGTCCGCGGAGAACATGACCCGGCTCATGGCCGACGAGCCGATCGTGGTGCAGCTCGCCGAGCTCGGCCTGAAGCCCATGAAGGTCCTGATCGTGGGAGGCCGCACCGAGGCCGACATCGCCGCGATGCTCGCCGAGAAGTTCGGGCCGCCGCGGCAGACGATCCACCAGGAGCCGGACCGGTGACCGCGCCGATACGCCGGCCGCAGCGGAAGCTCACACAGGCGGACCTCGAGGCCGTCTGGGACACCAAGCTGCTGAACCTGCACGGGGCGCTGATCCTCGGCCTCGTCGACCCCGTGCCCAACCCGTCACCGATGTCGGAGGCGGAGGGCGCGTGGGTGCGCGAGCACGTGTGGCCGGAGTTCCTCCGCGAGGTCGACCGCCGGTATCCGTTCGGGTTCTGGCGGTGGTCGGCCTGCGAGCGCGGCACCTGCTGGAACTGCCTGTCGGGGCGCTGCGACTGGTGCGTGCACCGGCAGCAGGGCGGCCCGCACGTCGACGACACCACCGACTGGGTGCACAACCAGCACGGCCGCGCCGTGGCCCGCCTCATCCCGCGGCCCGGCGGTGAGCCGTGCGTGTGGTGGTGCCGCTGCCCCTGTCCGAAGGCCGGCCCGTTCCCCACGCCACCGGCCCCGGCCGGGCAGGAAGCCGCCCAGGAGCCACCACAGCCCCGTGCGGCGCCGCCCGCCGCACGGCGAGCACCACAGACACACCCGACCCTGTTCGACCCGGAGGCGATACCCCAGTGAGCGCACGCGACGAGAACTTCGGCCCGACAGAGGAGAAGTTGCGCTGGGCGGGCGTGGAACTGCGGGCCGCGCGTATGCTCGGCGAGCTGGAGAACCAGCTGTCGGCGACATGGCGCGGACGCCTGGCACCGCGGCTCGCCCGCTGGTACGCCCGGAGGAAGCGATGAGCGCGCCCCTGCAGGTCCGGCCAGCTGAGTTCCCGCCCGTCGGCTTCAGCACCGCGCCGCCCGCGCGCGCCTGGGCCGCCTGGTGCGGCCCCTGCGGACGCGACGGCCTGCCCCTGCTCGTCGCCCGCTCCGGCCGCCTCGACCGCGCCGGCTGGGACGCCTGCATGACGGCCGCGCACGCCCACATCACCCAGCACAAGAACGGCGGCCGACTGTGAAGCTTCTCGACGCCCCCAAGCCCGATCCACTGTGGCAGGGCCTGGTCATCGCTCACGCGGCTGGCTGCCGGTGGATCGCCGTCCGCATGCTCTTCAACCACCGGCTCGTGTGCGTGCCCGACGGAGACCCGTACGGGTGCGCCGCGTATGGCTGGTGCTACCGCAGCCTCGCCGCCCTCATCACCTCCGCCGCAGTGTTCGCCCCGGACACCCAGGACGAACCGCTCGGCTGGCACAAGCGCGCCGGCGCCGACGTCCGTCGCGCGCCCCACCGCGATCAGGACCCCGAGCACAACCGGCCGCGCTGCGTCCACGGCAGCTACCTCGACACCGGGCGGTGCGAGCACGTCGACGTCTGCCACCAGGTCCTGCGCCGCGACGAGAGGATGAGCTCATGACCAGTGTGGACGACTTGGTGCGCTGGCTGGACGAGCAGCTCAAAGAGGACGAGCGGATCGCGCGGGCGGCTTTCTGGGACGAGCAGTCTGACGTGTGGACAGCCCGCCCACCTCAGGCGAGTTACGAGCGGTACACCGTCGTGGACTACCTCGACGATGGCGTCGTAGCCGTCACCCCAGAGAACGCCGACGCCGACGGCGTGGGCCAGCACGTCGCAGAGTTGGATCCGGCTCGGGTGCTGCGCGAGATCGACGCCAAGCGGCAGCTCCTCGACGAGCACCAGGACGTGAACGACGGCTCATGCGGAACCTGCGTCGACGGCCAATGGGGCTACCCCACCCACGGCGGCAGCAGCCCCCAGCGATACCCGTGCCGCACGCTGCGCCTGCTCGCGCTGCCCTACGCGGACCGGACCGGCTACCGCCAGGAATGGCGGCCGTGACCGACCCGAGCACCGACGTCGCCGACTGGCGCACCCGCACGGTGCGCCAGTGCGCCACCCTGTGCGACACCTGCATCTACCGCCCCGGCAACCGGGCGCGCCTGGCGCCCGGCCGCGTCCAGGAGATGACCCGGGCCGCCATCGCCACCGAGGAACACGTCATCTGCCACGCCACCATCGGCACGCCGGCGCCCGCCATCTGCGCCGGCTTCGCACGCCACCCCATCGGCCAGCTGCGTTCCCTCGCGCTCCGTATGGTCCGCGTCGGCGCCGTCCGGCTCCAGCTCGTCAACCCGCCGTCCAAGGAAGGATGACCCCTATGACCACTGTGACTGTCCAGGTCCTGCTGCTGTTCGGTGACCAGGCCGAGATCGTCGCCGCCGACGTCCCGCCGGAGGAGCGCGCCCAGCCGGAGCGCTACCCGGCTGCCGAGATCGCCGCGGCCGTCGGCGTGCCCGTGAGCGACCTGCCCGGGATGCGGCTGGTGGCCGACGTCGGCGACGACGGCCGGCTGTCCGGCTGGCGCCTGGCTTGACCTCGGCGAACGGCCTCAGCTTCTGCGGAAGTTGGGGCCGTTTTCCCGCCCGGAAGTGTTGCAAAACGGTGCGCGAATGGTCCATAATGGAGACAGAAGGAACGAGGGGCCGGAAACCCCCGGAACCTTCACCAACCATCACAACTCCAGAGAGGACGGACACCATGTCTGACGAGTCCGAGCGGGAGATCCAGACCCTGGGGATCGCACTCCTCACCGTCTACACCCTGATCGGCAGGGTGTGCGAACTCCTCCCCATCCCGATCACTCTCCCCGACTTCGACGGCGATGTGCTCCACGGCCCGGAGATGATCTCCGCGGTCACCCGGGTCACCGAACTCGTCGAGGACGAACCGATCAGCGAGGACCTTCAGGCGGGACTGTGGGGAGGATGCCTCCACTGGCTCTCCGCAGCGCACCTGTTCAGCCGGTTCATGCAGACCGGTGAACACGTGGTGAGCCTGGAAATCCGGATCAACCTGGTCACCGGCGCGGACGCCCTCCACATCGTCGCCCACCAGTTGACCGGCAACCAGGACGAGTGACAGACCGCGGCCCCCGGCAACCAGCCGGGGGCCGCACCCGCAAGACCAGAAGACGACCAGTGGGGGCCGGGCCGAAGCCCACGAGCACACAGGGTGCCCGCCGGAAAACCCCCACCGGTCACCAACCATCCACGAAGGGACGGACACTGCCATGGTAGACACGCAGCCCGGCGAGACGTACGCCGAGATCGCCGCCCGCCACGGCCGCAGCGAAGCCACCGTGCGGAACCGCTGGGCACGCCACCCCGCCTGGCCGCCGCCGGTCGGCAAACGCGGCAGGAACCTGATCTTCGACCCGGCCGCCGTAGACCAGGCGATCGCCAAGCACATCGAGCGGCCCGCCGCCGAGCTGGAGCCCCGCCGCCTCTACACCGCCCGCGAGATCGAGGCTCTGACCGGCATCGCGGCCGCCACCATCCGCGCAGACCGCTCCAAGGGGCGCTGGCCGGAACCCGACGACCGCTCCGGCCGCGCGCACCGCTGGTACGGCGCCACCGTCGCTAAGACCGTCGAGGGACGCCGCGGCTACCGCCGAGACGGCGGCTCGGGCGAGCAGCCCGCGCCCAGCCCCCCGGCTGTCAGTGGGGTCCGGCATGATGCGCACATGGAACCCGCCCACAAGATCACCGGCCTTGACGCGACCTGGAAGCCCGGCGACGTCGTCCTGGACGCCGCAGGAAACATCCGCGTCCGCTCGAACCACCCCAAGTGGGTGTGGGACTACGCCAGCGAAGGCAGCACCCGCGACCGCTTCACCGGCGGGGCGTCCGTACCGGAAGGCGCCCTCGAGGACCACGACGTGCCCCGGCCGCTGATCCTGCTCGTACGCGACGGCCAGGCCGTCAGCGGTCGACCGATCCAGGAATGACGGCAGTCTGCCGGCCTCATGCCGCCAACCGCGCCGGGTAGACGAGCAGCATGAGCATCTCCGAGATCGGCTTCGCCCTCATCGTCGGCATCTTCGTCATGGTGCTGCTCCAGGTCCTCGGTGTCCTCCCGCGCTGAGCGGTACGGTCGGCGTGGCGCGCTTCCCAACGGCAACGGCCCGAGACGCTACGGCGTCTCGGGCCGTTCCAGTTCAGTTCGCGTGGCCAATGCGTGCGCTGGCGCCGAGCTCTCAAGGGGCGGGCGTCTCGGGCGGCCGTACACCACCCGCGTTAGTGGCAGGCCGCGCGAACCCGTGCGCCCTGGGGCAGCAGCGGCATCCGTCACAGGTCTGTCGCACTTCGCCGCGCCCACCGCTGGTACGGCGCCACCGTCGCGCAGGTCCTAGCCTCGTGCTTTCACGGAGCGGGCTGTCCGGCTGGTGGTCAAAAAAGCAGAAAGTGCCTCTGACCAGCGAGAATGAGGATTGCTGAGGTCCTTGTTCCCGCCACCGACGGAGGCACTTTCCAGGTGAAGAAGCGTATCGGGTCCTACCCGCGTGTCCGCGTCGAGGGCGGCGGTCGCGGAGCGATTTCGCAGGCCGGGGCGGTGCTGCTGGTCGAGACGGTCCGCAAGACCGGTCTGGATGCGGCGATATCGGCGGCGCTTGAGCCATGGCGCAAGCCGCGGGCGGTGCACGATCCGGGCAAGATCCTGCTGGATGTCGCGCTCGCCGTCGCGCTGGGCGGGGACTGCCTGGCCGATGTGGCCCTGCTGCGGGCCGAGCCGGCCGTGTTCGGGCCGGTGGCCTCCGATCCCACGGTCTCCCGGCTGATCAGCAAGCTGGCGTCGGGCGGGCAGCGGGCCCTGGCCGCACTCCGCACCGCCCGCGCTGAAGTACGCGAACATGTATGGCGGTTGGCCGGTGCCGCGGCACCGGATGCGGGCGGGCAGGTGATTGTGGACATCGACGGGGTCCTCGTCCTGGCGCACTCCGAGAAGCAGGACGCCGCCGCGACCTGGAAGAAGACGTTCGGGCACCACCCGCTGATGGGATTCGTCGACCACGGCCGCGGCGGGTCCGGCGAGCCGGTCTCGGGTTTGCTGCGGCCCGGCAACGCGGGCTCCAACACCGCCGCCGACCACATCGACGCCACCAAGCTGGCCCTGGCCCAGCTGCCGAAGATGCACCGGCGCGGACGCCGCACCCTCATCCGGTGTGATTCCGGTGGCGGCACCCATGAGTTCGTCGACTGGCTGTCCGCCAGGGGCCGGTGGCTGTCGTACTCGGTCGGCATGACCATCACCGACGCCATCCACCACGCGGTCCTGCAGATCCCGGCCTCGGCCTGGACACCCGCCGTCGAACCAAACGACGACATCCGCGACGGCGCCTGGGTCGCCGAGATCGACGCCGGCAGCGACTGTCTCAAGGGCTGGCCGGCTGACATGCGGCTGATCGTCCGCAAGGAACGCCCGCACCCGGGCGCCCAGTTGCGCTTCACCGACGCCGACGGCATGAGGCTGACCTGCTTCGCCACCAACACCAAGCACGTCGCGATCGCCCAGCTGGAACTGCGCCACCGCCAGCGGGCCCGAGCCGAGGACCGCATCCGCGCCGCCCGCGCCACCGGTCTGCGCAACCTGCCCCTGCACGACGCCGCGCAGAACCAGATCTGGCTGGAGATCATCCAGATCGCCCTGGACCTGCTGGCCTGGATGCCGATGCTCGCCCTCACCGGCGCCGCCCGCCTGTGGGAACCCCGCCGCCTGCGGCTACGGCTGTTCTCCGCAGCGGCCCAGCTCGTCACCAGCGGACGCCGCCGCATCCTCCGCCTCGCCAGGCACTGGCCCTGGACCGACCTGATCACCCATGCCCTGCAACGGCTCGCGACCCTACCGAACCCCGGCTGACCAGCAGCTTCCCACCCCTACGAACAGCACCACCCCACCGGAGCCGTGGAACCCGGCGCCCACCCGACGCGACAGCCGGGCCACCCACATGCCCACCTGCAGAAATCACCGCCCCGAACGAGCCGAAAGGGCCCGCCAGCAAGCTGACGGACCCTCATGCAAGATCGAGGCTAGGGGATGCGGCGCTGGAAGTTCACCAGTACGAAGAGAACAGCGGTGAGTGGCAGACAGCCATGGATGCAATGATGGAATTGAGAAACGCCATGCTTCGCAAACACGCTGAGTTCATGCGTGCCGGCTCTCTGGCGCTCAACATGGATGGAGTAGGAAATTACGCCAACGAGCTGCCCTGGCGGGACGACGATGGGGAGTAATAGGATCCGGAGTATTCCACCTGTCGCACCGAGTGAGAAATTCTGCCCATGAGAACCCGATTTCTCGGCGCGCTGCCCGCGCTCCTGATTTCCCTTTTCGTCTTGAGTGGCTGTTCATCAACGAAGCCGACGCAGACGGCTCCTTCGCCGTCAAGCCCACGGCACTACCAGCATCCGACCCGTGACCTGCGGCGGGTCACGGCGGACTGCGACTCCGACCACCAGCCGTACGTGACGCTCTGGATCACCAACCACTCAGCTCACGCTGTGGCCTACGACATCAAGTACAACCTTGTCGACGCACATGGGAAGACCGTTGGATCAGCCAGCGGGGTCTTCAGTCTCGCGGCGCACCAAGCCCTCGGTGACACGCGGCTCTTCAATACCACCGGACACTGCGGGACCATCGCGCGGCTCGCATACGTCAACGCCTACAACAACGACGGCCACGGCGACGAACAGCCCAGTTTCTGATCACCCGAGTCCTGGCCCTGCCGCGTTGAGGCCATACGCTGGGCCGGAGCCCTCGAACGGGGCAGGCGTACTGGGCGGCTGTACACCGCCCGCGTCATGGCAGGCCGCGCGAACTCGTGTGCTCGGGAGGAGCGGAACCCCGGCCCGCCCACAAGCAGGTCAGACGAAGCGGCGGGTCCTGGGGTCCACCTTCCCGAGGGTGCACATCCAGAACATCATGTCGATCATCCCGAAGCAGAGCCGCAGAGACAGCCGGACGAGGGAGACGGCAAGACCAATCATCGAGTCCCTTTCGGAGCATGCTGGAGATCAAGTGTCGCCCGGCCACGCGATCCGCTGGCTGGGCGGTTCGTTACCTCCCACCTACGGAGTGGGCCTACCTGTAGAAGACGGCCACGCCTCCGTGATGAGAGCAGGCGCCCTGATGATGCGCGGCGTACGAGTAGGTGCCGTCGTTGCAGAGCGCGGTCGCACCGTTCCCAGTGCTCACGGAGCCGCCCGACGAGCCGGAGCTCCCGCTCCCGGACGACCCGCCCGACGAACTCCCGCCGCTGCTCCCCGAGTCCGCGGCCGCTGCGTGCGCGGTGACGGTCACCTTCACCTTGACCGTCTTCGTCGCCGTCACCGTCGGCGCCGGCTCCGGCGTCGCGGTCTCCGTGGCCGTTGCCGTCGCGGTGACCGTGGCCGTCGGGCGCACCTTGTCGGCCGTCGGCTTCGCGTCGCTGCCCTGACCCTGGTCGCCAGCCCCGGCGCCGACGCCAAGGAAGAAGGCGAGACCGATCGCAGGCAGCACGTACCGCTTCCGCGCCCACCTCGGGGCCGTTCTGGCAGGCTGCTGCGGCGGCATGGTGTACGGATTCGTCATGTGTCCCCCCAGGACGTGTGAGCGGCGTTGACCGTAGCGCCAGGTGTGACCTCTATGTGCAACTTTCTTGCAGCAGTCACCCATTCGTGACACACCCTGACCGGCAGTCGACGATCCGCTCACAACTTGGCGCACGCCAGCCCGAAGCTTTCGATGGCCCCCTGCGACAGGGCGGTGTGGAATCGCCGGGGTCAGGCCTCGCCGTCGTGCAGCGCCCAGAACAACTGGTGGGCGACGGTACCCGTGTAGGCCATCGCGCGCTCCACCTACCACGGCTGGACTCGCTCGTGTCACAGCTGCGCCACGAAGCGCGCACACGCCGCCAGCAATCCTCGCATCCTCCCCACAATGACGGGCAGTCGGCACCGTCCTTGGGGGGACCATGCAAGCCAGAACCGCGCTCACCGCCATCGCCATCCTCGCCGCCACCCTCAGCGCCTGCGGCAGCAGTGACAGCGACTCGAAGAGTGTGCCGACGAAGGCCGCCACGACGGAAGCCACGGAAGCGCCGGTCCCATCCTCCGCAGCGCCGGAAACTACCGCACCCGCAGAAGAGGCCCCAAAGCTCAGTCCCACGACGGAGAAGCCTGACAAGTACGAGCAGACCTGGAAGAGGCCGTACTCGAACACGACGTGCGGCGACTTCCTCAGCGGCATGAACGGCCACGAGCGGTGGGTGACTGCCGCCGACATGCTCAGCGCAGCACGCAGGAGCGACGGCGGATCCGGCCTGCCCGCCGACTCGGAGATCACCCGGTTCCAGAAGGACATGAGCGCAGCCTGCGAGGGAAGCGCAGACGCGAAGGTCACCGAAATCGGCGCGGCCTTGTACTTGATGGATCCGACGTACAAGCCCTGATCAATCCAGCTCACCGTCGCTCACCGCCGTAGCCGGACGCGGCAAAGGTCTCTCGGGGCCCGTGTAGGAACTTCCGGCCGCCGGCGGCCGGGACGACCGGCGGCAGGGCGCGTACGCCGCTCCTTCGGGACAACAAGGCTCTCCGGGCCCGCGTAGACGCCCCTCCTTCGCGAGGGGCGTCCTGCTGAGACCGCCCGCGTGCCGCCTCGTCCGCTGCTGGGTTCGAACGCCGCGTCACCGCGCTACGCCTAGACCGTCACGTCTCCGCAACAGGCCCACCGGCAGGCCGAGCCTGGGCCACGATGCCCCGGTGAACCTCGATCTCAATGCGCTCGTCGCGCCCATCGTCGGCCGTGCCGCTCGGTGCATGGCTCAACGCCCGCACCACAGCCAGCGCCGAAGCCAAGGCCGAACGCGACAACCTGGGCGCCCAGTTCGACGCCATGCTCCTCGCCGTCACCCAGCTGCGCGCCGCCGTCGACGAAGACCGCATCCTCTGGAGCAACTGGCGCGAGAAGCTCAGCGCCATAGCCCTCGCGGCCATGTCCGGCGCCGGCCTCGCCGCGTTCATCCGAGGATCGGACCACCGGCAGATCGCAGCCGCCATGGGCGGAGCCAGCTGGTTCCTCACGCAGGAACGAGCGCAGCAGAAGACGGCGTCCTCCAGCATTACTCCGAAGATCGCCGCCGTTGCCCAAGCAGCCGCGCCCCTGCTGCGCCATTCCGACCGCGACGTGCAGGACGCGACGAAGCAGCTCATGACCGCCGCCTTCCGCTACCACGAGGCAGGCCCTGCCGAGCTGGACACGGCGATGGACGCCTTCGGAACCGCCCTGCGCGCCGCCATGCAGCACCCGGCACAACCGAGGAGGGCGGCCCGCGCACGACGTACGACGCCGGGCGAACAGTGAACTACCAGCCCGAACGGGAATGGCAGATCGGCTGGTAGCACTGGCGGCTGGGCACACTGGTCACGTGATCACCGCACGCACCGGACGTGACGGCCGGCCCCTCGTCACCACTACCCAGGCCGCCTACAGCCTCGGCATGGAGCCCAAGCAGTTCCGCGACTGGGCGCGCCGCCGCTGCATCACCCCGGCCGGCTCCCGACCGAACCCCAGCCGCGGCCAGGCCCTCGCCCTGTGGGACCTCGCCGACATCGCCGATGCCGTACGCCGCCAGAAGACCAAGCAGCCCGTCTGCCAAGGCACCTGACCAGGCGTGTACTTGACAGAAGATCGCCCCGCGCTCATTCTGTGAGACGGTGGCACCGCTGTCGGCAAGGTCTCAACCGCCCAACCTGCCACCACAGCACAGCATCCGAGCCCGGCCCAAGTGGCCGGGCTTTCGCATGCGGGCCAGCCGCACCACAGCCCACGACATCCACCGCTGAGGAGCCATGCGCCGCACCCTCACCGCCGCCAGCGCCCTGGCGCTGCTGCTCGCCCTGACCGCCTGCACCCACCGCGAGCAGCCCGCCCCGGCACCCACCACCACACGGCCTACGCCCACGGTGCGCCCCAGCACGCAGCCCACCACGCCTGTACCCACGGCCTCCACCACGGCACCCGCTCCCAGCCCCACCACGCCGGCACCCGCCACCCCTGCCCCCACCTCCACGGCCTGACCCCACACCCCTCGGCCATGCCCCAGCTCAGCCCGCAGGAGATCGCCCGCCGCACCAGGCAGGCCCGCAGCGGCCGGCCCTGGCTGCGCCTCCAGGCACAGGTCTACGCCGAGGAGACCCACTGCTGGATCTGCCACCGCTGGGTAGACCAGTCCCTGCCCGGCACCACCCACCCCATGGGACGCACCGTGGACCACGTGCATCCGCTCTGGCTCGGTGGTGACCCTCTCGACCGGGCCAACTGCCGGCTCGCCCACCGAAGGTGCAACACCGCCCGGAACAACCAGCTGCGCGCCGCGCAGCGGCCACGTCCCAGCTTCACCGTCGACACGGCGAGCCTCTAACCTGCACATATGCCTCTGACCTGCGGAAACGCCCAAGTTGATCAAATGCGGCGTCAAGATCGGCTTTTTTTGATCACGAGGCGGACGACCCCGCGCCCGACTGAAAAAAATATCCCCCCGCTGAAATCGGCAGGGGGCTTCCCGGGGTGGTGAGCGGTGGCTGAGGGGGTCGAGGAGCCGGCCGGGCTGGGGGAGCGGGGCCGCCGGATGTGGCGGGAGTCGCTGGCGATCTGGTCTCTGACTCCGGCGCATCTGGTGCTGCTGGAGGAGGCTTGTCGGATCGCTGACCGGCTTGACCTTCTGAACTCCATATTGCGCGCGTCCACTGGGGGTGTCAACCCCAATATCGAGCAATTCGGCGATATTTCGGGACTGTTGGCGGAGTCTCGGCAGCAATCCAGTGCTCTGAAGCTGCTGTTGGCGGAGATTCGCCAAGGTCAGACGGGATCTGGGCCGGCCAAGCCGGAGCCGTCGGGAGGTGTGGGTGTCCACGACCTCACGAAGCGGATCGCTGAGCGCCGCCGCCAAGCCGAGGGTTGAGGTCCACCCCCCGTACGCGTGGTCGTACGGCGAGGAGGCGTGCGATCTCGCCGCGCGCGCCGGCCTCGTCGCGGATCCGTGGCAGCGGGACGCGGTCACCCTGCTGCTCGCGTGCCGGGAGGACGGCAAGTGGGCGTGCTTCGAGTACGCCGAGCTCGTCGCCCGCCAGAATGGCAAGGGCGGCATCCTCGAGATCCGCGCGCTCGCCGGGTTCCTGCTCCTGGGCGAGCAGTTGATCCTGTGGTCCGCCCACGAGTACAAGACGGCAATGGAGGCGTTCCGGCGCTTCCGGACGCTGCTGCGGCGGCTGGGCAAGCAGGTCGGGAACAACGAGAACCTCATCGAGATCGACGGCGTTCGCATCAAGATCTCGAACACCAACGGGGAAGAGGGCTTCGAGCGGCTCGACACCGAGGCCCGCATCAAGTTCGTCGCCCGCAGCAAGGGCTCCGGCCGCGGCTTCTCCGGTGACCTGGTCATCATCGACGAGGCGTTCGCGTACACGCTGCTCCAGCAGGAAGCGCTGATGCCGACGATGCGGGCCCGGCCGAACCCGCAGATCATCTACACCTCCAGCCCGCCCCTGGACGGCGAGTCCGGCGACGTGCTGTTCATGCTGCGCGAGCGAGCCGAGGCAGGAGGGGACGACTCGCTCGGCTACCGCGACTGGGGCGCCGCCGGCGATCTCGACCACCTCGACGAGATCGACCTCGACGACCGGGCGCTGTGGGCCGCGACGAACCCGGCCTGGGGCACCCGGGTCACCGAGCAGGCCACGCTGCGGGACCGGCGCGGCATGTCACCGAAGGGCTTCGCCCGGGAGATCCTCGGCATCTGGCCGCGCCGCACGCAGGGCAACGTCGTCATCGACCCGCGGCTGTGGGCGGCCATGGCCGACGAGCAGTCGCGGCGCACGGCGGAGGGCGGCGTCGGGATCGGCGTCGACGTCTCGCCGCTGCGGGACTATGCCGCGGTGTGCGTGTACGGCGTGCGCGACGACGGCCTGGGGCACGCGCAGCTCGCCGACTACCGGCCAGGCACCAAGTGGCTCGTGCCGCGCCTGGTCGAGCTGCGCGACGCGCTGGAGCCGATCACGGTCGCGATGGGCCGCGGGACCTTCGCGTTCCTGAAGACCGCCCTCGACAAGGAAGGCTTCCAGCTCCCGGAGGACCCGGAGGGGCCGGCGCCCGGCGACTTGGCGGTGACGAACGCGGTGGACATGGCCGCTGCCGCGGGCCAGATCCTCGAAGCCGTGCGGGAGCAGGCGTTCCGCTACATCCCGAACCAGCACCTGGACACCGCGGTGGCCGGCGCGAAGACCAAGCAGTCCGGGGACACCGTCGCCTGGACGTCGAACGGCACCGACACCGACATCAGCCCGCTCGTCGCCATGACGCTCGCCCGCTGGTCGTACGTGGCTCGCTCGCACCTGCTCGACGGCCGGCAATACGACGTCCTCGACTCGATCTTCTGACCCGCTGATCGCCCGCAGGGGCAAGCCCGGATGCCTGGAAGGGGGCCGCATGCGCAACCCTTTCCGCCGCTGGGGCTGGACGCGGCGAGGCGCCGACACACCCGAGCAGCGGCGCATCGGCGTCGGCGACGTCTCCTGGCCCGTCGACGACCTCGCCTCCCCGGCCGCGGTCAGCGTCGAGGGGGCGGTGCGGCTGGCGCCGGTGTTCGCCGCCGGCCGGCTGCTGTCGCAGTCGGTGGCGTCGACGCCGATCAAGCAGTACCGCAAGGTGGGGGAGACCCGCACCCGGTTGCCGCTGGCGCCGCTGTTCCAGCGGCCGTCGGCGCAGGGCACGATCGACGACTGGCTCGGCCGGGCGATGCTGTCGCTGGTCTACCGGGGCAACGCGGTCGGCCTGGTCACCGAGCGGGACTGGCTGGAGTACCCCACCCGGATCGAGTGGCTCAACCCGGCGGATGTGTCCGTGCAGGACACCAACGCGCTCGGCACGCGGGGCTCGTTCACGGATCCGGTGTGGTCGTACTGCGGGGTGGAGCTGCCCTCCGAGGACGTCGTGCATATCCCGTGGATGACGTACCCGGGCCGGGTGTGGGGCCTGTCGCCGATGGCCGCGTTCGCGGTGACCGTGTCCACGGGGCTGGCGGCGCAGAAGTTCCTCGACGACTACTTCCGGAGCGGCGGCACCCCGCCCGGGCGGTTCCGCAACACGCAGCAGACCGTCGACCAGCAGCAGGCGACCGTCATCAAGCGGCGGCTGGTGCAGGCGATCCGCTCCCACGAGCCGATCGTGTTCGGCAAGGACTGGGAGTACGACCCGATCACGGTGTCGGTGCAGGAGGCCCAGTTCGTCGAGGTGGCCCGGCTCGGCGCCACCCAGATCGCGTCGATCTACGGCATCCCGCCGGAGAAGATCGGCGGCGAGACCGGCGGCTCCTACACCTACAGCTCCCCGGAGCAGCGGCAGATCGAGTTCATCCAGGACGCGCTCCTGCCCTACCTGGTGAAGATCGAGAATCACCTGTCGGCTCTGCTCCCCAGGGGCCAGTACATCAAGTTCAACGCCGACGCGCTGATCCGCGTGGACATCCTCACCCGCCACACCGTGTACGAGAAGCAGCGCCTCATCGGCAAGAACAGCCTCGACGAGATCCGCGCCGTCGAGGACGAGGCCCCGCTGCCCGACGGCAAGGGCGCCGACTACACGCCGCTGCCGATCCAGGCCGGCGCCAACGTCACCGTTCCGCAGGTCCGCGGCCACCGCACCAGCGATCCGGGACTGCACCTCATCAAAACCCCGAGGGAGAGCCATGGTTGACCGGCGACAGCTCCGGGACTCCCCGGAGCGGCGTGCCATCGCCTCCGGGCAGTTCGAACTGTGTGAGTTGGCGGGCGGGCAGCTGCTGCTGACCGGCTACGCGTCCGTCTTCAACTCCCCGTACGAGGTGTACGGGGGACCACCCGCCGGCTGGACCGAGGTCGTCGACCCGCACGCGTTCGACACCACCCTCGCGGCTCGGGCTGACACGCATCTGCTGATCAACCACACCGGCATGCCGCTCGCGCGCACCAAGTCCGGCACGCTGAAGCTGTCCGCCGACTCGACTGGCCTGCACGTTGAAGCCGGGCTCGACCCGTCCGACCCGGACGTCCAGGCGCTCGTGCCGAAAATGCGCCGCGGCGACATGGATGAGATGAGTTTCGGGTTCCGGGTGAAGCAGGACGAATGGAACGAGGACTACACCGAGCGCCGTCTCCTAGAGGTCTCCCTGCACAAGGGCGACGTGTCCGTGGTGAATTTCGGCGCCAACCCGGCTACGTCGGCACAGCTGAACAGCTACTCGGAGGCGTTGGAGCTGCTCGCCGAGCTCGACCCTGATGCGGCCATGGCCGAGCTGCGCGCCGACGGCGTCGACCTGGAGCGGCTGACCCGGGCCCGCGACAACGTCCTCGCCCTGCACCGGCAGATGCGGCCGGAGCAGAAACGTTCCGGCAGGCTGAGCCTGGCCGAGGCCCGCGCCATCGAGGACGGCGAGGTCCAGGTGGGGCTGAGCGCGCAGATCCCCGCGCACACCACGGCCGTCACAGACGACCCCCTCGACCGGCGCGCGGCCGCCGGCGCCGCCTCGGGCAGCCAGATCGTCCTGCGGTACGTGCACGCCTGGGTCGACCCCGACGGCGACCCCACGGCGGCCGAGGCGTACCGATTCCCGCACCACGAGCCGCGCATCGGCTCCCCGGCGTCGCTGCCCGCCGTCCGGCACGCGCTGTCGCTGCTGCCGCAGGCCGACATGCCCGCCGAGGCGAAGACCGCCGCCGAGCGGCACCTGCGCCGGCACCTCGAAGACGCCGACTGACCCCGGCGCACCCCCTCGAGTTTCCCGCGATCCGGCACGGACCGCGGTCGCTGTCGCACGCCTGGCACTGGTGCTCGACGGCTCATTTCGGCCTGGCACTGGCCGTTGTCATGATCCGTAACGCCAGAAAGGCACGCTCATGGATGAGCGATTCCGGCGGCTCGTCGCACGCCGCGAGCAGACCGCCCGGGAGCGCGAGGAGATCCTCGCCAAGCGCAAGGCCATCACCGACCTCGCCGAGGAGGAGGCCCGCGAGGACCTCCTCCCCGAGGAGGACGCCGAGTTCCGCGAGCTGACCGCGCAGATCGCCGCGAAGGACGACGAGCTGCGCCAGCTCGACGAGCGCATCAAGGAACTGTCCGACGAGGCCGAGCGCAACCGTACGATCACCGAAGGCGCGAAGGCCGTGCAGCGGGCCAAGGCCCGCGTCCAGCACGTCAACGAGGCCCGCACCTACGAGCGCGGCAACGGCCGGTCCTACCTGCAGGACCTGGCCCGGGTGCAGCTGAACATGGACGGCGACGGCAGCGCGCGGGAGCGGCTGCAGCGGCACGCCATGGAGGTCGAGTCCGACCGTGAGTTCCGCGACCTGAACCGCACCGACGGCACCGGCGGCTACTTCGTGCCGCCGCTGTGGCTCATGGGCCAGTTCGTGGAGCTGGCGCGCGCCGGTCGCGCGTACGCGAACGTCGTTACCTCGCAGCCGCTGCCCCCGGGCACCGACTCGATCAACATCCCGAAGGTCGCCACCGGTACCGCCACCGCGGTGCAGACCGCGGACAACGCGGCCGTGCAGGAGACTGACCTGTCGGACGACTTCGTGACGGCCCCGGTCCGCACGATCGCCGGCCAGCAGGACGTCGCGATCCAGCTCCTGGACCAGAGCCCCGTCTCCTTCGACGAGGTCATCTTCCGGGACCTGGTGGCCGACTACGCCACCAAGGCGGACGTGCAGGTCATCTCCGGCTCCGGCAGCGCCGGGCAGGTCACCGGTGTCCGCAACACGCCGAACATCGTGACCATCTCCGCTTCCACAGCGACCGTCCAGGCGATCTACTCGAAGATCGCGGACGCGGTGCAGAGGGTGCACACCGGCCGCTTCATGCCGCCAACCGTGATCATCATGCACCCGCGGCGCTGGGCATGGTTCCTGGCGGCGGTCGACTCGCAGAACCGGCCGCTCGTGGTGCCGGACGCCGGCAACCCGCAGAACGCCATGGCCACCCTCGGCGCGGTCGCCGCTGAGCAGGTCGTCGGCCAGATGCACGGCCTGCCGGTCGTTACCGACCCGTCGATGCCGACCACGCTCGGCACCGGCACCAACGAGGACGTCATCCACGTGATCCGCGCCTCGGACTTGCTGCTGTACGAGTCGGGCATCCGCTCCCGTGTCCTGCCCGAGGTCGGCTCCGGCAACCTCACCGTCCGGCTCCAGGTGTACGGCTACATCGCTTTCACCGCGGGCCGCTACCCCAAGTCGGTCGTCGAGATCGGCGGCGCCGGTCTCGCGGCGCCGTCGTTCTGAGCCATGGCCAACTACCGTCACGGCACGGTCACCGTCGGGACAACGGCAACGCTGCTCGTCAGCACGTCGTTTCCCGGCGGTGTCCTGGTCCAGAACAACGGAACGGCCCCCGTCTTCCTCGGGGGCCCCAACGTGACGGCCAACACCGCGGCGACCGGCGGCATCCAAGTCGCCGCCGGCGCCACCATCACGATCCCGACAGTCGGCGGCACCACCGCGGACCTGTACGCCGTCATCGCCACCGGCACGGCCAGCGTGGCATGGCTCGCAGCCGAGTAGGAGAACCCCCTTGCCGAGCTTCGCCCATGGAACCGCCACGGTCACGGCGACGCGGACGGTCCTGCTGACGTCCGGCCCGGAGAACGCCGGTGTCCTCTCGTGGATCGCGGTTGTGTGAGCCCGTGGGACTGCCGGTGCAAGACGAGCAGGCATTCACCCCGCACGCGGAGGCGGGCTGGCTCGCGTGGGATTCCTACTCGCCTGAGCAGGATTTCTGCCGGTTCGCGGGCATGCTCCAGCGCATGCTTCGGCCGGCGGTCGTGCTGGAGACCGGTGTCGGTGTCGGACGGCTCACCGAACACCTCAACCTCGGCGCCTGCACCTACCTGGGCTTCGAGGCAGACCCAAAGTGGCGGCGACCACCGGCTGACCCGGTCCAAGGCACCCCCACGGCCGGGCACATGGCCGCCGCGGACCTGGTGATCCTCGACAGTGCGCCGGAGTATCGCTTCCGGGAATTGGCGCGGTGGGTGGAGCGCGGCAAGCCGGGCTCGGTGTGCCTCGTGCACGACTGCGGCAACGGTCACGCCGAGGACACTTTCCACCACAAGATGCGGCGCGCTGTGGAGGCGGCGGGCCTGCCGGGGGTGTTCCTGCGCAACCCGCGCGGCGGCTGGCTGGGGATCCACGCATGAGGATCATCGGCCTGCTGTCCTGGTACGAAGAGCCCGCCTCGTGGCTGGCCGAGTGCGTCGCCTCCGCGGCCAAGCTGTGCGATCACCTCATCGCCATCGACGGCCCGTACGCCCTCTTCCCCGGTAGCACGCGGCGCCCGGCCTCCGGCAGCGAGCAGGCCGACACCATCGCTCGCACCGCGGCCGGCGCCGGGATCGGCTGCACGATCCACGTCCCGCGGCAGCCGTGGTGGGGCGGCGAGGTCGAGAAGCGGGACTTCATGTTCCGGCTCGCCGCGCCGATGACGACGGCGGCGGACTGGCTGCTGCGCATCGACGCCGACGAGGTCCTCACCGACGTGCCGCCAGACACGCGCGAGCTGCTCGCCGCGAGCCGCCTGGACGTTGCCGAGGTGACGATCTGGGACCGCGACGACGGCAGCCAGCACCCGTTCCGCTGCCTGTTCCGCGCGCTGCCCGGGCTGGCCATCGAACAGGCCCACTACGTCGTCACCGCCCCTGGCGAGCACGGGAAGCGGGTCCTGGTCGGGAACAGCACCGTACACACGCCGGAGCCCGCCGAAGCCCTCTGGGATGTGCGGCTGGAGCACCGGACACGGCAGCGCCCCCAGCACCGTCAGCAGCAGAAGCAGAGGTACTACAAGGAGGTGGCCGACCTTGGCTGTGAGCAGGTCGCAGAAATCAGGTAAGAGCGGCGAGCTGCGGGACGTCGATGCGGACTACAAGGCCGCCTACGTCGATGAGTACCGCAGCTACAAGCAGGCCGGCCGGCACGAGGACGCGGCTCGGGTCGCTGCGATCCTCCGCGACCGCTACGGCGTCGACGTCGACGCCGACGAGGCCGAGGCGCCCGTGCAGCGGCCGGAGCCGGGCGAGGCGGAGACGACGGCCGCCGCCCCTCCGCCGGAGGCGGCCGTCGAACCGAAGCCGGCCGCGCAGAAGGCTCCGGCGCGGAAGACCGCGGCGAAGAAGACGGCCCCCGCGAAGCCGCAGGAGTGACGTGCCCGCGCTCGGCACGCTCGTCGACGACTTCGACGACGGTGTACGCGACCCGGCCAAGTGGCCCGGGTCGTACGGCGATGTCACCGAGGCAGGCGGCCGGGCCCGGGTGCCCTGCACCACGGACTACTCCGCCTACGCGTCCGCACCCGTCTACACCCTGGCCGGCTCCCAGGCCGCCTGCCGCATGTACGCCCCGGCGGCCGGCGGCGCCGCGGTCGAGGCACTGGCGGAGGTCCTCGTGTTGAGCAGCGTGGGCGGCACCGACGCCGGGTTCAGCCTCAACGCCGTCACCGGCGTGCTGCACCTGATCGCGCGGACCGGCTACACCGACCCGAACGAGGTCACGCTGCCGTACTCGCCCAGCACGCACGCGTGGGTGCGGCTGCGCGAGACGGCAGGGACGCTCGCCTGGGACACCTCCGCGGACGGCGCCACCTGGACGACGCGCCGCACCGCACCGTCACCGGCCTGGACGGCGGACACCAACCTGGTGGTGATCCTGGCCGGGCACCGCGACAGCGGTACCGGCGACTACTGCGAGTTCGACAACTTCAACCTCCTGCGCAAGGCGCGCCTGGCGGCCACCGAGCGGACCGCACCGACCCTGACCCACCTTGCCCGCACCGGGCCCGGCATGAGCGGGGGCTGACATGGCGTACGACCTCGGCGACGTCGTGCCGCTCGCCGTCACCGTCACCGACGCCGGCGGGACCCCCGTCAACGCCGGATCCATGGCGCTGACGATCACACTGCCGGACGACTCCACGGTCACTGTCTCGCCGATCCCCCCGACCAGCCCCGGCACCTACACCTACGACTACGCCACCACGCAGGCCGGCCGTCACCTGGTGCGCTGGGTGGCCACCGGTGTCTACGCCAACGCCTACAGCGACGTGTTCGACGTGCGCGACCAGACTCCGGTCGCGATCGTGTCGCTGGCCGACGCGAAGAAGCAGCTCGGCCTCGCGGCCTCCGACACTGCGGACGACGAGAAGCTGCGCGGGTTCATCACCGGCGCCAGCCTCGCCGTGGAGCGGCACCTCGGCCGGATCGTCGCACGCCGCACCTTCACCGAGCGGCGCACCGCCCGCGGCGGGCGGGTGCTGCTCAGCCACGTGCCCGTCCTCACGGTGACGAGCGCGGTCAGCGCGGACGGCGCGACCACGTGGACGGCCGACGACCTCGACGTGGACACCGACAGCGGCCTGGTCACCGCCCGGCCCGGCGCGGCCCCGCTGGTCGGCGACATCGACTTCATCTACACGGCCGGCCTGCGGATCGTGCCGGACGACTACCAGCTGGCCACGCTCATCATCACTCAGCACCTGTGGGAGACCCAGCGCGGCCGCATGGGTGCCGTGCCGGGCGGCAGCGACGAGCCGGAGTACCTCTCCGGCCGCGGCTTCGCCCTGCCCCGGCGCGCCCTGGAGCTGCTCGATGCGCCCCTGCCGGGGGTGGCGTAGATGGCGAGCCCGTCCCGGGTGCCGGAGCTGATCGACGCGTTCGTGGCCGTGCTGCAGGCCGCGCCCGGCCTGACCGGTGTGCAGGTCGTCGACGGGCCCCTCGTCACCGCGAGCGCGGCCAGCGAGTGGGTGTTCGTCGGCTACGACGCCGACCCCGAGGGCGAGTTCCAGACCGCGCAGACGAGCCAGCAGTGGGCCGGGCTCGGCGCGCACGCCAAGAACGAGGACATCCTCCTCACCTGCGTCGTCCTGGTCCGCCCCGGCAACACCGACGTGCGCGCCTGCCGCATCCGCACGTTCGAGATCTTCGCCGAGGTGGAGGCCGCCGTGCGCGCCAACCCGTCGCTCGGCCTGCCGCCGCCCACCGTGTGCGGCATCTCCGAGACCGCCTTCCACACCGAGCAGACCGACCGCGGGGTGCAGGGCCGCATGCCCTTCACCCTGACCTGCACCACCCGCATCTGACCGCCTGAGCGAGGAGAGAGCCGATGGGCGCCGTACGCCTGCGCAACCTCGGGGAGGCCGTGCACCTGTACGCGCCCCCGGACAGCCCCAACAGCCTCCCGGTGGACGCCGGGCAGATCATCACCGTCGCCGGGCCCCTGAAGGAGACCGACGACGCCTACGTGTGCGGCGAGGGCGACCAGGCCCGCGCCTTCCCCAAGTCCCGCTGGGCCGTCGAGAAGCCCAGCACCAAGAAGGCCGCCACGGAGGCCGCGCAGGAGAAGGGTGGTGACAGCTGATGCCGACTGGATCGGGCCTCGACGCACAGCTGATGGTCGGGGCGGAGACGACGTGGGGCACCGCGGTGACCCCCGACCACGCGTACGAGTTCAACGAGGAAGGCATCAAGCTCGACCCCTCGTTCCTGGAGCCGACCGGGCTGCGCGTGGGCACCAAGTACAAGCGGGCCAGCCGGGTCAGCATCTCCCGCAGGTCGGTGGCGGGTGACGTCACCCTGGAGCACGCCACCCGGGGCATGGGCCTGCTGTGGAAGCACGCCCTGGGCTCCGCGCTGACGGCGCCGACCGCGCTCACGACGCCGGCGTATGAGCAGGTGCACGTCCCCGGTGACTTCCGGGGCAAGGGGCTCACCGTCCAGGTCGGCCGGCCCGAGCCGTCGACGGGCATCGTGCGGCCGTTCACCTACACCGGCTGCAAGATCACGCAGTGGGAGTTCAGCGTCTCCGACAACGCGATCCCCACCCTGAAGCTCACCTTCGACGGGCGCAACGAGGACACGGGGACCGCGCTCGCCGCCCCGTCGTACCTGTCCGGCTCGAAGGTGTTCTCCTTCGCGGGCGCCACGCTGAAGCTCGGCGGCACCGTCTCCACCACGAGCGGCAAGACGAGCGTGAGCGGCAACACCGCGGTGGCGACCGTCGTCACTGAGGTGAGCGTGCAGGGCCAGGCGCCCATGGCGGCCGACCGGTACGGCATCGGCAACGGCGGCCTGAAGGCCGAGCAGCTGGAGAACGACACCCCCACCATCACCGGCAGCCTGAACGCCGAGTTCAACAAGGCCGAGCTGTACGACCTGTTCACGAACAATGCCACCACGGCGCTGGTGCTCACCCTCACCGGCGACCCGATCGGTGCGTCCGGCAGCAACGACCTGCTGGAGATCATCCTCCCGGCGGTGAAGCTGAAGTCCGCGGCGCCGAACGTCGGCGGCCCCGACATCGTGCAGATGAACACGGACTTCGAGGCCTACAGCGACGAGACCAACCCGCCCATCCAGGTCCGCATCGTCTCGGGAGACTCCACACTGTGATCGTCAAGCTGACCGTCGAGGGCACCCAGTACGAGTACGACGGAGACCGGCTGCTCGTCGCCGAGGCCCGCGAGCTCAAGGCGCACACCGGGTTCACACCGCCGAAGTGGTTCGCCGCGCTCGACGAAAGTGACCCGGACGCGATCGCCTTCCTGATCTACCTGGCGAAGAAACGCGCTGGCGAGACGCTGCGCTTCTCCGACCTGGACAGCCTCGACTACGCCGACTTCGAGTTCGAGATGGAGTTCGTCGCCCCCGAAGCCGAGCAGGCCGCTGACCAGGCCGAGGTGCAGTCGGAGCCGGACCCTACGCCCGCCTCTGGCGAGACTGGGACGACCCCGACGCCAGATACTTCAGCTACCTCGGAGCCTTCGCCTACCACTTCAAGTACACCCCCGCCGACATCGGCGCCCTGACCCTCGACGAGTTCGACATCCTCGCCGACGTCTCCGACCAGCTCGCCAAGGAGGCGGGCCTGCCGGAGTAGTCAGCGCTGCACGGAGCCGCCGAGCGCCTGGGCGATCCTGGGGGCCAGGCGCTGGCTGTCGGCGCGCGCCTGGTCGCTGCCGGTCGCGAGGCTGACCGCCCACGTGTCCCCGGTGACCGCGATGCCCCCCATCGACTTGGACAGCTCGGCCCAGGCCGCGAGCGCCTGCTGGTTGGGGAACATGTTGATGCCGCTGTCCCCGGCGGCAGGCTGGCCGGCCTTGTCGGTGACGGTGAAGTCGTAGGCGGTGCCGCCGACTTGTGTGATGTAGGTGCTCTCGGTGTCCTTGTGCAGCATGGACACCGTGAAGCCGGCCTTGTCCAAGGCGTCGGCGATGTCCTGCGCTGACGCGTAGTGGCGGGCGCCGGCCGTGGTCGCGGGACGCTTGGCCGGGCTGGCGTGGACGGCCGGGCTGGTGCGCGTGTCGGCGGTCTTCTCGGGGCCGAACACAGCCCACCCGGCGGCTCCGACCGCGATCCCGACCACTCCGCTGATCACCGCTGTGGCTGCGGTACGCATAACTTCCCCCCAGGGTTGAGCACTTGATGCGCGGATGGTCCCACCAGCCTCAAACGGGGTCAAATCGATCAAGGAGGGGCAATGGTCGCTGATGTACGCCTGCGCAGCGGGCGGGACCTGGCGCGGATCGCCGCGGAGCTGCGGCGCATGAACAACCCCGAGCTGAAGAAGCGGTTCCGGCAGGAGCTGCGCGCCGCCGGGAAGCCGATGGTGCCCGCGGTCAGGCGGGCGATCCAGCAGATCCCCTCCAAGCAGGGCTACCGCGCGGACGGGCTGCGGGGCCGCATGTCGCGGGCCGTGAAGCTCGAGGTGCGCACGACCGGGCGGGACGCGGGCGTCCGGCTGCGCGTCGACGGCCGCAAGATGCCCGACAAGCAGAAGGCGCTCCAGGCCTACATGGAGGGCGTGAAGAAGCCCTGGCGACACCCCGTGTACGGCAACCGCGAGGTGTGGGTGCGTCAGCAGCCCAAGCCGTACTTCTACCGGACGGTCGAGCCGATGGGGCTCGCCGCGCAGCGCAACATCCAGCGGGCCGCCGACGCCGTCGCCCGCGACCTCACGTAGCCCGCTCGCTCCTGCCGCACCCGCCCTCTCTGTCCAGCTGACTGGCGCTGCCGCGCCCCGACACCTTGTGAGGGAGGTGGCGCGGCGTGTCGACGCGTACCAGCCGTGTCGTGTGGGACCTGATCGCCCGCGACAACGCCTCCCGCACGTTCGCGCGGGTCAGCGGTGCGGCGCACGGGCTGAACCGGACCGCGACGGGGCTCGGGGCGGCGCTCCGCCGGGGCTTCGCGGCGGGCACCGTCGCCACGGCCGGGCTCGGGGCGTCCGTGCTGAAGATGGCGGGCGACTTCGAGAAGAACATGAACCGCGTCGAGGCCCTGTCGGGTGCGACCGGTTCGCAGCTGGAGAAGCTCCGCAACCAGGCCAAGGAGCTCGGCCGCAGCACCCAGTACGGGGCGGCGCAGTCCGCGGACGCGATGGCGCAGCTGGCCACCGCGGGTCTGAACGTCAATCAGATCTACGGCTCGATGCCGAGCGTGCTGGCGCTGGCGTCCAGCGAGCAGCTGGACCTGACCCGGGCTGCGGAGATCTCGACGTCCGTCATGACCGGCTACGGCATGACCGTCAAGCAGATGCCGCACGCCATCGACGCCATGGTGAAGGCGTCGGTGAAGGCCAACACCAGCGTCGATGACCTGGGTGAGGCATTCAAGTACGCGGGCCCTATCGCCCACCAGGCGCACCTGCAGTTCGAGGAAGCGGTCGCCTCGATGGCCCTGATGGGCAACGCCGGCATCAAGGCGTCGATGGCCGGTACGGCGCTGCGTGGTGCGGTCACGCGTCTGCTGGCGCCGACGCATCAGGTGCAGGAGACGCTGGACAAGCTGGGTGTCAGCGTCCGTACGGCCGACGGGCATCTGCTGCCGCTGACGAAGATCGTGGACCAGCTGGCCAAGAAGGGGGCCACGACCGGGCAGATCATGACCATCTTCGGTCAGCGGGCCGGCCCGGGTATGGCCGCGCTGATCCAGCAGGGATCGGACAAGCTCGCCGCCCTGACGAGGGAGCTGGAGCACTCCGGCGGCACCGCCGACCGCATCTCCAAGATCCAGATGAAGGGCTGGCGGGGCGAGGTCACCAGGCTGAAGAACGCCTGGGAAGGCCTGATGATCTCGGTGGGCGACACGGGCGCTCTCTCGCTCGCCACCAAGAGCCTGACGGGCCTGACCACGGCGACGCGCGGCTTCACCAGCTTCGTCGACCGCTACAGCAAGCCCGCGGCGCAGCGCTTCAAGAGCGCCCTGGGCAGCCTGATCCCGATCGGGAAGATCAAGCGGGACTTCGGCGAGGCCAAGTCCGTGGTCGCCGACTTCTTCAAGGGCCTCGGCCTGGGCGGCGGCGAGAAGAAGCCCAAGAAGCCGACGGGCATCGACAAGTTCCCCAAGACGACCTTGGGGCGGCTGACCGGCGCGCCGCACCTCGGATCGGGGCAGACGTCGTCGGCGAAGGGTCCCGGCAAGCCGCTGCAGCAGATGCCGCACTACGGCGTCGGGCAGGTCGCGCCCACCACCGGCGTGCACGGGCCGCCGCTGGCTCCGCAGCCGCACGGCGGCTCCGGCCTGGTCGCGCCGCTCATCCACCCGAAGGCGAAGCCCCCCAAGTCGGCCGCGCAGAGGGTCGGGGAGACGATCCGCAAGGCCGTCACCGGCGGCATCAGCGACGCCGACTGGTCGAAGGTCGGCAGTGCGCTGGGCGGCGCGCTCGGCAAGGCCTTCCAGTGGGTGGCCAAGAACGGCGGCAAGCTCGGCAAGCAGCTGGCCAAATCGCTCGCCGGCCTGGACTGGGTGGACATCGGCAAGCAGGTCGGCGGCAAGAGCCTGGGCTTCGCGATCGGCTTCGTCGCTTCCTTCGGCCAGGACCTGTTCTCGGTGGACTTCTGGAAGAAGCACTGGTGGGACACGGTCATCGCCACGCTGAGCTTCATCGGCGTCGGCAAGATCGCCGGGCCGCTGTCCAAGGTGCTCAGCCACATCCCGGTCCTGAAGATGTTCGCGCCGCTGCTCCGCGGCATCTCCCACGTGACCGAACCGCTGTCCAAGGCCGCGGGCAAGGTCGTCAAATTTTTCGGCTCGAACCTGTGGAAGGGCTTCGCCAAGGTCTTCCCCCACGCGGCCGGGATCATCGAACGCGAGGCCAGTCACCTGACCACGCGGGTCGGTGTGCTGGGCCTGAAGCTGCTGGACAAGGGCAAGGCAGCCGCGAAGGGCCTGGGCAGCGGTCTCGCCAAGGGTGCCGGGTGGGTCATCGCCAAGGGCGCCGAGCTGGTGTCGCACCTGCTGAAGCCGTTCGCGAAGGCGGCCAGCTGGCTGCTGCCGAAGGGCCGGGCGTTCGTCGGAGGCCTGCGCACGGGCATCGTGAACGGCGCGAAGGGCATCGCCGGCTGGGTCTCCTCGCACGTCATCTCACCGGCCACGGGCCGCTTCGCGCGCGCCAGCAGCTGGCTGCTGTCCAAGGGCCGGGCGTTCGTCGGAGGCCTGCGCACGGGCATCGTGAACGGCGCGAAGGGCATTGCCGGCTGGGTCTCCTCGCACGTCATCTCACCGGCGACGAGCCGCTTCTCACGCGCCGGCAGCTGGCTGCTGTCCAAGGGCGCTTCGTTCGTCTCCGGCTTCAAGACGGGCATCACCAGAGTCGCCCGGTCCATCGGCGGCTGGACCAGCTCGCACATCGTCTCGCCCGTCACGTCGCGGTTCAGCAGGGCCAGCTCGTGGCTGGTGTCCAAGGGCTCCTCGCTGATCGGCGGCTTCAAATCCGGGATCATCGGCGCGATCAAGGGCATCTCGTCGTGGATCAAGAAGCACGTCGTCGACCCCGTGGTCGGCGCCGTGAAGAAGTTCTTCGGCATCCGCTCGCCGTCCCGGGTCTTCATGGGCATCGGCGGCCACCTGGTCGCCGGCCTGATCAAGGGCATGGCCAAGACCAACGGCACGGCGATCGCCAAGAAGATCTTCGGCAGCCTGCCCAAGGCACTGGCGGCGATCGCGAAGAAGGGCCTGGTCAGCATCACGTCCCTGCCCGGCAAGGCGCTGAGGGCGCTGGGCGGCCTCGGCGGGGACATCCTGGGCATGCTGGGCCTGGGCGGCGGTGGCGGCGGCAGCTCGTCGGCCAACCAGCGCATCGGCCAGGTCCTCGCCGCCGCGCGTGGCTGGTCCGGCCCCCAGTGGGCCGCGCTGAAGAACCTGTGGATGGGCGAGTCCGGGTGGAACGAGCGCGCCCTGAACAAATCCAGCGGCGCGTACGGCATCCCACAGTCGCTGCCGGCGAGCAAGATGGCGTCGGCCGGAGCGGACTGGCGCACGAACCCCGCCACGCAGATCAAGTGGGGCCTGTCCTACATCGCCAGCCGGTACGGCAACCCGGTCAACGCCTACTCGGCGTGGCTGTCGCGCTCCCCACACTGGTACGCCAAGGGCGGGTTCGCGCAGTTCGGCGAGACGGCCTGGGTCGGCGAGAAGGGCGCCGAGCTGATGCAGGTGACCCCGAAGGGCACCCGCATCTTCAACCACCAGGACTCGATGGCCATCGCCAAGGCCAACGGGATCCGCCTGCCGGGCTACGCCTCCGGCACGATCCAGAACGCCGCCGACCGGGTGCGCCGCGACCGGGAGAAGGTGGAGGACGCCCGGGACGCCCTGGCGCGGGCGAAGCGCCGCCACAAGGGCGTCGCCGCGGCGGAGGCGCGGCTGCGGGCCGCGCAGAAGGAGCTCCAAGCCGCCGAGATCTCGCTGAAGAACGCCAAGCGCTCGGCGAAGACGTCGATCGCGAACACGATCGCAACGGGCCTGCAGAAGACGCTGAGCACCGGCACGGCGTCGGCGATCAACTCGGCGATCAAGTCACTGGCGACGAAGCTGCTGAACGCCGGCTACAACAAGACCGCCTCCAGCGTGCAGAAGAAGGGCGGCCAACTGGCATCCCTCGCCGACAAGAAGGCGGGCATCCAGAAGACCATCGCCCAGGCGAACGAGTACGCCTCCGATCAGGCATCGAAGATCACCGACTTCCTGTCGATCTCCGGCACGTCTGCGATGAGCGTCAAGGACCTCATCTCGCAGATGACGGGCCAGCAGAAGACCGCCAGCAACTTCGTGGCGCTGACGCGGTCGCTGAAGGCGCGCGGCGCGTCGAAGGAGCTGCTGGACCAGCTGTCCGAGGCCGGCCCGGGCAGCCAGCTCGCGACGATCCTCGGCGCGAAGAACGTCACGACGCAGGACATCGCCAAGCTGAACTCGCTGGCCAAGTCGGGCGGGAAGCTGGCGACGTCCTTCGGCCGGGACATGGCCGACTTGATGTACGACAGCGGCAAGGACGCCGGGAAGGGCTTCCTCGCGGGCCTGAAGTCGCAGGAGGCGGCGCTGGCCAAGCAGATGTCGAAGCTGGCCGCTGACCTGGTCAAGCAGATCAAGAAGGCCTTGAAGATCAAGAGCCCGTCGGTGCTGATGCGGGACGAGGTCGGCAAGCAGATCGCGCTCGGCATGGTCGTCGGCATGGACCGGCACCGGCCGCATGTCGCAGCCGCCGGCCGTCGCCTGGCCACCACCGCGTACGCCGCGTCGGCCGGGGCGTCCTCGGCCCGGGCCAACGCCGCCTTCACCCAGCTCGCCCAGCTCCTTGGCAGCGGCCAGCTCGGCGGCACGGAGGTTCATGTGCACTTCGACGACCCGGCACTGCGGGACCTGATCCGAGTCACGACCAAGCCGCTGATCCAGGCCAGCCACGGCGAACAGGCGTACCGCGCGAAGGTGGGGAGGCGATGACCATCTCGTACGTGGCCGTAGGGGCGCTGGCGCAGCACACCAACGCCGTCACCCCGGCGCTCCCCGCGGGCGCGGCCGCCGGTCAGCTGGCCATCTGCCAGGTGGTCTCCGCGCACCCCAACGACTCGGTGCCGTCCATCCCGTCCGGGTGGTCGCTGGTCGGCTCGTTCAGCGGCGGCGCCGGCGCATTCGGCCTCAACACCGGCCTGCGGCGGCTCACCCTGTTCGCGCGGGAGCTGACCGGCGGCGACGGCGCCCCGAGCACCGCGGTCCCGTCCGGCAGCAGCGGCTCGGCGATCGGCGCCCGGGTGTTCACGCTGGCGCGCACGGCCGGCACCGGCTGGCGGTGGGCGGTCACCGCCGGCATTGACACCACCTCCGACACGTCGTTCTCCGCGGCCTGCTCGACGGCGCTCACCTGGGCAGCGGGCGACTTCTGCGTGCTCGCCTACGGGTGGAACACGCAGACGGCTTCGGCATCGGCCCGTGCCGTGATCGCCACCGGCATCACCTACGCGGCGGCCACCAGCCGGCTGGCAGACCAGATCAGCAGCGGCAACGGCGCACGGCTCTCGATGGCGACGACGACGGTGACGGCCGGCACCGGTACGCAGGCGCCGACCGTGACGGCCACCCTGTCGGCCGCGGCCACCGGCGTCGGCGCCGTGCTCCGCGTCCGCGAGGCCAGCAGCGACATCAACGCCTCCCCGCAGAGCGTGTTCCCGCCGCGCAACCTCGTGAGCGTCACCGGCCTGGAGGGTGACGACATCACCAGCGTCAGCGTCTACCGGCAGTACGGCACCGACCAGACCCCGGTCCGCGCGGCCTCCGGCATCGACACCACCGGCGCGGACGTCCTCCTGCGCGTGGACGCCGAGCAGCCCCTCGGCGTGCCCGTCAACTACGGGGCGACCCTGACCGACGTCAACGGCAACTCCTGGCAGGTGTTCTCCGGGCCCATCACCTCCACCGTGGACGGCGACGTCATCAGCGACGCGATCCGCGGCACCGGCGCGAAGGTCTTCATCGAGAACTGGGACGACAAGAAACGCACCCGCGACGCCACCGTCTTCAACGTCGGCGGCCGGCTGGTCACCGTGGGCAAGCCCCGCTCCGGCGCGCAGGCCACCGTCACCGTCTCCACCGACACCGACGACGACGGCGACGCCCTGCAGGACGTTCTGCAGAACGCCACCGAGGGCGTGATCCTCATCCGCAAGCAGGTCACCCTCGCGGGCGTCGACGGCCACCTCGCCATCCTCAGCGACGACGAGCACCGCACCTGGTCCATCCCCTACCGGCTGTGGGACCTGGAAACCGCCGAGAGCGAGCCGTGGCCCGACACGCTGGAGGCCGCGGGCTTCACCCTCCAGGACGTGGCCGACAACTACTCGACCCTCGCCGACCTGGCGGCCGACTTCGCGACCCTGCTGGCCATCGCCCTGTTTGATTTCGGGGGCTGACGTGCTGGACATGTCGGCCACCGCCCTGTCGGTCGTGCAACGCAGCTTCACCATGAAGGTGCGGGCGGAGTCGTGGCGGGGCGGCGAGCTGCTCGCCGCGGACATCCCCGTCGCGGACGGCAGCGAGGACCGCGACCGGTCCCTGAACGTGCCCGAGCGCGTGTCGCTCACGGTGCCGCGCCGGGACCGCGGCTTCGACTGGGACCCGGGCGCCGACCCGGACCATCCGCTCGCCTCCTACGGGCAGCAGCTGCGCATCCTCTACGGCATCGACATCGGCGGCGAGTTCGAGTGGATCGACCGCGGCTGGTTCCTGATCACCGAGGCCGGCGCGGACGGCGACACCGTCTCCGTCACCGCGCAAGGTCTGCTCACCCTCGTCGATGAGGCGAAGTTCGTCGCCCCGTTCCAGCCGTCCGGCACGATCGTCTCCACGATCCGTGGCCTGGTCGAGCCCGCGCTCACAGTCGAGTTCGGGCCCGGCCTGACCGACCAGTCCGTGCCCGTCGGCATGCAGTGGGACGACGACCGGCTCGGCGCGCTGAGCGAGGTCCTGGATGCGTGGGCGGCCGACGCCCACGTCACCACCGCCGGCACACTGCTGGTCGAGCCGCTCACCGACACCGGCACCCCGGTGCTGTCCCTCACCGACGGCGCCGGCGGCACCGTCATCCGCTGGCAGGGCAGCACAACGCGGGACGGCGCATTCAACTGCGTGATCGCGCAGGGCGAGGACGCGAACGGCAACCAGATCCAGGGCGTGGCCTACGACGCGGACCCGCGCAGCCCGTTCATGTACGGCGGGCCCTTCAATCCGTTTCCCGTGCCGTACACGTTCAGCTCGCCGCTGATGACGACCGTCGCCCAGTGCCGCAAGGCAGCGGCCTCCAAGCTGCTCCAGCTGCGGCGCGCCGCCTCCCGCAAGCTGACGGTCAGCCTGGTGCCGCACCCGGGGCTGATGACCGGCGACGTCATCGCCGCCACCGGTGCGGGCCTGACGAACGCCCGGTGCATGATCGAGGGCCTGTCGCTGCCCTACTCGCCCGGCGAGATGAGCCTGACCGTGAGGGTGCTGTAGCCATGGCCGACTGGGCAGATACCCGCGTCTCCCTCGCCGGGCAGGGCGCCGTCTACGGGGTGGCCGTGACCGCCTCCGCGAGCGGCGCCTGCCTGGCCAGCGTCGGCGGCATCCAGGTCGCGGTGCGAGTCGTGCCGGGGCTGACGGTGGCCGCCAAGGACAAGCTGCTCATCCTGCGCCGCGGCTCCACCTACTGGGCGATCGCCGTCCTCACCGCGGCACCCGCCATGCCGCCCTCCCCGCCGGCGGTCGACGACAGCCCACCGGTCGTCAGCGACCCGGCGCCCGCGCCGAAACCCACGACGACGACCGGCACGCTGGTGTGCTCGCCGGTGGCCACGTCGACGTGGCGCGACGGCCACTGGCGCACCGACCTCGGCAGTTCGACCAGCGCCGATACCTTCCAGGGCCGCTACAGCGGCAGCTCCTACGGCCGCAACAGCGGGTTCGCCTTTTACGGCAGCAAACCCAGGTCGATCGCCGGGGCCACGGTGACGAAGGCGACCGTGCGGCTGCGGCGGCTGGTATCCGGCGACTACGGCCGGCGCTCCCCGACGCTGCGCCTGGTCTCCGAGTCCACCCGGCCGAGCGGTTTCCCCACCCTCAACGAAAGCGCGACGGGCCCGGCGCTCGGTGTGATCAATCAGGCCAGCCCCTGGGAGACCACCTTCACCCTGCCCACCTCGTGGGGTCAGGCCATGGTCGACGGCACCCGCGGCGGCCTCGCCATCACCGTCGCCTCCGACGACCCGTACATCCGGCTCGCGGGGCGCGATTCCTGGTCCGCTGCGTGGACGCTCACGCTGTACTGGAGGAGATCGAGTTGAGCCAGACCACCGGCAAAGGGCTCATCTACCCCGAGTCCAACGACCACGCCCGCATCTGGGAGTGGCTGCAGAGCCTGGCCACCAGCGCTGATGCGGCGATCCCCGGCAGTGTGGACGTGCAGGTGTTCACCTCCTCCGGCACCTGGACCCGGCCGGCGGGCGCCCTGTGGGTCGAGGTCCACGTCCAGGCTGCGGGCGGCGGATCCGGCGGCGTGGCCTCCACCGGCTCCGGGCAGGCCGCGTGCGCCCCGGGCGGCGGAGGCGGCGAGTACGCCCGCGGTTTCTTCACCGCGGCGGCTGCCGGGGCCAGCCAGTCCATCACGGTCGGAGTCGGCGGCGCGGGCGGCGCGGCCGGCGCGAACTCCGGCGCCAACGGCGGCAACTCCAGCTTCGGTGCCCTGATCACCGCGATGGGCGGCAGCGGCGCCCAGGGAGCCACCGCGACGTCCGCGGCCAGTCTGGGCGGCGCCAACGGCGGCACGGGCGGCACCGGCGGAAACTTCAGGATCCCCGGCGGGGACGGCGGCAACGGTCAGGTCATCGCGTCGGTCCCCGTGAAGTACAACAACGGCGGCGGCGCCTTCCTCGGAGGCATGCGCCGCTCCTCCGGCGTGGCCGCGACCACAACGACCGGATTCGACGGCTACCCGTACGGCGGCGGCGCCAGCGGCCCGGCCAACGGCGCCACACAGGCCGCCGTCGCCGGCTCCAAGGGCGCCGACGGCGTGGTCATCGTCATCACCTACAAGGCATGACCGGACAGCGCGCCAGCGAAGGGGAACCGGCCGGCAGCCCGACGGCGCCCCCGTTCACGACCGAGCGGCGGGACGCCTCGATCGTCGAGCAGTGGGACGTGCCCTCCCGCACCTACCGCCGCTACGACTGCGGCGCCCTCGTCGAAGAACGCCCGTTCACCGACGCGGAGAACGCGAGCGCGGACCAGGCCATCGCGGACGCGGCGCGCCGCGCCACCCAGGCCGCGCTCCTGGAACGCGCGCGGCAGGACCTCGCCACCAACCAGGCCTACCTCGACGCCGTGGCCGCGGGCACCGCCACCACCGACGACGCCATCGCCCAGGTCGCCGTCCTCACCCGGCAGGCCCTCGGGTTCATCCGGCTCACCGTCGGCGGGCCCCTCCTCGACGACCTCGACCAGACCGGAGGCTGACGTGGACTTCCCCCTGTGGCTGTGGGCCATCCCGCTGGTGGCGTTCGCCGTCCTCGAGGGCCTGGCCATCGCCAACCGACGCCGCGGCGACACCGCGAGCGAGCTGCTGCGCAAGCTGGCCGGGATCAAGCCGCTGCGCCCCTGGCGGCCGGCGGGCGTCGCCGCCATCGCCACCTTCTGCGCGTGGCTCGCCCAGCACCTCATCGGCGGCTGACCCATGGCTGCCCGCGACCGCGGCGCCCCGCCCTCCACCTGGCCGGGGATGGAGATGGTCGGCATGACCCGGCTGACCGACGACATCTACTACGGGTGGATCGACAACACGGCTGACCCGACGTTCTGGCACTGGTGCACGGCGCAGGGCCGCTGGGTGGCCGCAGGCACGTGGAAGCACCAACTCGTGTCCCGCGACCCCCTGCACCTCGAACCGTCGCTGCTGTGGCGCTGCTGCGGCACCCACGGGTGGGTGCGCGGCGGCGTATGGATCCCCGCCTGAAGGGAGCATCATGTCCGACCGTGCCGGCCTTGCCCGGACCGCCTACGCCGCCTACGGAGAGACGACCGGCGGCCTGAATCACCGCGGGGAGCCCATGCCCGCCTGGGAGGACCTCGGCGAGCTGATCCAGCAGGCGTGGATCGCCGCCGCGGTCGCCGTCGCCCAGGCGGTCACCGCCCCACCCCGATCGGAGGACTCCCAGTGATCAAGGGCATCGACGTCTCTGCCTACCAGCCGGATGCGTACGACACGACATCTGCTCCCTTGCTCTGACCCCATGACGGAGGCTCACCATGCCCCAACCCACCATCGGCCGCATCGTCCACTACCGGCTCACCGAGCATGACGCCAGCGACATCAACCGCCGCCGCGAGGACTGGCAGCGCATGGGCGGCGAGCACAACCAGGCCGGGATCGTCGGCCACGTCGGTAACCACGTTTCCGAGGGCGACCTGTTCCCGGCCGTCATCGTCCGCGTGTGGAACGAAAGCACCGTCACTTGCAACCTCCAGGTCCTGCTTGACGGTATCGATACCTACTGGGCCACCTCCCGTGCCGAGGGCACCGAGTCCGGCACCTGGGCCTGGCCGGAGCGTGCGTGATGGCTACCCCGCTGACCGCCGACCAGCTGGTCGCCGCCCTGCGTGCCGAGGGCTGCATCGTCGATGAGGTGCGCGACTGGCGGCACCACAACCGCAACGCCAAGGGCGCCTGGGGCCCCGTGCACGGTGTGGTGATCCACCACACCGCCACCGGCCCCGGCACGGACGTCGTCAGCGTCATCTACGACGGCTCCAGCAGCCTGCCCGGCCCGCTCGCCACCGGCTGCATCACCAAGGACGGTGTCGTCCACCTCACCGCGAACGGGCGCGCCAACCACGCCGGTGGTGGTGACGGCGACGTACTCCAGGCCGTCATCGACGAGTCGTACGGCGACTACCCGCCCCCGACACACGAGCACGAGGGCTCGGCCGGGGCCGTCGACGGCAACGCCCGCTTCTACGGGTGGGAGTGCGAGAACGCGGGCAACGGCACCGACCCGTGGCCTCGCGTCCAGTACATCGCCATCGTCAGGGCGACCGCGGCGCTCTGCCGCGCGCACGGCTGGAGCAGCAAGAGCGCGATCGGCCACTTGGAGTGGTCGGACTGGAAGCCCGATCCGCGCGGCTTCGACATGAAGGACTTCCGCCGCGACCTCGCCGCCTGCCTGGCGCTCCCGGCGGGCCGGTGGGAAGGAGACGACCCCATGCCCCAGTACGTCAACCTCGGCATCGCCGAGCCCTACACCCTCCAGCCCGGCGTCTGGGACTCGATCGAGTTCACCGCCGAGTGGACGGATGAGACCGGCGACCACGCCACCGGCGGCAGCGTGTTCGCCCGCGGCCCGGCCCGCTTCACCGGCACAGTCAGTCTCGCCGTCGACGGCCTGCCCGTGGGCGCGGTGGTGCAGGCCCGCATGTCCGAGTACGACGGCGACCAGCTCGCCCTGGACCACCCGATCCACGAGATCCACGGCACCGACGGCGGGAGCTTCGCCGTCGTGCCGCTGACCAAGCGGCTCACCGCCGGCCGCGGCATGCGCATCCGGCTCCTCAACCAGGCCAGTGAGCCGGTCACCGTCACCAGCGCGGTCCTCACCGCGCTCGTCTGGAAGGAGGGCTGAGCGATGAAGGTGTCCCGCTACTGGAAGGCGATCGTCGCCGCCGTCGTGGCCGGCGCCGGCACCGCAGGGACCGCCGTGCAGGACGGCACGGTCACCGCGGGCGAGGCCGCCGCCATCGTCCTGGCCGTGCTCGGCGGGCTCGGCTTCACCTGGGCGGTCCCGAACCGGCCTCCGGCGCGGCCGGAGCCCGCCTCCGAGCCCCCGCGGGTTCTCTGACCGGAGGCTCCCGTGGCCGATGAGCCGTCGAACGGGGAGCTGGGGCGGCTCATCGGTCAGCTCCGGGCGACGATGGACAGCCGGTTTGCCGAGCTGAACAGCCGCTTGGACAAGGTGGTGTCGCTGGACGTCTACACGATCCAGACCACCTACGTGGAGCAGCGCCTCGCCCAGCTGCAGGCGGAGATCCAGCGGTGTGTGGACAACAACGCCAAGCTGGAGGACGACTTCGAGGCATACCAGCGGGATGAGGCCCGGCGGCGGGAAGCGGAGCGGCAGGCCCGCCTGTACCAGCTGATCGTGCCGGTGGCGCTGTGCATCATTTCCAGCGTCATCGCCATCTGGGCGGTGGTGGCCAAGTGAGCGACTCGAAGCACTCCGCGAAGCCGCCGCGGCAGCTGCCGCTCCCGCGGGCCGAGGCCGTCATCGCCGGCATGGTCATCATCCTCGCCGGCGGGATGGCCCTGCTGGCCCTCCAGTTCGTCAGCCTGCACCAGGACCTGGAGACCGCGAACAAGGCGCGCGACGCTCTGGCCGCGCAGGTCGAGCGGCTCGGCGCGTCACCGGTCGCCGGGCCACCCGGCAGCCGGGGCGAGCCCGGCAAGAGCATCGTCGGCCCCAGCGGGCCACCCGGGCCACCAGGACCGTCAGGCTCGCCAGGACAGAACGGCAAAGACGGGCAGGACGGCAAAGACGGGCGGAACGGCAAAGACGGCTCGCCCGGGGCACCCGGCGTGTCCGTGACGGGGGTCCCGGGCGCTGCCGGCCCCAGCGGACCACCCGGACCACCCGGACCACCCGGGCCGCAGGGGCCGGCCGGCCCCCAGGGCGAGCAAGGCCCCCAAGGTGAGCGTGGCCCGGCCGGACCCTCATGCCCCGACGGCTACAGTCTCCAGCCGCCCCCGGACGACCCCGACGCCCTCGTCTGCCGGAAGGACAGCGCGCCCCAGCCCAGCGACAGCAACACGCCCACGCCGCAGGCTCTCGCCCTCGACCCGCACCGCCGCCAGTACCTCTGAACACCGAGCCCCCGCCGCCTTCGCGCGGCGGGGGCGTTTCGTCATGCCTGCGGGCCAGTCCCGTCGCCTATCGAGGTCTCGGCCGCACGGCAGACTGCGCACAGGACTTTGGCGCCGAGCCCGTAGCGCTGGGTGAGTCCCTGGCAGCGTGGGCAGTAGCCGACCTGGTTGGGGAGCAGCCCAGGATGAGCGCAGCGGCCTCCCGGTCCGGGCGTCATCGTCCGCGAGCGATGGCAGCCGCGCAGCATCCGGCTTGCGCGATGAAGGGGGCTCAGCCTGGACGGTGGCCGATGCTCAGCAGGTGCGAGCTGGCGGCCAGAAGCTCGGGGTACGGCTCGGCCATGCGGGCAGCAGTCAGCGCCGACTCGAACAGCGGGGTCTCCCGGAAGTCGCCGCCGGTGTTCCGCTCGGCCGCCGCGAGCATGGACCAGGCGGGGCCCTCGATGCCGTACACCTGTGCGTCGTCGAACCCCGCGGCGGCGACTTCGTCGCGCAGCTGCTCACCGCTGTGGAAGTAGGCCGCGGTGAACCCTTTCTTCCCATCGTGGATCTGGGAAGCGAGGATGCCGCCGATGCTCCGCTGCATGGGCTCCTTGTGAAGGTGCGCGAAGGCAGCGTGCTCGAACATGCTGGAGTACCGGTTGATGCCGGCTGCCGCCAGCAAACCGCCCGGCCGCAGTACGCGGAAGGCCTCGGCGAGGGCCTGGTCGCGATCGGCCCGCTCAAGCAGGTGGTACAGCGGCCCGAGCAGGAGAACGACGTCGTAGGAGGCGTCAGCTGCGGTGAGCTGGCGGGCGTCGCCGAGTTCGACAGTGGCGCCGGTCCGTTTCGCCCGCTCGATGTGGCGGGGGATCGGGTCGACGAGGTGCACGGTGTAGCCGTCCGCGATCAGCCACTGGGCGTGGGCGCCCGGGCCGCCGCCGACGTCGAGGATCCGGGCCGGCGGCGGGGGGAGGTAGCGGTGCAGGAGTTCCTGCGTGCGTACCATCTCCAAGCGGCCATCGGCTGTGGTGGTCAGCCGGTCCGCTTCGTCGATGGTCTCGGTGTAGAACCTCACGATCTCCGGTGCTACCTCAGGGCTCGTCATACACGGCATTCTGGTGGCCGACCGGTGGACCAGTCCAGTGATCGGAAGTACGTGCCATGCCGCTGCTGAAGTATGAGCAGATCGCCGAAGACCTGCGCACCCGCATCACCAACGGCGAGTTCGGCCCTGGTGATCTGCTGCCCTCTGGGCGTGACCTGGCCGAACAGTGGGACGTGTCGCGGGCCACCGTGATCAAGGCCTACGACGTGTTGCGCAACGACGGCCTTGTGGTCGCACGGCAGGGGGCAGGGTTCACCGTTGTCGAGACACCGATCGCCCGCCCCGCAGGCGGCCGTCGCGCCGGGACCAGCCGAGTCGCCGGCGGCGGACCGTTCCGCCGACTCGGCACACCGGACCGCCCCGTGCCTCCCGCCCATTCGCGGAAGCGCTCGGTCTGAAGCCGGGGGTGACGGCGCTGCGGCGCGTGCGGCTGGTGCTCCTCGACGACGGCGCACCGGGAACGCTGGTGACCGCGTGGTTCCCGCTCGACATCGCCGACGCGGCGCCCCGCCTGTCGCTTCCGGGCCCGATCGCGGAGGGCACGACACACTACGTGCGACGGGAAACCGGTCGCGCGCCCTGCGAAGGCGTCGACGTCACCAAAGTCCGCTTGGCCACTGACGAGGAAGCGCAGCTGCTGGAACTGCGACCGCCAGCCGCCGTGGCGGTTGTGCTGCACATCGCCTATGACCAGGAACATCGTCCGCTGGTGTGCGAGGAAGGGGTGACGCCGTCGCACGTGTTCGAGGAGACCGAGACGTACTCGATGAGGTAGAGCTGTTCCCTGCGACTTGACTGGACCGGTCCACCGGTCCAGTCTCTTTATTACGCCGTCCCAGCGCGCACAGAAAGCACTTGCGCTGTGCCCGGCCAGAGATGTCGAAGCCCGGCGACCGCTGACACGGCCCCGGGCACGGCCAACGCTACGAGGGAGCGTCGACATGACGAACGTTACCGCCTCACCCCCGGCCGGAACAGCGAGGGATTCCCGCCCGCCGGACATCGACACGATGCGCGCCACCGCGCGCCGCGCCTTCACCGAGGCGCTCTCCGCGGACGACCTGGACACGCTCGCCCTGACGCTGCGCGGGCACCTGCAGCTGCTCATCCCCGAGGTCCAGCAGGCCGCCGAGCGGACCCCGACGGACAACGCCCAGCGGCACTGCGCCCTGGCCTGCATCGGTGACGCGCGCAGCAAGCTGCGGCTCGGGAACGGTTGCACGCCGGAGGTCCGCGTGGCCGTGGCGCAGAAGCTCGCCCGCTGCGTCAACGCCCTGTGCGACCACTACACGACCCTGGGCGGCGGGCAGCCGTGAGAGCGGTCCTCGGCTTGGCCGCGTACGTGGTGGCCGTGACCGGCCCGGTCCTCGCCCTGGTGCTCGCGAGGACACCGCACTGACGCACCCCCATGGCGGCCGCTTCGGGTCAGGGCCGCATCCAGCCCCCCGCCTCGCCGGTGTTCCCGGAGGCCCGGCGTGGGCGGGGCCGCCCGCCCCGCTGGTGTTCCGCAAGACGCCGGCGGGGCGGGTTCCAGATCTCCTGCCCAGGCTCCGCCCCTGTCAAGGGCGAGGCCGAAGGCCGGCGGCATGTCGCACACGCGGCGCTCCTAGACTGGCGCGGCCCGCCATGAGAGGAACGGCACGTATGCGTCCACAGAGGTTCCAGGACTTCCTGATCGACACCGTGAAGAACACCCCCGGCACCGTTCAGGTGCGAAGCCTCGCGGAGGCCGGCGACTCGAAGCACCCGTTCGGTGTGGCCGTGTCCACGTCGGACGGGGAGTCGCGGTGGCAGATCGTGGGGCAGCTCGCCGAGGGTGAGCGCCACGAGCACGAAGAACAGCCCGTCCAAGGCGCGCCGGCGGCCTGGACGGATGCGGTGCCCGGCGACAGCCCCGAGGGATGGCTCGCCGCCGCGATCGGCCGGGCCGAGTCCCCGGAGATCGCGCGCATCGACCGGTGGTCGGTGCGTGAAGGCGACACCCGCCAGGGGATCACCGTCCACTTCCACAGCGGCGCGAAGGCGTACGTGCGGAAGCTCTGACCCTCCCCAGCCGACCGAGGCCCGGCCGCGCGGGGGAGTTGCACAGCACCACCAGTCAGCACCACCACACCGTGTGAGGAGCTCGATATGGGATGCACGCACAGCCACCCCGGCGACCGGTTCGACCCCGGCCGGTGCAGCGCCTCGTGCCCGGTCTGCGGCACGTACGGCAGCGCCAACCGCGGTGAGCCCTGCGCGCCGCATCAGCGGCCCGGCAGTCGCGAGAGGTGCCCCGGCAGCGGTCGGCCCGCTGTCTGAGCACCCCTGAGCGGCCCCGCTCGTCTGCTTCCCCCGTGGCGGATGGGCGGGGCCTTGCCCTGTCAGTCGACGAGGACGGAGACCCGGGTGTCGAGCGCGGCGGCGATCCGCAGGAGGTCTCCGTAGCGGGGATCTGTCTCGCCGGACTCGATGCGCTGGAGGTGGCTGCGGCTGATGCCGGTGGCCTCGCAGAAGGACTCCTGGGTGTAGTGCGCGGCGACCCGCAGGTCGGCGATGCGGTCGCCCAGCTCGCGACGTCGTTCGATGATCCAGTCCGGGGCGTCGCGAGGCACTCGACAAAACTGGATCGATCATGGTCATATGTCAGCACCAGCCCAGAGGCATTTTCTGATGGATAGTCAGATTCCGTGGGCTGTCCTCGAGCGCCCGTCCCGCCGAGCGGATCCGGAAGACCGCCGGCGGGACGGGCTTTGGCCGGTTCACACGGGGTGTGTTCGAATCGCACAGGCACAGGCGGGGCACCCGGTGCTGAACGAGGCATTCCGGTCGCAAAATGAGCGCCGTACCACCCGCCCCGCCCGCTGGGAGAACCGGAAGCTCCCGGCGTGGCGGGGCTTTGCTGTAGCCCGTGGAGAGGGATCTGCCGACCGTGAAGCGGGGTGAGCGGTCTGTTTCTCCGGGTGTGTTGTGCGCGTCCAACGGGCGGGATCCGCTGCCGGGGCGGGGGTTCGGCCGCTTCTCCGCCGCGCCCGGCGCGCTGCTCATGCTATTAGTGCAAACTGCACGTTGATGCCGCCGTAGGCGGCGCCGAAGACGAGCAGCACCGCGCCCAGGGCGGCGGCGGAGCGGGTCAGCGGGGGCAGGGCGACGCTCAGGGAGAGCAGGACGCCGCAGACCACGGTCACGGGGTGGTTGCCGAAGCGGCGGCACAGCCGTCCGGTGAGCAGCATCGTGACCACGGCGCCGGCGGAGACGCCGAGGAGGGCCAGCCCGAGGGCGCCGGCGGAGGCACCGGTCCGCTCCTTGATGGCGGGGATGCGCACGACCCAGCCGGCGAAGACGAAGCCGTCCAGGGCGAAGAAGGCGGTCAGGGCGATGCGGAGGCGGGCGAGGGGACTTCCCGGCACGACGGTGTGCGAACGGGGTTTGTTCAGTAGCGGCACAAATTGCAGCGTAGAGAGTCGGCCGACGGGCGGCAAGGTGTCGGCACGGGCGGACGTGCGGGCGGGATGGTGGCGTGGGCAGAGGGGTGCGCGGGCGGTACGGCCGCGCCGCCGACGTGCGCCGGGCGCGCGGCGAGAGGACCGGGCGCCGGGTGAGGAGGGCTGACGGCCGGGCGCCGCGAGCCGGGTGGCCGCGTGGTTGGGGCCCCGGCGGGCGCGCCGGCACCGGGAATGCCGCCGCCCTGGACACGTCCGCATGCCTGTTCCGCATATCCATGTAGACACATATGACTATGCCGACATGGCTAAGTGCGGGAACCCCGGGTCCGCTCCCCGGCGCGGGCGAGTGCCCGCAGCAGTGCCGACCGGCCGCCGTCCGGGACGGTCCACAGCGGCTCGCCGCGCACGCCCCAGCGCCGCAGCAGGGCGTTGGCCGCGAGGAAACCGGAGGTGGCGGCGCGTTCCATGAGGGCCACGGGCAGGTCGGTGCGGACCAGGTCGCCGGCCAGGACCACGGTCGGATCGGGGGTCCGCACGGTCGGGCGGTGGGCGTACCCGCCCACGGGGAACAGCGGGCAGTCCGCGCGCCACTCGTGCCGGGCCGCGACGACGCGGGCCTGTCCCGTCTCCGGGTACACCCGGTGCAACTGCTCCACCAGGCGCCGCTCCTCGGCCTCCCGCGCGGCGGACGCCGGCAGGGCGTAGGCGTGGAGCTCGACGACCGAGCCGCCCGTGCGCGCCGCCCAGCGCGCCGCCTCCCCCTCCCAGTGGGAGAGCACGCTGACGTTGTCGAGCGGCCCGTAGCCGCTGGTGCCGAGGAAGCCGGGGCGGTCCGGGGCGAGGGGGCGGTCCAGCCACAGGCGGGAGACCAGGAACGGCGGCGCCGTGCGCAGCGCCGCCACCCGCGCGCGCCAGCCGGCGTCCCCGAGGCCGGGGGAGCGCCGCACCACCGCCCGCAGCCCGGTGACGTCCAGGGCCAGGACGACGGCGTCGTGGTGGTGCGCTCCCGAGGCGTGCACGACGCGGTGGCCGCCCGACGGGCCGGGGTGGACGGCCTCGACGGGGGTGGCGGTGCGCAGGGCGGCGCCGTGCGCGGTCAGGTGCGCGGCCAGCGGGTCCCACAGGGCGTGCGGGAAGGGCTCGCCGGGCACGTCGAACAGCAGCCCCTCGGCCGAGCCGAGGAAGTAGATGTGGAACATCAGCGCCATCTCGGCGGCCGACAGCCGGCGCGGGTCGGCGAAGAAGCTGCGGGAGAACACCTCGAACGCCAGGTGCCGGGCGGCGGCGGGGAAGCGGACGGCGTCGAGGAAGTCGTGGGCGCTGATCCCGTCGAGCCGCTCGTGGACGCGCCGGGTGTCCACGTCGAGCAGGGGCAGGGCGGCCGCGGGACGCAGCCCGAGCAGGTCGCGCAGGCCGAAGCTGGGGCTGAGGACGGCGAAGCCGAGCGCGTTCCACGGGGGTGTGCGCGGCACCCGGCGGAAGCTGTCGCGCAGGCCGCTGCTGTGCAGCAGCGGATAGTCGGGCAGCCCGGTCAGCATGCCCAGGGCGGGGTCCGCCCGGCGCAGCAGCGCCCGCAGGTTGTAGTACTGGCGGAAGAAGGCGTGGAAGCCGCGGCTCATCGTGGCGCGCGTGCCGTCGGCCAGGGTGACCGGCCACCCGGCGACCCGTCCGCCGAGGACGCCCTCACGCTCGTACAGCGTCACGCGCACGCCCCGCTCGGCGAGGACCGTCGCCGCGGCCAGCCCGGCGATCCCGCCGCCGAGCACCGCGACGGACGGCGGCCGGCCGGTGACACGCGGCGCGCCCGGGGCCGGGCGGACCGGGCGGGCCCGGCGGTCGCGTCCCGGCGGCACCGCCGCCGGACGGCGCCGCCTCACCACCCGCTCCCCGGCCGCCCGCCCGGGCGGCGGGCGAGGAAGGTGTGGGCGATGCCCGTCTGCCAGCCCGGCAGCGGCAGCACCCGCACCTGGCCGAACCCGGCCCGCGCGAGGCGGGCGGCGAAGGCGGGCGCGGTGTCGAACTCCACGACGCTGCGCCACAGATGGTCGTACAGGTGCCGGTTCCCGCTCACCGCGCCGAGCGGCAGGACCACGCCCCGGCACACCGCGGACCACACGGCGCGGTCCAGGCGCCGGCCGCCGAGCGCGAACTCGTGCACGGCGAGCCGGCCGCCCGGCGCGAGCAGGGCGCGCACCGTGCGCAGCACCGCGTCCGGGTCGGACAGGTTGCGGAAGAGGTACGCGGCGAACACCGCGTCGAACGGCCCGGCCACCCCTGCCTCACGCACCCTTTCGGCTGGGGCGTGGACGAAGGACACGCGCGCCGGCCACGGTTTGGCCCGGGCGCGCCGCAGCATGCCCGCCGATGCGTCGACACCGACGATCGCCGCCCCGGGATGGGCGCGCGCGAGGGCCGCCGTCGACGCGCCCGTGCCGCAGCCCAGGTCCAGCACCCGGCAGCCGGCGCCGCCGCGCGGGAGGCCGAGCCGGCGGGCGGAGCGGCGCAGTTGGGCGTGGTGGCCCGGGGCGAGGGCGGCCAGCCGGTCGTAGGTGGGGGCGCCGCGGTCGAAGGCGGCCGTCAGCTCCGCGTCGCGCAGCACGGTCATCGGCGGACTCCGGGTGGGGGGACGGGGGCGGGGCGGCGGGGCAGCCACGGCAGTTCGGCCGCGGTGCGCAGCATCGGCAGGACGGGGGTGCGCACGCCGACCGCGAGGTCCTCCGCCAGCCGGGTGCGTCCGTCGAGGAAGCGCAGCAGACGCCGCGCCGGTACGCGCCGGAACAGGTGGAAGAAGAGGTCCGCGCCGTCGACCCGGCCCGTGGCCAGGGCGCGCAGCAGGACGGCGTCCATCATCCGGGCCCGGGCCGGGTGCGGCGCGGGGGGCAGTGGGCGTCGGCCCGCGCGGACGGCGTCGGCGACGGCGTCCGTCTGGCGCTGGATCGCGGCGAAGGTGTAGCCGGTCGAGGCGCGGGTGGCGCCGCCCGCGGTGCCGATCCGGAAGACGGGCCCGGCCGCCTGCCGCACGGGCGGGGCGTCGGTCATGGGGATCACCCCGGTCTCCGTCGCCAGCACCCGTACCTCGCCTGTGCCCAGGACGTGCCGCGTGTAGTGGTGCAGCGCGGCGTCGTACGCCTCCCGGGTGAGCGGGGCGGGCCCGAACTCGGTGTACTCCACCAGGGCCGTGCGCGGGCCGGTGGGCAGGACGTACCCGAAGGACAGGCCCCGGGCGGGCTGGGGCGTGCGGAAGTCCATCAGCTCGACCGTCTCCGGGTCGAACACGGGGTGCTGCGCGTGCACGAACCAGCCCCGGAAGTGCTGCAGCAGATGGGTGCGGGCGGCCGGGAGGGCGGTGGGCGGCCGGGAGTCGAACACCCAGCGGGCGCGTACCGGCAGCCGCGCGCCGGAGCCGTCGGTGGCCAGCAGCAGCGCGGTGCGGTCGGGCAGCACGGTCACCGTGTCGACGGCGGCCTCCACGCGCCGCACCGCCGGGCACGCCCCCAGCTCCTCGCCGACCAGATGCTCGAAGTCGCCGGAGCGGATCATCTTGTACCGCAGCGGCGCGATGTGCCGCCGTACGGCCGCCCCGTGGCGGTCGCGCACCCGCAGCCACTCCCAGGAGGCGGCCACCGCGCGGTCGTAGCGGCCGGGCACCGGCTCCCAGAAGCACCACGTGCGGCGCGGCGCGCGCAGCGGCCCGGGCGGCGGGGCGAGCAGGGCGACGGACACCCCGGCAGCCGGGCCGGCCGCGAGCCGGTGCGCCAGCGACAGGCCCGCGGCGCCCGCACCGACGATGGCGATGTCCGTCTCCAGCACGGCCCTTTCCTCTCCCGCCTTCTTCTCCTGCCGACTCCTGTCGATTCCCGCCGGCTCCCGCCGACTGCGCCGGCAGTATTCCGCGCCGGCGGTGCTCGCGGATGCGCGGCACGCGGCCGGGCCCGGGCGGGCGGCCGCGGCACCGCCGTGGCCGCCCGCCGTCCGGGTGACGGACGCGCCCCCACCGGGCGAAGCACCGGGGCGGCGCGCACGCCGGGGGGAAGCGTGGTCCCGTGGGCCGTCCCCGGGGATGGGCGGCGCACTGCTCCGGCCGCGTCCCCCGCACGGCGCATCCGAACCGTCCCCACAGCCCGAAGGACCACCCACAGCCGCCGCGCGGCAGCGGCGCCGCCGCCCGACCGACGAGAGGACACGGATGCGCCCCAGCCCGGCCGCCGAGAGCGCCCCGCCCGGCGCGTGGCCGCCCGACCCGCGCCCGCCGGGCCCCGCCGCGGCGCCCTGCCCGCTCGCCCGGAACCCGGCGGCCGTCGACGCCGACGTGCCCGCCGCCGTGGTCCGCACCCTGCGGCGGATCCTCGACGACCGCGTCGCGCGCGCCGCCGTCCTCGACCCCGTCTTCGGCGGCGACCTGGCGGCACGGCTGGCCGAGTTCACGCTGCACGGGGGCCGGCGCGGCAGGCCGCGGCTGCTGTGGTGGGCGTTCCGCGCCTGCGGCGGCGGCGGTGAACCGCCGCGCACCCGCACCGCCCTGCACCTCGCGGCCGCCCTCGAACTGCTGCAGACCTGCGCCCTCGTGCAGGACGACGTGATGGACGGCTCCGTCCTGCGCCGGGGCCGCCCCGCGCTGCACACCGACCTCGCCCTGCAGTACGGCGGTGCCGGCCCCGCCTTCGCCGACGCCGCGGCCGTCCTGGCCGGCGACCTGGCCCTGGCCTGGGCGGACGACACGGTCACCGCCGCCGTCGCCGCGGACCCCGCCGCCACGGGCGTGCTGGCCGGGTGGCGGGAGATGCGCACCGAGATGGTGGCGGGACAGTACCTGGACCTGCACGGGCAGACGATCCGCGGCGCCACCCCGGCCCGCGCCCTGCGCATCGCCCGCCTCAAGAGCGCCCTGTACTCCGTCGAACGGCCGCTCGCGCTGGGCGCCGCGCTGGCGCAGGCCGACCCGCACACCACCGCGGCCCTGCGCGCGGCGGGACGCTGCGCGGGCCTCGCCTTCCAGCTGCGCGACGACCTGCTCGGCGCCTTCGGCGCGCCGTACGGCACCGGCAAGCCCTCCGGCGACGACATCCGGCAGGGCAAACCCACCTACCTGCTCGCCGTGGCCCGGGCCCGGGCCACGGCGAGCGGCGACCGTGTGGCCCTGAAGGTGCTGGACCGGCACGTGGGCGCCGGCCGCCTGACGGACGCCCAACTGGCCGACGTGCGGCGGGTGCTGGAGGGCACCGGGGCCCGCCGGGCCGTGGAGCGGACCGTCGGACGGCTGGCCGCGCGCAGCCTGCGCCGGCTGGCGGCCGCGCCCGCCCTGCGCCCGCCCGGCGCGCACCGGCTGCGCGAGCTGCTGTGCGAGGCGGCCGGAGGCGCACCCGCCGCCGGGAAGCCCGAAGGACACGGCGGCGCCCCCGGTGCCGAGGAGCACGAGACGCACGGCGGCGCCCCCGGCGTCGTGGCGCTGGAGACGGGGAGGCGGGCGCGGTGAGGACGGTGACCGGGCCCACCGGCCACGTCGTGGTGGTCGGCGCCGGGCTCGCGGGACTCTCGGCCGCGCTGCACCTGCTGGGCGCCGGGCGACGGGTGACGGTCGTGGAGCGCGACCCGCTGCCCGGCGGCCGGGCCGGACGCCTGGAGCGGGCCGGGTACCGCATCGACACCGGGCCCACCGTGCTGACCATGCCGCACCTGGCCGAGGAGGCGTTCGCGGCGGTCGGCGAGCGGCTCGCCGACCGCGTCGAGCTGCTGCCGCTGCACCCCGCCTACCGCGCCTGCTTCGCCGACGGCAGCACCCTCGACGTGCACACCGACGCCGACGCGATGGCGGCCGAGGTCGAACGGCTGGCCGGCGCGCGCGAGGCGGCCGGCTACCGGCGGCTGCGGGAGTGGCTGACCCGGCTGTACGCGGTGCAGATGCGCCGGTTCATCGACGCCAACATCGACTCCCCGCTGCACCTGCTCACCCCCGACCTGGCCCGGCTCGCCGCGCTGGGCGGCTTCGGGCGGCTCGACGCGCGCATCGGGCGCTTCCTGACGGACGACCGGCTGCGGCGGGTGTTCTCCTTCCAGGCCCTGTACGCCGGCGTCCCCCCGCAGCGGGCGCTGGCCGCCTACGCCGTCATCGCCTACATGGACACGGTGGCCGGCGTGTACTTCCCGCGCGGCGGCATGCACGCCCTGCCCCGCGCGATGGCGCGGGCCGCCGCCGCGGCCGGCGCCGATGTGCGCCTCGGCCGGGACGTCACCCGCCTGGAACGCTCCGGCGCCCGGGTCACGGCCGTGCACACCGCCCAGGGCGAGCGCATCCCCTGCGACGCGGTCGTCCTCACCCCCGACCTGCCCGTCGCGCACCGGCTGCTCGGCCGCGGCCCGCGCCGGCCGGTGCGGCTGCGCCACTCCCCGTCGGCCGTCGTCCTGCACGCCGGCACCGACCGCACCTGGCCCCATCTGGCCCACCACACGCTGTCCTTCGGCGCCGCCTGGCGGCGCACGTTCGACGAACTCACCCGGAGCGGCACCCTGATGACGGACCCCTCCCTGCTGATCACCCGGCCCACGGCCGGCGATGCGTCCCTCGCCCCCGCGGGCCGGCACCTGCACTACGTCCTGGCTCCCTGCCCCAACACCGACATCGGGCCCTCCGCCACGGCCTGGGCCGACCTCGCGCCCCGCTACCGCGACCGCCTCCTCACCGTCCTGGAGCACCGCGGGATGAGCGGCCTGGCCGCCGCAATCGAGGAGGAGTGCCTGGTCACCCCGGCCGACTGGGCGGCGCAGGGGCACGCCGCGGGCACCCCGTTCTCGGTGGCGCACACCCTGCTGCAGACCGGCCCGTTCCGGCCGCGCAACCTCGTGCGCGGTACCGAGAACGTCGTCCTGGCCGGCTGCGGCACCACCCCGGGCGTCGGGGTGCCCACCGTCCTGATCTCCGGGAAGCTGGCCGCCGCCCGCATCACCGGGGCGCCCTCGCGCGGCCGGTCCCGCCCGACCCCGCCCCCCGCCGCCGTGGAAGGCCACCCGCGATGACCCGCCGTGAACTCGACGCCGCCGGCATCACCGATCCCGCGCTGCGCGCCGCCTACACCGAGTGCCGCCGGCTCAACGCCCGGCACGGGCGCACCTACTTCCTCGCCACCCGCCTGCTGCCCCCGGACCGCCGGCCCGCCGTGCACGCGCTGTACGGGTTCGCGCGCCGGGCCGACGACATCGTCGACCACCTCGGCGGCCCCTCCCGCGGCCCCTCCCTCGGCGCCGACCGCGCCCGGGCCCTGGCCCGGCTGGAGAAGCGGCTGCGCGACGCCCTGGCCGGCCGGCCCGCGGCCGAGCCCGTGGTGCGGGCCGTGGCCGACACCGCCGGCCGCTACGGCATCGACCCGGCGTACTTCACCGACTTCATGGCGTCGATGCGCAGCGACCTCACCGTCACCGGGTACGCCACCTACGGCGAGCTGCGCGCCTACATGCACGGCTCGGCCGCCGTCATCGGCCTGCAGATGCTGCCGGTCCTGGGCACCGTCACCTCCCGCGAGGAGGCGGCACCGCACGCGGCCGCCCTCGGCGTCGCCTTCCAGCTCACCAACTTCCTGCGCGACGTCGGCGAGGACCTGGACCGCGGGCGCGTCTACCTCCCGGCCGACCTGCTCGCCGCCCACGGCGTGGACCGGGCGCTGCTGCAGTGGAGCCGCCGCACCGGGCGCCGCGACGCGCGCATCACCGCCGCGCTGCGCGCCGCCGAGGACCTCACCCGCGCCGTCTACCGCGAGGCGGCCCCCGGACTGGCCATGCTGGACCCGCTCGCCCGCCCCTGCATCCGCACCGCCCATGTCCTCTACCGGGGCATCCTCGACCGGATCGCCGCCGAGGGCTACGCGGTGGTGCACCGCCGCGCCGTGGTGCCCGGCCGCACCCGGGCGGCCGTGGCCGCGGGCGGCCTCGCCCGGCTCACCGCCGCCC
>NZ_BMWH01000021.1 GCF_014651135.1 Streptomyces echinoruber
TTTCCCTTCGGTGTTTCCGACTCTATCAGATCTTTTCTCGACCTGATCCCCAGTCAGCGGGGTTTGCCTTCCCGGCCGTTGGGCCGTTCCGACGTGTTCCACCTTAGCGGACTCCCCCCGCGATTCCAAAATCGCTCCGAATCGCTGTGCGGGAATTGAATTCGGGCACGCCGAATTCGACCCCCTGGGAGAGGAGATCTTGCTGAGGTTGGGATGCCGCACGAGCGGCGGAAGGTGTGCCGCGGAAGCCTCCGGCTCCCGACAACCCGAAGAACCCTACGGATCAGGGCGGGGCATGTCAAGCGATCGGTGTCAAGATCTTTTCCGGGAGGTCAGTCGAGGTCGTTGAGGCGGCCGCCGGCGTCCGGCTGGGCGTGTTCGACGCGGCGGAGGAGGCGGGTCAGGACCTCGCCGAGGGCGGTGCGCTCCTCGGGGGAGAGGTCCTGGAGGAGGTCCTCCTCGAAGACGGTGGCGAGGCGCATGGCCTCGAGCCACTTCTCGCGGCCCTCGGGGGTCAGTTCGACGATGACGCGGACGCGGTTGGTCTCGTCGCGCTCCCGGGTGACGAGACCCTCGGCGACCATGCGGTCGATGCGGTGGGTCATGGCGGCCGGGGTGAGGCCGAGGCGCTTGGCGAGGTCGCCGGGGCCCATGCGGTAGGGGGCGCCGGAGAGGACGAGGGCCTTGAGGACCTCCCATTCGGCGTTGCTGATGCCGAGGGCGGCGGTCTGGCGGCTGTAGGCGACGTTCATCCGGCGGTTCAGGCGGGACAGGGCCGACACGATCTTCTCGACCTGCGGGTCGAGGTCCTGGAACTCGCGCTGGTAAGCGGCGATCTGTTCTTCGAGGGTCGGCTCGCTGACGCCGGGTGTGTCGGCCATGTGCGCAGTATCGCACGGGGTGGATTGGCATTGAAGTCCTTCGATCTGTACTCTTTAGCTTCGAAGTTTAGCTTCGAAGTCTTCATGTCTAACGTCTGACGTCCCACGTCTACCGACTACCGACTACCGACTACCGACTGACGTCCGACGTCTTCCCGTAGCAACCCCTAGCAACCCGTAGCAAGCAGCAGAGGCAGTAAAGGCAGGTGAACGTGACCATGGCGATGGGCGCAGCGATGCGCCGGATCCACATGGGCAACGCACTCAGCGCGTTCGGGCTCGGTTTCACCGTCCCGTATCTGTATGTCTACGTCGCGCAGGTGCGGGGTCTGGGTGCCGTGACGGCGGGCTCGGTGCTCGCCGTCTTCGCCGTGGCCGCGCTGGTGGTGCTGCCGTTCGCCGGACGGGCCATCGTCCGGCGGGGTCCGCTGCCGGTCCTGCTCGCCGCGCTGGTCGCCGCCGCGCTGGGCGCGCTGTGCCTGGGCGTCTCGGCGCACGCGGCGACCGTGCTGGGGTCCGCCGCGGTGCTCGGGGCGGGGCAGGCCGTGATGCAGCCGGCGCTGGCGACGATGATCGTGGAGTGCTCGTCGGCGGAGACGCGGTCGCGGGCGTTCGCGGTGCAGTTCTTCCTGCAGAACCTCGGGCTCGGGATCGGGGGGCTCATCGGCGGGCACCTCGTCGACGCCGGCAGTGCGGCGTCGTTCACGCTGCTGTTCGCGATCGAGGCGGCCGTCTTCATGGCGCTGGTCGTGGTGATGGCGACCGTGCGGATGCCGTACGCGCCGCGGGTTCAGGACGCGCCGTCGCAGGCGGGCCGAGCCGCCGGGCGGGCAAGCCGGCGGCGGCTGCTGGCGGACCGGGCCATGGTGCGGCTGTGCGTACTGGGGTTCGTGCTGTTCTTCGCCTGCTACGGGCAGTTCGAGTCGGGGCTGAGCGCGTACGGGGTGGAGGCGGCCGGCATCTCCCCATCTGCGCTCGGGACGGCGCTGGCCGCCAACACCGGGATGATCGTGGTCGCGCAGTTCCTGGTGCTGCGGTTCGTCGAGCGCCGGCGGCGGTCCCGGGTGATCGCCGGTGTGGGGCTGGTCTGGGCCGTGGCGTGGCTGGCGGCCGGGTACGCCGGGCTGGGGCACGCCGGGCAGACGATGGCCACGGCGGCGTTCGTGTCGACGTACGCGCTGTTCGGGCTGGGTGAGGTGATGCTGTCGCCGACGCTCGCCCCGCTGGTGGCCGATCTGGCGCCGGAGGGGATGGCGGGGCAGTACAACTCCGCGTTCGCCCTGGTCAAGCAGTTGGCGCTGGCGGTGGGCCCGGCGGTGGGCGGGCCCATGGCGGCGGCCTGGCACGCGCCGTACGTGGCGACGTTCCTCGGGTTCTCGCTGGGGATCTCCGTGCTCGCGGTGCGGCTGGGGCGGGAACTGACGGACGCGCAGGACCGGCCGTGGGCGGCGAGGAACCGGGTGGTGGCCCGGGGCGGGGCGCCGGCGGAGCCGCTGTCGAGGCAGGCGTAAGAGCTGCCCTGGCCGGTGCTGCCGCGCCCGTCCGGCGCCGCTACGGGCGCGGCAGCACGAACTCGCACCACACCGCCTTCCCGCCGCCCGGTGTCCTGCGGGACCCCCAGTGGGAGGCGATGGTCGCGACGATGGAGATGCCGCGGCCGGACTCGTCGCCGGGTTCGGCGCGGCGGCGCCGCGGGAGATGGTCGTCGCCGTCGGTGACCTCGATGATGAGGCGGCGGTCGGTGCGGCGCAGGCGCAGCCGCATGGGGGGTGTGCCGTGCTGGAGGGAGTTGGCGACCAGTTCGCTCGCGGCCAGCACGCCGAGGTCGTGCAGGTCCGGGGGGAAGCGCCAGCTGGTGAGGACGCCGGAGGCGAAGGCGCGGGCGCGGGGGGCGGCCTCCATGCCGCCGAGGAGTTCCAGGGCGGCGTTGCGGAACAGTTCGCCGTCGGCGCCGGTGCGGGCGGGCTGCTGCAGGACGAGGACGGCGACGTCGTCGTCGTGGTCGGCGGTGACGCCCGCCGAGCGGACCAGGCGGTCGCAGATGACCTGCGGGGTGCCGGTGGCGCCGGCCAGGGCGTCCGCCAGGGCGGCGATGCCCTCGTCGAGGTCGGCGTCGCGGCGTTCGACGAGGCCGTCGGTGTAGAGGACGGCGGTGGCGCCGGGGCCGAGCGGGACGGAGCCGGAGGCGTGCATCCAGCCGCAGGTGCCGAGCGGGGGGCCGGTGGGTTCGTCGGCGCGCTGGACGGTGCCGTCCGCGTCGCGGACGAGGATCGGCAGGTGGCCGGCGGAGGCGTAGACGAGCCGGCCCTCGTTGGGGTCGTGGACGGCGTAGACGCAGGTGGCGATCTGGTGGGGGTCGATCTCGCCGGCGAGGCCGTCGAGGAGCTGGAGCACCTCGTGCGGGGGAAGGTCGAGGCGGGCGTAGGCGCGTACGGCCGTACGGAGCTGGCCCATGACCGCGGCGGCCCGTACGCCCCGGCCCATCACGTCGCCGATGACGAGGGCGGTGCGGCCGCCGCCGAGGGTGATGACGTCGTACCAGTCGCCGCCGACGGCGGTCTCCGTGCCGCCGGGGTGGTAGGTGGCGGCGATGCGCAGGTCGTCGGGCTGCTCCAACTGCTGGGGGAGGAGGGAGCGCTGGAGGGTGACGGCGGTTTCGCGCTGGCGGCGTTCGCTGGCGCGGAGGCGTTCGGCGGCCTCGGCGTGGTCGGTGACGTCGGTGGCGAACACCAGCACGCCGCCGTCGCCCCGGGTGCCCTCGGCCACGGGGGTGCAGGTGAAGGTGTAGGAGCGGCCGTCGGGGGCCTTGCGGGACTTCAGGGTGCGGGGCCGGGCGCTGCGCAGGACCTGGTCCAGGAGCTGTAGGAGGCCCAGTTCGGCGAGTTCGGGCAGGGCCTCGCGGGCGGGTTCGCCCAGGGCGCGCGGGCCGAACGCCTGGGTGTAGGCGTCGTTGACGTAGGCGACGCGGTGGTCGGGGCCGTGGACCAGGGCGACGAGGGCGGGGACGCGGTCGAGGACCTCGCGCGCGGGCAACTCGTCGACGGCGGGCAGGGCGGGCCTGCCGTCGACGAGGTGCTCGGCGCGGACCGCGGGGACGGCGCCGTCCTGGCGCCGGTCGGGGGCGGTGGTCTGCGCGGTACGGGCCGCGATGCGGGCCGCGGTGCGGCGCTGCGTTCCGGGGAGCCGGGCGCTCCAGCGCGTGAAGTTCACGAATCCTTGCCTCATGTCGTCGCCTTCGGCCGGCTCCGGGCGGGGGTGGCCGGCGGGGTCGCGGTCGTCCCGTGCGTCCCGCGTATCCGGTGGTGTGCGAGGGGGGTGCGGGACGGTGCGGTGCCCGGGCCGCGGTGGCGGCGAATGGGGCGGGGGCCGCGGTGGCGGCGAATGGGGCGGGGGCCGCGGTGGCGGCACGTGGGGCGGGGGCCGCGGTGGCGGCGTGGTCGGCGGAGGTGACGGGGCCTGGTCTGGGGAGTGTTGCCCAAGGGGTGCGGCACTGTGGGACAGCCTCGTGGGTGCTGGAGCGGGCGGGTGCCCGCTCGCGGTGGTGGACCAGTGCGGTGGTGGACCAGTGCGGTGGTGGACCAGTCTGGCAGGGCGGTCGTCCGGGTCGGCACCCGTCAGACGCCCGGGCCGGCGACGGAGTTCCTCGCTCCGGTCAGGACGACCCCTTCGGGTCGTCGGGATGTTTCCCTCCGGCCGCCAGTTCGAATTCGGCCCGCGGGTGTTCGAGTGAGCCGAGCGAGACGATCTCGCGCTTGAAGAGCCCCGCGAGGGTCCATTCGGCCAGTACACGGGCCTTGCGGTTGACGGTGGGCACCCTGCTGAGGTGGTAGACGCGGTGCATGAACCACGCAGGGTAGCCCTTCAGCCTGCGCCCGTAGACCTGTGCGACACCCTTGTGCAGTCCCAGGGAGGCGACGGAGCCGGCGTACTTGTGCGCGTACGTCTCCAGGGGCTCGCCGCGCAGGGAGTGGACGAGGTTGTCGGCGAGGACGCGGGCCTGGCGGACGGCGTGCTGGGCGTTGGGGACGCACTCGGCGCCGGGCCGGCCGGCGGTGAGGTCGGGGACGGCGGCGGCGTCGCCGGCGGCCCACACGTGCTCGACGCCGTCGACGGTGAGTTCGGCGGTGCACCGGAGGCGGCCGCGCCCGGTGAGCGGCAGGCCGGTGGCGGCGACGAGCGGGTGGGGTTTGACGCCGGCGGTCCACACGACCGTACGGGTGGGGAAGCGCTGGCCGTCGCTGAGGACGGCGACGCGGTCCGCGCAGGACTCCAGGCGGGTTTCGAGGAGGACCTGGATGTTGCGGCGGCGCAGCTGGGTGACGGTGTAGCGGCCCAGCTCGGGGCCGACCTCCGGCAGGATGCGGTCGGTGGCCTCGACGAGGACCCACTTCATGTCCTCGCGCGTGACGTTGTGGTAGTGGCGCACGGCGTAACTGGCCATGTCCTCCAGCTCGGCGAGCGCCTCGACGCCGGCGTAGCCGCCGCCGACGAAGACGAAGGTGAGGGCGGCGTCGCGGACGGCGGGGTCGCGGGTGGAGGAGGCGATGTCGAGCTGCTCCAGGACGTGGTTGCGCAGGCCGATGGCCTCCTCGACGGTCTTGAAGCCGATGCCGTGGTCGGCCAGGCCGGGGATGGGCAGGGTGCGCGAGACGGAGCCGGGGGCGAGGACGAGTTCGTCGTAGGTGATCCGTTCGTCCGGCGCGCCCTTCTCCCGGGTGGCGAGGGTGGTGACGGTGGCGGTGCGCGCGGCGTGGTCGATCGTCCGCACCTCGCCGATGAGGATGCGGCACTGGCGCAGGACGCGGCGCAGGGGGACGACGACGTGGCGCGGGGAGATGTTGCCCGCGGCGGCCTCGGGCAGGAACGGCTGGTACGTCATGTACGGGTCGGGTGTGACGACCGTGATCTCCAGCTCGCCGCGCCGGAGTTCCTGTCTCATCCGCTGCTGCAGACGCAGGGCCGTGTACATCCCGACGTAGCCGCCGCCGACAACGAGAATGCGCGCACGTTCCTTCACCCTCCCATGACGCACCCGGCACGGGTGTTTGTCCACAGGCCCGACGGTTCGTATGACCGGTGGCCGAAGCGGCCAAGACGTGGCCGAAAAGCGGGGGTGCACGGCGTCTCCGCAGGTCGGAGGGGGTGTGCGGGAATCTTCAAGGGGGTCGAATCGGGGCATATGCGACTCGTGCTCCGATCGGGGGGCGCTCCGTGCGGAACCTTCCCCTTCTGAATTGACTGCCTCTCAACTATGTTCTGTCCCGACGGGGTGTGGGGGGACGTACTCGACGGGTTCCGCGCAGTCCCGGCGCCTGCGGATCCTGGGCGCCGGTGCTTCCGGAGTCGTGGGGGCGGCTCTGCTCGTGGGCCGGACCTGTTCCGCACTCCGGGTTTTTTCTGGCGGGGAGAGTCTCCGGGGGGAGACGTCGTCAACCGGGGGATCATTCATGCATATTCAGGACTCACGATGGTCGGCCGCGCCTGCCGCGCCTGCCGCGTCCGCCGTCGCGCCCAAGGGTGCGGCGCCGGCCGCGGCGGCGGGGAACGGACGCCGGGAGGCAGGGCGGTCGACTCCGCTGCGGGTGGATGCGCAGCGCAACCTGGAGCACGTGCTGCGGGCGGCGCGCGAGGTCTTCGGCGAGCTGGGCTACGGCGCGCCGATGGAGGACGTGGCGCGGCGCGCGCGGGTCGGCGTCGGCACGGTCTACCGGCGCTTCCCGAGCAAGGACGTGCTGGTGCGGCGGATAGCCGAGGAGGAGACGTCCCGGCTGACCGAGCAGGCGCGGGCCGCTCTGGGGCAGGAGGACGAGCCGTGGTCGGCGCTGTCGCGCTTCCTGCGCACCTCGGTGGCCTCGGGCGCCGGGCGGCTGCTGCCGCCGCAGGTGCTGCGGGTCGGGGTGCCGGAGAACGCCGCCGGGCCGGGCGGTACGGCGGGCGGGGTCACCGGGGCGGGTACGGCGGCCGGTGCGGGTACGGCGGCCGCGGCCGGCGTCGCCGGGGCGGCTCCGGGTGCGGCGGGCGCCGGGCCGGGGGCGGTCGAGGCGCGGGTGCCGCAGCAGCGGACCCAGCCGGGGCCCGGAGAGCTGCGGCTGGTGCCCGACGAGGGCGGCGCGGGCGCGGTGCCGGCGGGCGCGGTGCCGGCGGGCGCGGTGCCGGCGGGTGCGGTGCGGGACGACGCCGGGGCGGCGGAGCTGCTGGAGGTCGTGGGTCGGCTCGTGGAGCGGGCGCGCGCGGCCGGGGAGCTGCGGCCGGACGTGTCGGTGTCGGACGTGCTGCTGGTGATCGCCACGGCGGCGCCCTCCCTGCCGGACCCGGCGCAGCAGGCGGCCGCGTCGGCACGGTTGCTGGACATCCTGCTGGAGGGGCTGCGGTCCCGGTCGGGCTGAGCAGGCGGGGGCTGCGGTCCCTGCCGAGGGGAGTCGGCAGGGACTGTGGTCCCGGCCGAGCGGAGTTGGCGCCGTGGGGCGCCGCGGGATGGGGGCGCCGTGACGCGGGGTGTCGCGGCGCCCGCGCACCGGTGACGGCGGGCCCGCGCCGGGTGTTCCGGAGCCGGGGTGTTCCGGGCCGGGCGCGGGTAAGTCCGTTCGTTCGGCGCGCGGCCGGTGTCCCTTCCCCGGACGGGTGAGGATGCTCCTTTCCGAACGGGTGACGGTGTTTCCTCCCCGAACGGGTGACGGCCGGTACCGCGTTCCGCCAAGTCCCCTCGGACGAGTGGATGAGGCGTTCTGTGCACTCCCGCCCCTCGGCCGCTGTGGCAGTCTGACCTGGTGTTCGGTACCGGTAGGGCAGGCGGCGAGGGCTTTCCGCGATGAGCGTGGGCGGACGGGGCGAGTCACCCGGTGACGGCGAGACGCCGGAGGGTTCGCCTCCCGCGCAGGTGCCGAGCCAGGGCGGGCCCGCGCAGGTGCCGCGCGGCGGCGGCCCGGGCGAACACGCCGTGCCGGCCCAGCGGGAGCGACGCGACGGCGACGTGTTCCGCGTTCCCCACCCGGACGAGGGCGTGCTGCCGTCCCCGCGGGACGAGGAGGACACGGCCCCACCGCACCGGGACGACAGCGCCTCCTGCGGCAGGGGGGACGGGGATGCGGTGGCCGAACCCTGGGAGGACGGCGGAGGACCGGTGCCGGGGAGCGCGGGGGACGGGGCTTCGCGGACGGCCGGTGGCGAGAGCGGAGCCGCGCGGGCGCCCGGCGCCGAGGAGGATGAGGCTTCGCGGACGCGCGGTGCCGAGGAGGATGAGGCTTCGCGGACGCGCGGTGCCGAGAAGGGTGAGGCTTCGCGGACGGCCGGTGGTGCGGGCGACGGAGTTCCGCGGACGCCCGGTGCCGACGACGGAGGGGCGCAGGCGCCCGGTGCCGACGACGGAGGGGCGCAGGCGCCCGGTGCCGAGGGCGGGCTCGTGCCGTCGCCCCGGGAGGACGGGTGGGGTGCCCTGCCCTCGTCCCTGGAGCCACCGGGTTTCCCGCCGTCGCCCCGGGAGGACGCGGGCGTGTCGCTCCCGCCCCGGGAGGACGCGGGTCTTCTGCCCCCGCCCCGGGAGCGCGGTGATGTGCCGCCGCGTCCCCGTGCGCACCGGGGTGTGCTGCCGCACCCGGAAGGCGAGGGTGAACTGCCGCCGTCTGACGGGGAGTTGATCGAGCGGGTGCGGGCGGGGGACGACACGGCGTACGGGGAGCTGTACCGGCGCCACGTCGAGGCCGTGCGCCGGTACGCGCGCGCCTGCTGCCGGGACGCGCACACCACCGACGACCTCACCGCCGAGGTGTTCGCCCGCATGCTGCAGGCGGTGCGCGGCGGTTCCGGACCGGAGCACACCGTACGCCCCTACCTGCTCGTCTCCGTGCGGCGCGCCGCCGCGCACTGGACGCGGACCGCTCGGCGGGAGCAACTCGTCGACGACTTCGCGGTGTTCGCCGCCCAGGCGGCCCGGCTGTCCGACCGCCCGGACGGGAACGCCCCGGAGCCGGGCGCCGACGTGCGGGCGATGCACGAGGCCGAGCAGTCCCTGGCGATGCGGGCCTTTCGCTCGCTGCCGGAACGCTGGCAGGCGGTGCTGTGGCACACCGAGGTCGAGGACGAGTCGCCCGGCGAGGTGGCCGTCCTCTTCGGGCTGGACGCCAACGGCACGCGCGCGCTCGCCGGCCGGGCCCGCGAGGGCCTGCGGCAGGCATACCTGCAGGCCCACGTCGGCGCCGCGCTCACCGGTGACGAGGAGTGCGCCCGCCACGCCGGCCGGCTCGGCGCCTACACCCGCGGCCGGCTGCGCGCCCGCGCCGAGCGGGGCCTGCGCAAGCACCTGGAGAAGTGCGCCCGGTGCCGGCTGGCGGCCGGCCAGATCCAGGAGATCGCCGCGGGCATCCCCGCCGTCGTGCCGGTCGCGGTCCTCGGCTGGCCGGGCGCCGCCGGGTACGCCAAGGCCCTCGGCGTCCTCGCCGGCGGGGCCGGCGCGGGCGCGGCCGGTGCTGCGGGGACCGTCGGCGAAGGCGCGGCCGGTACCCCGGGGACCGTCGCCGCGAGCGGCGGTTCGCCGGGCGCCTCCGGCGGGGTCAGGGGTGCTGCTGCCTCCGAGGCGCTGGGTGCGGCGGTCAAGGCCGGTGTCGCGGCCGGCGTCGTCGCCGTGGCGGCCACGGCGGCGCTCGTGCTCGCCCTGGCCGGCCACGACCACCCGGGCCCGGAGCGGCCGGAGGCCAAGCCGCCCGCGTCGTCGCCGATCGTGCGGCCGGAGCCGCCGGCTCCCGCGCCCCCGGGAAAGCCGCACCCCGCGCCTCCCGGGAGACCGCGCCCCGGCTCCTCCGCCACGCCGGTGCCGGCCGCCGCGGCCCGGCCCACCCCGCGCGCCGCCCCCACGCCGGTACCCGTCCTTTCGCGCCACGGGCGTTCGCGCCACGGATCGGTCTCGCGCCCGGCCTCCGCGCCGGGCCGGCCCCCGGCGCCCCCGCGCCTCGCACCGGCCCCGACTTCCCTGCGGCTCATGCCCGCCCCGCGTGCCACGTCCGCCCCACATGCCACGTCCGCCCCGCGGCCCGCAGCGGCGCCGACGCCCTCGCCGACGCCTTCGCCGACTCCGGTCGTCCACCGGTGGAGCGAGGTGCCGTACGACGTCGCCGGTGACGGCGGCCGGCTGGAGCTGCGGCTCGGGGACAGGGGCAGAGACAGGGACGGGGACGGCGGCCGGGTGGGGCGGCGCCACGGGCTGCCGGTGGACGGTATGTGGTACGCGCACGGGGTGACCGTGCGCGGCTCCTCCGCCGTCACCGTCGACCCGCCGCACCGCGACTGCACCGCCCGCGACGCGCCGGCCGGCGTGGAGGCCCCGGCGGCCGGGCGCGGCCGGGTCCGCTTCTCCGTGGACGCCGACGGCGCCCGGCCGCGGGCCTCCCGGGTGGTCTCCGGCGGCGAGGCGGCCGTCGGCGTCCACGGGGACCTGTCCGGGCACCGGACGGTGCACCTGGTCGTCGAGTCGTACGCCCCCTTCGGCGCGGTCGCGGCGGCGGACCGGGCGGAGTCGCACTCCACCTGCCGGTAGCCGCGCATGCCGATAGCCGCGCATGCCGATAGCCACGCGCGCCGGTGACCACGCATACCAGTGGCCGCGCGGGGCGGGGTTCACACCGCCGGCCGTCCGGTCCGGGTGCGCAGGGCCTCGGCGAGTTCGGCCAGCACGTCCTGCGCGGCCAGGGCCGCTCCCCGGGCGTACTCCCGGTCGTACTGCTCCTCGGGCAGGGCGGCGCGGACGGCGGTCCGGGTGCGTTCGGCCTCGGTGCGGTCCGGCAGGGGGCGGGGCAGGCCACCGCGCCAGTGGTCGCTCGCGGCCAGCAGCCGCAGGGCGCGCGCGGCGTCGCCGAGGCCGGCGAGCTGCCGGGCCGCCGCGTCCACGAACCCCGCCGTGACCGTCTCCACGCACCGGGCGTCCACCGCCTCGCGCAGGGCGGCGGCCAGCTTCGGCAGCGCCTCGCGCGGGCCCGCCTCGGCGGCGGTGATCAGCCCGTCGGCCAGGGTGAGCATCGCCAGGAACTGGGGCGGGGGCGTGGCGTCCCGGGTCGTCGCCTGGGCCGCGTCGTACAACTCCCGTGCCTGTGCGGTGCGTTGCTCCTCCAGCGCGATCAGGGCGCCCATCAGCCGCACATACGCCCGGGAGTCCACCACGCTGTACCGGTCGGCCGCCGCGCCCGCCCGGCACAGTCCGGCGCGGGCGGCGTCGAGGTCGCCGGAGCGGTAGTCGATCTCGGCGAGCCGGGCGAGGAGATACGGGGTCTCGGTATGGGCGCCGACCTCGTGGGCGAGCCGCAGCGCCTCCTCGTACTCCGTGCGGGCCTGCGCGAACAGGCTGCGCGCCATGGCCGCCTCGCCGACCGCGCTGCACACCTGGGCCCGCAGCCAGCGGTCGCCGACCCGCGCGCCGAGCCGCCGCAGCTCCGCCAGGTCGCCGTCGATGCCGTGCACGCCGCCGGGCGAGTCGACGGCCATGTGGGTGCGGAACATGAGCGTCACCGCCTGCGCCCAGTCGTCGCCGTACCGGCGGCAGTTGGCCACCGCCGCGTCCAGGAACGGCCGGACGTCCCACGTGTCCCGCAGGAAGTAGGCGGTCAGCGGCCAGAGCATGCCCGGCAGCCGGGCGGCGCGGGGGCCGCCCTCGGCATAGTGGAGGCGGATCCGGTCGATGTACTCCCGGTGGCGGGGGTGCTCCACGATGTCCTTGGGCTGCGTGGACTCCGACAGCAGGAACAGGCGGGACAGCCGCAGGTCCATCCGCTGCTCGTGGAGGGGGTGGGTGCGTTCGCCGTCCGGCGCGGACAGGAACGCCTCCACCGGGTGGGGCCGGTCCGTGCCGGGGCCGGGCAGGTCGCCGGCGGTGTCCAGGGCGACGCCCAGGCGCAGGACGCGGTCGGCCCAGGCGGCGCCCTCCCGGCGGTGGTTGCGCAGCCACCAGAACCAGCTCATGGCCAGCGTGAGGGCGGCGGCCTCCGCCTCCTCGCCGGCGGTGACGGCGCGGTGCAGGGCCGCGCGGACGTTGTCCAGCTCTTTCTCCATGCGGGCGATCCACACGAGCTGGTCGGGACCGCGCAGGCGCCGGTCGGTCTCCTCGGCGAGGGCGCGCACCCACGCGCGGTGCCGGCGCTCGGCCGCCGCGCGCAGCCGCGGGGTCTCGGCGGCGCGCTCGACGGCGTACTCGTGGACGGTCTCCAGCATGCGGTACCGCATGCCGTCGCAGCCACCGCGGTCGTCGGGGGCGCCGCGGTCGTCGGGGCCGCCGCGGTCGTCGCGGTCGTCGGGGGCGCCGCGGTCGTCGGGCGTGGCCACGACCAGGGACTTGTCGACGAGCGCGCCGAGCAGGTCGGCCGCGGGGCCGGTGCACACGGCCTCCGCCGCCGCGAGGTCCCAGCCGCCCGCGAACACCGACAGCTCGCGCAGCGCCGTCCGCTCCCGCTCGTCCAGCAGCTCCCACGACCAGTCGACGACCGCCCGCAGGGTCTGCTGGCGGGGCAGGACCGTGCGGCTGCCGGAGGTGAGCAGGCGGAAGCGGTCGTCGAGCCGGTCGGCGATCTGCCGCGGGGTCAGCAGCCGCAGGCGGGCGGCGGCCAGCTCGATGGCGAGCGGCAGCCCGTCCAGGCGGCGGCAGATCTCCGCGACGGCCTCCGTGTCGCGCAGCACGGCCTGTGCGTCCGGGCGTACGGCGGCGGCGCGCTCCGCGAACAGGCGGCGCGCCTGCTCGGGCGGCAGTGGCTCGACCGGGCGCACCGACTCGCCGGGGACACCCAGGGGTTCGCGGCTGGTGGCGAGAATCGTGAGCTCCGGGCAGCGGGTCAGCAGCGTCTCGGCGAGGGTGGCGGCCGCGTCGACGACGTGTTCGCAGTTGTCGAGGATCAGCAGCAGCCTGCGCGGGGCACAGTGCTCGACCAGCAGGGCGACGGGGTCGTTCTGCCGGCCTGTCAGGTCGTTGGTCAGCAGCGCGGTCTCGCGCAGGCCGAGCGCGCCGACCACCGCTCCCGGCACCGCCTCCGGCCGGTCGAGCGGCGCCAGTTCGACCAGCCACGCCTGGGGGAGACCGGCGGCCGCCTCCTCCGCGAGGCGGGTCTTTCCGGAGCCGCCCGGTCCGGTGAGGGTGACCAGGCGGGCCCGGCGCAGTTCGGAACGGAGGGCGGCGATCTCGGGTTCCCGGCCGACGAAGGACGTCAGGCGCGGACGGAGGTTGCCGGTGCGGGACGGGGGCGGAGGCGGGGGTGGGGATGGGGGCGCGGCCGGGGACGACTCCGGGATCGGAGACAAGGAAGGGGACGAGGACGAGGACGGGGAGGGTGACGGTGGCGACGGCTGGCCCGGTCGCGGCGGTGCGGGGTGCGGGTCGGCCGGGCGGGTGAGGAGCTCGGTGTGCAGGGCGCGGAGCTCCGGGCCCGGGTCGGTGCCGAGACCCTCGGCGAGGCGGCGGCGGGCGGTCTCGTACGCGGCGAGCGCGTCGGCGCCGCGGCCGGTGTCGCGCAGGGCGCGGACGAGGAGGGCGTGCAGGGGTTCGTCGTAGGGGTGGGCGGCGGTCAGTTCCGTCAGCTCCGGTACGGCCTCCTGGGCGCGGCCGAGGCGCAGGAGGGCCTCGGCGCGGGCGCGGGCCGCCTCCAGGCGCAGGGCCTCCGGGCGGGCGGCGGCGGTGCGGTCGGGCAGTTCGGCCAGGGCGGGCCCGCGCCACAGGGACAGGGCGGCGGTGAGCTGCTCGGCCGCGGTGGCCGCGTCGCCGCGGGCGAGGGCCGCGGTGCCGTCGCGGAGGCGGCGCTCGAAGACGAACAGGTCGACGTCGTCCTCCGTGGCCGTGAGGCGGTAGCCGCCGGGTTCGGAGGCGACGGCGTCCCTGCCGAGGGCCCGGCGCAAGCGGCCGACCAGGGCCTGGAGCGCGGCGGGGGCGTCCCGGGGCGGGTCGTCGGGCCAGACCTCGTCGATCAGGGTGCGGGGGGTGACGGTGGCGCCGGGACGCAGGGCGAGGGCCGTCAGGAGCGCGCGCAGGCGGGGCCCGCCGACGGGTACGGCGGTGCCCCGGCCGTCCTCCGCCCGGGTGACGCCCAGGATTCTGTACCGCACCGGCACATTGTCGCCGTACGACCGGGCGCGGACACGGGACGGGGTCCTGTCGAGGCGCCCGGTTGCTTCGGGGTCACGCCGTCATCGCAGGTCGTCGCCGCGCCCGTGGTGCCCGTGGCGGCGTACTTCCGGGGCCGGGTACCGGCGTGGTGGGCGGCGACTGCGGTCCTGAGCCGGCCGGCGCCGGCGGCGGTCGCCGTCTCGACGGCGGTGGACGTCGAGGGGCCCGGTTTCTCGGACCGCAGGACGACGGACCGGCCACCGCCTCAACGACGGCAGACACCGAAGAGCCCGGCTCCCCCAACCGCAAGGCGACGGACCGGCCACCGCCTCAACGACGGCAGACACCGAAGAGCCCGGCTCCCCCAACCGCAAGGCGACGGACCGGCCACCGCCTCAACGACGGCAGACACCGAGGAACCCGGCTCCCCCAACCGCAGAGCGACGGACCGGCCACCGTGGCCCGCGCGGACGCCGGTGTCCCGGCCGGCGCCGCGGCCTACCCGCGCGGCCCCGCGACGCCCGCCCGCAGCGCGCTCCGCTGCGGTGCGATCGCCGCCGGCACGGCACGCGCGCGTGCCGGTGTGCCCGTCCAGCAGGAGCCCCGGCGGGCCAGCAGGCGCTGGAGCCACACCTCCAGGGAGACCAGGTCGGCCAGGCCGTCCAGGGGCAGGGGTTCTCCCGACGCCGCCGCGCGTACCGCCTTGCGGACCACCCGGGCCTCCACCAGGCCGGCGTCGGCGAGGAGGGGGCTGCCGAAGAGGTCGACGAGGGAGTCGGCGGCGACGCGCAGGCCGGTGCGGTGGGCGGCGGCGGTGGAGGCGTGGGAGGGGGCGCCCCAGCCGGGGGGCAGGCCGGTGACGCCGGCGCCCTCCAGGACGGTGCGGAGGATGGCGGCGCGGGCGCCGGGCTGGACGCGCAGGGCCTCGGGCAGGGCGCGGCAGGCGCGGACGACCTGGTTGTCGAGGAACGGGGCGTGCAGGCGCTGGGAGCGGATCTCGGCGGCCTGCTCCAGGACGCGCAGGTCGGCGGCGTGGCGGGCCAGGGCGGCCCGCGCGCGGTAGTCGCCGGGACGCTGGCCGGGGCCGACGCCGGAGCGCTGTGTCGCGTGCTGCAGACGAACCGATACTTCAGCGAGTGCCTCGCCGGTCAGCCAGCGGGCCGCGGGCCCGGGTCTGCCCCAGGTGAGGGCGGCGAGGGAGGCGCCCACGGCGCCGCCGGGTTCGTCGAAGCGGCGGTGCAGCAGCCGCTCGGCGAGCAGTTCCAGGCCCGCCCGGTAGGAGGTGCGGGCCAGCCGCCGGGCCGCGCCGTAGACGCGCGCGGGGACCAGCACCGAGCCGTCCGCCTTGGCCAGCGCCGCGACCGGGCGGACCAGGTGGCGTCGGCGGCGGTCCATCAGCAGGTCGGCCAGGCGCGCGGGGTGGGCGTCGAGGACCTGGCGGGCGCCGTGGCCGGTGAAGTGGTCGGCGCTGCCGGAGGCCAGGCGGGCGCGGTGGCGGGCGGCCGACACCAGGGAGGGGCCCGGTTCGTCCGTCAGGGGCACCCCGAGGTCGGCGAAGGGCAGGGTCTCCTCCGTGCCGGTCACCACGACGTGGTGCAGGCGGGGGTTGGCGGCCAGGGCGCCGGCCCGTTCCAGCTCGGCCTCGCGGCCGCCGACGGCGAGGTCGTTGAAGGTGACCGCGAGCAGGCGCTCGCCGGCGCCGGTGCCGTGGCCCAGGAGGGTGCCGGGCATGCCGGGCAGGCCGGCGGCGAGCAGGGCGAGGGTCGCGGAGGCGGGGCCGCCGGACAGGTCGGCGCCGATGCCGGGGGCGGGCATGCCGCGGGCCGCGCGGCGTTCGGCGGGGCCCATGCCGGGCACCGGGCCGGGGTCGAGGTCGGGGATGTGCCGGGGGGCGGCGAGGCGGACGCGGACGGCCTCCACGAGGGCGTCGCGGACGGCGTCGACGGCGTGGTCGGGGTCGGCCGGGGGCGCGGCGACGGCCAGGGAGGCGACCGGCTCGTAGCCGGCGACCTCGCGCGCCCCGGCGCGCAGGATGAGGGCATGCCCCGGCGGTACGCGGCGCACGCCGGCGTAGGGCGTGGAGTCGTGCAGGGCGGCGGGGACGTCGGGGGCGGCGAGCAGGGCGGCGAGGTGGCCGAAGTCGAGGTTGGCCTCGATGAGGTCGGCGAGCGGCAGCGCGGCCGTGGCGTAGGCGGTGCCGCCGGCCCAGGGGGTGTAGAAGACGGGCCGGGCGCCGGCGAGGTCGCCGCAGACGGTGACGCGGCGGCCCACCTGGACGACGGCGGTGTAGCTGCCGGGCCACACGGTCAGGTGGCGCAGGGCGCCGCCGCGGGCGGCGAGCAGGCCGACGCGCAGTTCCTCGTCGGAGGCGCCGCAGACGCCGAGGACGGCGATGCGGGTGTCGGCGTCGGCCTTCACCAGGCGGATCTCGTCGGGGCGCCAGTCGCCGACGGCCCACAGCGGGTCGGGGTCGCCCCACAGCAGGTGCGCACCGACCGGGTGCACGGTCTCGCCGTCGTGTCCGGTGGCGCCCGCCGAGCCGATCCGGGCCGGCCCCGCGGCGGTGCTGCTCCATCCCACCAACCACCGCATCGACGCCTCCACAGGCTGTGGACAACCAGTGCACCGCACGAAGCCCCGCACGAAGCCCCGCACGAACACCGCACGAACAGGGTCACCATGCTGCCACGAAGGAGGCCCGCCGGAAGGGCGACGGAGCCGCGTTCGCTCCCCCGGGCGCGCCCCCGCGCACGTCCCCGGACAGCGTTGAACACCCGTAAGCTTCAAAGGCGTACGACACGCACTTGACGTGGGCATACGACGGACGCGACCAACTGCCTCCGGAATCGGTTCCGTTGGGAGCGCGCCGCGCGGCGGGCCGCGTCCGGGCCGGGCGTGACGCGGGGCAGGCCCGGACGTGACGCGGGGCAGGTCCGGGCCGGGTGCCGCGGCGGGGCAGCCGAGTCGGGACAGCCGAGTCGGGGCACCCGAGTCGGGGCGGCGACGCACACGACGCGCGCGGCGCGAATGCGCCCCTCGCGCGCTCCCCGGCCACGCCGTTCGCGCCCTCAACAGCCTTGGTCGGAGCGGAAATCCACGGCGGGAAGCGTGGTCGATTTTCGGCCAAATCGGAGCCGCGGAGGCAGGCTCGGGCACGCTCCGTACATGCCCGCGCGCCCCACCCGGGCGCCGCACGGTCCGGGAGGCGGAGCCCGCCTCCCGGACCGAACCACCGCCCGCGGGGATGAAGGCGGCGGTGTCCCCCAGCCCACTGGATCCAGTACAGCGGGCCGACCCACGCACGGTCCATGGAACCGCTCCCGCCGTGGCCGGAGAAGGTCGCACGGACGGGCGCACGGCCACACGGCGGGGGCGTGCCGCGGCGGGCCCGCCACCCTCCGTGCTCACCCCGCATCGCCGCACGGGCCACAATCCCGCCATCCGGAACAATGCCCCTTAACGCTTGGGATGCGGCGAACTACGCTGGGTTTACGAATGCCGCGTGGTTATGCCAGCACGGCAGCCGTCTGTGTCGAGGGGTGGCTCATGTCCAGGGAGCAGCGGGGGCCGAACGAGAAGCTCGGCGCCGTTCTCGCCCTCGCGGGAATCAGCAACGCGGGCCTCGCCCGCCGCGTCAACGACCTCGGCGCCCAGCGCGGTCTGACGCTTCGCTACGACAAGACCTCCGTGGCGCGCTGGGTGTCGAAGGGCATGGTGCCGCAGGGCGCGGCACCGCACCTGATAGCCGCGGCCATCGCGCAGAAGCTGGGCCGCCCGGTGCCGCTCCACGAGATAGGGCTGGCGGACGCCGACCCCGCCCCCGAAGTGGGCCTGGCCTTCCCCCGGGACGTCGGGCAGGCCGTCAAGTCCGCGACGGAGCTGTACCGTCTCGACCTCGCCGGGCGCCGCGCCGGCTCCGGCGGCATCTGGCAGTCGCTCGCCGGGTCGTTCGCGGTGAGCGCGTACGCGACGCCCGCGTCCCGGTGGCTGATCACCCCGGCCGACAGCTCGGTGGCGCGGGAGCCGGGCCAGGCGGAGGGCTCCGGCGCACCGATCAAAGTCGGCCACAGCGACGTGCAGAAGCTGCGGGAGGCGGCCGAGGACGCCCGGCGCTGGGACTCCAAGTACGGCGGCGGCGACTGGCGTTCGTCGATGGTGCCCGAGTGCCTGCGGGTGGAGGCGGCGCCGCTGCTGCTCGGCTCGTACTCCGACGAGGTGGGCCGCGCCCTGTTCGGCGCGACCGCCGAACTGACCCGGCTGGCGGGCTGGATGGCCTTCGACACCGGCCAGCAGGAGGCCGCCCAGCGGTACTACATCCAGGCGCTGCGCCTCGCGCGCGCGGCGGCCGACGTCCCCCTGGGCGGGTACGTCCTGGCGTCCATGTCGCTGCAGGCGACCTACCGCGGCTTCGGCGACGAGGGCGTCGACCTGGCGCAGGCCGCCCTGGAGCGCAACCGGGGCCTGGCCACCGCCCGCACCATGAGCTTCTTCCGCCTCGTCGAGGCACGCGCGCACGCACGCGCCGGGGACGCGCAGGCGGCCGGCGCGGCCCTGAAGGCCGCCGAGAGCTGGCTGGAGCGCGCCCGCCCGGGCGACGCCGACCCGTCCTGGCTCGGCTTCTACACCTACGACCGGTTCGCCGCCGACGCCGCCGAGTGCTACCGCGACCTGAAGGCGCCGCGCCAGGTCCGCCGCTTCACCGAGCAGGCGCTGTCGAAGCCGACGGAGGAGTTCGTCCGCTCGCACGGCCTCAGGCTCGTGGTGTCGGCCGTCGCCGAGCTGGAGTCCGGCAACCTGGACGCGGCCTGCGAGCAGGGCGTGCGGGCGGTGGAGGTCGCCGGGCGGATCTCCTCGGCGCGCACCACCGAGTACGTCAAGGACCTGCTGCACCGGCTCGAGCCGTACGGTGACGAGCCGCGCGTGGCGGAGCTGCGGGAGCGTGCGCGGCCGCTGCTGATGGCCCCGGCCTGACCCCGCCGCGCCGGCCGGACCCCGCGAGGTTTCGGGACGTTGTCAGTGGCGCAGTGCACTATCGAAGCGGGAGGTGGTGCACGGTGCGGCGGGTGCCGGGGTACGACGGTGACGTAGCGGTGATCGGCGGCGGGATCGTCGGCCTGTCGACGGCGTACGCGATCACGCGGTCCGCGCCGGGCACGCGGGTGGTCGTGCTGGAGAAGGAACCGGGTCCGGCCCGGCACCAGACGGGGCGCAACAGCGGCGTCGTCCACAGCGGGATCTACTACCGGCCGGGCTCGCTCAAGGCGCGGTACGCGGTGCGGGGCGCCGCCGAGATGATCAAGTTCTGCGCGGAGTACGGCATCGCGCACGCCGTCACCGGCAAACTGATCGTCGCCACCGAGCGGGCCGAGCTGCCCCGGCTGCACGCGCTCGCGGTGCGCGGCCGGGAGAACGGCATACCGGTGCGCGAACTGGGCGCCCCGCAGATCGCCGAGTTCGAACCGGAGGTGCGGGGGCTGGCCGCGCTGCACGTCGCCACGACCGGCGTGTGCGACTTCACCGCCGTCGCCCGGCAGCTCGCCGAGGCGTCCGGCGCCGAGATCCGCTACGGCGCACAGGTGGTCGGCATCGACCGGCGCCCGGAGCGCGGAGTGGCGGTGCGCACGGCGGCCGGCGACGTCGTCCGCGCGCGCGTGCTGGTCAACTGCGCCGGCCTGCACTGCGACGAGGTGGCCCGGCTGGCCGGGGACGAACCCGGGGTGCGGATCGTGCCGTTCCGCGGCGAGTACTACGCGCTGACGCGGCCGCAGCTCGTGCGGGGCCTGGTGTATCCGGTGCCGGACCCGGCCTTCCCCTTCCTCGGGGTGCACCTCACCCGCGGCATCGACGGCGGCGTCCACGTGGGGCCCAACGCGGTCCCGGCCCTGGCCCGCGAGGGCTACGGCTGGGGCGTGCTGCGCCCCCGCGACCTGGCCGGCACGCTCGCCTGGCCCGGCTCCTGGGCCCTGGCCCGCCGCCACTGGCGCTACGGCGCCGGCGAACTGCGCCGCTCCCTGTCCAAGCCCGCCTTCACCGCCGCCGTCCGCCGCCTGCTGCCCGCCGTCACCGAGGCCGACCTGGTCCGGGCCCCGTCCGGGGTCCGCGCCCAGGCCGTCGCCCGGGACGGCACCCTCGTCGACGACTTCCTCATACGCGAGGCCCCCCGCACCGTGCACGTCCTCAACGCCCCCTCCCCCGCCGCCACGGCCAGTCTGCCCATCGGCCGCGAGGTCGCCCGCCGGGCCCTGGACGCACTGCGCGGGGTGGGCGTGGCGGCGTGACGGAAGGCCGTGCGCAGGCCCGTGCGACGAGGGTCCGCGGGACGGGTACTCGTGACGGGTTCGCGTGACGAGCGGGTGCGGGCCCGGGAGACCGAAGCCCGCCTGACCGGGCCCGTCGACGTCGGTCGGCGGCGGTCGGCGTCGGGCGGCGTCGGGCGGCGGCCCAGGCGACCGGGGAGGGATGCGCACCGCGGCCCATCCGCACACCGCCCGTTCCCCGGCTCCGTAGAATCGGGCGCACTGTGACCAAGTACGACGACGCCGACCACGCCGACGACACCGCCCGCCGCACCTCGGAAGGCGCCCCGGGCACTTCGGGCACCCCGGACGCCCCGGACACCCGGAGCACCCCCGAGCCGGACCGGCCGGACTCCGATCGGTCGGCCCCGGACCATCCGGACCGCCCTGACCACCCGGACTCGGACCACCCGGACTCGGACCACCCGGACCCGGACCACCCGGACCCGGACCACCCGGACCCGGACCACCCAGACCCGGACCGGTCCTCGGCCCCCGGATCGGCCGAGGACGAGACCCCCCGCCGCACCCGGCCGCGGAAGGCGCCGAAGTTCCCGCAGGGGCCCGCGGCGAACCCGGCCGGAGGCCGGTTCGAGCGGCGGATCAGGAGTTTCACACCGCGCCGCAGCCGGGTGACGGCCGGGCAGGCCAACGCGCTGGCGCGGCTGTGGCCGCGCTGGGGCTTCGACATCGACGGCAGCCGGGTGCTGGACCTGCCGGAGCTGTTCGGCAACAACAACCCCGTCGTGCTGGAGATCGGCTTCGGGATGGGCGAGGCGACCGCGCGGATGGCCGCCGCCGACCCGGACACCAACATCCTCGCCGTCGACGTCCACACCCCCGGCCAGGGCAACCTGCTCAACCTCGCCGACAAGAACGGCCTGGACAACATCCGCGTCGGCAACGGCGACGCCGTCATCCTGCTGCGCGAGATGCTCGCCCCCAACTCCCTGGACGGGCTGCGCGTCTACTTCCCCGACCCGTGGCCGAAGAAGCGGCACCACAAGCGGCGGCTGATCCAGCCGGACTTCCTCACGCTGGCGGCCTCCCGGCTCAGGCCCGGCGCGCTCGTGCACTTGGCGACCGACTGGGAGCCGTACGCCGAGCACATGCTCGAGGTGCTCACCGCGCACCCGGCGTACGAGAACACGCAGCCCGGCGGCGGTTTCGCGCCCCGTCCCGCGTTCCGGCCGCTGACCCGTTTCGAGGGCCAGGGACTGGAGAAGGGACACGTCGTGAACGACCTGCTCTTCCGCCGCGTACAGCACGGGGACCAGCAGCAGGAACAACAGCTGGAACAACAGCTGGAACACCAACAGGAACAACCCCGCACCGAGCGACCGGCCGGCGGCTGACGCCCCGGAGGCACCGTCGCGGCCGGCGCCCCGCCTCGTTAGGGTCGATGCCGTGGCCACCTGTCCTCCGTACCCCACACCCCGTCCCGGCCCTCCCGCCGGCGGCACCCGCCGGCCCGCCGGCCGGTGGCGACGACGGGAACGACTTCCCGCCGGAGCGCGGTCGGTGGCCTGGCTGAGACTGCGGTACGCGGCGCTGGTCACGCTGCTGGCGCTGTCCGGTCTGGTCATCCTCGCCCTGGTGCGCGAGCAGACCGGCACAGAAGGGTTCCTGGTCGGGCTCGGTCTCGCGGTCCTGCCCGTGCCGCTGCTGATATCGGCCTTCCGCTGGCTGGACCGGGTGGAGCCCGGGCCCTGGCGCAACCTGGTGTTCGCGTTCGCGTGGGGCGCCTGCGCGGCGGCGCTGATAGCCATCGTCGCCAACAGTTTCGCCACGCACTGGATAGCGACGGCGACCGCCGATCCCGACGGCGCGGACACCCTGGGCGCGACGCTGATAGCGCCCGTGGTGGAGGAGTCCGCGAAGGCGGCCGCCGTGCTGCTGGTCTTCCTCTTCCGCCGCCGCGACTTCACCGGGATCGTCGACGGCGTGGTGATAGCCGGGATCACCGCGACCGGCTTCGCCTTCACCGAGAACATCCTCTACCTCGGCACCGCCTTCGGCACCGACCAGCTCAGCGGCGACGGCGGCATCGCCTCCGTCACCGCCGCGACGTTCTTCGTGCGCATCGTGATGTCGCCGTTCGCACACCCGCTGTTCACCGTGCTCACCGGCATCGGCTTCGGCGTGGCCGCGCTGTCGGCGCGGCACCGGCGCGTGCGGCGCGTGCTGGTGCCGCTGTCCGGGCTGCTGCTCGCCATGAGCATGCACGCCCTGTGGAACGGCTCCTCCAGCTTCGGCCCGTGGGGCTTCTTCGCCGTCTACGGCGCCTTCATGGTGCCCGCCTTCGCCCTGCTGACCTGGCTCGCCGTGTGGACCCGACAGCGTGAGCTGCGCATCGTGCGCGAGGAGCTGCCCGCGTACGTCGCCGCCGGGTGGCTCGGTCCCGCCGAGCCGTACCTCCTCGGGTCGATGCGGGCCCGCCGGCTGGCCCGCGACCACGCCCGCCACCACGCCGGCCGGCCCGCCGCCCGGACCGTCGCCCAGTACGAGGCCTGCGCCACCTCGCTCGCCTTCCTGCGGCACCGCGGCCGCCTCGGCCGCGCCGACGCCGACTTCGTGCCGCGCGAGCAGGAACTGCTGGCCGAGCTGTGGCGGCGCCGGGACATCGCCCACCCGGCCCTGGACCACGCGGCGCGGATCCTCCTCCCGGCGGCCCGGCTGCCGTACGGCACCGCACCGTACGGTCCCGTGCCGTACGGTCCCGTGCCCTACGGTGCGATGCCGTACGGTTCCGCGCACCAGGGCCCCGCGCCGCTCCCCCAGACGCCTTACGCCCCCCGGCCCGTGCTCCGGCATCCGACCGCCCCGCCCGTGGTGGCGCCGCGTACCCCGGGGTACGGCTCCTTCGCGGTGCCGCATCCCGGGCACCACCCGTACCGGTCGCAGCCGTAGCCGGCAGGCCGGCCGCGACGGCGGGGCAGACACCACCGGACACCACCGGACACCGCCGGACACCGCCGGACACCACCGGACGCCACTGGACGCCCGCCGGACACCGCCGGACTCGCAGCGCGCCCACCGCGCGGCCCGTCTCGCGCCCCCGGACGCCCGCCCCGGGACCGCCGGTTACGCCGACGCCTCCGTCAGCCGCGCGACCTCGTTCTCGGTCAGCCGCAGGCCGGCGGCCTTCAGCAGCGCCGGAAGCTGCTCCACGGTCCGCGCGGAGGCGATCGGCGCGACGACCGTGGGCTGCGCGGCGAGCCAGGCGAGGGCGACGGTGGCGACCGGGACGTCGTGCGCCTGGGCGATCTCGTCGAGGGCGGTGAGGACGCGGCGGCCCCGCTCGGTCTCCAGGTACCGGGCGGCGCGGCCCGCGCGGGCGCTGTCCACCGCCGTGCCGGGCCGGTACTTGCCGGTGAGGAAGCCGGCGGCGAGCGCGAAGTACGGGAAGGCGGCCAGGCCCTCGTGCTCGGCGAGGTCGCGCAGTTCGCCCTCGTAGGTGTCGCGGGAGACGAGGTTGTAGTGCGGCTGGAGGGCGACGTACCGGGCGAGGCCCTCGCGGTCGGAGACCTCCAGGGAGGCCCGGAGGCGCTCGGCGGAGATGTTGGAGGCGGCGATGTGGCGGACCTTGCCGGCCCGCACCAGTTCGTCGAGCGCGCCGACGATCTCCTCGACGGGGGTCTCGGGCTTGTCGAAGTGCGTGTAGTACAGGTCGATGTAGTCGGTGCCCAGGCGCTTCAGGGAGGCGTCCGCGGCGGCCCTGATGGTGGCGGCGGACAGGCCCTGGTACCGCGGGTGCTGGCTGACCTTGGTGGCGATGACGACGTCGGAGCGGTTGCCGCGGGCCCTGACCCACTTGCCGATGATCGTCTCCGACTCGCCGCCCTGGTTGCCCTCGACCCAGGCGGAGTAGGAGTCGGCGGTGTCGATGAAGTTGCCGCCGGCCTCGCGGTAGGCGTCCAGGACGGCGAAGGACTGCTCCTCGTCGGCGGTCCAGCCGAAGACGTTGCCGCCGAGGGCGAGCGGGAAGACCTCGAGGTCCGTGGAACCGATCTTGCGCAGGGTGGTCATGCACTGCGTCAACGACCGCCCGGAAGAGCGCATTCCACGGGCGACCGCAAAGAACGGGTCAACCCCCGGGCGGCGCCCCGGGCGCGGTCGACCGGGGATTGAGCCGTCGGGGGTTGATCAGTCGAGGTTGATCAGTCGGTGTTGATCAGTCGGTGTTGATCAGTTGGGGTTGATCAGTTGGGGTTGATCAGTCGGAGGCCGGCCCTCGGAGGCCGGCCCGTCAGGGGTTGAGCCCCTTGCCGCGCAGCCACGCCATCGGGTCGATGCCCTCGGCCTGCCCGTTCGGGTGGACCTCCAGGTGCAGGTGCGGGCCGGTGACGTTGCCGGTGGCGCCGACCCGGCCGATCACGTCACCGGTGTTGACCTTCTGGCCGACGCTGACGCTGATCGACGACTGGTGGCAGAACCACAGCTCGGTGCCGTCGTCGAGGGTGAGGATCGTGCGGTAGCCGTAGGAGCCGGCCCAGCCGGCCTCGGTGATGGTGCCGCTGTGGATGGCCTTGATGAGGGTGCCGGTGGGCGCGGCGAAGTCGAGACCGGTGTGGTAGCCGGAGGACCACATGGAGCCGGCCTGGCCGAAGGTGGAGGTGATGGTGTACGAGGAGGTCGGCAGCGTGTACTGCTTGGCCAGCTCGGCCAGCCGCGCCTCCTCGGCCTTCTTCTCGGCCTCCGCCTCCGCCTTCTTCTTGGCGGCGGCGGCCTTGGCCTCGGCCTCCTTCGCCGCCTTGGCGGCCGCGGCGGCGGCGTCCTTCTCGGCCTGGGCGGCGGCGGCCGCGACGGCCTTGGCCTCGGCCTGGTCCTGCTGCTTCTCGGCCTGCGCCATGATGCGGGCGCGCAGCGCCTCCCCGGCGTCGGTGGCGCCCTGGTCGCTGTCGGCCTCGGTCACGCCGACGCCGCTGAGGGCGGTCGCGGAGCCCTGCGGGGCGTCGTGGGAGCCGTCGAACAGGGAGGTGACGGCGTCGACGTCGGGCAGCGAGATGGACACCGGGGGCTTGCCGGTCTGGGCGCTGGCCATGCCGCCCGCGCCGACGGCGGCGATGACGCCGACGCCGAGGACGGTGGAGCTGCGGGCGAGCCCGCCGCCGCGCTGCTTGGCGACGCGGTGCCGGCCGCGGACGGGACGGACGGACTCCTCGGTGGGGTTCCACTCCTCCCACGGGCCCTCGTCGGTGCGGGTGCCGCCGTAGGCGACCGTTTCACCGGTCTTCTGCGTGGGCAGGCTGGGCACGAAGGGGGCGCTGGGTGCAGGCCGGTTGGACGCCACGCAGGCGTACTCCTTTCCTTCCGTCTCGCCTACCGGGTTAGCTGACGGGTTCGGAGCGGGAAGGTCTCCTACGCGCGTAAACCAGCCGTTCCGGCAAGGTGCCGGCTCAGCGGTGTCCGCCCGATTCACCCCAGGGTGTGGGTCCCCGGTTCCCTTGCGGGATTCGACGCGTGCGCACGGAGCCGCCTTCTGTGACGGCTGTGACGACCGCGCTGCGTTATCGAACGTTAATAGACATCCCGCCAGGATTCCAAGCGGTTCGGCTTGATCGTTCTCACTTCTTCGCCGGGACTTACCTGGTCATCAGCGGCCGAAAACGGGCGAGTTGACCATCCGGGGCTCCTGCGGGCACATGTGACGGTGCGTCAGCTCTTGTGCGGAGGGCGCTTATTCGGTCACGTGCGGTCACGGGGCGGTCGCCGGGTGGCCACAGGCGCCCGCGGCAACCGACCCCGGAAACACCCAGGGCCGGAATCCGTAAGTCCGGATTCCGGCCCTGAGCCGTCAGTAGCGGGGACAGGATTTGAACCTGCGACCTCTGGGTTATGAGCCCAGCGAGCTACCGAGCTGCTCCACCCCGCGTCGGTGTGACTCCAGTGTACGCCATGCGCAGGACAGCCCGTGCACGGGTGGGGTCCCGGCGGCCCGGGCGGCCCGCGGACGGCCCCGCCGGTGCGGGCGGCGAAGATGGAGCAGCGCGGGCAGAACGCGCCGGCCCCCGCCTCAACCGCAGGTCGAGGCCGTCTCGGCCGCAGGTCGAGGCCGCCCTCCGGCGCAGGTCTGCTCGAAACTTGACCCGAGTCCGCCGAGCCGAATCCGCCGAGCCGGGTGCCGTCAGCCCGGTGCCGCAAGGGAGCGCGTCGATGCCGTACCCGTACGTCCTGCTGTCCGCCGCCGTCTCCCTCGACGGTCACCTCGACGACACCGGCCCCGAGCGGCTGCTGCTGTCGAGCCCGGAGGACTTCGACCGCGTCGACGAGGTACGGGCCTCGGTCGACGCCATCCTGATCGGCGCCGGCACCCTCCGCGCCGACAACCCGCGGCTGCTGGTCTACTCGCCCGAACGACGCGCCGCCCGCGTGGCCGCCGGGAAGCCGGAGTACCCGCTGAAGGTGACCGTGAGCGGCTCCGGCGACCTCGATCCGCAGGCGCAGTTCTGGCACACCGGCGGCGAGAAGGTCCTGTACACCACCGACCGCGGCGCCGAACGCGCCCGGCGCCTGGGCCCGGCCGCCGACGTCGTCCCACTCGGCACCGACCTGGACTGGCGCCTGCTGCTGGAGCACCTGCACGACGTGCGGGGAGTGCGCCGCCTGATGGTGGAGGGCGGCGGCACGATCCACACCCAACTGCTGCGGCAGGGCCTGGCCGACGAGCTGCAGCTCGTCCTCGCCCCGCTCTTCGTCGGCGACCCGGACGCGCCGCGCCTCTTCGGCCCCGGCCCCTACCCGCCCGGCCGGCTGCGGCTGCGCGAGACCCGGCAGCTCGGCGACGTCGTCCTCATGCGCTACGAGCCCACCGCCCCCGGCACCGGCCCGCTGCCCTGTGCCGCCGACCGCCACTGGCTGCGCCGCGCCTGCGAACTGGCCGCGCAGTGCCCGCCGTCCCGCACGGCGTTCAGCGTCGGCGCGGTGGTGGTCGCGGCCGACGGCACCGAACTCGCGCACGGCCACTCACGGGAGGGCGGCGACCCGGCGGTCCACGCCGAGGAGGCCGCCCTGGCCAAGCTCGCCCCGGACGACCCGCGGCTGCCCGGCGCCACGGTCTACAGCAGCCTGGAGCCCTGCGCCCACCGCTCCTCCCGCCCGGTGCCGTGCGCCCGGCTCATTCTGCGGGCGGGGGTGCGGCGGGTGGTGACGGCGTGGCGGGAGCCGGACACGTTCGTGGCGGGCGCCGACGGCAGCGGGCTGCTGGCGGCCGGGGGCGCGACCGTGGTGGTCGTACCGGAGTACGAGGTGGCGGCGAAGGAACCGAACGCGCACCTGCTGGGCGGGGAGCCGGACGGCACGGCGACTCGACAGAGTTGAGCGTGTGCGCGCCAGGGCGGCTTGTGCCGGGTGCGGAACAGGGAACAGGACGGGAGGACCGAACACCCGGCACCCGGCGCCGAGCTCCCGGGACACCGCTCGACGACGCGACGCGGGCGTGCCGGCGCTGCGGATTCCGGCTGCCGGGGGCGGCCCCACGGTTGACGCGGGGGCCGCCCGGCTGTGCGCGGCCGTGCCCCGGCGGGGAACCCGGAACGGGAGACCGACCGCACCACCCACCACGGCCGAGGAGAAAGCCCATGCCCGAGCAACTGATCCCGCCCCCGGTCGACCGCCCCGTGGTCGGTTCGTACCCGACGTACGAAGGCGCCCAGCGCGCGGTCGACTTCCTCTCCGACAGCGGCTTCCCGGTGGAGCACACCGCGATCATCGGCTCCGACCTGCGCATGGTGGAGACCGTCCTGGGCCGCCTGACCCGCGGCCGGGCCGCCCTGGCCGGCGCGGGCTCCGGCGCCTGGTTCGGCCTCCTGGTCGGCCTGCTGCTCTCCCTCTTCGTACCCGGCTCCCACAACACGCTCGCCCTGCTGCTCAGCGGCCTGCTCTACGGCGCCGTCTTCGGAGCCGTCTTCGGCTTCACCGGCCACGCCCTCACCGGCGGCCGCCACGACTTCGCCTCCCGCAGCCAGATCGTCGCCGCGCGCTACGACGTGGTCGCCGACGCGAAGGTGGCCGAGGACGCGAAGAACCTCCTGATCAAACTGGGGTGGCGCCAGTCCTGACCCGCCCGGACCCACCACCGCCCCCGTCCCGGACTCCGGACCCCTGCGGACTCTTCCGGACTCCTCCGGACTCCTCCGGGACGGGGGGCGCGCCGTGGGCGCCCCGTACGGCCTGCGCCGTGCCGGTCCGCCCACGCCCACCGTTCCTGCACCGCTCCCGCACGCAGCCGACAAGTCCGGCGCCGGACTGCGGACTCAGACGGTGGCCCGACTCAGACGGTGGCCCGGGGCTGTGCGGGGCCGAGGTGGTGCACGGCGATCTGTTCGGCGTGCGGGGCGAGGAGGCCGAGGAGCTCGTCGGCGGCGGCCTTCAGCAGGTCGCCGTCGCGCGTGGCGTGGAGGGTTTCGAGGACGAAGGCGACACGGACGGAGTCCTCGGTGACGCGGGTGCGGTGGGCGTCTCCCTGCATGGCCGTCCCCTACGTGGCTGTGGCTGCGGTTGCGGCTGTGGCTGCGGTTGCGGTGCCGGCCGCGCGGCCGCTCAGGTCAGGGCGAGGAGACTGACCGCGACGGCGGCGGCGCCCAGGCCGACGAGCTGGCCGCGGTGGATGCGTTCGGCGAGCACGCCGCGGGCCAGCAGGACCGTGCCGGCCGGGTACAGAGCGGTGATCACGGCGACGACGGCGAGGTCCCCGCTGCGGGCGGCCAGCAGGAACAGCAGGTTCGCCGCCGAGTCCAGCACGCCCGCGGCCGCCGACATCGCGTACGCGGGCCGCTCGGGGCCCAGCCGGCGGCGCACCAGCCCGGCCGCGGCCAGGGTGACGACCGAGGAGACGGCCCGGCCGACGATCAGCGGAGCCACCCCGCTGCCGGACGGCGCCTGGTGCAGGAAGACCAGTTGCAGGGCGATGGCGGCGCCCGCGCCGAAGGCCAGCAGCAGCGCCGTACGGGAGGGGCGGGCCGAGCCCGCGCCGTGTCCGGCGCTGACCAGCACCACCGCCACCAGCGCGAGCGGCAGTCCCACCAGCCCGGCGGCGGTCAGGCGCTCGCCCTGGAGCAGCCCGACGCCGACGGGCAGCACGGCGGACACCAGCGCGGTCACCGGCGACAGCACGTTCATCGGACCGATCGCCAGGGTGCGGTAGAGCAGGGCGAACGCGGCGGCCGAGGCGACACCCGACGCGGCCCCCCAGCCGAGGACCGCGGGATCGAACGAGGCGCCGAGCACCGGCCACGGCAGCAGCGCGACCGCGAGACTGGCCGGGGCCGCGACCGTCACCGTCCGCAGCACATGGGCCTTGCGGGCGCCGAGGCCGCCGAGGAAGTCGGCGCACCCGTAGGCGAGCGAGCTGCCCAGCGCCAGCAGCAGAGCGATCACGGCACATCCCTTACCATTCAACGAAACGACCGCACCGTACAACAGAACGACCGCCCGGTGTCAACCGAACGCCCGGGCGATACATTCCGGTGCTCCAGATGCGGGGTAAGGATGGTGATCGGTGACCGAGACAGCCGCGGCTTTGCGGACGGTCGCGCACAACGTGCGGGCGGCCCGCGCCCGGGCGGGCCTGTCCCTGGACGAACTCAGCAGGCGCGCCCAGGTCAGCAAGGGTGCTCTGGTGGCCCTGGAGAAGGCCCAGGGCAATCCCAACCTGGCCACCCTGGTCCGGCTGGCCGACACCCTCGGCATCTCGGTGTCCGCCCTGATGCAGGGACCGCCCGAGGGCCGCGTCCGCGTCGTGGCCGCCGACGCCGTGGCCCCCCTGTGGACCGGAGAGCGGGGCAGCGAGGCCCGGCTCATGCTGACGACCTCGGGCCCCGCCCCCGTCGAGGTCTGGCGCTGGCGGCTGGAACCGGACGAGGAATACCGCAGCCATCCCCACCAGGCCGGAGTCGTGGAGACCGTCAGCGTCACCTCCGGCCGGATGACCCTGGTCGTCGACGGCGCCGAGCACCCCGTCGAAGCCGGCCAGACCGCCACGTTCGACGGCGACACCCCGCACGCCTACCGCGGCGCGGGCACCGAGCCCTGCCACCTGGTCCTGACGGTCCACCTGCCGCCCGGGCCCGCCTCCACACCCTGACCCGCGCGCCGTCTCCTCCGCGCCTTCCAGAGTGCGGTTCCGGGTGTAGTTCCGGGCGTGGGGGTGGAGGCCGTTGCGCACGGGCCGACCCGGGGCTCGCGAACCCCGCTCCCGATCCGGGGCCGGGGCGGCCGGGAACGGCCGGGCGGCCGGGCGCAGGCGTCGTCAGCTGAGGCACAGCCCGAGCAGGCAGACCTCCGTCGGCGACGTCGACACCAGCGCGGGAGCGGTCCGGGACGTGCCCGAGTCCGTGCCGCCGCCGGGCGCGGACGCCGGCGGCTGTTCCGCCGGCGCGTCGGAGCGTTCGGGGGCCGTGTCGCCGGCGGCCGACCCAATGCTCTGCTGCTGCGGGGCCGGTGCCGCGGCCGGGCGGGCAGGAGCCGCGGCGTCCGGTCGGGCGGCCGGCGCCGTCGTGCGGGGCGGGGCCGCGAGGGACTGCTGTCGCGGAGCGTTGGCCGCCGGCGTCGTCGCCGTCGGCTGCGGCGGCGACTGAGGCTGCGACTGAGACGGGGTGTGGGACGGGGTGTGAGACGCCCGGTGGGTGGGCTGCGCGGTCGCCCGTGCCGATGCCGGACGGTCCTGCTCAGGCGCCTGCTCCTCCACGGCGCCCATGCTCCGGTCGTCCGTCGCCACCGCCGCCTCCGCCCGTTCGGTGGAGTGCCGGTCCATCAGGGAAACGGTCAGGCCGCCTCCGACGAGCGCGACGGCGCTCGCGACCGCCGCCCGGCGCTTGTTCTTCTTCCAGCGGGCCAGCTGGCGCCGACGTGCCGCCCGCCCCGGCCCCGCGGGCGGCAGGGACTCGGCGTCGGTGGCGGCATGCGGGGCCACGTCCGTGGTGGCGCCGTCCTCCGCCTCGTCGTCCTGGAGCGTGCCGTGCCCTGACGTGCCGGTGGCCGTGGTGTCCCGCTGAGCCGTGATGTCCCGCTGAGCCGTGATGTCCCGGTGAGCCGTGGTGGCCGGTGCGGCGCTCGTCTCTGCCGAGGCCGACCCGCTGCGGCCGCCGACCATGGGCGGGGCGATGTCCGGGGCGTAGGCGCCGCACCCGGGGCACACCAGGGCGCCGTTGAGATACCGACGGCATGAGGAGCAGTAATCCATCTGCGGTTTTCCGGTCTTCCTGGTTCAACGCGCCGTCGGCCCGCCCGGGCCACGGCCTGGTCCACGTTCGCACGGGGGTGTGAGCAGCCAGTCAGGCTAACGAGGCCTTCGAAAGGCCGTGTGCAGCCCGAGTGATGCTCCTGCGTGGATTCCTTGGGCGAGAAGGGGACGGGCGGCATATCCGTGCCGAGTCCACCCGTGGCCTACGACGGCGCCCCGTGCCATTCCGGTCGGCCTGCCGCAAAGGCTCCGGTGCCGCCGTCCCGGCCATGGCCTTGTCCGGTCGCATTCCATCCGGTCAGCAGTTCTGCCGCCCGGTGCCGCGTGCGTTCGGCCGCCAGTTGCGCTTCGACAACCACGTCACCGCGTTCGCGTAGCAGGTCCTCATAGATCGGCGGGTGATCGTCACGGATCGGCGAGTGGTCGTTTTCAGTGGAGATCTGTGTCACAGTCGGCCCTTCGGCTGCCGCGTCACTTCCCTGCGGGAGGAGCGGCGAGGATGACTCGTACGGCGTGGGTCGGACGGCATGGGTCGGACGGCATGGGTCGGACGGCATGGGTCGGACGGCATGGGTCGGACGGCATGGGTTCATGGCGGCCGGGAGACCGTGATCGAGGACAACGTGTGGCCCCTCCGTGTCCGTCGTGGATATGTCCTGCACCCACCGGTCCGGCCAGTCCGCCGTTCCCCGCACGAATCCGACGCACGCATGCACATGGTTCGCGTCGAGCGGGAACAGCAGGTTCCGCGGACCCGGCAAACCTGCCGCGATGCCGGCAACCGTACGGACGGCGGGGGCGGTGCGCCGCGGGGCGGCCCGGCAGCGCACGGAACGGCCCGGCCCGATGGCTTCTGGCGTGCCTGCCATGCCCGGAATTCGGGAACCAGGTCGAGGTTGCTCACAGGAAATCCGATCTGACGCAGTGCCATGTCGGCGCAGGCGCGCCAGGGCTCAGAAATCCAGCCGCGGCCGCCGCCTCTCTTCTCCCTGCTTCTGCGTCGTGCGTGCGCCGCAGCGTTACGCCGCCGCCGCGATGCCCCACATAAGGCTTCCTATTCAGCCATTTACCCAAATGTCCGCACGCCAGAGCATTTTTGGACCGGCCGGAATGGGTGGTTCGGGCACGCCGTCACGGTTCTCGCCCGGCGATGTTCGCACAATCCGTGACCGAGCCGCGAAGAACTCCGGCGATTTTCTTCACGAGGGTGCCGATTCCGCAACCGTCGCCGTCGGTCCGTGACGCCCGCCGCCGACACGCCACCATCTGCCGGGCCGCCCTTCGCCTCACGAGCGTCTCCGCCCGGTCCGCGAGGTGATCCGGAAGGAACGGCCCAGGACATCACCTGGCTCGCCGGCCCGAACGTCCGCTCGGGCATCACCCAGGCATCGCTCGCGCAGACCCCCCGAAGCAGACCCCCGAAAGCGAGCAGCGCCCGAGCCGGCCGAAGCCGACCCGAGCGCTGCACCGCGGCGGAAGGCGATGCCCGCCGAAGCCCGTGCTCCGGACGACGGCGGGCTGACGGTCAGGTGGTGCGGAGGGCGGCGGTCGGTCGCTGCGGCTCACGATCGTTCTCACCCAGGGCGAACACCCTGTCGCATTGCTCGCGAACGGAGGTGCTGTGGGTGGCGATGACGACAGCGCATCCGGCCTCGCTCATTGCGCGGAGAACATCGACGACCATGTTCGCGTTGGCTTCGTCGAGGGCACCGGTCGGCTCGTCCGCGAGCACCAGAGCGGGCCGCTTGACCATGAGCCGGGCGAGGGCCACACGCTGCTGTTCCCCGCCACTGAGATGGTGGATGGTCTCCTTCTCCCTGCCGCTCAGGCCCACCCGGTCCAAAGCCTCGGCGATGGTCGTGCCCGGCTGGTCCCGCGTGGACCGGCGCGGTTTCACGGCCACCTTGAGGTTCTCGGAAACGGTCGCGTTCTCGATCAGCGCGTAGTTTTGGAACAGGTAGCCGAGTACGTCACGGCGGAAGCCACGGATTTCACGCCGGCTGAATCGGGTGATGTCCTTGCCCTCGTGGCGCACCGTCCCTGTGCTCGGCTTGTCCAGCAGACCGAGGCAGTTGAGAAGGGTGGACTTGCCCGAACCGCTGGGCCCGACGAGGGCCAGCATCTCGCCACGGCTGATGGTGAAGGTGACATCGGACCACAGGGTCCGGGAACCGTAGGACTTCGAGAGATTCTCGATATCGATCACGACAGTGCTCCTGCTGAGGGGAAGGGGATCGCAGGTACGGGCCTTACGCCTCGGTCGCCCCTTCCCTGACGATACGACCGTGGAAAATGGCGAGGGCAAGGAGCACAGCGCCGAATTCGACGGCCACGAGCCCAGCGATGATGCCCAGATCCAGTCCGGTGAGCTCGACAAGCGGCCGGGAAAGGGGGGCACCGGACGCGGCGATCCGTTCCAGGTCCTTGTTCCGCAGCCACGTTTCGAAGGGAACCCGGGTGGCCAGGAGGAACGCGATGGCCGCCTCCACGCCGAGGATGAACCGGTGGGTGGTCACGTACCGCCACCCATTGATGTGCTGCGCGAAGATGGCCTGGGAGTTCTTGCGCGCGTAGATGACGCAGATGCCGACGCCGGCGATGAGGAGGACGGTCACCGTCAGCGCGAGATTGAAGAGCTGCACCCGGAACTCGGTGACCACCTCCCTCGTCTTCAGCGCGGAGTTCTGAGCGACGGGGCGTAGCGCCACGACGTAGACACCCAGCCTGTTCCCCTGAATGGCCCTCACGACGTCGTCGGGGTCGGGGAAGACGATTCCCTCCTGCGCGGCGAACGTGGTGTAGCCGTCGTCGGACACGAAGTGTGAGCCGTTGGGCACCACTACAAGGACCGGGTCCCGTACAAGGGAGCGGTCCTCCTTCTGGCTGTGCGCCGCGTTGTAGACCTGGTTTCCGGGGTTGTAGGTGAAGATGCTCTGGCCGCTCTTGGCAGGGAGCGTTTCCAGTTGGGTGCGGGGGTCGAAATCCGATGCCAGCACTCCGGTGACCGCCGTGGTGAGGGCCGCCTCATGTGTGCGGAGGGACTCGGGAACGATGAGCCGTACCCGGTCGGCCTTTGCGGCCTTGCCGTTGCGATCCACGGGGGTGTAGCGCTGTCCCGTCGGGTCGAGGACGGGCTGTTCAGCGAGGAAGGTTTCGTTCACGACGAGGACTTCCCCCGGCGGGAGGTGTGAACCCGGTGCCAGACTCTGAAGGTCTCGGCGCCCGGCGAGAATGACCTCCCCGTTGCTGTCGGCCCGGCGCAGCCAAGGGCCGATCTCCTCGATCACCCTCTCCTTCTCTCCGGAGAGGCCTCCGTTGAGGCGGATGGTGACGGCATCGCCCGCCTCGGCGTAGGCCGCCCGGTTCTCCTGGCGCGTCTCCATGTCCCTGCCCACCGCCGCGACGTCGGTGGCGGCACTGAGTGCGAGCAGCAGAGCGGGAATGCGCACCAGGTACACGCCGACGGATGCCGCCCGGGCGGGCAGGGCACCCTTCACCGCTCGCAGTACGTCGACCTTGAACGTCAGGGCGATCACAGCCGCATGAGCGGCCAGCACGAGGAGGAGGAGCACTCCGGCCAGGACGGCGGCCAGGGCGGCGAAGAGGGAGAGCCAGGCGAAGCCGTTGTAGAAGCCGAGGAAGGTGAGTGCCACCGCGGTCACGGCACCGAGCGCCACCGCCCAGGGCGCCAGCAATTGCCTCAGGTCACGGACGAGGAGATCCACCAGGGAGAAGCCCTGCAACCGCAGGATCCCGTAGGTCCTCGCGGACAGCAGCACACTCGCGCCGGTCAGGGTCACCGCGGCGAGAGCGATCACCCAGAAGGACCAGTACATGACGCTGTTGGAGTAGGCGGTCGCCAGTTCGCCGTACGAGAGCGGGTGGGACACGTCTGCCCGCAGACCGAGGTCGGAGAACTCCGCAACCAGCGAGTCCGCGGCCTCCGGCGGCCCGAACACGTAGTAGTGGCCGCGCGGATCACGCTGTCCGATGTCGGCGATCGGGTGCACGTCCGTGGTGATGTTCGAACTGAAGGCCGGGTAGCCCTCGTTCAGCCAGGCGCCGGCACCGGACGGGTCTCCGCCCGCGGCCATGTACAGATGGCGGCGGCCATCGGGTTCCCTCAGGTCGGGCACCTCACGAGCCACCGTGACGCCGTGCTCCTCGGCGAACGACGCGATCGACCGGGCGACCTGGGCACCACTCGCCGAATCCTCGGAGTCGAAGACGAAGATCACGGCCGAGTTGCCCAGCACTCCGTCCTCGTCCAGTTCCCGGACGAACAGGAACGCCAGTACCGCGGCGAAGGACAGCACGGCGATGTGGACGAACTTGATACCCCGGTGCAGCATCGGCTTCCTATGTCGGACCACTGGATCGGGCCTGCGAGACTGCCCGGGATCGGCGAGGTGTGAGGGGAGAGAGACGGCGGACGGCGGGGAAAGAACCCCCGTGAGCCCCGGTGACATCGGCACCGGGGCTCGCAGGAGTATGCGGGATCAGCGCGTGCAGCCCTTGTCCCAGTAGGCTTTGCCCGTACCGCCGTTGAGTTCCGCCGACGCCAGGGCCCACGGGCCGGGCGCGGTGCAGCCGCTGTAGGACCAGTAGTCACCGTCGGCCGAGGACGAGTGGTTCACGGTGGCGTGCTTGTAGTTCGACCAGACGCTGCAGCAGCCGGTGCCGTACGACCACTGACCGCCGCCCACGTCGACGGAGGCCACCGCCGGAGCAGCGGCCGCCACGCTGAGGGCGACACTCGCGAACACGACCTTGAGCACGTTCTTCGGTCTCAAAACTGGACTCCCAGTCCTTAGGGGAGGGCGCACGGCGCGCACCCCCAACGGATCAAGAGTCTGACCGCGCGAAATGATCTTCGATAGCCGCGCATCATGTGACGCGCACCACAGATACGATCTTCAGCCAAAATGAAGACGGACGTCCGCCATGGTTTCGCCTGTCCGTCCATCTGTCCGGGTCACGCGCGTTCCGGTTCGCCCCAAGTGCGGGATGCAGAAGTGGTCTTGCCTCCCTGGGCAAGGGTTGTCGCCCGTTCACGGACCGCGCAGACTGGCCCGGCCATCACGTCGGTGTGATCGTTCGTCAACTCGTCTTCGGCCCCCACGGTCGCCGGCCCGACGACATTCCCGCTGACGCCCATCCGTCGCTGACCACGGTCCGCGCTTCTCACGTCGGGTCCTGAAAAACTCCATGAATCCCCCCATATCCGCTCTGCGGCACCGCCTGCCCATCTGGCTGATACCCGTCCTGTGGACCATTGCCCTCGGCTTGTGGGGTTTGTCCCGCCGGCACAGCGTCTGGCGGGACGAGGCGGCGACCTGGCAGGTGGCCGAGCGGTCAACTGCCCAGATATGGCACCTGCTCGGGCAGGTCGACGCCGTTCACGGGCTCTACTACCTGCTCATGCACGGCCTTTTCGCATGCTTCGGCCCCAGTACGACGACGCTGAGGCTGCCGTCGGTCCTCGCCATGGCGGTAGCGGCAGGGTGCGTGGCCGTCATCGGCCGTCGACTGGCTGGTGGCCGGGCCGGCCTGGGAGGCGGCCTGGCGTTCGGGCTGCTGCCGGCCGTGCAGTTCCAGTTGCAGGAAGGCCGCCCGTACGCGCTCGTCACGGCCGGGGCAGGGATTTCGACACTCCTGCTGGTGACCGCGCTCACCGGCCGGCGTCACGGACTGGCGCTCTGGGCGGCGTACGGGGGCACCGTACTGGTCTGCGGACTGCTGAACTGGTTGTCGCTCCTGCTCCTGCCCGCTCACCTGGCGACCCTGGTGTGGAGGCGGTCCGGGCGCGGACTGTGGACACGCTGGGCGGTGGCCTCCGCGGTCGGCACGGCGTGTGTACTGCCACTGATCCTCTTCACCCGGAGCCAGTCGCGCCAGGTGTCCTGGATACCGCCGTTGTCGTGGCACATGCTGATCGGCCCGGCGGTTCTGTGGGCGATCGGCGGTCTCGGAGCGCTGACGGACCGGCGGCAGGGAAGCGGCCCGTCCGCCGCGGCCGTCGGGTTCCCCCTTCTGGCGGTGCCGCAGATCGCCCTGATCGGCATCTCGCTGATCCGGCCCATGTTTCTGGAGCGCTACGTTCTCTTCAGCTACCTGGGCCTGGCCCTGCTGATCGGTACCGCGCTGGGCACCGTGGTGCGAGCGGCGACGCCGAGGTTTCCCAGAGCCTCGGTGTGCGTGCTCCCTGTGGTGCTGATCGTGGCGACGGTGGCACTGCTGCCGCAGTCGCTGGCCAAGCGGTCCCCATCGAGCCGGGTGGACGACGTCCTGGCGATCGCGTCGAAGGTGCGGCGGCTCAAGCGGCCCGGCGACGGCGTGCTCTTCGTGCCGGCCGCGCGGCGCGACACCAAGTCGGTCTCCCCCGACGCCTTCACCGACCTCAGGGACATCGCGCTGACGGAGAGTCCGGAAGCGTCCGGAACGCTCAAGGGCGTGGAGGCCGCCCCTGCGCGGATCCGCGCCGCGATGCTTGCACAGACGGAGATCCTGCTGGTCACGGATGCCCCGAGGGCCGCGACGCCCGTGACGTCCGCCCGGGACAAGGCGAAGCTCTCCGTGCTGGACGAACACTTCAGGGCAGTGGCGGACGAGCAGGTCCGCGGCCGACGGGTGACGGTGTACCGGAGGCTCGGAACCACCGGACCCTGAGCCGGCCCCGCCGCCGGCCGCACAAGCGCTCCACGAGGGCACGGAGGCACGGAGACACGGAGGGCGCCATGGAGACGGGGAAACGTCGTCCTTGCCGCGAGGCTTCGTCCATACCGCCCTTCGCGTCGGGGACACGGTGCGCCGCCCCCGTGCACCGTGCTTCGTGCTCCGTGCTCCGTGCTCCGCACGAGGTTGATCCGCTTGTCGGCGGTCGTGTTGTTCCACCCGCATGGGCGGGGGCGGCGGTCAGGGAGTCCGGCAAGCGCCCCAAGCCGCTCCTCCGGACCGATGAACGGGTACGGCGTTGGCGCGAGACGGGAGAGGTCCCAGGCCCGGTCATGGTCTGGACTCCGCAGCAGTCCGGCACCTTCCTCGACGCCGCCGAGGATGACCGGTTGTACGCGATCTTCCACCCGATGGGAACCTGCGGCCTCCGTCGCGGCGAGGCGGTCGGCCAGGACTGGCACGAGATCGACCTCGGCGCCGGCCTCATCACTCCAGCCAAGGAGATCGTGCATCACGCCGACCTCGGACCCGTACACGAGTCTGCTCCCTGAGCCGGACCGTGAGATCGCCGAGAAGGCAGCGAAGCCGATCCCTCGGTCTCGTCCGGCAACTGCCGAACCGTCCGCCCCGAGCCCGGCGGGTCCGCCGGCCACGGGCACATCCGCTCACGCATCGCTCACGCACGGGCCCGAAAAGAAGCGGCGCCCGAGCCGACCGCTGCCGACCCGGGCGCTGCATAGCAGGTCAGAGGGGTACCTCCTCCCCCGCAACCGTAGGCCCTGTGGGACTCGAACCCACAACCAATGGATTAAAAGTCCACTGCTCTGCCAATTGAGCTAAGGGCCCGGGACGACACGACGAGTACGTCGGTGCCGCCTCCCCGAGCATAGCCGGAGTGAGCCGGGTCTCCGATCGGGTATCGGGGATGTGTCACGGATCCGCCGGTTCCGGCGCGCCCGCGCGGGCGGCCTCGCGGGCGCGGGTGCGGGCGTGGGCGGGGTTGAGGAACCAGTGCCGGGCGGAGGCCAGCCACCACACGGCGGCGAAGCCGAGGACGACAAGGACGGCGACGGGGGCGTAGTTGAAGGTCTCCCAGGTGACCGGGGAGACCTGCGGCAGCATGAACAGGACGGTGATCACGCCGACCCAGGCCACCGCCACCACGCCGACCGCCCGCGACCAGCGCCCCAGGTGCCACGGCCCGCGCGCGAACGCGGCGCCCCGGCGCAGCCGCAGCAGGGTCGGCACGACGTAGGCGAGGTACAGGCCGATCACCGCGATCGACGTCACCGCCGCGTACGCCGTGACGTTGATCAGGTACGGCAGCCCCAGCGCCAGCGCGCCCGCCGCGGCCAGCCACACCGCGGCCACCGGCGTGCGGGTGCGCGGGCTGACGGTGTGCCAGACGTGCGAGAAGGGCAGCGCGCCGTCGCGCGAGAAGGCGTAGATCATGCGGCTGTTGGCGGTGACGGAGGCCATGCCGCAGAAGAGCTGGGCGCCGATCACGACGAGCAGCAGCAGCTTGCCGGCGGTGGCGCCGAGCGCGTCCAGGAGGATCTGGGCGGGCGGCGCACCGGTGGCGGAGCCGAGCTCCCCGTCGTACGACTGGATCGCGAAGGTGAAGCCGAGCAGCAGCACGAAGCCGGCGATCCACGACGTCCAGATCGAGCGGACGATGCCCCGCGGGCCGGCCGTGGCGGCGTCGTGGGTCTCCTCGGTCATGTGGGCGGAGGCGTCGTAGCCGGTGAAGGTGTACTGCGCCATCAGCAGGCCGAGCAGGACGACGTACGGCCCGCTGCCCCAGCCGGTGTTGTTGACGAACTCCCCGAACACGAACGACGCCGGCTGGTGGTGGTCGGGGACGAACGCCAACGCGCCGACGATCACCGCCACGCCCAGCACGTGCCACCACACGCTCACGCTGTTCAGGGCGGCGACGATGCGCACGCCGAAGGTGTTCAGCAGGCCGTGCAGCAGCAGGATCCCGGCGAACAGCAGGATCGTGCGGCCGGGCGTCACCCGGAAGCCGAACTGCAGGTTCAGATAGGCGCCGAGGAAGGAGGCCGCGCCGAAGTCGATGCCCGCGGTGACCGCCACCTGGCCGAGCACGTTGAACCAGCCCGTGAACCACGCCCAGGCCGCCGCCGACCGCTCCGGCGCCAGCCGGTGCGCCCAGAAGTACAGGCCCGCCGAGGTCGGGTACGCGGAGCAGATCTCGGCCATGGACAGGCCGACGAACAGGGTCATCAGGCCGACCGCGACCCAGCCCCAGGTGATCACGGCGGGTCCGCCGGTGTTCATGCCGAACAGGTAGAGGGTCAGGCAGCCGGACAGCACCGAGATGATCGTGAAGGAGACCGCGTAGTTGGAGAACGCGGACATGCGGCGGGCGAGCACCTGGGTGTACCCGAGCTGCGCCAGCCGTTCCTCGTCCGACAGCCCCCGCGGTGTGGCGTCGTCATCCGTCATGCCCCCAGCGATTCCCTCGTCGAGAGCATGACATGCGTCACATCATGGCCGGAAAGCGGTCCGTGGCCCGTTGCACGCGCGAGGGCCCGTACGACGGGAGGTCGTACGGGCCCTCGGAGCTGCCGTGTCCGGACTGCCGTCACCGCTTCCGGATCGCTGTCCTCAGCTCACTGCTTACGGCTCACTGCTTCCAGCGCGCTACTTCCCGCGCACCGCTTCCGGTTCAGCCGTTGCGCTTCCAGCGCGGCTTGTCCTCGCGGCGGCCGAAGGAACCGGTGCCGCGGTGGTGGTCGTCACGGCGACCGTACGGGCGCTCGTGGCTGCCGGCCCGGAAGCCGGGGCGGTCGCCCTGGCGGTCGCGGTTGAACGGGCGGTCGCTGCCGCGGTGCCCGCCCCGGTCGTCCCGGCGGAAGCCGCGGTCCTCACGGCGCTCGAAGGAGCGCCCGCCCCGGTCCCGGTCGAACGGACGGCGGTCGTCCCGGCGGAAGCCGCCCCGGTCGCCGTCCCGCCGGTCGTAACCGCGGCCACCGCGGTCCCGGTCGAACGGGCGGCGGTCGTCGCGGCGGTCCTCACGCCGGTCGTCCCGGCGGAAGCCACCCCGGTCACCGCCCCGGTCGCCGTCCCGCCGGTCGTAGGAACGGCCGCCGCGATCCCGGTCGTATCCACCGCGGTCCCGGTCGTATCCGCCGCGATCGCCGCGCTCCCGGCGCTCGTACGACGACTCGGCCGCCGCACGGCCCGTGCGCTCGGCGCGGTCCGTGCGCTCGGCGCGCTCGGTCCGCTCGGCGCGGTCCACCGCCTCCGCCACGGACTGCTCCGGCAGGGAGATCGCGGCCGGCGCGGCGTCGGCCGGCGCGCGGGACCCAGCGATCGCCGCCGCCGGGTCCTCGCCGCGCTCGCGGGCGACGCGGGCGAGCAGCCGATCGGCCTCCTCGCGCAGCTCGGCGGCGCGCCGCTGGGCGCGCTCCAGGCGCTGGGCGAGCTCGGCGACCTCGCGTTCGGCCTGCTGGGCGGCGTTCCCGGCGGACTCGGCCTGCACCTCGGTCATGGAGCGGGCGCCGGTGATCTCGGCGACCTCCGGGTCGAAGACGGCGCCGGTCTGGATGACGTGGCGGGAGGCGTCCACGCCGGCGTCCTCCATCAGGCGGAAGATCTGCCGCCGCTGGTGCGGGAGGGCGAGGGAGACGACGGTGCCGGTGCGGCCGGCGCGCGCGGTGCGGCCGGCGCGGTGCAGGTAGTCCTTGTGGTCACCGGCCGGGTCCACGTTCAGGACGAGGTCGATGCCGTCGACGTGGATACCGCGGGCGGCGACGTCGGTGGCGACCAGGACGTTGACGTACCCCTCCTTGAAGTCGGCCAGGGTGCGGGTGCGGGCGCCCTGCGTCATGCCGCCGTGCAGCGCCTCCGCCTTCACACCGGCGTCGCGCAGCTGCTCGGCGACGCGGTCGGCGCCCAGCTGGGTGCGCACGAAGACGATCGTGCGGCCCTTGCGGGAGGCGATGGCCGCGGTGACCGGCGCCTTGTCCTTGGGCTTCACGATGAGGACGTGGTGGGACATGGTCGTCACCGCGCCCTGCGCCGCGTCGACCTCGTGGGCGACGGGGTCGGTGAGGTAGCGGTCGACGAGGGTCTGGATCTCGTCCTCCATCGTCGCGGAGAACAGCATCCGCTGGCCGCCCGCCGGGATCTGGTCGAGCAGCTCGGTGACCTCGGGCAGGAAGCCCAGGTCGGCCATCTGGTCGGCCTCGTCGAGCACGGCGATCCGCACGGCCTCGAGCGAGCAGGCGCCGCGGTTGATGATGTCGCGCAGGCGGCCCGGGGTGGCGACGAGGATGTCGACGCCCTTCTCCAGGGCGTAGATCTGGTTGCCCATGGAGGTGCCGCCGCACACCACCTTCATGCGCAGGCCGAGCACGTCGCCGTAGGGCTGGAGCGCGTCGGCGACCTGCATGGCCAGCTCGCGGGTCGGGGTGAGGATGACCGCGCGGGGCTTCTTCCTCTCGGTGCGGCCGCCGGCCAGCGTGGCCAGCGTGGGCAGGCCGAAGGAGAGGGTCTTGCCGGAGCCGGTGCGGCCGCGGCCCAGGATGTCCTTGCCGGCCAGGGCGTCCGGGATGGTCGCGGCCTGGATCGGGAAGGGGGTGGTCACGCCGTTCTGCGCGAGCTTGCGCACGACGCCCTCGGGCAGCCCCAGGTCGGCGAAGGTGATCCGGGGGGTCTCCGTGACCTCGGCGGCCCCGGTGGCCTCAGCGGCCTCAGCGGCCTCAGCGGCCTGGAGAGTCTTGACGGCGTCCGTGGCCGTCTCGGGCACGACGACGTGATCGGTGCTGGTTACAGACATGCGAATGCGAATACCTTCCGGAGTCTCATCGGCACGCGCCCGTCAACTCCGTGATCGCAATTACGCTTTCGACCGCCTCGATGCGGTTCGCCACGGCACAGGAAGGTACGCGCCCCCACGGCGCACTCCTCTACGGCGCCGGGCACATGAGATCAAACGATCTGCCACCATACGCACCTCATGCCCCGGAGGGCAAACCGACGTACGTCACACCCGATGACGCCACGGTCGGACAGGCCACATCCCGGGTCCCGGGGCCCGGCACGCCGCACCTGGGCACACCGTGTTCGGGCACGTCACGCCCAATACGTCACATCCGGCGCATCGCATCCGGCGCCCGCGCCCAACCCCTACGCCCGTGCCCCGGCCCGCAGCCCCGGCCCGCGCCGGGCAGGCTCACGCCGGGCCGGCCGCGGCCTCGCCTACTCGTGCGCCGAGGACGACGGCTGCGGGTCCGTCGGCTCCGGCGACGGGGGCGGCGGCGCGGGGGCCGTGGTACTGGAGTCCGGGGCCGGCGTGCGCGGCGGCGTCGGACCTTCCCCGGTCGGCGAGGGCCGCCCCGGACCGTCCTGCCCCGGCCCGCCCTGCTTCCCCTCGTCCGTTCCGCCGCCCGGCCCCTGCTTCTCCTTCTCCTTCTTCCCCGGCGCCGAGGGCGGCGCGCTGTCCCCGGGCCGTGCCGAGGCCGACGCCGGCTCCTTCTCGCCGGGCCTGTTCTTCTTGCCGTGCCCGCGCTTGCCGTCGCCCTCCCGGCCGCCGTACGCGAGGCCGCCGCCGGAGACCGCCGCGCCTCCCTCCGGCACCTCGCCGCCCCGCCGTCCCGCCGAGTGGGACGGGCTCACCGGTCCGCCGTGCTCGTCGTCGCCCACGCTCATGCAGCCGGCGGCAGCGGCGACCGCCAGGGCCGCGGCGGCGAGACGGACGGGTACGTACAAGGGGCGCACGGGAGCCACCTCCGGGGTGAGGACGTCAACGTGCTCAACTCCCGCCGCCCGCAACAGGACACGCGCGCGGCCCGGACGCGCCTACCCGTACCCCAGGGCGTGCAGCCGCGCGTCGTCGATGCCGAAGTGGTGCGCGATCTCGTGCACCACCGTCACCTCCGTCTCCGTGACGACGTCCTCCCGCGTCTCGCACATCCGCAGCGTCGGCCCCCGGTAGATCGTGATGCGGTCCGGCAGCACGCCCGCGTACCACTCGCCGCGCTCGGTCAGCGGTGTGCCCTCGTACAGGCCGAGCAGCTCGGGATCGTCGGCGGGCGGTTCGTCCTCGACGAACACCGCGACGTTGTCCATCAGCCGCGTCAGCTCCGGCGGGATCCGGTCGAGGGCCTCGGCGACCAATTCCTCGAACTCCTCGCGCGTCATCTCCAGCACACGGCCATTGTCCGGCACGGAACAGTCGTACGAGAGTGGTCCGTGGTCCCGTGTGCCGCACGCAGCGGTCCGCATGGCCCGGGCCGTACCTGGGCAGAGGGGACCAATGGCCCGCGTCCCCGTCGCACGCCTGTACCGCACCATGAGCAAGAAGAGCACCGCACCGCCCCGCCCCCGGCGCCTGCGCCGCAACCGGCCGGCGCCTCTCGAACTCGCCCCGCGGCCGCGCCCCTGGGCCGGCGTCCTGGGCCTGGTCGGCGTCGTCCTGCTCGGCGCCTGGCTGGGCCTGCTCGTGGTGGGCAACGTACGGGTCCCGGTCGGGCCGATGGACACCACCATGGCCCTGCGCCCGTCCCTCACCGGCGGCACCAAGATCAACGTCTCGCCGCTGGGCGCGCTCCGCCTCGACAGCCACCACGCCCCCGTCCGCCTCGACGTCAACGTCGACCAGCTCGACCCGGCCCGCTCCCAGGCCCTCGTCGACCACCCCGACCGGATCTCCGGCCTCCAGGACGAGGTCATCCGGGACATCGAGCACGGCACCCTCGATCTGGCGCTGCGCTCCTGCGTCGCCGTCGTCACCGGCGCCACCGCCCTCGGCCTGGCCGTCTACCGCCGCCCCCGCCGCGCTCTCGCCGCCGGTGGCCTCGCCCTCACCCTGCTCGCCGCGTCCGGCGGCACGGCGTACGCCACCTGGAACCCGAACTCCGTCCTGGAGCCGAAGTTCTCCGGCCTGCTCTCCTCCGCCCCGTCCCTGGTCGGCAACGCCCGCAGCATCGTCACCGAGTTCGACGTCTACCAGAAGGAGCTGGCGCGCCTGGTGACGAACGTGACCAAGCTCTACGACGTCACCTCGACGCTGCCCGCCTACTCCCCCGACCCGACGACCATCCGCGTCCTGCACGTCTCCGACATCCACCTCAACCCGGCGAGCTGGAAGATCGTCGCCTCGCTGGTACGGCAGTACAAGGTGAGCGTCATCGTCGACACCGGCGACACCATGGACCACGGCACGGCCGCCGAGAACGGCTTCCTCGACCCCGTCGAGGACCTCGGCGCGCCCTACGTGTGGGTGCGTGGCAACCACGACTCCACGCTCACCCAGCGCTACCTGGAGCACATGAAGAACGTGCACGTCCTGGACGGCGGCCGCGCCGAGACCGTGGCGGGCCTGCGCTTCGCCGGCATCGGCGACCCCCAGTTCACCCCCGACCGCTCCGTCGCGCCCGGCGGCGACGCGGCCGAGCGGATGGCCGGCGACCGCCTGGCCTCGGCCCTGCGCGACCAGCGGGCCAAGGGCACGCCGGTCGACGTCGCCCTCGCCCACGAACCCGTGGCGGCCCGCGAGACGGACGGCGAGGTACCGCTGGTGCTGTGCGGCCACCTGCACCACGAGGGCACGGAGATGCTGAAGTACGGCACCCGGCTGCGCATGGAGGGCTCGACGGGCGGCAGCGGTCTGCGCGCGGTGGAGCACAAGTACCCCGCCCCGATCGAGGCGTCGATCCTCTACTTCGACCGGGACACCCGCCGCCTCCAGGCCTGGGACGCGATCAAACTGGGCGGCCTGGGCCAGACGACGGCGGAGGTCAGCCGCCACCTCCCCGAGGACAACCAGCCCGGCGCCTCCCCCTCCCCGGCGGGAGGCTCTCCCTCCGCCTCGGGAAGTCCTTCCTCCGCGTCTCCTTCCGCCTCGGGAGGCTCTCCCTCCTCGTCCCCCTCCGTCGCGGGCAGCCCGTCCTCGCCGTCCCCCTCCTCCGGCCCGTAAACCGTTTTGGCGATCCCCCTCGCCATCCCATATGCTTCTCACGTCCCCGACGCGCTGCGAAGCGCCCCGGCGGGCCGATAGCCCTCATCGTCTAGCGGCCTAGGACGCCGCCCTTTCAAGGCGGTAGCACGGGTTCGAATCCCGTTGGGGGCACGCAGTAGTGTGTGCGACACTGTCCTAGGCGTCAGTCGAAGACAAGCGCAGACACCACACCTGGTCCTGTGGAGCAGTTTGGAGTGCTCGCCACCCTGTCAAGGTGGAGGCCGCGGGTTCAAATCCCGTCAGGACCGCTGAGGCCACGTTTCACGTGAAACCTCACGGCTGGGTAGCTCAGTTGGTACGAGCGTCCGCCTGAAAAGCGGAAGGTCGCCGGTTCGACCCCGGCCCCAGCCACCGCAGTGTGAGCCCCGTCCCCCCTGGGACGGGGCTCACGGCGTCCCAGGGGCAAATCGTTCGCCCGCCCTTCGGCCGAGGTGAGATCCTGGGACGCGTATGTCTACGCACCCTGCCCCCGCCCTCGGTTCCCTCGCCTCCCGTCTGGCCGAGTTGTCGCTGCGTGACGCGCACCGGCTCGGACGGAGGCTCGAGGGTGCACGGAAGATTCGCAAGCCGGAGGCCCGGGCCGCCGTGCTCGCCGAGATCGAGGCCGAGGTCGAGAAGGCCGCGGCACGGATGGGCGAGCGGCGGTCCCGGGTGCCGGAGATCACGTATCCCGAGCAACTGCCGGTCAGCCAGAAGAAGGACGAGATCGCGGAGGCGATCCGCGACCACCAGGTCGTGATCGTGGCCGGTGAGACCGGGTCCGGCAAGACGACCCAGATCCCGAAGATCTGTCTGGAGCTGGGGCGCGGTGTGCGGGGCATGATCGGGCACACACAGCCCCGGAGGATCGCCGCCCGGACGGTGGCCGAACGGGTCGCCGAGGAACTGAGGACTCCGCTGGGGGAGGCCGTCGGCTGGAAGGTGCGGTTCACCGACCAGGTGGATCCGGACGCGACGTTCATCAAGCTGATGACGGACGGCATCCTGCTGGCGGAGATCCAGACCGACCGCGATCTGCGCGCCTACGACACGATCATCATCGACGAGGCGCACGAGCGGTCCCTGAACATCGACTTCCTGCTCGGGTACCTCGCGCAACTGCTGCCCCGGCGGCCGGACCTCAAGGTCGTGATCACCTCCGCGACCATCGACCCGGAGCGGTTCTCGCGGCACTTCGGAAACGCGCCGATCATCGAGGTGAGCGGGCGGACGTACCCGGTGGAGGTGCGCTACCGGCCTCTGCTGGAGGAGAACCCCGAGGACGCGGACGACGCCGACCGGGACCAGATCACCGCGATCACCGACGCCGTCGAGGAGCTGATGGCGGAGGGGCCCGGGGACATCCTGGTCTTCCTCTCCGGCGAGCGGGAGATCCGGGACACCGCGGACGCCCTGAACCGGAAGCAGTACCGGTTCACGGAGGTGCTGCCGCTGTACGCGCGGCTGTCGCACGCCGAGCAGCACCGCGTCTTCCAGCCGCACACCGGCCGCCGGATCGTCCTGGCCACCAACGTCGCCGAGACGTCGCTGACCGTCCCGGGCATCAAGTACGTCATCGACCCCGGCTTCGCCCGCATCTCCCGCTACAGCCACCGCACCAAGGTGCAGCGGCTGCCGATCGAGCCGATCTCGCAGGCCAGCGCCAACCAGCGCAAGGGCCGCTGCGGCCGTACCTCGGACGGCATCTGCATCCGGCTGTACAGCGAGGAGGACTTCCTCGCGCGACCGGAGTTCACCGACCCGGAGATCCTGCGCACGAACCTGGCCTCCGTCATCCTGCAGATGACCGCGGCCGGCCTGGGTGACATCGAGAAGTTCCCGTTCATCGACCCGCCGGACCACCGCAACATCCGGGACGGCGTCCAGCTGCTGCAGGAGCTGGGCGCGCTGGATCCGGCGCAGAAGGACCCGCGCAAGCGGCTCACCCCGCTGGGCCGCAAGCTGGCGCAGCTGCCGGTGGACCCGCGGCTGGCCCGCATGGTCCTGGAGGCCGACAAGAACGGTTGCGTCCGCGAAGTCATGGTGATCGCGGCGGCGCTGTCCATCCAGGACCCGCGGGAGCGGCCGGCGGACAAGCAGGCGCAGGCGGATCAGCTGCACGCCCGTTTCAAGGACGAGAACAGCGACTTCCTCGCCTACTTGAACCTGTGGCGGTACATCCGCGAGCAGCAGAAGGAGCGCAGCTCGTCGTCGTTCCGCCGGATGTGCAAGCAGGAGTACCTCAACTTCCTGCGCATCCGCGAATGGCAGGACATCTACACGCAGTTGCGCACGGTCGCCAAGCAGATGGGCATCCACCTCAACGACCAGGACGCCCCGGCCGACCGCATCCACGTGTCGCTGCTCGCCGGACTGCTGTCCCACATCGGCATGAAGGACGTCCGGGACGGCGCGAAGAACGAGTACCTCGGGGCCCGCAACGCCAAGTTCGCGATCTTCCCGGGCTCGGCGCTGTTCCGGAAGCCGCCGCGGTTCGTGATGTCGGCGGAGCTGGTGGAGACCTCCCGCCTGTGGGCCCGCGTCAACGCGAGGATCGAGCCGGAGTGGGTGGAGCCGCTCGCCCAGCACCTGGTGAAGCGGACCTACAGCGAGCCGCACTGGGAGAAGGACCAGGCGGCGGTGATGGCGTACGAGAAGGTCACGCTGTACGGCGTCCCGATCGTCGCCGACCGCAAGGTCAACTACGGCCGCATCGACCCGCAGCTCAGCCGCGAGCTGTTCATCCGACACGCGCTGGTGGAGGGCGACTGGCGCACCCACCACAAGTTCTTCGCCGACAACCGCAGGCTGCTGACCGAGGTCGAGGAGCTGGAGCACCGCGCCCGGCGCCGGGACATCCTCGTCGACGACGAGACGCTGTTCGACTTCTACGACCAGCGGGTGCCCGAACACGTCGTCTCCGGGGCGCACTTCGACTCCTGGTGGAAGCGCAAGCGGCAGGAGCAGCCGGACTTCCTCGACTTCGAGCGGGAGATGCTGATCCGGGAGTCGGCGGAGGCGGTCACCAAAGCCGACTACCCGGACTCCTGGCGGCAGGGGCGGCTGAAGTTCCGGGTGACGTACCAGTTCGAGCCGGGCGCGGACGCGGACGGCGTGACGGTGCACATCCCGCTGCAGGTCCTCAACCAAGTGACGCCGGAGGGCTTCGACTGGCAGATCCCGGGCCTGCGCCAGGAGCTGGTCACCGAGCTGATCCGCTCGCTGCCGAAGCCGATCCGGCGCACCTACGTGCCGGCGCCCGACTTCGCCAAGGCGTTCCTGGAGAAGGCGGTGCCGCAGCAGGAGCCGCTGACCGCGACGCTCGCGCGGGAGCTGCACCGCATGGGCGGGGCGCCGGTGAGCCCGGAGGACTTCGACTGGGCGAAGGTCCCCGACCACCTGAAGATCACGTTCCGGATCGTCGACGAGCGGCGGCGCAAACTCGCCGAGGACAAGGACCTGGAGGCGCTCAAACTCCGGCTGAAACCGAAGGCGCGCAAGGCGCTGTCGCAGGCCGCGGCGGCCAGCGCGGAGCGGCGGGGCGGCACCTCGCTGGAGCGCTCGGGGCTGACGGACTGGACGATCGGCACCCTGCCGCGCGTGTTCGAGACGCGGCGGGCCGGCCAGCCGGTGAAGGCCTACCCGGCACTCGTCGACGACGGCGACACCGTCTCCGTACGGCTCTTCGACACCGAGGCCGAGCAGGCGGAGGCGATGTGGCGGGGCACGCGGCGGTTGATCCTGCGCACGATTCCGGTCAACCCCGCGAAGTTCGCGTCCGAAAAGCTGACGAACCAGCAGAAGCTCGCCCTGTCCGCCAATCCGCACGGCTCGGTCCAGGCGCTGTTCGACGACTGCGCCATGGCCGCGGCCGACAAGCTGATCGGGGACTTCGGCGGGCCGGCGTGGGACGAGGAGTCGTACCGGAAGCTGTACGACAAGGTGCGCGCCGAGATCGTCGACACGACGGTCCGCGCGGTGGAGCGGGTGCAGCAGGTGCTGGCCGCCTGGCAGTCCTGTGAGCGGCGCCTGAAGGCCGTGCGCAGCCCCGCGCTGCTCGCCAACCTCACGGACGTGCGGGAGCAGCTCGACGGGCTCGTGAAGCCCGGTTTCGTGACGGAGGCGGGGATACGGCGGCTGCCGGACCTGCTGCGCTACCTCGTCGCGGTGGACCGTCGGCTGCAGCAGATGCCGACCAACGTGCAGCGGGACACCACGCGCATGGAGAAGGTGCGGGAGATGCAGGACGAGTACGCCTGGCTGCTGGAGCAGATGCCCCGGGGGCGGCCCGTGCCGCAGCAGGTGCGGGACGTCCGGTGGATGATCGAGGAGCTGCGGGTCAGCTACTTCGCGCACGCGCTGGGGACGGCGTATCCCGTGTCGGACAAGCGGATCCTGAAGGCGATCGACGCGCTGGCGCCGTAGCGGGGCGGGTACGGAGGGTGAGTTCGACCAGCGGCCCACCCTCCTGTACAGTCTCTTCTCGCAGCGCACGCCCGGTCGGCGCAGCGAGTTCTGGTCCTGTGGAGCAGTTTGGAGTGCTCGCCACCCTGTCAAGGTGGAGGCCGCGGGTTCAAATCCCGTCAGGACCGCTTTCAGTCGAGGCCCGCAGTCCGGCAACGGACGCGGGCCTCGGTCGTGTTCCGCGCCACCGTCGCGCCCGGCGCCCGCCTCCTGCCGAGGCCCGCCCCCCTGTCGAGGCGGAGGCCGCGCCCGCGGCGCAGCCGCAGCCGGGTACGGCAAGTCCCGCCAGAACCACGCCGGTTGCGAGGCCCATCCCGCCGGGGCGGGCCTCGGTCGTTTCCGCCGCCCCCCTTACCTCGCGCGCGCCCCGCACCCCGGCGCACGCCGCTCCGGCGCCCGGCGACGGCCGTCCCGCCGACACTCCGCGAGGCCGTCCCGTACCGCCGCCGCCCCCGGTCCCCGGCTCCCCCGCCTCACCGTTTCCCCGGCGTCTCCCCCGTCCCGCCCGCCGGGGGTCCGGCACCGGGGCGTCTTGACGGCGTCACATTCGCCCAGTACCCACGAAGCAGGGCCCGCGTCCGTGCGGGTCCGGCCCCGGCCCCGGAGGTGGCATATGGCGGCAACGGCCAGGCATCAGGCGCGGGCGCTGCTTCGGGCGCATCTCGCGGCCGCCGCCGCTTCGACGCCGCGCCACCTGACCCGCCACTGCCCGATCTGCCACCGCCTGCTGCGGCTGGCGCTGGACTCGGCGCCGGCGTCGGCGCCGGCCGCCGTCGCGGAGTCCGGGGAAGCGGTGGGGGACGAGAGCGCGTCCACCGGGTGAGTTCCTTTAACTTACGGGCGGTAACGCCGACAAGTCCTCTGGCATGTGACGGGAGTCACGGCTTGAGTTTCGGCGAGTGCGGTACTTACCCACTTCTCACAACCGGTCAATTTAATATGTGCAATTGTACCGGCCGGAGAGGCCGGACAGAGGCCGGACAGAGGCCGCCGACAGGGCCGCCACAGCACCGTCACAACACCGCCCCGGCGACGGCGGGCGAGAAGGAGACCGGGCACAAAAAGAAGATCGCGCCGGACCCGGCGGAGTCCGGCGCGATCGACGACGCACCCTGTGTGAGGTCTAGAAAGCTCTAGTTCGGTTGGGCGTGGGGACTGTTGGGGCAGACCCCGCGTCGCCTGGAACTGGGAAGGCGACGGGCGTCCGGTGGGGTTGGGGCCCCGGCCGTACGCCCGCTCTGCAGTTGTCAGCCCTCGCTGCGCTGCTGGGGGATGCCCGCGAGCAGAGCGCGGACCTCGGCCTCGCGGTAGCGGCGGTGGCCGCCGAGCGTGCGGATCGACGTGAGCTTGCCGGCCTTCGCCCAGCGCGTGACCGTCTTCGGGTCGACGCGGAACATGGTGGCGACCTCAGCCGGGGTCAGCAGCGGCTCGGCATCAGGGGTGCGAGCGGTCATGAGCGGCCTCCTCGGGAGAACCGAACCTTCTCGGTTCTTTCCTCTAAATTCTGCACCTTGACCCGCGTTGCCCGAAATGGCGGACGCGAGTCGAGTCGGTTATAGGACGAACGGCTTGTCCTCGGCACTACAACTACACCATCTGTCCAGCCGCGTCGGCCAAACCGATGGAATTGCCCTCCCAGGTGTTCATCAGCGACGGAAGCCGATGGACCATGCCATAGCGGACAGTCACGCCACTGTGACGATCAGTCACAGCGCGATCAGGGAGTACGAGACCCCCCGAAGCGTGCAATGCGCGAGATTCCGCCCACTGTGGGTCACAGGCGGACGGAAGGAGCCCTCCCCGGACTCCTTGTCCTATTTTGGCACGAGGAGGGGCAAGCGGCGCAAGGGCCGGGTACGTGCGGTCCGTCACCCTTGAGGGGCTTGACGCAAACGCCCGGATCGGGCCCTACCGCTTCCTCGCCGGTGCCACGCGGCTTCCGCGCAGACCGTCCCGGACGGGGCAGGGTTGACGAAACCTCACCTCGGACGACGAGTCAAACACCCGTTCGCGAACGAGAGGTAACGAACCGGCCACGTCAGTTCGCCGAACGCAGCTCGCGCACCGAGCGCCAGCGCTCCACCAGCCGCAGGTACGCCTCGCCCGCGGCCTCCTCGTCCCCGCGGCGCAGCGCGTCGATGCCCTCGGCGACGTCCGCGGCGGAGTGGTCCTCCTCCAGGTCCTCCGACGGCACCACGTGCACCAGGCCGCCGTAGTCCAGCTCCACCCAGGAACGCGGGTGGAATTCCTCCAGCCAGCGGCCCACGTCCACCAGGCTGTCGATCAGCGGGCCCTCGTCCATGGCGTCCCGCAGCGCCCGCAGCCCCCGCGCCACCCGGCGCCGGGCCTGCACCATGGGCGTGCGGTAGCGCAGCACGGGCGCGCCGCCGCCGGGCTCGCCGGCGCCCTTGTCGTACTCCCGCTCCTCGTCGGAGACGAGCACGAACCAGTTCAGCGGGACCTGCCAGGTCGCGGTGCGGATCCAGGGGCGGGCGTCGGGGTGGTCGGCCAGCCAGCGCTCGTAGTCCTGGGCGGCCTGGCGGCGCAGCACCGGCGGCAGCACCGCGTCCAGGACCGGGGCCGGCAGCTCGTCGCCGAGGTCGCGCAGGGCCTGCCAGCCGCGCAGCCGGGTGCTCCACGGGCAGACGCAGACGGCCCCGTCCACGTCCAGCACGAAGGCGTCCCGGCTCTCGTGCACCGGCACCAGGACCGGCGGGGTGGGCACCAAATCGGCCAGGGCGCGGCGCAGTTCGTCCTGATAGGAGGGGCGGTCGGCGCGGCGGGCATAGCGCGCCCAGTGGCTGCGCTCCGGCTCGGCGAAGGCCGCCAGTGGCTCGTAGACGCGCAGGTAGGCCGCGTACGGGACGACCACCGAGGTCACCTTGGGCACGCCTGCTCCCTCCCCACCGGATCCGGACCGAAACCCGTCCGCCACGTGTCGGGCCCGCGGGGCGCGGGCACGCGGGACGGCGGGAAGACGCAGCCATCGTCCCACGTCCGGGTGGATCGCTAGGCCGTCGGAGGGTGATCCTGCGCACTCCGCGCTCCGGTGGCCCGACAAGGCTCTACCCTCATCCCACGGCCCCCGCCGCCCTCCCCCAAAAGGTACGGGGCGGTCCGCGGGGACCGGCGTCCGATCGCCGCTTACTTACCGGGGAGTCACCACCGTGACCGACGTAATCGACGGCGTCCTGCACACCCTGTTCCGCTCGGACCAGGGAGGCCACGAGCAGGTCGTGCTCTGCCAGGACCGGGCCAGCGGCCTCAAGGCCGTCATCGCCCTCCACTCCACCGCCCTGGGCCCGGCTCTCGGCGGTACGCGCTTCTACCCGTACGCCTCCGAGGAGGAGGCCGTCGCCGACGCCCTCAACCTGGCGCGCGGGATGTCGTACAAGAACGCCATGGCCGGCCTCGACCACGGCGGCGGCAAGGCCGTGATCATCGGAGACCCGGACCGGGACAAGACCGAGAAGCTGCTGCTCGCCTACGGCCGGTTCGTCGCCTCGCTCGGCGGGCGCTACGTCACCGCGTGCGACGTCGGCACCTACGTCGCCGACATGGACGTCGTGGCGCGCGAGTGCCGCTGGACCACCGGCCGCTCGCCCGAGAACGGCGGCGCCGGCGACTCCTCCGTCCTCACCGCCTTCGGCGTCTACCAGGGCATGCGGGCCTGCGCCCAGCACCAGTGGGGCGACCCGTCGCTGCGCGACCGCAAGGTCGGTGTCGCCGGCGTCGGCAAGGTCGGCCGGCTGCTCGTGGACCACCTGCGCGAGGAGGGCGCCGAGGTCGTCGTCACCGACGTGCGCCCCGACGCCGTGCAGCGGGTGCTGGACGCCCACCCCAAGGGCGTGACCGCGGTCGCGGACACCGACGCGCTGATCCGCACCGAGGGCCTGGACGTGTACGCGCCGTGCGCGCTGGGCGGGGCGCTCAACGACGAGACCGTGCCGGTGCTGACCGCCAAGGTGGTGTGCGGCGCCGCCAACAACCAGCTCGCCCACCCGGGCGTGGAGAAGGACCTCGCCGACCGCGGGATCCTCTACGCGCCCGACTACGTGGTCAACGCCGGCGGCGTCATCCAGGTCGCCGACGAGCTGCACGGCTTCGACTTCGAGCGGTGCAAGAAGAAGGCGGCGAAGATCTTCGACACCACGCTCGCCATATTCGCACGTGCGAAGGACGACGGGATTCCGCCGGCCGCGGCGGCCGACCGGATCGCCGAGCAGCGCATGCAGGAGGCCGCCGCCCGACGCGGATGGTGACGGCTCCCTGACGGTGCGCGACCGGGCGCCCCGTCCACCGCGGCCGTGATCCGGTACCTGCCGGGGGCGGGTTGGAGAGAACTCTCACTTCCCTCGGCGGGTCGGGTCCGGACAAGTGGTTAAAATCGCGATTGACCAGCGAGGACGGGGCGCCTCGAGGGGCCTGCGCCACCGCGCGCCGTGCGGGCGACGTACCGTATGGGCGCGGGCTCAGGTACCGTGGAAGCCCTACGGACCGGCCTCTCCCCGGAGAGTCCGTTCCGGACCATGAACGCGTGTCAAGACTCTGGGGCCGTCGAGCCCCGTCGTTGAGGGGGTCGAGCCATGGGGCGCGGCCGGGCCAAGGCCAAGCAGACGAAGGTCGCCCGCCAGCTGAAGTACAACAGCGGTGGGACAGACCTCGCACGCCTGGCCGAGGAGCTGGGCGCATCGACGTCGAGCAGGTCGCCGAACGGCGACCGGTTCGAGGACGATGAGCACGACGACGACCTGTACGCACGGTACGCCGACCTCTACGGGGACGACGAGGAGGACGAGGACGACCCGTCCTCGCGGCGTCGCGGCGCTTGACCTCGCACCGAGCACTCACCCGGTCGGTGGCCCAGCCACCGACCGGCTTCTGTGCTATCCGCACGGTCACGGCGCCGGGCGACCGCTTCCGCACTCCCCGTAGCCGCGGCCGGCGCGCCGCGTCCCGTCGTCACCGGCCTTGTCGTCACCGGCCTTGTCGTCACCGAAAGCCGGCGGTCCGGGTCCACCGGGATCAGGTCCGGGTCCACCGGAATCAGGCGGCGTAGTCCCCCACCAGGGCCGCGCCCGTGGTGTGCTCGCCGCGGCCGGTGATCTCGCCGGCCACCCAGGCGTCCACCCCGCGGTCCGCGAGGGTGGTCAGGGCGACGTCCACGGATTCCCGCGGCACGACCGCGATCATGCCGACGCCCATGTTGAGGGTCTTCTCCAGCTCCTGCCGCGCCACGTTCCCGGTGCGGCCGACGAGGTCGAAGACCGCGCCGGGGGTCCAGGTGGAGCGGTCGACGACGGCGTGCAGCGTGTCCGGGATCACCCGGGCCAGGTTGGCGGCGAGTCCGCCGCCGGTGATGTGGCTGAAGGCATGCACCTCGGTGGTGCGGACCAGGGCCAGGCAGTCCAGCGAGTAGATCTTCGTCGGCTCCAGCAGCTCCTCGCCGAGGGTGCGGCCGAGCTCGTCGACGTGCGTGTCGAGGGACATGCCCGCCTGGTTCAGCAGGACGTGGCGGACGAGGGAGTACCCGTTGGAGTGAAGTCCGGAGCTCGCCATGGCGATCACCGCGTCGCCCTCGCGGACGCGCTCGGCGCCCAGCAGCCGGTCGGCCTCCACGACGCCCGTACCGGCGCCGGCCACGTCGAAGTCGTCCTCGCCGAGCAGGCCGGGGTGTTCGGCCGTCTCGCCGCCCACCAGGGCGCAGCCGGCCAGCACGCAGCCCTCCGCGATGCCCTTGACGAGGGCGGCGACCCGCTCGGGGTGCACCTTGCCGACGCAGATGTAGTCGGTCATGAACAGCGGCTCGGCGCCGCACACCACGATGTCGTCCATGACCATGGCGACCAGGTCGTGGCCGATGGTGTCGTAGACGCCGAGCTGCCGGGCGATGTCCACCTTGGTGCCCACGCCGTCGGTGGCGGAGGCCAGCAGGGGCCGCCGGTAGTTCTTGAGGGCGGAGGCGTCGAAGAGGCCGGCGAAGCCGCCCAGGCCGCCCAGGACCTCCGGGCGCCGGGTCTTCTTCACCCACTCCTTCATCAGCTCGACGGCGCGGTCGCCCGCCTCGATGTCGACGCCCGCGGCTGCGTAGGACGCCCCGGTGGTCCCGGTTGTCTCAGACATGACGATGGAAGCCTTCGTGTCGTACGGCAGGGGTCTTGCGGGGCCGCTACGGGCGGCGCAGGGCGTCGGTGGCGGCCGTGGCGGCCGGACCGGCGGCCAGCTCGGTCTCCAGGAGCTGCTTGCCGAGGAGTTCGGGGTCGGGCAGTTCCATCGGGTACTCGCCGTCGAAGCAGGCGCGGCACAGGTTCGGCTTGGCGAGGGTGGTCGCCTCGATCATGCCGTCGAGGGAGATGTACGCCAGGGAGTCGGCCCCCAGCGAGCGGCCGATCTCCTCGACCGTCATGCCGTTGGCGATGAGCTCGGCGCGGGTGGCGAAGTCGATGCCGAAGAAGCAGGGCCACTTCACCGGCGGCGAGGAGATGCGGATGTGCACCTCGGCGGCGCCGGCCTCGCGCAGCATGCGCACCAGGGCCCGCTGGGTGTTGCCGCGCACGATGGAGTCGTCGACGACGACCAGGCGCTTGCCCTTGATGACTTCCTTCAGCGGGTTCAGCTTCAGGCGGATGCCGAGCTGCCGGATGGTCTGGGAGGGCTGGATGAAGGTGCGGCCGACGTAGGCGTTCTTCACCAGTCCGTTGCCGTAGGGGATGCCGGAGGCCTCGGCGTAGCCGATGGCGGCGGGGGTGCCCGACTCCGGGGTCGCTATCACCAGGTCGGCCTCGACGGGGGCCTCCTTGGCGAGCCGGCGGCCCATCTCCACGCGGGAGAGGTAGACGTTCCGGCCGGCGATGTCGGTGTCGGGGCGGGCGAGGTAGACGTACTCGAAGACACAGCCGCGAGGCTTCGCATCCGCGAATCGCGAGGTGCGTACGCCGTTCTCGTCGATGGCGAGGAACTCGCCCGGCTCGATCTCCCGCACGAAGCTCGCGCCGATGATGTCGAGCGCGGCGGTCTCGGAGGCGACCACCCAGCCGCGCTCCAGGCGGCCCAGCACCAGCGGGCGGATGCCCTGCGGGTCGCGGGCGGCGTACAGGGTGTGCTCGTCCATGAAGACGAGGCTGAAGGCGCCCCGGACCTGCGGCAGCACCTTCGGCGCGGCCTGCTCGACGGTCAGCGGCTTGCCGTCGTCGTCGACCTGGCCGGCCAGCAGCGCGGTGACGAGGTCGGTGTCGTTGGTGGCGGCGACGCGGGTGGAGCGGCCGTTGTCCTTGGGCAGGGCGGCGACCAGCTCGGCGAGGTGCGCCGTGTTGACCAGGTTGCCGTTGTGGCCGAGCGCGATGGAGCCGTGCGCGGTGGCGCGGAACGTCGGCTGGGCGTTCTCCCACACCGAGGCGCCGGTGGTCGAGTAGCGGGCGTGACCGACCGCGATGTGTCCCTGCAGCGAGCTGAGGGAGGTCTCGTCGAAGACCTGGGAGACCAGGCCCATGTCCTTGAAGACGAGGATCTGGGAGCCGTTGCTGACCGCGATGCCCGCGGACTCCTGGCCCCGGTGCTGAAGGGCGTAGAGCCCGAAGTATGTGAGCTTTGCGACCTCTTCGCCCGGAGCCCAGACACCGAAGACGCCGCACGCGTCCTGGGGGCCTTTCTCGCCGGGGAGCAGGTCGTGGTTGAGTCGTCCGTCACCACGTGGCACGCCACCGAGTGTAGGCGAGGCCGACCACTGGTCCGAATTGGGGATGCCGGGCACGGGCGGGCCACTCGTCCGCGACGACCGTCACAGGTGCGCCGTTTCCGCAGGTCAGCGCTGAGGTACGGGGCGAAGCGACGGGCGGTGGTGTGACGCAAGAGGTCCACGAGGCGCTTCCGGGAGCCGCGCGAGTGAGGCGTCGCACACCGCCCGCGCCCCGGCCGCCGCACCGGGGCGCGGCGGGGCGTGCGCGGCGGATCAGACCAGCAGCGGCAGCAGCCCCGCCAGGTCGGCCCGCTCCCCGCTCGCGCTCACCTTCGCCTCGCTCAGCGCGTCCTTCCAGGCCAGCCGCCCGGTGGCGAGGCGGATCCAGGTGAGCGGATCGGTCTCGACGACGTTGGGGGGCGTGCCGCGGGTGTGCCGGGGCCCCTCGACGCACTGCACGACGGCGTACGGCGGGACGCGCACCTCCGTGGCGGCGCCGGGGGCGCGCACGGCGAGGGTGTCGGCGAGGAGGCGGGTGCAGGCGGCGAGCGCCTGCCGGTCGAGGGGCACGTCGAGGCCGGGCACGGCGGCGTTGAGGTCGTCGGTGTGCACGACCAGCTCGACGGTGCGGGTCACCAGGTAGTCGGTCAGGGTCATGCCGCCGGCGCGGGTGGCGACGAGCCGCTCGTGCGGGGCGTCGGCGAGGTGCCCGGCGATGCGCCGCTCCACGCGCGCGTACAGCGCGGCGAGGTCGGGGTTGGCCTCGGCGAGCGCGTGGCTGCCCTCGGCGACGGCGTCGGCGTACCGCGCCGTGGCGGAGGCGTAGTCCAGCGGGCCGAGCTCCGCGGCGGGCGGCTCCGGGCGCTCCAGGGCGAGGCTGACGCTCTCGACGGCCAGGGTGAGGTGGGCGGCCAGGTCCCGCACGGTCCACTCGCCGAGCCGGGTGGGCAGCGCGAGCTGCTCCGGCGCGAGGCCGGCGACGGCGTCCCGCACGTGCGCGAACTGGGCCAGGACGGCCGTACGGGTCTTGGCGGGGTCGTACGTGCGGGAGCGCTTCCTGGTCGCGGGCATGGCGGTGAGCCTAGTCCGCGCGGAAGGCGGACGCGGCGGGGAACCTGACGCCGGTGCAGCCACGGCGTGCGGTGACATCGTCGACGTAGGCGCGGAAGACCTTCTCGTGGGCGGGCGCGGCCACCTTCGCGTACCCGTCGGACAGGGTCATGGTGTGGATCTGGGGCTTTCCGCGGCAGACGGAGGAGGCCCACCAGACCGGTTCACCGCCGCTGCGGCCCGCCGTGCCGGGCTCCACGGCGACGGCCTCGTCGGAATCGAGGCTCGGGAGCCGGATGTGCAGCGCCGTCTCACCGGCGTAGGTGTGGAAGGCGGCGAAGTACCGGCCCGGCCGGTCCGGGCGGTGGACGCCGGGCAGCTCGCCGTCGTGGGCGTCGTGAAGAGTGTGCGCGCGGCTCCGGCCGAGCACGAGGACGCAGCGCTCGTCCCACACCTGGGGGTCGGTGCGGCTTTCGAGGACCTGGTCGGCGTAGGGGGCGTGGTCCGCGAGGCCGGACCTGCGGTACCAGGCGCAGGTGCCCTCCGCCTTCGCCACCGGGGTCGGACCCTCGACGAGGGCGGGTATGTGCTCCGGCGGGTCGGGCAGTCGCTCGGTGCAGCCGAGACGGGCGGCGAGGCGGTTGGCGGTGGTCACGGCGGTCTCGGCGAGGATGCCGCGGTCGTGGGCGGTGGGCCGGCCGTGCTCGCTGAAGGGGGTCTGCGGCTCCGCGAAGGAGGCCCGGGCCCACAGCGCCTTGACCGGCCGGCCGTTGGACTCACCCTTGGCGCAGGGGATTTCGACGGTCACGCCGGTGTCCGTGACGATGCCCGCGATCCCGCCGCCGAGCGGCTGCGCGGGGTAGGTGTGGTCGCTGTACGGGCCGTCCGGGTCGACGACCTCGTCCCACGGGCCCTCGGGGCTGAGCTCCTCGCCTTGCCCCACGGCTCCCACCGCGCCCGTGAAGAACCAGCGTTCACCGCTGTGCGAGCCGCTTCTCCCGCCCGCCTCGGTGCTGAATATCTCGCAGTCCTGGGGAAGGCCGGCGTCCAGGTCGATCGTGCCCTCGTCGGCGGCGCGGTGCGAGAGGGTGCCGCCGGCCGGGGACAGCGCCAGCACGCGCCCGGCCGGGACCAGCCCGGCGCAGGCCTCGTCGATCTGCCGGCGGCCGCTCAGGACCTCCCAGATCTCCTTGCCGCTCCAGCCGATCCCGGCCATGGCGGCCAGGCACAGCAGTACGTTGACGGACTTCCGCACGCTCTCCGGTACCCGCACCGCTCCCCCGCCCCCCCGTGTCCCCGTGTCCCCGTGAAGATCCGAGCACTGCCGAAAGTACCAACCGCCACTGACAACAACGCGGCGGCTCGGCCTCCGGCCGCACCGGCCCCTCACGCCTTGCGTGCGTATGAGGAGGGCGCGCTCCCTCAGCACGGGCGTCTGCGCGACCAGTTGCCGGACCTGTCGGGCGAACGGCTCGGCGTGCGGGCCGACCGACGCGCGGGCGGCGCCGCTCTCTTCGGCACCCTCCTCTCCCGGCTCTACGACGGTCCCGGCGAGGTGTCCGCCCTGCCCTCGCCGCCCTGCCCTCGCCGACCGGCGCGGCCCGTACGGCGGGGCCGGCGGCGTACGCCTCCGCGAGGGACACGGTGTTCCCGGGCGGGACCGCGGTGATGGCCCTGTGCCTGCTCCTGGCGCTGCGGCTGCCCGCCGCCCGCCCCCCCCTCAGGCGCCCGCGGAGCCCCCGAGGCGGGTCGTGGCCGCCTGAGGGCGGCGCGGGCCCCGCCCGGTGGGTGCACCGGGCGGGGCCCGTACGGCCGAAAAGGGGCTACGCCAGCAGCGCCGGGATCGTCCCCTCGTGCGCCTCGCGCAGCTCGGCCAGGGTCAGCGTGAACTCGCCCTGCACCTCGATCGTGTCGCCGTCGACGACGCCGATGCGGGTGGCGGGCAGGTCGCGGGCCCGGCACATGTCGGTGAAGCGCAGCTCCTCCGAGCGCGGCACGGCGACGATCGCGCGGCCCGCGGACTCGGAGAACAGGAACGTGAAGGCGTCCAGCCCGTCCGGTACGACCAGGCGCGCGCCGAGGTTCCCCAGCAGCGCCGACTCCACGACCGCCTGGATCAGGCCGCCGTCGGACAGGTCGTGCGCGGAGTCGATCATGCCGTCGCGGGAGGCGGCGATCAGGATCTCGCCCAGCAGCCGCTCCCGCTCCAGGTCGACCTGCGGGGGCAGGCCGCCGAGGTGGTCGTGGATCACCTGCGCCCACGCCGAGCCGCCGAACTCCTCCCGCGTGTCGCCCAGGAGGTAGATCAGCTGCCCCTCCTCCCGGAAGCCGGCCGGGGTACGGCGCGCCACGTCGTCGATCACGCCGAGCACGGCGACGACCGGCGTCGGGTGGATGGCGACGTCACCGGTCTGGTTGTAGAGGGAGACGTTGCCGCCGGTCACCGGGGTGCCGAGTTTCTGGCAGCCGTCCGCCAGGCCGCGCACGGCCTCCGCGAACTGCCACATCACCGCCGGGTCCTCGGGCGAGCCGAAGTTCAGGCAGTCGGAGACGGCGAGCGGCCTGGCGCCGGTCGTCGCCACGTTCCGGTACGCCTCCGCCAGCGCCAGCTGCGCGCCCGTGTACGGGTCGAGCTTGGCGTAGCGGCCGTTGCCGTCGGTGGCGATGGCCACGCCGAGGCCGGTCTCCTCGTCGATGCGGATCATGCCGGAGTCCTCGGGCTGGGCGAGGACGGTGTTGCCCTGCACGAACCGGTCGTACTGCGACGTGATCCAGGACTTGGACGCCTGGTTGGGGGAGGCGACCAGCTTCAGGACCTGGTCCTTCAGCTCCTCGGAGGTCCGCGGCCGGGGCAGCTTGTTCGCGTCGTCGGCCTGCAGCGCGTCCTGCCACTCCGGGCGCGCGTACGGCCGCTCGTACACCGGGCCCTCGTGCGCGACCGTGCGCGGGTCGACGTCGACGATCTTCTCGCCGTGCCAGTAGATCTCCAGGCGGTCGCCGTCGGTCACCTCGCCGATGACGGTGGCGATGACGTCCCACTTGTCGCAGATCTCCAGGAAGCGGTCGACCTTGTCCGGCTCGACCACCGCGCACATGCGCTCCTGCGACTCGCTCATGAGGATCTCCTCCGGCGAGAGCGTGGAGTCGCGCAGCGGCACGTCGTCCAGGGTGATCCGCATGCCGCCGGAGCCGTTGGAGGCCAGCTCGCTGGTGGCGCAGGACAGGCCGGCCGCGCCGAGGTCCTGGATGCCGACGACGAGCTTCTCGCGGAACGCCTCCAGGGTGCACTCGATGAGCAGCTTCTCCTGGAAGGGGTCGCCGACCTGCACGGCGGGCCGCTTGCTCGGCTTGGCGTCGTCGAAGGTCTCGGAGGCGAGGATCGACGCGCCGCCGATGCCGTCGCCGCCGGTGCGGGCGCCGTAGAGGACGACCTTGTTGCCGGGGCCGGAGGCCTTGGCCAGGTGGATGTCCTCGTGCCGCATCACGCCGATGCAGCCCGCGTTGACCAGCGGGTTGCCCTGGTAGCAGGCGTCGAAGACGACCTCGCCGCCGATGTTGGGCAGGCCCAGGCAGTTGCCGTAGCCGCCGATGCCCGCGACCACGCCCGGCAGGACGCGCTTGGTGTCGGGGTGGTCGGCGGCGCCGAAGCGCAGCGGGTCCACGACGGCGACCGGGCGGGCGCCCATGGCGATGATGTCGCGCACGATGCCGCCGACGCCGGTGGCCGCGCCCTGGTAGGGCTCGACGTAGGAGGGGTGGTTGTGCGACTCGACCTTGAAGGTGACCGCGTAGCCCTGGCCGACGTCGACGACGCCGGCGTTCTCGCCGATGCCGACGAGCAGGGCGTCGTTCTCGGGGGCCTTCTCGCCGAACTGGCGCAGGTGGACCTTGCTGCTCTTGTAGGAGCAGTGCTCGGACCACATGACCGAGTACATGGCGAGTTCGGCGCCGGTGGGCCGGCGGCCGAGGATCTCCACGATCCGCTCGTACTCGTCCTTCTTCAGGCCGAGTTCGGCCCAGGGCAGCTCGACGTCGGGGGTCGCGGCCGCGTGCTCGACCGTGTCCAGGGGGGTCCTGCTCATGCGGTGACCAGCTTCTTGAGGATCGAGGTGAAGAAGGGGAGACCGTCGGTGCGGCCGGTGCCGATCAGCGGCTCCACGGCGTGCTCCGGGTGCGGCATCAGGCCCACGACGTTGCCGGCCTCGTTGGTGATGCCAGCGATGTCGTTGAGCGAGCCGTTGGGGTTGAAGTCCAGGTAGCGGAAGGCGACGCGGCCCTCGGCCTCGAGCTGGTCGAGGGTGTACCGGTCGGCCACGTACCGGCCGTCCATGTTCTTCAACGGGATGTGGATCTCCTGCCCGGCCTCGTAGTCGGCGGTCCAGGCGGTGTCCGCGTTCTCCACCCGCAGCTTCTGGTCGCGGCAGATGAAGTGCAGGTGGTCGTTGCCGAGCATGGCGCCGGGCAGCAGGTGGGCCTCGGTGAGGATCTGGAAGCCGTTGCAGATGCCGAGCACCGGGAGACCGGCCCTGGCCTGCTCGATGATCGTGTCCATCACCGGCGAGAAACGGGCGATGGCGCCGGCGCGCAGATAGTCGCCGTAGGAGAAACCGCCGCACAGCACCACGGCGTCGACCTGCTTGAGGTCTTTGTCCTTGTGCCACAGGGCGACGGGCTCGGCACCCGCCAGGCGGATCGCGCGCTGCGTGTCCCGGTCGTCGAGGCTGCCGGGAAAAGTGACGACGCCGATACGAGCGGTCACTTCACGGCCTCCGCGATCTCGGCGGGGTCCTCCACCCGAACGGTGAAGTCCTCGATCACGGTGTTGGCGAGGAAGGATTCCGCCAGTTCACGGATGCGGGCGAGGACGGCGTCGTCGACGGGGCCGTCCACCTCGAGTTCGAAACGCTTTCCCTGACGTACGTCGGAGATCCCGTCGAAGCCCAGCCGCGGCAGCGCGCGCTGCACCGCCTGGCCCTGGGGGTCGAGGATCTCCGGCTTGAGCATGACGTCGACTACGACGCGTGCCACTGGCACTCCCGGTGTGTGGTGCTGAGCAGGTTCTCTCAGAGTACCCACACAAAATTTCTACGCGCATAGAGTCGTAGGAATCTACGTGACAGGGGTCACGATCCGGCATCGGAGCCGCCATCGGGCGAAAAGTTCTGGGAAAGTTCCGGCGACGTACCGCGGAGCTTATTGCACGGGGACACGCGGACGGATTTGCTCGGGCTTCACCGGACAATGCCCGGCACTGTACAAATGAATTGGCACATGCCGATACTTTGCCGAAAACAGGCGGACAGTCGGCATCCCCCTGGCGTCCCGGCACGTCACGGCGGAGATGTCGCACGAAGGGACCGATATTCGTGGCGCAGAAGGTCGTGGTCACTCTCTTTGACGACATCGACGGCTCGGAAGCGGCGGAAACGATCGCCTTCGGACTCGACGGCAGGTACTACGAGATCGACCTCAACCAGGCCAACGCCAGGGAACTGCGCAAGGCCCTCGCCCCGTACGTCGAGGCGGGCCGCAAGAAGGCGCGCTCCGGCAAGGCGTACCGGCAGACCGAGGTCGCTCCCGACCCCGCCGCCGTCCGGGCCTGGGCCCAGGCCCACAAGATGGACATCCCCGCACGCGGGCGCATCCCCAAGAAGGTCTACGAGGCGTTCGCCGCGGCCCACTGACGCACCCCACCCACCGGCTCCACCCACACCGGCTCCACCGGCCCCGCCGGCCGCCCCGGGGCCCGCCGAAGGGCCCCGGGAACAGCCGACTTGCGCAACCCCCCTGGTGATCAGCTAATGTCTGAGCGCGCCGAGGGGCGAGGCCGAAAAGGCCGAAGCCACCGGACACGCGGGTGTAGTTCAGTAGTAGAACATCCCCCTTCCAGGGGGAAGGCGCAGTGTGCGATTCCTGTCACCCGCTCTGAACCAGCGTTCCGACCACTCCTGTGGATCAGGTAGGCTGGTGACCGCACCGGTCGGTGAGAGCCGGTCGGGAGCACTGCGGACGTAGCTCAGTTGGTAGAGCGCAACCTTGCCAAGGTTGAGGTCGCGAGTTCGAGCCTCGTCGTCCGCTCGGGAGGAGACCCCGGTCCTTGTGGCCGGGGTCTTTTCGTTCCACGACCGGGCCCGGCTGTCTCCCGTCCCCGTCCCTCGTCCCCGGGGAGGGCGCCCCGCTTCTCTCCCCTGCCACGGCCGGAAGCCGGGCGGAGGGACCGTCACACCGGGACGCGTCCCGCACCCGGGCGAGGTTGGGTATAGTGGCTCTCGCGCCACGGCGCACTGCGGACGTAGCTCAGTTGGTAGAGCGCAACCTTGCCAAGGTTGAGGTCGCGAGTTCGAGCCTCGTCGTCCGCTCCAACGGGAAGGCCCCGGTCCTTGCGACCGGGGCCTTCGTCGCGCCGGGGACTTCGTCGTGCCGGGGCCTTCGTCGTGCGCGGGCCGGATCGGCCTCGCCGCCTCGCCCGCCGCACCGGCGCGTGGACCGTCAGCTCCAGCCCGTGCCCGTCAGGCGCTCGTACGCCTCCACGTAGCGGGCGCGCGTCGCCTCCACCACGTGCTCGGGCAGCGGCGGCGGGGGCTGCTCGCCCGCGCGGTCCCAGCCGGACTCGGCGGAGGTCAGCCAGTCGCGCACGTACTGCTTGTCGAACGACGGCTGCGGGCGCCCCGGCTGCCACTGGTCGGCCGGCCAGAAACGGGAGGAGTCCGGGGTGAGCACCTCGTCGGCGAGGACCAGCCGGTCCCCGTCGAAACCGAACTCGAACTTGGTGTCGGCCAGGATGATGCCCCGGTCGCGGGCGATGTCGCGGGCCCGGCTGTAGACGGCGAGGGTGGCCTGGCGCAGCTGGGCGGCGGTCTCGGCGCCGACCTGACGGGCGACCTCCTCGTAGGAGACGTTCTCGTCGTGCTCGCCGACGGCGGCCTTGGTGGCCGGGGTGAAGATCGGGGCGGGCAGCTCGGAGCCGTCGACGAGCCCCTCGGGGAGGGCGAGGCCGCAGACGGTGCGGGAGACGTTGTACTCGGCCAGGCCGGAGCCGGTCAGGTAGCCGCGGGCCACGCACTCCACCGGCACCATCCGCAGCGACTTGCACACCAGGGTGCGGCCGGCCCAGTCGGCGGGGGCGCCGGCGGGCGGCTCGGTGCTCACGACGTGGTGGGGCACCAGGTCGGCGAGCCGGTCGAACCACCACAGGGACAGCTGGGTGAGGATGCGCCCCTTGTCGGGGATCTCGGTCGGCAGCACCCAGTCGTAGGCGGAGATGCGGTCGCTGGCGACCATCACCAGCTCGCCCGCCTCGGTCTGGTACAGGTCGCGCACCTTGCCCGTATGCAGGTGCGTCAGGCCCGGCACCTGCAGCGGTTCGGGCTTTTCCACAAATCCGGACACGGTTCCTCCCCGTAGTTCTGTCCGCCTCCTCTCGATTCTCGCGTACGTGACATCAGGGGCGGACGGCGGGAGTGGCACGGACTGCGGGAGTGGTGGGGACGGCAGGAGTGGTGGGGACGGCGGGAATGGCATGGACGGCGGGAGTGACGGGGCGCGGTCAGTCCCGTTTGCAGATGCGGTCCAGGAGGTTGGCCGTGGCGCGCTGGATGCGGGCGTCGACATGGCCCGGGCGGTCCAGCGCCGGGGACCAGGCGAACGTGCCGGCGGCGAAGACCCAGGCGCCCGACGGAGCCCGGTACAGGGACGTCTCCTGGTGGCGCCGGACCCCGTCCGCGTCGGTGTACGGGGAGTGGGCGAGCAGGATCCGCCCGTCGTGCTCGGGCAGCGGGGCGCGCGGGAAGTAGCGGTCGGCCTCACCGGCGACCAGGCCGTCGATCGGGTCGCCCTCGTGGGCGCCGGTCGACTCCCACATCCAGTGCCCGGCGTTGCGCACGATCAGCGGGTGCGGCTCGGGCACCCGGCCGGCGTACTGGATGCCGAGCAGCTCCTGCTCGGGCCGGTCGATCTCCCGCCACAGCGCCGGCCTGCCGGGGCCCCTGCGCTTGCGGCAGGTCAGCAGCCGGTCGGGCACGCCGGACGGGGAGGGGCCCAGCTCCACCTGCCAGTACAGGGTGTTCGCGGACAGGAACACCAGGGACGTGCCGTGGTCGCGAGCCCGCTCGGCGGCCCGGCGCATGGGGAGCGACCAGTACTCGTCGTGGCCGGGGAAGACCAGGCCCCGGTAGCGGGCCGGGTCGACGCGGCCGGCGTGCAGGTCGCGGGCGTCGGCGTAGGCGAGGTCGTAGCCGTAGCGCTCCGCCCAGCGGATGACGTCGTAGGCGTGGCCGACGTGCAGGGGCAGGCCCGCGCCCGCGTACGGCCGGTCGAAGGAGACGGTCGTCGCCGCGTCCGCCTCGCCGAGCAGGCGGCCGTCCTCGTCCCACGCGTGGTAGAAACTGGCGCCGGTGCGGCCGTCCTCCGGGTAGAGGTTGTACGCCTGCCACGTGATGTCCGGCAGGATCAGCAGCAGGTCCGCCGGGCGGTCGTCGCGGACGGTGAACGGCACGTGGGAGCGGTAGCCGTCGGCGGTGGTGAGCACGGCGATGTACGCACCCGGGTTCCAGTACGACGGGACCTGCAGCCGCCAGGACAGCCACCAGTGGTGGCAGGAGACCGTGCGGTCGGCGGTGAGCGGCGGGGGCTGCACGATGCCGGACAGGCGCGGGCTGCTGGTGATCTTCGTGGCGCCGTCGCCGCCGTAGTGGCCGATGCGGTAGACGTCGATGCCGAACGGCTGGGGCGGGTCGACCGTGATGCGGAAGTCGATCGCCTCGCCGGGCGCGACCGCGCCGGTGGAGGTGAAGCCCTTGATCTGCCGGTGCACGTCGTCGGCGGAGCGGAGGCCGACGGCGGGGCGGGAGGCGGGGATCCCGCGGGTGCCGTCCCGGGCGGTACCGGCGAGCTGCTCCGGGACCGGATCCACGTACCAGGGGACGAGCCGGCCGGTGTCGCCGAAGTACGTCTCGGTGCCGCGCAGCCAGGGCAGGGGCCCCTGGCCGAAGGGATCCGTCACGGCGTGTGCGAGTGCTCCCGACTCCCAGCGGCGGATCTGCTCCGACCCCATGGCCGTTCCCCTCCCTCGTCCCCCGTCGACGGTCGTCTGCCTGCGGTGCGCTCTTGTCTGCTCTTGTCTGCTCTTGTCCGCCTGCGGTGCGCGCTCGCCCGTCTGCGGCGCTGCGGTCGTCCGCCCGCGTGCGGCGATCGTTCGCCTGCGGTGCGTGGTGCGTGGTGCGTGGTGCGGGGTGCGTGCCGTGGTGCGGTCGGTCGTGGGAGCGGCCTGCGACTGGTCCGACGGCTCGTGGCGACCTACGCCTTTGGCATGTGCGCCCGCGCTCCCAGCACATCACATCACGCGCGTGTGCTGTCACCGTTCGTCGTGAAATGGCCCGAAGTGGAAGGAGGGCATCCGGCCGTCTCAGACCAGGCGGACCGGCTTGTCGGCGCGTATGCCCAGGTCGGCGATGCAGGAGCGGAGCGGGGCGGGGTCGCCGTGCTCGATCAGGTGCAGGACGTGAGGGGTCAGATCCGGCGCGCGTTCGCCGTGTACGAGAAGGACCGGGCCGTCCAGCCAGTCCAGGCCGGGAGCGGCTCCGGCGGTGTCGACGGCCGCGCAGCACACCATCGCCGTGACGTGGTCGGCGAGCAGCTCGCGGGCCGAGCGCGGGGGCTGGAGGGGGAAGAGGGGGAGGGCGCGGTCGTCGTAGAGGGCGGTGTCCGGGATGTCGGCGGCGGATACGGGGGTCGGCGCGGCCGGAGTGGTGGAGGTGGAGGCGGAAGCGGCCGGCGTGCCCGGAGCGGCCGGCCCGGTGCGGGCCGCGACCTCCTCGCGGGCCTGTGCGGCGCTGAGAGCGGCGGCGAGGGTCTCGCCGCGGGGGGTGAGGCGGGGGAGGTCCTCGTCGTCGAGGCCGCCGGGGGCGCGGAGGCCCTCGTCGGCGGGGTCGTGGGGGGTGCGGAGACCTTCGTCGGCGGGGTCGTGGGGGGCGTGGAGGTGTTCCTCGTCGGCCGCGCGGGTGTCCGCGGCGGGGCTCGCGGTGGCGCTCTCGGCGGGATGTGCGGGGGCCCTCTCGGCGGCGCTCTCGGCGGAATGCGAAGGGGCGTTCTCGGCGGGGCTCTCGCCGGTGTTCCCGCAGCCGGCGTCCTGGTCCCGGGCCGGGGCGGGGGCGTCGGCGGTCGTCAGGTGGTCCAGGACGCGGGCCAGCGTGGGGGCGCCGGTGGCGGGGGCCCGGCGGGCGCCGACGGTGTCCAGGGCGCGGTGCAGACGGGCGGCGTCGGCGCGCCACTTGCGGTCGACGACCTCCTCCGGGTACGCGTCCCAGTCGACCGGAGACCAGTCCCGGTCCGGGGCGGCGGGGCCGCCGTGGAAGAGGCGGGCGGCGAGCAGGGAGGCCGCCGCGTCCACCGCACCGGGTTCCTCCAGCAGGTCGCAGGCGGGGCGCTCGCCGAGGCGGGAGGCGAAGCCCTCGGCCAGGCGGTCCCGGCGGGACAGCTCGGTCAGGGCGGCCACCACCCCGGCGTCCAGCCGCGCCGGCCAGCGGCCCATCCGCCAGGCGGGCAGGGCGACCCGGGTGAGGAGGCGGTCCCAGCCCGCGTAGGCCAGGCCCACCTGCTCCTGCGCGACGATCCGCAGGCCGTAGTCCACGGTCTGCGCGCGCTCGGCCGCGGCCGCCGCCACGCCCCGCTCCATCTCGGCGGCGTGCTCCCGGCAGCCGCGCAGCAGCAGGCGGACCACCCGGCCCAGGGCCGCGCAGAGCGAGCGCGTCAGCGGGCAGCGGGTGGTCACCGCCGTCACGGCCACCGCCGCGTCGAGCCCGCGCACGAACCGCCGGGCGGCGGCTATGTCGGGGTGCGCCGAGGGTCCCGTACCGGCGACGACCGGGGCGAGGAGGGCGCGCAGCTCGCCGACCCGCATCCACCACAGGAACGGGGAGCCGATGACCAGGACCGGCGCCGTGTCCGTGCGGCGCGGCGGCCACCGGTGGCCGCGGGAGCGTCCGCCCGGGACGGTGCCGGTGCCGGTGCCGTACGACCGCGTGTCGGCGTCGCGGCCGTACGGTCCGGTGGGGATGCCCGGGGCGGCGTGCTCCTCGGGCGGGGGCGGGCCGTGGGCCGGGTGGGTGCGGTCCTCCAGCCAGCTGTCGCAGTCGGGGGTGAGGGCTATCGCGGAGGGCGCGGGTACGTCGAGGCGGTCGGCGAGGTCGCGCACCAGGCGGTACAGGTCGGGGGCGGACTGTTCCGGGACCGGGACGGTGGGGCTGACGGCGGGCCGGGCGCGGGCGATGACGAGCGCGACGCCGGCCGCGGCGAGCAGCACCAGGGCGGCGACGGGTGTCACGGCCCAGCGGGCCGCGTCCCAGCCGGGGCCGACGAGGTGTCCGGTGGCGCCTCCGGCCAGCAGGACCACGGCGACGGCAGCGGGGAGCAGGGCCGCGGCGAGGGCGCGGCTGCGGACCCTCAGCACGGCCAGGGCCCTGGTGCGCGCCGCCTGTGCGCCGACCTCCGCATCCATGCCGGTCACCGCCGTCCCTCACCCCCTGCCCGTGCCTCGCAGTGCTGACACCGTTCTGGCGTTGCTCACTCCCCCACTGTGGCACCCGCCGCTGACATCGCAATGCCGGTGGGCCAAGTGCCGGACTGCCTGCGCGGCACCCTAGTTGGGGGTTCGCCGCCCGTCATCCGGATACGGCAGCGGTCACTCGATGGAATGGCTTTGGTCAGAGCTGGGTGACAGTGGGCAAGGATCGGGCCCCGGGTTCCCGTGCCGGGTCCGGGGCCTGCGGAGGGGGCGGGGCGGCGGCGTCCGCGCAGGTGGGAGGCCGTCCGCGCGGGCAGAGGAAGATCGCCCGCGCGGGCGGAGGGAGAGCGCCTGCGCGGGCGGAGAAGTGAGAGAGGGGTCAGGCGCCCTGTGCCGCGCGGGCCGCGATGTCGGTGCGGTGGTGGGAGCCGTCGAGGCGGATGCGGCCCACGGCGGTGTACGCGCGCGCACGCGCCTCGGCCAGGTCCTTGCCGGTCGCCGTGACGGACAGCACACGACCGCCCGCGCTGACGACGGCGTCGCCCTCGCGCCGGGTGCCGGCGTGCAGGACGTAGGCGTGCGGGACGTCCTGGGCGGCGACCTCGTCGAGGCCGGTGATCGGGTCGCCGGTGCGCGGGGTGCCGGGGTAGTTCTGCGAGGCGATCACCACCGTGACGGCGGCGTCCTCGCTCCAGCGCAGCGGCTCCAGGTCGGCGAGGTGGCCCCGGGCGGCGGCCATCAGCACCCCGGCGAGCGGGGTCTTCAGGCGGGCCAGCACGACCTGCGTCTCGGGGTCGCCGAAGCGGGCGTTGAACTCCACCACGCGCACCCCCCGGCTGGTCAGTGCGAGCCCGGCGTACAGCAGGCCGGAGAACGGCGTGCCGCGGCGGCGCATCTCGTCCACGGTCGGCTGCAGGACCGTGGCCAGCACCTCGTCCACGAGCTTCGGGTCCGCCCACGGCAGGGGGGAGTACGCGCCCATGCCGCCGGTGTTCGGGCCCTCGTCGCCGTCCAGCGCCCGCTTGAAGTCCTGGGCGGGCTGCAGCGGCAGCACCGTCTCGCCGTCGGTGACGGCGAACAGGGAGACCTCGGGCCCGTCCAGGTACTCCTCCACGACGACCCTCCCCCGCTGCCCGGACGGCGCGGGAGGTACCCCCAGGCACGCGGCCGCGTGCGCCTTGGCCGCCTCGATGCCGTCGGTCACGACGACGCCCTTGCCGGCGGCCAGACCGTCGTCCTTGACGACGTACGGCGCCCCGAAGGCGTCCAGGGCCCGCGCGACCTCCTCGGGGGTGGTGCACACGTACGACCGTGCCGTGGGCACGCCGGCCGCCGCCATGACCTCCTTGGCGAACGCCTTCGACCCCTCGATCCGCGCGGCCTGTCCGGACGGTCCGAAGACCGGGATGCCCGCCTCCCGCACGGCGTCGGCGACGCCAGCGACCAGCGGGGCCTCCGGGCCGACGACCACCAGGTCGGCGCCGAGGTCCTTGGCCAGCGCCGTGACGGCCGCGCCGTCGAGGACGTCGACCTGGTGCAGGTCGGCGATCTCGGCGATGCCGGCGTTGCCCGGGGCGCAGTGCAGGGCGGTGACGTCGGGGTCGAGGGAGAGGGAGCGGCACAGGGCGTGTTCGCGGGCGCCGCTGCCGATGACGAGGACCTTCACGGGGGTCAGCCTAACCGGGGGGTGTTTGTGCGGGCGAATGATGGGGCGGAAGTCCGGGGATCGTGCTTTCCTCCGAACGCTTTCCGCCTTGCGCTTTCCGCCTTGCGCTTTCCGCCTTGCGCTTTCCGCCTTCCGCCTTCCGCCTTCCGCCTTCCGCCAGGCCACTTTCTGTCGGCTCACGCCCTGCCGGCTCACGTCCCGCCGTCTCACTTCCTGCCGGCTCTCCCGGGCGACTACTCGGTGGAGTACTCCTCCACCACCGTCGCTCCCAGTTCCCTGACGATCAGTTCGTGGCCGGAGAGGGCCGAGTCCTCGAGGTCCGGGTCGTCGTCCTCGGGGATGTCGTCCTCGGGGGCGACATGGACCGGCTCGGGCGCCGGGGGCTTCGGGCTCTGGGCAGGGGCGGCGGGAGGCGCCGGGCTCTGGGCGGCGCCTCCGGCCGGGGCGGCGCCGGGGGCGGCAGCCGGGGGCTGGGGCGCGGGCGGGCGCGGTACGGCCGTACCGCCGCCGAAGCCGCCGTTCCCGTGACCGGGGCTGCCGTAGCCGGGACTGCCGTAGCCGGGGTTGCCGCCGCGGCCGCCGGCTCCGGGTGCCGGGGCGGAGCCGCCGCCGGACGGGTCGACGAGGGCCTCGATCTTCCAGTGGACGTTGAACTGCTCGGCCAGCGCCTGGCGCAGCACGTCCTCGCTCCCGCTGCTGAGGAAGTTGTCGCGGGCACCGGAGTTGACGAAGCCGAGTTGCAGGGTGGTGCCGTCGAAGCCGGTGACCTGGGCGTTCTGGCTGAGCAGGATCCAGGTGAAGCGGCGGCGGTTCTTGACGGCCTCCAGGATGTCCGGCCAGAGGGACCGGGGGTCGAGCCCGCCGGGAACGGGAGCGGAGGGTGCCGCCGGTGCGGTGGGGGCCGGGGCGGATGCGCCGGGGGCGGGCCGGCCGGCCGGTGCGGCGCCCGCCGGGGACGGAGCGCCGGCGCCCGGCGCAGCCGCCGTCGGCCAGCCGCCGGGCCGGCGGGCGCCGCCCGCGGGGGCGGGGGTGGGCCAGGCGCCGGGGGCCGCCGGAGCGGGGGCGGGAGCGGGGGCGGGAGCGGAGGAAGCGGCAGGGGCGGCCGGGGCGGGGGTCGGCGCCGCGGCCGCCGCAGCCGCCGCGGCTCCGTTGCTCCCCGTGGCTCCCATGGCCCCCGTCGGCCCGGCGGGACCGCCCGTGCCCGCCTGTGCCGGCGCACCGGACGCGCCGGGACCGCCCGCGGCACGCACCGCGGCGCGGGCCGCCGCGGGGCCGCCGCCGGGCGGAACGGGTGGCGCGCCGGTGCCGCCGCCGGGCATGCCGGGGGCCGCCGCACCGTGGACGTCGGGCCCGGGCGCGTATCCCGCGGCGGGCATGCCGGGGGCGCCCGCGGAGAAGTGCACGCCGCGTTCGAGCCGGTCGAGGCGGGCCATGACGGAACGCTCGTCGCCGTATGCGGCGGGCAGCAGGACGCGGGCGCAGATGAGCTCGAGCTGCAGGCGGGGCGAGGTGGCGCCGCGCATCTCGGTGAGGCCCTGGTTGACGATGTCGGCGGCGCGGCTGAGTTCGGCGGCGCCGAAGGTCTCGGCCTGGGCCTGCATGCGTTCGACGACGTCGGCGGGGGCGTCGATGAGCCCCTTCTCGGCCGCGTCCGGCACGGCCGCCAGGATCACCAGGTCGCGCAGCCGCTCCAGCAGGTCGGCGACGAAGCGGCGCGGGTCGTTGCCGCTCTCGATGACGCGGTCGACGACCTCGAAGGCGGCGGCGCCGTCGCCGGTGGCGAAGGCCTCGACGACGGAGTCGAGGAGGGAACCGTCGGTGTAGCCGAGGAGGGCGGTGGCCATGGCGTAGGTCACACCGTCCTCCCCCGCCCCGGCGAGAAGCTGGTCCATGACGGACATGGAGTCACGCACGGAACCGCCGCCCGCGCGCACCACGAGGGGCAGCACGCCGTCCTCGACCGGGATGTTCTCCTTGCGGCACACCTCGGCGAGGTAGTCGCGCAGGGTGCCCGGGGGCACGAGCCGGAAGGGGTAGTGATGGGTGCGTGACCGGATGGTCCCGATGACCTTCTCCGGCTCGGTGGTCGCGAAGATGAACTTGAGGTGCTCCGGGGGCTCCTCGACCACCTTCAGCAGGGCGTTGAAGCCGGCCGACGTGACCATGTGGGCCTCGTCGATGATGTAGATCTTGTACCGGCTGCGGGCGGGCCCGAAGAACGCCTTCTCGCGCAGGTCACGGGCGTCGTCCACACCGCCGTGCGAGGCGGCGTCGATCTCGATGACGTCGATCGAGCCCGGGCCGTTGCGCGCCAGGTCGCGGCAGGACTGGCACTCCCCGCACGGGGTCGGCGTCGGGCCCTTCTCGCAGTTCAGGCAGCGGGCCAGGATGCGTGCGCTGGTCGTCTTGCCGCAGCCGCGCGGACCGCTGAACAGGTACGCGTGGTTGACCCGGTTGTTCCGCAGCGCCTGCTGCAGCGGATCAGTGACATGCTCCTGCCCGATGACCTCGGCGAAGGACTCCGGGCGATAGCGGCGGTACAGCGCGAGAGACGACACGCTTACGAGGTTATAGGCGCCGACTGACAACGACTGCGGCCCGGAGAGGAACGCAAGCGCCCCTCACGCACCCGCCAGAGCCGACCTACCCTTGCTGCCTTCCGGCCCTGGGGGGGTTCAGTCAGATAGCGCCGCGTGAGGGGCTTCGCCCAGAGTACCCGATCGCACCAGCCGCGAACGAGTTCGCGAGCACTCCCCCGAGTCATGTAATGTTTCCGGCGGAGGATTCGCCTAGAGGCCTAGGGCGCACGCTTGGAAAGCGTGTTGGGGGCAACCCCTCACGAGTTCGAATCTCGTATCCTCCGCAGCCGCCTGAACAGGCGAAACGAGGGGCCCCACCGGTCACCGGTGGGGCCCCTCGCCGTTGTCCGTCAGACCTCGTTGTCCTGGTTTTTGTCCACAGAGGGTGTCTCGGGGCCTCCCCAGATGGCATCGGCGATCTTCCGGGCCACGTCCTTGAGCATGGCGTCCGGCACATGCAGGTACCGCGCTCGCATGCGCGCGGAGGTCCCCGGCTCCCACCCCATGAGTAGAGCGCCTTGGACCTGCCCATCGACTCCATGCCGCTGGCGGCCGGCTACCTGAGGCCGTGCTGGACGCCGACCCGGGCCTCGGGCTCGAGACCGACGTCAAGATCCACCATCTGCGCGGTGGATGGTCCCTCACGCAGATGGCCCGCATGATCTTCGGCGACGGCGACATACCGGATGTCCTGGCCTTCTCCGTGCTCGGCTGGAACTACCGCACCTTCGCCCGCCTCGCCGAACTCTTCAAACAGCTCAGGCCCGACGGCATCACCGTCTTCGGCGGCAACCACGTCGGCAACCAGGGCCGGAAAGTGTTCCGCGCATGCCCCTCCGTCGACATCGTCGTCAACGGTGAGGGAGAGCCGACCTTCCGGGACCTGACCGCCGCTCTCCTCACCAACCGCCGGGAACCCGACCTCACCGGCACAGACGGGCTCTCCTTTCACGGGCGCGCCAAGTGAGAGGGCCGCTCACGACCGCTTCTCCTGATCACGTCGACAGCAGAGAAGACCTGGCTGCCTTCGTCCGGGCCCTTCGCCGAAGCCACACCGAGGAGGGCCGCTGACGAAGGCAGAGAGAATGACCGCGCAGACCCATCCCGTCGACCACGAGCTCATCCAGGCAGCGGCACACGTTGCTCGCACTCGCTGCCGGGGCGACAACCACACCATGGCAGCCGCGGCCCGCGCCCAGGACGGCCGGATCGTCACCGCGGTGAACGCCTACCACTTCACGGGAGGGCCCTGCGCCGAGCTGGTCCTGATCGGCACGGCCGCCGCCCAGGGCGCCTACGAGCTGAACACGATTGTCGCGGTGGGCGACCGCGACCGAGGGGTTGTTCCCCCGTGCGGCCGGTGTCGCCAGGTCCTCCTCGACTACTTCCCGGCCCTCAAGGTCATCGTCGGCGAAGGCGATCGCGTCCGGACCGTCCTCATCACCGACCTGCTGCCCGAAAGCTACGTCTGGGCCGACCACCAGCTCGACGCCGGGTAACCGCGCTCCTCAGCACGCGTCGGCATCGCCGACCGACAACAGGGCAGACGTTGCCTGATGCGGTACCAGCCGCCCCGAAACGCCCCTGAGAGTGCTGGGCCGGGCGGCCCGCCCGCGGGCTGGAACCGGGGGCCGGTCGGTCGCCGCGGGTGCGGGTGGGGGGCGGTGCGGGGCGTGTGGTCAGAGGTCGCCGGTGAGGTAGGAGCGGGCGGCCGCCATGACGTCCTTGTGGCGGTCCTCGGCGATGGCCTGGATCGGTGAGTCGTCCTCGAGCTGCGGGTTCATGCCGATCATCCAGGCGCGCGCGGTGTGCGCGTTCTCCTCGATCGAAATCATCTGGAACACCTGGTAGGCCGCCCGCAGCCGTAGTTCGGAGTCGACCCGCGGGCTGTTCTGGGCGGTGCACCACTTGCCGACTTGCTTGGGGTCCTCGATGCCGGCGATGAACGCGGTCAGCCGCTGGCCGAAGTTCTCCTGCAGGAAGCGGGCGATGTCGGCGATGGACCTCTTGACGGTGTCGGCGTGGGCCGCCTTGTCGGTGCCGTGCTCGCGCAGGGTCTGCATGGTCTCCTCGTTTCCTCCCCGCCGGCGGATGCCTCTCGGGCGTCTCGGCGAAGGGTGCTGGAGGCGCTGCCTGCCCGGGTCCGGCTCGGTGCGGAGGCGGGGCACGGTCGTCCGTCTCGTCGACCCGCTCAAGCCTGTCTGCTGTTTCCAGGCGAGCGTGGGTGCGGTTGCGGTTCAGGCAGGCCGTAAGTGATGGGTGGTCACGAATTCCCGGAGGCCGGTACGGCGGGCCGTCCGCGGCGGATGCCCCCTGCACCGGGTTCGGGCGTGCCGGTGAGCCGGAGGAGATGGTGCTGACTCAGGTCCGGAAACGGTGGTCCCGAAGACGACTGTCGGATGGTCAACATGGCTTCTCTCCTTGTCCGTTGTGTCGAGTCTACCCGCCGCTCCCCCCGCTACTCCACCGCTTTCCCCCCTTGAATCCCCGGAGAAATCCCACCTTGTCCGCGACGGGGTCCCGTGTGAGGGGCAATGCCCCAGGTCGGTCGGGGGGTCGGCCACCCGGCCGCCGCGCCCGCGCGCCCCCGGCCGTCGCCCGATCGGGCGACGGCCGGGCGGGCCAGCGCCGGGCGGACCGGCGCCGGCCGCAGGCACCGTCCCGTCGGGCGCACGGGCCGAAGGTCCGGCGGCAGACCCGTCGGAAGGCCCGGCAGAAGATCCGTCGGAAGACCCATCAGAAAACCCGTCAGAAGACCCGTCAGAAGACCCTGAGGCCGTACTCCTGCGCGACCTCCTGCAGGGCCGGGTCCTCCAGCCGTACGGGGCGCTGCTCCGCCTGTTCCAGGTCGACGTCGCTGAAGACCGCCCAGCACTGGCGGCCGCCGTAGCCCGAGCGGTAGGTGATGCCCTGCACCAGGCGGTGGCCGAGTCCGTTGCGCTGGGCGACGGCCCAGGCCGCCATCTGGCGGGCGATCCGGCGGTCGCGGCCGTGGACGTGCTCGTCGGTGAGGGGGCCGGTGACGCCCCAGGCGCTCAGTTCCGGGCGGAGTTCCTCGGCGAGCGTGGCCCGCGTGGCCGGCGCGTCGACGTCCAGGAAGCGCGCCTCCTTGGGCGGCACGATCCGCACCAGGACGTGGTCCTGCCGCCAGCCGGAGGCGAGGTGGCCGAGTCTCATGGTGTTGGGCACGTGGTCCCAGTCGTCCCCGATGATCCGGCGCAGTGCCGGGCTGACCCGGAAGTGGGCCAGCGCCTCGGCGTAGCAGCCGGCCGGGTCCGTGGCGCAGTAGAGCATGCCGTAGGTGGCGAGGCTGAAGCGGCCCGCGCCGGAGCCCTGGCTGTTCTCCGGTTGCAGCGTGTTGTACTCGATCGGGCTCTTCCTCTTGCCCAGGCGCCACACTCCGCGGTCCGGTGCCGGAACCAGCGTGACCGCCGGTGCGAGCGTGGCGGAGGACTCGTCGGAGGGGCGCATCAGGCCGTCGCCTCCCCCGTCCCGAGAGACCCGGCGGAACCGGCGGACGCGAGGCCGGCGGACGCGAGGCCGGCGGACGCGAGGCCGGCGGGCGCGGGGGTTTCGCCCGAGGGGCGGGCGGCGCGGAACGGTAAGGCGGCGGCGTCCGCCGCCGTGGAGGCGCTGTTCATACGTCCTCGCTGCTGGACCGGTGGGTACGGAGGGGTCGGCTTGCCGGACGTGCCGGACGCCCGGTGCGGGCCGGCTCGCGGAGCGTTCCGCACGTGACGCGTGGTGAGCGGGCACGCGCGAGCGATCATTGTCGCGTAACGGGCGTCGCGGGGTGGCCGCTTCGGCGCGTCCGCGGGGGCGCAGGAGGGGGGCGCTGAGGCATCGGCACGGCGCACGCTCACCTCAATAGCGCTCCAGGTGCACGCCGAAAAGGCAGATCCCCGCCCTCCCCGCGGCCAGGAGGACGGGGTACGGGTCGGTGGGCGTCCCTCCCGGGTGGTCCGGCCGCCGTCCTGCCGGTTCCCGCCCCGGGTGCCGGACCGCGAGGGCGGTCAGCGGGCTGCCGGTGACCAGGCTCAGCAGGCGGGTGCGGGCCGCGACGTCCCACAGGTGAACGGTGCCGGCGGGGCCTCCGGCCGCCAGGCAGGGCCGGCCGGCTGGAGTACGGAAGGCCGCGAGCACCGTCACGGGGCCGTCGCCGGCGTCCAGGGCGGCACCGGCCGGCCGCCGCGTCACGGGGTCCCAGAGCCGTACGGTGCCGTCCTCGCCGGCGGAGGCGAGGAGCGGAGCCTCGCCGTCCTCGCCGTACCCGGCACCCTCACCGTCCTCGCCGTACCCGGCGCCCTCACCGCCCTCGTCGTACCCGGCACCCTCGCCGCACCCGTTTTCGTCGGCCGGTACCGCCGCCACGGCGTGGACGCCCTGCTGGCCGCAGTGGATCACCGGGCGCGGGGCTGCGGGGTCGGCGGGGTCGGCGGGGTCGCCGAGCCGGAGGGTGCCGTCCGCCCCTGCCGAGACCACGAGCGTGCCGTCCCGGGTGCGGAGCACGGCGAGGTCCCTGACGCCCAGCCCGTGGTCGTCCCAGCAGGCCGCCTCGCGCCGGTGCTCCAGGTCCCACAGCCGCACGGAGCCGTCCGCGCCGCCGGTGGCCAGAAGAGCGCGGTCGCCGTGGCGGAAGGCCGCCATGGCCCGGACGGGCAGGCTGTGGTTGAGCAGCCTGCCGCGGCGCGCGGGCGGCGCGCCGCCCGGCCCGTCCAGGGACCACATCTGCACGCCGGCGTCCGTGTGCGCGGTCAGCAGGAGGGTCTCGCCCCCGACGGCGGCCCAGGCGAAGGCCGTGACGGGGCGCTCGCCGGCCGCCACGGGCACGTGGCGGCCGGTCTCCACGTCCCACAGCGCGGCCTCGGTCTCGTCGGCCACGGCGACGAGGAGCCCGGAGGCAGGGAGGCCGGGGGCGGAAAGCCCGGGGGCGGGGATCGCCCGGCCGGGCAGCGCGGCCGCCGTGACGGGGCGGCGCGCGGGCCGGGCGGGCCGGCCGCCGTGCCCGGTGAGGTCCCAGCGGCGCAGCGTGCCGTCGCCGCCCGCGGAGACGACGTAGGTCTCCGTCCCGTCCGGCGGCAGCGTGGTCAGGGCCACGGCGGGAGCGGTGTGGCCCTCCAGGGCCGCGCCGATCGGGCGCCCGGTGTCGGCGTCCCACACGCGCAGCGCGTGGTCGAGGCCGGCGGAGACCACGGCCCGGTGTCCGTCCACCGTCGCGGCCGTCAGGGAGAGGACGGCTGTGCCGGGCCGCGGTGTCGCCGCCGCCGTCTCACGGCGGGTGCGGGCGTCCCAGAAGCGGAGGGAGCCGGCGTCGTCGCAGGTCGCGAACCGGCCGGTGCCGGGCAGGGCCACGGCGTGGCGTACCTCGCCCGCGTGCTCGCCGAGGACGACCGGGTCCTGTCCGGGCCGCCAGAGGCGCAGCAGGCGGCCCTGGGCGACGACCAGTGCCGCGCCGCCGCCGTCTTCCTCGGGCAGGTCGACGCCCGTCACCAGGGCGGGGGCCTCGTCGAGGTCGGGCAGGGGCATGTCGACGGGGCGGAGGGTCTCGGTGTCCAGGGCGGTGAGGTGGCCGTCGCTGTGGGCGGCGAGGACGCGGGGCGGTGCGTCCGCCGGCCGGAAGAGGGTGAGGCCGCTGACCCAGGTGCGGGGGCGGTGCACGGCCTCGCCGATCAACTGGCCGCGGGTGAGGTGCCAGACGCGTACGACGCCGTCGGTCCCGCCGGACAGCAGCAGGTCGCCGTCGAGGGGCAGCAGGTGCTGCACCGCGCCGCCGAAGCTGTGCAGGGGCGGGCCGACCGGGACGCCGTGCGTCTCCCACACCCGGATCGTCCCGTTGCCGTCCCCGCCGACCAGCAGGGTGCGGCCGTCGGAGGCCGTGGTGTGGGCCAGCGACTCCACGAGGGCGCCGGTGACGGCCAGGACGTTGTCCGGGGCGGCCCAGTCGCTCCACAGAGGGGTGACGCGCGACCCCGCCGTGCCCGGGTCCGGCGGGGAGCCGGCGGCGAGGGGGATCCGGCGGCGGGTGGCGGCGTGGTGGGCGAGGTGCAGGCTGGACAGGCGGGACTCCGGATCGGCGTCCCCGACGAACGGCTCGATGCGGGCCCAGGCCCGCAGCCACTGCGTCCGCCCCGCGGAGCGGGCCCGGCGCAGCAGCACCCGTACGTTCCGGCTCGACTCCCAGGGGAGCAGGGCCGGCGGCACATGGTCGTCGTCCAGGACCCGGCCGCGGAAGGCGTGGTCGGCGAGGTGCCGGCTGAGGTAGGGGTGCGGCGGGATGGTCGGGTCCTCGGCGACCAGCTTCGCCAGCGCCTCGGCGATGAGCCGGTGGGGGTGGGTGTCCTCCGGCGCGCGGGACGCCCCGGCGTCGCTCATACGGCGCCCTCCGCGTCCCGGGTTCCGGCGCCCCGCCGGTCCTCCCGATCCCTCCGGCCCTCCCGATCCTCCCGGCCCTCCCGATCCTCCCGGCCCTCCCGATCCTCCCGGCCCTCCCGGCCCTCCCGGCCCCGTGGGCCGGCCGGGGGCTCGAGCAGCTCGTCCGCCCGGTCCTGCTGCAGGACGTCCGCGAGCCGCTGGTGGACCGGGCGGTACACGAGCCGGTCGTCCTCGTGGTCGTGGGCCAGGTACCCGGCGAGTCTGCCGCGCAGCAGCGTGTCGATCATCCGGTCGGGGTCCGGGATCGGCCGCCGCAGGAGGGCGCCGGCCATCGCGGGCCACACGGTGGACCAGGGGACGCCGGCGCCGAGGGCGTAGGCGCTGGCGCGCAGCAGGGCCAGGGCCACGTCCGCGGGCAGGCCGTCCTCCGCCACCGCCGCCAGGTCGAGCCTGAGCAGTCCCTTGGTCCCGTTCTGCAGCCCGGCGCGCCAGTCCGGTTCGCCGGCCCGGGCGGCGGGGTCGGGCGCGTCCCTGAGCTGGTCGCCGGCGAGCCGGGCGTCCAGGAAGGACGGCCACACCTGCTCGGCGACGAGTTCGGCGGCGCGGCGGGCGCTGTCCCCGGGCGCCCGGGGGCCGATGAGCGCGCGGACGTAGTCGGCGATGTCGTCCCGGCTGTCGTCCTCGTCCGTGCGCAGCACCGTCGCCCACGGGAACACCTCCCGCAGGGCGGCGAGCAGCCCCGGGTCCCGTGCCCCGGGCGGCGCGGCGGCGGCCGTACCGGCGCGGTGGCGGCTGCTGCGGACGCCGACGAGCAGCCGCAGTCTGCGCTCCCCGCCGAGCGGGCGCTGTCCCGGCAGGGGGCCGCAGTGCTCGGTGAGCGGGGCGAGGACGCGCTGGACGACGGGGAACGGCTCCGCCGCCTCGTCCAGGCCGTCCAGCACGAGGGTGACCGGGTCGCCGGGCTCCCGCAGGAAGGCGCCGAGCTGGGCGCTCCAGCGTTCCACCGGGTCGTCCGCCGGTCCGACGGGCAGGGGGGTGATCTCCAGTCCGGTGAGCAGCTCCCGCAGGACGTCGGCGGCCGTGCGCTGCCGGGCCAGGACGGCGACGGACACGGCCCCCTCGGGCGGCACGGTGCCGGGCGGTGCCGAGGTGACGGCGTGCCGGTAGCGGGGGTTGGCGCGGAACTGCGGGTCGCTGAGCGTCACGGCCCGGCCCAGGACGGCCGACTTGCCGCTGCCGGCGGTGCCGGTCAGCAGCAGCACGCCCTGGGGGCCGGTGAGGAACGCGGTGAGGTCGCGGTTGAGCCGCTGCCGTCCGCTGAAGTACCAGCCACCGTCGCTGTCCTCCGGCCGCCCGCTGGCCCGGTCGAGCCACACGTCGACGTCGTCGGCGGGGGTGGCGACCTGCCGGCGCGCGGGCCCGACCAGGGTGCGCTGCGGGCGGTAGCCGGGGTTGGGCAGGCAGGGGGTGGGCACGGTCAGGGCGCCGCCGTCGAGGACGTAGTGCAGCCGGTGCCGGCGCCGCTCGGCGTCGGAGCCCAGTTCGTTGGCGAACTCGGTCATCAGGTGGCCGACGCTCAGCCACGGGGTGGTGATCTGGGCGGTGGTGCGGAGCCGGTCCAGGACGCGGCGCAGCACGGACGGGAAGCGCCGGACGTGGACGACCTGGTCGTGGTCGCAGGTGGCGATGACGTCGAGGGTGGCCCGGCCGCGCCGGCTCGCGGGGATCTCCTTGTAGAGCCTGCCGAGTTCCTCGGCGATGCCGCGCGCGTAGCAGGTGTTGATGATGACCAGGACGTTGTCGACCCGGGAGTCGAGCGCGGCGGCGACGATCTCGCTGGTGCGTACGGCCGTGGCGAGCTGGCGCCGCGGTTCGGTGCACGGCAGTTGCAGGAAGTGGGTGCCGGAGGAGCCCTGCCTGCCGTGTCCGGTGACGAAGACGACCAGGGCCTGCCCGCGCATCTCGCGCACTCCGGCCTCGTGCAGGAACCGCTCCACGTCGTGGCGCTGCCGCAGTTCCGGCTGCGGCACCAGGTCGAACGGCTCGGAAAGGTCCGGGCCGCACCACCACTGCGTGACGACGGCCAGCTGCTCGTCGATGCCCTCGGCGAACTCCGGTTCGGCGTCCGGGTAGTCGCGGACGGCTACGGTCAACAGCGTGCGCCGCGCCGCCCGTTCGCCGGGCGTCGCTTCCGTGGCGTGGCCGAGTGCCGCTTCCGTGCCGTTGCCGGGCGTCGCTCTCGCGCCGTTGCCGGGCGTCGCTTTCGCGCCGTTCGCGACAAGGTCCTCCACCCCCCGCTGCATGCTCCCTATTCTTCTCGTCATGCACCAGGTCCCGCAGCCGTATCCGGCCACACCGCTGCTCCAGGGGCTTCCCCGAATCTCGCCCGACACCACGCAGGACGCCGTGGTCGTCGTGCCGGGCATCATGGGCAGCGAGCTGTACGACACGGAGCGGGACCGGGTGGTCTGGGGCCTGGCCGACACCGGCTGGCTGGTGCGGGCGTGGACGACGCCCGGCGGGCTGCGCGACCTGCGCCTGACGCCCGACGAGCGGGAGGGCCGCACCGGCCGCATACAAGCCCGGCGGCTGCTGCGCACTCCGGCCTGGTGCCCGGTGCTGCGCGGTCTGGAGCCGTACACCGCGCTGGTGCGGACGGTCGCCGGAAGCGTGGCCGCGCCCGAGGCGGTCCTGGAGTTCGCCTACGACTGGCGGCTGCCCGTGGCCGTCAACGCGCGCCTGCTGGCCGAGGCGGCGCGCCGACACCTGGAGCAGTGGCGGCGGCATCCGGCGCACACCGCGGCGCGCCGGCACCGGGTGGACGAGCGGGAGGGCCGGCTGGTCTTCGTCGCCCACTCCATGGGCGGTCTGCTCACACTGGCCGCGCTGTGCGACGGCCCCGACGGCGACCTGGCGCGCGACACCCGGGGCGTGCTCACCCTCGGCACGCCCTTCCGGGGGGCGGTCGCCGCCGCCGTCATCCTCAACTCCGGCCGGGGCGCGCCGGTTCCGCTGCCGCACCGCAGGCTGCGGCGGCTGGCGTCGGCCATGCCGGGCCTGTACGACCTGTTGCCGACGTTCGCCTGTCTGGACGAGGGCCTGAACGTGCGGCCGTTGACGCCGGTGGACGTCGCCGACCTCGGCGGGGACAAGGAACTGGCGCAGGCGGCGCAGGAGTTCCACGCCCGTCTCGACGGCCGTACGCCACCCGGCCACCGGGCGGTGGTCGGCGTCGGCCAGCGTACGATGCAGTCGCTGACGTTGCGTCAGGGGGTGGTCGTCCCCTACGAGCACTCCTACCGGCACCACAGCAACGGCGAACTCCTGCGGGACGCGGACGGTGTCCCGCGGTGCTTCGACGTGGCGGGGGACGGCACCGTGCACCGGGAGTCGGCGTCCCTCACCCGCGTCACCGTGCCGTTCGCGCTCCAGCACGGCGCGCTGGCCACCGGGGAGGCCGCGCTGGAGGCGGTGACCGCGTTCCTGCAGGAGGACGAGCACCTGGGCCCGGCCCAGGGGGTGCCGGAACTCGGCCTCCAGGTGCCCGACTACGTCGCTCCCGGCGCGGAGTGGACCCTGCGGGTGCACGGCGCGGACAGCCCGGCGGGGCTGGAGTGCGTGGTGGAGGCGGTGGACGGCGGGACGGCGTTCCGGACCCGCGCCGCGCTGTCCGCCGACGACGGCGCCGACGACGGTGACGATGTCGGTGGCGGTGGCGGTGACGACGATGTGCTGGCCGCGCGGGTCCGGGTGCCGGCGGACGGCCTGTACCGGGTGGTGCTCGACTCCGGTGACGGGGCCCCGCTGACGCAGCTCGTCCTCGCGGGCCCGCACGAGCCGGCCGCCGAGGACTGAGCCGCGGACCGGGCCACGGACCGAGCCGCGGATCTGGCTACGGACCGGTTCGCGGGCCGGCCCGCGAACCGGTCCGTGAACCGGGCCGTGGACCGGGCCGGTGGCTGCACCACGGACCGAGTCGCGCACCGAGCCGATGACCGGGCGCGTCGGCGGCGTCGGGGCCAGGGCCGGAACCTTTCGCGAATCTGCACACGCGCGCGGGACCGGCCCGCCGGAGCGGCGGGCCGCCGCACGCGTGTGTCGGGATATGCGGGGTTCGCGGCGAAGCGCCCCGCGCGGCCGGGCCGCAGGGCGTGTGAAGGGGGCGACGGGTTCGGTGACCGCGCGGGCACAGCGGTGAACCTCGTGGTCGGGACCGTGAAGACCGGCCGCGGCGCGGGCCCCGGCCGGGGTCCGGGCGGCTGGTCACCCGTTCCCGCCACGTGCTTTGATCCTGCGCACCCACCCCCCGGGCACGTGATCACTCGAAGGGAAACGCAGGTCATGAACTCCACTCCGCAGGTCGCCACGGCCGAGATCTCCGACGCCGAGCTGGACCTGGTCGCCGGTGGTTCGACGATCGACGCCACCGCCGGTGTGCCCGGGTCGCTGACCGCCGCCGCCTGCGCCGGCGTCTTCACCTCCGTCTCGCCCGAGGGCGTGGGGGTGGGCGTGCACGCCGAGGCCGGCGTGCAGCACTGAGCCGAGCCTGGACACTGCGCATGGAGCGCTGAGCATGGAGCGCTGAGCGCTGAGCACGTGCAGGACTGAGCATCCGCGCAGGGGCTCCGGGGCCGTCGTCGGTCGCCCCCGGAGCCCCTGCGCGCATCCGCCCGCCCTCGGCACCCCGCCCTCGGCACCCGCCCGCCCCGGCACCGTCCTTCCCCGGCCCGCCGTTTGGCAGAATCCGGCGGACGTGCGCAGAGATCGAGCGGAGCACCGGGACGGGACGGGACGCCACGTGAGGCACCGGCAGGGACGGCAGGAGCGGCGGGGACGCCAGGACGGGGCCGGCGAGGCCGACGCGGCAGCCGCGGCCGACGCGGCGGGCACGGCCGACGCGGCCGCCGCGGCCGCCCGGCCCGGGCTGGAGCGGGAGCTGGAGCGGCTGCACGGGGCGCCGTACGGGCGTTACCGGGGGCTCGTGGGCTCCTGGGAGCTGGCCGGGGGCGTGGTGGTGCGGCTGGTGCGGGCGCAGGCGGATCCGTTCGCGCCGCCGGCGCGGGTCGCGGTGCACGTGCCCGCGCAGCGCGCGGGATTCGCCCCCGAGGTGCGGGACACGCCGGTACGGCGGCGGGCGCTGGCCGGGTTCCTGGTGCGGCGGGCGGCGCGGGAGGCGGCCGGGGAGCGCGCGTACCGCGTGGACGCGGGCGGGCAGGAGGTGCTGGCGCGCAGCTCGTGCACGGTCGCGCCGGACGGCGCGGTGACGCTGCGGCTGGGTGTCGCGCTGCCGGGGCCGCGGCGGCGGATCGACGGGCGGGCGGCGCGGCGGCTGTTGTGCGAGGGGCTGGAGCACATCGCCCGGCGCGCGCTGTGCCGTACCGCCTACGACGACGAAGGGCTGCGCGAGCTGCGGGAGTTCGTGGCGACGGTGGAGGACGCCACGGTGCTGCGGGAGCGGCTGCCGGAGCTCGGGCTGGTCGGGTTCGTCGCCGACGGGGCGCTGCTGCCGCGGCGCAGCGGGGCCGACGACCGGCCCGCCGCCGGGGACGGCGTGGTGCCGTTCCGGGCGCCGGAGGAGCTGCGGGTGACCGTGGAGCTGCCGAACGCCGGGACCGTCACCGGCATGGGCGTCCCCGAGGGCGTGACCCTGATCGTCGGCGGCGGCTTCCACGGCAAGTCGACGCTGCTGCGCGCCCTGGAGGCCGGCGTGTGGGACCACGTGCCCGGCGACGGGCGGGAGCGGGTCGTCGCGCACCGGGACACCGTCAAGCTGCGCGCGGAGGACGGGCGGCCGGTGACCCGCGTCGACGTGCACGCCTTCGTCGGCCACCTGCCCAACGGCGCCGACACCGCCGACTTCTCCACCGCCAACGCCTCCGGCTCCACCTCCCAGGCGGCGTCGCTGTGCGAGGCCGTGGAGTCGGGCGCCCGCGTCCTGCTCATCGACGAGGACACCGCCGCGACCAACCTGATGATCCGCGACGCGCGCATGCAGGCCCTGGTGGCCAAGGAGCGCGAGCCGCTGACCCCGCTCGTGGACCTCGTCCGGTCGCTCCACCGCGACCACGGGGTCTCCACCGTGCTGGTCATGGGCGGCAGCGGCGACTACCTCGACGTGGCCGACCGGGTGGTGATGATGGACGGCTACCGGCCGTACGACGTCACCGAGCGCGCCCGCGGGATCGCCGCGCGGCCCACGGGGCGGCGGGCCGAGGCCGAGTCCTTCCCCGGCGTCATGCACCGGCGCCCCGACCCCGCCTTCGCGGACCCCGGCGCCCGCGGGCGGACGCGGATCCGCGTCCGCGGCACCGACCACCTCGTCCTGGGGGAGCACGAGATCGACCTGCGCGGCGTCGAGCAGCTCGCCGACGCCCCGCACCTCACCGGTGTCGGCCTGGCCCTGGAGCTGCTGGTGCGGCGCGGCCACCTCGACGGGCGGCGCACCCTCGCCGAGGCCCTCGACCTGCTGGACGCCGAACTGGGCACCGGAGTGGGCGCCGAGCCGGGCGCCGGGCCGAACGGCCCGGACGGCGTCGCCGCCCTGCTGTCCGTGCGCGACGAGGACTTCGCCGTACCCCGCCGCCACGAGGTCGCCGCCGCCCTCAACCGGCTGCGCGGGCTGCGGGTACGGCGCTGAGGCGACCGGGTGGGGGCCGCGGCCGCCGCGTGCGAGGACGCCGAACACGGGTAACCGCCCGCCATGGGCGAGATTCTCGTCGGCGCGTGTTCGTGGACCGATCCGGCGCTGCTGCGCAGCGGCTGGTACCCGCCCGGGTGCCGGGACGCCGAGGGGCGGCTGCGGTACTACGCGAGCCGCTTCCCCGTCGTGGAGGTCGACGCGACCTACTACGCCCTGCCCGCCGAGCGCAACAGCCGCCTGTGGGTGGAGCGCACGCCGGACGGGTTCGTGTTCGACGTGAAGGCGTTCGCGCTGCTCACCGGGCACCCGGTGCGGCGCGGGGCGCTGCCGGACGGGCTGCCGGGCGACGCCCGTGACCCGCGGACGCTGGACGAGGTGTGGGCCCGGTTCGCCGCGGGGATCGCCCCGCTGCGGCACGCGGGGCGGCTCGGGAACGTGCTGTTCCAGTTCCCGCCGTGGTTCCGGCCCGGGGCGGGCGCGGAGGCGTTCCTGCGGGCGTGCGCCGAGCGGACGGCCGGCTGGCCGGTGTGCGTGGAGTTCCGGCATCCGCAGTGGTGGGCCGCGGGGCGGGAGGCGGCGACGCGGGCGCTGCTGACCCGCTGCGGGTTCGCCGCGGTGGCCGTGGACATGACGCAGACGCTGCCCACCTCCATCCCGCCCGTCACGCCGGTCACCTCGCCCGAGCGGTCGGTGGTCCGCTTCCACGGGCGCAGCACGGCCTGGGGCACCGGCAGCAAGGAGGACCGGTTCCGGCACGACTACGGCGAGGACGAACTCGCCGAGTGGGTGCCGCGGCTGCTCCGCCTGGCCGACCGGGTGGAGCGGCTGCACGTGCTGTTCAACAACTGCTGCGCCGACGCCGCCGTCCGCGCCGCCGCGCACATGACCCGCCTGCTGGACCTGCCGCGGCCCGCACCGTCCGGCACGCTCTTCGGCTGAGCCGGCCCGGGTGAGTCGGCCCTGGCTGAGTCGGCCCTGGCTGAGCGGCCCCCGGTTGAGGCGGCCCCCGGGTGAGCCGAAGCGGGCCCCTGACGGGCCGGTGAGTCCCGGCCGGGCGCCCGGGCGGGCCCGACGCGCGGCTCGGTGGGCCGGCTCAGTGGGCCGCGAGGTACGCCCCGGCGGGGTCCTCAGCGCGCGATCCGCAGCGGCCGCGACTCCGTCACCTGGTCCAGTTCCGAGGTGCGCACCGTCACCTTCATCGTCCAGGTGCCGGGCAGGGGCAGCCGGACGGCGTCGGCCGCCCAGTAGCCGCCGCGGTCGGTGAGCCGGGCGTCGATCGGGCCGATCCCCTTGGCCGGCAGCGAGAAGGCCAGACGCAGTTCGGGCACGCTGGACAGGCCGCCGTCGGGCCCGTACACGACCGCCTCGACGGAGTTCTCGCCGACACGGCCCGGCTCCAGGGTGACCTGCACCTTGCCGTAGGCGCCGGGGGTGCCGACGTCGAACGGGACCGTGGCGACGACCGCCCCGGTCCCGCCCGCCGCGGCCGACGCCGTCCGCTCGGCCCTCGCCTCCTGGACGGCCGCCCGGCCCGGCAGCGTCCCCGACAGCACCGTGGACAGCATCAGCACCACGATGCCGACGGTGACCTCGGCCAGCACGGCCCGGCGCAGCCCGCGGTGGCCGTCCGGCTCGGGGGCCGGGGAGTGGGGCGGCCGGGCGGTGGCGGGACCGGCGGGCGGCGCGTCCGCGGGCTCCCTCCGGGACGCCGTCTCCGCGTCCCCGACCGTCTCCGCGTCCCCGACCGTCTCCGCTTCCTCGGCCGTCACCGTCCCCTCGGCCGCCGCTGTCCCCTCGGCCGCCGCTGTCCCCTCGGCCGCCGCCGCGCCTCCCGTCCGCTGCAGCACCCGTTCCCGTGGCCGCACGGCCGCCTCGGTGGCACGGTTCCCCTCCGCCGCGTGCTCCGCGTCGGCCGCGCCCTCCGTACCCTCCGTACCCTCCGTGCCCTCCGCGCCCTTCGCGTCCGCCGTCCCCAGCCGCGCCGTCCACTGCCGCGACCAGCCCGCCACCGTCAGCAGCAGCACCACCCCGGCGAGTTTGAGCAGCAGGAGGCGGCCGTAGGAGGTGCCGGTGAGCGCGTCGACGGAGCCCAGGCCGCGCCAGGACTGGTAGACGCCGGTGACGGCCAGCACGGTCACCGCGCCGAAGGCCAGCCGCGAGAAGCGGGCGACGACAGCGGCGGGCGCGCCCTCCCGCCGGTGCAGCAGGACCAGCAGCGCGGCCAGGCCGCCCAGCCAGACGGCCATCGCCAGCAGGTGCAGCACCGTGCTCGCCATCGCCAACGGCACCTGGAGGCCGGCCGACGCGTGCTCGGCGGACGCCCACGTCACCGCCAGCGCCACGGCCAGCGCACCGGCGGCGGCCGACAGCGGCCGGGGGTGGGGCGGGCGGCGCCGGACGAGCCGTACGAGGACGGCGGCGACGGCGGGCAGCAGCGCGAGCCGCGCCAGCAGCGCCAGGCCGGGCCGGCCGGCCGCCGTACGGCCCAGGGCGGAGACGTCGAGGCCCGCCGTGGGCCCCGTCCCGGCCTCGTACGGGGCGCGCAGCACGAACAGCGCGACGCTCGCCCCGAGCAGCGCCCACCAGCCCGCCCGCAGCAGCCGGCGCAGCGGCGCCGCGGTCGGCGGGCGGCAGACGACGAGGAAGACGGCCGTGCCGACGAGCAGCGCGAGGCCGCCGTAGGAGAGGTAGCGGGCGATGCCGTACAGGCGCTCCGTGACCGGGTCCCCGGTGCGGTCGGTGTCCACGGCGACCGGCGGGGACGGTTTGCCGACGGAGAAGGTGAACGCGCCGGCCACCGGGTGGCTGTCCGCCGACACCACCCGCCAGGCCACCGTGAACGTGCCGGTGCCCGGCCGCGCCGGGAGGGTGACGCGGACGGTGTCGGAGTCGCCCGCCGCGTGCTGCGGCGGTCCGGTGCGCACCTGCCGGCCGTCGGGTCCGAAGACGCGCACGGAGTCGTCGAGCAGCCCGACCGACTCGGTGAACCTCAGCGTCAGGGCGCGGGGCGCGGATCTGACGACGCTTCCGTCCGCGGGGTCGGTGGAGCGGAGGGCGGCGTGGGCCGACGCGCTGCCCGCACCGCCCAGGAGGGCGAGGAGGACGAGGGGGACCAGCACCAGCAACGGGCCGAGCGGTGCCGGGACCCGCAGCCGCCGGCGCCCCGGGCGTCCGCCGCCGCGCGCCCGGCGCCCGCGGTCCCGCTGCCCCGCGCGCCCCTCGGCCTCCCGCGCCGCGCCTTCCGTGCCTCCCGCACCTCCCGCGCCTCCCGCACCTCCCGCGCCTCCTGTGTTGCCCCGTCGGACCACGTCGTTCCTCCGTCCCGGACCCTCTCACCGGTCTCCCGGTACGTACGGACCCCGGTGGCGGATCGCTCACGGCGGGTGCCGGAGGCGACGCCCCGGCGCCCCGCCCCTCGGGGCGTGGCCCGAACGGGCGGTTCTCGGGCGTGCCGGGCGGGACGGGCGGCCGCGGCGGGGACAGTCACGGCGTGAGTACCGGTACCGCCCCGCACGCCCGCCGCGCCGGCCTCCGGTGCGCGTGGCTGCGGACGCTGGTGCTGCTGCTCGCGCTGCTCGTACCGGGCGGCGCGCACGCGGAGGCGTACGCCGCTCCCCTGACCGCGGCGGCCGGCGACTCCGGCGCCGCCGCCGAGCGGCCCGACCTCCTCGACGCCGCGCTGCGGCCCTCCGCACGGGAGGTGCGGCGCCCCGTCGTACGCCTGCGGCCCGCGTCCCTCCCCGGCCCGGCGCCCGTCCGCGCGGCGAGCGGCCGTCCCGGGCCGGCCGCCGTGCTTCCGCCGCCCCCGTCCGCCTCGCACGCCCTCGCCTGCGTGGTTCTGCGCTGCTGACGACGCCGGTCCCGCCCGGCACCACCGGCGCGCCCCAGCGCGCTCCGGCGCGCTCCAGTGCGCCTGCGCGCCGGTCACCGGTCATAGGTCACCGATTCGTCCGTACGACGCGACCCACGCGAGGAACGCCCCCATGCCCCCCATGTCCAGGGACCCTTACGCGGTCATGCGCGCCCTGCTGCGCGCCGAGGCCGTGCGCAGTACGCCCCGCCCCGCCACGCCCGGAACCACCACGCCCGGAACCGCCGCGCCACGCCCCGCCACGCCCGGAACCACCACGCCCGGAACCGCCGCGCCACGCCGCGCCACGCCCGGAACCGCCGCGCCGGCGGAGGGCGAGCCGGACGGAAAGCGGCCGCGGCCGCCCGCCTCGGACTCCCCCGTTTCCCCCGTTCGGCCCCATTCGCCCCATCTTTTCCGGCGTCGCACTCCGTCGCCATGGCTGCGCCCGGAACGTGGGGACCGGTAGGCTTTCCGTGTGATCTTCAAGCGCATCGGAAACGGCCGGCCGTACCCCGACCACGGCCGGGACAGCACCCGGAAGTGGGCGGATGTCGCGCCGCGCCCGGTCCGCCTTGATCAGCTCGTGACGACCAAGCAGCAACTCGACCTGGAGACGCTCCTCGCCGAGGACTCCACGTTCTACGGCGACCTCTTCGCGCACGTCGTGAAGTGGCAGGGCGACCTGTACCTGGAGGACGGTCTCCACCGGGCGGTGCGGGCGGCGCTGCAGCAGCGGCAGGTGCTGCACGCGCGCGTGCTGGAGCTGGACTGACGGTCCCGGGCGGGGCGCGCGTCACAGGTTCGGCGCGGGGTCGCGCTCACGGGTTCGACGCGGGGTCGCGCGTCACGGGTTTGCCCCTTTCGGGTCGGACCGGGCGGCAACCGAGCGGCATCCGATGATCATCCAGTAGGCATGGCCGCTCGGGCGCACTACGCTGCGCTCATGAGCATGCTGACTCCCCCCGGCATGGGTGGGCAGTACCGGATCACGGGGAACAAGTACCCGCGGATGCGCCGGCCCCGGCGGCACGGCAGGCTCGCCCTCCTGGCCGCCTGCTGCCTGGCGGCCCTCGGCGTGCTCGGCTGGGGCACCCTGCAGCTCATCGACGTCTTCACCGGCGGCACGAAGGCCGCGGCCACCGGTTCCCGCACCGCCTGCACGACCAAGGCGAGCCCCTCGCCCGGCGTCGTCGCGCTGCCCCGGCCCGCGCAGATCACCGTCAACGTCCTCAACGCCACGCCCCGCAGCGGCCTGGCGAAGAAGACCGCCGAGGAGCTGAAGAAGCGCGGCTTCCGCATCGGTGACGTCGGCAACGCGACCAAGGAGTACGACAAGAAGGTGAAGGGCACCGCCGTCCTGCTCGGCCCGGCCTCCGCCCGCCGCACCTCGCTCCCGGTCCTCGCCACCCAGCTCACGGGCGCCGAGTCCCGCACCGACGCCGCCCGCAAGGACGGCACCGTCGACCTGATCATCGGTGACGCCTTCACCCGTCTCACCGACAAGGCGGCCGCGGACCGGGCGCTGACCGCCCTCGCCCACCCGAAGCCCGCGGCGACGGGCGGGACGAAGACGAAGCGGTGCGGGAGCGCCTCCGGCCGGTGAGCCGGAGGACGGGGTACGGAGGTACGGGGGTGCGGGGTATGGGGAGGTACGGGGTACGGAGTGTCAGCCGGCCAGCCCGTACATCCGGTCGCCCGCGTCGCCGAGCCCGGGGACGATGTAGCCGTTCTCGTTGAGGCGTTCGTCGACGGAGGCCGTCACGACGGTCACCGGGGCGCCGGCCAGCTCGCGCTCCATGACCTCGACGCCCTCGGGGGCAGCCAGCAGCACCACCGCGGTGACGTCGTCGGCGCCGCGCCTGATGAGTTCGCGGATGGCGGCGACCAGGGTGCCGCCGGTGGCGAGCATGGGGTCGAGGACGTAGACCTGACGGCCGGAGAGGTCCTCCGGCATCCGGGTGGCGTACGTGGAGGCCTGCAGCGTCTCCTCGTTGCGGATCATGCCGAGGAAGCCCACCTCGGCGGTCGGCAGCAGCCGGACCATACCGTCCAGCATGCCGAGGCCGGCGCGCAGGATCGGCACCACCAGCGGGCGCGGGTGGGACAGCTTGACGCCCGTGGTGGGGGCGACGGGGGTTTCGATGCCGACCTGTTCGGTGCGCACGTCCCGCGTGGCCTCGTAGGCGAGCAGGGTGACCAGTTCGTCGGCGAGCCGGCGGAAGGTCGCGGAGTCGGTGCGGCGGTCGCGCAGCGTGGTGAGCTTGTGGGCGACCAGGGGGTGGTCGACGACATGGAGACGCATGAGCACCACAGTAACCAGTGACCGGAGTCCCACCCGCGCGCACCGGCACCCTGCGTGATCCCTTGGCCCGGACCGTACGCCGCGTGTCGGCATCGAAGCGTCCGTCCGGGGGAAGGCGGGAGGGAAGCGGAGGGAACGGACTGGGGTGGTGTGCCCATGCCTGACGAGCCCGCTCACGCGTCCGACGACACGTCCGCGGAGCAGCGGCGACAACCGGAGAGCGAGGCCGAGCGGCGCCGCCGCCGGGCCCAGTTCCTGCGGGAACTCGCCGAGGCGAGGGAACTGCGCGCCCGCGTCCAGCCGCGCCGCGCCAAGGTGGCCCGCCTGCGGCATGCGATGCGCATGCGAACGTTCCGCTGGTGACGGCCGACCGACCGGCCGACCGGACCGACCGGCCGACTGGGCCGAACGAGCCGCCGTGGAACCGCCGTAGGGCGGTCGGAGGACCGCCGTAGGGCCGTCGGAGGGTGGCGCGTACCGCCGTACGGGAAGCTTTCCCGGCCACCGGGGCGTTGCGAGGGGTGGGCATGCGCGGACTTCGGCGAAAGCCGCGTACGATCCGCAGGTGGCGGCAACGAGCGCGCTGGTGAGTCCTTTGCGGACGCACGATCAAAACTGCCGGACACAGGGGGCCGAAGATGTCCCCTCAACGCCTTGTTTCTGCCACGATTCCGAGTGGGTGGGGCTCGGAGCCAGCGCTCTCTCCGCCCAGAACCTCCGCCGGGGGGACCCCCAACCGGCACGCCTATGACCAGTGGGAGAGTCACGGTGTACTTCGCCGCACTGCTCGCGCGCACCGAAGACGGGTGGGAAGCGAGCGACACAGAGCTCGACGACGTGGAGACCCTGACGGATCTGGCCGACCTGGCCCGGGAAGCCTCGGTTGACGACGACACGGTGCTCGTGCTGATCGAGCAGGAGGACGCCTGGTTCGGCGTCGTCCGCGTGGACGGCGAGGACGACCCTCGTGTCTACGTCTCCAACGCGGCCGTCGCCGCGCGCAGCTCCTACGGCGAGATCCTGCTGTCGGAGCTGCTGGGCGAGGACTCCGCCGACACCGACCTGGACGCCCTCGACCTGGACGGGACCGAGGACGGTGAGCCGGAGGACGACGGCGCCGACGCCGCGTCCGGCGAGACGGCCCCGAACGGCCCGGTCGGCGACGGCGAGATCCTCGAGGACCTGGGCGTTGGCGAGAAGGAACTGCGCGCGCTGAACGGCGACGCGCTGACCGAGATCGCCGAGGCCCTCGGAGCGTCGGAGGTGCTCGAGACCGTCCGCTGACCTCTCCCGCACCAGGCCATGGCACCGGACCCGGTACGCGACCGCTGGCGGGCCGCGATGCGCCTCGCCCTCGAGGAGGCCGAGCAGGCCGCCCGGGGCGGGGACGTCCCCGTCGGCGCGGTCGTGCTGTCCCCGGACGGCACGACCGTGCTCGCGGCCGGCCACAACGAGCGCGAGGCCACCGGCGATCCGACCGCGCACGCCGAGGTCCTCGCCCTGCGGCGCGCCGCCGCGAAGACGGGGCAGTGGCGCCTGACGGGCTGCACCCTCGTGGTCACGCTGGAGCCCTGCACGATGTGCGCGGGCGCGCTCGTGCAGTCCCGCGTGGACCGCGTCGTCTACGGCGCCCGCGACGAGAAGGCGGGAGCGGCCGGCTCACTCTGGGACGTCGTACGGGACCGGCGGCTCAACCACCGCCCCGAGGTGATCGGGGACGTGCTCCCCGACGAGTGCGCCCGGCTCCTGAGCGACTTCTTCCGCGCCCGGTGAGCCGGCCGCCGGCCCGTGGCACCCGTGGCACCCGTGGCATCCGTGGCATCCGTGGCACCCGCGGAATGCCGGGCGGCCGGGAAACGGATTTAGAACCACGGCCCGCCGTGCTGTAAGGTCTCCCTCGGTAGCGTGTCCGAGCGGCCGAAGGAGCTCGCCTCGAAAGCGAGTGTGGCGCAAGTCACCGAGGGTTCAAATCCCTCCGCTACCGCAGAGTGAAGGGCCCCGCGTCAGCGCGGGGCCCTTCGTGCGAGCAACCGGTCACAGGGGAGGCCGCGATGGCGGTGAACGCGAGGAAGATCGCGGTCTATGCACTCGTCGTCTTCGTGCTCTACGTGATCATCACGGACCCGGCGAAGGCCGCCGACTACGTCCAGGTGGTGTTCGAGGGCATCTCGGACGCCGCCAAGGCGATCGGGGAGTTCATGACCTGGGTCGCCCACGGAGGAAAGTCGTGATCCGCCATCTGGTCCTCTTCAAGCTGAACGAGGGCGTCGAGCGCGACGACCCGCGCGTGGTGAAGGGCGTCGAGGTCTTCCGCGCGCTGAAGGACAAGATCCCCGAGATCCGCTTCTGGGAGCTGGGCTGGAACCTCAGCGACCGCCCCATCGCCCACGACTTCGCCCTCAACTCCGCCTTCGACGACACCGCCGCGCTGCGCCGGTACGTCGAGCACCCCGAGCACCAGGCGGGCGTCGCCCTGTGGCGGGAGTTCGCCACGTGGGTGATCGCCGACTACGAGTTCTGACTCCACTTCTGACTCCACGCGGTCCGCTCGCACGGTCCCGGCCCCTCCTCGCCCCCAGCCCTCCGCCCGACGGCGGGGGGCTTTTCGGCGTGCTTTCCCGACCTGTTGCGCCGCAATTTGCCACCCAACACGGCGCTATGCGGTGCTTGCGCACGATGCACTGTGTTGTGATGCTATGACCGCTTTTGCCGGACGAGTTGATCGACGAGTGAGGTGGCGTTGACCGTGTCGGCCAGTACTGCGCCGCCCCAGGAGGAGAATCCGGCTCGAAACACCCAGCACGGCCAGAACGCCCGGCACGGTCAGAACGCCCAGAGCATCCGGAACGATCCGAACGCCCAGCACGCCCAGCACACCCAAGAGACACAGGACGTACAGGACGTACAGAACGTACAAGGCGCACAAGACGCACAAGACGCACAAGACGCGGAGGACGCTCAGGAAGCCCAGACCGCCCAGAAGCGGCGCGGTGCCGACACCCGGGCCCTGACGCAGGTGCTGTTCACCCAGCTCAAGCAGCTGGAGCCGGGCACGCCGGAGCACGACCGGGTGCGCGGGGCGCTCATCGAGGCCAACCTCCCGCTCGTGCGCTACGCCGCCGCCCGCTTCCGCTCCCGCAACGAGCCCATGGAGGACGTGGTCCAGGTCGGCACCATCGGCCTGATCAACGCCATCGACCGCTTCGACCCCGACCGGGGCGTGCAGTTCCCGACCTTCGCGATGCCCACCGTCGTCGGCGAGATCAAGCGGTACTTCCGCGACAACGTCCGCACCGTCCACGTCCCGCGCCGGCTGCATGAGCTGTGGGTGCAGGTCAACAGCGCGACCGAGGACCTCACCACGGCCCTCGGCCGCTCCCCGACCACCGCGGAGATCGCCGAGCGGCTGCGCATCGGCGAGGAGGAGGTGCTGGCCTGCATCGAGGCCGGACGGTCGTACCACGCCACCTCGCTGGAGGCCGCGCAGGAGAGCGACGGGCTCCCGGGCCTGCTGGACCGGCTCGGCTACGAGGACCCGGCCCTGGACGGCGTCGAGCACCGCGACCTGGTGCGCCACCTCCTCGTCCAGCTCCCCGAACGGGAGCAGCGCATCCTGCTGCTGCGCTACTACAGCAACCTCACCCAGTCCCAGATCAGCGCCGAGCTCGGCGTCTCGCAGATGCACGTCTCGCGGCTGCTCGCACGCAGCTTCCAGCGATTGCGGTCGGCGAACCGGATCGAGGCGTAGCGGATCGAGGCGTAGCGGCCAGCCGGTATCCGGGCACAGCGGCCGGCAAGACACAGCGGCCGGCCGGGCTCAGGGCTGAAAGCCGGCGGGACCGGCATGCGGGAGCCGACGGACCGGGATGTGGAAGCCGGCCGGTGCCGGCGGATGCATCGGTTGCACCATCGGCGCACAGAAACACACAGGCGCACAGGGTCGCATGGGCGATCGAGTGATAACCGTCACGGGCGAATCGCTGACCTGCGCCGTTGCCGACACCCATCACCTCAATAACCGTCAGACCCCCGATTTCCAGGGCCGATTCGTGTCTCGCATGTCGACATGTCACTACAGCGCGTTGCCGACATGTGACATTCTGCGGGAAGTGCGTTTGCCGCGGCTTCGGCTCCGGTATTCAGGTGAAGGCTGCGCGTTCCTCCCCGGGAGCGTCCGCGCCGCGACCGTCCCGCGACCCAAAGGGGGTGGCATGTCCGCAGACCAGGGCAGCTCGAAGGTGCTGACGCTCACGAAGAGCGAGGCGGCGCCCGAGACGCACGACGTTCTCGACGACATCCCGGCCGACATCCCGAGCCTGGAGGCCGCCGAGGTCCCGGCGCTCCCGGCCCCGGACGCCATCGACACCCGCACCCTGTCCCGCTCCCTGTTCCTGCGGCTGGCCGCGCTGGACGAGAACAGCCCCGAGCGCGCGTACGTCCGTGACACCCTGATCGAGCTCAACCTCCCGCTCGTGCGCTACGCGGCGGCCCGCTTCCGCTCCCGCAACGAGCCCATGGAGGACATCGTCCAGGTCGGCACCATCGGCCTGATCAAGGCGATCGACCGCTTCGACCCCGACCGGGGCGTGGAGTTCCCGACCTTCGCGATGCCCACCGTGGTCGGCGAGATCAAGCGCTTCTTCCGCGACACGTCGTGGTCGGTGCGCGTCCCGCGCCGGCTGCAGGAGCTGCGCCTGGCCCTGACCAAGGCCAGCGACGAGCTGTCCCAGCGGCTGGACCGCTCCCCGACGGTGGCCGAACTCGCCGCCGAACTGGGCGTGTCGGAGGAGGACGTGGTCGACGGCCTCGCGGTGGGCAACGCCTACACCGCGTCCTCGCTCGACTCGCCGACCCCCGAGGAGGACGGCACCGAGGGCTCCCTCGCGGACCGCCTCGGCTACGAGGACAGCGCGCTGGAGGGCGTCGAGTACCGCGAGTCCCTCAAGCCTCTGCTCGCCAAGCTCCCGCCCCGCGAGCGGCGCATCATCATGCTGCGCTTCTTCTCCAACATGACGCAGTCGCAGATCGGCGAGGAGGTCGGCATCTCCCAGATGCACGTCTCCCGCCTCCTCACCCGCACGCTGGCCCAGCTGCGGGAGGGGCTCATCAACGACTGACCGCTCCCCGGCGCGGCGTCACGGCCGCCGGACCGCCCTCCGGGGCCGGGCCGGCGGTCGCCGCCTGCCGGGCCGCGGTCATCGGACACCGGGCCGCGGGCCACGAACTACGAACTACGAATACCTTCGCCGCCCGGCCGTGGAACTGACGGCCCGCCAGGCTGCGGCTGCCGCGGTCGGTGTGCGTACCGCGTCGAGCACGAAGGCGCGGCCGACCGGGGACGGTCGGCCGCGCCGGAAGCAGGTGACCGACGGCCGACTGCGCAGGACGGGGCGCGGCGGTCCGGTCCCCTCCCCGTCTCCGTCTCCGTGGTCCCGGCAGCCGGGGTCCGGGTGGTGCGGCCGCCCTGGCCGCCGCCGCGGACGCCGTTCCCGCCGTGGGCGCCGCGTCTCTTTCCCCACGGCGGCCACGAGGGCGGTGGGAGCGACTGACGTCCGCACACCGCCCCGCGCGGTGCCGTTACTTCAGCGCCAGCCAGGCCACCGCCGCCACGATCGCGACGGCGACGACGATGCCGATGACGAGACCGACGCGGGGACCGGAGGAGGTCTGCTGCCGGCGGGTCTGCGGGGCCTCGTCGACGAACGCGCGGAACATCTGGGTGCTGCCAGCGGGGTCGTAGTTGCCCTGGGGGCCCTGGGTGTTAGCCATGGCCCGAGACACTAGCGAATCCGCCGGGGCACGCCCAAGTGGGGGACCGGCCCCCGGCCCGGCCCGGGGGCGGACCGTCCCGCCTGCGCCTTTACCGCCGCGATACTTGCCTTTGCCAAGTTTTTGACCCCACCCCCCTCCACTTGTTTGCCTGCAGCAACCAACCTCATCTATGGTTGCCCTAAGCAACGAATACGGGAGGTGGGATGGCCGAGCAGGCGCAGTACGAGGAACTGGCGCGCCAGCTCAGCGCCGTCGGAGCCGTGAAACGAGACATGGAGCGGATCCTGCCGTCCGAGTGCCCGGCCGGCTCGGCCACCGTTCTGGCCCTCCTCGGCCGCCACGGCGACATGCGCATGAGCAGGCTCGCGGAGCTGCTCTCCGTGGACCTGTCGGTCACCAGCCGCCATGTCGCGCACGCCGCCGCCCGGGGCTGGATCGAGCGGTCCCCCGACCCGGCGGACAAGCGCTCGCGCATCCTGCGCCTGACGCCCGCGGGCCGGGCCGAGCTCGCGGAGCTGTCCCGGCGCACCACCCGGCTGCTGGCCAGCCGGCTGGCGGACTGGTCGGACGACGAGGTCGGCCAGCTCATCCGGCTGATGACCCGCCTGCGGGAGAGCTTCGGCGACTGCCGGACCGCACCGGCTCCCGCACCCGTAGTCGACATGACCACCCGTACACCCGCGTAACAGACGTAGACGTAAGAAAAGGAAGCCCATGGCAACGACCACACCAGCCGGTGTGCGGGCTCACGCCAAGCACGGGGGAGGCTCCTCCGGCGGCGCTCCGATGACGCACCGGCAGATCATGGAGGCGCTCTCCGGGCTGCTGCTCGGCATGTTCGTGGCGATCCTGTCGTCCACGATCGTCTCCAACGCCCTGCCGCGCATCATCACCGACCTGGGCGGCGGCCAGTCCGCCTACACCTGGGTCGTCACCGCCGCCCTGCTGTCGATGACCGCGTCCACGCCCCTGTGGGGCAAGCTCGCCGACCTGTTCAGCAAGAAGGTCCTGGTCCAGATAGCGCTCGTCGTCTTCGTGGTCGGCTCGGCGGCCGCGGGCCTGTCGCAGAACCCCGGCATGCTGATCGCCTGCCGCGTCCTGCAGGGCATCGGCACCGGCGGCCTGTCCGCCCTGGCGCAGATCGTGATGGCCGCGATGATCTCCCCGCGGGAGCGCGGCCGCTACTCCGGCTACCTGGGCGCCACGTTCGCCGTCGCCACCGTCGGCGGCCCGCTGCTCGGCGGTGTCATCACCGACACCTCCTGGCTGGGCTGGCGCTGGTGCTTCTACGTCGGCGTGCCCTTCGCCGTGATCGCGCTGATCGTGCTGCAGAAGACCCTGCACCTGCCCGTGGTGAAGCGGGACGTGAAGGTCGACTGGGGCGGGGCGTTCCTCATCTCCGCCGCCGTCTCCCTGCTGCTGGTCTGGGTGACGTTCGCCGGCGACAAATACGACTGGCTGTCCTGGCAGACCTGCGCGATGGTCGCCGGCTCGGTCGTGCTCGGCGCGCTGTTCGTGCTCGTGGAGGCGAAGGCGAGCGAGCCGATCATCCCGCTGCGGCTGTTCCGCAACCGCACCATCACGCTGGCCTCGCTGGCCTCGCTCTTCGTGGGCATCGCGATGTTCAGCGGCACGGTCTTCTTCAGCCAGTACTTCCAGCTCGCGCGCGACAAGTCCCCGACCATGTCGGGTGTCATGACGATCCCGATGATCGGCGGCCTGTTCGTCTCCTCCACCGTCTCCGGCCAGTTCATCACCCGCACCGGCCGCTGGAAGGCATGGCTGGTCAGCGGTGGCGTGCTGGTGACGGCCGGCCTGGGCCTGCTCGGCACCATCCGGTACGACACCGCCTACGGGAAGACGGCCGTCTTCATGGCCCTGCTGGGCCTGGGCATCGGCATGATGATGCAGAACCTGGTGCTGTGTACGCAGAACCAGGTCGCCCCCACCGACCTCGGCTCGGCCAGCTCCACGGTCACCTTCTTCCGCTCCCTGGGCGGTGCGGTCGGCGTCTCCGCCCTCGGCGCGGTGATGGCCCACCGGATCACCGACTACGTCAAGGACGGCCTGGCCGCCCTCGGCCCGAAGTACGCGGCACTGGCCTCCGGCGGCGACTCCTCCGGCAGCAGCCTGCCGGACATGGACAAGCTGCCGGCGCCGCTGCGCACCGTCATGGAGAGCGCCTACGGCCACGGCATCGCCGACGTCTTCCTCATCGCCGCCTGCCTCGCCGCGGTCGCCTTCCTGGTCACCCTGTTCATCAAGGAGGTCCCGCTGCGCACCAAGGGCGCGCTGGCGCAGGCCGCCGAGGCCGAGTCCGCGCAGGCGGGGGCGCCGGTGGAGACCGCCGCCACCCCGGCCGTCGCCGAGGCGCAGTCCCCGGCCGCCGCCGCGGCCGCGCCGGCCGGTGCGCAGGCGCCGGTGCCGGCGGCGACCGCCTCCGGCGCCGGCCCCGCCGGGACCGGCGCCGAGGGCGCGCAGCGGCTCGCGGCGGTGGCGACGGCGGCCCCCGGCGCGGCCGGCGGGCCGGGCGGCGGGGTGCCGGTGCGCGGCTTCGTCCGCGGCGCCGAGGGCGCGCCCGTGCCGCAGGCCGCGGTCACGCTGATCTCTTTGGCCGGGCGCCAGTTGGGCCGCTCGGTCGCGCAGGCCGACGGCTCCTACGCCCTGGACGCGCCGGGCGCGGGATCGTACGTCCTCATCGCCTCCGCCGACGGGTTCCAGCCGCAGGCGTCCACGGTGGTCGTGGGCGGGGAGCCGGTGTCGTACGACGTCCTGCTCAGCGGCACCAGCGGGCTGAGCGGTGTGGTGCGGGCCGCGCAGACGCGGCAGCCGGTGAAGGACGCGATGGTCGTCGTCACCGACGTGCGCGGTGAGCTGCTGGCCGGCGCGACCACCGGGGAGCACGGCGAGTTCTCCTTCACCGAGCTGGTGCCGGGCACGGTGACCGTCGCGGTGAACGCCGACGGGTTCCGGCCGCGGGCGCTGCCCGTCGAGATCGGCGCCACCGGCGTGACCCGTATCGAGGTGGACCTCGCCCCCGGCGCCCGCGTGCGGGGCGTGATCCGCTCGCCGCACGGGCCGCTGGCCGACGCCCGCGTGACGCTGGTGGACGCGGCCGGGAACGTGGTCGGCACGGCCACCACCGGCGCGGACGGGGCGTACGCCTTCACCGACCTGGACGGCGGTGAGTACACCGTCATCGCGACCGGTTACCCGCCGGTGGCCACCGCGCTGACGGTGACCGGTCCCGGCGTGGACGGCCACGACATCGAACTCGCCCACCCGAGCGAGTAGTTCACCCGCCGGCCCGGGGCGGGCGCGCCCGGTGGGGACGCGCCCCGCCCCGGGCCGGCCTCTCGACGACCACTTTCCGATGCTGTGCAGGGAGATGACGGGGATGGGACTGACCGCGCGGATCCGCACGCGGGACGGCTGGGCCGTGTCGCACGCGGTCGTCACGGTGACCGACAGGGCGGGCGGGCAGGTGCTGCGCGCCGAGGCCGACGCCGAGGGCGCGGTGCGGGACGCGACACCGCTCGAACCGGGGGCGTACACCGTCATCGTCACGGCCGTGGGCTACGCGCCCGTTGCCGTCGGCGCGCTCGTCACCGCGAGCGGGCGGGCCGAGGTGGGCACGGTGACGCTGGCCCGGCAGGGCGGCACCGAGCTGCCGCCGCCGGGTCCGTGGACCATCGACCCGGCGCACTCCTCGGTGGCCGCGGTCGCCCGGCACCTGGGGATCTCCAGCGTGCACGGCCGGTTCACCGACTTCTCCGGCACCGTCGAGATCGCGCCGGACGACGTCACCAAGTCCCGCGTGCAGGCGGTGATCAAAGCCGCGTCCATCGACACCGGCAACGGCATGCGCGACACCCACCTGCGCTCCGCGGACTTCCTCGACGTGGAACGCTTCCCCGAGATCACCTACCGCTCCACCGGCCTGACGCGGACCGGCACCGACCGCTGGACCGTCCACGGCGAACTCGGCCTGCACGGCGTCGTCCGCCCAATCGACCTGGACCTGGCCTACCTCGGCACCGGAGACGACCCGTGGGGCGGCACCCGGGCCGCCTTCCGCGCGACCACCGAACTGCGCCGGGAGGACTTCGCCATGAACTACAACCAGGTGCTGCAGGCGGGCATCGCCGCCATCGGCACCACACTGCGGGTGGAACTGGACATCCAGGCCGTGCGGGGGGAGTCGCTGCCGCAGGGCTGAACGGTCAGCGGCCGCGCGGCTGGGGTGAGCGGTCAGCGGCCGCGCGGCTGGGGTGAGCGGTCAGCGGCCGCGCGGCTGGGGTGAGCGGTCAGCGGCCGCGCGGCTGGGGACGGGCGGAACCGGGGCCGGTACTGGCACCGGCACCGGCACCGGAGACGCGGGCGACCAGGTCGGTGCACAGGTCGCGCAGCTTGACGTTGGTCTGCTGGGAGACGCGGCGCAGCCGTTCCATGGCCGTACGGGCGCTGATGCGGTCCTGCGCCATGAGGATGCCGATCGCCTGGTCGATGACGCTGCGGGTGAGCAGGGCGGTGCGCACGTCGGCCGCCGACGCCTGCGCGCGCTCCAGGCGCAGCGCCGCACCGATCGCCTCCCCGGCCCGCTCGGCGAACGCCCGCGCCCGGTCCCGGCCCGCATCGAGCGCGCCCGGCCGGAGCGCGTAGAAGTTGATCGCCGCGCCCGTCTCGCCCTCGACGGCGAGCGGCACCGCCAGCACGCTGCGCACGCCCACCGACAGCGCGTAGCGCCGGTACTCCGGCCAGCGCGTCTCCCTCTCCAGGTCGGCCGCGTACTGCTCGGCGTTCTCCTCGGCCGCCGCCACGCACGGACCCGACGCGTGCTCGTACTGCCGCAGGTCCAGGCCGCTGGGCAGCCCCGCGCTGCCCGCCAGGGTCATCAGCCGTCCCTCCCGGCGCACGGTCACGCTGCACGCCACGGCCCCCGGCACCGCCTGCACCGCCCGGTCCGTCAGGTCCCGCAGCAGCGTGTCCAGCCCGCCGCTGCCCGCCAGGGCGTCCTCCAGCGTCTTCGACGTCTCGGTGCTCATGCGGGTACGGATGCCCCGCGGCCACGGATTGACGCCGCCCCCCGGTGCTGCCCCGGCGCCGCGCGCGGCCACGGGCACCGGGACCGGCCGCGGCGGTGCGGCTCGGAAGGCGGTGCGGACCGGCCGTTTCCACGCCTTCGCGGAACCGGTCGTTTCCCTGCCTTCGCGGGCCGGCCGCCCCGCGGGCGCGTCACGTCGCGCTGTGGGCGTCGACGATGCGGCGGGCGATGTCGCGGAGTTTGACGTTCTCGCGCTGGGAGGCGCGGACGAGGCTCTTGAACGCCTCGGCGGCGTCGGTGTCGAGGCGTTCCATGAGGATGCCGGTGGCCTGGCCGATGAGGTCCCGGGTGCGCATCGCCTCGGTGAGCTGCTCGCGCTCGGTGGTGGAGTCGAGGGCGAGGCTGACGTGCACGGTGAGCAGGCGCCCGATGCGGACGGTGGTCTCGTCGAAGGCGCGCGGTTTACGGGAGTAGACGGTGAGGACGGTCAGCCGCCGCCGGTCCGCCCGCAGCCGCAGCCCGAGCGCGGAGCGCAGCCCGAGCCCGGCGAGGAGGGGGTCGCCGTCGTCGGCCTCGCTGTCCCGCACCTGCACCACGGGGGTCTGCCACAGCCCGGCCCAGTACGGGGACCGCTCCGCCCCCCGCGCGTCCGCCTCCCGCGCGTCCGCCTCCTCGGCGACGCGCACGACGTCGTCGCTCCAGGCGACCGTACGGCGCTGATCGCCGCGCTCGAGCACGGAGATGCCGGCGTACTCGGCCCCCGGCAGCAGGTCCACGGCGAGCCGGGCGGCGGTGCGCATCGTGCCGTGGGGGGTGTCCGTGCCGTGCAACTGCCGAGCCGCCGCCGTCAGGGCCTCGGCGAGCTCCAGGCCCGCCGCGAAACGGGGCACATCAGAAAAGTCGGACGCAGGCACCACGAACCTCTTCGGCATGCACGGCCGTACGGCCATGCGCAGGAGAGCTCCGCAGCACATTCCCGACTGCGAGCACAGGACGGACGCCACTTTAGCTGCTTCGTTGCGTCGAGGTGACGCCCGCCTGACGCTCGGCCGCCCGGCCCCGGAAGTCCGCCTCCCCTTCTCGCTCCCCCTCTTGGAACACGGCCCCGACAGTGGTGGAATGACCGCGGAACTCCTCCGGGAGGTGCTCCGGCGCGTCCTGCGCGCGGCGCTCCGAGCAGTGCTCCGGAGGTGGTCCACCGGTCAGGAAGCGGCCGCATCCCGAAGTCCCCCGTCCCTCTCCCCTCCGCAGGTGAGTGCCGTGGCCACCTTCCCGAGCGTCCCCCGCACCCCGGGCCCGTGCCGGATGCGCGAGCTGCCCGGCCGTGTCCTGCTCGCCGTGCTGCCCGAGGAGATAGATCTCTCCAACGCCGACGCCCTGCGCGACGCCGTCCTGGCCGCCGCCCAGGCCCCTGCCGCCCGTACCACCCCGCCGGACGTCCTCGTCCTGGACCTGACCGGAACCGAGTTCATGGACTCCCAGGGCGCCCGGCTCGTCGAGGACCTGCGCCGGCTGCTGGCCCCGCACACCCGCGTCCGGGTCGCGGCCCGGCCCCACGGCAGCCCCGGCCGGGTGCTGGAACTGACCCGGGTCCGCCGCGACGTACCCGTGTGCGACAGCCTCGCCGAGGCCCTGCTCTGAGCCGCCGACCGCGCCCGCCGACCACATCCGCCGACCACATCCCGCCGCCCACATCCGCCGACCACATCCCGCCGCCCACGCCCGCCGACCGCACCTGCCGTCCGCTGTCCGCCGCCCTCCGCCCCCCATCCGCCGAGGGCGACCCCAGCAGTGGTACGCACGGCAGGGTCCGCCACACCGCCCCCGCGAGGTCCTAGGCTGCGGCCATGGCTCCGAACATCGCGACGAACACCCGCGTGACGCTGGACGAGTTGCTGGACTTCGTACGCCCCCGCCACCGCGCCGTCCTGCTCACCCGGCGCTCCGACGGCAGCCCCCAGGCCTCGCCGCTGACCTGCGGGGTCGACGACTCGGGACGCATCGTGATCTCGACGTACCCGGAGCGGGCCAAGACCCGGAACGCCAAGCGGGATCCGCGGGTCAGCGTCCTGGTGCTGAGCGACGACTGGAACGGGCCGTGGGTGCAGATCGACGGCACGGCCGAGGTCATCGACGCGCCGGACTCCGTGGAACCGCTGGTCGAGTACTACCGCAACATCGCCGGCGAGCACCCCGACTGGGACGAGTACCGGCAGGCGATGATCCGCCAGGGCAAGTCGATCATCCGCGTCACACCGGAGCGGTGGGGCCCGGTGGCCACGGGCGGCTTCCCGGCCCGCCTGGTGGAGCAGCAGGACTGATCCGGGGACCTGTGGTTCCGGGAGCCGGTGGTTCCGGGGACCTGTGGTTCCGGGGACCGGTGGTTCCGGGGACCGGTGGTTCGCCCGCGTCCCGCACCGCTTCCCGGCCCGGTACGGCCGTACGGCCGGACACGGCGGTACGGCCGGACACGGCGGTACGGCCGGACACGGCGGTACCGCCGGGCATGGCGGAGCCCGGGAGTCGTATCCAGCTCCCGGGCCCCTGGGGATGCCACCCGATGCGCACGCCGGCGCGTTCAAGAGGACGGATCAGTTGTCAGGCCGTCGTGTTCTTCCTTTGAACTACCGCACCGTGCGAGAGGTGCAGGCGAGAGTCGAACTCGCATCCGACGGCGTCCGTCCGGCCTCGGTCGGTCCGGCGATCGGCGGCGATGCTGAGACTGGAGCGAGAGTCTGAGACTGACCGCGGCTGCCTCTGCCGTGTTGGGCCACCCCGGCCCGGCGGTGTGCCGTGCCGGGGGAAGGACTCGAACCTTCACTGTCACCGCTTCTTCAGGCTGAGCTTCAGTGTCAGCTTGCGCTCCTCACGCGAACCGGGTTCTCCATCCGGCCCGCGCCTGTCGCGCACCCCCGCGCTCGCACGCGGGGGCGATCGTGGATGCCACCTGTGACCGGCGTCAGCCGAGCAGGTAGCCGAACACCGCGTCGCCGACCCGCTGGTCGGTGACCTCGACGCCGTTGGCCTCCTCACGGGCGAACTTCACCGCCTGCTGGAGCTTCTCGACCCGCTCCACCAGTTCGTTGACCCGCCGCGCCGGAAGCGCTCCGGAGAACTTCACGGTCGTCCAGTACCCGATGGGCACGTCCTCGTAGTACACCTCGACCTGCGCCGGGTGCTTGTCGGTCGCCTCCGCCTTGACGTGGTTGCGGGGGACCTTCTTCGTACGGATCGTGCGGACCGGGTCCGTCTTCCACCAGTCCGTGGACGGGTCGAGGGTCCAGGACTCGGCGGCGTCGAGCGTGGGGAGCTTCTTGACGAAGGCGTGCAGGTCGGCGAGCTGCTTCTCCAGGAAGAGGAGGTAGCTGACCGGGACGTCGGCGAGGACGGTCCGCCCGTCGACGGTGACGTCCGCGCGGGCCGTGCGGTTCGCCCAGTCCTTGGTGGCGGTCACGTCGAACAGCCGCGTCAGCGAGGCGGCCATCTCCCGCAGCACGTCCTCGGCCTGCACCTGCACCCGCGTGGACTCGGGCGGCAGCTGCTCGCCCTCCTCGTCCTTCGGCCGGTACGTGCGCGAGATGCCGGCCAGCAGCGCGGGCTTCTGCACCTTGTGGTGCGCCGCGGTGATGTCCTGGAGCGCCTTGCTCTTGACACCCTTCTCGACAGCGATGATCTGGTTCAGCTTCGCCACTGCGGTCCCCCTTCGAACGCCGGAAACGTATCCCACCCGGCACCGTCGGGTCCTCCGGTTTTTCACCGCCGCGGCCCGCGGTCCCGGGCCGCCCGCGGTCCCGGACGAAGAAGGCGGTGGCCCGGGGCGGGTGAACCCCGGGCCACCGCCCCGCCGTGCGAACCGGTGAACGGACGTCGGCGGACGTCGACGGACATTGGGGACGTCAGCCGACGTCGGCGGACGTCAGCCGCTGCCGGACGTCTTCCGCGTGAGGTCGTAGAAGGTGGCCGAACCGACCGTCACCTTCCTGAAGTTCTTCTCCACCCAGGAGGTGATCTGCGCGGCGGTGCCGGTGCCGCCGCCTCCCCTGCCGCCTCCTCTGCCGCCGCCGGCGATGAAGTAGTGGATCCTGCCCTCGGCGACGTACTTCCGGAATTGGGCGAGCGTCGGGGACGGGTCGGTGCCGTTGAAGCCGCCGAGCGCCATGACCGGGTCGCCGGTGGCCAGTTGGTAGCTCGCCGCGTTCTGCGAGCCGACGGACGCGGCGACCCACGTGTACGTGCCGGCGTCCTTCTCCAGCAGTTTCCTGGCCTCGGAGCCGACCTGGGCGCCGTTGAGCAGACCGCCGGCGCCGCCCGGGCCGCCCGCGCCGCCCGTCCGGTCGGCGCCCGGGAAGGACCGGCCGTTCTGCTGCCCCGGGGTGTTTCCGTTGCCGTTCGGCTGGTCCGGCTGGTTCTGCTGCCCCGGCAGGCCGCCGCCGAAGCCGCCCGCGCCGCCGCCCGGGAAGCCCTGACCGCCGCCCGGGAAGCCTTGGCCACCACCCGGGAAGCTTTGGCCGCCGTTCTGCCGGCTCCCACCGCCCGGCAGGCCACCGCCGAAACCGCCCGCGCCGCCCCGTATGCCGCCCCGGCCGCCGGGACCGCCCCGCATGCTCGCGCCCGCCGGGCCGGCCGTGACGATGGAGCCGGTGTGTCCCTGCCGCAGCGTGCTCAGGGTGTAGGCCGTCGGGCCGGCCAGCGAGGCCGCGACGCCCACGGCCGCCGTGGCGAGGGCGAGCCGCCGGCCGAGCCGCGCGGCGAAGACCAGGCCGAGCGCGCCGGCCAGGCCGCCGACGAGGACCAGCCACTTCAGCCAGGGCAGGTAGGCGGGGGTGCGGTGGAGCAGGACGTAGCCCCAGGCCGCGGTCGCCGTGACGGCCGCGGCGAGGGTGAGCGACACCCACGTCCGGTCGCGGTGCGCCCACAGCAGGGCCGCGCCCATGCCGACGACGGCCGCGACGTAGGGGGCGAGGGCGACCGTGTAGTACTGGTGGAAGATGCCCGCCATGTAGCTGAAGACGACCGCCGTCATCAGCAGCGAGCCGCCCCAGGCGAGCAGCGACGCGCGGGTCGCGTCGGTGCGCCGGGCCTTCCTGGTCAGCACCAGAGCACCGGCCAGCAGGATCAGCGCGGCCGGCAGCAGCCACGAGATCTGGCCGCCGACCTCGGCGTCGAACATCCGGTCCCAGCCGGTCTCGCCCCACCTGCCGGTGCCGCCGGCACCACCGCCGCCCACGCTGCCGGTCTCGTCGCCGTTGAGGCGGCCGAGGCCGTTGTAGCCGAAGGTCAGCTCCAGGAAGCTGTTGTGCTGCGAGCCGCCGATGTACGGCCGCGACGCGGCGGGCCACAGCTCGACGATCGCCACCCACCAGCCGCCGGAGACCACCATCGCGACGGCCGCCAGGGCCAGTTGCGCCAGCCGCCTGCGCGGCCTCACCGGCGCGCACACGCCGTACACGACGGCGAGCGCGGGCAGGATCAGGAAGGCCTGCAGGGTCTTCGTCAGGAACGCCAGGCCGACCGCGGCACCGGCCCACACCAGCCACCTGGTGCGCCCGTCCTCCACGCCGCGGACCACGAGGTGCACGGTGAGCGCCATCAGCAGCGCCAGCAGCGCGTCCGGGTTGTTGAACCGGAACATCAGCGCCGCGACCGGCGTCAGCGCCAGCACCGCGCCCGCGAGCAGACCGGCGGCGGGGCCGACACGGCGGCGGACGGCCGCGTGGACCACGGCGACCGTGGCGACGCCCATCAGCACCTCGGGGACGAGGATCGCCCACGAGTTCAGGCCGAAGATCCGCACCGACAGCGCCATCGGCCACAGGGCGGCCGGGGGCTTGTCGACGGTGATGGCGTTGCCCGCGTCCAGCGAGCCGAAGAAGAACGCCTTCCAGCTCCTGCTGCCGGCCTGAACGGCCGCGGAGTAGAAGGAGTTGGCGTATCCGGAGGCGCTCAGGTCGTACAGGTAGAGCAGGCCGGTGGCCAGCAGCAGACCGAGGAGGGCCGGACGCGCCCAGCGCGGATCCTGCGGCCGGCCCCGCCACAGCCGCCTGAGCAGCGGCCGACGGGGCTCACCGGCCTCGGGTGCGGGCGCGGGTGCGGATGCAGGTGCGGATGCGAGCGCGAGCGCCTGCGGCTCGGCGGTGTGCGTGTCCACCGGGGTCATCCGGGTCGCCGGGGGCGCCGAGGGCGCCGAGGGCGCCGGGGTCGCCGCAGGGGGCGGCGCCTGGGGCGGTCCCCAGATGCCGGGACCCGCACTCCCCGGGTGCGTCGACTGCTCGTGGTGGGTGCTCATCGCTGATCCCTCGGGTCGGTGTCGTGCGGGTGCACCGGCTGCAGACGCATCGTCGACTCCCGCCAGGCGCTGTTGCCCTGACGCGTGTACGGGCTCTGCCCGCCGTATGGGCTCTGCCCGCCGTATGGGCTCTGCCCGCCGTATGGGCTCCGCTCGCCGCACGGGCTGCCGTGCTCGCCGTACAAGCTCTGCCCGCCGTACAGGCTCTGCCCGCCGTACGGGCCGTGTTCGCCGTACGAGCCGTGCTCGCCGCGCTGCCGCGCCATCGCCGGAGCGGTGGTGTACGGCGGCGAGGGCGGCGTGTGCCCGGCCGCCACGGCGGACCGCCCGCGGTCGCCGTCGCGCCGGTCGGGGAAGACCCAGGCGCGGAAGAGCAGGAAGCGCAGCACGGTCGCGGCGAGGTTGGCGGCCACCAGGACCGCCAGTTCGGTGGAGTGGGCGGTGTGGGCTCCGGCCGCGTTCAGGGCCGCCAGCGATCCGCTGGTCAGTGCCAGGCCGATGCCGAAGACGGCCAGGCCCTGCGCCTGGTGCCGGACCGCGCCGGGCCGGCCGCGCACACCGAAGGTCAGGCGCCGGTTGGCGGCGGTGTTGGCGACGGCGGAGACCAGCAGCGCCAGCGCGTTGGCGGGCTGCGCCCCGGTGAACGTCCGGAAGCCGCTGTAGAGCAGCAGGTAGAAGAGGGTGGACAGGGCGCCGACGGCGCAGAAGCCGACGAGCTGGCGGGCCAACCCCTTGGGCACGTCGGTCAGTTCGCGATCGCGCGGGTCGTCGCCGAAGGGCCGGGCCAGCCGGTCCAGCGGCAGCGAGCCGGTGGCCAGCGCCCTGCCGACCCGCCACACGCCCTTGAGGTCGTCCATCGCGGTCCTGACGATGTCGACGGTGGAGTCGGGGTCGTCGACCCAGTCGACCGGCACCTCGTGGATGCGCAGCCCCGCGCGCTCGGCGAGCACCAGCATCTCGGTGTCGAAGAACCAGCCGGTGTCCTCCACCAGCGGCAGCAGCACCCGCGCGACGTCCCCGCGGATCGCCTTGAAGCCGCACTGCGCGTCGGAGAACCGGGCCTGCAGCGAGCCGCGCAGGATCAGGTTGTAGGCGCGGCTGACGATCTCCCGCTTGGGTCCGCGCACCACCCGGGAGCTGCGGGTCAGCCGCGAGCCGATCGCCAGGTCGGAGTGGCCCGAGATCAGCGGCGCGACCAGCGGGAGCAGGGCGTTGAGGTCGGTGGACAGGTCGACGTCCATGTAGGCGAGGACCGGGGCGTTCGAGGCCGACCAGACGGTGCGCAGCGCGCGGCCGCGGCCCTTCTGCTCCAGCCGGAAGGACGTCACCTCGGTGATCTGAGCCGCCAGCCGGGCCGCCACCTGCGGGGTGGTGTCGGTGGAGGCGTTGTCCGCGACCGTGATGCGGAACGCGTACGGGAAGGTGCGCGTGAGGTGCTCGTGCAGTCTGCGCACGCAGCGTTCGAGGTCCTTCTCCTCGTTGTGGACGGGGATCACGACATCCAGGACGGGTGCGCCGGCGCCTGCGGCCGGGAGGGGCTCCCGCGCCGGCAGGGTGCCGGGAGAAGAGTCGGTTCGCATGGCGCCGACTCTCGTCAACTGCCCTGTCGCGCCCGTGTGTTGACGCTGTGGCGTGCCTGTGAACGCGGCCGCCGGCCGGCCTCGGGGACCGGCCGCGGCACCTGCGGGGCCAGCGGCACCTGCGAGACCTGCGACACCTGCGAGACCCGTGGCATCTGCGAGACCCGTGGCATCTGCGAGACCCGCGGCACTTCCCGGATCTGCGGGACCAGCGCGGGCAGGTGCACGGTGAACACCGTCCGCCCCGGCACGCTGTCCACGGTCACGGCACCACCGTGCGCGGCCGCCACGGCCTGCACGATGGCCAGGCCCAGGCCCGTCGACCCGGTGGCCCGCGAGCGCGCCGAGTCGCCCCGCGCGAACCGTTCGAAGACGTGCGGCAGCAGATCCGGCGGGATGCCCTGGCCGTTGTCCTGCACGTCCACGCACACCCACGGCCCGCTGTGCCGCACGCGCGCGGTGACGGTCGTCCCGGGCGGGGTGTGGGTGCGGGCATTGGCCAGCAGGTTGACGAGAACCTGCTGCAGGCGGGCCGCGTCCGCCGCCACCAGTGCGGGCTCGTCGGGCAGTTCGAGGCGCCACACGTGCTCCGGTCCGGCCGCCCGCGCGTCACTGACCGTGTCCACCACCAGCGGCACCAGGTCGGTCCGCTCGAACCGCAGCGGCCGGCCCGCGTCCAGCCGGGCGAGCAGCAGCAGGTCCTCCACCAGCAGCGTCATCCGGCTCGCCTCGGACTCGATGCGGCCCAGCGCGTGCCGCGTGTCCGGGCCGACCCGCTCGCGCCCGCGCCGGGTCAGCTCCGCGTACCCGCGGATGGAGGCGAGGGGGGTTCTCAGCTCGTGGCTGGCGTCGGCCACGAACTGCCGTACCCGCGTCTCGCTCTGCTGGCGGGCGTGCAGCGCGCCGTGGATGTGGTCCAGCATCCGGTTGAGCGCGGCGCCCACCTGGCCGACCTCGGTGTGCGGGTCGCACTCCGCCTCCGGCACCCGCTCGTCGAGGGTCACCTCGCCGCTGTGCAGGGGGAGTTCGGAGACCCGGGTGGCGGTGGCGGCGACGCGGCGCAGGGGGCGGGTGGCGATGCCGACCAGCACGGAACCGGCGAGCGAGGCCGCGATCAGTCCGGCGGCGGTGACACTGACCTCGACGAGGATCAGCGTGCTGATCGTGCCGTCGGCGTCCTTGGTCGGAATGGCGACGTAATAGCTGCCGTTCGGGCCGGTGGCGTACTTCACCCGGTACGAGCCCAGGTCCGCGATCTCCGCCGTGTGCTCCCGGCCGTCCCTGGCGACGGCGCCGAGCGCCCGCCGCTCGGCGGAGGTCAGCTTCTTGACGCTCATCTGCGGGATGTCGTTGTCGTCCTTCGACTTCTCGCCGATCCTCGCGTCGGTGATCCCGCCGTCCTCGACCTTCGCCGCGATCGTGCCCGGCGGCTGGGGGCCCTGCCGGACGAACTCGCCCAGGTCGGGCCCCGTGCCCTGCCGCTGCCCGAACCTGCCGCCGCCGGTCCCCCCGGTCTCCCCACCCTCACCGGTCTTCCCGGTCTTCCCGGTCTGCCCGGTCTTTCCGGTCTGCCCGAGCTTGCCCGGCGGGTGGAAGATGCCCGACGCCCGCGCCGCCACCTCGCCCAGGTGGCCGTCCAGTTGCTCGTACAGGTGGGAGCGCAGCGCGAGCGTCGTCACCGTGCCGATCACCGTGCACACCACGGCGATCAGCACCACGGAAGCGACGACCAGCCGGGTCCGCAGGGTGCGCGGCTGCCGTCGGCGCCGCCTCTGCGTACGCGGCCGTCGCCGCCCGCTCACGAGCCCGCCGGCTTGATCAGGTAACCGGCGCCCCGCCGGGTGTGGATCATCGGCTCCCGGCCCGCGTCGATCTTGCGCCGCAGGTAGGAGATGTACAGCTCGACGACGTTGGCCTGGCCGCCGAAGTCGTACGACCACACGCGGTCCAGGATCTGCGCCTTGCTCAGCACCCGCCGCGGGTTGCGCATCAGGAAGCGCAGCAGTTCGAACTCGGTGGCGGTGAGGTGGATGCTCTCCCCGCCCCGCGACACCTCGTGGCTGTCCTCGTCGAGCATCAGGTCACCGACGACGAGCACGGAGTCGGACCGCCGGTCGGCGGCACCCGACCGGCGGATGAGCCCGCGCAGCCGCGCGACGACCTCCTCCAGGGAGAACGGCTTGGTGACGTAGTCGTCGCCGCCGGCGGTCAGCCCGGCGATCCGGTCCTCCACGGCGTCCTTCGCCGTCAGGAACAGCACGGGCACGTCGGGCAGGTCGCGCCGCAGCCGGCCCAGGACCGCCAGCCCGTCCATGTCCGGCAGCATCATGTCCAGGACAACGGCGTCCGGCCGGAACTCCCGCGCCGCCTGCAGCGCGCCGTGCCCGTCGCCCGCGGTGCGGATCCGCCAGCCCTCGTAGCGCAGGGCCATGGACAGCAGCTCGGTGAGGGACGTCTCGTCGTCCACCACGAGCACCCGGACGGGGCTCCCGTCCGGCCTCAGCAGTTCGGTGCGCCCCTGGGGCGAGGTCGTGGTCATGGTGTTCACCATGACCACGACCTCTGAGAGGACCCTTTCCCCCGTCTGTGATTTCCCTGAGAAATGCACAGGGGGCTCTCAGGGAGGGGCCGGGCGAGGGCCTGGAGCGAAGGGGCTGGAGCGGAGGAGCTGGGGCGAAGAGGCTGGGGCGAGGGTCTGTCGCGGGGGTGCCGCCGCGCACGGGCCGCCGGTTCTGCGGCAGATTCTGCGGCAGGTCCCGCATCAGGGTCCGCTTCCCGGGTGCGCACCCGCTCGGCCGCGGTGCCCTTGTGGGGCGATGCGCTGATCAACCCCCGGACGCGGGCGGAAGGCGGTACGGTACGACAGGGCCCGAAGCCGCAAACTCGTCTTGCGACTTCGGGCCTCCTTGCCGACGGACGGCTACGGGAGCACGTAGACCGGCGTACCGTCCGTCCCGCTTCCGGCCTGCCGCATGCAGCCGCGCTTGATCAGCATCCGTACGCAGTCGTGGACCCGGTCCCGCGACAGCCCGGTGCGGTCGGCGATCTGCTCGACGCGGTACCGGGCCGCGCCCCGCAGCAGCGCCGGGGCGAGGTAGGCCGCCACGGCGTGGACGTCGTCGGTGACGACCAGGTTCCGCGCCCGCCAGGAGGACAGGAGCTGCTGCGGCGTCATCGCCGGCTTCTCGGCGTCCGCGGAGGCGGGCCTGAGACGGTCGGCCAGACGGTCGATGCCGTCGGCGATCCGGTTCAGCGCGTCGGCCACCGAGTGCTGGACGCGCACCGACTCCGCGAGCAGGTCATTGCCGACGCCGAGCAGGTCGTTGCCGGCGCCGAGCAGGTCGTTGCGGACGCCGAGCAGGTCATTGTTGATGCCGAGCAGGTCGTTGCCGCGGCGCATCTGCTCGATCCGCTCGGCCTGGGCCGCCGCCAGCAGTTCGTCCGCCCGGATGTTGCGCTCCTCCAGCCGGACGATGGCGTCGGCCACCTGCTTGGGCATGACGTAGGCGGTACCGCCGGCGGCGGCAGGCTGTACGGGAGCGGGGTCGAGGCTGTAGGAGCCGTCGCGCTGGATGGTGGCGATGACCTCCGCGACCCACGCCTTGAAGGGCGCGCACTCCGGCTTGGTGCAGCCGTTGACCAACGCGATCAGCCCGCGCAGGTTCACCATCCGCATCGACTTCTGCAGCCTGTGAGCTGCGAGTTTGCGCGAGGTGTCTACTGCATAGACGCCTTGTGCAATCTCACTCAGGCGCTTGGCGCAATCCGGCGCAACATGCCAGAGCAAGGCCTGCCGCGTGTTTGCGTACCCAAGACGCATCGCCACGTCCACCGCCGGGAACCAGTGTTCCCCGTCCGGCAGTGTCACCCTCCGGACCCGTGCCCCGGTCGCCGCGAACACGAAGTCGTTGACGTCGATGGCGTCCTGCTGCTGCGCCGCCGTTCCTTCCGGCGTGCCGTTCTGCTCGTACATCGAGCATCACCTCCACTCCGGAAGCTAGGCACACTTGAGGGTCAACTTCCGCTTGCCTGAATACAGTTCACCCGAAAGATGACGGAGGGGCCGGTTCTCCCAGGTGGGCGGGGCACCGGCCCCGCCCACCCGTCCGCGGGGCCGGCGTCAGTCCGCGGCGACGGCCGCCTGGGTGGCCCCCGACTCCGTCCCGTCGTCGAACACCACGGTCACGCGGTAGAAGGACGTCGTGCCCTGACGCATCGTCATGTCCCAGTACCCGCTCTCCCCGCGCGGCACGGGCGTCGCGGTGAGCCTGTCGAAGACGTGCGTGTCCGGGTTCCAGCGGTAGACGTGGAAGCCGGTCACCCTGTGGCCGCCCCCGTCGGCCTCGTCGGCCTCGTCGGCCTCGGGCGACAGGATCCAGGAGATCCAGCCGTGATCGCCGTACGGCTGCGTGCCGAGAGAGGTGAGCGGGGCCCCCGAGGCGGCCGGGGTCGCGCCGGCGTCCGGGCTCAGGTCCAGCTCGGTCACCTCGGCCATCGCGGCCCCGCTGTCCGGCGTGAGCGCGTTGCCGTACTGGTCGACGGCGACGACGCTGTAGCGCACCCGCTCACCGTCGGCGACCGTCAGGTCGTGGTGCCGGGTCCCGGTGAACTCCCACGGCTGGAAGTCCCCGGGGTCCAACAGCGGCTTGTACGTCCACCGCCCGTCGACGAGCGTGCCGCGCAGGATCTCGTAGTGGTCGAGGCCGGGGTCGTCACTGGCGTCCCAGCCGAGCGAGACGCCGTTCTTCCCGGGCGTAGCGGTCAGGCCGGTCACCGCGGGCGGCGCCGTGGTGTTCCCCTGGACGTGCACCTCCATGTCCACCGACGGGGTGCCGAGGCACCCGGCGTCGTCCGCGGCCACGACCCAGTAGTAGGAGGTTCTGCCGGGCGGCGCGGCCCGCTCGGTGAAGGACGTCCCCCGGACGTACTCGCCGACGAGCTGCTCCCCCATCTTCCGCTCGCCCCGGGGCGTGCTCGACCGGTAGACGCGGTAGCCGACGAAGTCCTCGCTCCTGGCCTGCGACGCGTCCCAGGTCAGGGTGACCCCGGCCTCGCTCTCCACGGCCCGCGCGTTCAGCGCCGTCTCCTGCGGGGGCGTCCTGTCGTGCGTCATGAACGCGCTCGTCGGGTCGGACGGCGCCGACTCGTTGCCGTGCGTGTCGACGGCGGTGACGACGTAGGAGTACGCGTCACCGGTCTGCGGGAGCGCCTCGCGGTATCCGGAGCCGGTGAGCAGCTCGCTGCCGCTCACCAGGTTCGCCGGGGTGACGGCGACCGGGGTGGTGGCGGACCGGTAGACGCGGTAGCCGGCGAAGTCGGGCTCGGTGTTCGACTCCCAGGTCAGCCAGACGTCCTCGACCTCGCCCATCGCCCAGTTGTCCCCGACGCCCTTGGGCGCGGCGGGCGCCGTCTCGTCGACGGTGGTGACGGGCTTGTCCGCGGTGCCGGCCGACTCGTTGCCGGCCTTGTCGACGGCGCGCACCTCGTAGTAGTACGTCGCGCCCGTCCTCGGCAGCGTGGTGTCCGTGTACGAGGTGGAGGTCGTCGTCGCGAGCGGCTTGGCCGGGTACGGGGAGCCCTGGAGCCGCCGGTAGACGCGGTACCCCGCGAGATCCATCTCCTTGTTGGCCGCCCAGCCGAACCGGGCCTGGTACGAGGAGTACGAAAGGGACGTCCCGGTGGGCGTGAGCGGCTTGACCTTGTCGACGTCGGCGGACGTGCGGGGCTGGTACGCGAACGTGACGTCGGCGGCGCCGGTCCAGTTGACGTAGTCGATCCGGAGGGTGTGCTTCCCGGACGGGACGGTGACGTCGACCGTCTTCGCCTGGGTGGTGGAGATGTTCTTCCACAGGTCGATCCTGCGGACGCCGTCGAGGTAGACGCGGATGCCGTCACGCGCTTCGGCGGCGAACCGGAACGGCCCGCCGGAACCGAAATCGCGGGTGACCGTCCAGCGGACACCGAAGTAGTTCGAGGGCAGACCGGCCGCCGGCGCGCCCGTACCCCAGTTCTGGTCGATCACCGAGTCGCAGTCCGTCTTCTTCGGCGTACCGCTGAACGTCGTGTTCGCGTAGAACGTCCGCTGGAAGACGGGGGAGGCGCAGGTCACGGCCGCTTCGGCGGCACCGGCCGTGACGGTGAGCAGACCGCCGGCGGTGGCCAGCACAACGGCCGCGGCGAGCGCCTGGACGGTACGCCGGTCACGGGGACCGACGGCGCCCCGGGCGCGAGTGGCTTGATTCATGCGGAGGGAGACTTCGCGGGGCGGGCGATGGTTGTACGACCGGCGGCCGGACCGCCCCTTCCCCGGCGGGGGCCGACGCGGCCGGCGAGCCGGCTCCGATCGGCGCGTTGCACGCTTCAGCCGTCCGTTTACGCAGGTCAACGCGGTGCGTGTTCAGTTTTGTTCATCCGTCGGCGTTCGCCGGTCCCCGGGCTGCCCGGGGGCCGGTACACCTGACCCGGGGCAGGCCGGTGCGCTCGCGGCTCGCGACGGGGGACGTTCCGGCGCCCATGCCCCGGCTCCTCTCACAGCGGACGAAGGGACCACGATCATGCACGTACGACGGCTGGGAGCACTGCTCTCCTGCGTTGCCGCCCTCCTGGTGGCACTGACGGCGACACCGGCCGGAGCCCAGCCCGCCCAGCACAGCCGGGCGGCCGTGCCGGCCCAGCTCCGGCAGGTGATGCGGGCCCACCCCGGGGGGAAGCTGATCGCGCCGAACGTCGCCGCCTGGGACGGCGGGAAGATCACCTACGGGGTGCCGGACGCCGCGGCGCCGAACGCGACCCACGAGTGCGCGATGGGCTACTACTGCTTCTACCAGGACGCCAACTACTCGGGCGCCTGGGTGCAGTGGGACCCCGCGTACTGCGACTCCTCGGTCGGCAATTTCACCTGGTGGACCGGGTGGAACGACGCGATCAGCTCGTGGATGAACAAGACCTACAAGAAGATCAACGTCTACGAGAACACCGACCTCGGCGGCCGCCTGCTGTGGAGCGAGCCGCCGATGCCCAACAACCACAGCTGGTACGCCTGGACGTACGTGGGTGACGCCAACAACGACCGGGCGAGCAGCTTCAACTGCCCCTGACGGGTTGCACACCGCCGGCTCCGCGGAAGCCTCACCGAGGAGCCGGCGGTGTGCGCATGCCCGCCCCTGACCGGAACACCCCTGACCAGAACGTCCTTGACCGGAACACCCCTGACCGGAACAGTTCTTCCCCGCCTTCCAAGCCGCCTGCAAGCTGGTCGGCAAGTGCACCGGAAGGGGGACCATGGCCGGGACACGACGCGCGCCCGTAACGGGTGGTTCGGCGGCGAACACCCAGTTCGCGCTGCGCCTGCGCAAACTCAGGGACGACTCCGGACTCACGCTGCGGGAACTCGCCCGGCGTTCGGGCTACTCCGTGGGTACGCTGTCCACCGCCGAGAGCGGCAGGCGGGTGCCTTCCTGGGAGGTGGTCTCGGCCATCGTCCAAAGCTGCGGGCAGGACCCCGCGCAATGGCGGCAGCTGTGGGAGGTGGCGCGGACTCTGGAACGTACCGGCGGCGGAGCGTCCGCGCCGGCCGGACCCGTCCAGGAACCGCCGCGACCGGATCCGCAACCGGATCCGCAACGGGAGCAACTCCCACGGGAGGAGCCGCGGCCGGAAGAGCCTCGCCCCGCTCCTCGCCGCCGAAGACTCCGCTGGGTGGCGCTCGCCGTCGCGGCGGCCTTGGTGGCAGCACTTGCCGTCGCCCTGCTGCCGCGCGGCACGGGCCACCGCGCCACGACCGCGGACCGCTCCCCCACGCCGAGCGCCCCCCGCACCCGGCCGCCCGCCGTGGACGGCACCGATCCCTACTCCGACGGCTGCAAACCGACCGGCGCCCTGTCGACTCCGTGCCGATGAATTGGCCGGACGGCCGCCGGTACGGCCGACTGGTGCTGTACTACTCGCCTGTGTGCGAGGCCCTGTGGGGTTATGCCACCGGTCCCAACTCGGAGACCTGGACGGTCCACATCGACGTACATCGGCAGTCCGACCGAGCCGTTGCACCCGCGTCCTTTTCCGGCCGCACAGCCCTGCCCGGTTCGTGGGGCAATGTGCTCTCCGACCTGACCGGCTGCGTGTACGCCGAGGGATACGTCGTCAAGGGAGGCGCGGCGGGCCCGCACGCGAGGACGGCATGCGTGCAGGGCAGCGGCAGTGTCACGCACACCGCCGGGTGAGGGGTCTGTCCGGCAGACATGAGAGGCCGGTCCGACAGACAGATGAAGCCCCGCCGATTTCGACTGCTCGGACAGGTGACGCTGGACCATCCGGTGCTCCCTGGATCGTGTGGAATCGCTGACCGGAAACCGGCATCAGCAGCGTCCTCGGCAGGGCAAGAGGCTCCTTCGGTGACGAGTTCCCGTTTCCAAAAAGTCCGCGCGGCGGAGTGCTTGAAGGGCCTGCCCGGGCCGGGGAGGCCCTGCGCCGACACCGTGTCGCTGATCAGGGCATCGGACGGGCGCTGCTGGACCATCTCCCGTCCGAGCGGCACCGCCGAAGCTGAAGGCGAGGTTCCGCAAGACAGCGAGCAAGGACGACTTCAAACGGGGCGACCATCCCCCGCACCCCGTCCAGACGTGCATGCTCGAGGCCCGAGTGATCAAGGACAGGTGCCTTGACGACGGAGGCAACCTCGACCCCATACGCCCTCGCTGGAGTCCGCAAGGTCCGCTTCCGCGACCCGCGCCACACCTGCGCGTCCCTGCTCCACGAACAGGGCGCCGACGCCCGCATGATCATGGAAGCCCTGGGTCGCGGCTCGATCCGCGTGACCATGGACATCTACACCTTCGTACGGCTCGACTCCCAGCGCTCCGCCTTCGACCACGTCGGGGATGCGCTGCGGGGTGACGGCGACGCGGCCGGCGTCCCGGTACTTTTGATCGGCCCTTCTTCCGCCCGCCGGGGCGGTTGCCGTCAAACACTGCCGTCAAGGCACAGGCCAGGGGCCCTGTGGATCACTCCACAGGGCCCCTGAGCTGCTGCGCACTCGGCAGGATTCGAACCTGCAACCTTCTGATCCGTAGTCAGATGCTCTATCCGTTAAGCTACGAGTGCTTGTTCTGTTGTCGTCTCCGCTCCCGGGGCTTCCGTCCCGCTCGCGGCGACAGGAAGAACATTACATGACTGCCGCCGCGATTGTGAAATCCGATTGGCACACCCCTTGTGACCTGCGGAAACGTGCTCGTGGCGGAGGGTGGGGCCGGGGGCGGTGGAGCCTCGATCAGCGGGATCGGGCCGGGGGTGGCGTACTGCTTCGGCGCGCCCCCCACTGGCTGCTCGGGCGTCGTGGCCGGCGCGTCCACTCGGTCGCCACGTCGGCCTCGCGAGCGATCGCGGGTCTTGGCGTCGTCGCGTCGTCCGTGCCCCGGGCGAGAAGCTTGCGAGAAGTCCGACCCGTATCCGTCCCGCCGTCTCCGGTACCGCCCACCGGTGCCACCGGTGCCACCGGTGCCATCGATGCCACCGATGCCGTCTGTGCCGCCGATCGGGCGTCACCCACGTCGCAATCGCCCCGCATGCCCCAGGGATCACCGAGATGCAGAGTCGCCGCAGGAGTGTGAGCCTGGATGAGAGGCCGCACCGCTCGGGGGCAGTCTAGGCACGATGCGACTCGCTTCTCCGAAAGGACGAGCACATGACGAGCAACGTGAGCGATGCGCGTCACCACCGGGCCGGGTGGGAAGCGCGGAGCGTGTGGGCAACGGGATGGACCGCTGCGGCGGCGGTTCTGATGATCTTCGGTGGGCTCATGGCGGTCTTCGAGGGCATCGCCGCCATCGCCAAGGACGACATCTTCGTCACCACCCCGAACTTCACGTACGAGTTCAGCCTCACCGGTTGGGGCTGGGTGCACCTGATCCTCGGCATCCTGGTGGCCCTCACCGGGTTCGCGCTGTTCAGTGGAGCGGTGTGGGCACGTGCCGCGGCCGTCGTCCTCGCCGGGCTGAGCATGCTGGCCAACTTCGCCTGGCTGCCCTACCAGCCGGTCTGGTCGATCGTGCTCATCGTCGTCGACGGCTTCATCATCTGGGCCCTGTGCTCGCCTCGCCGCGAGGCCCAGGCCTGAGTGTACGAGGCCCAGTCCTGCGTGTACGGGGCCCAGTCCTGCGTGTACGGGGCTCAGTCCTGGGTGTGCTCGGCCGGGGCGGACTCGGCGGCGGAGCTTTCGTTTCGGAAGGGGCCCCGGGCCGGGCCGTGAAGCGCGGATGGACGCCGGAGCCCGGATCCCCTGTGTCCGCGGCTCCAGGGCCCTCCCGTCCCGGATCCGGGGGTGGTCGACCGTGGAACGAGAGGTCGGAGCGACGCCACGATGGGAGACGCATCCGGGCCGGGAAGCAGCCGCACGTCCGGCTCCGGTTCCGGCGCCGCGTGGCGGGCCGCCCGGACCTGGCTGTTCACGGTGGCTCTCGTGGCCGTCATGGTCACCGGGTACTTCCGGCTTCCCATCGACCGCCTCGGTCCCCGTCACGCCGCCCAGAGCTGGACCCTCTTCGCCCTCGCCCTGATGTTCGTGGCGATCATGCTGCTGCGGCAGATCCGGAACGTGCTCCTCAACCGGCCGCACACCCACCCCGGGCTGGTCATCCCCCTGTTGATGTGCCTGTCCATACTGATCTTCGCGACCACTTACCAGGCGCTCGCCCAACGCCCCGGCGAGTTCAGAGGGCTGACGACCCGCCTCGACGCCCTGTACTTCACCCTGGTCACCCTCGCCACCCTCGGCTACGGCGACATCACCCCACGGGGCCAGTCGGCACGCCTGGCCACCATGCTGCAGATCCTCTACAACTTCGTCTTCCTCACCGCCGCGGCGACCGCCCTGACGCAGCAGATACGCAACGTCGTACAACGTCGCGGAGGCGCCGCCCGGACAGGCGCCGGAGCGCCAGAACGCCGGAGTCCCCGGAATGATCAGAGTGACCCCGAAGTGAAGGAGTGAAGTGATCAGAGTGGCCGGAGGCCCGGGAGGGGTCCGGGTACCGAAGGAGCATCGGCGTGGTCGTCGCCGAAAGGGGCGATCGCGGGAAACACCTCCGGAAACGACGCGGGAGCCCGGCCCGAACGGGCCGAACTCCCTGGTCGTACGGCGGAGGCGGAGGGATTTGAACCCTCGATGGGCTTTAAGGCCCAAACCGCATTAGCAGTGCGGCGCCATAGACCGGACTAGGCGACGCCTCCAGCACAGGCCGCCCGCGTGGATGTGCGCGAGTGGTGTGTGCAGATGATGGCACAGACGAGCGTGGTGTCACCAATCGCCCCCCACGGTACTAGGCGGGCGGGCCGCAGGGCAAAGTCTTTGGGGCGGGGAGGCGGGCGGGTCGGCGGTGGGCGCAACGTACGGGCGGGCGGGGCGTTAGGCAGGGCATGTCGCAGGTCATCCCGTCGTCCGTGTCCGGTGCGCGCCCGCTGCGGCGGGCCGTTCTCCACGTCGGCCTCCTTGCCGCGCCCCTCCTCTCGGCCGTGCCGCTCGGCGCGGCCCAGGCCGGGGCCGTTCCCGCCGGGGCCGTTCCCGCCGGTGCCGTCTCCGTCGGGGCTGTTCCCGCCGGCGCCGTTTCCCAGGGTTCCGGGGCCCTCGTCGCGCCGCCGCCCGTGCGGGACGAGGACCGGGCGGACGGTGACCACCTCACCGTCACCGTGCACAACGCCGGGCGGGAAGCCGACGGGACCTACGAGGTGGAGTGCCATCCCGCCCGTGGGTCGCACCCGGATCCGGACGGGGCCTGTGCCGTCGTCGAGCGGAACACCCGGTGGGGGCGGGAGGTCTTCGCGCCCGTGCCGGAGGGGAGTGTGTGCACCATGCAGTACGGGGGGCCGGCGACGGCCCATGTCACCGGGACCTGGAACGGGCGGCCGGTGGACGCCTGGTTCGACCGGGCGGACGGGTGCCGGATCGCGCGGTGGGACCGGTTCGTGCCCCTCCTGCCCGACCTCCGCCCGGCACGACCGTCGTGACCCGTCCCGTCCCCGTACGGCAGTGCGACGCGATCACGTACGGCACAGCACGGCAGTACGAAGTGGCCACGTACAGCAGACGGCGGTACGAGGCGACCACGTACGGCGGTACGAGGCGGCCACGTACGGCAGCACGGGCAGTACGGCGCGGCCGCCCCGGGCCCGGGGAGCTCACCCCCGACGCCCCGTCACCGGCTCCCCCGCCCCCGCACCGGCGCCGTAAAAGTCCCGCGAAAGTCCTGCGAAGCGAAAAAACCGACGTCACGTGCGGCCTGCGGGGCGCGGGGCCGGTTTTCCGGGGCGGTTCGGTGTCACCGCGTCGTGCGACCTCCCTCGCATCCGGCGTCGCGAGCGCAACCGGTGCCCTTAGACTCCCTCGCGTGACACGTCGCGGGCCGGTTGGCAAGATGGCCCCGGCGGTCGGCAGCAAGCGGCGGTAACAGGGAGGAAGCGTCTCGTGAGCAGCAGGCCATCCCGAGGCGCTGCTCGCCTCGCTGCCATACTGGACGCCCTGCCGGACGCGCTGGTGCTGGTCAACGCCAACGGCACCGTCGTCAACGCCAACACCATCGCGCTGGAGACGTTCGAGACGCCGGGCACGGCGCTCGTCGGGCGCGGACTGCTGGATCTGCTGCCCCAGTTCGACTCCAAGCTGATCCCGGGCTCCATGCGGCGGCCCGACCACATCGACCCCCGCGCGCGCACCAAGCCGACCCGGATGATCGCGCGCCGCACCGACGGCACCGAGTTCCCGGTCGAGGTCACAAGCGCGAATCTGGAGAACGGTCAGCAGGCCTACGACGGCTACAGCTACGCCGGCGACGAGCTGCTGATGCTCGTCGTACGGGACCTGACCGGAACCGTCGACACCGAGGCCGAGCTGGCGCGGTCGCAGCGGCAGACGGAGATGATCCTGCGGGCCGCCGCCGAGGGTGTCGTGGGCACGGACACCGACGGGCGGATCGTGCTCGTCAACCCGGCCGCCGCGCAGATACTGGGCTACCGGGCCAACGAGCTGGGCGGCCGCGAGCTGCACACGCTCGTGCTGCACTCCCGCGCCGACGGGTCGCCCTTCCCGTACGGCGAGTCGCCGCTCGCCGACACGCTGCGCTCGGGGCGCAAGCACCGGGTGCGCGGGCAGGTGCTGTGGGCGAAGAACGGCGACAAGGTGCCGGTCGACCTGACGACCGCGCCGGTGCGCGACGGCGACCAGCTGGTCGGCGCCGTGATGACCTTCACCGACCGGCGGCCCTACGACGCCGTCGTACAGGAGAAGGAGGAGCAGGCCAAGCAGCACGCCGAGGAGCTGGAGCGGCTCGCCGAGGAGCACGCCGCCGAGCTGACCGCGCTGCGCCAGCAGCACGTCACCGAGATCGAGGAGCTGAAGGAGCGGCACGCCGAGGAACTCGCCGCCAACGAGGAGCGCTACGCCGCCCTCGGCGAACGCGAGAAGGACCGCTACGAGGCCCTCGCCGCCCGCTACGAGCAGCTGCTGACCCTGCTCGGCACCTCCCTGCGCGGCCCCCTGGACGAACTGCGCCGCGAGCTGTCCGCGCTCGCCGCCGACGACGCCGGGCAACTGTGGCCCGAGGCCAACCAGATCCTGCACTACCTGGCGGCCGGCTACTCCCGTATCACCACCCTCATCGACAACGTCCTCGGCTACCAGCGGCTCGACGCGGGCACCGAGCAGATCTCCCGTACCAAGGTGATGCTCGACGCCGTCGTCGCCGCCGGTGTCGACGGGGCCGTCGAACTGATCGGGCCGGGGCGGGTGCAGTTCGCCGTGCACGCGCCGCCCATCGAGGCCGAGGTCGACCCGCGGCGGCTCGCCACCGCCCTCGCCCACCTGGTCGCGGACGTGGCCGGCGTGAACGCCACCGGCAACGCGCCCGTCTCCGCGACCGGCGGCTACCTCGACAACACCGTCGTCGTGGCGGCGGCGCAGCGCGGCGAGGTCGTACGGATCGAGGTGCGCGGGCCGTACGCCGGGGGCGACCCGGTGCACGAGCCGATCGTGCGCGGGATCGTGCGCGCCCACGGCGGTGTGCTGCAGACCCACGAGGTGCCGGGGATGAGCGGCAGCGCCTACGTCCTGGAGGTGCCCCTCGGGGGCGGGGCCGGGGCCGTCGCCGCGGCGCCGCAGCAGGCCGAAGCAACGGCCGAAGCAGCCGCCGCCGGGGCCGGGACCGAGCCTCAGGACGTCTCCGCTTCCGGCTCGGATTCCGGTTCTGGTTCTGATTCTGGTCCTGGTTCCGGGCCTGGTTCCGGCGCCGTCTCCGGTTCCGGTTCCGGCGAGGCGGCCCCGGCGGGCGGGGGCGGACGGCGGCGGGCCCGGCGGGCCTCCACCGACGCCTTTCTCGACGGCGACACCCCGGGCGGGGGCGAGGCCACCGGGGCGGCGGCACCCTCCGGTACCGGGCGGCGCCGCAAGCCGCCGGCCGACGAGCCGACCACCGCGGAGGCGGTGGAGGCCGCCGAGGGCACCGGGCGGCGGCGCGGACGTCACGCCGAGGCCCCCGCCGCCGGCTCCGGCTCCACCGCCGGTGCCGCCGAGGGCGCCGTCGTCACGGCCGACGAGCACGCCGCCGGCACCGCGGCCTCGGCCAGCGGACTGGGCGGTACGGTGCCGCCGCAGGGCGTGCCCGCGTCCGGCGGCCGGCGTGCGCGCCGCGCGGCCGGCGAGCCGCACGCGCTGCCGCCCGCCCTGCCCACCGCACCCACCGCTTCCGGGGAGGGCGCCGCGGCCCAGGCCGGTGCGGCGGCCCAGCAGCCCACCGGGCGGCGTCGGCGTGCCCTGGCCGCCGCGGCGGAGCGCGCCTCCGCGCAGGAAGCCGCGCCGCGCACGGTCTTCGCCCTGCCGCCCGCCGAGGCGGACCGCCCCGCGGCGCAGAGCGCGGACACCGAGCAGCAGGGCCAGCCGGTCCAGGCGGTGGAACAGGGTCCGCAGGGCCAGGCGGAGCAGGCGGGGCAGCAGGGCCAGGCGGGGCAGGCGGGGCAGCAGGCCCAAGCGGTGCAGAGCGCGCAGGGGCTGGTGCCCGCCCAGGTGGCGCCGGGGCAGCCGGTCCCCGCACAGGGCGTCCCCGGGCAGGGCCTGCCCGCCCAGGGCGTTCCCGCACAGAGGGGCGTGCCGGGTGGTGGGGTCCCGGGGCAGGTGCCCGCCGCGGCCGCCGCGCCGGTGCCGGCTCCGGCGGTTCCCGTCGCGCCCGGTGCCGGTCAGCGCGGTGACGACGGCCGCCACGACGCCGTACCGCACGACCAGGCCGACGACCACACCCCGCCGCAGCCGCATCCCACGAGCGCCCCGACCGGGCGGCGCCGACGTGTCGTCGCCCCGCCGGCGGCGGAAGCGCCCGGTGTGCCCGCTCCGGCGGATCCGGCCGGGCCCGGGCAGGGCGGCGCCGTCGGCATGGTCCCCCACCAGGCCGGTTCGGTGCAGCCCGGACAGCCCGTCACGCAGCTTCCCCAGACCCAGCCCGGTGCCGCCGTGCCGGCGCAGGACGCCCCGCAGCAGGCGCCCGCCGCCGGTCCGGTCGCCGTGCCCGCGCAGGCGCAGCCCGCCCAGCAGCCGGTCGCCGGTCAGCAGCCGGTCGCCGGTCAGCCGCCCGTCCCCGCCGCCGTACCGGCCCAGCCCCTGCCCGCGGAGGCCGCCCCGGCGCCGCAGCCGTGGCCGGCCACCGGCGACACCTCCGGCACCGGCGTCCCGGTCCCGCCGCAGGGCGGCGCGGTCCCTGTCCCGCCGAACGGTTCCGCCGCACCTGTCCCGCCGACGGGCACCCCCGCGCCGGTCCCGCCGCAGGGCGCGGCGGCCCCCGTGCCGCCGAACGCCCCGGCCACCCCGGCCGCCCAGGCCCCGGCGGCAGCGGCCGCCCCCGCGCAGGCCGCGCCCGTACAGCAGCCCACCCCCGCCTCCGGCACCCCCCTGCCGCCCGAGCAGCCCGCCGGACACCCGCAGCCGCTCGTCCCCCCGCAGGCGCAGCCCGCACAGGCACAACCCGCCCAAGCGCAGCACGCACAGGCCCAGGCGCAGGCCCGCCCCGCGCAGCCGTTGCCCGCCGAGGGCGCCGCACCGGCCGCACCGGCCGCGCCGGCGGACGCGAACACGACGCAGGGCCGGCCGATCAGCGTGCGCACGCTGGGGCAGGGCGTGCCGTTCAGCCGGCAGGCCGCGCAGGTGCAGGCGCCGCAGGTGCCCGCGCCGCCGCTCACGACGACCCCGCCGCCGCACCACCCCGGCGGTTCGGGACGCCGCCGCAAGCTGGGTACGCGTCCGGATCCGGACCAGGGCGAGCAGGCGGCCCGGCAGCATCCGAGCGCCGAGCAGCCGTCGGGCCGGACGCCCACCCCCACGGCCGTACCCACCCCCGCTCCCGCGCCGGCGCCCGCGCAGCCGATGCCCGCGCCCGCTCCGGCGCAGCCGCGGCTCGGTGCGGCGACCGAGGGTGCGGGTCGCTCGTACGCCATAGGAGCACCGGACGAGAACGCCGCCGAGGGGCCCGAGCCGCTGGACGGCCCCGGAGGCGCCGTCGAGGTGGCGGACCCGCCGCGGCCGCAGCCGCTGGACGACGAGCTGCCGCCGGAGCCGCTGGACAACCCGCGGCGGCTGTTGGTGTGGCCGGCGCCGGACGCGTCGACGCAGCAGGCGCTGAGCGACCGGGGCTACCGGCCGGTGATCGTGCACTCGCGCGAGGAGGTGGACGCGCAGATCGCCGCGTTCCCGGCCGCGCTGTTCGTCGACCCGCTGACCGGGCCGATCACGCGGACCGCGCTGCAGTCGCTGCGGCAGGCGGCGGTGGCGGCCGAGGTGCCCGTCCTGGTCACGGCCGGGCTCGGGCAGGCGACCCGGGAGGCGGCGTACGGCGCCGATCCGGCCGTTCTGCTCAAGGCGCTGGCGCCGCGCGACAGCGAGCAGCACCCGCCGCGGGTGCTGCTGATCGAGGAGCACGCGGAGATCGCGCTGGCGCTGACGGCGACGCTGGAGCGGCGCGGGATGCAGGTCGCGCGGGCGGCGAGCGACACGGACGCGGTGACGCTGGCGGGACAGTTCCGGCCGAACCTGGTCGTGATGGACCTGATGCGGGTGCACCGGCGCCGGGCCGGCATCGTCGACTGGCTGAAGGCGAACGGGCTGCTCAACCGCACCCCGCTCGTCGTGTACACCGCCGCCGTCGACCCGGCCGACCTGCCGCGCCTCGCCTCGGGCGAGACGGTGCTGTTCCTCGCGGAGCGGTCGACCAGCGCCGAGGTGCAGAGCCGCATCGTGGAGCTGCTGGCGCGGATCGGGACCAACTAGCCCCTCGGCGCCGAGGACACCGACCGGTCCGTCGTGGCCGGTCGGCTCATCGGGACCGACCAGTTCCTCGGAACCGGCCGGCTCATCGGGGCCGACCGGCCCGCCGTGGCCGGTCGGCCCCCGTCCGCCGACGTGGGGCGCGGTCGGCTCACCTCGCGACCAGTCTGCGCGCCGCCTCCTGCACCGAGGCGCGCAGGCGGGCCCGGTCGGTGTCCTCGGCGCCGACGAGAATGCGGGCCATCTGCGGGACGACGGTGGTCCAGTTGGCCATGGCGATCAGCAGGAACAGCAGGTCGGCGGCCGGGATGGCGTCGCTGATCACGCCCCGGCGCTGGCCGTCGCGCAGGGCGGCGACCTTGCGGGCGTAGTGCTCCTGGCGCGCGGCCTCGTCGGGCAGCTCGGCGGTGCCGTACTCGATGCCTTCCCAGTAGAGCAGGCGCAGCAGTTCGGGGTGGGCGGCGTGGTAGTCCATCAGGCGGTCCAGCCAGCCCTCGATGTCGTCGGGGTCGACCGGGACGGCGGCGGCGAGGTCGACCATGCAGCGGCCGAGGACCTGGGAGAACAGCTCGGCCTTGTTGCCGTAGTAGGCGTAGATGAGCTGCTTGTTGGCCTTCGCCTCGGCCGCGATGCGGTCGATGCGGGCGCCGGCGATGCCGTGCCGGGCGAACTCGGCCACCGCCGCGTCGAAGATCCGGGCCTTGGTGGCCTCGGCGTCCCTTGCTGCCATGGGCACCAGCGTAGCCCCTCCAGTAACCAACTATTTGGTTGACAGGGAATCGCAGAGCCTCCCAGACTGTTTCACCCATTACCCAACCAACGAGTTGGTTGTCGAAGTCGGCTTGAAGGAGCCCCTCCCCATGCCCTCGTCCGCCGCGCCCCGCCGCGCCCCGCTGCGGACCGCGAGCCCCCGGGGCACGTCGCCCTCCCTCTTCCTCGTCCTGATCGCCGCCTGCACCGCCGCGACGGTCGCCAACATCTACCTGGCCGCCCCGCTGCTCAGCCTGATCGCCCGCGACTTCGGCTCGACGCCCCCGGCCGTCGCCTGGATCGCCTCCGTGGCGCAGCTCGGTTACGCGGTCGGCCTGCTCTTCTTCGCCCCGCTCGGCGACGGCGTCAACCGGCGCCGCCTGGTCGGCGCCCTGACCGTCGTCACCACGGCGGCGCTGGCCGCCAGTGCCGCCGCCCCCGGCATCGCCGTCCTCGCCGTCGCCGTCTTCGTCACCTCGGCGGCCACCGTCATCCCGCAGCTCCTGGTCCCGCTGGTCGCCGAGCGCGCGCCCGCCGACCGCCGGGCCCTGCACGTCGCGGCCGTCATCTCCGGCCTGTTCGCCGGCATCGTCGCCGCCCGCGTCCTGGGCGGCCTGGTCGGGCAGGCCTTCGGCTGGCGGTGGGTGTTCGCGGGCTCGGGCGTGCTGACACTGACCCTGGGCCTGGCGACCGCGTCCGTCCTGCCCGCCGAGCGCCGGGACCGGGACGGGAGCCTCCTCGCCGGCATCGCCGCGCTGCCCGGACTGCTGCGCCGCTCCCCCGACCTGTGGCGGGCCTGCGTGCGGCAGGCCGGGATGTTCGGCGCCTGGAGCGCGCTGTGGACCTCGCTCGCGCTGCTGCTGACCGGCCCGGCGTACGGCCTGTCGACGGCGACCGCCGGGCTGTTCGGCCTGTTCGGGCTGACGGCGAGCGCGGTGGCACCGCCGGCGGGCGGACTGGTGGACCGGTTCGGCGCGGCGAAGACCGTGCGGGCCGCGTTCCTGGTCGCCGCCGTCTCCGTGCCGCTGTTCTGGCTGGGCGGCCACGTCCTGGCGGCCCTCTTCGCGGCCGCCGTGACGATCCACACCGCCCTCGTCGCCTCGCACGTCGCCAACCAGACCCTGGCCCTGACCACCACCTCCACCCCGGCCGCCGCCAACACCGCCTACGTGGTCTCCGGCTTCGCCGGCGGCGCCCTCGCCTCGGCCCTGGCGGGCCCGGCCTTCGGCCACTTCGGCTGGGGCGGGGTGTGCGCGGTGGCGGGCGCGTGGCTGGTGCTCGGCTGGGGCGCCACGGCCGTACGACGGTGACGCCCCGTAACGCCGCGGGACCGGGACCGGCCGTACGACGGTGACGCCCCGCGGTGCCGTGCCGGAGGGGCCCAGGGGGCCGGAGTGACCGGAGCCTTCAGAGCCGGGTGACGTCCAGCTCGCCCTCCGCGTACTTGCGGCGCAGCACCTTCTTGTCGAACTTGCCGACGCTGGTCTTGGGCACCGCCTCGACCAGCGTCCAGCGCTCCGGGAGCTGCCACTTGGCGATCCCGCCCTCCTCGGCGAGGAAGGCGCGCAGGGCGGCGAAGTCGGCGGTGGCGCCCTCCTTCAGCACGACGGTGGCCAGCGGCCGTTCGCCCCACTTGTCGTCGGGGACGGCGACGACGGCGGCCTCGGCGACGTCCGGGTGGGACATCAGGGCGTTCTCCAGCTCGACGGAGGAGATCCACTCGCCACCGGACTTGATGACGTCCTTGGCGCGGTCGGTGAGGGTGAGGTAGCCGTCGGGGGAGATCGTGCCGACGTCGCCCGTCTTCAGCCAGCCGTCCTCGCTGAACTTGTCGGCGGGGCGCAGCGGTTCGGCGTCCGGGCCGTTGTAGTAGGCGCCCGCGATCCACGGGCCGCGGACCTCCAGTTCGCCGGCGGAGGTGCCGTCCCAGGGCAGGCGCTCGCCGTTGGGGCCGGTCAGGCGGGCCTCGACGGAGCAGGCGAAGCGGCCCTGGGTGAGGCGGTAGGCGAACTCCTCGTCCGTGCCGACCGCCTGCGCCGGCGGGCGGGCGACCGTGCCCAGCGGGGACGTCTCCGTCATGCCCCAGGCGTGGCAGACCCGCACGCCGAGCTTGTCGAAGGCCTCCATGAGGGAAGGCGGACAGGCCGCGCCGCCGATGGTGACCTGGGTGAGCGAGGACAGGTCGCGGGGCCGCGCGGTCAGCTCGGCGAGCAGGCCCTGCCAGATGGTGGGGACGGCGGCGGCGTGCGTGGGCCGCTCCTGCTCGATCATCTCGGCGAGCGGGGCGGGCTGCAGGAAGCGGTCCGGCATCAGCAGGTTGACGCCGGTCATGAAGGTGGCGTGCGGCAGGCCCCAGGCGTTGACGTGGAACTGGGGGACGACGACCAGGGAGGTGTCCTGGTCGGTCAGGCCCATCGACTGGGCCATGTTGACCTGCATGGAGTGCAGGTAGATCGAACGGTGGCTGTAGACCACGCCCTTGGGGTCGCCGGTGGTGCCGGAGGTGTAGCACATGGCGGCGGCCCGGCGCTCGTCCAGTTGCGGCCAGTCGTAGCCGTCGGGCTTCCCGGCGAGGAGGTCCTCGTACTCGTGGACCTGGGCCGGTGCGTCCTGCAGCAGCGAGCGGTCGCCGGGGCCGGAGACGACGACGTGCTCGACCGTCTTCAACTGCGGCAGCAGCGGGGCGAGCAGCGGCAGCAGGGAGCCGTTGACGACGATCACCCGGTCGGCGGCGTGGTGGACGATCCAGGTGAGCTGCTCGGCGGGCAGGCGCAGGTTGAGGGT
>NZ_BMWH01000022.1 GCF_014651135.1 Streptomyces echinoruber
CTGCACCGACACCGGCGCGTCCCCGCCCACCGCCACCGGACCGACCATGATCTGCCGGCTCTTCCGCCGCTCGGCGAGCTTGGTCGGAACGGACGGCATGCCGAGAGAAATCGCAGTCATCTGCTGTGCAACCCCAAGTCGTGGATCAAGGTCCGGTCCCGTGGACAGCGGGCTTCGGACTCCGAGATTACGGCACCGGCCGCACCCCCGGCACACCCGCTCCCGCCGGTCCACCCGGGGGGAGGCGGCCGGGGGTTGGACCTCCCCGGCCGCCCGTGAACAGCGGGTGGCCACCGGATGCGGCTACGAGATTCTGACCGGGTTGACGACGTCGGCGATGAGCACCAGCAGCGTGAAGCAGATGAAGATGCCCGCGACGACGTACGCCACCGGCATCAGCTTCGCCACGTCGAACGGACCGGGGTCCGGGCGGCGCAGCAGCCGGGCGGTGTGCCGGCGGACGGACTCCCAGACGGCGCCCGCGATGTGGCCGCCGTCGAGCGGGAGCAGCGGGAGCATGTTGAACAGGAACAGGGAGAGGTTGAAGCCGGCGACCAGCATCAGGAAGCTGGCCAGTTGCTGGGTGGGCGGGATGTCGAGGGTGAAGATCTCGCCGCCGACGCGGGCCGCGCCGACCACGCCCATCGGCGAGTCGGCCTGGCGGGGGGCGCCGTCGAAGGCCGCCGCCCACAGCGCCGGGATCTTGCCGGGCAGGCTTGCCAGGGAGTCGACGGCCTGGTCGACGTGGTCGCCCATCCAGGTCAGGGACTGGCCGAAGTCCTGGCGGACGACGCCGGTGGCGGCGCTGAAGCCGAGGAAGCCGGCGGTGACGTACTGGCCCTGGACGGGCTGGCCGCTGGAGTCCTTCTTGGCGACCTTGTTGGTGGCGATCTTCGCGTGCAGGGTCAGTTGGTGGCCCTTGCGCTCGACGACGATCGGCACCTGCTTGCCGGGGACGGCGCGGATGAGGTCGGAGAGCTGGTTCCAGCTGGTGGTGCGCACCCCGTCGAAGGAGACGATCCGGTCGCCGGGCTTGAGGCCGGCGGCGGCGGCCGGGGAGGACGGGTCGGTGTCCTTGCAGGTCTGCCGGTTCTCGCTCTGGGCGATGACGCATTGGGAGACCGAGCTGACGGTGGTGGTCTGCTGCGGGATGCCGAAGCCCATCAGGACGGTGAGGAACAGCGCCACCGCCAGGACGAGGTTCATGAAGGGGCCCGCGAACATGACGACGATCCGCTTCCACGGGGCGCGCGTGTAGAACAGGCGGGTCTCGTCGCCCGGCCGGATCTCCTCGTACGCCGCCGAGCGGGCGTCCTCGATCATGCCGCGCCAGGGCGAGGTGGAGCGGGCGGTGATCCGTCCGTCCTCGCCCGGCGGGAACATGCCGATCATGCGGATGTAGCCGCCGAGCGGGACGGCCTTGATGCCGTACTCGGTCTCGCCCTTCTTGCGGGACCACAGGGTCGGGCCGAAGCCGACCATGTACTGCGGCACGCGGATGCCGAACATCTTGGCCGTGGACAGGTGGCCCAGCTCGTGCCAGGCGATGGAGACCAGCAGACCGACCGCGAAGACGACTATGCCGAGGATCATCATCAGGGTCGTCATGCGCGCGCCTCCGCGGTCGCCGTCCGGTGCGTCAGTTCCCTCGCCCGGGCCCGCGCCCAGGTCTCCGCCTCGAGGACGTCCGGCAGGGTCAGCGGGGTTCCCGTACCCGGGGTGCCGTGCTCCTCCACCACCCGGGTGACGGTGTCGATGATCCCGGTGAAGGGCAGCAGGCCGGCGCGGAAGGCGTCGACGCACTCCTCGTTGGCCGCGTTGAACACCGCCGGGGCGGTGCCGCCGAGCCGGCCGACGTGGCGGGCCAGGTTCACCGAGGGGAACGCCTCGTTGTCGAGGGGGAGGAACTCCCAGGTGGAGGCCTTGCTCCAGTCGAAGGCGGGGGCCGCGTCGGGGACGCGCTCGGGCCAGGCCAGGCCGATGGCGATGGGCCCGCGCATGTCGGGGGGCGTCGCCTGGGCGAGGGTGGATCCGTCTATGAACTCAATCATCGAGTGGACATACGACTGCGGGTGCACGACCACCTCAATGCGGTCGAAGGGAATGTCGTACAGCAGGTGTGCCTCGATGACCTCCAGGCCCTTGTTGACGAGGGTCGCGGAGTTGATGGTGATCACCGGGCCCATCGCCCAGGTGGGGTGGGCGAGGGCGTCCTCGACGGTGACGTGGGCCAGTTCCTGCCTGGTCCGGCCGCGGAAGGGGCCGCCGGAGGCGGTGACGACCAGCTTGCGCACGTCCGCGCGGGTGCCGGCGGCGAGGGCCTGGAAGAGGGCGGCGTGTTCGGAGTCGACCGGGATGATCTGGCCCGGCTTGGCGAGCGCCTTGACCAGCGGGCCGCCGACGATGAGGGACTCCTTGTTGGCGAGCGCGAGGGTGCGGCCGGCCTCCAGGGCGGCCAGGGTCGGCGCGAGGCCGATGGAGCCGGTGATGCCGTTCAGCACGGTGTGGCAGTCGGAGGCGGCGAGCTGGGTGGCCGCCTCGGGGCCGGCGAGGATCTCCGGCAGCGGCTCGCCCGCGCCGTACTCGGCGGCGAGCGCCTCGCGCAGCGCGGGGACGGCGTCCTCGCGGGCGACGGCGACGGTCCGCACCCGCAGTCGGCGCGCCTGTTCGGCGAGGAGGCCGATCCGTCCGCCGTTGGCGGAGAGTCCGGTGACACGGAACCGGTCCGGGTGGCGCAGCACGAGGTCGATGGCCTGGGTGCCGATGGACCCGGTGGAGCCGAGGATCACCACGTCCTTCGGACCGTCCCCCGCTGCGGGGTCGAAGACGAGGTGCGGGTCGGCGAGAGGGGCTGGACTGTCGGTCATTGCTCCATTGTCGCCGCAAGCGGCCGGCCGCAGGACGGCACGTCCCTCGTGCGGGTGCACCGGGGGGCGCCCGGCGGGTGCGGGCGCCCCCGTGCCGGTCAGCGGACGGGGCGTCGTACGTTCTCCCTGCGCGCGGGGCCGGGCGAGGCGTCCGCGATCCACGGGCCGTCGCCGGAGGGGTCGAGGACGCCCTCCTCCAGCCAGGTGTAGACACCGCCGAGGACGCCCTTGACGACCTTGCGGTCGAGGTCGTCGGTGTTGGTCCACAGGCGGTCGAACAGTTCCCCGACCCGGATGCGGGCCTGGCGGCAGAAGGCGTCGGCGAGCTGGTAGGCCTCGCGGCCGTGGTCGCCGCGGGCGCGCAGCATCTCGGCGCGCACGCAGGCGGCGCTCATCGCGAACAGTTCGGCGCCGATGTCGACGATCCGGCCCAAAAAGCCCTGCTTGGTCTCCATCCGGCCCTGCCAGCGGGACATGGCGTAGAAGGTGCAGCGGGCGAGCTTGCGGGCGTGCCGTTCGACGTAGCGCAGGTGCGTCGAGAGGTCGACGTCGTGTTTGAACTCGCCGAAGGCGCCGGGGACCTGGCCCGGTCCGGCGACCAGCTTCGGCAGCCACTTGGCGTAGAAGACGCCGGCGTTGGCGCCCGCCCTCGCCTTGTCCGACAGGGACTTGCCGGGGTCGATGAGGTCACCGGCGACCGACAGGTGGGCGTCGACGGCCTCGCGGGCGATGAGCAGGTGCATGATCTCCGTGGAGCCCTCGAAGATGCGGTTGATGCGCAGGTCGCGCAGGAGCTGCTCGGCGGGTACGGCACGTTCGCCGCGGGCGGCGAGCGACTCGGCCGTCTCGAAACCGCGGCCGCCGCGGATCTGCACGAGTTCGTCGGCCATGCGCCAGGCCATCTCGGAGCCGTACAGCTTGGCCAGGGCGGCCTCGATGCGGATGTCGTTGCGGTCCTCGTCGGCCATCTGCGAGGACAGGTCGACAACGGCCTCCAGGGCGAACGCCGTCGCCGCGATGAAGCTGATCTTGGCGCCGACGGCCTCGTGCAGCGCGATGGGCCGGCCCCACTGCTCGCGCGCCGCCGACCACTCGCGGGCGATCTTCAAACACCATTTGCCGGCCCCGGCGCACATCGCGGGCAGCGACAGCCGGCCGGTGTTCAGCGTGGTCAGCGCGATCTTCAGGCCCTGGCCCTCCTCGCCGATGCGGTGGGTGGCGGGGACGCGGACGCGGTGGAAACGGGTGACGCCGTTCTCCAGGCCGCGCAGGCCCATGAAGGCGTTGCGGTTCTCCACGGTGACGCCTTCGGAGGCCGCCTCCACCACGAACGCGGTGATGCCGCCGCGGTGGCCCTCGGACTTCGGTACCCGCGCCATGACGACGAGCAGGTCGGCGACGACGCCGTTGGTGGTCCACAGTTTGACGCCGTCGAGGATGTAGTCGTCGCCGTCGGGGACGGCGGTGGTGGCCAGCCGGGCGGGGTCGGAGCCGACGTCCGGTTCGGTGAGCAGGAAGGCGGAGATGTCCGTGCGGGCGCAGCGCGGCAGGAACTCCTCCTTCTGCTCCTCGGTGCCGAACAGCTTCAGCGGCTGCGGGACGCCGATCGACTGGTGGGCGGAGAGCAGGGCGCCGACGGCGGGGCTGACGGAGCCGGCGAGGGCGAGGGCCTTGTTGTAGTAGAGCTGGGTGAGGCCGAGGCCGCCGTACTTCGTGTCGATCTTCATGCCGAAGGCGCCGAGTTCCTTCAGGCCCCGGACCACCTCGTCCGGGATGCGCGCCTCGCGCTCGATCAGCGCCGGGTCGATCTCCGTCTCGCAGAAGTCCCGCAGCTTGGCGAGGAACTCCTCGCCGCGCTGGGCCGCCTCGGCGTCCGGCAGCGGGTGAGGGTGGATCAGGTCGAGCCGGAAGCGGCCCAGGAACAGTTCCTTGGCGAAGCTGGGCTTGCGCCACTCCTGCTCCCGGGCGGCCTCCGCCACCTGGCGGGCCTCACGCTCGGTGACGAGGGGCTGGGTCGTGGATGCCGGTGCTGCGGACATGAGGGTCACCTCGCCGCCCAATAGGGGATCTTGGGATCCCAAACAGGGATCTTGGGGTCGAACCGTTACCGACCGGTGCTACTGGATCGTTGGTACCCGATTCGGGCCGACCCCACCACCCCTCGCGCACGGGCGCACCGGTCCTTCCACCGGTCCCGGTCCGGGCTGACGGCGCGTCAGTGTGCGCCGGGGCGGGGCCGGAGCAGGGCCGGGCGGGGTGCGGCCGGGACGGCGCGGGGGCGCTCCCGGCGGGGCGGGGCGGTACGGCCGTAAGGGTGACGCCGACGCGCGGGCATCCTTCCGGCGCCACCCTTCCGACGCCGTCCTCCCGGCACCGTCCTCCCGGCGCCGTCCTCCCGGCGCCGTCCTCCCGGCGCCGTCCTCCCGGCGCCGCCGTGCCGGCGAGGGGCGTGGGCCGTCGCGTGGCGGCGCGGTCCTCGGTGTTGCGTCGACGGCCCGCTCCGGGGGAACGTTCCTCTGCGCGCCCGGGGAGTCGCGGGCAGCGGGGCCGCGAAGAAAAATCGTCGAAGCGCTTCGACGACCCATGGACACCCACTCCGGGTGAAGCTACTGTCGAACCCCCCTCACGCGCCCTGTCAACCGCGCGCACCGTCGAAGCGCTTCACCAGCTTGGAGAGCCGGATGGTCACCCTCGCCGAGGTCGCCCGGCACGCCGGAGTCTCGGCGAGCACGGTGAGCTATGTCCTCAGCGGCAAGCGGTCCATCTCCGCCGGCACCCGGCAGCGGGTCGAGCAGAGCATCCGGGAGCTCGGCTACCACCCCAACGCCGGCGCCCGGGCGCTGGCCGGCAGCAGGTCGAACATCATCGCGCTGATGGTCCCCCTGCGCACCGACATGTACGTGCCGGTGATGATGGAGATCGCCATCGCCGTGGCGACCACCGCCCGCACCCACGGCTACGACGTGCTGCTGCTCACCGGCGAGGAGGGCCCCGACGCGGTGCGCCGGGTCACCGGCAGCGGGCTGGCCGACGCGATGATCCTGATGGACGTCGAGCTGGAGGACGAGCGGCTGCCCCTGCTGCGGCAGACCGGCCGGCCGTCCGTCCTCATCGGCCTGCCCGCCGACACCACCGGCCTGACCTGCGTCGACCTCGACTTCACGGCGGCCGGCGCGCTGTGCGTGGAGCACCTCGCGGCCCTCGGCCACCGTGACATCGCCGTCATCGGCGAGGCCCCCGCGGTCTACGAGCGGCACACCGGCTTCGCCGAGCGCACCCTGGACGGCCTGCGCACCCGCGCCCGCGAGCTGGGCGTACGGCTGCTGCACCGGCCGTGCGAGGGCGGGTACGACGCGATGGCCGCGACCCTGGCCCGCGTCTTCGACGAGCGCCCGGCCACCACCGGGTTCGTGGTGCAGAACGAGTCGGCGATCGAGCCGCTGCTCGCCCTGCTGCGCCGGCAGGGCCGGGCCGTGCCCGAGGACGTGTCGGTGGTCGCCGTCTGCCCCGAGCAGGTCGCCACCCAGGCCTCGGTGCGGCTCACGGCCGTCTCCATCCCCGCCCGGCAGATGGGCCGGTACGCCGTCGAGCACCTGGTCGCCAAGCTCGACGGCCGCGGCACCGACGAGGTCGTGCTGATCGCGCCCGAGCTGACGCGGCGCGCCAGCTCCGGCCCGGCGGCGACCCGGACGCCCCCGCCTACCGGGAAGTCCTGATCCGCTGGTTCCAGTTCGGCGCGCTGTCGCCGCTGATGCGGCTGCACGGCTTCCGCGAGCCGGGCATGCCGCTCGGCCCGGAGATGACCGGCGGCCCCAACGAGGTGTGGTCCTACGGCGAGGAGGCGTACCGGGTGCCGGCGCGGTACCTGCGACTGCGCGAGCACCTCAAGCCGTACGTCCTGGACGTGATGCGGCAGGCGCACGAGGAGGGGCTGCCGGTGATGCGCCCGCTGTTCCTGGAGTTCCCGGGCGACCAGGCCGCCTGGACGGTCGACGACGCCCACCTGTTCGGGCCCGGCCTGCTGGTCGCGCCGGTGCTCACCGCGGGCGCCACGGCCCGCACCGCGTACCTGCCTGCGGGGGCGCGGTGGACGGACGCGTGGACGGGGGCGGTGTACGAGGGCGGTGCGACGGTGACGGTGGACGCGCCGCTGGACCGCATCCCGCTGTTCCTGCGCGACGACGCGCGGCTGCCGGTCGCGGAGTGAGGACGGCGCGGTGAGAACGGCGGCCGGCCCCTGCGCCGCGCACCGCCGCGTCACCCTCGCCCCCGGCGAGCGGGCCGGGCTGTCCCTGGACGGCGGCCCGGTGCCGGCGGTGCCCGCACCGGACGCGCCCACCTCGGGGCCGTACGACTGCACCACGCTCGGCGCGGACCTGGCCGTCGAGGGCGTGCACGACGTGCGGATCACTCTGCGCGGCCCGCTGCGGCCCGCTGCGGCCCGCTGCGGCTGCGCACGTCGGCTTCTCCGGTTCTCCGGTTGAGGGTCCGGACGCGGGCCGACGGGGAGATGAGGGGGCCCGGCACCGGTGGGCAACGGTGCCGGGCCCCTTCATGGGCGCGGGTTCAGAGCTGGATGCCGGTGAGCACCAGGACCCGCTCGTAGGTGTAGTCCTCCATCGCGGACCGCACGCCCTCCCGGCCGACGCCGGACTGCTTGACGCCGCCGTAGGGCATCTGGTCGGCGCGGTAGGACGGGACGTCGCCGATGACGACGCCGCCGACCTCCAGGGCGCGGTGGGCGCGGAAGGCGGTCTGCAGGTCGTGGGTGAACACGCCCGCCTGCAGGCCGTACTTGGAGTCGTTGACGGCGGCGAAGGCCTCGGCCTCGCCGGTCACCTTCTGCACGGTCAGCACCGGGCCGAAGACCTCCTCGCAGGAGATCGTCACGTCGGCCGGCACGTCGGCGAGCACGGTGGGCGCGTAGGAGGCGCCGTCGCGCTTGCCGCCGGTGAGCAGGGTGGCGCCGGCGTCCACCGCCTCCTGGACCCAGGACTCCACGCGCTTGGCGGCGTCCTCGCTGATCAGCGGGCCCACGTCGGTGGCGTCGTCGTTCGGGTCGCCGGTGACCTGGGCCTCGACGGCGGCCACGATGCGCGGCACGAGCCGGTCGTAGACGGCGGCGTCGGCGATGACCCGCTGGACGGAGATGCAGGACTGGCCGCCCTGGTAGTTGGAGAAGGTGGCGATGCGCTGCGCCGCCCAGTCCAGGTCCTCCTCGCTCGCCCAGTCGGCCAGCACGACCGCGGCGCCGTTGCCGCCCAGCTCCAGCGTGCAGTGCTTGCGCGGCACCGAGTCCATGATGGCGTAGCCGACCTTCTCGGAGCCGGTGAAGGAGATGACCGGCAGCCGCTCGTCCTGGACCAGGGCGGGCATGCGGTCGTTGGGCACCGGCAGGATGCTCCAGGAGCCGGCGGGCAGGTCGGTCTCGGCGAGCAGTTCGCCGAGGACCAGGCCGGAGAGCGGGGTGGCGGGCGCCGGCTTGAGGATGATGGGCGCGCCGGCCGCGATCGCCGGGGCGACCTTGTGGGCGCACAGGTTCAGCGGGAAGTTGAACGGCGCGATGCCGAGTACGACGCCCTTGGGGAAGCGGCGGACGAGGGCGAGCCGGCCCTGGCCGCCGGCGTCGGTGTCCAGCCGCTGCCCCTCGCCGCCGTTGAACCGCCGCGCCTCCTCGGCCGCGAGGCGGAACACGGAGACCGCGCGGCCGACCTCGCCGCGCGCCCACTTGATCGGCTTGCCGTTCTCGGCGGAGATCAGGCGGGCGATCTCCTCGGCGCGCTCGGCCAGGCGCCGGCTGACGTGGTCGAGGGCGGCGGCGCGCACGTGCGCCGGGGTGGCGGCGAACTCGTCCCGCACGGCGTACGCGGCGGCCACGGCCTCCTCGACCTGGGCCTCGGTGGGCACGCTCACGGCGGCAACGACCCGGCCGTCCCACGGGGAGGTGACGTCGAAGGTGTCCTCGCCGGTGGCCTGGCGGCCGGCGAGCCAGAAGGCGTGGGTGGCGGCCACAGAGTTCTCGGGCATGTGCGAGTCCCGGCCCTTCCGCGTTGAGGTGTGTTGCTGGCTTGTTCCAGCTCCACGGTAGGGCGGCCCGGGCCCGTCGGCGCTTGTCCGAGTCGTAGCAGTGACCGCGGGGGATGCGCCGGTTTGTAGAGGCGGCAGCAGGGACTGATGAATCGGAGGGTGGGGGAAACAAGTCGGCCGCCTCGGAACCGGGGGGTGGTTCCGAGGCGGCCGGACAGACCGGAACGTCGCGCGCCCCGGGGGGTCTGGGGCGGGCGACCGTCCGATCGTGCGGAGAATCCGGAGCCGGAGCCCCGGTTGTGTGCGCGAGGCACGACCAGGTCGAAGCTGGGGAGGCCCCGGCCTGACCGCCCGCAGTCCCCTGCGGGCGGGTGTATCTCTCATCTGGAGATGAACCTACGCCAGGGGATGCGCCCGCGACAGCCGCTGCGGCCTCCCGCCATCCACCTCGCACACGTTCTTCACACGGCCCGACGTTCGGCCTCGTCAGGCGTGCGACGGCCGGCTCAGATGCGCGTGAACGCCTGCTCGACGACGTCCAGGCCCTCGTTGAGAAGGTCCTCGCCGATGACGAGCGGCGGCAGGAAGCGCACCACGTTGCCGTAGGTGCCGCAGGTCAGGACCAGCACGCCCTCCTGGTGGCAGGCCTTGGCGAGGGCGGCGGTGGTCTGCGGGTCCGGCTCCTTCGTCGTCCGGTCCTTGACGAGCTCGATGGCGATCATCGCGCCGCGGCCGCGGACGTCGCCGATGACCTCGAACTTCTCGGCCATGGCCGTCAGCCGGGCCTTCATGATCTCCCCGATCCGCCGGGCCTTCGCGTTGAGGTCGAGCTCCTTCATGGTCTCGATCGCGCCGAGCGCGGCCGCGCAGGCCACCGGGTTGCCGCCGTAGGTGCCGCCGAGGCCGCCCGCGTGCGCGGCGTCCATGATCTCGGCGCGGCCGGTCACGGCGGCCAGCGGCAGGCCGCCGGCGATGCCCTTGGCGGTGGTGATCAGGTCCGGGACGATGCCCTCGTCCTCGCAGGCGAACCACTGGCCGGTGCGGCAGAAGCCGGACTGGATCTCGTCGGCGACGAAGACGATGCCGTGGTCGGCGGCGAACTGGCGGATCGCCGGCAGGAAGCCCTTGGCCGGCTCGATGAAGCCGCCCTCGCCGAGGACCGGCTCGATGATGATCGCGGCCACGTTCTCCGGGCCGACCTGCTTGGTGATCTGGTCGATGGCCTGCCGGGCGGCCTCGGGACCGCAGTTGTCCGGGCCGGTCGGCCAGCGGTAGGCGTAGGCGACCGGGACGCGGTAGACCTCGGGCGCGAACGGGCCGAAGCCGTGCTTGTACGGCATGTTCTTCGCCGTGAGCGCCATGGTGAGGTTGGTGCGGCCGTGGTAGCCGTGGTCGAAGACGACGACCGCCTGCCGCTTGGTGTGGGCGCGGGCGATCTTCACGGCGTTCTCGACGGCCTCGGCGCCGGAGTTGAACAGCGCGGACTTCTTCGGGTGGTCGCCCGGGGTCAGCTCGGCCAGCGCCTCGGCGACGGCGACGTAGCCCTCGTACGGCGTGACCATGAAACAGGTGTGGGTGAAGTCGGCGAGCTGGGCGGTCGCCCGGCGTACGACGGCCTCGGCGGAGGCGCCGACCGACGTGACGGCGATGCCGGAGCCGAAGTCGATCAGACGGTTGCCGTCGACGTCCTCGATGATGCCGCCGCCCGCGCGGGCGGTGAACACGGGCAGGACCGAGCCCACGCCCTGCGCGACCGCGGCGGTGCGACGGGCCTGAAGCTCCTGCGACTTGGGGCCGGGGATGGCGGTGGCGACGCGGCGCTCCTGCGGAACTGCGGTCATGCGGGGCTCCTGGAGTGTTGCAGAGGGTGTTACGGACACTTTCCTTCTTTTCCCGCAGGCTAGGCCGGGCGGCCGGAGGTGGGCATGCTCCATGTGGGCGCCTTCGCCGGACGCGATTGTCCGCGGTGGACAGGGCGATGCGGTGACACCTCGGCGCGGCCCGGGCCGCGCCATCGGTGAACTCCCCAGGCGTGGGCGTTAGATTGGCTCGCTGATGGGTGTCGGAACGGCTGCTCAGGGGGCAGGCTCGATGGACAGCGACGGGACGCGGGACGCCCGTGGGACGCACGCGAACCCGGTGCCGCGTCCGGCGGCGCCGCCGGAACGGCCCGCGGTGCCCCCGAAGCCGGCCACGGCCCCCGGGGCGCCGCCACGGCCGGACGGCTCCGCCTTCCTGACCTGGCTGCGCACCCCGCGGCCGCCGGCGGCGCCCGGGGTGTGGCGCTTCGGCCACCGGCCGCGGCCGCAGGAGGAACCGGAGCGGATCCCGGCGCGGCAGCTGCTCGGCGGCGCGCTGATCTCCTTCCTGGTGGGCTGGCTGGTCTGGTCGCTGCTGTGGAACGGCTACCTGGGCGGCTGGTGGCTGCTGCCGCTGTACGCGATGATCCCCCGCTCCTGGGCCGCCCCCCACACCTTCGCCGCGGTCGTGGTCGTCTACGCCTACTACCTGCTGATCGCGCTGGTCATCATGGTCGCCGTGGCCCGGCTGGGCCGCTGGGGCGAGGTGTGGCGGCGCTACGGACCGCCCGCCTGGAGCCGCACCGCCCCCGCGCCGGAGCGGCCGCCGGCGCCGGAGCACGACCCGGCCGAATGGCCCGCGCTGCGCGCCGCCGGCGCCCACGAGGCCGCCGAGCGGCTGGCCGCCGAGGCGCGGGCCGGGCTGATGCGGGACGTCGACCACGCGCGGCTCACCCGCGCCTGGCAGGGCGTGCGCGACGGCACGCACAGCCTGGCCGCCTTCACCGGCGCCGTGCTGCGCGACGGCGCCGCCGCCTGCCTGCACCCCTCCGGCGCCCGCGACCTGCCCGCCCGGCACGTCCCGCACGACCTGCTCACCGGCCAGGTGCGGCTCGGCACCACCGCCGACGACCCGCGCAACCCCTACCCCTACCGCGGCACCGGCCTCGCCCTCGGCCCCGAACTGCTGGGCACCTCCCTGCTCGCCGTCGGCCCGGCCGGCTCCGGCAAGACCGGCAGCGTGGTGCGCCCGCTGGCCGAGTCGCTGTGCCTGCAGGCGCTGGCCGGGCGGGCGTGTGTGGTCGTGGTCGGCGCGGCGGGCGCGGGGCTCGGCCCGGCGGACGCCTACGACGTCGTCGTCCGCATCGGCAACCCGGACTCCGAGTACGACCTCGACCTGTACGGCGGCACCACCGACCCCGACGAGGCCGCCGCCGTCCTGGCCGAGGCCCTCGTCGGCGACCTCGCCGACCCGCACCCGGGCAGCGACAGCCGCCGCTCCACCACGGTGCTCGCCCAACTGCTCGGCCCGTTCCGCGCGGTGCACGGCCGCTTCCCCTCCGTACCGGAGCTGCGGCAGCTGCTGGACGGGGCGCCGGGGCCGCTGGCCGCGCTGCGCGAGGCGCTGCACCAGGCCGGGCAGGAGTCGCTGCTGCGGGAACTGGACGCGCGGCAGCGGCAGCTCGGGCACCCCGGTGACGTGGCGGCGGTGCTCGCGGACCGGGTGGCGCTGCTGGACCGGCCCGCGTTCGCGTCCTTCTTCGACACCTCGGGGCGCTCGCGGCCGTTCTCGCTGCGGGCCCTGGACCATCCGGTGCGGGTGCGGGTCGACCTGCCCGAGCGGGGCCACGCGGACGCCTCGCGCATCCTGGCGCGGCTGGTGCTCGCCCAGTTCGCCGCGAGTGTCGCGGTGCGCGAGGACCGGTCGCTGTTCGCCTGCCTGATCCTCGACGACGCCACCGGCGTGGTCACCCCGGAGGCGGTGCGCGCCGTCCAGCGCCTGCGCTCCGCCAACGCCGGCGTGGTCCTCACCCTGCGCACCCTGGACGACGTGCCGCGCCCGCTGCGCGGGCCGCTGCTGGGCGCCACCGGCTGCCGGATGGCGCTGTCCGGGCTCACCCCGTGGGACGGGCAGGACTTCGCCGAGGTGTGGGGCAAGGAGTGGACCGAGACCCGGGACGTCACCGACCGGCAGATCATCGCCGAGACCCCGGCCGGCAAGGCCGTGCACATGCTGCGCCGGGTGATCACCGGCAAGGCGCCCACCGCGCGGGCGGTGACCGTGCGGCAGGTCGAGCGGGAGCGCTGGTCGGCCTCCGAGCTGGCGCACGCCGTGCCGCCGGGGCACGCGGTGCTGTCGCTGACCGACGTCAGGGGCGAGCACGCGCCGCCGCTGCTGGTGGACCTGCGGGGCTGAAGTCCGCGACGGGGCGCGCGGCGACCATACAGTGAGGCAGAATCATCACAGGTCGTTCATACACGACGGCCAAAAGATCACCGGTTCTGCATCGCGACCACACCGACCGCACAGACCGCACAGACGGACAACCGACGGACACCGACGGACACCGACGGACACCGACGGACACCGACCGACACCGACCTGAAGGCCCCATGCCCCCGACGCTCGCCTCGCTCGTCCACCACTCGGCGCTCAAGCTGACCGTGCGGGCGGGCGCGGACCGCCTGGACGTGCCCGTGCGCTGGGCGCACGTCAGCGAGCTCGCCGACCCGGTGCCGTACATGGAGGGCGGCGAGCTGCTGCTCATCACCGCGCTCAAACTGGACGCAGAGGACCCCGAGGCCATGCGCCGCTACGTCCGGCGGCTGGTGGAGGCGGGCGTGGTCGGACTGGGCTTCGCCGTGGGCGTCAACTACGACGAGATCCCCAAGGCCCTCGTCGACGCGGCCGAGCAGGAGGGGCTGCCGCTGCTGGAGGTGCCGCGCCGCACCCCGTTCCTCGCCATCACCAAGGCCGTCTCCGCCGCGCTCGCCGCCGACCAGTACCGGGCGGTGACGGCCGGCTTCGCCGCGCAGCGCGAACTGACCCGGCAGGCACTGACCGCCGGCCCCGAGGGGCTCCTGGCGGCGCTGGCCGGACAGGTCGACGGGTGGGCGGCGCTCTACGACGCCTCAGGCGCCGTCGTGGCGTGCGCGCCGGAGTGGGCGGGCCGCCGGGCCGCCCGGCTCACCGCCGACGTCGAACGGCTGCGCGACCGGCCCGCGCCGGCGTCGTCCGTGGTCGACGGCCCCGGCCACGACGACCGCGTCGAACTGCACACCCTGGGCACCGGGCGGCGCCCCCGGGCGGTCCTCGCCGTCGGTACGGCCGCCACCCTGGGCACCGCCGAACGCTACGCCCTGCACTCCGCCATCGCGCTGCTCACGCTCACCACGGAGCGCTCCCGCTCCCTGCACGCGGCCGAGCAGCGCCTCGGCGCGGCCGTGCTGCGCATGCTGCTCGCCGGGGAGCCCGACCATGCCCGCACCGTCGCCGGGGAGCTGTACGGCGGCCTGCTGGACGCGCCGTTCCGGGTCGTCGTCGCCGAGCCGGCCGCCGCTTCCACCGCCCGGCTGCCCACCGACGCGCCCGCGCCCGCGGCCCCGGCCAGGCCGTCGGCCGCCGCGCTGGCCGCCGCCGACGCGGGCGACGACGTGCTGGGCGGGCTCGCCGAGACGGTGGAGGCCGCCGCCGCCCGTGCCGGGGAGGCGGTCCTGGTCGTCCCCGACGGGCAGCGGCTGGTGGTGCTGGCCGCCGACGGGGGTGCCGCGGCCGCCGCGTGCACGCAGTACGCGGCGGCGATCGAGGCGGCCCGTGCCGCCCGCACCGCCCACCGGCGTGCGGCCGCGGGCGAGCCGGCCGACCTCGTCGTCGGCATGTCCGCACCGGCCGGGCCGATCGCCGCGGCCGCCGCCTACCGGCAGGCCGAGCAGGCCCTGTCGGTGGCGCGGCGCCGCGGCCGGGTGCTGGTCGAGCACGAGCAGCTCGCCGCGGGCTCGGTGCTGCCCCTGCTCGCCGACGACGCCGTGCGCGCCTTCGCCGACGGCCTGCTGCGCCCCTTGCAGGAGCACGACGCCACCGGCCGCGGCGACCTCCTGGCCTCCCTGCGCGCCTGGCTGTCCCGGCACGGCCAGTGGGACGCCGCGGCCGCCGAACTCGGCGTGCACCGGCACACCCTGCGCTACCGGATGCGCCGCGTCGAGGAGATCCTCGGCCGGTCCCTGGACGACCCGGACGTGCGGATGGAGCTGTGGCTGGCCCTGAAGGCGACGTCCACGGAGTAGGCACGGGGCGGCGGGCAGGGAACGGCCCGGCGGCTGAAGGAGCGGCCGGCGGACGAAGGGCGGGGCCGCGGACAGAGGGTGGGGGCCGACGGGCGGAAGGCGGGCCCGGCGGCTGAAGGGGCGGGCCCGGGGCGGAGGGCGGGGCGGCGGACGATGGGCGGGGCCCGGGGCTGAGAAGCTGGTCGGCGTGCCGACCCAGCGAGATCCGCAGCCGCTTCCCCGGCGGCTCCCCCCGTTGTCCCCGTTGCCCCCGTTGTCCCTGTCGTCCCTGCTCCCGCTCCTCCTGCCCGCGCTGCTCTTCGCCCTGATCACCTGGCAGGTGGCCGGTCACGGCCCGCTGCTGGCCGAGGACGCCCGCCTCAGCCGGGCGCTCGTCCACCCCGACCGCGTCTCGCAGGTCCTCTCCGACCTCGGGAGCGCGCCGGTGGCCGTGCCGGTCCTGGCCGTCGTGCTGGCGTACGTCGCCCGGCACGGCCGCGGCTCGGGCGCCCGCGGCTGGTGGCGGCCGCCCGTCGCGGCGGCGCTGGCGATGGTGCTGGTGCCGGTGCTGGTCCTCCCCCTCAAGGAGCTCACCGCCCGCCCCGGCACCCCGGTGATGCCGCCCGGCACCGGCTACTACCCCTCCGGGCACACGGCCACGGCCGCCGTCGCCTACGGGGCCGCGGTCCTGCTCCTCCTTCCCCGGCTGCGCTCGCCGCACGCCCGGCGCCTGCTGGTCGCCGCCTGCGCCGCCGTCAACCTCGGCGTGGGTTTCGGACTGGTCCGGCACGGCTACCACTGGCCCCTGGACGTGCTGGCGAGCTGGTGCCTGTGCGCGGTGCTGCTGCACGCGCTGCGGCTGGTGCTGGCGCTGCCGCGGCCGTCGTCCGGCGGCCGGTCCCCCGCGTGACCGGCCTCCGCCGTCCTATTCCTCCTGCCCCGCGCCCTCCGCCGTGCCCTCCCCCGTGGCGAGTTCCGCCGCCGCCTCATGCAGGGCCAGTTCCAGCAGCGCCGGGTCGGTGAGGGTGCCGGAGCCGTCCGGCGGGACCAGCCAGCGGACGGCTCCGGCGGTGCGGCCGGGATGCGGCACGACGATCCAGGCGCCCAGCCCGACGGTGCGGATGCCGGTGCCCAGCCAGTGCGCGGCGGTGCCCGGCGGGACGAGGAAGCCCGTGCGGGCGTCGCCGAAGCCGGCCAGCACCGGGCCCGGCCGGTCCAGGACGCGGGTGAGGACGTCGAGCGTCGGACGGCCGAGCCGGGCCGGCAGGATCAGCACGTCCCAGGCCCGGCCGGCGGGCAGCAGCGCCGGCCCGAAAGGGTTGCGCTCCCACTCCCGGCGGCACGCCTCGGGGTCGGGTGCGACGGACGCCAGCCAGGCGACCGCCGTCTTCGGCCCTGTCATGGCGGAAGACCTCTCTTTCGCTCCGTTGGGCGCTCGGTTGCGCCTGCCGGACGCGATCACGTCCGGCACGGAGAGAAAGAGAGATCTCCCGGGAGGCGTTACGCGGGTTTCCGTGCCCCTTTGGAGTGAAGCCCCTTTGGAGTGAAACGGGGCACACCCCGGTTCTGCGGGGTGTGCCCCGGTCTGCGAGTGTGCCCCGGCCGGCGGGTCAACTGTCGAAGCCGAGGCCCAGCCGGTCCATCGCCCGCAGCCACAGGTTGCGCCGCCCGCCGTGCGCGTCGGCGCGGGCCAGCGACCACTTGGTGAGCGCGATACCGGTCCAGGCGAACGGCTCCGGCGGGAACGGCAGCGGCTTTCTGCGGACCATGCCGAGTTCCGTGCGCTCGGTGCGCTCCCCCGCCAGCAGGTCCAGCATCACCTCGGCGCCGAAGCGGGTGGCGCCCACGCCGAGGCCGGTGTAGCCCGCCGCGTAGGCCACCCGCCCCCGGTGGGCGGTGCCGAAGAACGCCGAGAAGCGGGAGCAGGTGTCGATGGCGCCGCCCCAGGCGTGGGTGAAGCGGACGCCCTCCAGTTGCGGGAAGCAGGTGAAGAAGTGCCCGGCGAGCTTGGCGTAGGTCTCCGGGCGGTCCTCGTACTCGGCGCGCACCCGGCCGCCGTACGGGTAGATCGCGTCGTATCCGCCCCACAGGATCCGGTTGTCGGCGGAGAGCCGGAAGTAGTGGAACTGGTTCGCCGAGTCCCCGAGGCCCTGGCGGTTCTTCCAGCCGAGCGACGCCAGTTGGCCGGCGGTGAGCGGCTCGGTCATCAGCGCGTAGTCGTAGACCGGGACGGTGTAGGCGCGGACGCGTCGGACCAGGTTGGGGAAGACGTTCGTGCCGAGGGCCACCTGCCGGGTGCGCACCCGGCCGTAGGGGGTGCGTACGGCCATGCCGGCGCCGTACGGCTCCAGCGTCAGGGCGGGGGTGTGCTCGTAGACGCGCACGCCCAGGTCGAGGCAGGCCCGCTTCAGGCCCCAGGCCAGCTTGGCCGGGTGCAGCATGGCCACGCCCCGGCGGTCCCACAGGCCGGCCTCGAAGGTCGGGGAGTCGACCTGTTCCCGCACCGCGTCGGCGTCCAGGAACTCCACGTCCTCGGCGAGGCCGCGGCGGCTGATCTCCTCGTACCAGTCGCGCAGTTCCCACGCCTGGTACGGCTCGGTGGCGACGTCGATCTCGCCGGTGCGCTCGAAGTCGCAGTCGAGGGAGTAGCGGGCGACGGCCGCCTCGATCTCGTCGAGGTTGCGGGCGCCCAGCTCCTGCAGTGTGTGGATCTCGCCGGGCCAGCGGGCCAGGCCGTTGGCCAGGCCGTGCGTGAGGGAGGCGGCGCAGAAGCCGCCGTTGCGGCCCGAGGCGGCCCAGCCCGCCTCGCGGCCCTCGAGCAGGACCACGTCCCGCCGCGGGTCGCGCTCCTTGGCGAGGAGCGCGGTCCACAGTCCGCTGTACCCGCCGCCGACGACCAGCAGGTCGCAGGTCTCGGCGGCGGTCAGCGCGGGCTCGGGGCGGGGCCGTGCGGGGTCGTCCAGCCAGTACGGGATTGGCCGGGCCTCGGAGAGGGACGGTGTCCAACGGCTCATGGCGCTCGGGGCCATGATGTCAACTCCCTACGAGGGCTTGTGCCTTCTGTTTCGTTCGGCGGTTGCCGACGGCCATGGAGGCCAGGACGAGCAGCACGGCGACGACGAACATGGCCGTGCCGATGACGTTGATCTGGACGGGCGTGCCGCGCTGGGCGGAACCCCACACGAACATGGGGAAGGTGACGGTCGAGCCCGCGTTGAAGTTGGTGATGATGAAGTCGTCGAAGGAGAGCGCGAAGGCGAGCAGCGCGCCGGCCGCGATACCGGGGGCGGCGATGGGCAGGGTGACCCGCAGGAAGGTCTGGGCCGGGCCCGCGTAGAGGTCCTGCGCCGCCTGTTCCAGCCGGGGGTCCATCGACATCACGCGCGCCTTGACCGCCGTCACGACGAAGCTCAGGCAGAACATGATGTGGGCGATCAGGATCGTCCAGAAGCCCAGTCGGGCGCCCATGTTGAGGAACAGGGTGAGCAGCGAGGCCGCCATGACGACCTCGGGCATCGCCATCGGCAGGAAGATCAGGGCGTTGACCGCGCCGCGGGCGCGGAAGCGGTAGCGGACCAGCGCGAAGGCGATCATCGTGCCGAGGGTCGTGGCGCCGATCGTCGCCCACACCGCGATCTGGAGGCTGAGCGACAGCGAGCCGCACATGCCGGAGACCCCGCACGGGTCCTTCCAGGCGTTGGTGGAGAACCGCTGCCACTCGTAGTTGAAGCGTCCCTTCGGCGCGTTGAAGGAGAACACCGTCACGACGACGTTCGGCAGCAGCAGGTATCCAAGCGTCAGCAGTCCCGCGAGGACGACGAGGTTGCGCTTGAGCCAGTTGACGAAGGCCATTCAGACCAGATCCTCCGTGCCGGACTTGCGGATGTAGAACGTGACCATCAGGAGGATGGCGGCCATCAGGATGAAGGAGAGGGCCGCGGCCGTCGGATAGTCCAGGACCCGCAGGAACTGCGCCTGGATGACGTTGCCGACCATGCGGGTGTCGGTGGAGCCGAGCAGTTCGGCGTTGACGTAGTCGCCCGCGGCCGGGATGAAGGTCAGCAGCGTGCCGGAGACCACGCCCGGCATCGACAGCGGGAAGGTGACCTTGCGGAAGGTCGTGAACGGCTTGGCGTACAGGTCGCCGGCCGCCTCGTGGAGCCGTCCGTCGATGCGCTCCAGCGAGGTGTACAGCGGCAGGATCATGAACGGCAGGAAGTTGTACGTCAGGCCGCACACCACCGCGAGCGGGGTGGCCAGGACGCGGTCGCCGGCCGTCCAGCCGAGCCAGTCGGTCAGGTCCAGGACGTGCAGCGAGGTCAGGGTGTGCACGACGGGACCGTCGTCCGCGAGGATCGTCTTCCAGGCCAGGGTGCGGATCAGGAAGGTGGTGAAGAACGGCGCGATCACCATGATCATGACCAGGTTGCGCCAGCGGCCCGCGCGGAAGGCGATCAGGTACGCCAGCGGGTAACCCAGCAGCAGACACAGCAGCGTGGCGACGGCCGCGTAGACCACCGAGCGCAGGAACTGCGGCCAGTACGCGGACAGCGCGTCCCCGTAGGCGGCGAAGTGCCAGGTCACCTTGTAGCCCTGCTCCAGGGAGCCCGTCTGCACGGACGTGGAGGCCTGGTAGACCATCGGCAGCGCGAAGAACAGCAGCAGCCACAGGATGCCGGGCAGCAGCAGCCAGTACGGCACCAGGCGGCCCCGTCTGCGCGGCGGCCTGCGCCCGGGAGCGGCCGGGGCCAGGGGCGGGGGTGCCTCGGTGAGTGTCGTCATCTCTACGCGCCCTCCTCCTCGGCCGTTCCGACGCCCGCGTCGATGTCCTGCGCCGCGTCCAGTCCGAAGGTGTGGGCCGGGTTCCAGTGCAGGACGACCTCGGCGCCGGGCACCAGGCGGGGATCGCGGTCGATGTTCTGGGCGTAGACCTCGAACCGGGGGCAGACCGGGCTGTCGACGACGTACTGGGTGGAGACGCCGATGAAGCTGGAGTCGACGATCCGGCCGGTGATGCGGTTGCGGCCCTCGGGTATCCCGCCGGCCTCGTCGGCGTGGGTGAGGGAGATCTTCTCCGGGCGGACGCCGACCAGCACCTTGCCGCCGGTCGTCGCCGGTGCGGAACACCGCGCCCGGGGCAGTACGAGCTTGCCGCCGCCCGCCTTCAGGACGATGTCGCCGCCGGCGGCGGAGTCGATCTCGGCCTCGATGAGGTTGGAGGTGCCGAGGAAGTTGGCGACGAACGTGGTCCGCGGGTTCTCGTACAGGTCGGTCGGCGAGCCGAGCTGCTCGACGCGGCCGGCGTTCATCACGGCGACCGTGTCGGCCATCGTCATGGCCTCCTCCTGGTCGTGCGTGACGTGGACGAAGGTGATGCCGACCTCGGTCTGGATGCGCTTGAGCTCCAGCTGCATCTGGCGGCGCAGCTTCAGGTCGAGGGCGCCGAGGGGCTCGTCGAGGAGGAGCACCTTGGGGTGGTTGATCAGCGCGCGGGCCACGGCGACGCGCTGCTGCTGGCCGCCGGAGAGCTGGTGCGGCTTCTTGCGGGCCTGCTCGCCGAGCTGGACGAGTTCCAGCATCTCCTCGACCTGCTTCCGCACCGACTTGATGCCGCGCCGGCGCAGGCCGAAGGCGACGTTCTCGAAGACGTCCAGGTGCGGGAAGAGGGCGTAGGACTGGAAGACGGTGTTCACCGGGCGCTTGTACGGCGGCAGGTGGGTCACCTCCTGGTCGCCGAGGAGGACGGTGCCCGTCGTGGGCTCCTCCAGGCCGGCGATCATGCGCAGGGTGGTGGTCTTGCCGCAGCCGGACGCGCCGAGCAGGGCGAAGAAGGAGCCCTGCGGCACGGTCAGGTCCAGTGGGTGCACGGCGGTGAAGGAGCCGTAGGTCTTGCTGATTCCGCACAGGCGGACGTCGCCGCTGTTGTCTGTCGTCATCTTCGTCACGCCCCGGTGAGCTTCGCGAACTTCGATTCGTAGGCCGTCTCTTCCTCCGTGCTCAGTGAGCGGAAGGCGTGCGACTTCGCGGCCATGGCCTGGTCGGGAATGATCAGCGGATTGTCCGCCGCACTCTCGTCGATCTTCGCGAGGTAGGGCTTCACGCCCTCGACCGGGGACACGTAGTTGACGTAGGCGGAGAGCGCGGCGGCCTGCTCGGGCTCGTAGAAGAAGTCGATGAGGCGCTCGGCGTTCGTCTTGTGGCGCGCCTTGTTGGGGATCAGCAGGTTGTCGGTCGACGTCATGTAGCCGCTGTCGGGGATGACGAAGTCGACGTCCGGGCTGTCCGCCTTGAGCTGCACCACGTCACCGGCCCAGGCCAGGCACGCGGCGAAGTCGCCCTTGGTGAGGTCGGACGTGTAGTCGTTGCCGGTGAAGCGGCGGATCTGGCCCTTGTCGACGGCCTTCTGCAGGCGGGCGATCACCGCGTCGAAGTCGTCGTCGGTGAACCTCGCCGGGTCCTTGCCCATGTCCAGCAGCGTCATGCCGATGCTGTCGCGCATCTCGGACAGGAAGCCGACGCGGCCCTTGAGCCGGGGGTTGTCGAGCAGGTCGGAGACCGACTTCACCTCGATGCCGTCGAGCGCCTTCTTGTTGTACGCGATGACGGTCGAGATGCCCTGCCAGGGGTAGGAGTAGGCGCGGCCCGGGTCCCAGTCGGGGCTGCGGAACTGGTCCGACAGGTTCGCGAAGGCGTGCGGCAGGTGGGACGGGTCCAGCTTCTGCGCCCACCCCAGGCGGATCAGGCGGGCGGCCAGCCAGTCGGTGAGGACGACGAGGTCGCGGCCGGTGTCCTGGCCCGCGGCGAGCTGCGGCTTGATCTTGGCGAAGAACTCGTTGTTGTCGTTGATGTCCTCGGTGTACTTGACCGTGATCCCGGTGCGCCGGCGGAACGTGTCGAGCGTCGGGTGGTGTTTCCCGCTGTCGTCGACGTCGATGTACTCGGTCCAGTTGGAGAAGTGGACGACCTTCTCCTCGGCCGAGTGGTCCTGGGCGGAGACGCCGCCCCGGGTGTCGCCCGCCGGGGGGATGCCGCAGGCGCCGAGCGCCCCGAGACCGCCGGTGGCGAGTGCGCCGCCCGCGCAGGCGCGCAGCAGCGAACGGCGGGTGAGGGAGGCCCTGCCGTTGCGCAGACTGCGCCGCATGGCGGCCACCTGGGCCGGGGACAGGCGGTCGGGCTCGTACTGCTCCATGCGCGTGGTGCCCTTTCGGGAGGTGGACGGCCGCGGGTCAGACGGCCTGGTGCTGCTGTCGGTCCCCGAAGACGGTGCGGTGCCAGCCCTTCCTGGCCACCGCGGTGTTGTCGAACATGACGTGCTTGATCTGCGTGTACTCCTCGAAGGAGTAGGCGGACATGTCCTTGCCGAAGCCGGACGCCCGGTGGCCGCCGTGCGGCATCTCGCTGACGATCGGGATGTGGTCGTTGATCCACACGCAGCCCGCGCGGATCTCGCGGGTGGCGCGGTGCGCCCGGTAGACGCTGCGAGTCCACGCCGAGGCGGCGAGCCCGTAGGGGGTGTCGTTGGCCAGCCGGAGGCCGTCGTCGTCGCCGTCGAACGGCAGGACCACCAGCACCGGGCCGAAGATCTCCGCCTGCACGACCTCGCTGTCCTGCGGGGCGCCGGCGATCAGCGTCGGCCGGTAGTAGGCGCCCGCGGCGAGGTCCCCGCCGGGCGCCTCGCCGCCGGTGACCACGCGCGCGTAGGCACGCGCCCGGTCCACGAAGCCGGCGACGCGGTCGCGGTGGGCGTGCGAGACGAGCGGGCCCAGATCGGTGCCGGGGGCGAAGGGGTCGCCGAGCCGGACGGTCTCCATGAGCGCGGCGGTCTGCTCGACGAACGCCTCGTACAGGGGCCGCTGCACGTACGCGCGGGTGGCGGCCGTGCAGTCCTGCCCGGTGTTGACAAGGGCGCCGGCGACCGCGCCGTGCACCGCGGCCTCCAGGTCGGCGTCGTCGAAGACGACGAAGGGCGCCTTGCCGCCGAGTTCCAGGTGGAGCCGTTTGACGGCGGCGCCGGCGATCCCGGCGACCCGTCGGCCGACGGCCGTGGAGCCGGTGAAGGAGACCATGGCCACGTCGGGGTGGCCGACGAGGTGCTCCCCGGCCTCCTCGCCGGTGCCGGTGACGACGTTGACCACGCCGTCGGGGATGCCCGCGTCCCGCGCCGCCCGGGCGAACAGCAGCGAGGTGAGCGGGGTGAGCTCGGCGGGCTTCAGCACGACGGTGTTGCCCGCGGCGATCGCCGGGAGGATCTTCCAGGCGGCCATCTGCAAAGGGTAGTTCCAGGGTGCGACCGAGCCGACGACACCGACGGGTTCCCGGCGTACGTAGGAGGTGTGGTCGCCGGAGTACTCCCCCGCCGACTGGCCCTGCAGGTGCCGGGCGGCGCCCGCGAAGAACGCGGTGTTGTCGATCGTGCCCGGCACGTCGAACCCGCGGGACAGCTTCAGCGGCTTGCCGCACTGCAGGGACTCCGCGCGGGCGAGGTCCTCGGCGCGGTCGGCGAGGACGTCCGCCAGGCGGTGCAGCGCGTCGGAGCGCTCACCGGGCGTGGCGCCCGCCCACTCCGGGAACGCGGCGCGGGCGGCGGCCACCGCCGCGTCCACGTCCTCGGCTCCGGCCAGGTCGTAGGTGTACACCGGCGCGCCGGTGGCCGGGTCGACGACGGTGTGCGTACGGCCCGAGGTGCCCTTGGCCGGGCGGCCGGCGAGGTGCAGCGCGCCGTCGGCGAAACGTTCCTGGGCCGGGAAGCGTGCGTCGGCCTCGTGGTGCATGTCGCTCTCCTCCGCGTCCCCGCCACGGGGGCCGGCGTGGCTCAGGCTCGATGTGAATGCCGATCCTGACAGAGCAACGGGATGCCAACAAGTGATTCCGTTGTTTCCTTTTGGTTACGCAACGGAATCTGTCGACCGGGTGTCGAGTGGGAGCGGAAAAACGGGGACGGAATGTCAGTGGCGCGTGCCACACTCGGCGGCATGGTGAAGATCGATTCTCGGGACGCCCTGATCAGGGCGATCCACGCGGGGGCGAGGGTCACGTACCTCTTCTTCTGGGGGCACCGGCCGCGCCCGGACGGGCGGATCGGCGCGAGCTGCCTGAGCCAGTGGTGGCCGGCGCCGTTCACCGTGGACGGCGTGACCTACGCGAGCGCCGAGCACTGGATGATGGCGGGCAAGGCGCGGCTGTTCGGCGACGCGGAGGCCGAGCGGCGGGTGCTGGCGGCGGAGCATCCGGCGGAGGCGAAGAAAGCGGGGCGGCTGGTGCGCGGCTTCGACGAGGCGATATGGCGGCGGGAGCGCTTCGGGATCGTCGTCGCGGGCAGTGTGCACAAGTTCGCCGCCCACCCCGAGCTGCGGGAGTTCCTGCTGGGCACGGGGGAGCGGGTGCTGGTGGAGGCCAGTCCGGTGGACCGGGTGTGGGGCATCGGCCTGGCCGCGGACGACGAGGCCGCCGCGGACCCGGAGCGCTGGCGTGGGGACAACCTGCTCGGTTTCGCGCTGATGGAGGCGCGGGAGCGGCTGTCGGCGCAGGTCCGGTGACACGGGGGCCGGTCGCGCGGGAGCGGCGGCGGATCGGCGGGACCGGCGGCGGATCGGCGGGACCGGCGGCGGATCGGCGGGACCGGCGGCGGATCGGCGGGACCGGCGGCCCGCCGGACCGGTGATCCGGCGGGAGTGGCGGCGGCGCGCGGCGCGGGCGGGTCAGTGGTGGACGGCCGCCGCGACCGGGCCGGCGCCGTCGTAGACGTACGGGTCGGATTCCGTGTCGTCCTTGTTCGCCGCCATGACGATGCCGACGACTATCAGCACGGTGACGGCGAGACCGAGGATGATGCCGATGATCCCGGTGATGAAACCGGCCTGCGCCTGCCCGTGGTTGGTGGCCTCGCCGCGGTCCGCGCGCCGGCGGCCCTTGATGCCGAAGACCACGGCGAGGACGCCCAGCACCAGCGAGAACACGCCGTAGAAGCAGAACAGGCAGCAGGACAGGATGCCCAGCACCATCGCCGCGATGCCCATGCCGTTCTGCGGCGGCATCGGCGGGGCGCCCCAGCCGGGACCCTGCGGGTAGCCCGGGTAGCCGTAGCCGCCGGGTGCCGCGGGGGGCGGGACGGCGGGGCCGGAGGGGGCTATCGGCGGAGGCGGCACGGATCCGGCGCCGGTAGGGGCGGGGGCGGGACCGGGGTGACCGGAGCCCGGGGCGCCGTAGCCGGAGTGGGGGGCCGGGGTGCCGTAGCCGGGGGTGCCCGCGGCCTGGGCGCCGGGCGCCTGGCCCGCTCCGGGCGGGGCGAAGCCGCCCGGGGCGGGCATCGAGGTCACGGTGGCCTGGTCGTGCACGGACGACGGCTGCCCGGCCGGGGACTGCTGGGCCGGGGGCTGCTGCGGGGGCAGGTCCGCGGACTGCGGCGGCGGCCAGCCGGCGGCGGGGGCCGCCGGAGCCGTCGCGCCGGGCGCGGGCGGCTGCTGCTGCGGGCGCTTCTCCAAAGACGGGCCGTGCTCCGGGGGTGCCCAGGGATGGGCGCCGCTTCCGGTGTCGTCGTGCGGCCGGCTTCCGTCCGTCATCTCGTAAGTCCCCCTCGCTCGATCGTCCCGCCATGCTACGGCCTGGCGCCGACGTGCCCGCGCCCGGTCCTCCGCCGGGCGCCCGGCCTACGATGATCCCCGATGCGCCGATCAGCCGATCACCGCGTCCCGCCCGCCGCCCCGGTGGAGCGGGGCGCCGCTTTCGGGGAGGAACCGTTGACCGACCAGAGCACCGCGCCCGCCGCCGACCGGGCCGCCCGCGACCTGCACGCCTTCATAGCCGCCCTGCCCAAGGCCGAACTGCACGTGCACCACGTCGGTTCCGCCTCCCCGCGCATCGTCGCCGAACTGGCCGCCCGGCACCCCGACTCGAAGGTGCCCACCGATCCCGAGGCCCTGGCCGACTACTTCACTTTCACCGACTTCGCCCACTTCATCGAGGTCTACCTGTCCGTCGTCGACCTGATCCGCACCCCGGAGGACGTACGGCTGCTGACCTACGAGGTGGCTCGTGAGCTGGCCCGGCAGCAGGTGCGCTACGCCGAGCTGACCGTCACGCCGTACTCCTCCACCCGGCGCGGCATCGACGCGCGCGCCTTCATGGACGCCATCGAGGACGCCCGCAAGGCGGCCGAGGCGGACTTCGGGACGATCCTGCGCTGGTGCTTCGACATCCCCGGCGAGGCGGGCCTCGAAGCGGCCGAGGAGACCGTCCGGCTCGCCACCGACGACCGGCTGCGCCCCGAGGGACTGGTCTCCTTCGGGCTGGGCGGGCCGGAGATCGGCGTGCCGCGGCCGCAGTTCAAGCCGTACTTCGACCGCGCGATCGCCGCCGGGCTGCGCTCCGTGCCGCACGCCGGCGAGACCACCGGCCCGCAGACGGTGTGGGACGCGCTGACCCACCTGCGCGCCGAGCGCATCGGCCACGGCACCAGCTCCGCCCAGGACCCGAAGCTGCTCGCCCACCTCGCCGAGCACCGCATCCCGCTGGAGGTGTGCCCCACCTCCAACATCGCCACCCGCGCCGTCCGCACCCTCGACGAGCACCCGATCAAGGAGTTCGCCGCCGCCGGGGTCCTGGTCACCGTCAACTCCGACGACCCGCCGATGTTCGGCACCGACCTCAACAACGAGTACGCCGTCGCCGCCCGCCTCCTCGACCTGGACGAGCGGGGTGTGGCCGAGCTGGCGAAGAACGCGGTGGAGGCGTCCTTCCTGGACGCGGCCGGCAAGGCGCGGCTGGCGGAGGAGATCGACACGTACACCGCCCGGTGGCTCGCCGCCTGATCCGGACGGCCGGCCCCGGGCCCTGGGCTCCGTTCCCCGGGCCCGGGAACCCTGTACCCCGGGCCCAGGCCCGGCTCGGGCCCAGGCCCGGTTCGGGCCCAGGCCCCGACCCCGGCCACAATGGGCCCATGCAGACCGTCACCGCCGTGGCCCACCGCGGCGATCCCTACCGCGCCCGTGAGAACACCCTCGCCTCGCTGCGCTCCGCCCTCGCGCGGGGCGCCGACGCGGTCGAGATCGACGTACGGCTCACCCGCGACGGCGTGCCCGTGCTGCTGCACGACGCGACGCTGAAGCGGCTGTGGGAGGTGGACCGGCCGCTGTCCGCGCTCTCGGCGGACGAGGTGCGGGGCCTGACCGCGGGCGGCGTGCCCACCCTGGAGGAGGCGCTGCGGGCCACCGACGGCCACCGCGTGATGATCGACCTGCCCGGCGCCCCCGGCGTGCGCGCCGTGCACCGGGTCGTGGACGCCGTGCGCGCCTGCGGTGCGCGGGACCGCGTCTACTACACCGCCGGCGCCCCCGCCATGCTCGCGGTCCGCGCCGCCGACGCGTCCGCCGAGATCGCCCTCACCTGGACCACGCTCGCCCCGCCCCGCCCGGCCCTCCTCGACGCCGTCCGCCCCCGCTGGCTCAACTACCGTTTCCCCCTCGTCGACCGCGCCCTCGCCGAGCGCGTTCGCCGCGACGGCTACCTTCTGTCCTGCTGGACCCCCGACACCCGCCGCTCCCTGCGCCGCCTCCTCGCCCTCGGCGTCGACTCGATCACCACCAACCGCGTCGACGTGCTGCACGCGCTGCGGGCGGACGAAAGCCGGCTCCCGTAGGGGTGATCCCCCACAACTTCCTTCCCCATCAAGGGGGTTGATCCGGGGACGCGCCGGGGCCGATGCCCTCCTCACCGACGATCCGCGGCGGCTGCGCGGCACCGGACGATGATCGGCGTCACCTCAACCACCACAGGAGGCAGCCGATGCGCCGCCGTACCGCCGTCCTCGCGTCCGCCCTCGTCCTCGCCCTCACCGCCGGGCCGGCGGTCGCGGCCCCCGCCCTCGCCGCCGCGCCGGCGCCCGGCACCGCGCGGGGCCCGGCCGCCGGGCCGGACACCGACGCCCTCCGAGCGGCCCTCGCCGGACTGCCCGACCACGACGCGACCGCGGCGCTGCTGCGGGTGGGCGGCGAGGGAAGCTGGCGCGGCACGGCGGGCGTGCGGGACCTGCGCACCGGGGCGCCGGCGCTCGCGCACGCCCGCTTCCGCGCCGGTTCGGTGACCAAGGTGGTCACCGCGGCGATCGTGCTGCAACTGGCCGCGGAGCGGCGGATCGACCTCGACGGCACCGTGCAGCACTACCTGCCGGGCCTGTTCACCGACGCCTTCCGGCCCGTCACCGTACGGCAGTTGCTGAACTACACCAGCGGCCTGCAGCCCGGCGCCTCGCTGGGCGAGACGGTCGAGGAGGGCTACGCGCACCGCTTCGAGACGCTGACGCCGCGTCAGGTGGTGGCCGCGTCGGTGGCCAAGGGCCCGGCGTACGACCCCGGGACGCGGCAGACGTACGCCAACATCCACTACACCGTGCTCGGCCTGCTGATCGAGAAGGTCACCGGCGACTCCTACGCGCACCAGGCGCAGGTCAGGATCTTCCGTCCGCTCGGTATGCGGGACACGTCCTTCCCACGCGGCGCCGACCCGCGCATCCACGGCCCGCACAACCGCGGTTACGACTGGATCGACGGCAGGCTCGTCGACGTCACCGACTGGAACATGTCCGACCGGTGGGCGGCCGGCGACATGATCTCCACCACCGCCGACCTGGAACGGCTCCTGCTCGCCCTGTTCCGCGGCCGCGTCGTGCCCGAGCCGCAACTGCGGGAGATGTTCACCGTCCCGGACGTGCCCGGGGCCAGGTACGGCGCGGCCCTGGAGCGCATCGAGCTCAACGGCCGGGTGATCTGGGCCAAGACGGGCTCCCGCCCCGGCTACGCCACCGTCTTCGCCGCGACCCGGGACCTGTCCCGCACCCTCGTCTACTCCGTCAACGCCACCGACGCCAAGGGCGACGGCCTCGCCGCCGCCCGGCGCTTCGCCTTCCCGGCGTTCAACCGGTGAAAGGGCCGGCCGCGGCGGGGCGGCGGCCGTCCGGGACGGCCGCCGGGGCGGGCAGCCCCGGCGGCCGGCGCGCGGACGTCAGCCGTTGAGCGACGTCATCACGTGCTTCACCCGCGTGTAGTCCTCGAAGCCGTACCCCGACAGGTCCTTGCCGTAGCCGGACTTCTTGAAGCCGCCGTGCGGCATCTCGGCGACCAGCGGGATGTGGGTGTTGATCCACACGCAGCCGAAGTCGAGCTTCTTGGACATGCGCATGGCGCGGGCGTGGTCGCGGGTCCACACGGAGGAGGCGAGGGCGTACTCGACGCCGTTGGCGTACTCCACGGCCTGGTCCTCGTCCGAGAAGGACTGGACGGTGATGACCGGGCCGAAGACCTCCTTCTGGATGATCTCGTCGTCCTGCCTGACGCCGGAGACGACGGTCGGCGCGTAGAAGTAGCCCTTGTCGCCGACGCGCTTGCCGCCGGTCTCCACGCGCGCGTGCGCGGGCAGGCGGTTGATGAAGCCCTCGACCTGGGCGAGCTGGTTGGGGTTGTTCAGCGGGCCGAAGAGGACCTCCTCGTCGTCCGGCATGCCGGTCTTGATGTTCGCGGCGGCCTTGGTGAGCTCGGCGACGAACTCGTCGTGGATCGACTCGTGGACCAGGACGCGGCAGGCGGCCGTGCAGTCCTGCCCGGCGTTGAAGAAGCCCGCCACGGAGATGTCCTCCACGGCCTTGGCGATGTCGACGTCCTCGAAGACGACGACCGGGGCCTTGCCGCCGAGCTCCAGGTGGACGCGCTTGAGGTCCTTGGACGCGGACTCGGCGACCTGCATGCCGGCCCGCACGGAGCCGGTGATGGAGGCCATGGCGGGGACGGGGTGCTCGACCATCATGCGGCCGGTCTCGCGGTCGCCGCAGATGACGTTGAAGACGCCCTTGGGCAGGATCGAGCCGAGGATGTCGGCGATCAGGACGGTGGAGGCCGGCGTGGTGTCCGACGGCTTCAGCACGACCGTGTTGCCGGCCGCGATCGCCGGGGCGAATTTCCACACGGCCATCATCATCGGGTAGTTCCACGGCGCGACCTGGGCGCAGACGCCGACCGGCTCGCGCCGGATCATCGACGTCATTCCCTCCATGTACTCGCCGGCCGAGCGGCCCTCCAGCATCCGCGCCGCGCCCGCGAAGAAGCGGATCTGGTCGATCATCGGCGGGATCTCCTCGTCACGGGTGAGCCCGATCGGCTTGCCCGTGTTCTCCACCTCGGCCGCGATGAGCTCCTCGGCGCGCTCCTCGAACGCGTCCGCGATCTTCAGCAGGGCCTTCTGCCGCTCGGCGGGGGTGGTGTCGCGCCAGCCGGGGAAGGCCCGGGCGGCGGCCTCCATGGCGGCGTCCACGTCCGCCTGGCCGGACAGCGGGGCGGTGGCGTAGGCCTCGCCCGTCGCGGGGTTGACCACCTCGGTGGTCCGTCCGTCGGCGGCGTCCCGGAACTCACCGTCGATGTAGTTGCGCAGACGACGCAGCTCGGTGCTCACTGCCGGCCCTCCAAGTTCGGGTGTCCAATCGCTGGGACACCCACATTAGTCCGCGCCTCCACGTTTTCAACAGGCCCGACCCGAGCCGATCTACGGAATCCGCAAGTATCAGGTTCATAAACAACGGATTTCATCGATCAAGCCTTGCGAAACTGCCGAGACGTCGTGCACAGTGGGGGCGTGGCCAGTCGAAGCGCAGATCAGCGGGACGTCCGCGAGTCCCGCCGGGACCCCCGCGAGTCCAGGAACGGCAACCCCCCTCTGGACGCCGTCTCCCTCGCCATCATCGAGCAGTTGCAGGAGGACGGCCGCCGGCCGTACGCCGCCATCGGCAAGGCCGTCGGCCTGTCCGAGGCGGCCGTGCGCCAGCGCGTGCAGAAGCTGCTCGACCAGGGCGTGATGCAGATCGTCGCCGTCACCGACCCGCTCACCGTGGGCTTCCGGCGGCAGGCGATGGTCGGCATCACCGTGGAGGGCGACGCGGAGGAGGTCGCCGACGCGCTCACCGACATGCCGGAAGTCGAGTACGTGGTGATGACCGCCGGCTCCTTCGACGTCCTCGCCGAGATCGTCTGCGAGGACGACGACCACCTGCTGGAGGTCATCAACAAACGCATCCGGGCGCTGCCCTCGGTGCGCTCCACCGAGAGCTTCGTCTATCTGAAGCTCAAGAAGCAGACCTACATGTGGGGAACCCGATAACCGTGAGTAGCAAGGACCTCAGCCGATCCGCGTACGACCACCTGTGGATGCACTTCACCCGCATGTCCTCGTACGAGAACGCGCCCGTCCCGACCATCGTCCGTGGTGAGGGCACCTACATCTACGACGACAAGGGGAAGCGCTACCTGGACGGTCTCGCGGGTCTGTTCGTGGTCCAGGCCGGCCACGGCCGCACCGAGCTCGCCGAGACCGCGTTCAAGCAGGCGCAGGAACTCGCCTTCTTCCCGGTGTGGTCCTACGCCCACCCCAAGGCCGTCGAACTGGCCGAGCGGCTCGCCGACTACGCGCCCGGTGACCTGAACAAGGTCTTCTTCACCACCGGTGGCGGCGAGGCGGTCGAGACCGCCTGGAAGCTGGCCAAGCAGTACTTCAAGCTGGTCGGCAAGCCGACGAAGCACAAGGTGATATCCCGCGCGGTCGCCTACCACGGCACCCCGCAGGGCGCCCTGTCCATCACCGGCCTGCCGGGTCTGAAGGCCCCCTTCGAGCCGCTGGTGCCGGGCGCGCACAAGGTCCCGAACACCAACATCTACCGCGCGCCGGTCTTCGGCGACGACCCGGTCGCCTTCGGCCGCTGGGCCGCCGACCAGATCGAGCAGCAGATCCTCTTCGAGGGCCCCGACACCGTCGCCGCGGTCTTCCTGGAGCCGGTGCAGAACGCCGGCGGCTGCTTCCCGCCTCCGCCCGGCTACTTCCAGCGGGTGCGCGAGATCTGCGACAAGTACGACGTGCTGCTCGTCTCCGACGAGGTCATCTGCGCCTTCGGCCGCCTGGGCACGATGTTCGCCTGCGACAAGTTCGGCTACGTCCCGGACATGATCACCTGCGCCAAGGGCATGACCTCGGGCTACTCCCCCATCGGCGCCTGCATCGTCTCCGACCGGATCGCCGAGCCGTTCTACCGGGGCGACAACACCTTCCTGCACGGCTACACCTTCGGCGGCCACCCGGTCTCCGCCGCGGTCGCCCTGGCCAACCTCGACCTGTTCGAGCGCGAGAGCCTCAACCAGCACGTCCTGGACAACGAGGCGGCGTTCTTCGCCACCCTGCGCAAGCTGCACGACCTGCCCATCGTCGGCGACGTCCGCGGCAACGGCTTCTTCTACGGCATCGAGCTGGTCAAGGACAAGGCCACCAAGGAGACCTTCGACGAGGAGGAGACCGAGCGCGTCCTGTACGGCTTCCTGTCCAAGGCCCTCTTCGACAACGGCCTGTACTGCCGTGCCGACGACCGCGGCGACCCGGTCGTCCAGCTCGCCCCGCCGCTCGTCTCCGACCAGGCGACCTTCGACGAGATCGAGCAGATCCTGCGCGCGACGCTGACGGAGGCGTGGACGAAGCTGTGACCGCGCCCCGGGAGGATCATCCTCCCGGATGGTCAACGCCGGCCCCGGAACCGCCCGTTCGAGTGAGAAACGGCGGCCCGGGGCCGCGTGCTGTCCGGCCCGCGGCGGAACGCTGCCTAGCGTGCGTGTGACCGATCGGCCCCGCCTTCGTTCCCCCGGACGGGGGAACGCACGGGAACTACGGATCCGAACTCGAGGTGTACGCCCATGGAGGCCCCGCCGGACAACGACGTGCTCTGGGCACGCTCCCTGCACTTCACCCACGACGACGGCTCCCCGGGACTCGGCGGGGTCTCCCTCGGCGTGCGCGAGGGGGAGATCCTCGCCGTCGGCGGTCCGTGCGGCAGCGGCAAGACCACGCTGCTGCGCTGCCTGGCCGGGCTGCTGCGGCCGCAGCAGGGCGAGGTGTGGTTCAACAGCCTCCCCGTGCACACGATGGGCGCCTTCGCGCGCGAACGGCTGCGCCGCGAACGCTTCGGCTGGATCGATCCCGCGCCCGCGCTGGTGCCGGAACTCACCGTCTGGGAGAACACCGCGCTGCCCCTGATGCTGCGCGGCACCCCGCGCCGCCGCGCCAAGACCACCGCCCTGGAGTGGCTGGAGCGCCTCGACATCGGCGACCGCGCCCGGCACCGCCCGCACCGGCTGCGCCGCGCCGAACAGCAGCGCGTCGCCGTCGCCCGCGCGCTCGCCTCCTCCCCCACGGTCCTCTTCGCCGACGAGCCCACCGCCTCCCTGCACCGCGCCGACCGCGCCCACCTGCTGCGCACGCTCACCACGGCGGCCCGCTCGCACCGCATCACCGTCGTCGTCGCCACCCGCGACGCGCAGACCGCGGCTCTGGCCGACCGGACGGTGGGGCTGCTGGACGGGCGGTGCGTGAGCGCCGCGCACCTGCCCGAGGTCGCCGACCCGGAAGGCCGGGCCGCGTGCTCGCTCTCCGCCTGAGCCGCGGCGCCCGCCCCGCCGTCCAGCTGCGCCGCCTGCTGGTCGCGGCCGCGTCCGCGGGCACCGGCTTCCTCCTGCTCGGCACCCTCGGCCACGCCCTCGGCCACCCCGAGGCGCCCGCCGCCTCCCTGCTCCGCCTCGTCTGGTGCGCGGTGCCGCTGGCCGCGACCGTGCACCTGGCGCTCGCCGTCGCCCGCACCGACCCCGGCACCCGCCCCCGCCCCGGCCTGTCCGCCGTCGGCCTCGGCCCCGCCCACCTGATGGCCGTCTCGGCCCTCACCACCGCCCTGTCCTGCGCCCTCGGCTCCGGGCTGGCCCTGCTCCTCTTCCTCCACCTGCGCGGCGACCTCACGGGCCTGCCGTTCGACGGCGCGGCCACGGACCTGCTGGGCGGCGGCACCCCGCTGCCGGCGGCCGGGACACTGACCCTGCTGGCGCTGGTGCCGGGGACGGCCTCGGCCGTGGTGGCGTGGCAGCTGCGGCCGCGGGAGAAGGGCCGCGCCACCGCACCGGCGCCGGCACCCGCGCCGGGCGGTGCGAGCCGCCCTCACCCGGCACCGGGCGCCGCCGAAGCCGGGCCCGCCCTCGCCGTCGTCCCCTCCACCCTCCCCTGGGGCGTCGCCGTGCTGGCCGCCGGTCTCGCCGTGGAGACGTACGCGAGCCGCTCCGCCACCGCTTCCCTCACCCTGCCCGGCGGCCTGCCTCCCGGCCCCCTGGGCGTTCTGGCCGGCTGGCTGCTCACCGCCGTCGGACTCGCCCTCGCCGGCCCCGGTCTCACCCACCTGTGCGGCCGGCTGCTGCAGGCGGCGCGGCCCGGCGCGCTGCGGCTGCTGGCCGGGCGGATCCTGATGGCGGAGGCGCACCGGATCGGACGGCCGCTGGGCGTGGTGTGCGCGGTCGCGTCGGGCGCGTACACCACGGCCACCGTGCCGGCCGCGCCGCGCGCCCCGGCCGTCCTCGGCCCGCTCACCACACTCGGACCGCTCACCACGCTCGGCGGGCTGCTGGTCGCCGGCTGCGCGGTCGCGACGCTGCTGACCGCGGCCGTGGAGGCGCGGCAGGCGCGCGCGCAGCACACGGACGCCCTGCTGCGCCTCGGCGCGCCGGCCCGGACGCTGCGCGCGGCGGCCGCCCTGCGCACCGGCGCCCTCCTGGCCCTCCTCACCCCGCTGACCCTGCTGATCGCGCATCTGGCGGCCCTGCCGCTGACACACCGATGAGTTTCGCGCCGCGGCCCGGTCCACCTTCTCGAACGGCACACCATCAAGCACCGCGGGAGCGACCATGTACCAGCAGATGATCTTCGTGAACCTGCCCGTGAACGACCTCGAGGCCGCGAAGAAGTTCTTCACGGACCTCGGCTACTCCCTCGACCCCCGGTTCAGCGACGAGAACGCGGCCTCGGTCGTGATCAGCGACACCATCTACGTGATGCTGCTGACCAAGCCGTTCTACGCGACGTTCACGAAGAAGGAGATCGCGGACGCCACCACCACCAGCGAGGTGCTGCTGTGCCTGAGCGCCGAGAGCCGCGAGAAGGTCGACGAGCTGGTGGAGAAGGCCGTCGCCGCCGGCGGCACCGCCTCCGACCAGGTGCAGGACCAGGGCTTCATGTACGGCCGTGCCTTCGACGACCTCGACGGCCACACCTGGGAGGTGGTCTGGATGGACCCGGCGGCGATGCAGGGCTGACCTCCCCGGGAGCTTCCCCTCCGAGCGCGTCCTCCTAGCATGGGCGGGTGCATTCGACACCCGCCCAGCCGTCCCGCCCGGCCCGTCACGACCGCGAGATAGAGTCGCTCGCCGAGTTCGACGAGGTCCTCGCCGCGCACGGCTCCCTCGCCCACCATCGCGTGCAGTCCGTCGACCTGACGGGCCGTACGGAGGCACTGCTGGCCGCCGACACCACGGGCGCCGTCTTCCTCGGCTGCCCCATGGCCCCGGAGGCGGCCGCCCGAATCCGCGCCCGTGGCGCCCTGGTGTTCCCACCAGTGCCGGACCTGCCCTTCGACCCGTACCGCGGATTCGTCTACACGCCCCAGGAGTTGTACGACGGCCTGGACACGGCCGGGGGCTACGAGGCGACCCCGGACGCGCGGGCGTACGCCTGGTTCCGGCGGACGCAGGCGGACGGGGACGTCTTCTCCTCCATGCTGCGCGCCCTGCACGACGACGCCGTCTGCGACGCGCTGGACGAACTCCTCGCCGGGGCCCGGGTGGTGGGCGTCATGGGCGGGCACGCCATGGCGCGCGGCACCGAGGAGTACGCCGGCGCCGCCCGGCTCGGACGGGAGCTGGCGCGCGCCGGGTTCACGGTGGCCACGGGCGGCGGACCCGGCGCGATGGAGGCCGCCAACCTCGGCGCGTACGCGGCCCCGTTCGACGAGCGGATGCTCGGTGAGGCCCTGCAACTGCTGGCGAAGGCACCGTCGTTCGCCCCGTCGGTCACCGACTGGGCGCGCGCCGCGTTCGAGGTGCGCGACCGCTGGCCGGGCGGCGGGTCCTCGGTGGGCCTGCCCACCTGGTTCTACGGCCACGAGCCGCCCAACGCGTTCGCCGCGCACATCGCCAAGTACTTCGCCAACGCCGTCCGCGAGGACGGGCTGCTGGCCCGCTGCACCGCGGGCGTGGTGTTCCTGCCGGGCGCCGCCGGCACCGTGCAGGAGATCTTCGACAACGCGACGCCGAACTACTACTCCTCCCGCGGCGAGCCGACGCCCATGGTGCTCGTGGACCGGGCGCACTGGACGGAGCGGCTGCCGGCGTGGCCGCTGCTGACGGCGCTGGCCCGCGGACGGGAGATGGAGGGGCGCATCGCCCTGGTCGACCGGATCGAGGAGGCCCCCGAGGCGTTGAAACGTCTCAGCGCTTCATGAGGCTTCATGAGGCTTCATGAACGGGCAAAGCCAACGCCTCTGAGGGGCATGCGCGTTGACATCACTTATGGAACGCTTATAAACGTGTGATCCTGCCGGGGCGATGGCGGCCGCGTCTCTCACCGCCGCTTCCGCCCCGCTCAACCCCCCGCAATTGCGCATCCCGTGAAGGGCAAACGTGGCCATCTCGTCCGCAACCAGTGAATTCCGCGCATCCCGCCGCACCGCACGCGCCGTGCGTGTCCTGGGCGTCGGTGCCGCCTCCGCCGCGCTGGCGCTCGGCGCCGCCGGCACCGCGTTCTCCTGCACCATCCGTGATTTCAAGGCCGAGGCGTCCTGCGACGGCGCCCAGGGCGTCATCACCGTCACCGACACCGACGCCTCCGGCACCCCGGCCGTGATCTCCGTGTTCCTGGAGAACAACGGCGCCGACGTGAAGAAGATCGGCCAGCAGAAGGTCAAGGGTTCCCGCGAGGGCACCACCGTGACCTTCGCCGAGGACTGGAAGCCGAACGCGACGTACCGCATCCACGTCAAGGCCGCCAACCTCGTCAACGAGGACATCACGCCGAACCTGACCACCCCGTCCCAGGCCTGCTCGGCCGGGCAGTCCGCGAGCCCGTCGCCGTCGGACACCCCGACGCCGTCGGCGTCCGCCCCGTCCGCCTCCGCCCCGGCCGCCTCCGGCAGCCCGGCCCCGGCGCCGTCCTCCTCCGACAGCGCCGAAGCGCCGGCGCCCTCCGCGAGCAACGCCCCGTCGGCCGCGGCCGGCGAGTCCAACCTCGCGGAGACCGGTAGCTCCAACACCGGCCTGATCGCCGGCATCGCCGCGGCGCTCATCGCCGTCGGCGGCGGCGCGGTCTTCTTCGGCCTGCGCCGACGCGGCGCGAACGGCGGCCGCTGAAAGCCGGTAGCGGAACAGCACCGGACCGGCACCTGACCGGCACCGGGTAGCAGCCGGCCGATCACGCGGCCGGAGGGCGTGACCGACGTGGCCCGCTCCGCACCCGCGGGGCGGGCCACAGCCGTCGGGCCACCGCGGCCGGGCCGCGGATGGTGAGCGGCCGGTCGGCCGAACGCCGTGCGCTCCAGCCACACCGGTCGTACGGAACAGGGGGCGTCATGCCCGCACCTACGATCCGGCCCCTCAGCCCAGCACGGCGATTTCCGCCGCGTCGAACGCCACGCCGACCTCCTGGCCCACCTCGGGCGCCTCGCGCAGGGCGCAGGCCGCCTGGAGGCGGGGCGCGTCGCGGGGCTGGAGGTGGACGGCGACGTGGGTGCCCTGGAAGGTGCGGGCGGTCACCGTGCAGCGCAGGCCCTCGGCGGCGGGCACCAGCCGGACGCCCGCGGGCCGTACGAGGAGGGTGCGGGTGCCCCGCGGGGAGTCCTCGGGCACCGGCAGTTTGCCCCACGGGGTGTCCGCGGCCGTGTCGCCGACGGTGGCCTGCACGACGTTGTCGAAGCCGAGGAACCGGGCGACGAACGCGTCCGCCGGCCGCTGCCACACCTGAAGCGGCGTGCCGCTCTGGGCGATGCGCCCGTCGCGCATCACCACCACCCGGTCGGCGAGCGCGAACGCCTCGCCCTGGTCGTGCGTGACGGCGAGCACCGTGGTGCCCAGCCGGCCGAACAGCTCCCGCAGTTCGACGACGAGCCGCTCCCGCAGCGAGCGGTCGAGCTGGCCGAGCGGCTCGTCCAGCATCAGCAGCCGGGGCCGGGCGGCCAGGGCGCGGGCGAGCGCCACCCGCTGCTGCTCGCCGCCCGACAGCGCGGCCACGGCCCGCCGCTCCGCCCCGGGCAGCCCGACGAGTTCCAGCAACTCCCTGACGCGCTCGGCCTGTTCCCGCCGGTCGGCGCCGTGCATGCGCGGCCCGAAGGCCACGTTGCCGGCCACGTCCCGGTGCGGGAAGAGCTGGTGGTCCTGGAACATCAGCCCCACTCCGCGCCGGTGCGCCGGAACCCCGGCCTGGTCGCGGCCGTCGAGCAGCACCCGCCCGGCGTCCAGCGGCTGCAGCCCGGCCACCGCGCGCAGCAGCGTCGACTTGCCGCTGCCGCTGGGTCCGAGCACGCACACGATCTCGCCCTCGGCGACGTCGAGGTCGACGGCGTCCAGCACGGTGCGCCGCCCGAACCGGACGGTCGCCCCCTGAAGGCCGAGCAGCATCAGAACTCCCCCGTGGGGTCGGTACGGTCACCGGTCGTCCTGCCGCGCAGCCCCTCCAGGAGCAGCAGGGTCGCGGCGCACACCAGCATCAGGATCGTCGAGAGGGCCATCGCCTGGCCGTAGTTGAGGTCGCCGGGGCGGCCGAGCAGGCGGGTCACGGCGACCGGCAGCGTGGGCCGGTCGGGCCTGGCGATGAACACCGTCGCCCCGAACTCGCCGAGCGAGACGGCGAAGGCGAACCCGGCGGCGATCAGCAGCGCCCGCCGCACCAGCGGCAGGTCCACCGCGCGCCACACCCGCCACGGCGACGCCCCGAGCACGGCCGCCGCCTCCCGCAGCCGTGTGTCGACCGCGCGCAGCACCGGCAGCATGGTCCGCACCACGAAGGGCACGCCGACCAGCGCCTGCGCGAGCGGCACCAGGATCCAGGAGGCCCGCAGGTCCAGCGGCGGGGTGTCCAGGGCGATCAGGAAGCCGAAGCCGACGGTCACCGCGGACACGCCGAGCGGCAGCATCAGCAGCGCGTCGAAGCCGCGCACGAGCCGGCCCGCGTCCCGCCGGGCCAGCGCCCCGGCGGCCAGGCCGCCGATCGCCACGGCGATGGCGGTGGCGGCCAGCGCGTACTCCAGGGAGGTGCCGATCGCGGTGATCGGCGCGACGAGGAAGATGTTGCCGTCGTCGCTGCTCAACGCCCGGTAGTAGCGCAGGCCGGGCGCGTCCAGGGACCGCTGCACCAGGACGGCGAGCGGCAGCAGCACCAGGACGGCGACGGAGAGCAGGACGCCGGTGAGCAGCGCCCACTGCGTCGCGCCGCGCGGCCGGCGGGCGGTGCGGGAGGCGTCCACCAGGCGCAGGGCCCTCTCGCGGCGCCGCACGGTGCGGGCGTGCACGGCGAGGATCGCGGCGACGGCGGCGAACTGGACCAGGGTGAGGACGGCGGCCGTGGACAGGTCGAAGATCTCGGAGGTCTGCCGGTAGATCTCCACCTCCAGGGTGGCGAAGCGGGGTCCGCCGAGGATCTGCACGACGCCGAAGGAGGTGAAGGTGAACAGGAAGACCATCAGGGCGGCGGCCGCCACGGCGGGCGCGAGGGCGGGCAGGGTGACGGTGCGCCAGGCGGTGAGGCGGGACGCGCCGAGCATCCGGGCCGCCTCCTCCTGCCGCGGGTCGAGTTGCGCCCACAGGCCGCCCACCGTGCGGACGACGACCGCGTAGTTGAAGAAGACGTGCGCGAGCAGGATGGCCCACACGGTCGTGTCCAGCCGTACGCCCCACAGCGTGTCCAGCAGCCCGCCGCGGCCGACGAGCGCGAGCCACGCCGAGCCGGCGACCACCGTGGGCAGCACGAACGGCACGGTGACCACGGCCCGCAGCAGCCGGCGGCCGGGGAAGTCCAGGCGCGCCAGGACGTAGGCGCCGGGCAGGGCCACCAGCAGCGTGAGCGCGGTGGAGGCCAGCGCCTGCCAGGTGGTGAACCACAGCACGTGCCGGACGCCGCCGTCGCCGAGCACGTCCGCGATCCGCCCGGGGCGCCAGTGGCCGTCCGCCTTCAGGCCGCGCGCGACGATCGCGGCGACCGGGTAGGCGAAGAACACCGCGAAGAACGCGGCGGGCACGGCCAGGAGAGCGAGCCGCGCCGCGCCGGAACGGCGGGCAGAGCGGCCGTTCCCATCAGTACCGGCCGCTGTGCCCGCCTCGGTCGTCCGGGCTACTTCAGGACGAGTGACGTCCACGACTTGACCCACTGGTCGCGGTTGGCGGCGATCCTGCCGGGGGCCATGGTCTCGGGGTCCTTGGCCTGCGGCCCGTACGCGGTGAACTCGGCGGGCACCCGCGCGCCCTCGACCACCGGGTAGACGAACATGTTGAGCGGCATGTCCTGCTGGAACTCCTTGGTGAGCAGGAAGTCCAGGAACGCCTTGCCGCCCTTGGGGTTGCGGGCGTTGCTGAGCAGACCCGCGTACTCGACCTGCCGGAAGCAGGTGCCCGTGGCCACGCCGGTGGGCGCGGTCTTCGGCCGGGGGTCGGCGTAGACGACCTCGGCGGGCGGCGAGGAGGCGTACGACACGACCAGCGGCCGGTCGCCGTGCGCCTTGCGGCCGCCCGAGGAGCCGGAGAACTCCTCGTCGTAGGCCTGTTCCCAGCTGTCGACGACCTTGACGCCGTTGGCCTTCAGCTTCTTCCAGTACGCCTGCCAGCCTCCCCCAGAGGCTCCGCCCTGGGAGGTGCCCCCATCGCCGTACCTGGCGGCGGTGCCCAGCAGGAAGCCGAGGCCGGGCGAGGAGGTGGCGGCGTTCTCGGTGACAAGGAGGTTCTTGTACTGGGGCTTGACCAGGTCGTCGAAGGTCTTCGGCGGGGCCAGCTCGTGCTTGCTGAAGTAGGCCTTGTCGTAGTTGACGCAGATGTCGCCGGTGTCGATGGGCGTGACCCGGTGCTGGGCGGTGCCGGCGCGGTACTCCGGCTTGACGCTGCCGGAGCCCTTCGCCTCGTACGGCTGGAACAGGCCGTTGTCGAGGGCGCGGGAGAGCAGGGTGTTGTCGACGCCGAAGAAGACGTCGCCCTGCGGGTTGTCCTTGGTCAGGATCGCCTTGTTGACGGCCTGGCCGGCGTCGCCGCTCTTGAGGACCCTGACCCGGTAGCCGGACTGCTTCTCGAAGTCCTTCAGGACGTTCTTCGACACGGCCCACGAGTCGTGGCTGACCAGCGTGACCGTCGTGCCGCCGGTCCCGGCGCCGGTCCCGCCGGAGCCCTGCGTGCCGGACGAGCCGCACGCGGTGAGCGTGACGAGTCCCAGGCCGACGACGGCGGCCGCGACCTTCGTGGCGTGGTGCACGGACTGCACGGACATTCCTCCTGGCTGACGGACTGACCAGGAAGAGACGCGGCCCTGCCCGGGGCCTTGCGGAGCGGACTCCGGCGGCTCCCGGGCAGGGCGCAACAGCTCGAGTGAAGACCGATCTCCCTACCCAGAATGACCTGGGCGAGGTTCGGAGGGTCTGCGGCCCGGTTGCCGCACTCTCAGCGCTGTGGCGCTCCCCTGTCGGAAATTGGACATGTTGACCGTATGAAGTTGACCGTATGAAGTTGTTGACGGGCACAGACTACCGTTCGGTGGCCGCGAGCTGACCACACGCCCCGTCGATCTCCTGGCCACGGGTGTCCCGGATGGTCACCGGCACGCCGTGCGCGGCGATCGCCGCCACGAACGCCTTCTCGTCCTCGGGCCGCGACGCGGTCCACTGCGAGCCCGGCGTCGGGTTCAGCGGGATGAGGTTGACGTGCACCGGCTTGCCCTTGAGCAGCCGGCCGAGCCGGTCGCCGCGCCACGCCTGGTCGTTGACGTCCCGGATCAGCGCGTACTCGATGGACAGCCGCCGCCCCGACTTGGCCGCGTACTCCAGGCCCGCGTCGAGCACCTCCCGCACCTTCCACCGGGTGTTGACCGGCACCAGCGTGTCCCGCAGCTCGTCGTCGGGCGCGTGCAGCGAGATCGCCAGCCGGCACTTGAAGCCCTCGTCGGCGAACCGGTGGATGGCCGGCACCAGCCCGACCGTGGAGACGGTGATGCCGCGCTGGGAGAGCCCGAGGCCGTCCGGCGCGGGGTCGGTCAGCGCGCGGATCGCGCCGACGACCCGCTTGTAGTTGGCCAGCGGCTCGCCCATGCCCATGAACACGATGTTGCTCAGCCGCGCCGGGCCGCCCGGGATCTCCCCGTCCCGCAGGGCCCGCATGCCCTCCACGATCTGGTGCACGATCTCCGCGGTGGACAGGTTGCGGTCCAGTCCCGCCTGCCCGGTGGCGCAGAACGGGCAGTTCATCCCGCACCCGGCCTGCGAGCTGATGCACATGGTGACCCGGTCCGGGTAGCGCATCAGCACCGACTCCACGAGCGTGCCGTCGAACAGCCGCCACAGCGTCTTGCGGGTCGTCCCCTGGTCGGTGGACAGGTGCCGCACCACCGTCATCAGCTCCGGCAGCAGCGCCTTTCGCAGCCTGTCGCGGGAGGCCGCCGGGATGTCCGTCCACTGTTCCGGGTCGTGCGCGTACCGCACGAAGTAGTGCTGCGAGAGCTGCCGGGCGCGGAACGGCTTCTCGCCGACGGCCGCGACGGCCTCCTTCCGCTCGGCGGGCGAGAGGTCGGCGAGGTGCCGCGGCGGGGTCTTGGCTCCGCGGGGGGCGACGAAGGTGAGCTCACCGGGGGCTGGACGGGCCACGGTCGGACGACTCCTCACGACGGACGGACCTGGCAGCCCCGCGGGGGCGGGGACGACGGCAGGACGGTGCCGAAGCCAGGAGATCTCTGGACCGCCCCCGCGAAGGCGGGGACGAAGAAAGGGCCCGCAGCCGACGCCGCAGGCCCTTCCAGCGTACCCCGCTCGCCGTCAGCCCGAGCCGACGAACAGCACCAGCAGCAGCCACACCACCGGCGCCGTCGGCAGGAGCGAGTCCAGCCGGTCCATGATGCCGCCGTGACCGGGAAGCAGGGTGCCCATGTCCTTGATGCCCAGGTCCCGTTTGATCATGGACTCGCCGAGGTCGCCGAGGGTGGCGCTGGCGGCGACGGCGAGGCCGAGGAGCAGGCCCTGCCACCAGGTGCCGCCGTCGATGAGGAACTGCATGCACAGTGCACCGGTCGCCATGGCGAACGCGACCGCGCCGATCAGGCCCTCGCGGGTCTTGCCGGGGCTGATGCGCGGGGCGAGCTTGTGGGAGCCGAAGCGCCAGCCGACCGCGTAGGCGCCGGTGTCGCTGACCACCGTGAGCAGCAGGAAGGTCAGGACCCGGCGCGGGCCGTCGTCGGCGGTGAGCATCATCGCGACGAACGTGGCCAGGAACGGCACGTAGAACGCGGCGAAGACGCCCGCGGTGACGTCCTTCAGGTAGCCCTCGGGTGGTTCCGTCATCCGCCAGACCAGCACGGCCAGCGCCGTGAGGGCCATGGCCGTCCAGGCGCCCTCGGGGCCGCGGGCGTACCCGGCGACCACCATGGCGGCGCCGCCGACCGCGAGCGGCACCAGGGGCACGCGGATCTCCTTGCGCTCCCGCAGGCGCCGGGTCAGCTCCCACAGGCCGACGACGACGGCGACGGCGATGACGCCGACGAAGACCGCCTTGACGATGAACAGGGCGGCGACGATGACCGCGCCGAGACCGACGCCGACCCCTATCGCGGCGCCGAGGTCCCGGCCCGCGCTCTTCTTCTGCGGCGCGGGCGCCGGCTGCGGGGCGTCGGACATGGGCTCCGGATTCTGCGGGGCCGGCCCGTGGGGCTGCTGCCCGGGGGCCGGAGGCTGCGGCTGGTCGCGGAACAAGGGGCCGCTCAGCCGAGCGGCCCCCCGGTCGTCATCATCCTGGTGTCCGCCATCGTGTGCGGGTGCGTCGGGCACGATGGGCATGGGGCGAGTCTGCTGGGCGTCGCCCGCGCCGTACGCGGGGCCCGCCGGGGCGGCGCCCGGGACGGGTCCCGGACCGGCGGGTTCGTGCGGCCCCCAGTACCCGGCCTGTGGCGGCGCCCCCCAGGAAGAGTCGTTCATCAGACCTCGAGCAGCTCCGCTTCCTTGTGCTTCAGCAGCTCGTCCACCTGGGCGACGTACTTCGCGGTGGTGTCGTCGAGCTCCTTCTCCGCACGGCGGCCCTCGTCCTCGCCGACCTCGCCGTCCTTGATCAGCTTGTCGATGCCGTCCTTGGCCTTGCGGCGCACGGAGCGGATGGAGATCTTCGCCTCCTCGCCCTTGTGCCGGGCGACCTTGATGTACTCGCGGCGGCGCTCCTCGGTGAGCTCGGGGAACACGACGCGGATGAGGTTGCCGTCGTTGCTCGGGTTGACGCCCAGGTCGGAGTCGCGGATCGCCTGCTCGATGTTGCGCAGCGCGCTCTTGTCGAACGGGGTCACGACCGCCATGCGCGGCTCCGGCACGGAGAACGAGGCCAGCTGGTTGATCGGCGTCGGCGTGCCGTAGTAGTCAGCCACGATCTTGTTGAACATCGCCGGGTGCGCACGGCCGGTGCGGATCGCGGCGAAGTCCTCCTTGGCGACCACCACGGCCTTCTCCATTTTCTCCTCGGCCTCGAGGAGGATCTCTTCGATCACCACTTGCTCCTGCGTGTCTTGAGTAGGCCCGGCTGCGGATTGTTGTGTTCGGTCGGCGGCCGGCTGCGTCGCGGTCTTCTTCTGCACGGTTCCCGACCGGCAGGACATTGTCCATCCCCCGGTCAGGGTCCGTCCTCCGGACAGGTGGCGTCCCGCGGACGGAGGGGTGCCGGTCAGTCCCGGCTGTCGCGGTCACCCACAAGCGTGCCGATCTTCTCACCCTTGACGGCGCGGGCGATATTGCCCGGGGCCAGGAGTTCGAAGACAACGATCGGAAGCTTGTTGTCGCGGCACAGCGTGATGGCCGTGGCGTCGGCGACCCGCAGATCGCGGGTGATGACCTCGCCGTAGCTGAGGGAGTCGAACTTGACGGCGTCCGGGTTGGTCTTCGGGTCGGAGTCGTAGACCCCGTCCACGCCGTTCTTGCCCATCAGCAGCGCCTCGGCGTCGATCTCCAGGGCGCGCTGGGCGGCGGTGGTGTCGGTGGAGAAGTACGGCATGCCCATACCGGCGCCGAAGATGACCACGCGGCCCTTCTCCAGGTGGCGCACGGCCCGCAGCGGGATGTACGGCTCGGCGACCTGGCCCATGGTGATGGCGGTCTGCACGCGGCAGTCCACGCCCTCCTTCTCCAGGAAGTCCTGCAGGGCGAGGCAGTTCATGACCGTGCCGAGCATGCCCATGTAGTCGGAGCGGGCCCGGTCCATGCCGCGCTGCTGGAGTTCGGCGCCGCGGAAGAAGTTGCCGCCGCCGATGACGACCGCGATCTGCGCGCCGTCCCGTACGACGGCCGCGATCTCGCGGGCGATGGCGTGGACCACGTCCGGGTCGACGCCCAGGCCCCCGCCCCCGGAGAAGGCTTCTCCGCTCAGCTTCAGCAGAAACCGGCCGCGTACTTTGCCGTCGTCGCCCTTCTGGGCCTTGGTGGTCATGGAGATCTCGCCTCTTTTACCTGGATCGCACAGACGAAGAAGGCCATTGCCGGCGGGGGCGTGGTTCGCTTCCCTTGCGGCAATGGCCTCCTCGTCAGATCTGCTGTCGTCCGCCACACGCGCGTGCGGGACGTCTTCCCCGTACGCCGCGGCCGTCACGGACGACTGCGGTCGACCCTATCGGGCTCGCGCGTCGATCGCGGTACGGACTCAGATGCCGACCTTGATGCGCGTGAAACGCTTCAGGGTGACACCGGCCTCGTTCAGGACCTGCTGGACGGTCTTCTTGTTGTCGAGCGCGTACGGCTGGCCGAGGAGCGTGACCTCCTTGAAGAAGCCGTTGAGGCGACCCTCGACGATCTTCGGGATGGCGGCCTCGGGCTTGCCCTCGTTGCGGGTGGTCTCCTCGGCGACGCGGCGCTCGTTCTCCACGACGTCGGCGGGGACGTCGTCCTTGGAGAGGTACTTCGGCGCGAAGGCGGCGATGTGCTGCGCGACGCCCTTGGCGACCTCGGCGTTCGGCTTGTCGAACTCGACGAGGACACCGATCTGCGGGGGCAGGTCGGGCATCGTGCGGTGCATGTACGCGGCCACGTAGCCGTCGGCGAACTGCGCGAAGCGGTCCAGGACGATCTTCTCGCCGAGGTTGGCGTTGGCCTCGTCGACAAAGGCCTGGACGGTCTTGCCGGGCTCGATCTCGGAGCCGAGCAGGGTCTCGATGTCGGCCGGGGAGGTCTTGGCCACGTGCTCGGCGATGGCCTGGGCCACGGAGAGGAACTTCTCGCCCTTGGCGACGAAGTCCGTCTCGCACTTCAGCTCGACGAGGACACCGGAGGAGTTGTCGTCGGCGATGATCGAGACCACGGCGCCGTTCTCGGCGGAGCGGCCCTCGCGCTTGGCGACGCCCTTCTGGCCCTTGATGCGGAGCAGCTCGACGGCCTTCTCGACGTTGCCCTCGGCCTCGTCCAGCGCCTTCTTGCAGTCCATCATGCCGGCGCCGGTGAGCTCGCGGAGCTTCTTGACGTCGGCGGCGGTGTAGTTCGCCATGAGTCTGTGAGTCTTTCTCGAAGTCTGGAGGATCGAAGAGATCGATCTGGTCTGCGCGGTCCGCGGTCCACGGGTGGACGCGGATGGGGGGCGTAGACCTACGGGTGAACGGCGGGAGCGGTCGGTACACCTCGTGGGGTGGTCGTGTCACCGCTCCCGCCGCCGGCGCTGTCGGGTCAGGCCTGCTCGCCGGTCTCGGCGGCCGGGGCCTCGGCTGCCGGGGCCTCGGCGGCAGCGGCCTCGGCCGGCTTCTCGGCGGCCTCGCCCTCGTCGGCCTTCTTCTCGCCCTCGAGCAGGTCGCGCTCCCACTCGGCGAGCGGCTCGCCCGCGGCCTTCTCGCCCTTGCCCTCGGCGCCGCCGGAGCGGGCCAGCAGGCCCTCGGCGACCGCGTCGGCGATCACACGGGTGAGCAGGGTGACGGAGCGGATCGCGTCGTCGTTGCCCGGGATCTTGTAGTCGACCTCGTCGGGGTCGCAGTTGGTGTCGAGGATGGCGACGACCGGGATGTTGAGCTTCCGGGCCTCGCCGACCGCGATGTGCTCCTTCTTGGTGTCCACGATCCAGACGGCGCTGGGCACCTTCTGCATCTCGCGGATACCGCCGAGGGTCTTCTCCAGCTTCGCCTTCTCGCGGGAGAGGACCAGGAGCTCCTTCTTGGTCAGACCGGAGGACGCCACGTCCTCGAAGTCGATCTGCTCGAGCTCCTTCAGCCGCTGCAGACGCTTGTAGACGGTCGAGAAGTTGGTGAGCATGCCGCCCAGCCAGCGCTGGTTGACGTACGGCATGCCGACGCGGGTGGCCTGCTCCGCGATGGCCTCCTGCGCCTGCTTCTTCGTACCGACGAAGAGGATCGTGCCGCCGTGGGCGACGGTCTCCTTGACGAACTCGTAGGCGCGGTCGATGTACGACAGCGACTGGAGCAGGTCGATGATGTAGATGCCGTTGCGCTCGGTGAAGATGAACCGCTTCATCTTCGGGTTCCAACGGCGGGTCTGGTGACCGAAGTGGACGCCGCTCTCCAGCAGCTCCCGCATCGTGACGACGGCCATGGCCGTGTTCTCCTTGATTTTCCCGGTTGTGCCGCGGGTGCCGGACGGCACCCGCGCCTGACGCCCGCCGTGCGCCGTGCCACTGAGGACCGAGAGGCGCGGACACCGTCGCTTTCCCCGGGAAAGGCCCCGGGAAATGGTCCGGTGTCGGGGCGTGCGAAGTCGACCCGGTGACCCGGATCGCCACCAGAAGTGTACGGGACTGGCGGCGCGGCAGGTGACGCCGTTGTCCACAACCGGCGGACGATCCACAGTTCCCGGCCATGATCGACGCTGATCGGCCGGTCTGCGCCACCGTGGGCGCATGCGAGTGCTGCGATGCGTACGGACGTGCACACGGTCGGTGTCGACGCTGTTCCTGGCGGTGGTCCTGATGGCTCCGGCGGCGTGGGCGAGGGACCCGGGACCGCCGTCCTCCCCCGGTCCGCCGGCCCCGGACGGTCCGGTCCCGGCCATGGGCCGCCTCTGGCCCGTGGGCCGGCGTCCCGCCGTCCTGCGCGGCTGGTCCCCGCCGGCCACGCCCTACGGCCCCGGCCACCGCGGCGTCGACCTGGGCGCCGCCGACGGCGCCGCCGTGCGGGCGGTGGCGCCGGGGCGGGTGCTGTTCGCGGGGCGGGTGGCGGGCCGGGGTGTCGTCTCGGTGGCCCTGACGGGCACGGGGGACCCGCCGCTGCGGACGACGTACGAGCCGGTGAGCCCGTCGGTGCGGGAGGGGGACGTGGTGGGGGCGGGCGCGGTGCTGGGGACCGTGGAGGGGGCGCGGGCCGGGGCGCACTGCGGGACGGCCTGCGTGCACTGGGGGCTGCTGAGGGGGCGGACGTACCTGAACCCGCTGGCGCTGCTGCCGCCGTGGCTGCTGAACGGGGGCCCGTCGAGACTGCTGTCGGTGGCGGGGGTGCCATTGCCGACGTGACCGCACCCGGCACCGGGGCGGGAAGCGACCGGACGGCGGCGTCCTCGGGCCTCGGCCGGCGACGTCCTCCGGGCCCGAGCCGGTGACGCCCTCGGGGCTCGGCGGAGGACGCCCGGGAGGCCGGCCGGTAACGCCGTCGGGGCTCGGCGGGCGTCGCCCGGGAAGTCAGCCGGTGACGCCCCTCAGGGCCATGGCCACCGCCGCGTCCGCGATCGTCGCGGGATCCTCCGCGGCGCCGAGCTCGATCCGCCGCACGGCCGCGTCCACGACCCCCTGCAGCAGCATGGCGCCCAGCCGGGGCCGCGGATGCCCCAGCTCCTCCAGCGCCTGGACGATCATCGCGACGAGCCCCCCGTGCGCGGCCCGGATCCTCTCCCGGGCACCCGCGTCGAGCTCCCGCGCCGAGATCGCCACCACGGCCCGGTGCCGCCGGTCCCCGACCAGGTCCAGCTGCCGCCGCACGTACGCCTCGACCCTGCCCTCGGCGGTGTCCGCCTGCTCCATGGCCGCGGACACCTCGGCCGCCCACACGGGGAAGTCGACCGCACACAGCTCCTCGACGACGGCGGCCCGGGACCTGAAGTACTCGTACACCGAGGAGCGTGCCAGCCCCGTCCGCTCGGCCAGGGCCGGGAAGGTCAGGGCCTCCGTCCCGCCCTCCGACAGCAGGGCCCGGGCCGCGTCCAGCAGGGCGGCGCGCTGCATCGACCGGTGCTCGGCCACGGAGGCCGCTCGAATCCTTGGCACGCCACCACTGTACGGACGGGCCCCCGCCCGGAGGGAGGCGAGCACGCCGGTCGCGCCGGCGGCGCCCGCGCCTCAGCGCCCGAAGCTCGCCAGCTTCGCCCGCAGCTGCAGCACCGACTTGGTGTGGATCTGGCTGACCCGGCTCTCGGTGACCCCGAGCACGTTGCCGATCTCGGCGAGCGTGAGGCCCTCGTAGTAGTACAGCGTGACGACGGTCTTCTCACGCTCGGGCAGCGTGTTGATGGCCCGCGCCAAAAACCGGCGCAGCTCCCGGTCCTCGGCCACCTCCACCGGGTTGTCGGCGGCGGTGTCCTCCAGCGTGTCCACCAGCCGGTCCCCGCTCTCGCCCCCGACGTGCAGCAGCTCCTCCAGGGCGACCACGTTGGCCAGCGACACCTGACTGAAGACCGCGTGGAGCTCCTCCACCGTGACGCCCATCTCGTCGGCCACCTCCGCCTCGGTCGGGGTGCGCCGCAGCCGCGCCTCCAAGGTGGCGTAGGCACGCTCGGCCCTGCGTGCCTTCTGCCGCACCGAGCGCGGGATCCAGTCCAGCGCCCGCAGCTCGTCGATCATCGCCCCGCGGATCCGGGTGATCGCGTACGTCTCGAACTTGATCTCCCGGTCGAGGTCGAACTTCTCGATCGCGTCGATCAGTCCGAACACTCCGGAAGAGATGAAGTCCGCCTGCTCGACGTTGGGCGGCAGCCCCACGCTGACGCGGCCGGCCACGTACTTCACCAGCGGCGAGTAGTGCAGGATCAGCTGCTCGCGCAGCCGCTCGTCCCCCGTCGCCTTGTACGACCGCCACAGTTCGTCGAGCGTCGAGGGAGCGGGCGGCCGCACGCCGCCACCGTCGCGGGCGGCTGGGGGGAGCGCCGCCCGGTCGGATCCGGAGGTGTGCTGGGGCATTCGTCGCCTTGTGCCGTTCTGCCGTGGACTGGTGGGTGGTGTGGGGTGTGTCGCCGCGGGGCCGTGATCGCCTGTCTCGTCGGGAGTCCGGCCGGGAGTCCGGTCCGGTTCCTGTCTCGTTCCTGTCTGGCCTGTCTGGTTCCTGTCCGGTTCCTGCCGTCTGCACCGGGATCCTCGTGAGCGTAGCGTGACTGCACTGTCGCGGTGTGCGCACGCAGGCGGGCGCAGCGGACGCAGATACGTTCCGCTGGGTGTCGCGTCCGGGCGGTTCCACCCCCGTGAATCGACCGGTGGGAACGTCAACTCCGCGCTGCTCCAAGGGTGTCGAGGTTCCCCCGTACGGCCGAACGCCCCCGGTCAACTCCGGATCCGGCCGGCGCGCGCCGAGAGCACCGCCTGGCGTGTCAACTTCCAGCCGTCGCCATGTCGTTCGACGTAGCCCAGGGCCCGGAGCTCGTACAGCCGCGCGACCGCGTCGTCCTGTGTGGTCTGCGCGCCGCGGGCGATCTCGTCCACCGGTGCCGCGCCGCGCCCGGGCAGTGCGGCCAGGACCCGCCGCGCCCGGGGTTCCAGCAGGTCGCGCGGCAGCACGGGCCCGCGCCGCTCGGGGGCGAGCTCGCCCATGTCGCCCACCAGCTCGACGACTTCCGCGGCGTCGGTGACCAGCACCGCCTCACCGCGCAGCAGCTCGTGCACGCCCGCGGAGAGGCTGCTGGTGGCCGGCCCCGGCACCCCCATGGTGTGGCGGCCGAGGCGCTGCGCCGCCCGCGCCGTGATCAACGAGCCGCTGCGGTGGGCGGCCTCGACGACCACGGTGCCCCGGGTGAGGGCCGCGATGACCCGGTTGCGCACGATAAAGCGGTTCGGTGTCGGATGCTCGCCCGGCGGCAATTCCCCGACGAGGATCCCCTGTGCCGCGATCCTGGTGATCAGCTCGGCGTGTCCGCGCGGGTAGGCCCGGTCGACGCCGCAGGCCAGGACGGCGACGGTGGCTCCGCCGGCGCCCAGGGCGCCCCGGTGGGCGGCGCCGTCGATGCCGTAGGCGCCGCCCGACACCACGACCCAGCCGCGCTCGGCGAGCTCCGCGGCGAGGATGGCCGCCATGTGCGCGCCGTACTCGGTGCAGGCGCGGGCGCCGACGACCGCCACCGAGCGCAGCGCCCACATCCGCAGGCTGGGGCGGCCGCGCACCCACAGTCCCACGGGCCGGGCATCCCCCAGGTCGTCGAGCTGCGCGGGCCACTCGGGGCCGCCCGGGCCCACGAACCTCGCCCCGGCCGCGTGGGCCGCGGCGAGGTCCCGCTCCGGCTCGGCCCGCACGGCACGCGCCCGCAGCCCCGCCCACCGTCTGTCGCTCACCCCGGGCAGGGGCCGGCCGCCCTCCCGCAGCCGCCGGGCCACCTCCCGCACCCCGTGTTCCCGCACCCACTTCCCCACGGCCTCGTCCCCCGGTTCGGTGACGCGGCTGAGGAAGACCCGGGCGAGCAGCTCGCCGCCGGGGGTTTCGGCGGCGCTCACACCGGCGCCCCGATCGCCATGGGCACGCCGCGCGGGACGCCCGTGCGCAGCTGCAGGGCCAGGGCGACGTCGCCCGCGTCGGGCCGGTCGTGTCCGGCCAGGTCGGCGACGGTCCAGGCGACGCGCAGGACGCGGTCGAGTCCGCGGGCCGTGAGCACGCCCCGCTCCAGGTTCCGCTCGGCCTCGTCCATCGCCCCGGGCCCGGCGCGCCAGCGGCTGCGCAGCTCGCGTCCGGGCACCTCGCCGTTGGTGCGCCAGGGGGTGCCGACGAGGCGGGCGGTGGCGCGCTCCCTGGCCGCCCGCACCCGCGCGGCGACCGCCGCGGTGGACTCGCCCCGGGCACCGCGCGCGGTCAGCTCGCCGCGGGTGACGGCGTCCACCTCGACCCGCAGGTCCACCCGGTCCAGCAGCGGGCCGGAGAGCCGGGCCTGGTAGCGGCGGATCACCGAGGGCGGGCACTCGCACAGGGTGCCCGTCCGGGAGAAGCGGCCGCAGGGACAGGGATTGGCGGCGAGCACCATCAGGAATTTCGCGGGGAAGCGCACCACTCCGGCGCTGCGGGCGATCACCACGTGCCCGGCCTCCAGGGGCTGGCGCAGCGCGTCGAGGGCCCGGCTGCTGAACTCGGGGGTCTCGTCGAGGAAGAGCACGCCGCGGTGGGCGAGGGAGACCGCGCCGGGGCGTGCGACGCCCTGGCCGCCGCCGACGAGGGCCTGCATGGTGGCGGAGTGGTGCGGGGCGCAGTAGGGGGCGACGTCGATCAGGGGCTTGCCGGGCGGCAGCAGCCCGGCGACCGAGTGCACCGCGGTGACCTCCAGGGACTCCTGCCGGCCGAGCCGGGGCAGGACCGCGGGCAGCCGCTCGGCGAGCATGGTCTTGCCCGCGCCGGGCGGTCCCTCCAGGAAGAGGTGGTGCCCGCCGGCCGCGGCCACCTCCAGGGCCGTGCGAGCGGAGAGCTGGCCGACGACGTCGGCCAGGTCGTGTCCGTGGTCGTGCGGGACGGCGCCCACGTCGTGCAGGCCGGTGGCCGCGCCCGTGCCGGGCATGCGCAGGCCGGCCAGAAGCGGGTCGGGGCGGCCCTGCTGGTCCGGTTCCTCGTCGGGCACGGGCTCGTCGGTCAGGACCGCGATCAGCTGCCGCAGGCTGCGAATGCCGAGCACGGACACGCCGGGCACCAGGGAGGCCTCGGCGGCGGCGCACTCCGGCACGACGACCTGCTCGTACCCGGCGTCCGCGGCGGCCAGGACCGCGGGCAGGACGCCGCGCACCGGGCGCACCCGGCCGTCCAGGCCCAGTTCCCCGATCATCACGACGTCGGCGAGCACCCGCGGGTCGATCCGCTCGGCGGCACCGAGCACGGCGCAGGCGACGGCGAGGTCGAAGCCGCTGCCGGCCTTGGGGACCGAGGCCGGGCTGAGCCCGACGGTGAGCTTTTTCTGCGGCCACTCGGCGCCCGAGTTGACCACCGCGGCCCGTACCCGGTCCCGGCTCTCGGTCAGGCTCTTGTCGGGCAGGCCGACGAGGGTGAAGGCGGCCACGCCCGGTTCGAGGTCGGCCTGGACCTCGACGACGACGCCCTCGACGCCGACGAGGGCGACGGAGCACGTGCGGGCGAATCCCATCACGCCACCCCCCGGACGTGCTCGACGACGGGTGCGCCGCGCCGGGGCAGCAGGACGCCGACCAGGTCGATGCGGACGCCGCCCGGTGGTGCGCCGCCGTGCGTCCGGATCCACCGCTCGGCCAGGTCGCGCAGCCGCTGCGCCTTCCCCGGGGTGACGGCGGCCATCGGATGCTCGTAGCGTCCGGCCCGGCGGGCCTTCACCTCGCAGATCACCAGGACGTCGCCGTCCCGGGCCACGATGTCGATCTCGCCGGTGCGGCCGCAGCGCCAGTTGCGCTCCAGGACCGTCATGCCGGTTTCCGTCAGCCGCCGGGCGGCCAGTTCCTCGCCGTACCTGCCGAGTGCGCTGCGTGCGTGCTGGGTGTTCATGTCGGCACCACCTCCGGCGCCAACGATCACGCACACCGGGCCAAAGAGTGGATCTTGGTGGATCACTCGGCGGTTGTGGAAAAAGGCCTCACCCGTTCGGGTGAGGCCCCAGGCGGGGAGACCCCGGGCGGGCTCAGCCGCCCGGCAGCTCCAGGTCGCTCTTGTTGAGCTCCTCGATGTTCACGTCCTTGAATGTGAGCACACGGACCTGCTTCACGAACCGGGCCGGCCGGTACATGTCCCACACCCAGGCATCCGCCATCGTGACCTCGAAGAACACCTCGCCCTGGACCGAGTGCACCTGCATCTCGTAGTCGTTGGTCAGGTAGAAGCGCCGCTCGGTCTCGATCACGTATTTGAACAGACCGACGACATCGCGGTACTCCCGGTAGAGCTTGAGCTCCATCTCGGTCTCGTACTTCTCGAGGTCCTCGGCGCTCATGGCATGTTCCCCTTCAGCCGTGCGTCCCACCATTGTGCGCCAGTCCCGCGGGCCTCTAGACGATTTCGGTGTCCAGGGTCACGGGGCCGGCCGGGGGACCCTCGTCGAGCAGCCTGCGCAGCAGCTCGGCGAGTCTGGTCGGATACACCGTCTCATGTGACCGGGTCAGTTCCTGACACGTCCACCAGCGCGCCCCGGCGACGCTGCGCCGCTCCAGGTCGGTCAGGCCCGCCGCCACGGTCTCGGTCCGGGTGGTACGGGCCAGGTAGTACCACTCGTCCTGGTTCCAGCGGCGCCCCGCGAACGGGAACGAGCACGTGCGCCGCCACACCACCGGGCCGAGCTCGACGTCGGTGATGCCGGTCTCCTCGGCGAGTTCCCGCAGGGCGGCCTCCTCCCGCGTCTCGTCGCCCTCCAGGCCGCCGCCGGGGGTGAACCACCAGTCGTCGGCCGGATCGCCCGGTTCGTGCCCGTGCAGCAGCAGGATGCGGTCCTGCGGGTCGAGCAGGACGACGCGGGAGACCTTGCGGAGCTCCCCGATCTGCGGCTCCGCGCTGTGCGACTCCCCGATCTGCGGCTCCGCGCCGTGCGGCTCCCCGATCTGCGATTCCACGCCGTGCGGCTCCCCGTCGTACAGCTCCGCACCGTGCGGCTCGCGGTCCCGCGGCTCCGCACCGTACGGCCGGCCCGGTCCGCCGGTCGCGGTGTCCTGCCCCGTGTCCTCAGCGGGCACCGGCGGGCTCCGTGCGCGTGCGGGGACGGGTGCGGGAGCCGACCCGCTTGGCCACCGGGCCGTAGGCGCCGCCGCCGAGGACGAGAACGGCCCCCGTGATGATCAAGGCAAAGATCGTGCGCAGCGGGCCGGGCCGGGAGAGCGGGCCGAGCGCCTCGAAGCCCGTTGGCCGCTTCAGCATGCCCTTCATGGGCCACACGACGGCGTCGACACGGGCGGTGACGGCGCTGCGCGCCACCGTGCCGCGGGCCGCGTCCGTGAGGTGGGCGGTGGAGTCCAGGGAGCCCTGACGCTCGTCGCCGAGCAGGAACAGGCGGCCCTTGGGGACGGTGACCTCCGGGAAGTTCGTGATCTCGGCGGTGCTGCCCTTGGGCAGATAGGGCTCGTCGATCTGCTTGCCGTTGACGGTCAGCCTGCCGTTGGTGCAGCAGGCGACCGTGTCGCCGCCGACGGCGACCACGCGCTTGACGACGGGGGCGTTGGTCACCCAGGTCCTGTCGGTGAAGACGACGACGTCACCGCGGCGTATGTCGCCGCTGTCGACGCGCTGGGCGAGGACGCGGGCGCCGGCGTCGATGGTCGGGGTCATGGAGCTGGTGGGGACCGTGTACGGCCGGTAGACGACCGCGCCCCAGGCGAATCCGCCGAGGAACAACACCAGGCCCAGCGCCACCGCCAGGTTCGACAGGCGTTGTCCTGTCCGTGTCGTGCTCTCGCCACCCATGGGTGTGCACCCTACCTGCCGGTACCGGGGCGGGCCCACCCACCCGGCCCGGCAGGCCGCGGGACGACCGTCCCGAACGCTCCGCCCCGGGCCCCGGCGGGGGTTCCACCCGGTTCCGCCCCTGGCCGCAACGCCGCACGGGCCCCGCCCGGCTCACCCCTACGGCACCGCCGCGCTCAGCACCCCGTCCTTCCGGCGCCGCGCTCGGCGCACTCCCCCCCCTCGACGCCGTGCTCAGCCCCTCGACGCCGTGCTCAGCGCCCCCGTGCCTCCGGGCGCGCGCTCAGCGCCCCTCGGGCCTCCTCCTCCGCCGCCTGCGCCACACCACCACCGGTGCCACGCCGAGCAGCGCGAGGCCCTGCGGGGCCGCCGTCAGGGCGGCGGACGCGGAGGACTGCCGGTCGTTGCCGGCCTGGTCGAAGGTGTCCGGAACCGGCAGGGTGTCCCAGCGGTTGATCGGCCAGGCGACGACGATGGCGCGCCCGACGACGTCCTTGACCGGGACCATGCCGTGGTGCGCGTCGGTCTGGTTGTAGCGGGAGTCGCGCGAGTCCTGGCGGTGGTCGCCCATGACCCAGATGTAGCCCTCGGGGACCTTGACCTTGAACTGGCCGCCCTGGTCGTCGACGCTGCACGGCGTGTTGCCGGGGTAGACGTAGGGCTCGTCGAGCGGGTGGCCGTTGACCTTGAGCGGGGTGCTGCCCTTGCACTCGACGGTGTCGCCGCCGACGCCGATGACGCGCTTGATCAGGTCCCGCTCGTCCGCGGACGGCATGAGGCCGATCCAGCCGAGGACCGTCTGCAGGGCGTTCGGCTGGGCCACCGGCTCGCCGGCCAGCCAGTTGTCGGGGTCGTGGAAGACGACGACCTCGCCGCGCTCGGGCTCGGCGCCGAACCACGGGGTGAGCTTGTCGACCAGGACGCGGTCACCCATCTGCAGGGTGTTCTGCATGGAGGCGGACGGGATGGAGAACGCCTGCACCAGGAACGTCTTGATCAGCAGCGCCAGCACCAGCGCGATCACGATCAGGATCGGCAGCTCCTTCCAGAAGGAGCGTGGCCTCCTGGCCCTCTGCTGCTCGCCGTCCTGCCCGGGGGCATTCCTGTGCTGCGGTTCCTCGGTCTGGTTCTGCTCGCCCGTCACCCTGTCGTCCTCGGCCGCTCCGGATACGCTCCCGGAGGTCGCGGCGCCGCCCGCGGAGGAAGCCGCCACGGGGTGCCCGCGGTGTTCCTCGCCGTCGTGTCCGGACCGTGCGCCAACCGCCACATCCCCCACGCCAACTCCTCACTCTGTCCCGCGGCCTGCTCCACACGCGGTGCAGGCCCACCACTCCCATAACGAGCGGGAGTTCCGCAGGGCTCGGGAGCTGAACCACCCCGTTCGGATGCATTCCGTTCGGATGCGCGCCCTCCGGGTCGTCGGAGGCCACCTTATGCGACGTGCGGGGGGCCGCGGTCGACGCGGGCGCCGCGTCGCCCACGGAAGCGTACGTTTTCGGTTCCTTCAACGTACTCCAGTGCCCGAAGGGCCAGGCGATGACCATGGCCCGCCCCACCACCGAGCGCTCGGAGACCGTGCCGCCGTAGTCGGTGTCCTGGTGGAAGCGGGAGTCCGCGGAGTTGGCCCGGTGGTCGCCCATCACCCACAGCCGTCCCTGGGGGACGGTGATGTCGAACGAGGTCGTGGAGGGGGCGTTGCCGGGATAGAGGTAGTCCTCGTTCAGGGGAACGCCGTTGACGGTGACGCGTCCCTGGGCGTCGCAGCACTTGACGTGGTCGCCGCCGACGCCGACGACGCGCTTGATGAGGTCCTTCTCGTTGTCGGAGGGCAGCAGGCCGATGAAGGTCAGGCCCTCCTTGACCTGCTTGACGACGACCGGGTCGTTCTTCTTCTTGACCTGCTCGTCCGCCAGCCAGCCGCCCGGGTCGTGGAAGACGACGACGTCCCCGCGCTGGGGCTTGGAGCCGAACCACGGGGTGAGCTTGTCGACCAGGACGCGGTCGCCGATGCGGATCGTCTGCTCCATGGAGCCGGACGGGATCACGAAGGCCTGGACGAGGAACGTCTTCAAAACCAGGGCGATGAGGACCGCGACGCCGACGAGAAGGGGGATCTCCTTCACGGCCGAACGCCTGCGCTTGCGCTTGACCTTGCGCTGCAGCTTGCGCCGCTCGACGCGGGTGCGGCCGGCGACACCGGCCCCGGCGGCGCGGCGGGCGCCGGTGGGCAGGAGGCTGTCGACGGCGGTGACGGGAGCGCCGCGCCGCGGTCTGCCGCGGTTACCCATGGGCACCGCCCGTCGTCCGTGGCGCGCTCGCCTCCCGGGCGCCCGCGCCGCCCGTCGCCCCGGGTGCGCTCGCCGCCCGGGGGTTCGCGCCGGGGGCGGGCACGCGCGCGTAGGCGCCGGGGCGGTGCAGGCGGGTCCAGTGGCCGGGGGGCCAGGCGATCCAGTCGGCGCGGCCGACGACGTCCGCGACGGGCACCATGCCGCCGCCCGGCGAGCCGAGGTGATCGCGGGAGTCGCTGGAGTCGCTGCGGTGGTCGCCGAGGACGAACAGACGGCCGTCGGGTACGACGACGTCGAAGGGCACCGTGGACGGGCTGTCGCCGGGGTACAGGAAGCCCGACTCGTCCACCGACCGGCCGTTCACCTGGATCCTCCCCTCCTTGTCACAGCAGACCACATGGTCTCCACCCACACCGACAACGCGTTTGATGTAGTCGGCGTGCCCGAAGTACCCGGTGCCGTCGAATACGACGACATCGCCGCGCCGCGGCCGGGCACCGAAACGGTACGCCAACTTATTTACGAGAACGCGGTCCCCGATCCTCAATCCGCGCTCCATCGATCCGCTGGGGATCTGGAACGGCTGCACGACAAAGGTGCTGAGCAGCAGCAGGAAGAGCAGGCAGGCGAAGGCGGTGAGGGTGAGCCGTCCGCTGGGCAGCCAGTCCGCGGTCCTGCCGAGGTAGGCGCGCAACGCGAAGCGCGACCGCCCCTCCCGCGCCGCCGGCTCCGGGCTCCCCGTGGCGGGGGCCGGTGCGGAGCCGGACGGGCGAAAGGAGCGGTCGCGCTTCGTCTGCTGTGCTTCGGTGTCCATCGGAGCCAGATGCTATCCGGCCCCGCCGGGACGTACCGGAGGCGCTCAGCTCTCGCGCTTCTCCTTGATCTTGGCGGCCTTGCCGCGCAGCTCGCGCAGGTAGTAGAGCTTGGCGCGGCGCACGTCACCGCGGGTGACGAGCTCGATCTTCTCGACGATCGGCGTGTGCACCGGGAAGGTGCGCTCGACGCCGACGCCGAAGGAGACCTTGCGGACCGTGAAGGTCTCGCGGACGCCGGAGCCCTGGCGGCGGATCACGACGCCCTTGAACTGCTGCACACGGGAACGGTTGCCCTCGACCACGCGCACGTGGACGTTGACGGTGTCGCCCGGACGGAAGGCCGGGATGTCGCTGCGCAGCGAGGCAGCGTCGACGGAGTCGAGCAGGTGAGACATGTCGTCCGCTTTCTTCGCCGATGCCACAGGTCATCGACGGGAGCTAGAGGTTCTGGATGAGCGTTGCGCGTGCTCGGAGCGGGCGTCGTCTCCCCCTGTGGCAGGGCGCACGCCAAACGAGCGCACAACAGCGGCCTATTGTTCCACGGCCTTCGGCCTGCACCAAAATCGCCCGTAGGGCTCTCCCGCCGGGTCCGGGCTCCAGCCGAGGAGCGAGAGCGTCTCGCGGTCCTTCTTGTCGAAGGCCTCCGGCGGGCAGCGCTCGATGAGGTCGGGCCGGTGGGCGGTGGTCCGCTTCAGGGCCTCGTCGCGGCGCCAGCGGGCGATCCTCCCGTGGTGGCCGCTGAGCAGCACCTCGGGCACGCCCCGGCCGCGCCAGAGGGGCGGCTTGGTGTAGACGGGGCCCTCCAGGAGGTTGGCCATGGCGCCGGGCGCGAAGGAGTCGTCCCGGTGCGACTCGGCGTTGCCGAGCACTCCGGGCAGCAGCCGGGCCACGGCCTCGGTGATGACCAGGACGGCGGCCTCGCCGCCGGCCAGGACGTAGTCGCCGATGGACACCTCGTACACCGGCATCCGGGTCGCGTACTCGTCGACGACGCGCCGGTCGATGCCCTCGTAGCGGGCGGGCGTGAAGATCAGCCAGGGGCGCTCGGAGAACTCGACGGCGAGTTCCTGGGTGAACGGCCGACCGCTGGGCGTGGGCACGACGAGCGCCGGCGTGCGGGCGCCCGCCTCGTAGCCGTCGGCCAGGACGGTGTCCAGGGCCTCGCCCCAGGGCCCGGTCATCATGACCATGCCGGGGCCGCCGCCGTACGGCGTGTCGTCGACCGTGTGGTGGCGGTCGTGGGTCCACGCGCGCAGGTCGTGCACGTGCACGTCGAGCCGGCCGCGCGCGCGTGCCTTGCCGACCAGGGAGACGTTCAGCGGCTCCAGGTACTCCGGGAAGATCGTGACGACGTCGAGCCTCATGCGCTGTCGTCCCGGGACGAGGCGATCTCCGCGCGGTCGTCGATGAGGCCGGGCGGCGGGTCGATGACGGCCTTCTGCTCCGCCAGGTCGATCTCGGTGACGATCTCCCGCACGAACGGGATCATCACCTCACCGCCGTCGGGCCGCTCCACCACGAACAAGTCCTGCGAGGGCAGGTGCACGACCTCGGTGACGCGGCCCACCTCCGCGCCGTCCTCGGTGACGACGTCGAGGTCGATGAGCTGGTGGTCGTAGTACTCGTCCTCGCCCTCGGGCAGTTCGTCGGGATCGACCTCGGCGATCAGCAGGGTGTTGCGCAGCGCCTCGGCGGCGTTGCGGTCCTCGACGCCCTCGAAGCGCAGCAGCAGGCGGCCGCTGTGCACGCGGCCCGACGCGATGGTCAGCGGTCCCGCGGTGGGCGGGTCGGTGGCCAGGACGGCGCCGGGGGCGAGCCTGAGCTCGGGTTCGTCGGTGCGGACCTCGACGGTGACCTCGCCCTTGATGCCGTGGGCACGGCCGATGCGAGCGACTACCAGCTGCACGGTGGTTGGTTCTCCTGGTCTACGGCTGCCGGCCGGGAACGGCCGCCACGACTACGGGCCGGGGACGGCCCTGCGGCCCTCCCCGGCCCGAGCCGGTGCTGTGCGAGACGTCAGCGGACGTGGTCGACGTCGACGAGGTCGACGCGGACGCCGCGGCCGCCGATGGCGCCCACGACGGTGCGCAGAGCGCGCGCGGTACGACCACCGCGGCCGATCACCTTGCCGAGGTCGTCGGGGTGGACCCGGACCTCGAGCACACGCCCGCGACGCAGGGTGCGCGAGGCTACCTGCACATCGTCAGGGTTGTCGACGATGCCCTTCACGAGGTGCTCGAGAGCCTCCTCGAGCATGCTCAGGCCTCGGTCGACTCGGACGCGGCCGCGGCCTCGTCCTTCTTGTCGGCCTTCTTCTTCTGGGTGATCGCCTCACCCTTGGCCTCGTCCTCGCCGGTGAGCGACTCGAACGACGGGCGCGCGGGCTTCTCCGCCGGCTGCAGCAGGGGCTCCGGGGCGGGCTCGCCCTTGAACTTCTGCCAGTCGCCGGTCTTCTTGAGGAGGGCGAGCACGGGCTCGGTGGGCTGAGCGCCGACCGAGAGCCAGTACGCCACACGCTCGGAGTCGACCTCGATCACCGACGGGTTGTACGTCGGGTGGTACTTGCCGATCTCCTCGATGGCCCGGCCGTCACGGCGGGTACGGGAGTCGGCGACGACGATCCGGTAGTGAGGCGAACGGATCTTGCCCAGACGCTTCAGCTTGATCTTGACTGCCACGGGAGTGGGATCTCCTGGTTTGACGTGGTGTGGGCACGGCGGAGCCACCGCGTGGGGCTGCGGTGTCCGAGTGTCCGGTGGACGCGTCAGCCGGAGGAGAGAGGGATCCTGTGCGGCTGTCGAGTACAGCTAGCCATTGTGCCATACCCGGCGGGTCGCTTCCGACCGAGGTGTCCGCGCGCGGGCACACCGAAGCGGCACCCGGCGCGGCGGCGCAGTACGTCGGGTGCCTTGTCCCGGCGCCGGCGGGAGTCGCCGGGGACGCGGCTGCCACGAGCAGCCGCGTCCTCAGCGGGACCCCGCGCCCACGACCTCCTGCTCGGGGATGCGGAACGGCTTGCCGCAGCCGCCGCAGACGATGGGGGCCTGGGCCAGGACCGAGGGGACGACCCGCACGTTGCGTCCGCAGTCGCAGACGGCCTTGACCCGGACGCCGCCGCCGGAGGAGCCGTGGCGGGCGGCCGGGCCGCGGAACGTGCGGGCGGTGTCGGCCGCGGTCGCGGCGGAGTGCGCCTTCAGGGCCCGCTGCAGGCGCTCGATCGTCGGGCGGTAGCGGCGCTTGGCCTCGGGGCTGAGCGTGACCAGCGAGAAGCCGCTGCTGGGATGCGGCTCCGCGGGGTGGTCCAGGCCCAGCTCCTCGGCGATCGCGAGGAATCTGCGGTTGTGGTAGCGGCCGGCGCGGGAGGTGTCGCGGATTCCGCGTGCGGCCGCGATGCCGTGGACTGCCTCATGGAGCAGTCGCTCGAAGGAGAGCTCGTGCCCGCAGGCGGACGACGACTCTCCGATCAGGGACTCGGGTGCGGCGAGATCGGGCAGCTCGGGGTGGTGCCGCTGAATGTCGGCCCACGCCTGCGCCAGCTCTGCGGCGAGTACAGGTGGTGTCGTGCTCACGTAACGACAACGAGCCTCGGTGCCGCTGTGTTCCTATTCCGGGGCATCCCAAATAATTTGCACGTACCCGTCAGTTGCCGCTGATGCGTCCCGACGAGGGCGGGTGCGCTGATCTGCGGAGAAGCCGCACAGCTCGTACCAAGCCGGTGCGTAGCGCCCCGTACGGCGCGGGTACGCCGGGGCGCGTAGACGGGGTCCGCGCGCCGCGACGCCGGTGGTCCGCAGGTGCGCAAGAGACGTTTCGGACGTACCGCGGGTGCCCGCCCCGTACCCCAGTAAGCGCGCACGGCGATCACGACGTTACCGGGTGCGCCGTCGGCGTCCGGCACCGGCCCGTCCTCGGCGGCCGGACACCGTACGGCCGCCGCGTGCCCGCCGCGCCCGGCCGTGCCCTCCCCGCCGGGCGCCGCCCGCGGAATGCGCGCCCGGCCCCACCCTCCCCACCGGCGCCGCCCGCGTCCGCTCCCACGGCCCGTGTCCGTGCGGCCGGACGGCCGTGGCGCCGCGCACCGGCCCGTCGCCGGCCGGCTCGGTCCTGTCGATCAAGTCCTGTTGCCTGCACGGGAAGTCGTCCGCCCGCGGGGCGGGCACCGGCGCCTCGGCCGCGGCGTAAGAGCACGGGCCCGTGTTGCCGGGAGATGAATTCTCGCCACGGCGCACGGCCGAGGCGCAACCGAGGCCCTTCAACCCCTGGACGACGGGTCGGGGTCGGAGTTTTCTGGCATACGGGAGGGAGTGCGAGCGCACTGCACGGGGGCCAGGGAAACGGGAAACGGGCAACAGGCAACTCTCGTCGGAATGGGGCGCTTATCTATGACACCTTCGCTCGTGCGGCAGCACCGGCCCCACGCGGGATCCACGTCCCGCGTGGATCCGCGTGCACGCGCGCGTGACTGGTCCGAGATACAGGAGCGGATGCTCGTTCCGCTGTACGAGGCCGTCTACGAGCGACTGGACGTGGGCCCCGGCACACGGCTGCTGGGCCTGGGCTGTGGCTCCGGACTGGCCCTGCTGATGGCGGCCTCGCGGGGCGCCACGATCACCGGTGTCGACACGTCGTTCCCGGAGCGGCTCGCCCTCGCGCGCGAGCGGCTCGCCGCGGACGCGGGGGACACGCGCGCGCGTGCGGCCACCCGGCTGCTCGACGGGCCGCCGCAGGACGCGGCCGGCACCGGGGAGCCCGCGTACACGGTGGTGACGGCCTTCGAACCGATCGGCTGCCTGGACGGCGACGCGGAGGACCTGGGCGAGCTGCTGGCGCGGGCCACGCCGCTCGCCGAGCACGGGGCCCCGGTGGTGCTGGTCGGCTGGGGGCCGCCCGAACGCTGCACCACGACGTCGGTGCTGAAGGTCGCGGCCAAGCTCGCCGAGCCGCTGCCCGGCACCGGCTGCTGGCGGCCCGCCCTGCGCGACGACCTGGAGGAGGTCGCCGGGCGCGTGGGCCTCAGGCCGGACGGCTCCGGGCGCGTCGCCTGCCCCTTCGGCTACGCCGACATGGACAGCGCGGTGCGCGGACTGCTGTCCACCGGGCTGTTCGACGCGGCGATCGACGCCACCGACGACAAGCAGGTGGACAAGGAGCTGACCGAGGCGCTGCACCCGTACCGGCGGCGGGACGGCACCGTGTGGATGCCGAACGTGTTCCGGTACCTCATCGCGCGCACGGCGTGAGCGCCGACCGGCGTCCGGGGCCGTGGACGCGCGCGTTCCCGAAGCCGTGATCCCCCGAGCGGCTGCCGCCCGGAGCGGGATCGGCCGGATGTCCACGGCGGGATCCGGCCGGGTCCGGCGGCGGCCCCGGAATCGGCCCGTGGGCTTCGGCCGACCCAGGAAAGCCGGTCAGCCCACGCGCTTCGGCCGGCCCACGAACGCCGGTCAGCCCATGAACTTCTTGAACTCGTCGGGCAGTTCGAAGTTCTGCCCGTTCTGCTGCGGCAGTCCGAAGGCCCCGCCCTGAGCGGCGGCGGCGCGGCGCGCGGCGGCCTCCTGCTCCTGCTGCTTGCGCTTCATCGGGTTGCCGGAGCGCTGCTTGCCCTTGGCCTTCTTGTTGTTCTGCTTCTTCTGCCGGCCCGGGCCGCCGCCCATGCCCGGCATCCCCGGCATGCCAGGGAAGCCGCCGCCCTGAGCCATGCGGGACATCATCTTGCGGGCCTCGAAGAACCGCTCGACCAGGTTCTTCACCGCGCTGACCTCGACGCCGGAACCGCGGGCGATACGGGCGCGGCGCGAGCCGTTGATGATCGTCGGGTCCTGGCGCTCGGCCGGGGTCATCGACTTGATGATCGCCGCCGTGCGGTCGACGTCGCGCTCGTCGATGTTCTGGATCTGCTCCTTGATCTGGCCCATGCCGGGCAGCATGCCGAGCAGCTTGCTGATGCTGCCCATCTTGCGGACCTGCTCCATCTGGGCCAGGAAGTCGTCCAGGGTGAAGTCCTGGCCCTTCTTCGACGCCAGCTTGGAGGCCATCTTGGCGGCCTCTTCCTGGCTGAACGTCTTCTCCGCCTGCTCGATCAGGGTGAGCAGGTCACCCATGTCGAGGATGCGGGAGGCCATCCGGTCCGGGTGGAACGCGTCGAAGTCGTCCAGCTTCTCGCCGCTCGACGCGAACATGATCGGCTTGCCGGTGATCTGGCGGATCGACAGGGCGGCACCGCCGCGGGCGTCGCCGTCGAGCTTGGTGAGGACGACGCCGTCGAAGCCGACGCCGTCGCGGAAGGCCTCGGCGGTGTTGACGGCGTCCTGGCCGATCATGGCGTCGACGACGAAGAGGATCTCGTCGGGGTGGACGGCGTCCCGGATGTCCGCGGCCTGCTGCATCATCTCCTGGTCGATGCCGAGGCGGCCGGCGGTGTCCACGATGACGATGTCGTGGACCTTGGTCCTGGCGTAGTCGATCGAGTCCTTCGCGACCTTGACCGGGTCGCCGACGCCGTTGCCCGGCTCGGGCGCGTACACGGCCACGCCGGCGCGCTCGGCGACGACGCCGAGCTGGTTGACGGCGTTGGGCCGCTGCAGGTCGCAGGCGACGAGCAGCGGGGAGTGGCCCTGGTCCTTGAGCCACTTGGCGAGCTTGCCCGCCAGGGTCGTCTTACCGGCACCCTGCAGACCCGCCAGCATGATCACGGTCGGCGGGGTCTTGGCGAACCGCAGCCGCCGGGTCTCGCCGCCGAGGATCTGCACCAGCTCGTCGTTGACGATCTTAATGACCTGCTGGCTGGGGTTGAGGGCCCGGGAGACCTCGGCGCCGAGGCACCTCTCCTTGACGTTCTTGATGAACGTGCGGACGACGGGCAGGGCGACGTCGGCCTCGAGGAGCGCGATGCGGATCTCGCGCGCCGTGGCGTCGATGTCCGCCTCGGACAACCTGCCCTTGCCCCGGAGGTTCCTGAAAGTCGCTGACAGGCGGTCGGAGAGAGTATCGAACACGGCGGCGTCGGTCCTCGCGTCGGCAATGGGCTGAATCGCCTTCCAGGGTATCCGGCCCCGCAAACGAATCGCTCCCTCCCGCTGTGCGCAGCGGGAAGAAGCGGACCCCCCGCCGTGGGCAGCGGACCCCCCTCCGTGGGCAGCGGACCCCCGCCGTGGGCGGGGACGATGTCCGGCACCCTCGGCGATCGCCTCGGCGCGACGGGACACCCCCGCACCGGCGGGGACCGCACCCCGGTGCACGCGCGGCACGACCGCGAGGTCACCCCCGCAGCGCCTCCTCCAGCGCCCGGGCCACCGACGCCGCCTCCTCCCCCGGCAGGGGCGTACCGGCCGGGGTCGTCACGTAGAAGGCGTCGACCGCGTTGGAGCCCAGCGTGGACACGTGCGCGCTGCGCACCCGCACCCCCGCCTTCTCCAGCGCCCGCCCGATCCGGAACAGCAGCCCGGGCGCGTCCTGGGCGCGGACCTCGATCACCGTGGCGAGGCGGGAGGCGGCCGGGTGGACGGTCACGCGGGGCGGCGGCGGGACGACACCGCGGCGGCGCGGGTAGGCCGCGTCCCGCTCGGCGAGCCGCCCGGCGACGTCCAGGGAGCCGTCCAGGGCGCGGACCAGGTCGGCGCGCAGCCGTGCGGCCTGGGGCAGGGAGCCGTACTCCGCCGCCACCCGCCAGTTCAGCAGCAGCACCGTGCCCTCGACTCCCTCGGGCAGGTCCAGGGCGCGCAGCTCGGCGGTGCGGACGGTGAGCCGGTGCACGGCCAGCACACCGGCCACCGCGGGCAGCACGCCCGGCTGGTCGGGTACGGCGACGAGCAGTTCCACGCCGAGCGGCTCGGGTGTGCCGGAGGGTTCGTCCGCGGCCGGTCGGGGCTGGGCGCGCAGCGCCAGCACCGGCCCGCCGGTGGCGGCCGACTCCAGCCCGAGCCGCTCCTGCTCGGCCGTGGGTTCGGCGGCCCGTGGTTCCTCCGGGGCGTCCCCGGCCAGCACGGCCGAGACCCGCCGGACCAGGTCGGCGACGAGGAAGGCGCGCCAGGACGACCAGGCGGCCGGGCCGGTGGCCAGCGCGTCGGCCTCCGTCAGGGCGTGCAGCAGCTCCAGCGTGGACTGCGTGCCGACGGCCTCGGCGACCAGCCGGACGGTGGCCGGGTCCTCCAGGTCGCGCCGGGTGGCGGTCTCGACGAGCAGCAGGTGGTGGCGGACGAGGGTGGCGACGACGGCGACGTCGGCGCGGTCGAAGCCGATGCGGGCGGCGACGTCCTGGGCGATGATCTCGCCGGCCACACAGTGGTCGCCGGGCCAGCCCTTGCCGATGTCGTGCAGCAGCGCGGCGACGAGGAGGAGGTCGGGGCGGCTGACGCGGCGGGTGAACGCGGAGGCGCGCACGGCCGTTTCGATCAGGTGGCGGTCGACGGTCCAGACGTGGACGGCGTTGCGCTGCGGGCGGCAGCGTACCCGCTCCCAGTCGGGCAGCAGCCGGGTGACGAGGCCCTCGGCCTCCAGGGCTTCCCAGACCTCGACGGTGGGCGCGCCGGAGCCGAGCAGGGTGACGAGCTGTTCGCGGGCCTCGGCGGGCCAGGGCGTGGGCAGGGGGCGCGCGGCGGCGGCCATGCGCCGTACGGCGTGCGGGGAGAGCGGGAGGCCGGCCTGCGCGGCGGCGGCCGCGGCGCGCAGCGGCAGGACGGGGTCGCGGTCGGGGCGGGCGGTGCGGGCGAGCACCACCTCGCCGTCCTGCTCGACGACGCCCTCGGCGAGCGGCGAGCGCTCGGCGACGGGTTTCCCGCCGCCCCCCAGCATGGCGCGCAGCCGCGGCCGTACGGCGCGCGAGCGCAGTACGCGCCCCACTTCGCGCCAGGTGACGTCGCCGGCGTACGCGATGACGCGGGCGGCCTCGTAGACCTGCCGCAGGAGGGTGTCGGCGTCGAGCAGGCCCAGTTCCGCGGCGACCTGGTCCTGGTCCTGCAGGGCGAGGCGGTCGGTGGCGCGGCCGGTGGTGAGGTGGAGGGCGTCGCGGACGTCGAGGAGGCGGCGGCGGGCCTCGTCGAGGCCCTCGCGCGGGGCGTCGGCGAGCCAGGAGGCGGCCACCGCGCGCAGGGCGGTGGCGTCGCGCAGGCCGCCGCGGGCCTCCTTGAGGTCGGGTTCGAGGAGGTACCGCAGTTCGCCGTGCCGGGCGGCGCGTTCGGCGCACAGCTCCTGCAGGTGCGGGAGGCGCTTGGGGGCCTGGTTGCGCCAGTCGGCGAGGACGGCGGTGCGCAGCGCGGCGGTCAGGCCGAGGTCGCCGGCGAGGTGGCGGGCGTCGAGCAGGCCGAGCTGCACCTTGAGGTCCTCGCCCGCCGTCCGGCGGGCCTCGGCGAGGGTGCGCACGGAGTGGTCGAGGTCGATGCCGAGGTCCCACACGGGGTACCAGAGGCGGTCGGCGAGGGCGGCGACCGCCTTGGGGTCGCCGCCGTCGTGCAGCAGGAGCAGGTCGAGGTCGCTGCGCGGGGAGAGCTCGCCTCGGCCGTAGCCGCCGACGGCGACCAGGGAGACGCCGCGCAGTTCCTGGGCGCCGGCGGCGAACAGGCCGGCCAGCCAGTCGTCGGTCAGCTCGGCGAGGGCGCTGCGGCGCGACGGCCCGGACCGCGCCCCCGCCGTCAGGAGGCGCAGCCGGGCCGCCGCGTAGCCGCCGGGTCCCGAATCCTCTGTTTCCTTGCGTGTGTCCGTACCCGTCACCCGGCGACTCCTGTTCCGTTTCCTGCCTTCGCCGCTCGTCCCGGCCGGGCGGCGCTACAGCGCGTCCGGGCCGCGCTCGCCGGTGCGGACGCGTACGGCCGTGTCGACCGGGACGGACCAGACCTTGCCGTCACCGATCTTGCCGGTGCGGGCGGCCTTGACGACGACCTCGATCAGCTGCTCGGCGTCGTCGTCCTCGACCAGCACCTCGATGCGGATCTTCGGCACCAGGTCGACGGTGTACTCGGCACCGCGGTAGACCTCGGTGTGGCCGCGCTGACGACCGTAGCCGCTGGCCTCGGTGACCGTCAGGCCGTGGACTCCGAAGGCCTGCAGGGCCTCCTTGATCTCGTCGAGCCGGTGGGGCTTGACGACGGCGGTGATGAGCTTCATGCGTCCACCTTCTTGCTCTCGGCCTTGTTCCCGGCCCTGTCCCCGGCCTCGTCCTCGGCCTTGCTCCCGGCGGTCTCGACGACGGGGGCCGGGACGGCGGCGGTGCGGACGGCGCCGCCGCCGGCGCCGCTGAAGTCGTATGCGGTCTCGGCGTGTTCGGCCTGGTCGATGCCGGAGACCTCCTCGTCCTCGGAGACCCGCATACCCATGGTCCGGTCGATGAGGAAGGCGAGGACCGCGGCGGTGATCGCCGAGTAGGCGAGGACCGCGAAGACGGCCGCGCACTGCTTCCAGAGCTGGTCCAGGCCGCCGCCGTAGAAGAGGCCCTTGGCGTCGGACTGGCCGGTGCCGCTGGCGAAGAAGCCGACGAGCAGGGAGCCGGCGACACCGCCGACGAGGTGGACGCCGATGACGTCGAGGGAGTCGTCGTAGTTGAACCGGTACTTCAGGCCGACGGCCATGGCGCACAGCAGGCCGGCGATCGCGCCGACGGCGATCGCGCCGAGCGGGGTGACGCAGCCGCCGGAGGGGGTGATGGCGACCAGGCCGGCGACGGCGCCGGAGGCGGCGCCCAGGGTGGTGAACGCGCCGTGGCGGATCTTCTCGTAGGCGAGCCAGGCCAGCATGGCGGCGGCGGTGGCGATCTGGGTGTTGAGGAACATCAGGGCGCCGACGCCGTCCCCGTTGCCGAGCCAGGAGCCGGCGTTGAACCCGAACCAGCCGAACCACAGCAGGCCGGCGCCGAGCATGACCAGCGGCAGGCTGTGCGGGCGCATCGGGTCCTTCTTGAAACCGACGCGCCGGCCGATGACCAGGATCACGCCGAGCGCCGCCGCGCCCGCGTTGATGTGCACCGCCGTACCGCCGGCGAAGTCGATCACACCGAGTTCGAAGGCCCAGCCGCCGGCACCCCACACCCAGTGCGCGACCGGGAAGTAGACGACGGTGGCCCACAGCGCGACCAACAGCGACCAGGCGCTGAACTTCACGCGGTCCGCGAGGGCACCGCTGATCAGGGCGGGCGTGATGATCGCGAACATCAGCTGGAAGACGGCGAAGACGGTGACCGGGATGCCGTAGCCGGGCCACAGGTCGGTCTTGCCGATCCCGCCGAAGCCGAAGAAGTCGTTCTCCCAGCCGATCAGGCCGCCGTGGTCGGTGCCGAAGGAGAGCGAGAAGCCGTAGACGACCCACAGGAGGGTGACGATCCCGAGGCTGACGAAGCTCATCATCAGCATGTTGAGGGTGCTCTTGACGCGGACCATGCCCCCGTAGAAGAAGGCCAGGCCTGGGGTCATGAGCATCACCAGGGCGGAGCAGATGAGCATGAAACCGGTGTCGGCGGCAGAGAGCTTGGGCGCCTCTGCGGCAAGCGTGGTGATGGCTGGGGCCATCGGCGTCTCCTCGTCGTCGGTGCGGCGGTACGGCCCGGTGCGGGGCGCATCCTGAGCGGAGTGAGGGGTGGGCCGGTTATGCGCCACGAGCCTGGCGCAGCGCGGTTTCGGTGGAGGCCCCGCCTTGTTTCGCGGCCGTGACGAAGGCGCCGTGGGTGTTACGTGTCGATGAACCGCCCGATGTCCCGCCGCCCGATCGTTATCGTGGCGCAACCTTCTGCTCGGCGGGGTCCTGGCTCGAATGCGCCGGGGGGCACCGGGAATGCACCGGGCAAGAACCGGCCACTGCCGGGAAGGGACCGGCCGTTCGCCGGGAAGGGACCGGCCGTTCGCCGGAAAGGGGCCCGGCCGTTCCGCCAAGCAGGAACCGGCCGTTCGCCGGAAAGGGGACCGGCCGCGGCGGCCTTCCGATGACCTGGCATGGGGGAGCCGAGTCGGGCAGTTCGGGAGGGCCGGCCGCGGCCGGGGACCGGGGTGTCAGACCGCTTCGACGGTCTCCGGCAGCTCGGTGGCGAGCCGGTCGGTGAGGTCGGCGATCTCGGCGAGGTCGCCGTAGTCGCGCACGGCGGAGTCGACGGTTTTCCGGATACGGGTGTTCACGCGCTCGGAGCGGACCTTCTTGGCGACCTGCAGGGCCTGGGTGACGTACGGGGTGCTCTGCTCGGGCTCGCGTCGCAGCAGGTGCACGGTGGCCATGCCGACGAGGTTGAGCGCGTAGGACCGCTGGTGCTCGCGGTCCTGCGCGAAGAGGTCGACGGCCCGGCGCATCAGGGGCTCGGCGAGGGAGGCGTAGGCCGGGCTGCGGCCGGCGACGTAGGCGAGGTCGCGGAAGGAGTGGGAGTTCTCGGCGTACAGCTCGGCCTCGGAGAAGAAGCGGATCCAGTCGGGCTCCGGCTCGTCCCAGTCCTCGGCGTCGGCGAAGGTGTCCTCGGCCAGGCGCACGGCGCGCTTGCACCTGCCGGGCTGGCCCATGTTGGCGTAGGCGCGGGCCTCCATCGCATACAGCATCGCCTGGGTGCGCGGGCTCGCGCAGTCGCGGCTGCCGTACTGGGCGAGGTGGATGAGCTCCAGGGCGTCGTCGGGCCGGCCGAGGTGGATCATCTGGCGGCTCATGCTGGAGAGGATGTACGAGCCGAGCGGCTTGTCGCCGGCCTCCTTGGCCGCGTGCAGGGCGAGGACGAAGTACTTCTGCGCGGTGGGCTGCAGGCCCACGTCGTAGCTCATCCAGCCCGCCAGTTCGGCGAGTTCGGCGGCGATCTTGAACAGGATGCGGGCGGTGGCCTCGGGATGGGACTCCTGCAGCAGGTCGGTCACCTCGTGCAGCTGCCCGACGACCGCCTTGCGGCGCAGGCCGCCGCCGCACTGGGCGTCCCACCGCCGGAACATCGCGGTGGTCGACTCCAGCAGCTCCAGCTCGGGCCTGGACAGCCGGCCGCGGCCGCGCGAGGACGGGGCGGGCCCGGGCTCGTGGCGCGGGGCGGACGGGGCGGGGACGAGCCAGCGCTGCAGCGGCTCGATGAGGGACGGGCCCGCGGAGAGGGCCAGCGAGCTCCCGAGGAAGCCGCGCCGCGCCAGCATCAGGTCGCTGCGCGAGAACTCGCTGAGCAGGGCCACGGTCTGCGGGCCCGTCCAGGGCAGGTCGACTCCGGTGGTGGACGGCGACGGGCGCGCGGTGCGCAGGCCGAGGTCCTCGACGGAGACGACGCAGCCGAACCGCTCGGAGAACAGCTCCGAGAGGATCCTGGGGATGGGTTCGCGCGGGTTCTCGCCGTCCAGCCAGCGCCGCACGCGCGAGGTGTCGGTGGAGATGTGGTGGGCACCGAGCTGGCGGGCGCGGCGGTTGACCTGCCGGGCGAGTTCGCCCTTGGACCAGCCGCTGCGCACGAACCAGGAGGTGAGCAGCTCGTTGGGACGCTTGTCCGTGCCCGTGTTCGTCCCGTTTCCTTCGCTGCCGCTCACCGCAACGCCCCCATCCGTCAGACCACTCGCCGCTGAGTGCGCCAAGCCCTATCAGAATGCCGGGCCGTCCGGCCGCCCGTCCGCCGCTCGTCATCCTCCGAACGGAATGCCGAGTTGCCTCCGGCATACCCGAGCGGGCATGTGCCCCAGGACTCGTGCACTCACAGTAATCCCATGCTCACCCGCACAGCCATGGCGTTCACAGAAACGCCACCATTCGCCACCCCTTCGAATGAACTCACGACGGCGGGTTGGCGATTGACTTGACTGCGGACGAACCGAAGGGGGCGGAGCGGTGCGCGCCGGAGCGCGCGCCGCCGGACGCACCACCCGGAACGCTTCCGGACGCCGTCTGCATCCGGGCGCGACGGGGGAAGCGGGACCAAGAGACATCACTTTCCGAATTCGTTCGGATCCGTCTCGTAACCACCGACGCGCTGGACCCGTTGGAGGGGGCATGGGCTTCACCATCGGCGGCATTCGCGAGCTCCGCTCCGCAGGGCGGCCCGGAGCACGGCGCCGGGGCCGCACGTCGGAGTGCACCACCGTCGCCGAGTACACCGGGCTGTGGGGCTGGGACGTGGTGCCGGGCGCGCGCGCCGCGGGCGGCGCCTGCTCCTGCGGCCGCGCCGACTGCCCGGCACCGGGCGCGCATCCGCTCGACTTCGCACCCCGCGTCCCGGCCGGGGCCACCCTGGACGACGTGACCAGGGCGTGGTCGCAGGTGCCCGGCGCGGCGGTGCTGCTGCCGGTCGGACGGGCCTTCGACATCCTGGAGGTCGCCGAGCCCGCCGGGCGCCGTGCCCTGGTCCGCCTGGAACGGATGGGGCTGCCGCTCGGCCCGGTGGCCGCGACCCCCGACGGCCGCGCCCACTTCTTCGTCGCCCCCGGTGCCGCCGCCGAACTCCCCGAGCTGCTCTACCGCATGGGCTGGGACACCCCGTCCGACCTCGACCTGCGCGCCCTCGGCCCCGGCGGGTACCTCACGGCCCCGCCGTCCGATCACGCCGGGCTGGGCCCCGCCCGCTGGCTGCGCCCGCCGTCCCTCGACACGGCGACCCGGCCTCCGGCGGCCCGGCTGCTGCTGGGCACGCTGGCGTACGTGGCGCACCGGTCGCGGCTGCGGGGGACGCGGGACGCGGCGTCGTAGGCGTCCTTCCTGCCGTCTCCCGCCGCAGCCCCCGTCTCCCGTCTCCCGCCGCAGCCCCGTCGCCCTCCTCTCCCGCCGCCTCCTCGTTTCTCCGTGGCCCGCCGCCTGCCTCCGCGCCTTCGCCCGCCCCGCGGGCGCCGCGGCACCGATCCGAGCCGTACGCGCATCGCACTCACCGCACACACCGCGTACGGCACCGCGACGCCCGTGGCGCCGGCCCGCACCGCACAGCAAAGCGCCCGCCCCCCTGTCGTACCGAGGGGGCGGGCGCCGTCGGACCGGCCGGCGTGGCCGGCGTGCGGGCCGGGCGGTCACTCTCCGATGAGGGCGTCGACGAACGCCTCCGGCTCGAAGGGCGCCAGGTCGTCGGGGCCCTCGCCGAGACCGACGAGCTTGACCGGCACGCCCAGCTCGCGCTGGACGGCGACGACGATGCCGCCCTTGGCGGTGCCGTCGAGCTTGGTGAGGACGATGCCGGTGACGTCGACGACCTCGGCGAAGACGCGGGCCTGGATCAGGCCGTTCTGGCCGGTGGTGGCGTCGAGGACGAGCAGGACCTCGTCGAGCGGGGCGTGCTTCTCCACGACGCGCTTGACCTTGCCGAGTTCGTCCATGAGGCCGGTCTTGGTGTGCAGGCGGCCCGCGGTGTCGATGAGCACCACGTCGGCGCCCATCTCCTTGCCCTCCTTCACCGCGTCGAATGCGACGGAGGCCGGGTCGCCGCCCTCGGGTCCGCGCACGGTGTGGGCGCCGACACGCTCGCCCCAGGTCTGCAGCTGGTCGGCGGCGGCGGCCCGGAAGGTGTCGGCCGCGCCGAGGACGACGCTGCGGCCGTCGGCGACGAGGACCCGGGCGAGCTTGCCGGTGGTGGTGGTCTTGCCGGTGCCGTTGACGCCGACGACCATCACGATGCCGGGCTTGCCGGCCTCCGGCTCGGTCCTGACCGTGCGGTCCATGTCGGGGCCGACGAGCTGGAGCAGCTCCTCGCGCAGCAGGCCGCGCAGTTCCTCGGGGGTGCGGGTGCCGAGCACCTTGACCCGCTCGCGCAGGCGTCCGACCAGTTCCTGGGTGGGCTGCACGCCGACGTCGGCGGTGAGCAGCGTGTCCTCGATCTCCTCCCACGTGTCCTCGTCGAGGTGTTCGCGGGAGAGCAGGTTGAGCAGGCCCTTGCCGAGGGCGTTCTGCGACCGCGACAGGCGGGCGCGCAGCCGGACCAGGCGGCCCGCGGTGGGCTCGGGGACCTCGATCGGCGGGAGCTCGATCTCCGGAACGAGCGGCTCCTCGACGGCGGTCGGCGCCGAGCCCTCCGGAAGGTCCACCTCCTCGATGGTCCGCCGCGGCTCCTCACGCGGCGTCTCGGCCTCTTCGCCGACGTGGGGCTCGGCCGGAGGTGCGGTGATGTCGGGCGCGGCGGGCGGCGGCGGGGGCGGCGACTTCCTGCGGAGACCGCCGACCAGGAGCCCGCCGAGCGCGCCGAGGACGACCACGGCGATGACTACAGCAAGGATGATGGTTTCCATAACGGGTCCAGTATCGGCCATGGGGTCCGCCGGCACCCGGGTTGACGGCGCGGGGAGCGCCGGTGCCCGGCTCGCCGGTCACGGGGAGCGCCGGCGCCCTGCCTGCGGGTTCCCCCTGCCAGTCACCCCTGCCGGTCACCAAGGCCGCCGGCACCCGGCCGGCGCGCGCCCGGTTCCCCGGGCACCGGACGGCGCACGGGCCGCGCGGGACGCTCCGCCACCCCGGCGTGACACCGCCGCCCCGGCGGGCGGTGGCCTGCCGGGGCGGCGGTGGGTGGCGAGGAGAGGGGCCGGCGGGGGCTTGTCTTGGATGCCCCTGCTCCTCGGTCTGCAGGGAGGAGGGGACTCAGCCCATCTCCTCCAGGGCCTTGCCCTTGGTCTCCTTCACGAACCTCAGGACGAAGGGGATGGAGAGCGCGGCGAAGACCGTGTAGATCACGTAGGTCGCGGACAGGTTCCAGTCGGACAGCGACGGGAAGCTCGCGGTGATGGCCCAGTTGGCGATCCACTGCGCGGAGGCGGCCACGCCGAGCGCGGCGGCGCGGATCCTGTTGGGGAACATCTCGCCGAGCATGACCCACACGACCACGCCCCAGGAGAGGGCGAAGAAGAGGACGAAGACGTGCGCGGCGACCAGGGCGACCCAGCCCTGGGTGGCGGGCAGCTTGCCGTCGACGAGGTCGTGGGAGAACGCCCAGGCCTCCAGCGCGAGGCCGACGGCCATGCCGACCGAGCCGATGATCGCGAGCGGCTTGCGGCCGATGCGGTCCACGAAGATCATCGCGATGACGGTGCCGACGATGTTGATGATCGACGTGGTGAACGAGTAGAAGAAGGAGTCCGTCGGGTCGACGCCGACCGACTGCCACAGCGTCGAGGAGTAGTAGAACGCGACGTTGATGCCGACGAACTGCTGGAAGACGGACAGGCCGATACCGATCCAGACGATCGGCTTGAAGAAGAAGCCGCCGCCGAGCAGGTCGCGGAAGCTGGACTTCTCCTCGCTCCTCATGGCGAGCTCGATCTCGTTCACGCGGGCGTCCAGGTCGACGCCCGTGCCCTCGACCTCGGCGAGGATCTCACGGGCGCGGTCGTGGCGGCCGACGGAGATCAGGAAGCGCGGGGACTCGGGGATGGCGAAGGAGAGCAGGCCGTACAGCACGGCCGGGACCACCATCACGCCGAGCATGACCTGCCAGGCCTCCAGGCCCATCAGCGTGCCGCGCTGGTCGCCGCCGGCGGCGTTGAGCAGGCCCCAGTTGACGAGCTGGGAGACGGCGATGCCGACGACGATCGCGGCCTGCTGGAAGGAGCCGAGGCGGCCGCGGTAGGCGGGCGGGGCGACCTCGGCGATGTAGGCGGGGCCGATGACGGAGGCCATGCCGATGGCGAAGCCGCCAACGACGCGCCAGAACGCGAGGTCCCACAGCGTGAAGGGCATGGCCGAGCCGACGGAGCTGATGGTGAACAGGACGGCGGCTATCTGCATGCACCGGATGCGGCCGATGCGGTCGGCTATGCGCCCGGCGGCCGCCGCGCCGACGGCGCAGCCGATCAGGGCGATGGCGATGACCTGGGCCAGCGCCGCGGAGCCGATGTCGTAGCGGTCCCGGATGGCCTCGACGGCGCCGTTGATCACGGAGCTGTCGTAGCCGAAGAGGAAGCCGCCCATCGCGGCCGCCGCCGCGATGAAGATGACGTGCCCGAGATGATCGGGGTGAGCCGTCCCGGCTCCGGACTGGGATACCTGCGCTGTGCTGGTCACGTCTACTCCTCGGGCCACCGGCAACGCTGCCGGGGTGGGGTGAGCCCTTCCAGGCGCCCTGAGAGCGACACCTGAAGGTAAAAGCAACGTTGCAGAGACTATGCCTTCAAGTTTCGAAGTCAATAGGTGATCTGTAAGAAATATCACCCAAGGCATGTCGCGCTTGCCTTCAAGAATTGAAGTGATCTTGCTGATCGTCCGATGATCGCGCAGGTCAGGAAAGGTATGGACCACAACGGGTGAGCCGAAGATCACCCGGAGTCGGCGCGGGGTCAGCGCAGGCGCTGGCTGATGACCTTGGACACACCGTCGCCCTGCATGGAGACGCCGTAGAGTGCGTCGGCGATCTCCATCGTGCGCTTCTGGTGTGTGATCACGATCAGCTGTGAGGTCTGCTGCAGCTCCTGCATGATCCGGATGAGTCGCTGCAGGTTGGTGTCGTCGAGGGCGGCCTCGACCTCGTCCATGACGTAGAACGGGCTGGGCCGCGCCTTGAAGATCGACACCAGCAGCGCGACCGCCGTGAGCGACCGCTCGCCGCCGGAGAGCAGGCTGAGCCGCTTGACCTTCTTGCCCGGCGGCCGGGCCTCGACGTCCACGCCCGTGGTGAGCATGTTGTCGGGGTCGGTCAGCACCAGCCGCCCCTCGCCGCCCGGGAAGAGCCGGGCGAAGACGCCCTCGAACTCGCGGGCGGTGTCCCGGAAGGCCTCGGTGAAGATCTGCTCGACCCGCTCGTCGACCTCCCTGACCACCTGCAGCAGGTCGGCGCGGGTCTTCTTCAGATCCTCCAGCTGCTCGCTGAGGAACTGGTGGCGCTCCTCCAGCGCCGCGAACTCCTCCAGCGCCAGCGGGTTGACCTTGCCGAGCTTCTGGTACGCCTTCTCGGCGGCCCGCAGGCGCTTCTCCTGCTCGGCCCGGTCGAAGGGGCGCGGCCGGTTGCGCGGATGCTCCGGATCCGCCGGCAACTCCTCCCCCTCGGCGGGGGGCGAGGGCGGCACCGGCTGGTGCGGACCGTACTCGGCCACGAGCGTCGCCGGTTCCACCCCGAGCTCCTCCAGCGCCTTCGTCTCCAACTGCTCGATCCGCAGCCGTTTCTCGGCGCCGAGCACCTCCCCGCGGTGGACCGAATCCGTCAGCTTGTCCAGTTCCGCCTTCAGCTCGCGCCCCTCGGCCCGGGCCCGGGCGAGCTCCTGTTCCCGACGGGCCTTGGCGGCCTCGGCGGCGACGCGCTCGGCCTCGGCGCGGGCGAGGGAGACCTCGATGTGGGCGAGCAGCTGCCGGGCACCGGAGGCGACGGCCTGCGCCACGGCCGCCTCGCGCCGCAGCCGGGCGCGGCGCTGCTCGGCACGCGCGCGTGCCTCGCGTTCGGCGCGGGCGGCCCGGTCGAGGCTGTCGGCCCGGCCGGCCAGCGCCTTGACGCGCTCCTCGTGCGTACGGACCTGGAGACGGGCCTCCATCTCGGTCTGCCGGGCGTTGGCGCCGTCGGCGGCGAGCCGGTCGCGTACGGAGGTGTCGGGCTCCTCCGCTCCCTCCTCCCCGAAGGGGGCACTCTCCTCGGCGACGGCGAGCCGCTCGGCGAGTTCCTCGACCTCCTCCAGCGCCCTGTCCAGCGCCTCCTGCGCCCGCTCGGCCGCGGCGGCGCTGCGCTCGGCCTCACCGGCCGCCGCCCGCGCCTGCCCGGCGAGCCGGCCGAGCTGCTGGGCGACGGCCGACTTCTCCCGGTCCGCGGCCCGCCGCCGCTCCCCCAGCTCCTCCACGAGCGCGGCGCACGCCTCCCGCCGCTCGGCGGCCCGCCGCTGCGCCTCGGCCAGCTCCGTGCACCGCACCGCGAGCTCCGCCAGCTCGGCGGCGGCCTCGTCCACCGACGCCTGCACCTCCAGCAGGCTCGGAGCCCCGGCCGACCCGCCGTGCGCGAAGTGCGCCCCGAGCACGTCGCCCTCCGCGGTGACCGCGGTCAACTCGGGCCGCGCGCGCACCAGGTCCTCGGCGTCCTCCAGCGTGCCCACGACGACGATCCCGCGCAGCAGGCGCCGCACGGCGGGCATCAGCCCGGCGGGGCCGCGCACGAGGTCGGCGGCGTGGAGGTGGTGCGGGAGGGGGGCTTCCTGCGGTACGGCGGCGGGGGCGCCGGCGTCGTCAACGCCCGGGCCCGTGCCGGCTCCTGCGCCCGGGCCCGTGCCCGTGCCGGCTCCTGCGCCAGGGTCCGCTCCCATGTCCCGCTCGGCGCCGCCCGCGCCCGCCGGGGCGGTCTGCTCCGACGCCTCCTTGGCCGTCCCCGCGATCAGCAGGGCCGCGCGTCCCGCGTCCTGCTTGCGCAGCAGGCGCAGCGCGTCGGCGGCAGCGGCGGGGGAGGTGACGGCGAGGGCGTCGGCGGCGGTGCCGAAGGCGGCGGCCAGGGCGGTCTCGTGGCCCGGGGTGACGGTCAGGAGCTCGGCGGCCGGACCGAGGAACCCGGCCAGGCGGTCCCTGGCGGCGAGCAGCGCACCGGTGCCGTCCTTGCGGCGCAGGCCCGTGGCGAGGGCGTCGTGCCGGGCCTGAGTGGCCGCGCGTCTGCGCTCGGCGGCGGTGACGGCCTCCCGGGCGGCGGCGAGCGCCGCCTCCGCCTCGGCGAGCTCGGCCCTGGCGGCCTCGTGCCGTTCGGCGAGGTCGGCGTCGTCCGCGTCCAGGCCGTCGACCTCGGCCTGGAGGGCCTCGTACTCCTCCTGCGCGCGCACGGCGCGCTCCCGGGCCTCGTCGCGGGCGGCGGCGAGGCGCTCTATCTCGGCCTGCGCGGCGGCGGCGCGCGAACGGGCGGCGCCCACCTGTGCGTTGAGCCGGGCCAGGTGTTCGCGGTGGTCGGCGATGGCGCGGGCGGCGTCCTTCAGGCGGCGCTCCTCCAGCGCCAGGGCGCGCTCCAGCTCGGCGCGGTGGGCGACGGTGTCCTCCAGGGCGCGCCGCGCCGCCTCCAGGGCCGCCTCCAGTTCGGCCTCCTGTTCGCGGATGCGGGCGGCCTCGCGCTCCAGGTCCTCCGGGTCGCGGCCGCGCCGCTCCTCCACGGGTGCGGAGGTGGCGCTCTTCACGCGGGCCTCGGCCAGCGAGATCGTACCGCGGACGCGTTCGGCGAGCTGGGAGAGCTCGTACCAGGTCTGCTGGGCGCGCTGCAGCCGCGGGCTGAGCCGGCGGACCTCGTCCTCCAGTTGCGCCTCCCGCTGCAGGGCCCGCTTCAGCTCCTGCTCGACGGCCTCCTTGCGCTGCTTGAGCGCGGCCTCGTCGGCGAGCTCGGCCCGGAGCGCCTCACGCAGCCGTACGAGATCGTCGGCGAGCAGGCGCAGCCGCGCGTCCCGCAGGTCCGCCTGGATGACGGCGGCCCGGCGGGCGACGGCGGCCTGCCGGCCCAGCGGCTTGAGCTGGCGGCGCAGCTCGTCGGTGAGGTCCTGCACGCGCGCGAGGTTGGCCTGCATCGCGTCCAGCTTCCGCAGCGCCTTCTCCTTGCGCTTGCGGTGCTTGAGAACACCGGCGGCCTCCTCGATGAAGGCGCGCCGTCCCATGGGGTCGGCGTGCAGGACGGAGTCGAGCTGGCCCTGGCCGACGATGACGTGCATCTCGCGGCCGATGCCGGAGTCGGACAGCAGCTCCTGGATGTCGAGCAGGCGGCAGGTGTCGCCGTTGATCTGGTATTCGCTGCCGCCGTTGCGGAACATCGTCCGCGTGATGGTGACCTCGGAGTACTCGATGGGCAGGGCCCCGTCGGAGTTGTCGATGGTCAGGGACACCTCGGCGCGGCCGAGCGGCGGGCGGCCGGTGGTGCCGGCGAAGATGACGTCCTCCATCTTGCCGCCGCGCAGCGACTTGGCGCCCTGCTCGCCCATGACCCAGGCCAGCGCGTCCACCACGTTGGACTTGCCGGAGCCGTTGGGGCCCACGACGCAGGTGATCCCCGGCTCGAACCGCAGCGTGGTGGCCGAGGCGAAGGACTTGAAGCCGCGCAGGGTCAGGGCCTTGAGGTGCACGCCGTCGGACTCTACTCCGCACCGTTGCCCCACGCCGTGACGGCCGCGGGCGGGCCGCCGGTTTCACCGGTCGGCGCGCAGGGCACATCAGATGGTGAAGAACCTGAAAGGATGCGCGGGACACGCAAGGCGGCGGCCCGAGCGGCCGAGGAGCCCAGGGCACGCCGGAGCGCGGGAAGACGGGAAGAGCGGCGCGGAGCAGATCCGCGGAGCGGATGGAGCCGCGCGAGCGGGGGCAAGAAGGAGCGGGCGAGAAAGAAGGGACGCCGAGGCGTCCCTTGCCATTCTTGCGGCGACGTGGTGGCTGGTGCGGGCAGCCCGACCACGGACGTCGCACAGGGTGCGCGGTGCGTGTGATCAGGTGAGCGCAGGCTCCGCCTGGTGTGCGTCAGCGCGCTCCATGATCCTTTCCTGAGAGGCGGCAGCGGTCAGCGCTTCGTTCTCGGCCTGGATCCGTACGAGCTCGGATTCCAGGTCCTGGACGCGCTGCTGGAGCCGTCGCATCTCGGCGAGGAGTCGAGGGTCGGAGCCGCCGACGTAACCGAGAAGCGCCTTTGCCATGATGGATGGTCCTCCACACTGAGTGACCGACCGAAGCGGTGTGGGTCGTGAGGGATTCGCACCCACGGCGCTTGGCGATGGCGACTTCGTGCTGCCGTTCATCCATGCCAAACGGCCAAGGTGCGCGGGCTTTCAGCGTCTCACCAAAAAGTTTGACGGTCAACACGATCACGCCCCGTATCGGCGGGTGACCCGGAGCATACGGCTGCGCGACAGCGGCGCCACGGCTTCCACGGGCCCTGGGGGCGTGCCGGTCATCCTTGCCTGCGGCAGGCCGTCATGGCAAGCGGTTCTCGGCATCCACCTGCCGGTTTTCCCGCCCGTCGGGGGCGCGGGGCCCATCCGGCCGCCGGGCGGGAGGCCGCCGCGGGAGCCGGAATCAGCGGATCGCGAAGCCGTCGTAGCCGCCGCGGGGTGTGTCCCAGATCTCGGTGACACCGTCCACGTGCCCGGGCGTGTCGCCGTCGCGGAGCCAGTCGAGGAGGCGCTCGCAGCGCTTCCGCGGGCCCTCCGCGACCACCTGGACGCGGCCGTCGGCCAGATTGAGAGCAAAACCACTCAGGCCGCCGATCTCCAGCGCCTTGGCCCGTGTGAACCAGCGGAAACCCACACCTTGCACGTGTCCGCGCACCCAGGCGACCAGTCGCACTTCCTCGCTCATGGCTGCAACCTAACCGGCCAATGTCTCCTCCGACACTTACTCCCCTCGCGTCATGCGGTACCGTCCCCACACCCATGAATCTCATGTGAAACTCGCTCGATCGAGTGGTTTCGGTTCACTGCAAGGACGAGGAAGGCCAGGAGATGGGACGCCACCGACGCTCCGCCGCCGGCCGCGCCGCCACGGGCCGCGCCACGGGGATCACGGAACCGCACGGTTCCTTCACGCAGTACCGCGCCCCGGGGGACTCGGACACGGGCGATCGTCCGGTCATGGGCATAGCCCCCTACCTGAACCCGGAGGCGTACGCGGAGGCCCAGGCCCGCAGCGAGGCCTACCTCTTCGCGACCGACGGCGGGTTCGCGACCGACGGCGGGTTCGCAACCGACGGTGGGTTCGCAACCGACGGTGGGTTCGCGACCGACGGTGGGTTCGCGACCGACGGCGGACCGTACGGCGGCCCCTTCGAGGAGCCGTCCCGGCAGTCGTTCCGGGAGCCGTACCCGGGGCCGGACGACACCGCCCTGCTGTCGCCCGAGGGCTTCCTGCCCGACGGGACGCGCCAGGCCCGCTCGCACCGCCGGAGGAAGAAGGCCGCGACCCCGGTGCGCACCGGGCTGCTGGGCGTCTCGGCGGCCGTGGCGCTCGGCACGGTGGCAGTGGCCACGGGTGCCGTGCCGGGGCTGGAGAACTACCGGCTCGGCGGCGGCAGCGGCGCCGACCGGGTGCAGGCCGCCGACTCGCCGACCAACGCCCCGACGGAGCAGGGCGGCGCCTCCGGCGGCATCACCGGCGGCGGTACGACCGGCACGCCCGACGGGCGCGGCACCGGCTCGGCCACCAGCCGTGACGCCGACCGCTCCGCCTCCCCCTCGCCGTCCGCCTCCGCGCCCTCCTCTTCCGCCGCCGCCTCCTCCTCGGCGGCGCCGGACGACACGCCGTCCACGAAGCCGTCGGCGACGGCCACGCACGGCAAGCCGAGGACGATCCCCCCGCACCGTGCGACGAAGGCGCCGCACGCCCCGGCGGACGTGCCGGCGACCGCCTCCAAGGCGGCGGCCGCCGAGGCGCAGGTGCTGCGGCTGGTGAACGAGGAGCGGGCCAAGGTGGGCTGCAGCCCGCTGACCGCCAGCAGCGAGCTGACGAAGCTGGCCGAGAACTTCAGCGAGGCCATGGCCGAGCAGGGCTTCTTCGACCACACCGACCCCAGCGGGGCCACCCCGTGGGACCGGGCCGCCAAGCTCGGCATAAGCAACCTCGGCGGCGAGAACATAGCCCGCGGCCAGGCCGACGCCCAGGCCGTGATGGACGCCTGGATGAACAGCCCCGGCCACCGCGCCAACATCCTCAACTGCGACTTCAAGACACTGGGCGTGGGCGTCCACTTCGGCGCCGGCGGCCCCTGGTGGACGCAGGACTTCGGCTACTGAGATAACCGCAGGTCAGCGAGTCAGCGCGCCTTCGGCGCGCGCCGGGGGCGTGGTAAATGTCGTGGCGCGCGCCGCAGGTGCTTCTGTCTGCCCTGACGTGAGCTGATGCCGGTCCGGGACGCTGAAGGGGTTCGTTCCGGCCGAAACCGATGTCTCTGTGATGCCAGTGAGCTCGCAGGTCAGCGTGGTGCTGGGGGCCGTCCACGGGCACCGTGGAGTGTTGCTGTGAGCACGGGCGTCAGAATTCCTGTTCCACCCTGGCCCTCCCGGAACGGCGTACCCGGCCGTCCGGTAAGGGAGGGAGCAAGGCCGTGGACGTACTGCACGACCGCTGCGCGGGGGTGGACATCAGCAAGAGGGACGCCAAGGTGTGCGTCCGCACTCCGAGCCCGAAGCGGCGGGGGTCGTTCACCACTCAGACCACGACGTGGGGTTCGACAACGAACGCGGTGCTCGCCCTGCGGGACCACCTGCTCGCCGCGCACGTCACCCTCGTGGTGATCGAGGCGACCTCGGACTACTGGAAGCCGTTCTGCTACCTGCTGGCCGAGGACCTGAACGTGATCCTCGTCAACGCCCGGCAGGTCAAGAACCTACCCGGCCGCAAGACCGACGTCTCGGACGCGGCCTGGCCGGCCCAGCTCGGCGCCCACGGCCTGGTCCGCCCCTCGTTCGTGCCGCCCCAGCCGGTGCGCGAACTGCGGGACCTCACCAGGACCCGCACCCAGATGACCCGGGAACGCGGCCAGATCGTCCAGCGGCTGGAGAAGCTGCTCGAGGACACCGGCATCAAACTCGCCGCGGTCGCCTCCGACATCATGGGCGTCTTTGGCCGGGCCATGCTCGAGGCCCTCATCCGCGGGGAACGTGACCCGCAGATGCTCGCGGACCTGGCCAAACGCAAGCTCCGCAACAAGATCCCCGAGCTCACCGAGGCCCTGACCGGCCGCTTCCGCGACCACCACGCCTTCCTGACCCGCCTGCACTTGGACCAGTACGACCAGCTCACCTGCGCGATCGGGCAGCTGGATGCGCGGATCGAGGAGGCGATGGTCCCCTTTCGCCCCGCCCTGGACCTGCTCGACACCATCCCCGGGGTCAACCGGGCCGTCGCCGAAGTGATCATCGCGGAGACCGGCGGCGACATGAACCGATTCGCCTCCGCCAAGCACCTCGCCTCCTGGGCCGGCGTCTGCCCCGGCCACCACGAGTCCGCCGGCCACACCAAGAACACCCGAACCCGCCCCGGCAACCCCTACCTCAAAGGCGCCCTCGGACTGGCGGCCTTCGGCGCGGTGAGAACCAAGGACACCTATCTCCAGGCCCGTTACAAGCGGCTGACCGCACGCCGCGGCCCGCTCCGCGCCCTGGTCGCCGTCGAGCACTCGATCATTACCGCTATCTGGCACATGCTCATCGATCACAAGCCCTACCACGAACTCGGCGGCACCTACTTCGCCCAGCGCGACCCCGAACGCGCCACCCGCCGCGCAATCACCCAGCTCAACCAGCTCGGCTACACCGTCACCCTCAACCCGATCGAAGGCGCAGCCTGACCGTCCGCGGCCAAGGAACCGGCGGCCACCATGGCCATCGGGCACCCAGCCCTGTCTCCCTAGCCCCTGACCTGGACCTATTTACGCGTCAGAGACCTAAAACCCTTCCTGGGCCGTCTCGGGGCCGTCGTCGGCAGGATCGTCCCCCTGGAAAACGCGATCGACGGCGGCCCGGGTCCGGGTCTCACTCGACGGCATCAGGTGCGTGTACGTGCGCAGCTTGAAGCCGGGGTCATGGTGGCCCAGGTACTCACTGAGCGCCTTGATGCTCTCCCCCGCGTCCAGGAGCACCGAGGCGTAGAAGTGCCTCAGCGCGTGCATGCCGTTGTCCCGCCCGGTCTCGACACCCGCGGCTCGTAGCGCAGGCCGCCATACGCGGTCGTTGAAACGGTTCCGGTCCAGCGCCATGCCCATGGAGCCGGTGAAGATCAGAGACGCCGTGACCGGAGGACCGTCGAGGGTCTTCCACGGCAAGGTGACCTCCGTGGCCGGGTGGCGTTTCAGGTGGCCGGCCAGGGCGAAGGCGACGGACTCAGGCAGAGGGACGTCACGCTCCTTGCCTCCCTTCGGCGGGGCGAACACCGGCCGATGGCGTTGCAGCAGCTTCACCTGCCGGACCACGTGCACCACCCCGCCGAGGAAGTCCACGTCTTCCACGGCCAGGCCGAAGACCTCCCCCTGCCGCAAGCCGCATCCGGCCGCCACGTTGCGAGGGCCTGGTAGCGCTCCGGCAACGCCGCACGCACCGCCATGACCCGTTCGGCAGGCCAGGGCTTGACCTTGCGAGGCTCAAGCCCCGCCCTTCCGGGCGGGGAAGGGGGACGATCTCTCACCCCGCGCCAAAGTGGGTGGCCGTGGAGCCAACCGCCCCGGCCACCCACGATCCCCCACCCCCCTGCCCGCAGTCCTCGGTGCAGCGCTCAGCCGTCGCGCACCTGGGAAAACAGACTCCACAGCCTCACCGCGGAAACGCTCAGCTCCCCTCATGCTTCGCCAGCCTCACGGGGAGCGCCGCATTCCTCCGGTCAGCGGTCTCCGGCTCGCAGGTCCAAGGCGGGGAGATCCTGGCCTTCGGCTATCCGGTTGCGCTGTCCCTGCGGCTTCACCGGCCGCCGCCCCGCAGGATCACTCCCCGCCGGCCCGCACCGCGGGCCGGCGCGGGCTCGGGGCTCTGCTCCTGCCTTCGGCCCGCGCCGCCCCGGCCCCGGCCCCGCGCCACCATCGTTGCCCCTGGGATGATCCGCGTCTCACACCCGGCAACGCCCGGGGCCGACGCACCGGGCCGGGCCCGATCCTCCCGACCATGGCCCACACGGCCAGACCTCATCCGGCGGACCCGGCACCCTCCCGACAGCCGGCACGCACGGGTGCACACCGCACCCCACAGAACAGCTTTGATCCAAAAGCAGGTACGCGACGGCTGAGCGCTTCACCGAAGGCTGCGGGCAGGGGGTGGGGGATCGTGGGTGGCCGGGGCGGCCAGCTCCGCGACTTTAGCCAGCCACTTTGGCGCGAGCCTCGCAGATCATGGCCCAAGATCGGACACTGACGGGCAGGTCCACAAGCCTGCCCGATCCACGGGCCAGCGTAATGGGCCATGATCACTCGCGCTAAAGCAGCTCCAGGCCAAAGTCGCTACGCCGACCTTACGCCGTCGTCAAACCATTCCCTTTAAGGGGGCGTTGCTCGGAAACCCGCTGAACACCACCATCCACAAGCTCAACGAGTGGTTTCTATGCCCTTCGGGCGGGCGTTGTTCGGAAACACCTGCTCATCCAGATGATGCGGGACACCGCCGACATCGTGTTTCTATGCCCTTCGGGCGGGCGTTGTTCGGAAACGGTACGATCTGTCAATCCTATGGACATGAAGACCGCTTTGTTTCTATGCCCTTCGGGCGGGCGTTGTTCGGAAACCCTTCACCGATTCCGCAGGGTCTGACCTGCGATGATGATGCCCGTTGCGCAGGAACCATCACAAGAGCGCACCCAGGACGGTGACTCAGGTCACATATTCGTAGATCATGGCTATCACCTGCGGAAACGTGCCGCGCAGAAACCACCCTTCTGGAGCCACCAGGCTGCGAAGCGGTTACGCTCAGGTCAGCAGGTACACAGCGCGCAGTGAGTGGACGTACCCGGTTCCGATGCCCGGAGCAGCATGGCAGCGCGGGGAAGGGCATGGGGCGACGGTACAGCAGTGAAGCAGCAACCACCGCAACCACGGTCGGCCGCCGGCAACCCCAAACGACCGCTTGACCGGCTTCCCAGACCTCAACGGTCGTTCTCCCGTAGTGCGCATCGAGGGAGCATTCGAGACGGCTCCGGATGAGTTCTGGGGCCGTCTCGGGGCCGTCAAAGGGCACTCAACGACGACCAACGCTGACAACCACCGACGGCTAAGTCGCAGGTCGCAGCGTTGGTCGATTGCGCGGCCGCAGGCCAGGGACCCGCCCCGGCACTTTTCGGCTACTACTCAGGTTGAACTCGTGGTGTCCGCAGGTCGTGACGGGTCGTGATCCCTGCGGTATGGCCTGGGCATGCGGTATGCGCAAGGGGGCGGACTGACCCCGGCTGGGCAGGCCAAGCGGGAGCGGCTGCGGTTGGCCGCGGCCGGGCGGTTCAAGAATGGTGAGCGGACGGCCGCGATCGCCCGGGAGTTGCGGGTGACGGAGCGGTCGGTGCGCAGGTGGCGGCGGGCGTGGGAGGCCGGGGGCGGGGAGGCGCTGCTCTCGGTGGGTCCGGTGTCGGCCGAGCGGCTGAGCGCGGAGCAGTTCGCGCGACTGGAGCGGGAGCCGGCGCGCGGGCCGCCGGCGCACGGCTGGTCGGAGGACTCGCAGGGCTGGACGCTCAAGCGGATCAAGCTGCTGATCGGGCGGATGTTCCACGTCGGCTGCACCGTGCAGGGCGTGTGGAAGCTCATGCGCCGGCACGGCTGGTCGGCGCAGGTCCCGGTGCGCCGGGCGCTGGAACGCGACGAAGAGCAGATCGAGGTGTGGAAGGAGGTGGTGTGGCCGCAGATAAAAGCACCGCGCTCGACCTGGGCGCCGCGGTCTGCTTCGAGGACGGGACCGGGCAGGGCATGAGGCCGCCGAAGGGCCGTACCGGGGCCCGGCGCGGGCAGCGGCCGACGGTGCGGGTGCGCGGCAGCAGTCGCGGCCGGGTCAGCCTGGCCGGCGTGCGGTGCTGCCGGCCCGGGCACCGCCCGCGGATGTTCTTCCGCCCGCACGTCCACCACGGCAGGCACCGCGAGCCGAAGACCTTCACCTGGCGCGAGTACCGCGACCTGATCGTCGACACCCACCAGCAACTCGGCACACCCCTGGTGTGGGTCTGGGACAACCTGAACGTCCACCTCCAGCAGGAGTGGTTCGACTTCGCCGCCGGGCACCAGGACTGGCTGCGGATCTTCCACCTGCCCAGCTACGCACCCGAACTCAACCCGGTCGAGCACCTGTGGTCGCTGCTCAAGCGCCACCTGGCCGACTTCGCCGCCGCCGACCTCGCCCACCTCACCCGCGCCATCAAGCGCAAGCTCAAGAAGATCCAGTACCGGCCCCACCTGATCGAAGGCTGCCTCGCCGGCACCGGGCTGATCATCGAACCGCCGACGGACACCACGAGTTCAACCTGAGTAGCGGCCACCGCCGAAGACCTGGGGAGGGCCCGCGGTCAGGCCGCCTGTACGGCCTCGCGGCCGGTGCGGAAGACGCGGGCCGTCTGGGCCACCCGGCGGCCGAGGTGCTCGGCCGTGGCCACGTCTGCCTTGTGGACGGCCTCGGCGCCCTCGTCGACGTTGGTCTGCGCGGCCGCGCCCGTGAAGAAGCCGAGGCGGTTGAGGTCGTTCTCGGAGGCGGTGCTGCTGTTCCAGCCGGGCAGCAGGCCGAGGTTGACCCAGTGCATGCCGAGCTGCGCGGCCAGGATCTGGAAGAACTGCAGGGTGTGCAGCTTGTCGCCGCTCTTGGAGCCGGAGTTGGTGAAGCCGGCCGCCAGCTTGTCCTTCCACGCCTGGGTGGCCCAGCGCGTGGAGGTGGCCTCGGCGAAGACGTGGAAGGCGCCGGAGGCGGTGCCCATGTAGGTCGGCGCGCCGAAGACGATCGCGTCGGACGCGTCCAGCGTCGCCCACTGCTCGTCGGTGATCTCGTCGACCTTGATCAGGTGCACCTCGGCCCCGGCCTCGGCGGCACCGGCGCGCACGGCCTCGGCGAGCACGGCGGTGTGGCCGTAGCCGGAGTGGTAGGCGATGGAGACGACAGGGGTGGTCACAGGGGACTCCTCGTTTCGACAGTTGAATCAACCAGTGAACTAACGAAAGGAAAGCACTAACTTCTGGTTAGTGCAACCTGCCGGTCAGCGCTGCCTGGGCGTACGCTGGTGTCATGAACAGCACGCCCCAGTCCACGGCGGAGCCGGCACCGCCCTACAACGTGTTCGCCAAGGCCTGCCCCTCGCGCGGCACGCTGGAGCACGTCACGGGCCGCTGGGGCGGGCTCACGCTCGGAGCGCTGTACGAGGGGTCGCTGCGCTTCAACGAGCTGCGCCGCCGGGTGGACGGCGTGAGCGAGAAGATGCTCTCCCAGACCCTGCACGCGCTGGAGCGCGACGGCCTGGTGCACCGCGAGGCCCAGCCGACCAATCCGCCCCGCGTGGACTACGAGCTCACGCCGCTCGGCCGCGAGGTGGCCGAGCGGCTGCTGGCCCTCATCGACTGCGTGGAGAGCCGCATGGACGAGATCCTGGCCGCCCGTGAGCGCTACGACAGCGCGCGCGGCGCGCGCTGACAGCGCGGGCAGAAGTAGCTGGAGCGGTTCATCCACGGGCGCCGCCGCATCGGGGTGGCGCAGCGCCGGCAGGGCAGCCCCTCACGGCCGTAGGCGTCCAGCGAGCGGTCGAAGTAGCCGGATTCGCCGTTGACGTTGACGTAGAGGCTGTCGAAGCTGGTGCCGCCGACGGCGAGGGCGGCGTTCATCACGTCCCGGACGTGGCCGAGGAGTTCGGCGGTGCGCGGGCGGGTGAGGGTCGCGGTGGGGCGCTCGTAGTGGATGCGGGCCCGCCACAGCGCCTCGTCGGCGTAGATGTTGCCGACGCCGCTGATCAGCGACTGGTCGAGCAGGGCCCGCTTGATGGTGGTGCGTCGGCGGCGCAGCGCCCGGTGGAAGGCCTCGTCGTCGAAGAGCGGGTCGAGCGGGTCGCGGGCGATGTGCGCGATGACGTCGGGCAGCCCGTCCGGGCCGGTGTCGTGCAGGGACAGGCCGCCGAAGGTGCGCTGGTCGACGAAGCGCAGTTCGGTGCCGAGCGCGTCGGCGAAGCGCACGCGGACGCGCAGGTGCTTCTCGTCGGGCGCGGCGTGCGGCTGCACCAGCAGCTGGCCGCTCATGCCGAGGTGCGCCAGGACCGCCTGGGAGGTGTCCGCCAGGGGCAGCCACAGGTACTTGCCGCGGCGGCTGGGCACGCCGACGCGGTGGCCCTTGAGGCGGTGCGCGAAGTCGTCGGCACCGGCGAGGTGGCGGCGTACCGCACGCGGGTGCAGCACCTCGACGTCGGCGACGGTCCGGTGGGCGACCCACCGCTCCAGGCCGCGCCGTACGACCTCGACCTCGGGCAACTCGGGCATCTCGCTCCCCCCGGACGGACCTGCGGCGACCCGGGCACGGGCCGCTGACGGGCCGAGCGCCCGCCCCCGGGGCGGGGCGGGCGCTCGGGTGGTGCTGGTGCGCGGCGGTGCGGCGCGCGGCGGTTCAGGCCGACGCCTGGCCGGCGTCGTCCCCGGCGGGCCCAGGCACGGCAGGCTCGGACGCGGCGGCCGCTTCCGCGCGACCGTCGGCCCGCGAAGTGCCGTCGGCCCGCGGAGTGCCGTCGGCCGACTGCTTCCCGGCGGCCTTCGCCTCGGCCTCGCGGACGGTCTCGGAGGCCTCCGCGGCGGCCTTGGCGCGCTCGTCCGCCGCGGCCCGGATGGACCGCCAGGCGGACTCGGCGGCCTGCTGCTCCGCCTCCTTCTTGCTGCGGCCGGTGCCGGTGCCGTACGAGACGCCTCCGACGCGGGCGGCAGCAGTGAAGGTCTTCTCGTGGTCGGGGCCGGTCTCCGTGACCAGGTACTCGGGCACGCCGAGCCCCTCGGTCGCGGTGAGCTCCTGGAGGGAGGTCTTCCAGTCCAGGCCGGCTCCGAGGTTCGAGGACTTCTCGATGAGCGGGTCGAACAGGCGGTGCACCAGTTCGGAGGCCGCTTCGAGGCCCTGGTCGAGATAGACCGCGCCGATCACCGCTTCGAGGGTGTCGGCGAGGATGGACGCCTTGTCCCGGCCGCCCGTGCCCTCTTCACCGCGGCCGAGCCGGATGAAGGAGCCCAGGTCGAGCGAGCGCCCCACCTCCGCCAGCGCACGCGAGTTGACCACCGCGGCCCGCAGCTTGGCCAGCTGGCCCTCGGGCAGGTCGGGGTGGGTGCGGTAGAGCGTGTCCGTGACGACCAGGCCGAGCACGGAGTCCCCGAGGAACTCCAGGCGCTCGTTGGTCGGCAGGCCGCCGTTCTCGTACGCGTAGGAGCGGTGGGTGAGCGCGCGTACCAGAAGGGCGGACTCGACCTTGTAGCCGAGCCGCCCTTCCAGGACCGTGTGGGACGAGGCCGTGTTGTCCGCCGAGCCGCCCCCGCTGGCGCGGGATGGTTTCCTGGGCGTGGACACAGTGCCTCTCACCAGCCGCTCAGACCTCGAGGACCTGGCGCTTGTTGTAGGTGCCGCACGACGGGCACGCGACGTGCTGCAGCTTCGGCTCGTGGCAGCGCTCGCACGCGACCAGGGTGGGGACCGCAGCCTTCCACTGCGACCGGCGGTGGCGCGTGTTGCTGCGCGACATCTTCCGCTTCGGAACAGCCACGGCTATTACTCCTGCTTCTCGTCGACGCCCGCTTCGGCGCCGCTCGTGTCGTCCTTGTCGCCGCTCTTGAGTGAACCGGCGAGTTCCTGCAAAGCCGCCCAACGGATGTCGACGGCGTCGTGGTGGTGGTCCGGGTCGTCCGCCAGCCGCGCCCCGCACTCGGAGCACAGGCCGGGGCAGTCTTCCCGGCACACCGGCTGCATCGGCAGTGCGAGCACCACCGCATCGCGCAGCACGGGCTCGAGGTCGAACAGGCCGTCCTCGAGGAAGAGCCTGTCCTCGTCGTCCTCGGCGTCGTCGCCGGGCTCCGCGTGGGCGCGGCCCCGGTCGTCGGCGTCAGGGTACGAGAACAGCTCCTGGAAGTCCGCTTCGAGGTCGAACCCGAGCGGCTCCAGACACCTTACGCACTCCCCCTCGGCCCGCGCACGGGCGGTGCCCGTGACGAGCACCCCCTCCATGACCGACTCGAGGCGGAGTTCGAGTGCGACCGGCGCGCCCTCCGGCACGCCGACGACTCCTCCGATCCCGAGGTCCGCGGGAGCCTCGACCGTGCGGGTCAGGCGCTGCAGCGCGCCGGGCCGCCGACCCAGCTCGTGCGTGTCGAACACGAGGGGGTTGCGGTGGTCGAGGCGGGCGTTGGGAGCCATTCCTGCTTTCGGTCTTCTGAGCTCAGAGGGACGCCGCCCCGCGGTGTTCCCGGGCAGCGTTGATCGCGGACGTATGCGCGACCGAACAGCCAGGATACTGGACCTTCCGCGTACGGCCCAATCCGCTGCCCGTCGGGCGCACGCGATCCGCGCCCACGGGTCGCCCGCGGTCTCTCGCGGGTCTTCCGCGGATCTCCCGCGGCGCCTCCGCGGTTCTCCCGCGGTCCGTCTACAGCCCGCCCCGGCCCTGTTCGTAGGCGCGCAGCTGCTCGGCGCTGATCATGCTGGTGTCGAACAGGCTGGTCTCGTCGAGGGCGTAGTCCTGCCGGCCGGGCTGCGGCTGGGACTGGGCCTGGGCCTGGGCCTGGTGCGGGTCGTAGGACGCCTGCTGCTGGTCGTAGCCCTGGAAGGGGGCGCCTGACGCCGGGGCGTAGCCGGGGGCGGAGGAGTAGGGGTCGGCCTGGCCGGGCTGCTGGTAGCCGTACGGGTCCGGCTGGGCGTACTGCTGCGGGTAGCCGGCGTACGGGTCGGGCTGCTGCTGGTAGGCGGCGTAGGCCGGCTGCTGCTGCTCGTACTCCGGCTGCTGGACCTGCTGGGGCAGCTGGGGTTGCTGCTGCGGCGGTTCGGCCGGGGTGCCGGCCAGGGCGGCCAGGTCGGCGAGGTAGTCGGCGTCGCTGGTGTGCTGGACGGTGGTGGTGTCGTCGGCGAGGGCGCCGAGGTCGTCGGTGGCGATGCGGCCGTGCAGCTTCTGGCGGCCGCGGCCGACGGCCTCCAGGGTCTTGGCGAGGACGGCCTCGAAGGCGGCGAGCTTGGCGTCGACGTAGGCGTCGGCGTTGGCGCGCAGGGTCTCCGGGTCGTGGCTGCGCTCGGGGGCGTCCTCGTCCTCGTAGCCGTTCTCGTCGACGCCGGGGCCGGTGCCCAGCAGCTTCTCGCGGCCGCGGCCGACGGAGCCGAGGGTCTTGGTGAGGACGACCTCGAAGTTGGCCAGCTTGGAGTCGACGTAGTCGTCGGCCTCGGCGCGGATCTCCTCGGCCTCCCGGCGGGCCTCGGCGAGGATGCGGTCGGCCTCGGCCTGGGAACGGCGGGCGATCTCGGTGTCGGAGATCAGGGAGTCGCGCTCGGCGTGGGCCTGCCGGACGATGCGCTCGGCCTCGCGGCGGGCCTCCTCGACCATCTGCTCGCGGTCGCCGATCAGCTCCTGGGCCTGCGCGAGGGACCCGGGCAGGGCCTGGCGCACCTCCTCGAGCATCGCGAGCAGTTCCGCGCGGTTGACCACGCACGACGCCGACATGGGCATGGACCGGGCGCCGGAGACCGTCGCCACGATCTCGTCGAGCTTCTTCTGGACGTCCACCGTGTGCTCGCCACTCTCTACAGCTGGTGTGTTGGAGACGGACGGGACGACTGTACGGCCCCGGGGCGTCTGCCGGACACCGGGTGACGGTCCGTCAGCCGCACGGGGTGCGGGTCAGTCCGCGCGGAGCTTGGCGGTGAGGGCCTCCAGGACGGCCGGCGGCACCAGGTGGGAGACGTCGCCGCCCCAGGCCGCCACCTCCTTGACCAGGGAAGAGGACAGGAAGCTGTAGGTGGGGTTGGTGGGCACGAAGAGGGTCTCGACGCCGGAGAGGCCGTTGTTCATCTGGGCCATCTGCAGCTCGTAGTCGAAGTCGCTGACCGCGCGCAGGCCCTTGACGATGGCGGGGATGTCGCGCTGCTTGCAGAAGTCGACGAGGAGGCCGTGGAAGGACTCCACGCGGACGTTCTCGTACTCGGCGGTGACCCGGCGGATCAGGTCGATCCGCTCCTCGATGTCGAACAGGCCCTTCTTGGACTTGTTGATCATCACCGCGACGTAGACCTCGTCGTAGAGTCTGGACGCGCGGGCGATGATGTCGAGGTGTCCGTTGGTGATCGGGTCGAACGACCCGGGACAGACGGCACGGCGCACTTGAGGTCCCTCGCTCTCCGGTCCGGTCATCGTGCGTCTTCGCACGTAGAGGCGGCGCGACCGTACCAAAACGTTCCCTCGCCGTAGCGACGGGACCGGATCGCCTCGAAGCCCTGCGGCCACGGGAAGTCCCCGCCTCTGGTGCTCCGCTCCACGGTGACCAGCGCGTCCGGCGCGAGCCACCCTTCGCGGCGGAGTGTGAGCAGAATCTCGCGAAGATCGTCGTCCGGTACGGCGTACGGCGGGTCGAGGAAGACCAGGTCGTAGGGCTCCTTCGGCGGCGCGGCCCGGACGACCTGCTCCGCCCTGCCCGCCCTGACCTCGGCGCCGGGCAGGCCGAGGGCCCGCACGTTGGCGCGCAGGGTGCGTACGGCGCGGGCGTCGGCCTCCACCAGGAGGGTGTGGCCGGCACCGCGCGACAGCGCCTCCAGGCCGACGGCGCCGGAGCCGGCGTACAGGTCGAGGACCCGCTCGCCGTCCAGGGGGCCGCCGAGCAGGGACTGCCAGGTGGAGAACAGGCCCTCGCGCGCCCGGTCGGAGGTGGGGCGGGTGCCGGTGCCCGGCGGGACGGCCAGGCGGCGTCCGCCGGCCCGTCCGGCGATCACGCGGGTCATGTGGTCGGTTCCTCGTCCCTCGTCGTCCTCGGTGGGGTGACGCCCCCAGTCTCTCAGCCGGCCCGGCGGCGGCACCCGCTCCCCCGTCCCTCCTTCTCCCCTGCCTTCTTTTTCAGGTGGCGCGCCCGTTTTTCAAGTGGCGCACCCGTTGATGGCGCGCCCGTTCATCCCTTCTCCAGGTAGCGCTCCCGCTCCTCGTCCAGCAGCGCGTCCAGGGCCGTGCGCAGGCCGGGCAGGCGGGTGAGGTCCGGGTCGGCGGCCACCACCGCGGTGGCCTCCGCGCGGGCCTCGGCGATGATCTCCTCGTCCTCGATGACGGCCAGGACGCGCAGGCTGGAGCGGGTGCCGGACTGGGCCTGGCCGAGGACGTCGCCCTCGCGGCGCTGTTCGAGGTCGATGCGGGACAGCTCGAAGCCGTCCAGGGTGGCGGCGACCGCGTCGAGGCGCTGCCGGGCGGGGCTCGCCTCGGGCATCTCGGTGACCAGCAGGCACAGTCCGGGGGCCGAACCGCGCCCGACGCGTCCGCGCAGCTGGTGGAGCTGGGAGACGCCGAAGCGGTCGGCGTCCATGATGACCATGACCGTGGCGTTGGGGACGTTGACGCCGACCTCGATGACCGTGGTGGCCACCAGGACGTCGGTCTCGCCGGCGGCGAAGCGGCGCATGACCGCGTCCTTGTCGTCGGGCTGCATCCGGCCGTGCAGCACCTCCACCCGCAGGCCGCCGAGCGGGCCGCGGGCGAGTTGCTCGGCGACGTCGAGGACGGCGAGCGGCGGGCGTTTCTCGGCCTCGTCCTCGGCCGGTTTCCGCTGCGCGTTCTTCGCGGCTCCCGCGTCCTCCTCGTCGCCGATGCGGGGGCAGACCACGTACGCCTGGTGGCCGTTGGCCACCTCCTCGCGCACCCGCTCCCAGGCGCGCGCCAGGAAGTGCGGCTTGTCGGCGGCCGGGACGACGTGACTGGCGATGGGCGAGCGCCCGGCGGGCAGCTGGTCCAGGACGGAGGTCTCCAGGTCGCCGAAGACGGTCATCGCGACCGTGCGCGGGATGGGCGTGGCCGTCATGACGAGCAGGTGCGGGGGCTGTTTGCCCTTGCCGCGCAGGGCGTCGCGCTGCTCGACGCCGAAGCGGTGCTGCTCGTCGACGACGACCAGGCCGAGGTCGTGGAACTGCACCTTGTCCTCGATGAGGGCGTGGGTGCCGATGACGATGCCGGCCTCGCCGGTGGCCAGGTCGAGCAGGGCCTGGCGGCGGGCGGCGGCGCCCATGGAGCCGGTGAGCAGCACCACCTTGGTGGCGTGCTCGGCGCCGCCCAGCATTCCCCCCTCGGCCAGTTCGCCCATCATCTCGGTGATCGAGCGGTGGTGCTGCTGGGCGAGGACCTCGGTGGGGGCGAGCATCGCGGCCTGGCCGCCGGCGTCGACGACGGCGAGCATCGCGCGCAGCGCGACCAGGGTCTTGCCGCTGCCGACCTCGCCCTGCAGGAGGCGGTGCATGGGGTGTTCGTCGGCGAGGTCGGCGAAGATCTCCGCGCAGACCTTGCGCTGGCCCTCGGTGAGGGTGAAGGGCAGGCGGTCGTCGAAGGCGGCGAGGATGCCGTCGGGGCGGGGCCGGCGGGGCACGGCGGGCAGTTGGGCGTCGGCGAGGCGGCGGCGGGCCAGGGCGACCTGGAGGACGAAGGCCTCGTCCCACTTCAGGCGGTTGCGGGCCTGGACGATGTCCGCCTTGGTGTGCGGGCGGTGGATCTTCAGCAGCGCCTCGGGCAGCGGGAGCAGGCCCCGGCCCTCCCGCAGGGAGGGCGGCAGGGGGTCGGTGGCCTCCCGGGCGCTGGGCAGCACCGTCTGGACCGCCTTGCTGATCTTCCAGGACTCCAGTTTGGCGGTGGCCGGGTAGATGGGGATGAGGGCCCCGGCCCAGGACTCGACGCTCTCCTCCTCGTCGCCGCGCAGCAACTCGTAGGCGGGGTGGGCGAGTTGCAGGCGGCGGTTGAAGACGGAGACCTTGCCCGCGAACATCGCGCGGGTGCCCGGCAGGAGTTCCTTGTGCGGCTTGTGCACGCCGTTGCCGAAGAAGACGAGCTGCAGGCGGCCGCTGCCGTCGGTGATGGTGACCTCCAGGCGCTGCCCCTTGCCGCGCGGCGCCCGGGGCGAGGCGAAGGTGTGCAGGCGGGCGTCGGCGACCTGGGCGACCACCGTGACGTGCTCGTCCATGGGCAGGTCGGCGAGGTGGGTGAGCTGGCCGCGCTCCTCGTAGCGGCGCGGGTAGTGGTGGAGGAGGTCGCCGACGGTGTGCAGGCCGAGGTGCTCGGCCATCACCTTCGCCGTGGCGGGGCCGAGCACCGACTTCAGCGGTTGTTCCAGTGGTTCTCGCAGTGCGGGCACGCGATCCATTGCACACCACGCCACTGACAGCGCGGCCACCCCGCCGCGCCGGTCCCGCGGGGCCCGCCGGCGCCGCCGGTGCGCCGGGCGGGCGCCGGCCCGGCGCGGGACTTGCCGTAAACCTGCCGGAAACCCCTGGTCAGGCCGGTCGTTCGGGCTCTAGGATGGCGCGCTCCGGCCCTGCTTCGCGGTCACCGCCTCACACGGGACCGCCCGACCCCGCGCCGTCGCGAAGTCCCCCCACCGGCGCTGTGACGATGGACTTCCAGACCTCTCAGAGTTCCCAGAGTTCACACGACCCCCAGAAACCACACGACCCCCGGAGTCCGGAGGAACCCCGGGACCCACACGACCCCCGGAGTCCGGAGGACCCCAGGAACCCACACGGCGCCCGGGATTCCCGGCCCTCCCGGGAGACCCCGCCGCCTCACACCTTCCAGGTCGACCTGCGCGGTCTGGTGGACCTGCTCTCGCACCACCTCTACTCCAGCCCCAGGGTCTACCTGCGCGAGCTGCTGCAGAACGCCGTGGACGCCATCACCGCCCGGCGCGCCGAGCAGCCCGGCGCCCCGGCCCGGGTGCGGCTGTCGGCCGACGGGTCCGCGCTGCGCGTGGAGGACTCCGGCATCGGACTGACCGAGGCGGACGTGCACGACCTGCTGGCGACCATCGGCCGCAGCTCCAAGCGGGCCGAGGGGCTGCAGGAGGCCCGCTCCGGGTTCCTCGGGCAGTTCGGCATCGGCCTGCTGGCCTGCTTCGTGGTCGCCGAGCGGATCCGGGTGGTCAGCCGCAGCGCCCGGGTGCCGGACGCCCGGCCGGTGGAGTGGACGGCCCGCGACGACGGCTCCTACTCCGTGCGGACGCTGCCGGACGAGGCCCGGCCCGAACCGGGCACCACCGTGCACCTGCAGGCGCGGCCCGGCGCCGGCGAGTGGCTCACCCACGACCGGGTGCTCGCCCTGGCGCGGGACTTCGGCACGCTGCTGCCGTACGACGTGCGGGTGGGCGAGGAGCCGGTCACCGACCTGCCGGCGCCGTGGGACCGGACGTACCCCTCCCCCGCCGCCCGCCGGGTGGCCCTGGCCCGGCACTGCCAGGAGCTGTTCGGCTTCGCCCCGCTGGACTCGATCGACCTGGACGTGCCGGTGGCCGGGATCCGCGGGGTGGCGTACGTGCTGCCGTCGGCGGTCAGCCCGGCGCAGCGCGCGGGGCACCGCGTGCACCTGAAGGGCATGCTGCTGACCGAGCGGGCCGAAGGGCTGCTGCCGGACTGGGCGTTCTTCGTGCGCTGCGTGCTGGACACCGACAGCCTGCGGCCCACGGCCTCCCGCGAGGCGCTCTACGAGGACGAGCGGCTGGCGGCCGTACGGGAGGCGCTCGGCGAGCGGATCCGCTCCTGGCTGACCCGGCTGGCGGCCGGGGACCCGGAACGGCTGGCGGCCTTCCTCGCCGTGCACCACCTGGGCGTGAAGTCCCTCGCCCGGCACGATCCGGAGATGCTGCGCACGATGCTGCCGTGGCTGCCGTTCGAGACCACCGACGGGCGGCTGTCGCTGGAGGAGTTCGCGCAGCGGCACCCGGTGGTGCACTTCACGCGGACGGTCGAGGAGTACCGGCAGGTCGCCCCGATCGCCTCCGCGCAGGGCATCGGGGTCGTCAACGGCGGCTACACGTACGACGGGGAGCTGGTCGAGGCGCTGCCGCGGGTGCGGCCGGGCACCACCGTCGCCGAGCTGGACGCGGAGACCGTCACCGCCCACCTGGACGCCGTCGACCCGGCCGAGGAGCTGGCCCTGTCGGGCTTCCTGGCGGCCGCGCGGGCCGCGCTGGACCCGCTGGGCTGCGACGTCGTGCTGCGCGCCTTCCACCCGCTGTCGGTTCCCGCGCTGCTCCTGGACGACCGGGAGGCGCGGCACGAACAAGCCCGCGCCGAGGCCGAGGAGCAGGCCGACGCGCTGTGGGCGGACATCCTGGGCTCGCTGCGCGGCAGCGCCCCGCGGGCGCGCCTGGTCCTCAACCACCTCAACCCGCTGGTGCGCAGGATCGGTTCGCTCGACGATCCGGAACTCGTCGGCACGGCCACCGAGTCGCTGTACGGGCAGGCGCTGCTGATGGCGCAGCGGCCGCTGCGGCCCCAGGACACCGCGCTGCTCAACCGCGCCTTCATCGGCCTGCTGGAGTGGGCCACCCACCGCGACACCGGCCACCCGGGGGAGGACCGGCGATGAGCGAGATCACGGACTTCGAGGCGCTGCGCCACGCGATGGCGGAGAACTCCGAGCAGCCGGAGGGCCCCGCCCGCAACGCGCGCGCGGAACAGCTGCTCGCCGAGGCCGAGCGGCTGGGCATCCCGCTCGCGGTGATCGAGGCGCTCGGACACCTGCTGAAGGTCTACAACTACAGCTCCGAGAAGGACAAGATGTTCGTCCCGTTCGCGCGGCTGCTGCGCATGTGGGACGAACGCCCCGAGGACTTCGACGAGTACGAGGCCCACTCGCTGCACTGGGTGTTCAAGTGGATGTCGTCCGGCATGCTGGAGCAGCCGCACATCCCGCTGGCCTCCATCGAGAAGTGGCTCGCCGAGATGGAGCGCCGCTACCGGCTCGCCGGCTACTCCGAACGGGCCGTGCGCGGCTGCGAGTTCCAGGTCGCCGCGCACATCGGGGACATACCGCGCGCGGAGCGGGCGTACGCCGCGTGGCTGGCCGCCGAGCGGGACCGGATGGCCGACTGCCACGCGTGCGAGCTGCAGGCGCAGGGCTGGTGGCAGGCGGTGCGCGGCCGGGACGCCAAGGCGCTGGAGCTGTGGCGGCCGGTCCTGGACGGTGCGTACGCCTGCGCCCACGAGCCGCACACCACGCTCGCCTCCTCGCTGCTGCCGCTGCTGCGGCTGGGCCGCCCGGACGAGGCCCGCGCCCACCACCTGCGCGGCCTGCGGCTGGTGCGGCCGATGGAGAGCATGCGCGACGCCTACGCCGACCACGTGGAGTTCTGCGCCCTGACCGGCAACGAGGCGCGCGGCCTGGAGCTGCTGGCGGAGCGCCCCGCCTACTTCACCGACGACGGCGACCCGCGCAGCAAGCTGGACTTCCTGGCCGTGGTGGCCCTGCTCATGGACCGGCTGACCGGACTCGGCCTGGGCGAGCGGCCGGTGCCCGGACCGGCCGGGCGGTCGTGGACCGCGCGGGAACTCGCCGAGCACGCGCGCGGACAGGCCCTGGAGCTGGCGGCCCGGTTCGACCGCCGCAACGGCACCCCGTACGTCGGCGAGCGCATCCGCGCGCGCATGGCGCGGCGCCCGCTGGTGGAGCGGCTGCCGCTCGGGGTGCGCACGGCACGGCCGGCGGCCCCCCGCCCGGCGACCGCGGCACCGGCCGCGCCCGCCGCCGCGCCCGCCGCCGCGCCGGCGGCTTCCGGCGAGCCGGACCTGGCCGCGCTGCTCGCCGAGGCACGGCGGCTGTCGGACACGCTGCAGCCGCACGCCGTCGAGGCGTGGGCGGCCGTGGCGCGGGCCGCCGGCGACACGGAGCTGGACGCGCGCACACGCGCGGAGATCGCCGACCACGAGGCGATGGGCCGGGGCCCGGAGGGCGCGGCGCTGTTCGAGCGCGCCGCCGAGCTGTACGCGCAGGCGGGCGATCCCGGTGAGGCGCTGGCGGCACGCGCGCGTGCGGCCTACGTGCGGGCCCTGGCGGGCGACACCGAGGAGGCGCTCGCCGCGGTCGGCGACCTCTACGAGAGGGTGCTCGCCCTGTACGCCGAGGACGGCACCGGGGTGCGGCAGGCGGCGTCCGTGCTGATGAGCCGGGCGCGGATCCTGATGCGCCCGCTGCACGAGGCCGACGGGCCGGTGCCGCCCGAGGTGCGGGCCGCGGCGGAGGCGGCCGCGCGGGAGGTGCTGGCACTCGTCGAAGGGCACGCCGAGGGCGACGTGCGGCTGGCGGTGCGGGCCGCGGAGGCGCGGGCGATGCTCGCCGAGGCCGCGGTGCACACCGGGGAGCTCGAGGAGGCGGCGCGGCTGTTCGCGCGGGCGGCGCGGGAGTTCGTCGACGCGGGCGTGCCGTGGTTCGCCGTCGAGTACGAGGCGCGGCTGGCCGGGCTCGCCCACCACCTCGGCGACACCGCCGGGGCCGAGCGGGCACTGCGGGCGGCCCTGGAGCACGGCGGGCCGCACCTGGAGCCCCCCGGACGGGCGCAGCTCCACCTGCAGCTCGCGGAGGTCCTGGGCGGCCGGGGAGACGCCGAGGAGGCCGCCGAGCACGCCCTGCAGGCCACGCACTGGGCCGACGAGGCCGGCGAGGGCCGCACGCTGGGCGCCTGGGCGCGGCAGCACCTGGGCGGGCTGCTGGTGCGGCAGGGGCGGTGGGCGGAGGCGGCCGAGGTGCTGGAGTCGGCGCTGCCCGACATCACCGCCGAGACGCACGGCGAGGGCGCGGTGGTGCAGACCCTGTGGCGGCTCGGCGACTGCCTGAGCGAACTCGGGGAGCACCGCGCGGCGGCCGAACGGCGGCTGCAGGCCGCGGAGATCGCCCGGCACTGGCCCGAGCAGGACGACCACGCCACCCTCGCCCACCTGGCCGCCGAGTCGCTCGGGAACGCGGACCTGCCCGACGAGGCGGACCGGGCGTACGCGCGCGCCGGCGAGCTGTGGCGCGCGCTGGGCCGGGTGCCCGGCCTGGTCCGTTCCCTGCGCGCCCGCGCGTGGCTCGCGCTGCGCGGCACGTCGGGCGCGGACGCGGCGCGGGAGCTGATGGCGCGGGCGCTGCGCGAGTGCGAGGCGGCGCTGGCCGCCGCCGCGCCGCCCGACGACGCCGACGAGGCCGCCGCCCGGTTCCGGCTGGTGGCAGAACTCGGCAACACCCACCGGCAGTTCGGCGACCTGCTGGCCCGCTCGGTCGCCGAGGGCGCCGAGGACGCCGCCATCCGGGCGGTGTTCGAGGAGGCGCTGGCGCAGACGGAGCGGGCGGTGGCCGTGTTCGCCTCGCTCGGCGCGGACGGCCTGCACAGCCGCACCGGTGCCGAACTCGCCGCCGGCTGGCTGGAGGCCGACCTGGGCCGCCCGGCTGCGGCCCGGGCACGCGCGCGTGCGGTGCTCGACGCGTACGCCGACGCCGCAGACGCCGGGGACGCCGTCGACGCCGAGACGGTCCGGGCGCGGCGGGCGGAGGCCGAGCAGCTGCTGCGGCTGCCCCAGGAGGAGCCCGCGAGCCCCGCGCCGAAGAGCGCGACGGGCTGAGGCGGCCCGGGGCGCCCCCGGCTCTCGGGGGCGCCCCGGGCCTCGGGGGCGCCCGGCCCTTGGGAACGCCCGACCCTCAAGGGCACCCGGCCCTTGGGAACGCCCGACCCTCAAGGGCACCCGGCCCTTGGGAACGCCCGGCCCTCAAAAAACCCAAGCCCCGGGAACGTCCCGGCCTCCGGGAGCCCCCGGTCCCCGGGAACGCCCCGGCCCTCGGAGGCACCCGGCCCCTGGGAGCGCCCGGCGCCTACTCGACCCCGATGAGCAGCAGTGCCCCCTGCCGTCCGCCCCGGTAGACCACGGTGTCGACGGCGAGGTAGGCCTCGCGGACGCGGGCCTGGAGGCGGTCGGCGACGGAGGCGGGGGCCCCGTCGCCCAGGACCAGGGTGACCAGCTCGCCGCCGGCCGCCAGCATGCGGTCCAGGACGGTCTGGGCGGTGGCCGTGACGTCGGAGCCGATCACCGCCACGTCCCCGTCGATCAGCCCGAGGACGTCGCCGGCCTGGCAGATGCCGGCCGTGGTCCACGCCTGGCGCTCGGCGACGGTCACCTCGGCGTAGCGGGTGGCGCCGGCCGCGGAGGTCATGGCGACGACGTCCTCGTCGAAGCGGCGCTCCGGCTCGTGCACGGCGAGGGCGGCGATGCCCTGGACCGCGGAGCGCGTCGGGATGAGGGCGACGCGGACGCCCTCGGCGCGGGCCTGGTCGGCGGCGGCGGCCGCGGTGGGGCGCAGCTCGGCGTCGTTGGGCAGCAGCACCACCTCGCGCGCGTGCGCCCGCCGTACCGCCTCCAGCAGCTCCCCGCTGGCGGGCGGCTCCTCCGGGCGGGCCAGCACCGTGGTCGCGCCGGCCTCCAGGTACAGGCGGGCCAGCCCCTCGCCGGGGACGACGGCCACCACCGCCCGCTGGACGCGTTCCCGGGGTGGCCGCTCCCCGCGCGCGGTGTGCACGTCGCCGGCGCCGAAGTGGGTGATCCGGATGCGGTACGGCCGCCCGGCCTCGACGCCCGCCTCCACGGCGGCGCCCGCGTCGTCGACGTGCACGTGCACGTTCCACAGCCCGTCGCCGCCGACCACGACCAGCGACTCCCCGAGCGCGTCGAGCCGCTCGCGCAGCCGCGCCACGGCCGCGTCCTCCGCCTCCAGCAGGTAGACCACCTCGAACGCGGGCCCGCCGTCCTCGCCGTCGGCGCCGTCGGCGCACGGCGACGGCGCGACGGCCGCGCGCGCGTGCGGCGCGGGATCGGCGGCCGCCCGCTCGCGGCCGGGCGCCGCCTCCTGCGGCCACTCCCCCGTGAACGTCTCCACCAGCGCGGCGAGCACCGTCACCAGGCCCCGTCCGCCCGCGTCGACCACCCCGGCGCGCTCCAGGACGGCGAGCTGGGCCGGAGTCGCCTCGAGGGCGGTGCGCGCTCCCTCGTAGGCCGCGCGCGCCACGGTCCCGCAGTCGCCCTCGGCCGCGGCGGCGGCGTCCGCGGCGGCCGCGGCGACCGTCAGCACCGTGCCCTCCACCGGGTGCGCCACGGCCTGCCGGGCCGAGTCGGCCGCGCGCCGCAGCGCGAGCCGCAGGCCGCGCCCGTCGGCGTGGCGCTCCTCACCTCCGGCGGCGAGCACCTGGACCATGCCGCGCAGCAGCTGGGCGAGGATCGTGCCGGAGTTCCCGCGCGCCCCGATGAGCGCCCCGTGGGCCATCGCCCGGGCCGCCTCCGCCAGCGTCGGCCCGCCGGCCCCCCGCTCGGGGTCGCTGCCGGGGCCGCTGGAGCCGTCGAAACTGCCGGGGCTGCCGGGGCTGCCGGGACTGTCGGAGCTGTCGGTGTCGCCGTCCGCCCCGGCGCCCGCCCGGTGCGCCGCGAACACCGCCTCCACCGCCGCCGCGGCCGACTCCACGGTCAGGTACAGGTTCGTCCCGGTGTCCCCGTCGGCCACGGGATAGACGTTGATGGCGTCGATCTCCTCGCGCGCCCGCCCCAGTGCCCGGAGCGCGAGCCCGCACCAGGTGCGCACCGCGAGAGCGTCGAAGCAGGTCTGCGGCACCTGCGGCACCTGCGCCTCCTTGAGCTGCTGGACTGGGACGCAGCGTAGACCCCGGGCCGGCGTCCGCCGGAACAGGGCGGTGGGCGGGCCGGGGAGCCGCCATGGTAGTTTCGTTGTACGGGCGCAGCCGAGGTATGCTGCTCCGGTTGCCCGACCCTGATCGGGCCGCTCGCCTGGCAGCGCCACTCAGATCCCGAGCTTAGGATCCTGATCCCGGCATGCCGGGATCAACCGTAAGTGAACCTGAAGTCTTTGGAGTAACCACCGTGGCTGCCAACTGCGACGTCTGCGGCAAGGGGCCGGGCTTCGGCAACAACATCTCCCACTCGCACCGCCGTACGTCCCGCCGCTGGAACCCGAACATCCAGCGCGTCCGTACCGTGGTCGGCGGGACGCCGAAGCGCGTGAACGCCTGCACCTCGTGCATCAAGGCCGGCAAGGTCTCGCGCTGACGCACAGCTTGCACAGCTAAGCGCGCGGCCACCGCTGGTTCGCTGCACAGAGCCGGTCCACCCCGGGTGGGCCGGCTTTTTGCCGTGCCCGCACGCCGCGCGGCCTGCCGCCGTCCGCGCGGCCCGCCGCCGTCCGGGCGGCGGCGCCGAACAGCCCACCGGGGCCGCCGGCACCGGCACCTTCCGCACCCTCCGTACCTTCCGGTCCCACCCACCGCACCTTCCGGTTCCGGGCCGACCGCGCGACCACTACTCCGCTACTCCGCCGGGCCGCGGCGCAGGGCCCAGGCGTGGTCCACCGGCCCGATCCCCCCGCCCAGCGCGAAACCGGCCGCGATCGCCCCGGTGACGTACTCCTTGGCCGCCGCGACCGCCTCCGGCACGGAGCGTCCCCGCGCCAGGCCGCACGCGACGGCCGAGGCGAGGGTGCAGCCCGTGCCGTGGGTGTGCCGGTTGTCGTACCGGGGCGCGCGCAGCCAGTGCTCCTCGGAGCCGTCCGTCAGCAGGTCCACCGCCTGCTCCCCGCCCGCGCGCCCGGTCAGGTGCCCGCCCTTGACCAGCACCCAGCGCGGCCCGTACTCCAGCACGGCCGCGGCCGCGCGCCGCAGGTCGTCCTCCGACTCGACGCGCACGCCGGTGAGTTGCGCCACCTCGTCGAGGTTCGGGGTGGCGACGGTGGCGACCGGCAGCAGCCTGGTGCGGACCGCGTCGAGCGCGGAGGCGGCCAGCAGCGGGTCGCCGTGCTTGGAGACGCCCACCGGGTCGACGACGGCCGGCGCGTCGGTACCGGCGAGCAACTCGGCGACCGTCTCGACGAGTTCGGCCGAGGCGAGCATGCCGGTCTTCACGGCCTGCACCCCGATGTCGTCGACGACGCTGCGGTACTGGGCGCGCACCGCCGCCGCGGGCAGCTCCCAGGCGCCCTGCACGCCGAGGGAGTTCTGCGCGGTGACGGCCGTGACCACGCTCATGCCGTGCACGCCGAGGGCGAGCATCGTCTTCAGGTCGGCCTGGATCCCGGCCCCGCCGCCGGAGTCGGACCCGGCCACGGTCAGCACCCTCGGCGGCGTCACGACTCGATGCCTCCGAGGTGGTCGCCCCCGAAGTGGTCCCAGCCGCCCTTGCTGGTCCAGGGGGCCCCGTCGACCGTGACCTGGGGCAGGGCGGAGGGGTTGAGCACCTCGCCGATGACCTTCCAGCGGGCGGGCAGTTTCACGTCCGGCGGGAAGGTCGCGACGATGGCGTGGTCCTCGCCCCCGGTGAGCACCCACTGCAGGGGGTCCACGCCGACAGCCTGTCCGATGTCGTTCATCTGCGAGGGGATGTCGATGGCGCCGGAGCGGATGTCGATGCGCACCTTGCTGGCCTCGGCGATGTGCCCCAGATCGGCGATGAGCCCGTCGCTGACGTCGCACATCGCGGTCGCGCCGAGCGCGGCGGCCGCGGGACCGGCGTGGTACGGCGGCTCGGGGCGGCGGTGGGCCTCGACGAAGGCGCGCGGCGAGCGGAAGCCGCGGGAGAGCACCGCGTACCCGGCGGCCGACCAGCCCAGCCAGCCGGTGACGGCGACGATGTCCCCGGGCTGCGCGCCCGCGCGGGTCACCGGTTCGTGGTTGCGCAGGTCGCCCAGGGCGGTGATCGACACCGTGATCGTGTCGCCGCGCACCACGTCCCCGCCGACCACGGCCGCGCCCGCGACCTGGCACTCGTCGCGCAGTCCGTCCATCAGCTCGGTGGGCCAGGTGACCGGGAGCTCGGCGGGCACGACCAGGCCGAGGAGCAGGGCGGTCGGCACGGCACCCATGGCGGCGATGTCGGCGAGGTTCTGCGCGGCCGCCTTGCGGCCCACGTCGTACGCGGTGGACCAGTCGCGGCGGAAGTGCCGGCCCTCGACGAGGATGTCGGTGCTCGCCACCACCCGGCGATCGGGCGCGGCCACCACCGCGGCGTCGTCGCCGGGGCCGACCCGGACCGCCGGGGTGGTGGTGAGACGGGAGGTGAGCTCCCTGATGAGCCCGAACTCCCCGAGTTCACCGACAGTGCCCTTCATTGCCCTTTCGCCCCTTCTGTACCTGCATGTTCCCGGTCGCGCGTCCCCGCCGCTCTCGTTACGGTCGAGATGACCCCCCGCCCCTCGCGGGTCTCCCCGCGGCGAGCGGCGACGCGATACCGTGGCGTTCCTTTTCCCCACATGATCCTCGTGGCCGCCCTGGAGGTTCCGTGGTACAGGCGTACATCCTGATCCAGACGGAGGTCGGCAAGGCGTCGACCGTCGCCGAGACGATCGGCAAGATCCCTGGGGTGATCCAGGCCGAGGACGTGACCGGGCCGTACGACGTCATCGTGCGCGCCCAGGCCGACACCGTCGACGACCTGGGCCGCATGGTGGTCGCCAAGGTCCAGCAAGTGGACGGCATCACGCGCACCCTGACCTGCCCCGTCGTCCATCTGTAGTCCCCGTCTACCCTTGGCCGGTGAACTCTTCGCGTCACCGGTCACCCGGCCTGCCCGCGCTCGTCCTGCTGCTCGCCCTCGCGGGCTGCTCCTCGGCAGACGACGGCGCCCGCGTCGCGGTTCCCACCCCCGACGCACAGGTCACCCAGTTGTGCCGGAACCTGGACACGGCGCTGCCGCGGAAGGTCGCCGGCCTGAGCCGCAGGGACCCCAAGCCCGCCTCCGCGCTGACGGCGGGCTGGGGGAGCCCGGCGATCATACTGCGCTGCGGTGTCGCACGGCCGCCGAAGATGGTCGACCCCGAGGTGGCCGAGGGCCACGACCCGGACGTCATCAGCGGCGAGGTGAACGGCGTGGACTGGCTGATGGAGAAGCAGGACGACGGCTCCTACCGCTTCACCACCGCGCTGCGCCGCGCCTACGTGCAGGTCACCGTGGCGAAGACACACGCACGGGACAACTCGGCGGTGCTGGTGGACCTGGCGCCGGCCATCAGGAGGGCGATCCCCGAGGGGATCGCCGGCTAGGCAGCCGCCGGCCGGGCACCCGCCGGGAGCGCGGGGCCGACCGGATCGCCGCGGAAGTGCGGGCCGTGTGCCGGCCGCGGACCGTGTGCCGGCCACGCATCGCATGTCGGCCCTGGACCGCGTGCCGGCCGCGGACCGGCCGTGGCCGCCCGCGCGGTTCCCCGTGCCCCGCGCGGTTCCCCGTACCCGGCGCGGGTCGGCGGTCAGCGCAGCCCGGTCGGGCGGCGCAGCGCCGCCTGGATCAGGCGGTCCACCAGCTCGGGGTAGCCGACGCCGCTCGCCTGCCACATCTGCGGGTACATCGAGATCGGCGTGAAGCCGGGCATGGTGTTGATCTCGTTGATGACGAACTCGCCGTCCTCGGTGAGGAAGAAGTCCGCGCGCACCAGCCCCTCGCAGGAGGCCGCCTCGAACGCCTCGACGGCCAGCCGCCGCACCTCGGCGGTCTGCTCCTCGGTGAGCGGGGCCGGGACGATGCCGGGCGTGGAGTCGATGTACTTGGCCTCGAAGTCGTAGTACGCGTGGTCCTCGGGGGCCGGGATCTCGGCGGGCACCGAGGCGCGCGGGCCGTCCTCGAACTCCAGGACGCCGCACTCGATCTCGCGGCCGCGCACCGCGGCCTCCACGAGGATCTTCGGGTCGTGGCGCTGGGCCTGCGCGATGGCCTCCTCCAGGCCGGAGAGGTCGTCGACCTTGGTGATGCCGATGGAGGAGCCCGCGCGCGCGGGCTTCACGAACAGCGGCCAGCCGTGCTCGCCGGCGAAGTCGACGATCCTCTTGCGGGCGGCGGCCGGATCCCGCTGCCACTCGCGCGGCCGGATCACCATGTACGGGCCGACCTTCAGGCCGAAGGAGGCGAGGACGCGCTTCATGTACTCCTTGTCCTGGCCGACGGCCGAGGAGAGGACGCCGGAGCCCACGTACGGCACCCCCGACAGCTCCAGCAGGCCCTGCAGGGTGCCGTCCTCGCCGTAGGGGCCGTGCAGCACCGGGAAGACGACGTCGACCTCGCCGAGGGCCTTGGGCACCGAGCCGGGCTCGCTGTAGACGACCTCGCGGCTGGTCGGGTCGGCGGAGAGCACCACGCCGCCCTCGCGGGACTCGGCGAGCTCCTCCACGCTGGGCGTGCGGCGGTCGGTGATCGCCATGCGCTCCGGGGCGTCGGCGGTCAGCGCCCAGCGGCCCTCCGGCGTGATGCCGATCGGCAGGACTTCGTACTTCGTCCGGTCGATGGCCCGCAGCACCGCGCCGGCGGTGACGACGGAGATGCCGTGCTCGGAGCTGCGGCCGCCGAACACGACGGCCACGCGCGGCTTGCGGGCCGGCCGGCCGGGGCTCTGGGGGAGGTTCTCGGTGCTCATATCGCGATGAGAGTACCCGCCCGCGCAGTCCGCGTCAGCGTTCGACAGGCGGACACGGATGCGACGGCACCCCGGTGCCGCACCGCCGTCGCTCAGTGCCATCCCGATGTCGCTCAGCGTCGCTCCGGCTTCGCGCTGCGCGACATGAGTTCCTTGAGGGCGACCACGGGCGACTTGCCCTCGTGGACGATGCTCACCACCGTCTCGGTGAGCGGCATGTCGACGCCGTGCCGGCGGGCCAGGTCCAGCACGGACTGGCAGGACTTGACGCCCTCCGCGGTCTGCTTGGTGACCGCGATGGTCTCCTCCAGCGTCATGCCCTTGCCGAGGTTGGTGCCGAAGGTGTGGTTGCGCGACAGCGGCGAGGAGCAGGTGGCCACCAAATCGCCCAGGCCCGCGAGGCCGGAGAAGGTCAGCGGGTCGGCGCCCAGCGCCACCCCGAGCCGGGTGGTCTCGGCGAGCCCGCGCGTGATGAGCGAGCCCTTGGCGTTGTCGCCGAGTCCCATGCCGTCCGCGATGCCGACGGCCAGTCCGATGACGTTCTTCACCGCGCCGCCGAGCTCACAGCCGACGACGTCGGTGTTGGTGTAGGGGCGGAAGTACGGCGTGTGGCACGCCTTCTGCAGCCGTCGCGCGACGGCCTCGTCGGTGCAGGCGACCACGGCGGCGGCCGGCATGCGGGCGGCGATCTCGCGGGCGAGGTTGGGCCCGGTCACGACGGCGACGCGGTCGGCGGGCGCCTTGGTGACGTCCTCGACGACCTCGCTCATCCGCATGGCGGAGCCGAGCTCGATGCCCTTCATCAGCGACACCAGGACCGTGCCGGGGGCGAGCAGCGGTGCCCACGCGGCGAGGTTCTCGCGCAGCGTCTGCGAGGGGACGGACAGGACGGTGAAGTCGGCGCCGGCGGCGGCCTCGGCGGGGTCCGTGGTCGCCCGCACGTTCTCCGGGAGCTGGACGCCCGGCAGGTAGTCGGCGTTGACCCGGGTGGAGTTGACGGCCTCGGCGACCTCCGCCCGGCGCGCCCACAGGGTGACGCGGCAGCCGGCGTCGGCGAGCACCATGCCGAAGGCCGTGCCCCACGAACCGGCACCGAAGACCGCCGCCTTGATCGGCTCGCTCACTGGCCTCGCTCCCCTTCCCGCCCGGCCGTCTCTTCCCGCCGGGCCGCCTCCCGCGCGGCCGCCGCCCTGTTCCTGGCCTGCGCCTCGGTCCTGCGGCGCTGCTCGATCCGTTCCCGGCGCGGGTCGTAGCGCGTCGCGGGCGCCTTCTCGCCGCGGATCTCCTCCAGCTGGCGGGTGATGGCGTCCATGATGACCTCGGTGGCCTCCTTCAGCAGGTCCGCGGTCATCTCCTGGTCGTAGAAGCGCGACAGGTCCACCGGCGGGCCGGCCAGCACGTGGTGGGTCTTGCGCGGAAAGAGGCGGGGCTTCTTGGCGTACGGCGGCAGGAGTTCGTTGCAGCCCCACTGGGCGATGGGGATGACCGGGCACTTGGTCCGCAGGGCGACGCGGGCGGCGCCGGTCTTGCCGGTCATGGGCCAGCCGTCGGGATCGCGGGTGAGGGTGCCCTCGGGGTAGAAGGCGACGCACTCGCCGCGCTCCACGGCCTCGATGGCGGCCCGGAAGGCGCTCAGCGCGTCCGTGCTCTCCCGGTAGACGGGGATCTGCCCGGTGCCGCGCATCGCGGCGCCCACGAACCCCTTCTTGAAAAGCCCGCTCTTGGCCAGGAATCGCGGGACGCGCCCGGTGTTGTACTGGAAGTGGGCGTAGGCGAAGGGGTCGATGTGGGAATTGTGGTTCACCACCGTTATGAATCCGCCCTCGGCCGGAATGTGCTCCATTCCGCGCCAGTCACGCTTCAGCAGAACCAGCAGCGGCGGTTTGCAGATCACCGCTGCGAAGCGGTACCAGAAGCCGATTCTGCGGCGGGGCACGCGAACACCTTCCTCTAGGACTCGCGGGGCCGCACAAGTGTGGCCCCGGGTCGCCGGTCTGTCGAGAACACCGTACGCCCCGGCCGGACGGAAGCCGGTCGGGTGGGGTGACAATGGCCGCGTCAAGCAAGGGACGGAGCACACGTGCAGTGGACCCTGGTGGTACCGGTGAAGGCCCTGGACCGGGCCAAGAGCAGGCTGTCGGACACCGCCGACGGGCTGCGCCCCGGCCTCGCGCTCGCCTTCGCCCAGGACACGGTGGCGGCGGCGCTGGCCTGCCCCGCGGTCCGTGAGGTGGCGGTCGTCACGGACGACGCCCGGGCCGGCCGGGCGCTGGCGCGGCTGGGCGCCCGGATCGTGGACGACGAGCCGGGCGGCGGCCTCAACGCCGCCCTGGCGCACGCGGCGGCCGTCGTGCGCCACCGGCACCCCGGCGCGCCGGTGGCCGCCCTGAACGCCGATCTGCCGGCGCTGCGTCCCGCCGAATTGGCGCGCGTCCTGGACGCCGCGGCGGAATTCCCGCGCGCATTTCTCCCCGACGCCGCGCATATCGGCACCACCCTTCTCTCCGCCGCTCCCGGCCACGCGTTGCGCCCGTCCTTCGGCGGCGATTCCCGTGCCCGGCACCGCGCCTCCGGCGCCGTCGAGCTGTGCCTGGCCGCGGTCGACTCCGTGCGCCGCGACGTGGACACCGGCGGCGACCTCCGCGAGGCCCTGGCCCTGGGAGTGGGCCCGCGCACGGCGGAGGTGGCGACGCGGCTGCTGATCCCCGGCCAGTAGGCGGGGCTTGCGGGGCCGGTGGGACGGGTGCGCCCCCACATCCCCTTCGCGGCGGCAGGGGCCCGCGTACGGCCGCGCGCCCGGCGACAGGTCCCGCGGCGCCGTGCGCCCCGGCGACGGTCCCGTCGTCGTGCGTCCCGGCGGCCGCACCGCGCCCCGTGGGCACCGGGCGCAGTAGTCTGCCGTCATGCAGGCGACCGCATACACGTACGACCCCGAGACCCGCAGCGGGCAGGTGCTGCTCGACGACGGCACCCCCGTGCCCTTCGACGCCCCGGCGTTCGACGCGGGCGGCCTGCGGCTGCTGCGGCCGGGACAGCGGGTGCGGATCGAGACGGAGGGCTCGGGAGACGGCCTGAAGATCACGCTGGTGACTCTGCAGACCTTCTGAACAGCGGTTTTCCTCCCGGCACCGGCCACGGCACACCGCGGGCCGGACTCCGCGGGGAGTCCGGCCCGGCGCGTGAGTGCCGCTGCGCGCCTACTTGTTGCGGGCGGTGGTCTTCTTGGCGGTGGTCTTGCGGGCCGTCGACTTGGTCGCCGGGGCCTTCTTGGCCGTCGCCTTCTTGGCGGTCGCCTTCTTGGCGGTGGACTTGGCGGCCGTGGCCTTCTTCGTGGCCGCCGTGGTCTTCTTCGCCGCCGTCTTCTTGGCGGTCGTCTTCTTGGCCGCGGCGGTGGTCTTCTTCGCCGGGGCCTTCTTCGCCGTGGTCTTCTTCGCGGCCGCCGCCTTCCCGGCGGTCGTCTTGGCGGCCGCCGTCTTCGCCGCGCCGGTGGCCTTCTTGGCGGCGGCCTTCTTGCCCGCGGCCTTGGCCAGGGCCTGCGGCGGGCCGGACAGGCTGCCCTTGGGGGCCTTCTTCACGGCGATGTCGTTCTTCGGGAGCTTCTTCGACCCGCTGACCAGGTCCTTGAAGCCCTGACCCGCGCGGAAGCGCGGCACCGAGGTCTTCTTGACCCGAACCCGCTCGCCCGTCTGAGGGTTGCGGGCGTACCGGGCCGGACGCTCCACCTTCTCGAACGACCCGAAGCCGGTGACCGAGACCCGCTCACCGGCGACGACCGCGCGGACGATCGCGTCCAGGACCGCGTCGACAGCATCGGCGGCCGGCTGGCGGCCACCCATCTTGTCGGCAATCGCTTCTACGAGCTGCGCCTTGTTCACGTCTTCCCCTTCGGAGACATTGCCAGAACGAAAGTGATCTAGCTTTTTCGCACGTTAGGCAGATATATACCGCAAATCAAACACGAAACGGGCTAATCACCCTTGTGCCGCAACGGACTCGACGACCTCGGGCTCGTTCAGTGATCCCCTTCCGGGAGGCGGCCTTCGTCCAGGTCTGCGGTGAACCGCTGCAGACGCCTTGCCGCGTCGGCGAGATCATGTTTGGCCGCGGCCGTGATGACCAGCAGCTTCCGGGTCAGCGCCATGCGCACGCCCTCCGGGACTTGCAGTGCGCGCACCTTCACGTGCGCTTCCTTGAGTTGGGCCGCGACCGCCGTATAGAGCTCGAGTTGGCCGTCGTTGTCCATGCACAGATTGTGCCATCTGGGGCGAGTTGTCGCCTGCCCGGGGGGCAACTGCAGCCTCATCCGACCTTCCGCGCGCCCGTCAAAGCCGCCTCCGTTCTCCTCGCCTACCCCTTGAATCACCCCCGTAACGTGGGAAGTTGAGCCCGGCACCCGGCCGGCCGCCCGTCTTTGGCGGCCCGGCGCCCGCGTCCCGCAAAGCGGCCCGATCGGCGTACGACGGCATGTCGCGGGTGGCCGAAACTCTACTTGCACAGCGGCGGATCACCGTTCCCTGCGGGGTGGATCAAGGGCTGTGGGAGGGATCTTGCCGTCTGCGGTGACGCCTGCGGTGACACCCGTGGCGGCATCCGCGGTGATGCCGGGGGCGGCCCGCCCCACGCACCGGTGGGCACACGTGTGAGCCCCATCCGCCCGGGGCGGATGGGGCTCACACGTGTGCCGGCGCGCGGCCGCGGGTCAGAGCTGCAGCGTGCGCGGCTTGAACGACGGGCGCTTCGCCTCGTAGGCGGCGATGTCGGCCTCGTTCTGCAGGGTGAGGGAGATGTCGTCGAGGCCGTTCAGCAGCCGCCAGCGGGAGTTCTCGTCCAGTTCGAAGGAGGCGGTGACGCCCTCGGCGCGCACCTCGCGCGCGACCAGGTCGACGGTCACCTCGGCGGTCGGGTCCTGCTCGGTGAGCTCCCACAGCGCGTCCACGGTCTTCTGGTCGAGGACGACGGTGAGCAGGCCGTTCTTCAGCGAGTTGCCGTGGAAGATGTCGGCGAAGCGGGAGGAGATCACGGCCTTGAAGCCGTAGTTCTGCAGCGCCCAGACGGCGTGCTCGCGCGAGGAGCCGGTGCCGAAGTCGGGGCCGGCGATCAGCACGGTCGCGCCCTGCCGCTCGGGCCGGTTGAGCACGAACTCCGGGTCCTTGCGCCAGGCCTCGAACAGCCCGTCCTCGAACCCGTCGCGCGTGACCTTCTTGAGCCAGTGGGCGGGGATGATCTGGTCGGTGTCGACGTTGCTGCGGCGCAGCGGGACGGCCCGGCCGGTGTGCGTGGTGAAGGCTTCCATGTCTCTCAGACTCCAGCGGGCGTGACGGTGTCGACGTCGGTCAGGTCGGCGGGCGAGGCCAGGCGGCCCAGGACGGCCGTGGCGGCGGCGACCTGCGGCGAGACCAGGTGGGTGCGGCCGCCCTTGCCCTGCCGTCCCTCGAAGTTGCGGTTGGAGGTGGACGCCGCGCGCTCACCCGGCTTGAGCTGGTCGGGGTTCATGCCCAGGCACATCGAGCAACCGGCGTGCCGCCATTCGGCGCCGGCCTCCTTGAAGACCACGTCCAGGCCCTCCTCGACGGCCTGCAGCCCCACCCGCGCGGAGCCGGGGACGACCAGCATCCGTACGCCGTCGGCGACTTTGCGGCCCCGCAGCACGTCCGCCGCGGCGCGCAGGTCCTCGATGCGGCCGTTGGTGCAGGAGCCTACGAAGACGGTGTCCACCTCGATGGAGCGCAGCGGCTGCCCGGCCTCCAACCCCATGTATTCCAGGGCCTTTTCGGCGGCGAGGCGCTCCGAGGGGTCTTCGTACGAAGCGGGGTCGGGGACCGAGGCGGACAACGGCGCGCCCTGCCCGGGGTTGGTGCCCCAGGTGACGAACGGCGACAGTTCGGCGGCGTCGATGACGACCTCGGCGTCGAACTCGGCGTCGTCGTCGGTGCGCAGCGTCCTCCAGTACTCCACCGCCGCGTCCCAGTCGGCGCCCTGCGGCGCGTGCGGGCGGCCCTTGAGGTAGGCGAAGGTCGTCTCGTCCGGGGCGATCATGCCCGCGCGGGCGCCGGCCTCGATCGACATGTTGCAGATGGTCATGCGGGCCTCCATCGAGAGCTTCTCGATGGCCGAGCCCCGGTACTCCAGGATGTAGCCCTGGCCGCCGCCGGTGCCGATCCGCGCGATGATGGCCAGGATCAGGTCCTTGGCGGTGACGCCCGCGGGCAGCTCGCCGTCGACCGTGATCGCCATGGTCTTCGGGCGGGCCATCGGCAGCGTCTGCGTGGCCAGCACGTGCTCGACCTGCGAGGTGCCGATGCCGAAGGCGAGCGCGCCGAACGCGCCGTGCGTGGAGGTGTGCGAGTCGCCGCAGACGACCGTCATGCCGGGCTGGGTCAGGCCCAGCTGCGGGCCCACGACGTGCACGACGCCCTGTTCCACGTCGCCCAGCGGGTGCAGCCGCACGCCGAAGTCGGCGCAGTTCTTGCGCAGCGTCTCCAGCTGGGCGCGGGAGACGGGGTCGGCGATCGGCTTGTCGATGTCGAGGGTCGGGGTGTTGTGGTCCTCGGTGGCGATGGTCAGGTCGAGCCGGCGCACGCCACGCCCGCTCTTGCGGAGGCCGTCGAAGGCCTGCGGGCTGGTCACCTCGTGCAGCAGGTGCAGATCGATGTAGAGAAGGTCGGGCTCGCCCTCGGCGCGCCGGACGACATGGTCGTCCCAGACCTTCTCCGCGAGTGTCCTACCCATCGCTGTTCCCTCCGGCCGGCGACGACGGTGCCGCCGGCCCATCTAGAGATCTTGGGGAGCGGCACGCCCGCGCCCGGTTTCCCGCTTCCTCGGGCGTCCGCCGCCGGGCCCGTGGTCCGCGGGCCGCCGTAGGAGTCCAGGGTGGCGCGTTCCACGGAAATATGAACTTGCGTTTCACAGAGTGAGACGCAAGTATCGTTGCATGGACAACAGTAGCGGCGTCGGCGTTCTGGACAAGGCGGCCCTGGTCCTGAGCGCCCTGGAGTCCGGGCCGGCCACCCTCGCGGGTCTGGTCGCCGCCACCGGGCTGGCACGACCCACGGCCCACCGCCTGGCCGTGGCCTTGGAGCACCACCGCATGGTGGCGCGTGACATGCAGGGCCGTTTCATCCTCGGCCCGCGGCTCGCCGAGCTGGCCGCGGCGGCGGGCGAGGACCGCCTGCTCGCCACGGCGGGCCCGGTGCTCACCCACCTCAGGGACGTCACGGGCGAGAGCGCGCAGCTCTACCGCCGCCAGGGCGACATGCGCATTTGCGTGGCCGCGGCGGAACGCCTGTCCGGCCTGCGGGACACGGTCCCGGTCGGTTCGACCCTGACCATGAAGGCGGGTTCCTCCGCGCAGGTCCTGCTGGCCTGGGAGGAGCCGGAGCGCCTGCACCGCGGCCTGCAGGGCGCCCGCTTCACGGCGACGGCCCTGTCGGGCGTACGGCGCCGCGGCTGGGCCCAGTCGATCGGCGAGCGCGAGCCGGGCGTGGCGTCCGTCTCCGCGCCCGTGCGCGGCCCCTCCAACCGCGTGGTGGCCGCCGTCTCGGTCTCCGGCCCCATCGAGCGCCTCACGCGCCACCCGGGCCGCATGCACGCCCAGGCGGTCATAGACGCCGCCGCACGCCTCTCGGAGGCCCTGCGCCGCTCGGGCTGACCCGCGCGGTCGCGCCGTACAACGCGCCGTACGACGGCACCATGGGCCCGCCTCAGCGCCGCGGCGGGCCCGCCGCACCGCGCCTCAGGAGATCCGCAGCCGGTCGGCCGCACGCTCGCCCCGGCGGCCGACCGGGACGACGCCGGTGGCCTTCCCGAGGCCGTACTCCGGCATGTTCACGTAGATGGACTCGTAGGCCCCGGCGGGCACGACGTACGTCTCGTGCCAGAAGCCGACCCTGCCCCTGCCCTCGCGCAGCCTCCGGTTGAAGGCGGCCCACGCCGGCCGGTGGCGGCCCTCCGGCGCGGAGGCGTAGGCGAGGAGCTTGTCCTTGGAGTCCCAGTACTGGACCAGGTGGACCACCCGGGGCCCGCCCAGCAGCGTCTGGTAGCCGAGCAGCCCGCTGTCCTTCTCGCGCCGCAGCTCCGCGAGCATCGGGCCCATGGCCCGCGCCACCGGCCACCAACTGTGCACGGCGGTGAAGCTGTTGATCCGCATCCCGATGTGGAAGACGACGATCTCCCCCTGACCCGCCGCGGTCATGCGCCCTTCGATCGGCCTGGCACCCATCACGAGCCCCTTCCCGGGACGATCCCTATGGATAGCTGGACTATCTATATTGGATAGTGACACTCCCCAATGAGGCCCGCAAGGGGGCGGCGCGAGGAAGCGGGGGACGAGGCGAGGAGACGCCGCGAGGGCTCCGGAGAACGCGAGGGACCCGGAGAGAGGAGCCCGGAGAGAGGGACTCGGAGAAGTCGAGCGGGAGCTGCGGAAGGCCGGGTACGGGGGCGCGGACTCGCGGACACGACGAAGGGCCCTCCCCGAGGGAGGGCCCTTGGTGTACGTACCCCCGACCGGATTCGAACCGGCGCTACCGCCTTGAGAGGGCGGCGTGCTAGGCCGCTACACAACGGGGGCGTGGAGTCTGCGTCTCCGCAGATCCCAGCTGGTCTACCTGGACTCGAACCAAGACTAACGGAACCAGAATCCGTCGTGCTGCCAATTACACCATAGACCAAGGTGGTTTAGACCTTTGGTACCCCCGACCGGATTCGAACCGGCGCTACCGCCTTGAGAGGGCGGCGTGCTAGGCCGCTACACAACGGGGGCCCGTGCGATCCCCGTGGCAGGACCGTGGGGATCCGTACCCCCGACCGGATTCGAACCGGCGCTACTGCCTTGAGAGGGCAGCGTGCTAGGCCGCTACACAACGGGGGCTTTGCGGATGGCATCCGCGATGCAGATGAGCTCTGCGAGCTGGCCTACCTGGACTCGAACCAAGACTAACGGAACCAGAATCCGTCGTGCTGCCAATTACACCATAGGCCACTGGACCACAAGCTCCCCGAGGGGGGCCTGTTCTCCGGTCTGCGCTTCGGTTCCCGGGCCTTCCGGCTCGCTCCCCGGCGCGCAGGAAGAACATTACCCGAAGGTGGACGGCGCTCCAAAACCGGTATCCGCACCGAGCACCGCGGGCAGTTCCGCGAGGCTCGCGATGCGCCGCGGTCCGCCGGGCGCGACCACCGCGGCGTGCGCGTCCGCGCGGTCGATCAGCACCGACAGCAGGCCGGCCGCGGCCGCGCCCCGCCCGTCGATCTCCGGGTGGTCGCCGACGTACGCCACCTCGTGCGGGGGCAGGCCGAGGGCGTCGCAGGCCGCGAGGAACGCCCGGGCCTGAGGCTTGGAGACGCCGAGCTCGGCGGCGCACAGCACGGTCTCGAAGCGGTCGCGCAGGCCGAGCACGCGCAGCTTGTGGTCCTGGACGTGGAGGCTGGAGTTGGACAGCACCGCGTGCCGGTGGCTGGCGGCGAGGGCGTCCAGGACGGGCACGACGTCCGGGAAGAGCGCCCAGGCGGCCTCGTAGTGCTCCAGGTAGCGCCGGAACCAGGCGTCGGCCTCCGCGTCGGTCAGTCCGGGGCGGTCCAGGAAGACCCGCACCCGGTCGCGGCGCTGGTCCTCGAAGGACCGCTCCCCCGCCGCGTACCGCGCCCACTGCAGGTCGGTGATCTCCCGCCAGCGGGCCAGGGCCTGCTCGACGGCCCCGTACCGGTCGAGCAGGCCCTCGGCCGCCAGGTGCGCGCGCATGCCGACGCGGTCGGCGGTGGTGTAGTCGAAGAGGGTGTCGTCCACGTCCCAGACGACGGCTCTGATCGCCATGGCACCGACCCTAGCGCCCGTGGGGCGCGGGACCGGGGGTCCGGACAGGGCCGGGGCGGTCACGGGCCGGCCGAGGCCGTCAGGGGACGGCCGGAACGGTCAGAAGAGGGCCGGGGCGGTCGCAGCGGGCTCGTCGGAGCCGCCGGAGTCTGCGGACCCGGTGAAACCGCCCGAGTCGCCGGACTCGGCGGGCTCGGTGGACTCGGCAGGGTCCGGGGCGACGAAGAAGTCGGTGACGAAGCAGGTGACCTCGCCGGACGCCGAGCGGCCTATCCAGGTCGGGTAGGCGCCGTCGCCCCAGCCGGAGGGGAAGGCGGCGACGGTGTGGCCGGTCTCCGGGTCGGTGACCACGTGGGGGCGGGCGGCCCAGTCGCTGTCCTCGAACGCGTCCCACAGCGGCCCCTCGTCGGCCTCGGCCGTGTCGGCGAAGGCGCCGTCGGCCGCGGCGTCGTGGAAGCAGCCGGTGCCGGCGTCGACGCCGTAGCCGTAGAACTCGTCGTCGCCCAGCGCGGCGGGGTCCTGGCCGGGCAGGAGGGCCAGTTCCCAGGAGACGGCGGGCTCGTCGCGGATGACGAGGCGGGCGGCGGCCACGCGCTGGTGCGGGGTGTCGGACGGGGGCTCGCCGGGCCGGGTGAGGGTGGCCACGGCCGCGTCGACGCGGTAGCGGCCGGGCGCGACGGCGACGGTGAAGGGCTCGCTGTCGTCCTGGCCGAGGTAGACGAACGGGTCGCAGGCCACGACGTGGCCCGTGGGCAGCCACAGTTCACCGCCCTCGACGACGTGGAGCACACCGGTGGTGCCCGACTCGTAGGTGAAGGTGCTTCCGGGCGTGAACAGCCAGGTGCAGTCGCGTGCGGGCATCGGCATGGCGGAGCCTTTCGGGAGTGAGGGGCCCGCGCTCTTCGGTGAGGGACGAAGTGCCGGGCGTGGCAGGGCAGTCGGGCCGGCTGCACAGGCAGCGCGGCACGCTGCGGGAACACTAGCCCCCGGCACTGACAGGGGCGGCGGCCCGCACGGCCGCCGCCCCGGTGTCCGCCTGCGCGCTCAGCCCGCCAGCCGCGCCAGCGCCGCGTCGATGCGGGCCAGCGACTTCTCCTTGCCGAGGACCTGGAGGGACTCGAAGAGGGGCAGGCCCACCGTGCGGCCGGTGACGGCGACGCGGACCGGGGCCTGGGCCTTGCCGAGCTTGAGGCCGTGGGCCTCGCCGGCCGCCTGGACGGCCTCCTTCAGCGCCTCCGGGGAGGTCCAGTCGGCCGCTTCCAGCTTCTCCCGCACGGTGCGCAGGAGCGCGTCGCTGCCCTCCTTCATCGCCTTGTTCCAGGACGCCTCGTCGAAGACCGGCTCCGGCAGGAACAGGAAGTCGACGTTGTCGGTGATCTCGGAGAGGACCTTCACGCGGGTCTGCGCGTGCGGGGCGATGGCCTGCCAGCGGTCCTCGTCGAAGTCCTCCGGCGCCCAGGGGGCGAACGGCGGCTGGAGCCAGGGGCGGCAGCGCTCGGCGAACTCCTTCACGTCCAGCATGCGGATGTGGTCGCCGTTGATCGCCTCGCACTTCTTCAGGTCGAAGCGGGCCGGGTTGGGGTTGACGTCGGCGACGTCAAAGGCCGCGACCATCTCCTCGATGGTGAAGACGTCCCGGTCGGCGGCGAGCGACCAGCCCAGCAGGGAGAGGTAGTTGAGCAGGCCCTCGCGCAGGAAGCCGCGCTCCCGGTAGAGGTTGAGGGAGGACTGCGGGTCGCGCTTGGAGAGCTTCTTGTTGCCCTCGCCCATGACGTAGGGCAGGTGGCCGAACTGCGGAATGCCCTTGGCGATGCCCAGCTCCATCAGCGCCTTGTACAGGGCGATCTGACGGGGCGTCGAGGAGAGCAGGTCCTCGCCGCGCAGCACGTGGGTGATCTCCATCAGGGCGTCGTCGACCGGGTTGACGAGCGTGTAGAGGGGCGCGCCGTTGGCGCGGACGATGCCGTAGTCGGGGACGTTCTCGGGGGTGAACGTCAGCTCGCCGCGGACCAGGTCGGTGAAGGTGATCGTCTCGTCGGGCATGCGGAAGCGGACGATCGGGGTGCGGCCCTGCGCCTTGTACTGCTCGACCTGCTCCTCGGTGAGGTCGCGGCAGTGGCCGTCGTAGCCGGAGGGCCGGCCGGCGGCGCGGGCGGCCTCGCGGCGGGTGTCGAGCTCCTCCTGCGTGCAGTAGCAGGGGTAGGCGTGGCCGGCGTCGAGCAGCTTCTGCGCGACGTCCCGGTAGAGGTCCATGCGCTGCGACTGGCGGTAGGGCGCGTGCGGGCCGCCGACCTCGGGGCCCTCGTCCCAGTCCAGGCCGAGCCAGCGCATCGCGTCGAGCAGCTGCCGGTACGACTCCTCCGAGTCGCGCGCCGCGTCGGTGTCCTCGATGCGGAAGACCAGGGTGCCGCCGTGGTGCCGGGCGAACGCCCAGTTGAACAGGGCGGTGCGGACCAGGCCCACGTGGGGGTTGCCGGTCGGCGAGGGACAGAAACGGACGCGGACGTTCGCGTTAGCCACGCTTGATCACCTTGTTGGTGAGAGTGCCGATGCCTTCGATGGTGACGGCGACCTCGTCGCCGACGTTGAGGGGTCCGACGCCTGCCGGGGTGCCGGTGAGGATCACGTCGCCGGGGAGGAGGGTCATGGCCTCGGAGATGTTGACGATCAGGTCCTCGATGGGGTGGATCATCTCGCTGGTGCGGCCGAGCTGGCGCTGCTGCCCGTTCACCGTCAGCTGGACGGTGAGGTCGTTCGCACGCGCGAGGTCGATGTCGGTCTCCACCCAGGGGCCGAGCGGGCAGGAGGTGTCGAAGCCCTTGGCCCGGGCCCACTGCTTCTCGCGGCGCTGGACGTCGCGGGCGGTGACGTCGTTGGCGCAGGTGTAGCCGAAGACGACGTCCTGGACGCGTTCGCGCGGGACCTCGCGGCACATGCGGCCGATGACGACGGCGAGCTCGGCCTCGTGGTGCAGTTCCTGGCTGAAGGGCGGGTACTGGATCTCGTCGCCGTGGCCGATGACGGCGGTGGCCGGCTTGAAGAAGGCGAACGGCGCCTCGGGCACCTCGTTGCCCAGTTCGCGGGCGTGCTCGGCGTAGTTGCGGCCGAAGGCGACGACCTTGTTGGGCAGGACCGGCGGCAGCAGCCGTACCTTGCTCAGCGGCACCTTGGTGCCGGAGAGCTCGAAGTCCGCGAACGGGATGCCCTTGATGATGTCCAGGACGAGCTGGTCCGGCCGGTCGCCCTCGACCGCTCCGAAGGCGACGTTCCCGTCGATGGAGAACCTGGCGATGCGCACGGGATCCTTGCGCCCCTTAACTGTGAACCGATTGCGGCTGGAGTCTGACGCTCCAGGCTAACGCGGCAGGCGGGGGCGCACCTGCGAAGGGAGGGCGCCCGGCGTACTGGGCGCGTCCGCACAGGGACGGGCGCCCCGTCGCTGCGGGGCGCCCGTGGGGGTCGCGCGGTCGCCGGCGGGCCGTGGTGAACGGGCGGCGGTCTGCGCGCGTACTTCTGTGGCGTGGGTACTACGGCGTGGGTACTACTCTGCGGCGGAGGCGGCCGCCGCGGCCGGCACCTTCGTCAGGATGGTGCGGCGCGGGTTGGCGGTCTGGGTGGGGAGGTCGACGGAGTGCTCCGGCTGCTCCGGCGTCTGCAGGTCGGCGGCGTCCTTCACGTGCGCCAGCGTGGTGCGCCGGGGGTTGGCGATCGAGCGGAACATCATCGTCGTCTTCACGGTGGTGCGAAACCCTGTCTCGTCCGGGCGCCCGGCGGAACGGGACGCCGGGCGCGGCTTGCCGATTTTGCCATATCTGTAAAGCCTCAGATTAAACGTGCCATTCCCCGCCACAGCCATGAAGACTCCATGGATCCCGTGTGAGTTTGCTCACGAATCCAAGGGCGAAACGGGCATTTCGGGCCCGCCTCTCGCGGCCACGAAACGGACATTGGTCACCTGAAGCCACCATTCCGCTCCTGATCATGGCGACTGGGACACCGATTCCGGCGCGCCGGATCGTCGCGATACGTCCGCTTTGCGGGAGATAAGACTCGACCCTGCGTAACCGTAATCTCACCCGTTGTCATCAAGGTCACAGGCTGGTCCACGGGCCTTGTTGGAGATCCTGCACTGTGCTGGAATTCCACGGACCGCCGCGGGATCGAGCCGGCGCACGGGAGCGCGAAGCAGCGCCGAGTGGCGGCGAGAGAAGGGGGAGCCAGCGCCGGTCACTCATTGACCACCCAGGGGGGCGTATTCAGGGCGCTCCCCTACACACGCCGACACCGTGTCCTTCCGCTTGCGCGGAGGGGCGCCTGGTCCAGAGGTTGCGACGCTAGTGCAGGGACGTTTCAAGAGGGATGGCAGCGCTTCGGCGGAGCCGGAGCACGGCGGAACCGGCCGCGGTTCCTCCCCCCAGCACGCCCAGAACCCGGGCCCGGCCCCGGCCGGCGACGGCGGTGAGCGCCCGGGCCGCCCCGGCGTCTCCGTGTCGCGCCCCGGCATATCCGCCGCGCCGGGCTCCCCGGGCGGGCCGTCCGGCGCCCAGGGCCAGACCGGCGCGCCGGGCACCCCGAACACCACGCCGACCGTGAAGCCGCCGCAGGGCGCCCCCGGTCCGGGCTCGCGCATGGCCCTGCGCAACTGGCGGATCTCCACCCGGCTGGTGTCGCTGCTCGCCCTCCCGGTGGTCGCGGCCACCACGCTGGGCGCGCTGCGCATCAACCAGTCGATGGACGACATCCAGCAGCTCGACAACATGAAGCTGCTGACCGACATGACCAAGCAGGCGACCGAGCTGGCCGCCGCGCTCCAGGAGGAGCGCGACCAGTCGGCCGGTCCCCTCGCCCACGGCGCCGGCGCGAGCGACTACACCGTCAAGGGCTACCGGGAGAAGACCGACCGGGCCCGGGCCAACTTCATCAACAGCGCCGAGGAGATCGACACCGCCGACAAGGGCGGCAACCTCCAGGGCGTGCGCGACACCCTCGTCGGCCTCGCCAGCGAGCTCAACGGCCTGAGCAAGATCCGCAAGGACGCCTTCCAGTCCGAGGGCAACTCCGCCCGGACGGTGGACGCCTACCACCGCCTCATCACCGACCTACTCTCCCTGTCGCAGGACATGGCGGAGGCCACCAGCAACCCGGAGATGATCCAGCGCACCCGCGCGCTGGCCGCCTTCTCCTCCGCCAAGGAGTACGCCTCCGTCCAGCGCGCCGTGATCGCCGCCGCGCTGCCCGCCAGCAACACCACCTACGGCCGCCTCTCCGACAACGACCGCCTCTACGGCGACGCGGCGCTGGAGAGCGAGACCTCCGAGCTGAGCAGCTTCCGCAACATCTACGGCGACGGCGCCGAGGAGCTCGTCAAGCCCATCGACGAGGGCAACCCGACCATCGAGGCCGCCGACGTCTACGCCAAGCGCGTCCTGGACCAGCCCAACGGCCTGAAGTCGGTGGACAAGCGGTCGTACAAGGACTGGGTGGACGACAGCTCGACCAAGATCGAGCAGATGAAGAAGATCGAGCACACGCTGCTCGAGGACATGGAGCAGAAGGCGCGCGAGCTGCGCAGCGCCACCGAGCGCGACGCGATCATCTCCGGTGCGCTGATCCTGCTCGTGCTCGGTGTCTCGCTGGTCGGCGCGTTCGTCGTGGCCCGCGGCATGATCCGCTCGCTGCGCCGCCTGGAGGAGACCGCGACCCGGGTCGCCCAGGAGCGCCTGCCCGAGCTGGTCAAGCAGCTGTCGGAGTCCGACCCGCAGGACGTCGACACCTCCGTGGAGTCGGTCGGCGTCCACTCCCGCGACGAGATCGGCCGGGTGGCCGCGGCCTTCGACGACGTGCACCGCGAGGCGGTCCGCCTCGCCGCCGAGCAGGCCCTGCTGCGGGGCAACGTCAACGCGATGTTCACCAACCTCTCGCGCCGCTCCCAGGGTCTGATCCAGCGTCAGCTGTCGCTGATCTCCGAGCTGGAGTCCCGCGAGGCCGACCCGGACCAGCTCGCCTCGCTGTTCAAGCTGGACCACCTCGCCACCCGTATGCGCCGCAACGGCGAGAACCTGCTCGTCCTCGCGGGTGAGGAGCCCGGCCGCCGGTGGACCCGCCCGGTCCCGCTGGTCGACGTGCTGCGCGCCGCCGCCTCCGAGGTGGAGCAGTACGAGCGCATCGAACTGGCCTCGGTGCCCAGCACCGAGGTCGCCGGCCGCGTCGTCAACGACCTCGTGCACCTGCTGGCCGAGCTGCTGGAGAACGCGACCTCGTTCTCCTCGCCGCAGACCAAGGTCAAGGTCACCGGTCACGCGCTGCCCGACGGCCGCGTGCTGATCGAGATCCACGACACCGGTATCGGCCTGTCCCCCGAGGACCTCGCGGCGATCAACGAGCGGCTCGCCTCGCCGCCCACCGTGGACGTCTCCGTCTCCCGCCGCATGGGTCTGTTCGTGGTCGGCCGCCTCTCGCAGCGCCACGGCATCCGCATCCAGCTGCGCCCGTCCGACTCGGGCGGTACGACCGCGCTGGTCATGCTGCCGGTGGACGTCGCCCAGGGCGGCAAGAAGCCGCAGCCGGGCAAGCCGGGCCAGGCCCCGGTCGGCGGTGGCGGCCCGGCGGCCGCGCAGGCCGCCGCCGGCGCCGCCGCGGCCCGTCGCCAGGCCCAGGCCGGCGGTGCCTTCGGACCGAACGGCGGCGCCGGGCGCCTCGGCCCCGGCGCGGGGCCGCGCGGCCAGGTGACCGGGCAGGGTCCGCGGGCCGCGCTGCCGGGCCGGGACGCGGGCGGCCGCCCCGGTGCGCCGGGCGCCATGGGCGCACCGCGCGGACCGCAGCAGGGCCGGCCGGCCCCGGCCGGCGCGGGCACCGGCTTCGGCAGCACGGCTCCCGCCGCCCCGCAGGGCCTGCAGGCGGCCGGCACGGGCGCGGGACAGGGCTTCGACGACGGGCAGCGCTTCGGCGCGGGCGGCCGGCCGCAGGACGGCTTCGGCGGCGCCGAGGTGCCCCCGCAGCGGGCCGGCGGCACCGAGCAGGGCCGCCAGCCGCAGCTGCCGCCGCGCGGCGGTCCGCGCGCGGAGCTGCCCGGGGGCGCGCCGCAGCAGCGCTGGGGCGACGACACGATGTCCGGGCCGTCCCCCGCCGCGCTGGACGCCCCGCGCGGCCACGACGAGCAGGACCCGGCGCAGACCGCCCAGCTGCCGCGCGTCGACGACCGCCAGGGCCCCGGCTCCACCGCCGAGATCCCGCGGATCGACGACCGCCAGGGCCCCGGCTCCACCGGCGAGTTCCCCCGTCCGGACTTCGGTGGTCCGCGCCCCGGCGTGAACTCCCAGGGCGACCAGGGCCAGCCGGGCGACCAGGGCCAGTTCGTCCGCCCGGACGTCTACGGCCAGGCCGGCGCGAATCCGCAGCAGCAGCACCAGCCCGACCCGTCCGGCACGACGGGCCGCTACCCGGCGCCGCAGGGGTACGACGCCGGGTCCACCGGCCAGTTCCCGCAGCCCGGCTACGACAGCGGCACGACGGGTCAGTACGCCCTGCCGGAGCGGCCGCACGCGCCCTCGGGCACGGGCCAGTTCCAGCGGCCGCAGCAGGACGCGGGCCGCGCCGACTTCGGCGCGCCGCGCCCGCCGGCCCCGCAGCGGCCCCAGGAGCCGGAGGCGCTGCCGCCGGCCACGGGCCCGGGGGACGGGCGTACACCGCTGTACGACACGCTGGAGACCGACTGGTTCCGCGGCGGCCGGGCCCGCTCCCGGATCAGCTCGTCGTCGTCCGCCTCGTCGTCCGCCTCGTCGTCCGGGCAGTCCCAGGGCTCCGCGGCGCAGCGACCCGCCGCCGGCGCCTGGCGCAGCTCGCCCAACGACGAGCTGATGCGGCAGGCCGAGCGGGTCCGGCAGCCCGCCTCGGGCGGGGTGACCACCTCCGGCCTGCCGCGCCGGGTGCCCCGGGCGAACCTCGTCCCGGGCACGGCTCAGCAGCAACCGCACCAGAGCGGTCCGCAGGTCTCGCGTGCGCCCGCCGACGTACGCGGCCGGCTGACCAATCTCCGCCGGGGCATCGCGCAGGGCCGGCAGGCCGGTTCGGCCGGCCAGACCGGCAGCTTCCCGAGCCCCACTCACCAGCAGGAGCGTTAGTTGAGCCAGATGAGCCAGGCGGCACAGAACCTGAACTGGTTGATCACCAGTTTCGTGGACAACACCCCGGGGGTGTCCCACACCGTGGTGGTGTCCGCGGACGGCCTGCTGCTGGCCATGTCCGAAGGTTTCCCCCGCGACCGCGCCGACCAGCTCGCGGCCGTCGCCTCCGGGCTGACCTCGCTGACCGCCGGGGCTTCCCGGATCTTCGAGGGCGGCACCGTGGCACAGACGGTCGTCGAGATGGAACGCGGTTTCCTGTTCCTCATGTCCATCTCGGACGGGTCGTCCCTGGCGGTTCTGGCCCACCCCGAGTGCGACATCGGCCTGGTCGGCTACGAGATGACGCTCCTGGTCGACCGCGCAGGGGCGGTCCTCACCCCGGACCTGCGCGCCGAGCTCCAGGGAAGTCTCCTCCACTGACCGGCCCCGGATCCACCCGTCTCACCAAATCACCGTCCGGCCGCCACAATCCCCCCACCGGCCCCGTCAGACGGCACGACTGACTCACTTGCTGTCCCGCCCGGAGGATTCATGACCCCGCCCACCGCTCCTCATGATCCGTACGCCGAGCCGTACGGGGACGAGGGCGACCAGCCGCTGGTCCGGCCGTACGCCATGACGGGTGGCCGGACCCGGCCGCGCTACCAGCTCGCCATCGAGGCACTGATCAGCACCACGGCCGACCCGGCAGCGCTCATGACCCTGCTCCCGGAGCACCAGCGCATCTGCCACCTGTGCCGCGAGGTGAAGTCGGTGGCCGAGGTGTCGGCGCTCCTCAACATGCCGCTGGGAGTCGCCCGGATCCTCGTGGCGGACCTGGCGGAGGCGGGCCTGGTCGCCATCCACCAGCCGGGCGGCGACGAGAACAACGGCGGCGCGCCGGACGTGACACTGCTCGAAAGGGTGCTCAGTGGACTTCGCAAGCTCTAGCGGCGGTCCTTCCCGCTC
>NZ_BMWH01000023.1 GCF_014651135.1 Streptomyces echinoruber
GGCCCCCGCGCCGGGCGTGCCCGCCGGCGCCCCCCGCGGCCCGCCGCCCGCACCGGCGGTGCCGCCCGTCCCGCCGGTGCCGCCCGTGCGGTCGGGAGCCGGGTGCCCGGCGCCCGCCGGCGCGCCGAGGAAGCGCCGGGCCAGCCGCTCACCGGTCGCCGCCGCGGCCGCGGGGTCCTGGATCGGGGTGACCCGGGAGTTCTTGAAGACGATGTACGTCACCCCCGAGTCGGCGCCTCCGTGGCGGGGGTTCGGGGGGATGCCGAGGGCGCGGGCGGTGGCGTAGGAGGCCTCGCCGACGAGGTCGCGGGGGCCGGTGTCGCCGACGACGGCGTACCGGACCCGGCCGCGGTAGACGACGGCGGCGACGGAGCCGCCGCGGACGCCGTCGGCGCGGTGGTTCCAGATGCGGCTGGGGGCGGGGACGACGATGTAGGGCAGCCGCTCGGCGGCGAGGGGCCGGCCGTCGGACTGCCGGTAGGCGGTCCGCGGGACGAAGCAGGGGTCGGTGCGCCGGTTGCAGCGGCGGGTGGGCCGCCCGTCGCAGTCGATGTCCAGGTCGGCCTTCCAGAACACGGTCTCGCGCGTGCCGCAGACCGGGACGGTGGCGGGGGCGTGGGCGTCGGTGCGGTAGCGGCCGCGGGAGACGGGGACGCAGGCGCGTACCCGCGCCCTCAGGCGGGCGGCGGTCACCGGGTCCTCGTGCCGCGCCGCGGGTTTCCCGGCCGGGCGCGGCACGGCGGCGGCCGAGGGCGCGGGGACGGGGTCCGGGGCGGGAGCGGGCGGCGGGGAGGTCGGCGCGAGCAGGGAGGCGCCTGCCGCGGCCAGCGCCAGGTAGGGGGCACGCACGATGAAAGACCCTCTCGGGGGAGACGGTGACGGTCGCTCAGGAGCCATCTGTTGCCCGATGGGGCCGCTCGGACCACCACCCGGGGGCCGTTCGGGGCATCCGCGCCCCGGCGCGCCGCGCGGTGCCGACGTTCCGACAGGGGCCGGGCGGGCCGGGCCTCTTGACCTGCCCGGGTCCGCCCGGCCATCCGGCCGGCGCGGGATCTGCGACGACAGCGGTCCGCGCCACCGGCGTGAACTCCCCTGCCCTCTCGGGAAGTTCACGCCGACAGGAGCCTCAGCATACGTAACTTCCCCGACCGGCCACCAAACGGCGGCCCCTCGAGGGCCGCACAGCCAGGGCGCGCTACCGGTCCGGACGCATGTCCCGTGGGAGCTCGTGGGAGCCCGCGGGGCCCGTCGGACCCGTGGGGTGCAGACCGTGCGACGTGTCCCGGTCCCGGCCGCCCGCTCCGCCTCCGGCACCGCCCGTCTCGTCCGCACCGCCCGTCTCGTCCGCACCGCCCGTCTCGTCCGCACCGCCCGTCTCGTCCGCGCCGGCAGGCGCGCCGCCGCGCTCTCTGCCTGTTGCCGGCCCCGGTCGCCGTCCGCGCCCGCGGGCCCGGCTGCCGGACGGCACCCGGGGCGACTGTCCGGCGCCGCGGACGGTGACGGCGGGCGGTCGGTGAAGCCGCGTCCGTTTCCGGGTCCGGTCCCGGGTACGGCCCTCGCCCGGTCCCGGGTCCGGCCCACCGGCCGGAACGCGGGGCGTCACTCCTCCGGGTGCGGTGGGCATGCGGGCGGTGCCGGGGACGCGTTGGCTTCGCTGTGAGGCGGCACGGGCGTTTCCCGATCCGCGGCGGCGCGTGGGATGTCCGCCGACCGTGCTGCCGGAGGGCAGTCACATGCGCAACTCTCAGCCACTCCTCCGCGGCGGCCTCGTCGCGGCGGCCGCCGCGCTGATGCTGGGCCCGGCCGCCGCACCGGCCGTCGCCGGCCCGGGCATCTCGGTGAGCACCAGCGGTTCCTCGGTGTCGGTCCTCACCTCCGCCTGCACGCAGATCAACGGCAGCTGGGGCACCGCGGCACTGCTCAACAGCAGCCAGACGACATTCGCCCAGGGGCGCCAGGTGGCGCTGACCGGGACGAGCGCCGGACAGTCCGCCGCCTGGTCGGACGTCTCGCCGGGCACGTACACGGTGATCGTCATGTGCTCCAACAACAACACGGCGGGCACGCAGACCGTGATCGTCCCGCCCCGCCCCACCCGCAGCGCCACCCCGACGGCCACTCCGACGGTCACCCCGACGATCTCCGCCACCTCCTCGCCGTCGCCGTCGCGGGGCGTCATGGGCGGGCTGGGCGGTGCCGTCAGGGACTACGGCACGGTCACCCTGACGGCGGGCGGGGTGCTGGTCGGCACGGGGGCCATCGCGGCGGGCTGGTTCCTGCGCCGCCGCTTCCGGCCGCACCGGTGGTGACCGCGGGGCGGCCCGTCAGGCCGGTTCGCCGCCGCGCGGGCCGCCGCGCGCGTCGTCGCGCAGGTCGGCGAACTCGGCCAGCGCCTGGGTGAGCCACCGCGTCCAGAAGGTCTCCAGGTCGATGCCGGCCCGCAGCACCAAGTGCTGCAGCCGGTCGCGGGTGCTGTCCCGGCCGGGCGGGAAGTCACGCCGCTCGATCTCCCGGTACTCCGCCAACTGCCGCTCGTGCAGCGCGAGATGGCGGCGCAGGTCGGCTTCCAGGCCGGCGGTGCCGACGACGGCCGCGGCGCGCAGCCGCAGCAGCAGCGGGTCGCGCACCGGCCGGGGGTCCTGGGCGGTGGCGGTCCAGCGGGCGAGTTCGGCACGGCCGGCGGGCAGCACCTCGTAGCTCTTCTTCTGCCCGCGGGCCGGCTGCGCGGCGGGCAGGGCGCGGATGTAGCCCTCGGCCTCCAGCTTCCCCAGCTCGCGGTAGATCTGCTGATGGGTGGCCGACCAGAAGTAGCCGATCGACTTGTCGAAGCGGCGGGTCAGCTCCAGCCCCGAGGAGGGCTTTTCGAGCAGGGCGGTGAGGATGGCGTGCGGGAGGGACATGGGGGCCATCCTAGAAAGGCGCCACCGGCCCTACAGGGCCGCGGCCAGCTCGGTGCCCTGCCGGATCGCCCGCTTCGCGTCGAGCTCGGCGGCCACGTCGGCGCCGCCGGCGAGGTGCGCGCCGCGGCCGGCGGCGAGCAGCTCGTCGTACAGGTCGCGGCGCGGCTCCTGCCCGGCGCACAGCACGATCGTGTCGACCTCCAGGACGGTGGGCGCGCCGTCGACGGTGAGGTGCAGGCCGACGTCGTCGATCCGGTCGTAGCGCACGCCCGGGACCATGGTGACGCCGCGGTGCCTCAGTTCCGTGCGGTGGATCCAGCCGGTGGTCCTGCCCAGGCCGGCGCCGACCTTGCCGGGCCTGCGCTGCAGCAGGTGCACGCGGCGCGGCACGACGGGCCGTTCGGGGGCGGCCAGGCCGCCGCGGGCGCGGTAGTCCGTGTCGACGCCCCAGCGGCGGAAGTACACCGCCGGGTCGCGGTGCGCGTGGTCGCCGGGGTCGGTGAGGTAGGCGGCGACGTCGAAGCCGATGCCGCCGGCGCCGATGATCGCCACCCGGTCGCCGACGGGGGCGTTGCCGTGCAGGACGTCGAGGTAACCGAGGACGCTGGGATGGTCGACACCGGGGATGTCCGGGATGCGCGGGGTGACGCCGGTGGCGACGACCACCTCGTCGTGGTCGGCGACGTCCGCGGCGGTGACCCGGGTGCCGAGGCGGACGTCGACGCCCTCCTGGGCGAGGCGGGTGGCGTAGTAGCGCAGCGTCTCGTCGAACTCCTGCTTGCCGGGGACGCGGCGGGCGACGTTGAGCTGGCCGCCGATCTCGTCCGCGGCGTCGAACAGCGTGACGGCGTGGCCGCGTTCGGCGGCGGTGACCGCGCAGGCGAGTCCGGCGGGGCCGGCGCCGACGACGGCGATCCGCTTGCGGCGGCGGGTCGGGGACCACACCAGCTCGGTCTCGTGGCAGGCGCGCGGGTTGACCAGGCAGGAGGTGATCCTCCCGCTGAAGGTGTGGTCGAGGCAGGCCTGGTTGCAGCCGATGCAGGTGTTGATCGTCTCCGGGCGCCCGGCGGCGGCCTTGGCGACGAAGTCGGGGTCGGCCAGCAGCGGGCGGGCCACCGACACCATGTCGGCGCAGCCCTCGGCGAGCAACTGCTCGGCGAGTTCGGGGGTGTTGATGCGGTTGGTGGTCACCAGGGGGACGGAGACCTCGCCCATCAGGCGCCGGGTGACCCAGGTGTAGGCGCCGCGCGGCACGGAGGTGGCGATGGTGGGGATGCGGGCCTCGTGCCAGCCGATGCCCGTGTTGATGATCGTCGCCCCGGCGGCCTCGACGGCCCTGGCGAGAGTGATCACCTCGTCGAGGGTGGAGCCGCCGGGGACGAGGTCGAGCATGGACAGGCGGTAGACGACGATGAAGTCCTCGCCGACCGCCTGGCGCACCCGGCGGACGATCTCGACGGGGAAGCGCATGCGGTTGTCGTAGGAGCCGCCCCAGCGGTCGGTGCGGTGGTTGGTGCAGGCGGCGGTGAACTCGTTGACGAGGTAGCCCTCGGAGCCCATGATCTCCACGCCGTCGTAGCCGGCCTCGCGGGCGAGGCGGGCGGTGCGGGCGTAGTCGTCGATCGTCCGCTCGATGTCGGCGTCGGTCAGCTCGCGCGGCACATGGGGGCTGATGGGGGCCTTCAGGGCGCTGGGGGCGACCAGGTCGGGGTGGTAGGCGTAGCGGCCGAAGTGGAGGATCTGCAGGGCGATGCGGCCGCCCTCGCGGTGCACGGCGTCGGTGACCGTGCGGTGCCGCTCGGCCTCCTGCCGGGTGGTGAGCTTGGCGCCGCCCGGGTAGGGCCGGCCCTCCTCGTTGGGGGCGATGCCGCCGGTGACGATCAGGCCCACTCCCCCGCGGGCGCGGGCGGCGTAGAAGGCGGCCATGCGCTCGAACCCGCGCTCGGCCTCCTCCAGGCCGACGTGCATGGAGCCCATCAGGACGCGGTTGGGCAGCGTGGTGAACCCCAGGTCGAGCGGGGTCAGCAGGTGCGGGTAACGGCTCATCGGGCCCTCCGTGCGCGGTGTGGTGCCTCTCGTTGTAGAGGACCGCGCACGGTTTATGCAACTAGTTGCACAATGGGTCGCGGGGCGACCTGCGTCACTCCCCCGCGGCGGGCCCGGCCGGTCGGCCGCTCAGCGGCTCTCGAGCCGCAGGTGCAGCTCGCGCTCCTGGTCGCCGGAGGCCGTGCACAGGTCGCTCACCGTGAACAGGTCGTCCAGGGTGCTGCGGAAGCGGTCCACGGCCCAGCAGCCGCCCTGGACGTCGGCCTCGACCGGGGCGCGCAGACGGCCCGGGCGGGCGGCGCCGGCCCGGGCGTCGCCGACGTCGAACGTGCCGAGCCAGACCGTCGGACGGACCTCGTCCAGCTCCTGGGGCACGTCGTCGGCGCGGCGGTCGGAGGAGAAGCACGCGCACAGCGTCTCGAACACGACGCGGGCGTCGTCCTTGCTGCAGCCGCTCAGCTCCACCGAGACCGCGTGCGGGTGCGGTCGTTCGCTGTCCATCGTGGTCGCTCGCTCGCCGTCCATCGCGGTGGCTCCTTCCGTGCGCCCCCCTCCCAGCCCCCACTCCCAGCAAAGCACCGCGCCCACCGCCGCACCACCGGCCGCGGACCGCGTTCCGCCCCGCCCCGCCCCGTCCCGCCCGGCGCGCGCCGGGCCCGGGTCGCGCAGGTGAACTTCCCAGGACGGCGGGGCCGGTGGTACGGCATGGTGGGGGAAAACGACAGGGTGGCCGAGAAGTGGGTGTGAGCGCGGTAGAACAGGTGAGTCGGCACAGGGGACGGCGTGCCGCGAGGGACGGTCGGAGGCGGTGCGGGGAATGAGTGAAGCCGGAACACCCCTGTCGGAGGGCCCGTCGGCGCGCGGCCCGGTGCGGCCGAGCGGCCTGCTGGACGTCCTCGGGGTCGCCTCGGTGGTGCTGAACGCCGAGGGGCGGATCGTGCTGTGGAGTCCGCAGGCCGAGGAGCTGTTCGGCTACAGCGCGCAGGAGGCGCTGGGGGAGTACGCCGCCCGGCTGATGATCCACGAGCGGCACTTCGACATGGTGGTCAAGCTCTTCTCGGACGTGCTGGAGACCGGCCGGGGCTGGGCCGGGGCGTTCCCGATCCGGCTGCGGGACGGCTCCACCCGCCTGGTGGAGTTCCGCAACCAGCGGCTCATCGACGACCGGGGCGACGTCTACGCCCTGGGCCTGGCCGCCGACCGGGCGACCGTACGGGGGCTGGAGCGCGACCTGGCGCTGTCGGAGCGGATCGTCTCCCAGTCCCCGATCGGGCTGGCCGTCCTCGACACCGACCTGCGGTTCGTCTCGGTCAATCCGGCACTGGAGAAGATCAACGGCATACCCGCCGCGCAGCACCTCGGCCGCCGCCTCCGGGAGGTGCTGCCGCACCTCAGGGCCTCCGACCCGGAGGTCGGCCATCTGGAGGAGGTGACCCGGCAGGTGCTGCGCACCGGCCGGCCCATCATCGACCTGGCCGTCACGGGGCGCACTCCGGCCGACCCGAACGAGGAGCACGCCTGGTCGGTGTCGCTGTACCGGCTGGAGGACGCCGTCGGCACGGTCCTGGGCGTCGCCTCGTCGGTGGTGGACGTCACCGAACAGCACCGGGCGAACCAGGAGGCGGAGGCCGCCCGGCGCCGCCTGGTCTGCATCGCCGACGCCACCACCCGCATCGGCACCACCCTCGACCTGGACCGCACCGCCTGCGAGCTGGCCGAGGTCGCGGTGCCCGGGCTCGCCGACGTGGCGGCCGTGGACCTGCTGGCCGCCGTCGTGGAGGGCCGCCGCAGCGACCTCGGCCCGGCCGAACCGGCGGTGATCCGGGCGCTGGCCGTGCGGGCGCCGCGGGCCCCGGAGGCCCTGGAGGCGGCCGACCCGCCGGGCCGGATCGCCCGCTACGCCCCGGACCGGCTGATCACCGAGTGCGTGCGCACCGGCCGCCCGGTCCTGGTCGCGCAGGTCAAGGACGAGGACCTGCCCCGCATCGCCCGCTCCCCGGAGGCGGCCGAACTGCTGGCCCGCGCGGGCGTCCACTCCTACCTCGCCGTGCCGCTGATCGCGCGCGGCGAGGTGCTGGGCGCCCTCGACCTCAAGCGCACCCGCAACCCGGCGCCGTTCAGCGACGACGACGTGCTGCTCGCCCGGGAGCTGGCCGCCCGCGCGGCGGTGCAGATCGACAACGCCCGCTGGTACCAGAACGCCCGCGACACCGCCCTCACCCTGCAGCGCAGCCTGCTGCCCAGCCACCCGTCGGTGACCGGCGGCCTGGAGGTGGCCTCGCGCTACCAGCCCGCCGGCGCGACCAGCGAGATCGGCGGCGACTGGTTCGACGTGATCCCGCTGGAGGGGGACAAGACCGCGCTCGTCGTGGGCGACGTGATGGGCAGCGGCATCAGCGCCGCGGCCACGATGGGCCGGCTGCGCACCGCCACCAACACCCTCGCCGCGCTCGACCTGGACCCGGCCCGCCTGCTGGAGCACCTGGACCGCATCACCGCGAACCTGGACCACTCCATCGCCACCTGCGTCTACGCCATCCACGAACCGCATCTGGGGCAGGTGCGCATCGCCAACGCCGGCCACCTGCCGCCCGTCCGGGTACGCGCCGGCCGGCCACCGGAGCTGCTCGACCTGCCCACCGGCGTCCCGCTGGGCGTGGGCGGCGTGGAGTTCGCCACCACCACCGTCGAGCTGTCGCCCGGCGACGAGCTGGTGTTCTACACCGACGGCCTCGTCGAGACCCGCCACCACTCCCTCGACGAACGCCTCGAGACGCTGCTGACGCTGGTCGACGACCCGGAGCGGCCCCTGCAGGAGCTGTGCGACCTGCTGCTGCGCAGGCTGCGCCACCCGGACAACCGCGACGACGTGGCCCTGCTCGTCGCCCGCGCGCAGGCGCTGTCGTAGACCCCGCCCGGGCCCTGCCCGGCGGCGCGGTCTCACAGGAAACGGTTACCCGGTCCTTACCGGCGGTGCCGGACAATCACAGCGAAGGCCTCGGGGACGTCCGCGCGAGGTGAGGTGAGGAACGATGACGTACGAACCGGACGAGCGACGCACCGGTGACGGCCGGCCGGTGCCGCCGATGCCGGAGCACGCCCCGCACGCGCAGGCGCGGTGGGACGTCGTGACGGGCCCCGGCGAAGCGGGCGGCGCACCGCGCGAGCGGTGGTGGCGCAGGCCCGCACGGCGCCGGGCGGCGACGGCGGCGGCCGTGGCCGCGGTGCTGGCGACCGGCGGCGCGGTCGCCTACGCCGCCGGCTCACCGGGCGGCGCCGGCACCGGTTCCGGCGCGCTGCCCGCGGCGGCGTCCTCCCCGGCGGCCTCCCCCTCCGGGGACGGGCCGGGCGCCCGCCACGGCCTGGGCCCGTGGTTCCGCCTCGGCGCCGCCGCCGTGCACGGCGAGGCGACGGTCAAGGACCCCGACACGGGCGCGTGGGTGGTGCGCACCTGGCAGCGCGGCACCGTGCAGAAGGTGGACGGCGAGCGGGTCACCGTGCGGAGCGCGGACGGCGCGTCGTGGACGTGGACCGTCGGTTCGGACGTCCGGGTGCACAAGGGTGATGGCAGCGGCGGGACCGGCGCCGACGCGCTCCGCAAGGGCGAGACGGTCTTCCTGGCCGGCACCCGGTCCGGTAACGGCACCCGCACCGCGGCCCTCGCGGCGGCCGGTTCCTTCCTCGACCGCAAGGACGACGGCCGGGGCGGCTTCCCGTGGCACCACAAGTGGCACCGGGACGACGACGGCTCCCCGGCCTCCCCGACTCCCCCGGCCTCTCCGGCACCTCCGACCTCCCCGGCACCCTCGATGCCTTCGGCGCCCTCGGACAGCGGCGCGACGACCTGACCGCCGCCCTGCGGGCGACCGCCGCCCCGCGGGCCGGGTGCTACGGCCGTACGCCCACCACCACGGTGGCGTACCACTCCTCGGAGACGGCCAGGCGGGCGGCCAGACCGGCCCGGGTGAAGGCGGCCACCGCCCGCGGGGCCTGGCGCTCGCTGGTCTCCACCAGCAGGCAGCCGCCGGGGGCGAGCCACGCGGGCGCCCCGGCGGCGACGCGGCGCAGCACGTCCAGGCCGTCGGGGCCGCCGTCGAGGGCGGTCGCCGGCTCGTGGTCGCGGGCCTCGGCGGGCAGCAGCCCGACCTCGCCGGTGGGGACGTAGGGCACATTGGCGGCGAGGATGTCGACGCGGCCGCGCAGCCGGTCCGGCAGCGCCGCGAACAGGTCACCGGTGTGCACGTGGCCGCCGGCGGCGGCCACGTTGCGGCGGGCGCAGCGCACGGCGGCCGGGTCGATGTCGGCGGCGTGCAGCTCGACGTCGCCGAGTTCGGCGGCCAGGGCGGCACCGATGGCGCCGGAGCCGCAGCACAGGTCCACGACGACGGACGCGTCCGGGGCCTGGGCGAGGGCCTGTTCGACGAGGAACTCGGTGCGGCGGCGGGGCACGAACACGCCGGGCTCGACGGCGACGCGCAGCCCGCGGAAGCGGGCCCAGCCCAGCACGTGTTCCAGGGGGAGTCCGGCGACGCGGCGGCTCACCAGGGCGGCGAGTTCGTCCGGCGTGCGGGCGGCGGCGAGCAGCAGCTCCGCCTCGTCCTCGGCGAAGACGCACCCGGCGGCGCGCAGCGCGGCGACGACGGCGGGACGGGTCGGACCGCCGGAGGCGGGCAGGGGCGGCAGGGCGGACATGGCAGGCGAGAGTCTTTCGGGAGGGGGCCGAAGGGCGCTCCCGCAGCCGCCTAGCGGTGGCGGCCCGCTCCGGCGCGAGGGGAGAGCACCCGGATGACAGCGGTGATGGGTCCCACCTCCTCGGCGTCGGGCGGCCGGGACGGTCCGCGGCCGGAGAGCCACCCTACCCCAACACCCGGACACCGACGGCCGCTTCGGCCTCTTCGGCCCCTTCGGTCTCTTCTGCTTTTCGGCCTCTTCTGCTTTTCGGTCTCCTTTGCCTCCTCCGCCTCGGCCGCCCGGGTCGTCCGTCCGCCCGCGATCAATTCCGGCGCCCGGGCGCCCGGCACGTACACGCCCCTGATGTCGCGGTCCTCCAGCAGGCCGGCGGCCTGCGCGCGGGCGGGCACGTGCCGCAGGGCCTGCCACCTCATCGGCCGCTCCCCCGCGCTTGACTTACGCAACCATCACACCAGTTGTCCTGTGCAACCAGGCCGCGGAGGGAGGTGTTCCGGTGATCGGGGAAGCCGTCGCGGCGGACGGGACCGCCGCGCTGAGGGCCGTGGAGACGATCCAGCGGGAGATGACCGCCTTCGCCCGCCGGGCCCGGGCGGTGGCGGGGCGCATGCACCCGGAGCTGTCGCTGGTGGCGTACACGCTGCTCGGCCACCTGGAGGAGCGCGGCGGCTGCCGCGCCACCGACCTGGCCGCGCACTGCGCCCTGGACAAGTCCACGGTCAGCCGCCAGGTGGCCGCGCTGCGGCGGGCCGGGCTCGTCGAGCGGCGGGCCGACCCGCAGGACCACCGCGTGCAGGTGCTGCACCTGACCGACCCGGGCCGGCGGACCCTGGACCGGGTCACCGAGAGCCGCCGCGCGGCCTTCCGGGAACGGCTGAAGGACTGGCCGGAGGAGGACCTGGTGCGGTTCGCCGGATACCTGGTGCGCTACAACGCCGCCTCCCCGGAACAGGCGGAGGAGGCGGCGGCGCGGCGGGAGGAGTGAGCCGGCGGGGACGGGCTCACGTGCCCGCCCCGACGACGATCCCGCCGCGGCCGGATCCGTGACCTCCCGGCGGGCGGCGCGCCGTGTCGTACGTCTCCCTCGTCCTTCCCGGTGAACGATGCCCGCCGGACGGGGTACGAGAACGGAGGACGAGTACGAGATCCGTGTGAACGCTCGCACGAGTGCGCTGCGCGCAGGGGCCGTTGGACGGCACCGGAGAAGGACCGCCCGGTGCACCGCGCACCGGCTCCCCTGACGGCGAGGAGGTCGGCATGCGAATCCGGGTGCGCGGCTGGCACTGGCGGCGCAATCCGCTGCGGCGCCGCTGCGACGTCGTCGAGGCGTGGACGCTCCTGGTGGCCGCCGTCCTGCTCGCCGTGGGCGCGCCCCTGGCCGGGGTGGCCGCGGGCCGCTGGGCCCACGACGAGGCCCGGACACTGCAGGCGGTGCAGCGCGCCGAACGCCACCGGGTGCGCGCCGAGGTCGTCGCCCGGGTGCCCGGCACACCGGCCGCCGTGCCGGGCGGCCGACAGCACGCCTACCGGGCGACCGTGCGCTGGAGCGAGCCGGGCACGGGCCGGCGCACGGCCGCCGCGCAGGTCCCGGCCGACACCCGGCCCGGTGACGTGGTCCCCGTGTGGTTCGACTCCCGGGGCCGCAGCGTGGCCCCGCCGCCGGACGACACGGCCGTGTGGCAGCACACGCTGACCCTCGGCGCGTGCGCCGCGGGCGGCACGGCCGCCGCGGTCCTGCTCGGGCGGTGGGCCCTGCGGCGCGCCCTGCTGCGCCACCGGCTGGCCGAGTGGGAGCGCGAGTGGGCCGTCACGGGCCCGGAGTGGACCCGGCGGCACGCCTGACGGGCACCGGGGACCGGGCTCTGGCGGGCGTACGACGGCGCACGTACGGTGCTCACCGGCACCCACCGGCACTGTTCCGGCACCCTCCGACCGAAGGCGGTCCCTTGATGGCCCTGTTCGACCTTCCGCTCGAGGAACTCCGTGAATACCGCAGCGAGTCCGCCGAGCCCGAGGACTTCGACGCGTTCTGGTCCAAGACGCTCCAGGAGGCCCGCGAGCACGAACTGGACGCGCGTTTCGAACCGATGGACACGGGACTGGCCACGGTGACGGTGTACGACGTGACCTTCGCGGGGTTCGGCGGCCACCCGGTCAAGGGCTGGCTGGTGCATCCCGCGAGCGCCGGCGAACCGCTGCCGCTGGTCGTGGAGTTCGTCGGCTACGGCGGCGGGCGCGGGCTGGGCCACGAGCACCTGCTGTGGGCGTCCACCGGCCGGGTGCACTTCGTGATGGACACGCGCGGCCAGGGCAGCGCCTGGGGCGGCGGCGGGGACACCCCCGACCCGGTGGGCGGCGCGCCGGCGTATCCCGGCTTCATGACACGGGGCATCGACGCCCCCGAGAACTACTACTACCGGCGTGTCTTCACGGACGCCGTGCGCGCGGTGGAGGCGGCCCGCTCGCACCCGCTGGCGGACGCGGCCCGCACCGCCGTGACCGGCGCCAGCCAGGGCGGCGGCATCTCGATCGCCGTGGGCGGCCTGGTGCCGGACCTGGTCGCCGTCGCTCCGGACGTGCCGTTCCTGTGCGACTTCCCGCGCGCCACGACCCTGACGGACCGTCACCCCTACCGGGAGATCGGCCTGTTCCTCAAGACGCACCGCGGCCGCACCGAGGACGTCCTGCGCACCCTGTCGTACTTCGACGGAGTGCATTTCGCGGCCCGCGGCCGCGCCCCCGCCCTGTTCTCCGCGGCCCTGGAGGACGAGACCTGCCCGCCGTCGACCGTCTTCGCCGCCTTCAACGCCTGGGCGCACGACGACAAGGCGATCGAGGTGTACGACTTCAACGACCACGAGGGCGGCGGCCCCTACCAGGACGCGGCCAAGCTGCGCTGGCTGCGGTCGTACGCCTGAGCCGCGCTAAAAGGGCCTGTCGTTCCTACGGCAGCCTGCGGGCCACCAGCAGCCTCGCACGCGGGCTGCCGTCGCCGCGGCGGCCCAACTCCTCCAGCGGGTACAGCTCGACGCCGAATCCGGCCCTCTCCAGTTCCCGCCACACGTCGCCGAACCGGAAGGCGCGGTAGTACATCACGAACGGCGGCCGCCACACGGCGTTGCGCACGCGCATCACGGCGTCGAAGCCGAGCAGCGCCCAGAACGCCGGGGAGGACGGCCGGGGCGGGGCCAGTACCGGCAGGGCGAAGCAGCCGCCGGGCCGCAGTACGGAGCGCACCTGGCCGAAGAGGACGGGCAGTTCGCGGGGCAGGAAGTGACCGAGCGCGCCGAAGCTGACGACGAGGTCGAAGGCCTCGGCGAACGGCAGCGCGCGGGCGTCGGCGCGGACGAAGGCGGTACGGGGCCCGGGCCGCCCGCGCGTGCCCGGCACCCGCTCCCGGGCGACGGCGAGCATGCCGGCGCTGAAGTCGACACCGGTGACGCCGGCGCGGCACACCCGGGCCAGCACGCCCAGGCCGGCCCCGGTGCCGCAGCACAGGTCGAGCCCTTCGGTGAACGGGCCGAGGCGCTCCAGCACCCCGGCGCAGGCCCGCAGGACCGAGTCCGGGGTGCGGAACGGCGTGCGGTCGAACTTCGGCGCGAGCAGGTCATAGCCGCGCTCCACGGACGACAGCGCCTGCACCACGAGCTCACGCAGGCCGGGACCCTCGGGATGGAACATCCCGGCAGCTTACGGGAGCGGGCCCGGGCACCGGGACGCCCCGGACTCCGGGGCACGGGCCACCGCGCCCCGGCACCGGGGTGGTACAGTGCCTTCGGGAACGTGTCCTCGCCCCGTCGTGGGCGCCGGTGCCGGAAGTCTCCCACCGCACCGTTTCCCTCCCCCCGTCACCGCTCGCCCGGCCGTTCGTCGGCAGGCCGGTCGGCGTCCTCGCACCACCTCCCGGCCGCACACCGCGCCGGGCGAGCCGAGCGGCAGGTGGTGTTCCCCGGCCGCCCGAGGCGCGTGCTCGTACGCCTCCGCTCACGGTTTCCGCCTTCTCCGTCTTTCCGCCTTCTCCGTCTTTCCGCCTTCTCCGTCTTTCCGCTTCCGCCTCCTTCGCCTCTTCCATGTCTCTTGCATGCCCCGCACCTCCCGCAGCTCTCGTGCTTCCCGCACTTCGCGGGTTTCCCGCGCATGCCCCATGCCGCGTCCGTCCGTGAAAGGACCCCCACCATGACCACCACGACCACCACACTCGAACATCCCCCCGCTGCGGCCGACCGGCCGCAGCTCGTCAGCGGTGTCCTCGACATCGACGCGGGCGGCAGGGGGCACCTGCGCGCCGCGGACTGCCTCGCCTCGCCCGCCGACCTCCAGGTCCCGCCCGCGCTGATCGGCCGTCACGGTCTGCGCCGCGGCGACCTCGTCGAGGGCGTGCGCGCGGACCGGGGCGGGCTCGGCGACGTCGCACGGGTCAACGGCCGCAGCCCGTCGGACCGGCCGCGGCGCCGCTTCCAGGACCTGACGCCGCTGCATCCGCGGCAGCGGCTGCGCCTGGAGCACCCGGCGTCCGGCCTCACCGGGCGCGTCGTCGACCTGATCGCGCCCGTCGGCAAGGGCCAGCGCGGGCTCGTCGTGGCGCCGCCCAGGACCGGCAAGACGGTGCTGCTGCAGCAGATCGCGGCCGCGATCACCGGCAACCACCCGGAGTGCCGGCTGATGGTGGTGCTGCTGGACGAGCGGCCGGAGGAGGTCACCGACATGCGGCGCTCGGTGCGCGGCGAGGTGTACGCCTCGACCTTCGACCGGACGCCGAAGCAGCACATCGCACTCGCCGACCTCGTCGTGGAGCGCGCCAAGCGGCTCGTGGAGGAGGGCGAGGACGTCGTGGTCCTCCTCGACTCCCTGACCCGGTTGTGCCGGGCGCACAACCACGCGGCCGCCTCCGGGGGCCGCACCCTCAGCGGCGGTGTCGACGCGGCCGCGCTGCAGGGCCCCAAGCGGCTGTTCGGCGCCGCCCGGCTCGCCGAGGAGGGCGGCTCGCTGACGATCCTCGCCACCGCGCTGGTGGAGACCGGCTCACGCGCCGACGACTTCTTCTTCGAGGAGCTGAAGAGCACCGGCAACATGGAGCTGCGGCTGAGCCGCGAACTCGCCGAACGCCGTGTCTTCCCGGCCGTCGACCTGCCCGCCTCCGGCACGCGCCGCGAGGAACTGCTGCTCACCGAGGCCGAGTCGACGACCGTACGCGGGCTGCGGCGGGCGCTGCGGGGGCGGGACGGCCAGGCGCACCTGGAGACGCTGCTGGAGCGGCTGCGGCGGACACCGGACAACGCCGCCTTCCTGCGCCGCGTTTGGGCCACGCTGCCCACCGGGCGGCCGGAGTGACGCCGCCGGTCACCACGGCGGCCGGGGTCCCGAGCCGCGCGGTGCTCACCTCGCCCCGGCCGGCCGCCGGGCGGGCACGCGCACGCCGGTGACCACGAAGCCGCTGCGCGGCCGGGTCGGGACGCGGCTCAGCGGGATGCGCAGGTCCTGCTCCGGCACCCGGTACTCCAGGTCCGCCAGGCGCACCGACAGCGCCTCCAGCAGGCCGATCGTCATGCCCTCGCCGGGGCAGCGGTGGCCGGTGCGCGGATCCCCGCCGCCCTGCGGGATCAACTCGTCGCGTTCCACGGGGTGTTCGAGGAACCGCCGGGGGCGGAAGGCGTACGGGTCGCCCCACAGTTCATCGTCGTGGTTCTGGCCGAAGACGTCCAGCAGCACCAGGCCGCCCTCCTCGACGTGCTCGCCGCGCCAGGTCAGGTCGCGGGCGGCGCGCCCGCCGAGGAACGGCGCGAACGGGTAGAAGCGGCGCACCTCGTGCACGAACGCGGCGACGTGGGCCATGTCGCCCGAGCGCAGGAGCCGCCGGTTCTCCGGCCGGTGGTGCAGGGCGTGGGCGGCGAAGGCGACGAACCAGCCGACGGCGACCGTGGGCCGGACGACGTTGAGCAGTTCCACGGCGGCCGTCCTGGTGTCGAGCCGCCGGCCGTCGGCGTCGCGGTGCCGGGCGACCCGGTCGAGCACCGAGTCCGCGGGCGCGGTGACCGTGCCGGCGCGCACGTCCTCGATCAGGCGGCCCAGCCTCTCCTCCTGCCGGCCGCGGGCGCGGCGGGCGCGCCAGTGGCGCGGGCCGAGGGCGGCGAAGCCGTCGACCATCGCGATCAGGTCGCGGGCGAACGGCTGGGCGTCGGCGTCGTCCAGCGGAATCCCCGCCCACCGGCACACGCCGCGGGTCAGGACGACACCCGCCTCGTCGAACAGCACGACGCGGTCGCGCCGTTCCCAGGCGGGCACCGTGTCGTCCCAGGCGTCGGTCACGTGCTCGACCAGGCCGGCGATCGACGCCGGGTCGAGCAGGGGGAGGAACAGTTCCTTGCGGACGCGGTGGACCGGGCCGTCGAGGGTGTGCACCGCGCCGTGGCCGAACAGCGTGCCCAGGACGGGCCCGGGGATCGCGTCGTGGCGGCGGACGTTGCGCTCGTCGTAGAAGAAGCGCACCGCGTCCGGACCGCGCACGGTCAGCGCCGGCCGGCCCATGAGCCGGGTGCGCACCACGTGTGCCGGGCTCCTGCGCATCCGGTGGGGAAGCCAGGCATAGCCCTGCGCGAGCAGCGGCAGGGACCGGTCGGTCAACGAGCGGCTGTAGGTGGACATGGCGGGCGGGTGCCCCGGTGGATTGCGGGAGAACCGCCGGAATGTCGCCACGTCAGTTCCCGCCACGGCCGTTTCCGCCACAGCCGTTCCCGCCTCGGCCGTTTCCGTCACAGCCGTTCCCGCCCGGCGCCGTCCATCTGCGGCATTTGGGTGTTCGCCGTCGCCATGCGGCACGAACGACAGGGTGGTTGGGCCGCCACACCGTACGTTTCCGGTATGAAAATCGGATTTACCTCCCGGATGGTGGCGTTCTGCGCGCTGTGCGTGGCCGGGCTCCTGGCGCCGGCTCCGGCTGCCGCGTCCATCCGGCCGACGCCGGACCCGGTCGCCCCGGGCGGCGCACGGGCGGCCCTGCCGCCGCCGGACCTGCTGTACCGCCCCGGGGTGCAGGTGCGGCCGCGGGCCGGAGCGCCGCGGGTGCCGGAGGTCTCCGCACTGTCCTGGCTGGTGGCCGACGCCCGCTCCGGCGACGTGCTCGCCTCGTACGACGCGCACCGGCCCCTGCCGCCCGCCAGCACCCTGAAAACGCTGTTCGCGCTGACCGTGCTGCCGATGCTGCCCGGCGACGCCCGGCACCGGGTCGACGCGGCGGAACTCGCGGGCGTGGGCGAGGGCAGCAGCCTGGTGGGGGTCGTCGAGGGCCGCACCTACCGGGTGTCCGACCTGTGGCGCGGGGTGTTCCTGCACTCCGGCAACGACGCCGTGCACGTCCTGGCCGAGCTCGGCGGCGGCTGGCGGGCCACCGCCGCCCGCATGCAGAGCAAGGCCCGGGAGCTGGGCGCCCGCGACACCCGGGTGCTGTCCCCCGACGGCTACGACACGCCGGGCCAGGTCTCCTCGGCGTACGACCTGGCGGTGTTCGGCCGGGCCGGACTGCGCGACCCCGGCTTCGCGCGCTACTGCGCCACCGTCGAGGCGCCCTTCCCCGGCACGGAGGGTGCGTACCCGATCCGCAACACCAACCGGCTGCTGACCGGGGACGACGGTGTGGCGCCGTATCCGGGCCTGATCGGCGTCAAGAACGGTTACACCAGCAACGCGGGCAACACGCTGATCGCGGCGGCGCGGCGCGGCGGGCGCACCCTGGTGGTGACGGTGATGAACCCGCAGCAGGGCGGCGGCCTCACCGTCTACGAGGAGGCCCGCGCGCTGCTGGACTGGGGGTTCGCGGCGTCCGGGCGGGTCGGCCCGGTGGGCTCGCTGGACGCCCTGCGCGCCGCGGCCCCCGTCCGCCGGGAGATGCGGGCCGGCGCCGCGGCACCGGCGCCGGTGTCGACGCCGACGCCGGTGTCGGCGCCGGCGGACGGTTCCGGCTGGCCGGAGGCCGGGGCGCTCGCGGGCGCCGTCGGGCTGGGGGCGGGTGCGGTGGCGCTGGTGCTGCGCAGGGCCGGGCGGTCCGTACGGAACTGACCCGCCGACAGCTCGCACGACAGGCCCGGGACGCTCCGGGTGCGGGCGTCACCGCCGACGCGGCCGTCCGGGCCCGGGGCGTCGCCGCACCGCGACCGCACCACGCCGGCGCGGTTCAGCTCTCGAGGACGCCGGTGGCCAGCAGCCCGAACAGCAGGATGCCGACGGCGATGCGGTAGAGCACGAAGGCGTTGAAGGAGTGCTTGGCGACGAACTTCAGCAGCCAGGCGATGGAGGCGTAGGCGACGACGAACGACACGATCGTGCCGACGGCCAGCGGGGCCGCGCCCACGCCGGTGCCCAGCGCGTCCTTCAACTCGTACAGGCCGGCGCCGGTCAGGGCGGGGATGCCGAGGAAGAACGACAGGCGGGTGGCGGCGACCCGGTCGAGGTCGAGGACGAGCGCGGTGGACATGGTGGCGCCGGAGCGGGAGAAGCCCGGGAAGAGCAGCGCGAGGATCTGCGAGGAGCCGACCAGCATGGCGTCCTTGAAGGAGGTGTCGTCCTCGCCGCGCTTGTGCCGGCCCATCTGGTCCGCCGCCCACATCACGCCGCTGCCGACGATCAGGGAACCGGCGACCACCCACAGCGAGGCGAGCGGGCCCTCGATGAGCGGCTTGGCGGCCAGGCCCACGGCCACGATCGGGAGGGTGGCGCAGATGACCCACCACGCGAACTTGTAGTCGTGGTGGTACCGCTCCTCCTTGTGCAGCAGGCCGCGGAACCAGGCGGAGACGATCCGCACGATGTCCTTGAAGAAGTACACGAGCACGGCGGCGATGGCGCCGACCTGGATGACGGCCGAGAACCCGACGACGGCGTCGTCGTCGACGGGAATGCCCATCAGGCCCTCGGCGATCTTCAGGTGGCCGGTGGAGGAGACGGGCAGGAACTCGGTCACCCCCTCGACGACTCCGAGGACAAGGGCCTGACCGACGGAGATGGCGCTCATGCGGATCCAGTTCTGAGTTGGTCGACAGTGCTGTAGACAGTCTTACTACGACTCGGTCTTGTTCCGACCCGGAGGGAGGCGTGTCCGCGCCGAGGCCCGCGGTCACGCTCCCGACGACGTCGGCGGCAGCCTAGAGGCCCGCCCCCGTCCGGGTCAGCCGCAGTGTCTCGTACCGCGGGGCCGGGCGGGCAGGCGGGGGCCTGCGGCGCCGCCGGGCGGCCGGTGACCGGGCAACCGACCGGGAGCGGGGACCGGTCCTTCCCCGGCCGGTGAGCCGGCACGGCGGGGCGGCGGCCGCGGGAGAGGCGGCGACCGGCGGCCGGTTCACAACGACTTCTTACCTCCCGCGTCCCTTCCGGGGCGGGAGCACGCCGTCTCCGGTGCCTCGCACACCGCCACGCCCGGCTCCCACAGGCTGCCGAGCACCAGGCGGCCGCCCGTCGCGCACACGCTGGTGACCATGCGGAAACCGGCGTGGCGGCGGGTGAGGTGGTGCACGATGCGGCCGGTGTCGTCGACGGCGAGGACGGCCGTGGTGCCGGAGGGGCGGAAGGGGGCGCGGACGGCGAGGCGGGCGGCGGCGCGGCGGACGGGCGCGGGCGAGCGGTGGAGGAGTTCCAGCGGGGACCGGCGCGGGGAGGCCAGGGCCACCCAGACGGGGCCGGCGGGGCCGGCGCGCCAGAGGTTGTCCGGCATGCCGGGCAGCGGCGCGGCGAAGGGCTCGGCACGGCCCGCCCGGGGACCGGTGAGCCAGTACCGGATCAGGCGGCAGGCGCCGGTCTCGGCGACGACCAGGAAGGACTCGTCCCCGCTCGGGGCGAGGCCGTTGGCGAACTGCAGGCCCTCCAGCAGCACCTCGGGCTCGGCGGCGCCCGGTGCGAGCCGCAGCAACCGCCCGGTGCCGGTGTGCTCGGCGATGTCACCGATCCACCGGTCAAGGCCGTACACGCGGCTGGAGACGGTGAGGTACACGCTGCCGTCGGACAGGGCCACCGCGTTGCTGCAGAACCGCAGCCGCTCCCCCGCCACCGTGCCGGCCAGCACCCGCACGGTGCCGTCGGTGAGGTCGGCGCGCAGCAGGCCGCGCTCCGCGTCGCACACCAGCAGGGCGTCGTCGAGGAGCTCCAGCCCGAGCGGCCTGCCCCCGGTGTCGGCGAGCACCTCGACCCGCGGCGCCGGCCGGTCCGGTTCGGCCAGCCCGTCCAGGCGCAGGATGCGGCCGTCGGCGACACCGGTGAGGACGCGGCCGCGCGCGTCGGCCACCACGTCCTCCGGGCCGCGGCCGCCGACGGCGACATAGCGACGCGGTACCAGTCGTGCGGGATGCTGCTCCATGGACGCCTGCCCTTCCGGCCACCGGCCTCGGTACGGCTGCCCAGCCCTTCCAGAAGACTTCTGAAAAACCCGGAGGACTTCCAGAGGAGGCGCGCCACCCGGGCGGTGCGCGGCGCGGCGCGCCGCAGCGGAGCCCCCGCGCACCCGGCGCGTCCGGCGGCGCGCCCGCGCCACGCCCGGGGCTTCCGCGCCCCATCCGGCGCGCCGGGCGCGCGGAAGCCCCACGGCGGTGAGCGGGCCGGGGTGGCGGGCGCCGCCCCGGTGCGGGCGGGGCCTGGACCCCGGGGGCCGGCGGGCGGCGGCCGTGCGAAACGCGACGGCGGCCGGGACTGGCGCGGTGGTGGGGCCGGGGACAGGCGCGGTGACGGGGCCGGGAACAGGCGCGGTGGTGGGACGGTCAGGATCGGAGAAGCCCTCCGCCCGTGCTCCGCCGTAGCGTGAGGGGACCGGCGGCGCTTCGCCGGTCCCCTCCCTCGTCACCGTCCCTGTCAGGAGGACGCCATGACCGCGGCCCTGAAGACCGTCATCTACCCCGTCAAGGACCTGAACCGCGCCAAGGCCCTGTTCGCGGCGCTGCTGCGGACCGAGCCGTATGCGGACGAGCCGTACTACGTGGGCTTCCGGTCCGCCGGCCAGGACGTGGGGCTCGACCCGAACGGGCACGCCAAGGGCATGACCGGGCCGGTGCCCTACTGGCACGTCCCCGACCTGCGGGCGCGACTGGCGGCGCTGCGGGAGGCGGGCGCCGAGCTGCTGCAGGACGTGCAGGACGTCGGCGGCGGCAGGCTGATCGCCTCGGTGAAGGACGCCGACGGCAACCTGATCGGGCTGCTGCAGGACCCGGCCGGGGAGGACTGAGCCCTGCACCGTCCATGCACGCGCATTAACATGCGGTGTATGGCAGTGAACGCGGCCGGCGCCCGGCTCGAGGAACGGTGGCGGGACATCCTCTCGCTGCACGCGCGCACGACGTGCGAGATCGACCGGGTCCTGCACCCGTACGGCCTCGGCGCGAGCGACTTCGAGGTGCTCGACCTGCTGGCCTCCGGCACGCCCGAGGAAGGCGCCCAGTGCCGGGTGCAGAACCTCGTCGGGCGGGTCCACCTCAGCCAGAGCGCCCTCTCCCGCCTGATCGGCCGGCTGGAGAAGGAGGGCCTGGTGGAGCGTTCCGTGTGCGCGGAGGACCGGCGCGGCGTGTGGGTGGCCCTCACCCGCAAGGGCCGCGCCCTGCACGCCGAGGTGCTCCCGCTGCAGCGGGAGGTGCTGGCCCGGATGCTCCAGGAGGGGCGCGGGGCCTGACGGTCCGGCTCAGCCCCGCGCGGGGCTCACGGCCGGCTCGGCCCTACGGGCGCGCGAGCAGCGTGCGCACGCCCTCCGAGGTGAGGGTCAGGCCGTGCTCACAGCTGCCGTCGATGGTGAGCGACAGGTCGTCGGAGGGCCACTGGGCGGCGAGCGCGCCGAGCGGCACCAGACGGTAGCGGGAGACGGACGGCAGCAGCTCGGCCATCTCCAGCTCGGAGGTGAACACGGGCACCACGGGGTGGCCGCCGGGCTGCTCCAGCACCGGCAGCGCCACCAGCGTCGGGTCGTCGGTGTCCTGCTCGGTCGCGTCGTCGGGCACCGGGACGAGCACGTCGCTGTGGGCGAGCGCGTCCAGGGCCTCGGCGTCCTCGGCGTTCTCGGCGAGGACGTCCAGCGCCCGCTGGGCCGGGGTGGCGTGGTGGTGGGCGGGTGTCTCCATGGCAGATCCCCTGGATCCCTGGTGGTGTCGGTCGTGCGGCCGGCCCCGGAGACACGACGGTCCCCGGTCCGACGCCGGTCCCCTACCCGGTCGGCCGCTGGGCATGCGCCTCGGTCACGATGTCCGGCGAATATGACGGACTCCGACGGACCTGGTGAAGGACCCCGGTCCCATCCCCGGTCCCCGTGCCTGTGCTCCTTGCCCCGTACCCCGTGTCCCTGCCCCCGCTCCCCCGGGCGGCCGCTCGGTCCCGGCCACGATGCCGGCCGCGGTGCCGGCCGCCGGACTCCGGCCTGGGGTGCACGCGGCGCGGACGGGGCCGTGGGAACAGAGCCGGAGACGAGGACGGTGCCCGGGGCGGGAGTGCCGGCGGGATGCCGGCGTCCGGCGTCCCATGATCGGGAGGTGAAGGGCAGGGGAGGGCGGTTACTCGGGAAGCCCGCAGTTCTCGGGGGACCTGCGGGCAAGGAGTGACCAGTCGGAGCAGTCAGGGGATTCCCATGACCCACGGCACGAGCGCCCGTGACGTGGTGGAGGCCGTCAAGGACGTCGACTTCCCGGCGGGCAAGGACCGGCTCGTCGAGGCCGCCCGCAAGGCCGGTGCCTCCGCGGAGGTCGTCGCGGCCGTGCGCGGCATCCCGCCCGAGCAGTACGCCAACCGCGAGGAGGTGGCCCGGTCGGTGCGCGTCGATCCCGACTCCGGCCTCGGCACCAGCGCGTCGCAGCGTGCCCGGCAGGCCCGTGCCGGCGGCAGGCCGGGCCAGTCGCAGCACCTGCGCGAGGTGCCGAAGACGCCCGTCGAGGAGGAGCTGGAGCGCTGACGCGCCCTCCCGGGGCGGCCCGCGTGACCGGGCGGCCCTTGCCGGGCGGCCCCGGGCAGCCCCTTTCGGGCAGTCCCCGGGCAGCCCCTTCCGGGCCACGTCCGTAACCGATTCGCCGGACGACGGGACAGGAGTGAGTGCCGCACGGTGCGCAAGAAGGCGGAAGGCGACGAGGCGCAGCGCCGGCCCGCGGCCCGCACCGCCCACGAGGCCGGCCGGGCTCCCCGTGAGCAGAGCATGATCACCGGGTCCACCGCCTGGTCACCGAGGTGGCGGGCGCCGACAGCCCCGACCGAGGGCCGCGCTACCGCGCTACGGGGTGAAGCCGCGCCGGTGACCGCGTTCCCGCGGGCGGCGCGCGCCCGGCTCGACGTGTCGCCGCCGCCGGCGGGGGCACTCGGGGCCGGGCCCGGCCCCCGGCCGGACCGACGCGATGCGAGGGAGGTGTCATGACGGCGGACAAAACCGGCTACGACGAGCAGGACGACGCCGGCCTTGGCTACGACGAGGGCGAGACGCCGCTGGGCGGGTACGCGCTGCTGGCCACCGCGTTCGTGACGGGCGCCGGGTTGTTCGCGCTGGTGGCGCGCCGGCGGGGGGTGCGGCTGCCGCAGCAGGTCCCGCCGTGGGACCTGGCCCTGCTGGGCACGGCGACGTTCAAGGCGTCCCGGCTGCTGACCAAGGACAAGATCACCAGTTTTCTGCGGGCGCCGTTCACCCGTCGTGAGGCCGACAACCCGGCCGCCGAGGTGACGGACGTCTCCCGCGGCGGCGGCGTCCGCCGGGCCGTGGGCGACCTGCTGTCCTGCCCGTTCTGCACCTCCGCCTGGGTGGCCGGGGCCCTGGTCGGCTCCTACGCGTGCGCGCCCCGGGCGACCCGTCTGGTCTGCGCGGGCCTGAGCGCCGTCACCATGGCGGACTGGCTCCAGTACGCCTGGAGCATGACGCAGCAGTCCGCGGAGGGCTGACCGCGGTGGCCGACCTGGCGGTGCTCGTCGGCCTGCAGGCCTCCGGCAAGTCCACCTTCTACCGCCGGCGGTTGCACGCCGGCCACGTGCTGGTGAGCAAGGACCTCTTCCCGCGCGGCGCCCGCAACAAGCAGGCGCGCCAGATGCGGCTGGTGACGGAGGCGCTGGCCGCCGGCCGGTCGGTCGCCGTGGACAACACCAACCCCTCTCCCGACGAGTGGGGCCCGCTGGTCGAGGCGGGGCACGCCCACGGCGCCACTGTGACCGCCTACTGGTTCCCGCCCGACCTGGCCGGCTCGCTGCGCCGCAACGCGCTGCGCACCGGCCGGGACCGGGTGCCCGACGTCGGCGTCCACGACACGCTGCGGCGGTTGCGCCGCCCCTCCCCCGCCGACGGCTTCGACGCCGTGTTCACGGTCCGGTTCGACGGACGGGGCGACTTCGAGGTGCACGAGACGGCGTACGAGGCCTGATCCTCCTACGAGTACGAGACCTGATCCTTCGAGCCCTCCGAGGCCCTACGGGACGCGCGAACTCCTTCGAGGCGTACGAGGCCCTTCGGGACGTGCGGAACAGCCCGGTCGGCCGACCGGGTTTCAGTCCGCCGGGCCGTCCGGCGGCGGCTGGGGCTCGCGGAAGACGGGACCCTCGGTGCCCTCGTCCGCGTCCGCGCCCGTGTCCTGTTCCGGCTCGGTGGTGAACGCCTCCGACGTGGTGTCGTCGTCGACGGCCCGCCGCACCTCCGGCCTGTCCTCCACGGCCTCCGGCGCCCGGTCGTCGTGTGCGCGTTCCCGGGTGTCGCTCGGCCGGCCCGGCTCGGCGTGCTCGGGTACGTCCGCGCCGCCCCGCATCGGGGGCCGACTCGCCTCGGGACGGTCTGCGGGGCGTTCGGGCATCGTGCTTCCCCCTTGCCCTCGGTGGTGCCCTCTGTCGGCGCCGGACGGGTTCCCCGGTCCGGGCGGCGTACACGGCGGGGAAACGACGTGCGGGAGAGGGGCGGAAGAAGAAGGAGGAGGGAGGGAGAAGGGCGAAGGAAGAAGGACCGGAGGAACCGGGGGCTACGACGACTTGCGGCCGACTCCCGCGTACACCCAGTACTCCGACGGGTTGTCCGGGATCTCGTCGTCCGGGCCGGGACGCCACAGGGGCAGGTGGACGAGGCCGGGTTCGACCAGGTCGAAGCCGTCGAACAGGCCGAGGATCTCCTCGCGGGAGCGCGGGGTGACCGGGGAGCTGGCCCGGGAGCGGTAGAGCTGCCCCACGGCGGCGGCGGTGCCGGGGCGTTCCTCGTTGGTGGCATGGGTCAGGGCCAGCCAGCTGCCCGCGGGCAGGGCGTCCCGGAAGGCGGCGACGATGCCGGCCGGGTCGTCCTCGGGCGTGATGAAGTGCAGGATCGTGATCATCAGCACCGCGACCGGCTGGTCGAAGTCGATCAGCTTCCGCACGGGTGCGGAGGCGAGGACGTCGGCGGGGCGCCGGATGTCGGCGTCGAGGATCTCCGCGTCGGGGTTGTCGGCGAGCAGGGCGGCGCTGTGCGCGACGGCCACCGGGTCGTTGTCGACGTAGACCACGCGCGCTCCCGGCGCGGCGGCCTGGGCCACCTCGTGCACGTTGCCCTGCGTGGGGATGCCGGAGCCGAGGTCGATGAACTGGCGCACCCCGGAGTCGACGAGGAAGCGCACGGCCCGGCCGAGGAAGGCGCGGTTGGCGCGGGCCAGGGTGCGCACCTGGGGTTCGATGGCGGTGAAGGCCGCCACCGCCTCCCGGTCTATGGCGAAGTTGTGCTCCCCGCCCAGCATCGCGTCGTACATGCGGGCGACACTGGCCTTGTTCGGATCCACGCCGCGCGGCAGACCTGCGCCGTCCGTCACCACAACCCCCGATTCCCAGAAACGACTTGACGCAACATCATATAGTTGCCGACAGCGTACGGCGAGGTCCTGCCCGTGCCGTGCGGACAGGTGCAGCCTCCCCACCCGGACAGGCACGATCCCCCGGAAAGGCACGACCCTGCGGTACGAGACATCCGATCCTCCCGGCGATCCCGGCCCACCACCCCGCCGCAGATCGCTGTTGGCCCCGGCGGCGGACGCCATCGGCTCCGAGCTCGACCTGCACCTGACCGGCAGGCATGTCGTGCACGCGCTGGCGCCCGGGTTCAGCGACGCCGCGTCGGTGTACCTGCTGGAGCGCTGGCTGCTCGGCGAGGACGCGCACGCCTCCACCGATCCGGAGCAGATCGAGGCCCGCCGGCTGGCGCTGCGGGTGGGGACGGACGGGCCGGAGCACTGGGACGGCGTGCTGCCGGTCGACGAGGTGGTCGTCTTCCCCGGCGACACGCCCTACGCCCGCGCCTGCGCGACCGGGCAGGCGCAGGTCCTGGACGCGGTCGACTCGCACACCTCCCAGCGGCTGGCCGCCTCCGGCGGCGGCGACGCCCGCGTACAGGACCTGCTGCGGGCGGCGTCCTTCCTGGTCGTGCCGCTGCGCCTGCGCGGCACCGCCGTCGGCTTCATCGCCTGCACCCGCGGCCCCGACCGCGGCCCGTTCCTGCCGGACGACGCCGTGGCCGTGCAGTCGCTGGCCGCGCGGGCCTGCGTGGCACTGGACAACGCGCGCCGCTACGAGCACGAGCGACGCACCGCGCTGGCCATCCGCCGCAGCCTGCTGCCCGACACCGCGCACAAACTCGACGGCTGCCGCATCGTGCCCGGCTACCGGCCCGGCGGTCAGGACAACGTCATCGGCGGCGACTGGTTCGACGTGCTGCCGCGCCCCGGCGGGCGGGTCGGTCTCGTCGTCGGGGACGCCATGGGCCACGGTCCGGATGCCGCCGTCGCCATGATCCAGCTGCGCACCGCGGTCCGGACCCTCGCCGCGCTCGACCTGCCCCCGGCCGAGATCATGCGCCGGCTGGACGCCCTGGCCTGCGACACGCCCGGCGCCTCCTTCGCCACCTGCGTGTACGCCGAGTGGGATCCGCGGCGGCGGACCTGCACCTTCGTCGGTGCCGGGCATCCGCCGCCGCTGCTGCGCGGCCCCGACGGCCGGGCCGCCCCGGTCGCGCTCGCCAGCGCGGGCCTGCCCCTGGGGCTGGGCACGGACGCCTACGACCCCACGGTGGTCCCGGTGCCCGAGCCGGGGGTCCTGCTGCTCTACAGCGACGGCCTGGTCGAGTCCCGCGACAGCGACATCGACCAGGGCATCGCCCGCCTCGCCGACCTCGTCACCGCGCACACCGCCGGCCCGGCGCCCGAGCCGGGCACGGACCCGCTGCACGACCTGTGCCGGCGCCTCCTGCGGGACACGGCCGCCACGGGCGGCGCGGACGACCGCACGCTGCTCCTGGCGGAGCTGGTCCCCTCCGCCGGCTGACCCGGGGCATGGCACCGGCGTGCCGCCGTGCCCCGGTGCCGGCACAGCAGACATTGCGGACACCGCGAACACCGCGGACACCGCGAACACCGCGGGCGTCCGGTATCGCGGCCGGGCGCTGCCGCCCGCGCCTTTCCCGGTGCGGACGCGTAGGTTCGTCCGTGTGGGAGCGCTGCTGGTGACCTTCGGTCACGGCACCGCGCGGCGGGAGCGGATCGTGGAACTGCTGCGCGGGGCCGGTGTCGCGGCCGTGGTGGACGTGCGCACCGCTCCCGGCAGCCGGCGCAACCCCGACGTGTCCCGGCACCGGCTGGCCGCGTGGCTGCCGGCGGACGGGATCGCCTACCGGTGGGAACCCGGCCTCGGCGGCTTCCGCAGGCCGCCCGCAGACGGCCCGGACACCGTGTGGCGCAACGCGTCGTTCCGGGGCTACGCGGCGCACGCCCGCTCCCCGGAGTTCGTGGCGGCCATGGACCGGCTGCTGGAGCAGGCGGCCGCCGTGCGCACGGCGGTGATGTGCAGCGAGGCGGTCTGGTGGCGCTGTCACCGCCGTATCGTCGCGGACTTCGCGGTGCTCGCCCGCCGCGTGCCGGCGTACCACCTCCTGCACGACGGGCGGCTCACGGCGCACGTGGTGACGGCGGGCGCGCGGCTGCGCGGGGACGGGCTGCTGGTGTACGACGGCGGCACCGGACCGGCGGCCGGCGGGACGCTTCCGCTGTGGACGGACCCGGCGTGACCGCGGACGGGCCCGGCGTGACCGTGAACGGGCCCGGCGTGGTCAGAGGGAGCCGCTGTGCCGGGTGCGGATGCGCTGGGCCACCTCGCGCAGCTTGACGTTGTGGGTCTGGGAGATGCGGCGCAGCACGCCGAAGGCGTCCTCCTCGGTGAGGCGGTGCCGCTCCATGAGGATGCCCATGGCCTCGCCGATGGCGTGCCGGGTCTCCAGGGCGTGTTCGAGCTGGTCGATGGTATGGGCATCGGCCAGGGCGACGGCGGCGTGCGAGGCCAGCAGCCAGGCCACGGTCTCGCTGTCCTTCGTGAAGGCTCCGGGCCGGCGCGCGTACAGGTTGAGCGCGCCGAAGTCCTCGTCGTGGGTGTAGAGCAGGACGCCGGTCATGCTGCCCACGCCGAGTTCGCCGGCCGCGGCGGCGAAGCGCCGCCAGGTCGGCCGGGGCCGGCCGAGGTCCGCGATCCGGTACAGGCGCTCGCCGTCCCTGCGGCGGGCCAGGTCGAAGCAGGGGCCCTCGCCCAGCTCGCCCTGGACGCGGTCGCACTCCCGGGCCAGGTCCCCGCTGGAGGCCAGCGTCACGGGCCGGCCCTTGCGCACGGCCAGGACGCCGGCCGCGTCGCAGTCGTCGACCAGTTTCACCGCGGCCGAGGTGATCTCGTCGAGTGTCGCCTGCACCGAGTCCTGTTCCAGCAGGTCGCGGGCGAGCAGCGCCATCGCCTCGGCGTATTCCCGCCACTCCATGGGCCACCACCCGCCTCACTCGCCGGTTGACCCCACACTATCCCCCGCCGCGCGGGGTACCACTGGGCCGGAAGGCCTCCGGTGCCCGCCCACGGGCCCCCGGCGGGTGCCGGAGCACCGGGGCCGGTGGGCGGGTGGGCGGGTGCCGTCCCGTGGTGGCCTGGCTCCTCACTCGTCCGGGGCCAGGGTCCGGGCGACGACCCGTGCCGCGGCCTCGATCAGGTGGTTGTCGACGGCGGCATCCCGGGTGGGCTTGGACGACAGCACGGCCAGCGCGATCGGCGTGCCCCGGGTGGTCCAGGCGACGCCGACGTCGTGGGCGCTGGCGTAGTCGCCGGTGCCCGTCTTGTCCGCGACGGTCCACTCCTTCGGCAGCCCGGCGCGGAACCGCTCGCCGCTGGTGACGCTGCCCTTGAGCCAGGTCACCAGCTGCCGGCGTTCGGCGGCCGGGAGGGCCTCGCCCAGCAGCAGGCGCGCGTAGCTGCGGCCCAGCGCCCGCGGTGTGGTGGTGTCGCGCGGATCTTCGGGGACGGCGGCGTTGAGGTCGGTCTCCCAGCGGTCGAGCCGGCTGACCGGGTCGCCGAGCGTGCGGAAGAACCGGGTCAGGCCGGCCGGTCCGCCGACCTGGCGCAGCAGCAGGTTGCCGGCCGCGTTGTCGCTGTACTGGATCGCCGCCGCGCACAGGTCGCCCACCGTCATGCCGGTGTCCAAGTGCTCGGTGGTGATCGGCGAGTTGGGCAGCAGGTCGGTGGACGGGTAGAAGACCAGTCTGTCCAGCGGGGCGCAGTGGCCGTGGTCGCGCAGGACAGCCGCGGCGACGACCGCCTTGAACGTCGAGCACATCGCGAACGGCTCCTGCGCCCGGTGCTCCAGGACCTGCCCGGTGCGGGTGTTGCGGGCGTGGATGCCCAGGCGTGCGCCGTACCGCTGTTCGAGTCGGCGCAACTCGTCCTCGGCGTCGCGGAGTCGGGTGTCCGGGGCCGGCGCGGGCGCGGCGGCCTCGGCGGGCGCGGCGGTCCCGGTGGAGGCGAGGACGGCGGCCGGGACGGCGAGGCCGGCGGCCCGGAGCAGGCGGCGGCGCGGCAGTGAAGTGGCGGGAGGGACGTGAGGGGCGTGAGAGGCGTCGGTCATGGCGGCAGCGAACCAGTGAGCAACGGCCGGTGTCATGTGCCATGGGCGAAACCCGGCCACCCTTCCGACGGCCGGACGAAAGCGGGCGGACAGGCGTCCGGGCCGGGCCCCGCGCGGGGTCCGGCCCGGACGTCGTCACCGGCCGCCGGTCAGTCGAGGTCGAACCGGCCGCCGGTCAGGCGAGGTCGAACCGGTCGAGGTTCATGACCTTGTCCCACGCCGCGACGAAGTCCTTCACGAACTTCTCCTTGGCGTCGTCGCTCGCGTAGACCTCCGCCAGCGCACGCAGCTCGGAGTTGGAGCCGAAGACGAGGTCGACGCGGCTGCCGGCCCACTTCAGCTCGCCCGTGGCGGCGTCGCGGCCCTCGAAGGTGTGGGCGTCCTCGGACGTCGGCTTCCACATCGTGCCCAAATCGAGCAGGTTGACGAAGAAGTCGTTGGTCAGCGAGCCGGGCGTCTTGGTGAAGACACCGAGCTGCGACTGCTGGTGGTTGGCGCCCAGGACGCGCAGGCCACCGACGAGGACGGTCATCTCGGGGGCGCTGAGGCCGAGCAGGTTGGCCCGGTCGATCAGCAGGTACTCGGCGGGCAGCCGGTTGCCCTTGCCGAGGTAGTTGCGGAAGCCGTCGGCCTTCGGCTCCAGCGCGGCGAAGGACTCGACGTCCGTCTGCTCCTGCGAGGCGTCCACGCGGCCCGGGGTGAAGGGGACGCGGATCTCGAAGCCGGCCTCCTTCGCGGCCCGTTCGACGCCCGCGCAGCCGGCGAGGACGATCAGGTCGGCGAGCGAGACCTGCTTGCCGCCGCTCTGCGCGGCGTTGAAGGACTCCTGGATGCCCTCCAGGGTGCGCAGCACCTGCGCGAGCTGGTCGGGGTCGTTGACCTCCCAGGTGCGCTGCGGCTCCAGGCGGATGCGCGCGCCGTTGGCGCCGCCGCGCTTGTCGCTGGCGCGGAAGGAGGAGGCCGCCGCCCACGCGGTGGACACCAGCTGCGACACCGTCAGGCCGGAGGCGAGGACCTGCGCCTTGAGGGCGGCGACGTCCTCGTCGTCGATGAGTTCGTACGTCCGCTCGGGCAGCGGGTCCTGCCACAGCAGCGTCTCGCTGGGAACCTCCGGGCCGAGGTAGCGCACGACCGGGCCCATGTCGCGGTGGGTCAGCTTGAACCAGGCGCGCGCGAAGGCGTCCGCGAACTCGTCGGGGTTCTCCGCGAACCGGCGCGAGATCGGCTCGTAGACCGGGTCGAAGCGCAGCGCCAGGTCGGTGGTGAGCATCGTCGGGTGACGGCGCTTGGACGGGTCGTGCGGGTCGGGCACGGTGCCGTCGCCGGCGCCGTCCTTGGGCCGCCACTGCCAGGCGCCGGCCGGGCTCTTGTACAGCTCCCACTCGTAGCGGAACAGCGTCTCGAAGAAGCTGTTGTCCCACTGCGTCGGGGTGGGCGTCCAGATGCCCTCCAGGCCGGAGGTGATCGTGTCGTTGCCCTTGCCGGTGCCGTAGGTGTTCCGCCAGCCGAGGCCCTGCTCCTCCAGCGGGGCGGCCTCGGGGTCGGGGCCGACGTGCTCGGCCGGGCCGGCGCCGTGGGTCTTGCCGAAGGTGTGGCCGCCGGCGATCAGGGCGACGGTCTCCTCGTCGTTCATCGCCATGCGGCGGAACGTCTCACGGATGTCGCGGGCCGCGGCCAGCGGGTCCGGGTTGCCGTTGGGGCCCTCGGGGTTGACGTAGATCAGGCCCATCTGGACGGCGGCCAGCGGTTCCTCCAGCTCGCGGTCGCCGCTGTAGCGCTCGTCGCCGAGCCAGGTGGTCTCGGGACCCCAGTACACGTCCTCGTCGGACTCCCACACGTCCTCGCGGCCGCCGCCGAAGCCGAAGGTCTTGAAGCCCATGGACTCCAGCGCCACGTTGCCGGCGAGGATCAGCAGGTCGGCCCAGGAGATCTTCTGGCCGTACTTCTTCTTCACCGGCCACAGCAGGCGGCGGGCCTTGTCGAGGTTGGCGTTGTCCGGCCAGCTGTTGAGCGGGGCGAAGCGCTGCTGGCCGGCGCCGGCGCCGCCGCGGCCGTCGCTGATGCGGTAGGTGCCGGCGCTGTGCCAGGCCATGCGGATGATGAACGGGCCGTAGTGGCCGAAGTCGGCGGGCCACCAGTCCTGCGAGGTGGTGAGCACCTGGGCGATGTCCCGTTTGACCGCCGGCAGGTCCAGGCTCTTGAACGCCTCGGCGTAGTCGAAGTCCTCGCCGAGCGGGTTGGCGGCAGGGGGGTTCTTGGCCAGGATCTTCAGGTTCAGCCGTTCCGGCCACCACTGGCGGTTTCCGCCGCCCTGGGTCGGGTGGAGGGCACGCCCGTGCGCGACCGGGCAGCCGCCTGAGTCACCGTCCGTCTTGGGGTCGGTGACGATCGCATCGGGGTTCTCGGACATGGACATCCTTCCGGGGCAGAGCAAGTCACGGTGCTGAGGAACTGCGAGCGGTGGAGCAACCGGGGCACAGGCCCCAGTAGATGACCTCGGCCTCGTCGATCGAGAAGCCGTGGTCGTCGGACGCGGTCAGGCAGGGCGCCTGTCCGACCGCGCAGTCGACGTCGGCGAGGACTCCGCAGGACCGGCAGACGAGGTGGTGGTGGTTGTCCCCGACCCGCCCTTCGAACCGCGCCGGGCTTCCGGGCGGCTCGATCCGACGTATCAGCCCCGCGTCGGTGAGCGCGTGCAGGGCCTCGTACACGGCCTGGACGGAGATGTGGCCGACGCGTTCCCGCACCCCGGAGGCGATCGCCTCGGCACTGAGGTGGTCGCCCGCGCGGACGGTCTCGAGCAGTGCGACGCGCGCGGCCGTCACCCGCAGGCCGGCACCACGCAGTTCCTCGGCGATGCCCAAAGGCCGGGATGCGGTCATGGCGCCGAACCTACCGCGCTTGAGGCGAGCAGTACAGGAAAATGAACGATTCAAGTCTGACATTCCGTCAGTTGGCTGCCCCGACCGTCGCGGCGCCGCGCCGCGCTCTCCGTGTCGCCGCTGGTCACGGCGCGGCTGCGGCGGCGACGCGGTGCCGCGACCGCTGTCGTCGGGTGCGGGCGGCCCCCTCGCCGCGGTGGGGGGATCCCCCGGTGCGAACCTGCTGCCCGCCGGAGTGTTCGCGCCGCCGCCCGTGCCTGGCGTGGGGGCGCATGACAACCTTGTCGGCCCGCCCGTCGGCGGGCCTCCCCAGCGGCCCGGCACCCGGTTCCCGTGCCGGTTCCCCGTCCGGTTCCCCACCCGCTTCTCCGTTCGGCTCCCCACCCGATTCCCCGGCCGGTGCCGCCGCCGGTTCCCCGGCCCGCCCGGCGCCGGGGGCACCTCCGGCAACCGGGGCTTCCCCGGCACAGGCGGCTTCCCCGACACCCGCGGCTCCCCCGGCGCGCGCATGTGGCCGGCGTACCGGGGCGGCGGCCCTGACCGCCGCGCTGCTGCTGGCCGGGCCGGCGGTCGCGGTCCCCGCGGCCGCCGCCGCGCCGCCGCGGGCCGGCGGCTCCCCGGCCGCCTGCGACGCGCACGGCGCGCTGCGGCGGGCGCTGCGCGTCCTGACCGTGCGGGACGGGATCCCGGGAGCCGCCGCCCTGGTCACGGACTGCGGCCCGGGGACCTTTTGCGGCCGGTGGGCGGTGCGCGCCGGAACCGCGGACCTGCGCACCGGCCGCCCGATGAACGCCACCGACCGGCTGCGCGTCGGCAGCGTCACCAAGACGTTCACCGCGACCGTCGTCCTCCAGCTCGCCGCCGAGCACCGCCTCGCGCTGGACGCCTCCGTGGAGCACTACGCACCCGGACTGATCCGCGGGCACGGCTACGACGGCCGGCGCATCACCGTCCGTCAACTCCTGCGGCACACCAGCGGGTTGCCCGACTACCTCGACGCCCCCGAGTGGGAGCACCCGGAGCGCCTGCGCCGGCGTCACTTCGCCCCGCGCCGGCTCGTCCGCCGGGCGCTGGACCTTCCGCGTCCGCGGGGCGGTTGGCACTACGCGACGACGAACTACCTCGTCGCGGGGCTGATCGTCCGGAAGGTGACCGGGCACTCGCCCGAGGCCGAGATCACCCGCCGCGTCATCCGCCCGCTCGGCCTGCGGGACACGTACTGGCCCGGCGACTCGCCGCACCTCCGGGGGCCGCACTCGCACAGCTGCTTCACCGCCGCGGACGGCCGCCGCGCCGACGGCACCGAGTGGAACACCACCTTCGCCGGCGTGGGCGGCGCCCTGGTCTCCACCCCCGCCGACCTCACCCGGTTCGCCACCGCGCTGCTCGGCGGGCGTCTGCTGCCGGCGCCCCAACTCGCCGAGATGCGGCGCACGGTGGCCGCGGACCCGGACCGGCTGTGGCCCGGCGCCCGCTACGGCCTGGGCCTGATCAGCTCCCCGCTGCCGTGCGGCGGGCGGTGGCTGGGGCACGCCGGAACCGTGCCCGGCGGCCACCGGGCCCTCGTCGCGGTCGCGCCCGGCGGCCGCACCGTCGCCGTGGCGCTCAACGGCGTACCGGACAGCCTCCGGGCCGAGGAGGACTTCCTGGACGTGGTGCGCACGGCCCTGTGCGAGGAACGGCCCACCGCGACGCCCCCACCGCGACGCACCTCACCGCGGCGCACCCCACGGCGACGCACCCCACGGCGCATCCCACCGCGAAAGGCAGGGCAACCGCATGACCGCCGTCCCGGCGCCCGCGTCCCGGAACCACCCGGGCACCGCCGCCTCCCGCCGCCGCGCCGCCCGCCTGCGCCGGCCGGCGTTCCGCACCGCCGTGGCCGCGGCCGTCTGCCTCACCGGCGTGCTCCGCGTGCTCGCGCCGCGGGCCGGTGCCGCCGCCGCGGACCCCCTGGCCCGCTACCACCACCAGCACCTCGCCTGGCAGAGCTGTGTACGCGGCTCCGGCGACGACCTGGGCAAGGAGCTGGAACGGGCCGGGGCGCAATGCGCCGACGTCACCGTCCCCCTCGACTACGGCGTGCCCGGCGGCCGCACGATCACCGTCGCGATCTCCCGCATCCGGGCCACGGACACCGCCCACCGCGTCGGCGCGCTGCTGCTCAACAGCGGCGGCCCGGGCGGGCAGACGCTCGGCGATCCGCCGTGGGTGCGCACGGCGATGCGGGACGCCGGCGCGCGCTACGACATCGTCGGCGTCGATCCGCGCTTCGTCGGCCGCAGCACGCCGCTGGACTGCCACTGGCCCACCGGCACCTCCTTCCGCGGGGCGGGCACCGGCCGGGCCGGCTTCGAGCAGGTGACGGCCCTCTCCCGGGAGCTGGCCCGCCGCTGCCGGGCGTACGCGCGCGACCTGCTGCCGTACGCCACCACGCGCGACACCGCGCGCGACCTGGACGTGGTGCGGGCCGCGCTCGGCCAGGACCGGATCTCCTACCTCGGCTACTCGTACGGGAGTTACCTGGGCCAGGTGTACGCCACGATGTTCCCCGGCCGCACCGACCGGGTGGTCCTGGACGGGGTGATCGACCCGCACCGCTACGGGCCGCGGCTGCTGCTCGGCGCGACGGCCGCCCACCGCGCCGCCCTCACCCACTGGGCGGCGTGGACGGCGGCCCGCGACGGCACCTACGGGCTGGGGCGCACCCGGGACGAGGTGCTGGCCGCCGTCGACCGTGTCCGGACGGCCGCCGAGCGCGCCCCGCTGCACGTGGGCGGCTACCGCGTGGACGCGCACACGATGCCCGTCGTCGTCTTCAACGGCCTCTCGCAGGACAACGACTCCGCCTACGGCGACCTCGCGCGGGCCGTGCGCGACCTCGTGCGGGCCGCCGACGGGCACCGGGTCGCGCCGTCGCCCTGGCTGGCCGACGCCCTGCGTTTCGTGCTGACCGGATCCGACTCCTCCTACGGCAGCGCGCAGACGGCGATCCTGTGCGGGGACGTGCCGGCGCCGCGCGATCCCGAGGTGTACTGGCGGGACGTGCAACGCGCCCGCGCCGCGGACCCCCTGTTCGGCCCGGTCACCCACGACATCGGCCCCTGCGCCTTCTGGCAGCCGCCGCGCGAGCGGCCCACGGCGGTCCGCCCCGACCTGCCGGCGCTCCTCGTCAACGCCACCGGCGACCCCCGCACCCCGTACGACGGCGCGCTCGCGGTGCGCCACCGCTGGCGCTCCTCCCGCCTGGTGACGCTGCGCGGCGCGGACCAGCACGCGGTGTACGGCGTCTTCGGCAGCTCCTGCGCGGACTCGGCGGTCAACGCCTACCTCGCCACCGGCCGTCTGCCGGCCGGGGACCTCACCTGCGAACGGCTCTGACGGGGCCCGCCCCGGAGGGTCGCCTCGGGGGGCCGGCATCTCCCCGTCCGGAGTGCCGGCACCTCCCCGCCCCGCCGCCCCCGGTCCCGGCGGGGCGGGGAGGCAGGGGGTCAGCCCTTCAGGCCGGACCGGGAGACGCCCTCGATCACCCAGCGCTGGGCCACGACGTACAGCAGCAGCACGGGGACGCTGGCGATGACGGCGCCGGCCATCAACAGGTCGTAGTGGATGGTGTTGGCGCTCTGGAAGTTCGCCAGGCCGGCGGGCAGGGTCAGCGACTCCGGGCTGAGCAGGACGTACAGCGGCCACAGGAAGTCGTTCCAGTTGGCCAGGAACGCCAGCAGGCCCAGCGTGGCCAGGGCCGGCTTGGTCAGCGGCAGGACCACCCGGACGAAGATCTGCCACCGGTTGCAGCCGTCGATCTCCGCCGCCTCCTCCAGCTCGCCCGGCAGGGTCAGGAAGAACTGCCGCAGGAAGAAGACGCCGAACGCGCTCGCCGCGCCGGGCACGACGACCGCGGGCAGGCTGTCCACCCAGGCGAGTTGGTTCACGATCAGGAAGTTGGGGATCAGCAGCACCATCGGCGGCACGAACAGCGTGGCCACGACGGCGGTGAAGATCGCCGTGCGGCCCCAAAAGCGCATCCGGGCGAGGGCGTAGGCCGCCGGAGTGGCCGTGGCGAGCACCAGGGCCGTGTGCGCGGACGCGGCGAGGACGCTGTTGAGCAGCCAGCGCAGCACGGGGCTGTCGGTGGCGCCGAGCACCGTGCGGTAGGCGTGCAGGGTGACCGGTGAGGGAATCCACCGCGGAGTCGTGGACCCCGCCTGCGCACTGGTCTTGAACGAGGTGACCAGCATGTACAGCAGCGGGCTCAGGTACAGCGCCGCCACCACGGCGAGCACCAGGTGCAGCAGGGAGCGCCGCAGCCGCCGGCGGGCGACGACCCCCGCGGTGCCGCCCGGGGCGGACGGCCCGCCGGCCGGTTGTGGGGACGCGGCGGATGCGGGGCCTCGGGAGTGCTGGACGTGCGTCTCGGTCATCGGTCCTCCTGCCGCTCGCGGAAGATGCGGAAGACCAGGGCGCTGGCGGCCATCAGCGCCAGGGCCAGCACGAAGCTCATCGCGGACGCCGAGCCCATCTCGAAGCGCCGCAGGCCGGTCTCGGCGATCAGGTAGATCGCGGTCTTGGTCTCGTCGGCCGGCGCTCCCGTGGTGATCAGGTAGGACTGGCCGAACATGTTGGCGGAGGCCAGCAGAGTGGAGTTGACCACGAACAGGGCGACGGGCCGCAGGCCGGGCAGCGTGACGTGGCGGAACCGGTGCCAGGCGTTGGCCCCGTCCACGCGGGCCGACTCGTACAGCTCGGCGGGGATGTCCTGCAGGCCGGCCAGGTAGATGACGGCGTTGAAGCCGAGCGTCCACCACACGGTGACCAGCACCAGGCCCCACCAGGCGGCCGGGGTGTCGGTGGTCCACTGCAGGTCGTCGGGCAGACCGAGCAGGCCGAGGTAGTGGTTGACCAGGCCGATGTTGCCGTCCAGCAGGAAGCGCCACAGCAGGCCGACCACGGCGACGCCCAGGACGTACGGGGCGAAGTAGACCGCCCGGTAGAGGGTGCGGCCGCGGAACCTGCCGTTCATCAGCAGGGCCACCAGCAGCGGCACCACCAGCAGCAGCGGCACGGACAGCGCGGTGAAGACGCCGGTGGCCCGCATCGCCCGCCAGAACCTGGGGCCGTCCACGCCGTCGGGGTCGAACAGTTCCCGGTAGTTGTCCAGGCCGACGAACGGTTTGACGGGCACGTTGATGTCCCAGTCGTGCAGGCTGATCCACAGTCCGTAGACGACGGGAGCCACCACGAAGGTGAGGAAGAGCGCCAGGTAGGGCGCCATGAACACGTACGGGGTCCACCACCGGTGGCGAACGGCCCGGGGCGGGGTGCCGCCCCGGGGCCGCCTCTCCTGCGCGGCGGACGGTCCGGCTTTCAGCCGCTGCACCACCCGGACCGCCTCACTTCGCGTACTTCTGCTTGTTCTCGGCCAGGACCTTGTTCGCGGTCCGCACGCCCTCCTCCAGCGCCTCGGCCGGCGACTTCCTGCCCAGCACGGCCTGCTGCACGGCCAGTTCCAGCGCCTTGGTCTGCACGTCGCCGATGCCGGGCAGGGCCGGCAGGAAGCGGAACACGCCGACGTCCTCGGCGAGCGGGACCTGCGGCAGCGCGGCCACCTCGGGCTTGGCGCGCACGCTGTTGCGGGCGGGGATCATGCCGGCCTTGGCCCACTCGGTGGAGCGGGCGCTCATGTAGTCGATGAAGAACTTGGCGGCCTTCACCTTGTTCTTGTCCCGGGCGGCCTGCGAGGTGACCACGAAGTTGTGGCCGGCGGTCCACACCGCCGCGGTGCCGCCGATGGAGGGCACCGGCGACATCCGCCAGTCGACGCTCTTGGCGGTCTCCTTCAGGTCGTTGATCTGCCAGATGCCGTCCCAGGTGAAGCTGCCCTTGTTGTTCTTGAAGGCGTTGTACTGGGCGTCCTGCGCGACCTGGGCGGGGCTGTAGCCCTGGTGGATCTGCTTCACCATCCAGTTCAGCGCCTCCTTGCCGGCGTCGGAGCCCCACAGGGCCCTGGTGCCCTCCTCGTCGTACAGCTCGCCGCCGAACTGCCACAGCAGGGTCATGAACATCAGGTGGCCGGGCCACTTGTTGGGCATCCAGAACGGGTGCGCGATCCCGGCGGACTTCAGCTCGCGCAGCGCGCCCTCGAAGCCCTCGCGGTCCTTCGGGGCGTCCTTCAGACCGGCCTTCGCCAGGTGGCGGGCGTTCCAGTAGTCGGCCAGGCAGTGCACGTCGAGCGGCACACTGTAGCGCCTGCCGTCGTAGACGCCGGCCCGCCAGACCGCCGGGATGAAGTCGGACTCGCTCAGGCCGAGCGCGGAGACGACGTCGTCCAGCGGCACCAGGGTGCGGCGCGCGGCGAAGGTGGCGATCTGGTCGTTGTGGATGACCGCGACGTCCGGTCCCTTGCCGGCGGCTATCGCGGTGGGCATCGCCGGGTAGAGGTCGGCCCACTGGCGGGTGGTGTTCCTGACCGTGATGCGGCCGGCGTAGCGCTTGTTGAACGAGGCCAGCATGGCCTGCATGTGCGGGCCGTCGCCGCCGGTGAAGCCGTTCCAGTACTCCAGGGTGACCTTGGGGCCGTCGTACTCGCCGCCGCTGAAGGCCGGTGCCGGCTCCCCGCCCTGGTCCGATCCGATCCTGGTGCCCGAACTGCAGGCGGTGAGCAGTCCCGCGGCGGTCGCGGCGGTGGCGCCGAGCAGGGCCCTGCGGGACGGGCGGCCGGGGGATGTGGTGGTACGCATTCCGGTGCTCCTCGAACGGGGGCCCGCGACCGGGCCCGGGGACGGTCGGATCGAAGTCAGCGCGTGGCCAGGCGGATCATGGTCCAGGACACGGGGGGCAGTTCGACGGTGAGCGCGCCGCCGTCGGCCCTGGTGCCCGCGACCGGGCGGGGCCGGACGCGGTCGGGCTGCTCGGCGGTGTTGGCCGCGGTGGTGTCGGCGTCGTGCAGGAGCAGGTGCTCCCTCACCCGCGCCGCCGGGAAGGCGCGCAGGTCGGCGGTGAGGGTCAGCGGTTCCCCGCGGCCGCGGTGCACGGCGAACAGCACCACCTCGCCGCTCTCCTCGTCGTGCGTGGCGGTGGCCCACAGGGCGGGCACCTCGCCGTACCGGGCGGTGTCCACCACCGGGGAGTCCGGTTCGACGCGCAGGACGGTGCCGCGCGCGTGCCGTGCGGTGCGGGCGAAGGGGTGGAAGATCGTCTGCCGCCAGGCCGGTCCCTGGGGCCGGGTCATGATCGGCGCGATCACGTTCGCCAACTGGGCCTGGCAGGCCGCGCCCACCCGGTCGGCGTGGCGCAGCAGCGTGATCAGCAGGCTGCCCACGACGACGGCGTCGGTGACGTCGTACACGTCCTCGATCAGTTCGGGCGCGGGCCGCCAGTCGAGCGCATGCTCGCCCGCGAACCGGCTCTGGTACCAGACGTTCCACTCGTCGAAGGAGAGCTTGATTCTCTTGTCGCTGCGCAGTTTGGCGCCCACGTGGTCGGCGGTGGCCGTGACGGCCGTGATCATCCGGTCCATCCCGGCGGCGCTGGCGAGGAAGGAGTCGACGTCCCCGCCGACGGGCTCGTAGTAGGCGTGCAGGGAGACGAAGTCGACGAAGTCGTAGGTGTGTTCCAGCACCGTCGCCTCCCAGGAGGCGAAGGTGTCGATGTGGGCGTTGGAGCTGCCGCAGGCCACGAGCTGCAGTGAGGGGTCGAAGCGTTTCATCGCCCGGGCCGTCTCGGCGGCGATCCGGCCGTACTCGTGCGCCGTCTTGTGGCCCATCTGCCAGGGGCCGTCGAGTTCGTTGCCCAGGCACCACATGCGGACGTCGTGCGGCTTGTCCACGCCGTGGGAGCGGCGCAGGTCGGACAGGGTCGTGCCGGAGGGGTGGTTGGTGTACTCCAGCAGGTCCAGCGCCTCGGCGGTGCCGCGGGTGCCGAGGTTGACGGCCATCATCGGCTCGACGCCGGCCTTGCCGGCCCAGGCCATGAACTCGTTGAGGCCGAAGGCGTTCGACTCCACACTGCGCCAGGCCAGGTCGAGCCGGCGGGGGCGGGCCTCGCGGGGCCCGACGCCGTCCTCCCAGCGGTAGTTGGAGACGAAGTTGCCGCCCGGGTAGCGCACGACCGTGACACCGAGTTCGCGCACCAGGTCCAGGACGTCCGTGCGGAAACCGTCCTCGTCGGCGGCGGGATGGTCCGGCTCGTAGACGCCGGTGTAGACGCACCTGCCCATGTGCTCGACGAACGAGCCGAACAGACGCCGGTCGACGGACCCGATCCGGAAGGCCGGGTCCAGGGTGAGGCGGGCCGTGGGCATGAAGCTGGGCTCCCTGGGGTCTCTGCGGACGGTGGTGCGTGCCGCGGCCGTCGGCGGCGGCACGCACCACCGTGAGGTGGGCGCGGACGGCCGCTCGGATGGCCGGGGAGGCGCGGGCCGTCGTCGCCCGTTACGATTACATCGTTGAAACAGCGTCGTAAATAGGGGCGGCAAGATTCTTCGCACAATGCGTCCGGGGCGCCGCGGCGGGGCCCGGCCCGCCGCGCGCGGGCCGTGTGCGACGGTGAGACGTGCAACGGGGCAGCAGCACCCGCGGGGTGCGATGGAGGTGAACAGGGTGGGGGCGAGCCTGAAGGACGTCGCGGCACTGGCCGGCGTGTCCGTGAAGACGGTGTCCAACGTGGTCAACGGTTACACGTACGTGTCACCGCCCACGCGGGAGAAGGTCGAACGGGCCCTGGCCCAGCTCGACTACCGGCCCAACCTCTCGGCGCGCAACCTGCGCCGGGGCCGCACCGGGGTCATCGCCCTGGCGCTGCCCGAACTGGACGCCCCCTACTTCGCCGAGCTGAGCCGCTTCGTGATCGAGGCCGCCGGCGACCGCGGCTGGACCGTCCTCATCGAGCAGACCGACGGGCTGCCCGAACGGGAGCGGGAGGTCCTGGAGGGAGTGCGGGAGCAGCGCATCGACGGGCTGATCTTCAGCCCGATCGCGGTGGGCCGCGAGGAACTGGCCGCCCGCACCGACACCACGGCGCTGGTCCTGCTCGGCGAGCGCGTGCTCGACGGCCCGACCCACCACGTGGCCATCGACAACCAGCGGGCCGCCCGCGAGGTCACCGAGCACCTGATCGCGTGCGGCCACACCCGGATCGCGGCCATCGGCCGGCAGGACAACCCCGGTGCGAACACCGCGCACCTGCGCCTGGCCGGATACCGCGACGCGCTCCGGGCCGCGGGCATCGACTACGACGAGCGGCTCGCCCCGCCCACGGCGTCCTACCACCGCGCCGACGGCGCGCAGGTCATGCGGCACCTCCTGGACCTGCCCGAACCTCCCCAGGCCGTCTTCTGCTTCAACGACCTGCTGGCCCTCGGCGCCCTGCGCACCGTTCTGTCCTCCGGTCTGCGCGTGCCGCAGGACATCGCCCTGGCGGGCTTCGACGACATCGAGGACGGCCGCTACAGCACCCCGACCCTCACCACGGTCTCCCCCGACAAGGCGCAGATCGCCCGCGCCGCCGTCGACATGCTGGACGCCCAGCTCACCGGCGTGCGGCACGCGGCCCGCCGCCGTACGAACCCGCGCGAGGTGACCGCGGAACACCGGCTGCTGGTGCGGGAGAGCACCCGGTGCGAGCCGTGAGCCCGCCGCGGCGGCGGACGGGGACGCGGACGCCCTGGCATACGGGGCGCGTACGCCGCGCCGGTCCGGAAGGTCAACTCCCGGCCGGCCCGCACCCCTGACCGCACCTCCTCAACCGGGCGACGACCACCCGCAGGAGTGATCGAACACCGCGTCACGGCTTCCTCACCGGTTCCCGCACGCCCCCTGCCCGCCGGCTCGCGTCTTCGTCCGGCGATTAGCCCGCCCTCGCCCGTAACGCCTTCTGCGTCAGGCGCGTTGTCACGTCACCGGCCCCGCCCCACCGCCCGCAGGAGGAGCCCGTGCCTTTCGCCGCCGTCCCCTCCCTCTCACTTCCGGTCCTCGAACAGGCCGTTTGGGGCTCGTCTTCCGCACGGGCGCGTCCGGGACGCGCCGCTGACGCCGCGCGGCTCCGCGCCACCCGCACCGCACGTCCGGCGCCTACGGCGAACCCGCCCGTGCGGGAGGCCTGTTCGCCGAACTCCTCGCCCTGTCCCGCGACCGCTGAACGCGGCTGACTTCTGACCGGAGGGGCTCTTGCCCGAACCGGCCGTACCACCCCCTCGACGCGCTGCCGGAGCCGGCCGTGGCCTGCACCCGGGCCGCGATCGACGGCATCCGGCGCAAACGCCGCTGCCCCGGAACAAGCTGGTCCCGACCCGCGAACGCATCCCCGCCCCCGCCCCGTCCGTTGTTCATGGAGGTCACCACGGTGTCCGAACCCGCATGCCCCGCGATCGGCGGCACCCCGGTCCCTGCCCCCGAGGTGGCCGACGCCGAGGCGGCCGCCGCCCGCGCCGAGATGGTCACCCGGCTGGAGGCGAGCGGTGACCTCCGGCCCGGCCCGGTGCGCGAAGCCCTGCTGGCGCTGCCGCGCCACGTGCTCATGCCCCAGGCGTACGTGCGGCGCAGCGCACCCGACGAGACCCCACCGCGCTGGGAGCTGCTGGACTGGGCCGTCCCCGCCCACCGTCCGGAGCTGCTGCGCGTGCTGCACAGCGGCGACAGCGTCGCCGTGCAGCACGACGGGGAGGCGATGCGGGCCCGGGCGGGCGGCTTCCGCTCGGGCGGGGCCATCACCGCGATGTCGAGCGTGCTGGGGATGACGGCCGGACTGCTCCAGCGACTGGATCTGCGGCCCGGGCAACGGGTGCTGGACGTGGGCACCGGAGCGGGGGTGACCGCGGCGGTCGCGTGCTTCGTCTGCGGGGACGCGGGCGTGGTCACGATCGACCTCGACGAGCATGTCACCGCGGCCGCGGCCCGGCACCTGGCCGCCCTCGGCCACCGGCCCGCCGCGGTCACCGGCGACGGGGAGGCCGGATGGCCCGACAGGGCGCCGTACGACCGGGTGTTCGTCTCCTTCGCCGTCCCCCGCGTGCCGGCCGCGCTCGTGGAGCAGCTCGCCCGTGGGGGCCGCGCGCTGGCGACGATCGGTACGTCCTCCCCGTCCTGGCCGGGCCTGGCCGTGATCACCAGGACGGCAGGGGGGCGGATCGAGGGAGAACTGCGCGCGGTCGAGTACGGGCACCGGGCCGGGTGGGGATGGCAACGGCTGTTCCTGTCCGCCGCGTTCCGCGACCGGATCGCCGCCGGGCGGGGCCGCACCGTACGCGGTTGTCCCGCACCGCCGCCGCGACAGGCCCGGGGGATGTGGCTGGCCCTGGACCATCTGCGTCCCGGTCTGGTGCGCAACCTCGGCGCGCAGCACCTGGAGATCGGCGCCCCGGAATGCGGCTCGTGGGTGCGTGCCCGCCCGGACGGAGACGGTACCTGGACCGTCACGGAATGCGGGCCGCGCGCCCTCTGGGACGAGATCCAGCAGGTCGCGGCCCGGTGGCGGGCAGCCGGTGAACCCGCCGCCTACCGAATCGGCTTCGACGCGGACGGTGAGCAGTGGGCCGCCGCCGGGCGGGGCCGCACCGCCCTGTCCTGGCCGCTGGTCGATCCGCGCCCGCGCCGGGAGGAAAACCCGCCATGAGCCGGTACGACGGCCACCTTGATGCGTCGCGTTTCCGCACCAACCGTTCCCCACCGGTCCCGGCCGATGGACCAGACCAGGAGACCCTCACGGTGGGACATATTCCGCCCCAGGAAGGGGACACGCACTACGCGGACGGCAAGACCTTCCGGCTCCTTACGGACGCCGAGCGCCGTCTGCTCGCCGAGCACGCACCGGCCCCCGACGGCGGCCTCGCCCTCGATGCCGGCCGCGGGACCGGCGAACTCGCCCGCCACCTGGCCGCCACCGGCTACCGGGTCGACGCCGTCGACATCGCATCCGCCGCCCTCGCCCGGGCCGAAGCCGGGCAGACCGGCCCCGCGGCGGTCACCCACCGGCTGTCCGGCAGCGAACACGGCGACCCGGACGACCTGCCCCACCCCGCCTACGACCTGATCGTCTTCCGCCTCAGCCGGGCCTTCGTCCGCGACCGCACCCGCGTGCTGAACCGGCTGCGCGAACGGCTGCGCCCGAACGGCACCCTCTGCGTGGTCACCCCCGTCGCCGGCGCCGTACCGGACGGCAAGCGCGACATCGCGCTCGACGAGGACGAACTCGACCTGCTGCGCACCGGTTGGAGGGTCGCCGAACGCCACGACGCCGACGGGCTCGCCTTCCTCGTCCTGCGCGACCCCCTCCCCACCCGCGTCGCCTGCGCCGACAAGGGGCGCCCCGCCCCGCACGCGCCGACCGGTGCCGGAGTCGTCGTCACCGACGCGAAAGGGCGATCCTGCTGGGCTGGTCGGCGCGAGGCGTCTGGGAGCTGCCCGGCGGCAAGAACGACGCCGGCGAGGACTTCCTCGACACGGCCGTGCGCGAACTGGAGGAGGAGACCGGCCTGAAGGCCGACCGTACCGACGCACGACTCCTGGCGCTGCTGATGGACTACGTCCACGGCGTCCCCCGCCTGACGCGGCGGCCGTCCGCATCACGGCCCACACCGGCGAACCGGCCGTCACCGAGCCGCACCTGATCCGCCGCTGGGAGTGGCACGAGCCCACCGACCTGCCCACGCTCCCCCAGCCCCTGTTCACCCCCCAGCGCACACGTCATCGACACCGTCCGGCCCGGCCTGCTCACCGGCCTGCCGCCCGTCCACCGCTACCCCGTCGCCCCCTCCGCGACGCCCGAGCCCGCCGAGCAGGCGGTGCCGGCGGCCGAACCGCCGCTCAGGACGGACGGCCGACTCGTCGAACAGGGCCGGGCGGGGCACGGCGTCACACCCCCCGCGGCGCGTCGATCTCGGCGATCAGGGCCTCGACGCGAGCCCTGATCTCGTCGCGGATCGGGCGTACGGCTTCGACGCCCTTGCCCGCCGGGTCCTCCAGCCGCCAGTCGAGGTACTTCCTGCCGGGGAAGACCGGGCAGGCGTCACCGCAGCCCATGGTGATCACATAGTCGGACGCCTGGACGGCCTCGGGGGTGAGCACCTTGGGCTTCTGGTCGGCGATGTCGATGCCGACCTCCTTCATCGCCTCGACCGCGGCCGGGTTGACCTGGTCGGCGGGCAGGGACCCGGCGGAGCGGACCTCGATCCGGTCGCCCGCGAGGTGCCTGAGGAATCCGGCGGCCATCTGCGAGCGGCCGGCGTTGTGGACGCAGACGAACAGCACGGAGGCGAGCGGGCGGGAGGACATCGGTACTTCCTTCAGTTTCTTTCGCGGTCGGCGGTGAAGGGGCCGACTCGAGGCGGTCCGGCCGGCATCGGCAGGGTCGACCGGTCGGCATCGGCCGGGGAGGCCGGCCGTCGCCGGCACGGGGCAGCGGTCAGAGGACGACGGGGCTGCGGCGTTCGAGGAGGACGACGTCGCGCCAGCGACCGTGGTGGCGGCCGACGCGTTCGCGGGTGCCGATGACGCGGAAGCCGGCCCGCCGGTGCAGGGCGAGGCTGGCGGTGTTCTCGGGGAAGATGCCGGACTGGATGGTCCAGATCCCCGCCGCCTCGGTCGAGTCGATCAGGGCCTTCAGCAGGGCGGAGGCCACTCCGCGTCCCCGGGCGTCGGGGTGGACGTACACGGAGTGCTCCACGACACCGGCGTACGCGCAGCGGTCGGAGACCCTGGTGGCGGCGACCCAGCCGAGGACGGCCCCGCGCTCGTCCAGGGCGACGAAGCGGTGCTCGGGCAGCTTCGCGGCGTCGAACGCCTGCCAGGCCGGGGCGGTCGTCTCGAAGGTGGCGTCGCCCTCGTCGATGCCCGCCTGGTAGATCGCCAGGACCTCGTCGGCGTGCGCGGCGGTCATCGGCGCGACGGTCACGCTGGTCGGGTCGGACACGGTGTCGCAACTCCCTGGGTTTCCGGTCGGGGTCAGGTCGCGGCGGGCGCGACGGTCAGCAGTCTGCCCATCGCCGCCAGTACGGACGGCTCGACCCGGTAGTACACCCAGGTACCACGCCGTTCGGAGGTGAGCAGCCCGGCCTCCTTGAGCTTCTTCAGGTGGTGGGAGACGGTCGGCTGGGAGACGCCGACGTCGGAGATGTCGCACACGCACGCCTCGCCGCCCTCGTGCGAGGCGACCGCCGAGAACAGCCGCAGCCGCACCGGATCGCCCAGCGCCTTGAACATCCGCGCGGCCGTCTCGGCCTCCTCCGCGGTGAACGGGCGCTCGGTGAGCGGGGGGCAGCACGGCGCCACGGCATCGGACTCGGGCGCGATCAGCGGCAGCACCTTCGTGTTCGACATGCATCTATGTTGACACGCGTCGAACCAGTTGGACGATGCCGCGCCGGAACGGGCGGGACCGCCACGTCGACCACCCCCACCCCGATCCACTGATTCGGCGAATGTCTATGTTGACGTTTGTCGAATCAGGTGTCACACTGACCGCACCAAGTCATCGACAACTGTCGAATCAAAGGGCGGCCGCCGAGCCGCCACCCCCACCCATCCACCCATCCGCCCACCCGGCAAGAGGTGCACCATGTCCCGCGTCCAACTCGCCCTCCATGTCCCCGACCTCGGCGCGTCCGTCGCCTTCTACAGCAGGCTGTTCGGCACCGAACCCGCCAAACTCCGCGACGGCTACGCCAACTTCGCCGTCGCCGAGCCCCCGCTCAAGCTCGTCCTGATCGAAGGTGCGGCGGAGGAGGCCACCCGCCTGGACCACCTCGGCGTCGAGGTCGAGTCGGCCGAGGCCGTCCGCGCCGCCACCGCCCGCCTGAACGAGGCCGGCCTGGCCACCGCGGAGGAGAACGACACCACCTGCTGCTACGCCCTCCAGGACAAGGTCTGGGTCCACGGCCCCGGCCGGGAACCCTGGGAGGTGTACGTCGTCAAGGCCGACGCCGGCACCCTCGCCGAACAGCAGGGCAGCACCTGCTGCACCAGCCCGGCCGCAGCCACCGACACCGACGCCGACACCGAGGAGCCCGCCGCCACCGACGCCGAGGAGCCCGCCGCCGCAGACAGCTGCTGACCGGCCCGTGGCGGACCTCCGCGCCGACCGGGCGGCGCGTTCCCGCGGGTCGTCGGGCGCAGCATCGTCCGGCCTCCGCGGAACTCCGCCGCCACCGGGCTCACCGTGCCGCCGAGCGGGCGGCCCGGGCCACGGGCAGATAGCGCAGGCGGTCGGGCAGCGACCGGACCACGGTGCGTACGACGGCTCCGAGGCGGCGCAGTCTGCGTTCCTGCCGGGGCGTCCAGGCCACGCCGAGGCGTTCGCGGGCGGCGGGCGGGAGCAGGCCGACGGTGACGAAGACGTGCAGGCGGACGAGGGGTGCGCGGAGCAGCGGCCAGACGCGGCGCAACAGCGCGCCCGCGCCGGGCGGCGGTGGGACGGGGCGGCGCGGGTCGAGCAGTTCGTCCACCACGACCGTCCGTTCCAGCTCGTTCTCGACCATCGTGTCGAAGTACGGCCAGAACTCCTCGGGCGTCTGCGGTATGTCGCGGTCGTCGATGCCGAGGACGCGGCCGAGCTGGAGCAGTTCGTCGTACAGGCGGCGCTCGTCCAGGGGTGTGAGCGGGCGGGAGACGTAGCGGGCGGCCCGCAGGAAGACCGGGTAGGCGGTGGCGTGCACCCAGGCGTAGTGGGCGGGGGTGAGGGCGTGGTAGGCGCGGCCGTGGCTGTCGGTGCCGCTGATGGCCCTGTGCAGTCGGCGCAGCCGGCGTCCCTCCTCGATCGCCCGGTCGCCGCCGTAGACCCACAGCTGGAGGGAGTCCAGGGAGCGTCGGGCGCGTCCCCAGGGGTCGGTGCGGAAGACCGAATGGTCGTCGACGCCCGCGCCGACCGCGGGGTGGGCGACCTGGAGGACGGCGGCGGCGGGCAGCGAGAGCAGCAGCCGTACGTCGCCCGCGATGTCCCACAGGATGCTCCCCGGGGCGAGCGGTTCCGGTTCGGTCCGGGTCGTCATGTCGGTGCGCTCCAGAGGCCGTCGGGCGGCGGGGGCGGTGCCCGCACCCCTGGGCCCGCTGCGCCGCCCCGCGCGACCACCTCCAGCACACCATGCCGCCCGGCGCGGGCGCAGCCGGTACCGCCCGGGGCCCGTTCACCACGCCGATCCCGGCCGACGCGGTCCGCGCGATGACCACCACGTGCCAGGGCGTCGTCGGCCGGCACCGCGCGAACGGCCCGCTCACCGCCGGGGAGGGCGCCGGGCGGCGCGTCCTGCCGAGCCCCGGCACGGCCGGGCACCCCGGCGTGATCACCGGGGTCTCGGCGTCGCCGGCGATGCCGCGCAGTTCGCCGGACGGCTCGTCGACCGGCCGGCGCAGCGGGAGGCCGCCCCGTTCCGGGTGCCGCCGGAGGTCACTGCGCCGCGCCGCCGGCGCTCCGCCTCGCCCTGCCCGCGCACGGCCGCCGCGCGCCGCGTCCGTGGGAGCCGCGCCCGTCGGCGCCGACCTCGCGCCGGCCCGCCCCGGCCACCGTGGAGACCTGGTGACGGGCGGGCCGTGCCCCGCGGCTCCCCGAACGGCCCGTGCGTCACCCACCACCCGCGTCACCGGAGGAAACACCGGCACGTCCCCCCGCTCCGGCCTCCGCCCCGCATCCGGCCGCCCGCCCGTCGGCGGCCGCCCGTCCGTCGGCGCGGAAGAGGCCGCAGACGACCGTCTCGCGTTCTGGGCGCGGCAGGCGGAGCACCTGCACCGGGAGACCCGCCGGCCCACCGTCCTGGACTGGACGAACGCGCCGTTCGCCCGCTGGTTCACCGGCGGAAGGCTGAACGCCGCGCACCACTGCGTCGACCGCCGCGTCGAGGCCGGTCACGGCGAGGAGGTCGTCTTCCACCGGGAGGGCGAGCCCGGCGACACCCGCACCCTCACCTGCGCCGAACTGCGGCGCGAGGTCCGCAAGGCCGCCAATGCCCTGCTCTCGCTGGGCCTCACGGCCGGTGACCGGGGTCGCCATCCAACTGCCGATGATCCCCGAGGCCGTCTTCGCCATGCCGGCCTGCACCCGGCTCGGGCTGCCGCACAGCGTGGTCTTCGGCGGCTTCCCCCGCACGATCCCCCAGGCGCAGGAGCTCTCCGCCGTCCTGGCCGCGGCCGGCAGGCCCGGGACGCCGTCCTCGAGTTCACCGCGCCCCAGGAGGTGACGGGAAGTGGCTGGTACTGGGCATCTCCTGGCCCACCGGACCGGTCTGCGGCGCGGCCGGACCCGGCTGCTCGTCCCGGCTGGGCGACCGCTGGTTCCTCCGGGCCGAGCACCGCGGCTGGGTGCCGATCGCACACGGTACGGCCGGGGGCTGCCGGGACGTACACCGCGTCGAACCGGCCTTCCCGACGTCGCTGTGCGTGTCGCTCGCCCCGCTCCCGGCCGCACTGCACCCGAGTCACCCTCCGGCGTCCCCGTCCACCTCCGCGCGCCCCCATGCTCGTTCCACCGCGACGACGGCCCCGTGAACGTGGGTGAGGCAAACGCCGCGGCGTTCCCGACTCGCCGCCAGGTGTGACGAGGTTGAATGCGCCCCCAAAACCGCCGCGGCCGACCGGGCCGCAGGCCCAGCCGGTCTCCCGGCACGGCCGGCCTCCCCGTCGTCCCGCGGGCGGCGGTGCGGCCCCGGAAGTCACGGATCACGGCGAAAGCCCGTGCGTCTCACCGCCCGAGGCGTGAGAGACGAAAAGGTGCCCCCGTCCCGAGGACGGGGGCACCCGTGTCCTTCATGCCGCCGCGCAGCCGGCCGCGGCGGTCACCCGGGCCTGTCACGCGTGGACGTGCCGACGCCCGTGCCCGCGGCCGGTGAACAGCCGGTACAGGGCGAGGAGGATGACGGACCCGATGATGGCCGCGACCCAGGTGGACAGGTCGAAGAAGCCGTCGATCGAGTCGACTCCGAAGATCACCTTTCCGAGGAAGCCCCCGAGCAGACCTCCGGCGATACCGATGAGCATGGTGACGATGATCCCGCCCGGGTCCTTCCCCGGCATGATCAGCTTGGCGATGGCTCCGGCGAGCAGACCGATGACAATCCACGCGATGATACCCATGTCTTCTCCTTGCCTCTCGGTTCGCCGAACGTGTTTCCAAGAAGCGCGTGACCAAACTGCCCCTCACGATCCGCCTCGCCTCCGCCTCGCCTCCGCCTCGCCTCCGCCGCCCTGCCCCGCGCCGCCGCGAGACCCCGGCCCGGACACCGTGCGGGCCGGGGCGGTTCCGGTCGGGCACGCCGCCTCAGGACGACTGGCGTACGACCAGTACGGGCCGGAGTACCGACTTCCGCCCCGCGGCGGTCCCGTCGTTGAGCCGGGTGATCAGGAGTCGGGCCATTTCCCGGCCCATGTCCTCCAGGGGCTGACGCACGGTCGTCAAGGGCGGATCGGCGTCGACCGCCACAGGAGAGTCGTCGAAGCCCACCACGGCCACGTCGTCGGGAACCCGGCGCCCCGACTGCCGCAGGGCGTGCAGCGCTCCGGCCGCCATGCTGTCGGACGCGGCGAACAACCCGTCCAACTGCGGGCAGCGTTCGAGCAGTTCGCGCATGGCTGCGACACCCGAGGCGCGGGTGAAGTCGCCCTGCACCTCGACGAGCGGGTCCAGTCCGCTCTCCTGGAGCACCTCGCGACAGCCGGTGCGCCGGTCCACGCCCGCCTGGATGTCCAGCGGACCGGTGATGGTCGCGATGCGGCGCCGGCCGCGCTCGACGAGATGCCGGACGGCCAGCCGTGCGCCGGCCACGTTGTCGACGTCGACGGACCAGTCCGCGGCATGGCCGGTCGGCCGGCCCACCAGAACGGTGGGGATCCCGGACCGCTCCAGTTCGCCCGGCAGGGGGTCCGAGCCACGCAGCGAACTGAGCAGCACCCCGTCGACGTGACGCGCCTTCAGAAACTCGGTCAGCCGGTCCCGGTCCTGCTGGGACTGGGAGATCGCCAGCAGCAGCTGGACCCCCTCGGCCGCCAGGCCCGCCGTGGCCCCGCGCACGATGGCCGAGAAGTACGGCTCCTCCCAGAAGACCCGCTCCTCGTCGACCGCGACGACGAGGGCGACCGTGTCGGTGCGCCGGCGCACCAGGGCCCGGGCAGCCGAGTTGGGCACATATTCCAGCTCCCGGACGGCGCGCAGCACGGCCTCGCGGGCGGTTTGGCTGACCTGGTCGGAGCCGTTGATCACCCGTGACGCGGTCCCCCGGCCCACCCCCGCACGGGCCGCCACCGCGTCGAGCGTCGCTCGTCGTCCCTCCAACTGCCCCTCTTCCTCTCGCCGCTCGGGTGACACCGCATCAACCGGCGGCGTCGAAGGCCGCCTTCAGGTTAGCCGTCGGATGGCCGCGCCCACCGAGCCGAGGAACGCATCACACCCACGTCGATGCGCGCAGGTTTCCATCGCCGTGGTCCTGCTCGTGAGCCACCGGAGCGGGACCGAGGTGAACGGCAGCCCGAAAGGCAGGAGGACCTGGGACCGCGGCAGAGCGGCCGTCACGTCGACGTGGCAGCCCGGCACCAGCAGAGCCAGTGCCACGGTGCACGGGACCCGGGCCTGCGATTTCGTCCCCTTTCCGCCCTGACGTGGGCGGTGTCGAGCACGGCCCGGGGCATCTCGATGCGTCTTCCGGTCCCGGGTCGGCCCCACACGCCGATCCGGGACCGGATGGGGAAACGGCGGTGCACCGTCGGCTTCGACGCCCCGGAGCACGGTGGCAAGGCCCGCCAGGCACAACCACCGGCCAGGACGTGGACGATCGCCGCGAACGCCGCTTCCTCATCGATGTCCGCGCCCCCGCCACCTTGCAAACGCACCCACGCCGACGGCAGTGGAGGTCTGGTGACCCCCCGCGGCCCGTCCGGCACGATCCGTCCCCACCGTCCATTCGGAGGACCGGTCCCCGTCCGCCTCAGGACAGCCGGCGGCAGAGCAGCGCGGCAGGGCCCCCGGAGCTGCCCACGCGTGTGGTGAACGCGATCCCGGCGGCGTACTCGTCGTCGGCGCACTGGCCCTTGTAGTCGCCGTAGGCGAAGTCACCGCCCGAGGCGGGGCGGTTGTCCGACCGGTCGAACCAGACGGTCCGGCCCGTGGTGCCGAGGGAGGTGCGGCCGGGGACGCACAGGGCTGCCGACATGCGGCCACCGCGGCGGCTGTAGCCGATCAGGAAGGAGCCGGAAGGGCACTGCAGCTTCGTGTAGCCGGACGCCCAGTCGCCGCCTTGCGGAACGTGGCGTTCGTCGGTCACGACAATCTGGGTGTCCTGTGCGGCACGCAGGTCGCCGGCGGTGACGTCGGTGCACAATCCGCGGCCCGTGGTGTGGCTGAGGCCGATCAGCCTCAGCCCGTCGGGGCAGGCGGCCTTGTAGGCGCCCTGGTCCCAGTCGCCGTCGGCGCGCACCCGAAGCGACTGGACGTGATCGCCGTGGTCGGTGGTGAGCATGCGCCAGGTGGGCACGGGGGCGACGGGTCCGGTGCGGGTCGGCGAGGTCATGAGACGGGTCCAGCCCGCCTGGCGCCAGTCGGCCTGGTCCAGAAGACCATGCCGGTGACCGTCGGTGTCGTAGCGCAGCAGAGCCCAGTCGTCGTGTCCCTCCCAGCCGACCAGGGGCCAGTAGGCGAAGTCGGCGTCATGGCGGGCGAAGTAGTCGGTGATCCTGTCGAACCAGGTGCGGGCGGCGCTGTTGGTTTCGTTGGCCCCGATGCCGAACTCGCTGATCCACAAGGGCGCCGTGAAGTGCCGGCCGCTTTCCTCCGAGACGAAGAAGGCCTGGTCGTGGAGGGCTTGCTCGAGCTCGTCGCGGGTGAGGTCCTGATAGCGGGGGTCGCTGGTCTCACCGACACCGGTGGCTCCGCTGTGGTGGGGGCCGGTGTAGCCGTAGAAGTGCGCGGAGTAGACCAGCTTGCCGGCGGCCACGAGGGTGTGCGAGAGCGTGCGTGCGGGGGTGAGCGTCGGGCGGCCGTGCGGGAACCCGTCGACGGGCAGGCCGGTCCAGTTGATCCCCTCGATGACGATGAGCAGGTCGGGGTTGGCTTCGGTGAGGATGCGGTCCGCGGCGAGCTGGGCGGCTGCGTACCAGTCGTATGCGTCGCCGTCGCCCCAGTCGGGATCGTGCAGAACGTCCCGTCGTACCTCGTTGTACAGATCGGCTCCGACCACGCGGGGGTTGGAGGCGTAGCGGCGGGCCATGAAGATCCAGTCGTTCACCCACCGCTGGGTGTCCTGGCTGCTGTTCCACCGCTCGTTGCCGTCGATGCCGCAGCACCAGCGGGAGGTGACGGTGTGGTTGTTGAGTACGACCGCGAAGCCGTCCTGGGTGAGAGCGGCCACCACGGAGTCGAAGACCTGCAGCGGTGTCCTGCCGCGCAGCTGCGGATTGGCCGTGACCGCGGCGTCCGGCACGGGGGCCGTCGTGTGGATCATCTCGTTGGAGAAGGGCAGCCGGATGCTGTTGATGCCGAGTGCGTGGAAATCGGCGAGCAGCCGGGCCAGGGGGACGCGGTCCAGACCGAGGGGTATGCCGTGGGAGTTCTGGCCGGCGTGGTGGTGGGCGGGATCGGCGATGTCGCCGCTTCCGGTCCACGATCCCTGCGCACCGTCCCAGTTGGCCGACTTCAGCCGGAACCGGTTGCCCGCCGCGTCGACGATGTACCGGCCCCGGGTCGACAAGGGCGGCTGCCAGGTGTCGGCCTCCGCCGCCGCGCGGGGCTCCGTGGGATTCGTGGGATTCGAGGCGGCAGGAGCGGCAAGCGCCCCCGGCGCCGTGGCCAGCAGCATCACGGCCGACGCCATGCCTGTCAGGTACTTGACAATACTGGTGATGGGCATGGGTCCTCTGCAAACAGACGTTGACGTGTGGGGGTGACGGGCTGCGCAGGGCACGGCGTTCCTCAGCAGTTGTCGCGCACCCGATCGGCACGGCCGCCCCTGGGCAGTGCCCGTCAGTCTGCGCGACAACTGTCGTTGTCCCGGAAGCATTTGGCGTGCGGATACTAGCCTTCGCGAGCGAAGGCGTCGACCGCGCGAGACGGAATCCCGCACCGCGTCTTTCCCAACCGGGCGCGTGAATCGGCAAGTTGGGTCGGCACATGGGCAAATCCCCTGCTGAACAGGGTTTCTCGACCAAGGAGTCCGCGCTCTCCAGAGGCTTCACGTGTTTGCCCACCCGTCCACCCGTCCGGCGCCGACGTGTCCGGCCCCGCCCCGCGCTTCCTCGTGCGACGACCGCGGGAACACCGCCGCAGGTTCGGCGTGTCGGGGGGTGGTTCAAGACCCCCGTGTACCAGGGCTGTTGCCGGATCCCCGGGATCGCCGAGGAAGGAGGTGCCGAGTCCCGCCGGCGCGGGCGAGCAGCGGAGCGTTGTTGTCAGTGGCGGGTGACAGCATCGGGCGCATGACGGACACCACGGCATTCGACTGGCGGTCCTTCCTGCTCAGGTGGAGCGGGGAGTGGGCGGATTCCCTGCCGGACAGCGAGACGCGGAGCGAGGACGACGAGGCCGCGCGACGGGCGCGGTGGCTGGGCTTCCCACCCGCGTCCGAGGAGCGGATCGCAGCCATGGAGGAACGCCTCGGCCGACGGATGCCCCCGTCGTACCGGGAGTTCCTCAAGGTCAGCGACGGCTGGCGGCACGCGGGCGGATTCGTGTGGCTGCTGGCGGGGACCGAGGACGCGCGCTGGCACGACAACGAGTCGGGACTCGCGGACATCTTCGAGGAGTACCTGGACGAGGACGCCGGGCCCGAGGAGCGGCGGGAGGCGGACGTCTGGCGGCGCGGGCTGCAGCTCGACGTCGAGTCCGACATCACCCACGTCCTGATGGATCCCGGGGACGTGGACGAGGACGGCGAGTGGGCCGTGTACACGTGGGCGAGCTGGCGGGCCGCGCCACCCGAACGGCACGCGAACTTCCTCGAGTTCATGCGGGACATGTACCGGGAGTTCCACAGCCTGCGGGCGCACCGGAGCGACGGGGAGCCGGTGTTCGTCAACGACACGACGCGGAAGCTGGACGCCCTGGTGGAGGAGGCCCGGCTGGAGGCGCTGCGCGGCGACTGGGAACGGGCCTTGAAGACGCTGGACGAGGCCAAGGGGTACGGCCGGCCGCGGGCCGCCGGGCTGGGCGACCAGATACGCCGCCTGCTCGGACAGACCTACATGGTGTACTTCGACGACCTGGTGACGGACCCGCGGTACGCGCCCGAGCTGCTGCCGCCGCTGGTCGCCGAGCACGCGGCGCACTCCCACCGGGACGACTCCACGCTGACGTTCCCTCTGCGGGGTGCCGACGGCGACTTGGTGTCCCTGGCGTACGCGACGCTGGAGCAGGTGCGCAACGGCACGTACCGGTACACGGCGGCCGGACCGTTCGGGGAGGCGGTCGAGCGGGCGCGGGAGCTGGCGCGGTGGGGAGACACCGACGGAGCATGGCGGACGCTGATGAACGCTCTGCCCCGGTGGGAACCGCTGGGCCCGGACCACCTGGCGCCGCTGGGGTGGGTGGCCGACCCTCTGCTCGGGCCGCTGCTGACCCCGGAGCGGGGCCGCGAGCTGCTGTCCACTCCCAGGGGCGGGCAGCGCGGTGAGGCACCGAGGCCGACGGCCGGGCTGGACCCGGGCAACCTGGCGTGGCTCGCGGAGCCGGACCCGGGCAACAACCGCACGTCCTACCGGTTCGTCCTGGTGGAAGGTGTGGAGCCGGAGGAACTGCCCGGACGCCTCGCGGACGGAGGCGGGGACGGGGCCGTGCTGAGCGAACCCATGACCTTCTGGGAGGCGCGCCACAGGTCGCTGCGCAACCGGAGGGAGTTCTCGTCCTACGACGACAAAGCCCTCATGGCGGTCGGCCGGGCCGGCACCCGCTGGAGCTTCGCCTTCGACGGAAACCCCGCCCCGTTCAACCGGCAGCGGTTCGTCTCCCCGGCCGCGGCCGCCGGCGCGGGCACCCGCGCGGTGGTGGTGTGGAGCGGCCTGCGGGCACGGCACGAAGAGCAGTTCTTCCACCTTTCGGTGGCGCAGGACGGCGACGAGCAGTACGCGTTCACGTACGCGGACGGAGAGGTCCGGCGGAGCGGGGAGATACCGCGGGCGCTGGACCCGAGCCGGTTCTTCGGCCACCTGGCGGACGGCGCCGAGGCGGAGCGGTCGCTGCTGGAAGCGGTGGCCGGGGAGTTCGGTGTCCATCTGCCGCGTCACGCGATCGTGCGAGGACGGCTCCACACGTTCACCACCCGCTCCTGGACGCGACCGCCGAGGAACGGAGAGACGTACGCGGTGATCCGTCTGCGCCGGGTAGCCGGAAACCTCACCGACAACGAGCAGGCAGGAGACGACGGGCCGGGAAACGGCTGAGGGCTGTCCGCAACCGCCGGCCACGAGCGAGGTGATCTTGTGGTGGCCGGTGTGGTCACGGCATCGGGGCCGTCCTGGACGGTCCCGTTCACCGGGCTGAGCCCGTGGCGGGAGCGGATGGGCGGGATGCCCCGGACGAGGGGCTGCGGGCCGAGACCGTCGTGGATGCCGGCGGCGGAGATGCCCAGGGACAGGGACAGGGACAGGGGCAGGGGCAGGGGCAGGCCGTTGCGGTCGGTGATCAGGCGGATCTTCGATCCACTCTTGCCGCGGTCGGTCGGATTCGGTCCGGTCAGCGGCCCCCTTGTGCCGCCCTCGGGCTGACGGAGTCGATCGCGCACCGCGACCGGTCGGCTCCCCGCGGGCACCGGGCTCGTCGAGGAGGACGCGGTGCAGCCTCGCCCAGACCCGATCCCGGCTCCACGGCCCGGATGATGATGTCCCTGCCGAGCCGGGGGCGAACTTCCCGATGTTGGCCGGCATCGAGTCGGTCGCCGACTTGCCGGAGATACCCAGCAGCGACACCAGCACCAGCAGCGCCGGGAACAGCGACAGCACCCCGTCATACGTCAGTGCCGCGGCCCGGTCGGTCAGCTCGTCGTCCTTGAACTCGCGCAGGCTGCCCCTGAGCGCCTTGGCCCACGCCCCCTTCGGGAGCTTCGTCGGTATATCCGGCGCTGCGCGTTCCACCTCGGGCTTTGGCCCGGCTTCTTCCGGCGTCGGCGCCTGATCGCTGCCGTTGTGATGTTTCCGCCCTGGAAGGTGCAGCTTCGTCTACGAGAGCCGAGTAACCCTTGCTCATGCCCCTCACGCCCGCCGGCGCCACTGTGTACATGCCATGTCGTCCATGCCATCTCCAACCGGCGGGCACGGCTGGTGCTTGATCCACTTCTGTGCGTGCCCTGATGAGCGCCCCGGATCCGTCAGGCGGCTGTCCGGTCCTGGTCGGTCTCCCGGATCTCCTCCGCGCGGTGGGCGGCAGGGTGGGTGATGCGGTGCACTGCTGCGGCGAGTGCGCCCCCGACCAGGGGCGCGACCAGGAACAGCCAGAGTTGGGACAGAGCGGCCGAGCCGGCGAAGACAGCCGGTCCCAGGCTGCGCGCCGGGTTCACCGAGGCGCCCGTGAGGGGAATGCCGACAAGGTTGGCCACCGCGAGCGCCAGACCGATCGAGAGGCCGTCGAAACCGTCCAGTGCGAGCTTGTCGGTCACGGTCAGGCAGACGAAGACCAGCAGGAAGGTCAGCAGTATCTCGATGACGAATGCGCCGAAGATGTTGATGCCGACACTTGAGCGGGTCCCGTAGCCGTTGCTGCCGAAGTCTCCCTGGATCCTCACGCCGGGCACCTGCGAGGCGACGAGGAGGAGGAGTGCGGCGCCGGCGATGCTTCCGAGCAGTTGTGCAACCCAGTATTGGATGGCCGTGTGGGCCGGGATGCGGCGCGAGAGCAGCATGCCGAGGGTGACTGCCGGATTGACGTGGGAACCGGAGATCGGCCCGAGACCGTAGGCCAGGACCAGCAGGGTGAGGCCGAAAGCGAGCGCGACGCCCAAGGCGCCGATGTACTTCCCGGCGAGGACGACGGAGCCGACTCCGAACAGTACGAGTATGAGCGTCCCGAAGAACTCGGCTGCTATCGGATTGGGCTCGGCCTTGGTGGTCCGGGCTGCAGGGGTTTCGACTGCCTTGGCGTCCATGACGCCTCCTTTTTGCTCGTGCCATTCATGCGCACGACGAAGCGCGCCCCGGAACCGGCTGATGCCTTGGGAGTCATCCCGCGATGTCTGGTCGTTCGCACAGGCAGGCGGACGACCTGACTCAAGGGCCGCTGGTGGGGTTGCGGGCTCCGTCGATGGCGGTCTGTCCGGGCTGACGGGCCTATTCGGTGATCTGTCCGGCCTGTCCTGGCCTGATCGGCGGTGGTACGCGCGGCCTGTGTTGCGGTGTCTGCATGACCCGACCCTCGCTCACCGCCGGACCATCTGGCGTTATCGAGGGCCGATGAGGATGCCTCCCTCATCGTCTAACCATGAGATATCGGTCAAAACGTGAGAACTGGACCATGTTGTGGTCTTCAAGTCCCAGCCGGGCAGGGGCGCCCTGCACGTCGGGCCGACGAATCGCAGGGGCGTTCCGCCGCCGGCGCTGCTCGATTTGCGCGTCACCGGCGGGACCTGACCGGCTTCCTGCACCTCGCGTTGCCCCTGGTGCTCGTCGTGAGTCCGCGGACGGCAGCGCGTCGGCCGCGGCAGACGCTGCTCGGCGCCCTGGAGGTGCTGGGCTGCGTGCGGCAGACGGGAACCTGGCCGCTGCCTCCCTCCCGGCCACGGGCGGAGAGCGGCCGGCACACGCGCCGGGTCGCCGCCGTACGCCATCACTACGACGCGGGCAACAGCCTGGACGAAGCGATTCTGGGTCCTTCCATAGCGTATTCCTGCGCCTACTGGCCCAGCCCCGCTCACCTGTAGGACCTCGACGGCGCGCAGCGCGCGAAGCTGGACGTGATCTGCCGCAAACTCCGGCTGCGGCCGGGGGCGCGACTGCTCGATGTCGGCTGCGGCTGGGGCTCCCTCCTCACGCACGCCGCCGAGCACTACGGCGTCCGGGCGGTCGGTGTGATCCTCGCCCGCAAGCAGGCCGCCGCGCCCGTCACCGCATCGCACGCGCGGGTCTCACCGGCCTGGTGGAAGTGCTGCTGTGCGGTTACCGAGAGGTGGACGACGGCCCGTACGACGCCCTTGCGGGCATGGAGGTCACCCGGCGTCTCGGCCGGGGCGAACCGGCATCGTACGGGCGCCGGCTGCACGCCCTGCTGCGTTCCGGTGGCCTCCTCCCGGCCCACGACGTCTACGCCGCCAAGGCCCACCGGGCACGTCAGGACGAGGCGTTCGTCCACCGCTACGTCACACCGCGGCTGCGCGTGCGGACCCTGGCCGGAGGTCTCCGGTGTCTGAACGACGCCGGGCTGAAAGTTCTCGCCGCCGAGAACCTGATCGGGCCTTTCGGCCCCACCTTCCGGGCCTGGCCGGCCAATCCGGAGGCGCACCGGGACCGCGCGGTCGCCGCGGAAGGCGCCCGTGCCTGGCAGTTCTTCCTCGCCGACGGGGCCCTCGCCTGTGAACGCCACTGGACGGGAGCGGCCCGGATCGTCGCGACACGCCTCCCCCGTCCACGGGCCGCTGCGTCCTGGTGGACCGGCTCGGTTCGGGTGGCGTGCGGGGCGTCCTCCCGGCGCGCGCCCGCGGGAGGGCAGGCCGCGGCCGAGGCACAGCACACGCACCTCGCCGGCCCTCCCCCTCCCCCGCCTGGTGCGACGGCATGGGCCGTCGTACCGGCGCGCTCTTCGGCAGGGCACCTGCGACGGCTCCCTTTCCACGGCCGGCGGCGGGGAGCAGCGGCCCACCCGGTTCTCCGACGGGCCGGTCAGGGGCCCGTCGGGAGCCGAGGGGAGAGGACGGGCCCGGACAGGTCCGTGTCTGACGGCGCCGTCACGCCGGTGCAGGAAGACCGCGGATCATGTCGGCGGCCTTTTCCGCGATCATGATCGTGGGGGCGTTGGTGTTGCCCCGCACCACGGTGGGCATCACCGAGGCGTCCACCACCCGCAGCCCGCTCACGCCGTGCACACCGAGCCGGGAGTCCACCACGGGCCCGATGGAGCAGCTGCCCGCCGGGTGGTACAGGGTCTGCACCTCACGCCGGGCGAAGTCGAGCAGGCCGGCGTCGTCGGTGGAGCGCGGTACGCGGAAGTCGGCCCGGCGGTGCTTGGCCAGGCTGGGCCGGTCGGCGATGTCGAGCAGCATCCGCAGCGCCCGGACCATCGTGGCGCGGTCCTCTTCGGTGGTCAGGTAGTTGTGCAGGATGTGCGGCTTGGCGCTGGGGAGCGCCGAGCGCAGGGAGACCCTACCCCGGCTCGTGGGGGTGAGCAGAGCCGCGCCGATCATGAAGGCGTGGTCGGTCACGGGGCTGATGCCCTCCTCGTGGAACATCACCGGCGCGGCGTGCACCTGGATGTCCGGGGCATCCAGTCCCTCGCGGGTGCGGTGGAACCCGCCGGCCTCGCCGACGTTCGAGGTGAGCGGGCCGCGGCCCTCGGTCTCCAGCAGGCGGAGGTTGTCCGGCGTTCCTGCGGTGAACAGCGACTCGGTGTCGGTGAGCCAGCTCAGACCGACGTGCGGATGGTCCTGCAGGTTCTCCCCCACGGGGAGGTCGACGCGGGGCGTGATGCCGTGGGCCGCCAGTTCACCGCCCGGGCCGATACCGGAGAGCATGAGCAGCTGCGGCGAGTTGTAGGCACCGGCCGACAGCACGACCTCCCGTTCGGCGCGCAGGCTCAGCAGTTCGCCGTCCCGGTCCACCTCGACGCCGGTGGCACGGCCGCCGTCGAGCAGCACGCGGGTGCACTGGGCGCCGGTCAGCACCTCGAGGTTCGGCCGGGGCAAGGCCGGCCGCAGATACGCGTCGGCCGTGCTGCAGCGCAGACCGTCGCGCTGAGTGAGGTGATAGTAGCCGACGCCGTCCTGTTCGGGGCCGTTGAAGTCATCGGTGCGGGGGTGGCCGGCCTCCTGTGCCGCTGTCACGTAGGCGTCCATCAACGGATGCCGGGAACGGCCTTCGCTGACCGTGACAGGCCCGCCGGTGGCGTGCCACGGTGACGTGGCGCCCGTGAAGTCCTCGGCGCGCAGGAAATACGGCAGGACGTCCTGCCAGCTCCATCCGTCGGCGCCGCCGGCCGCCCAGGCGTCGTAGTCGCGGCGATTGCCGCGTATGTAGATCATCGCGTTCATGGAGGAGCAGCCGCCGAGCATCCGGCCCCGGGGCAGGTAGCGGCGGCGGCCGTCCAGCCCCGGTTCGCACTCGGTGAGGTAACTCCAGTCGTACTTCGTCTGGAAGAGCTTGCTGAACGCCGCCGGAACGTGGATTTCCGCGGCATCGTCCACCGGGCCTGCCTCGATGAGCAGAACGCGCGTGCTCTCGTCCTCGGTGAGCCGGCTCGCCAGCACGCACCCCGCCGATCCGGCGCCCACGATGATGTAGTCGTACATTTTTCCCCCTCGCCTTTCCCCCTCGCCCGGCCCGGTTGCTCGGCCCCTTCCACCCAAGCCGCATCGGCGGGGAAATCACACCGTGCTCTCGGCCATAGTCGACGGGCGCGTCAGCCGGCGCGCCCGGCCTCGTGCAGAGAGACGACGGCCTCCACCAGGGCGTGCGGTTTCTCCCAGTTGAGCATGTGTCCGGCGTCCGGCACGGTGACCAGCCGTGCGCCCGGTATCCCCGCGGCCAGGCGCCGGGCGTGGCTCGGCGTCTACACGGTGGGCGGTACCGTGGCCGCGCCGGTCGCGGCCTGGTGGCGGGAGCGGCGCGAGGCCGCGGCGGCCGGAGCCGTCGGGGCGGGCGGCGACAGGGGCGGCCGGGTGCGGCCGCACGGACTCCCCGAGGACGGCCGGACGGCGATGAGGGGGCGCGGGACACCAAGTCGTCGGTGTACTCCTCGTGCTCCTTGCGCCCCTTGCGCTCCTCGCGTTCCTTGGCGGTTCACGTGAGCGCTGCGCTTTCCCGCGCCCTGCCCAGGGGAGGGCGGTGATTCGATGTCGGGCTCGCGGGGCCCTGCGCGCAGGCGTCGCCGTGCTCGCTGCATCACCCGCCGCCGTGCCGGCGCGGAGCGCGGACCCTCCGGGGCGACGGCGGCCCCGGCTTTCAGGACCCGGGCACCGGCGAACGGGCGGCGCGACGAGCCCGGCCGAACCGGTTCCGGCCGGCCGGGCTCCGCCGTCATCCGTCATCCGCGACGCACCCGGCTGCGTTCGGGCACGGTGACGCGCGGGCGTCGGATCAGGTCTCCGTCTCCGCCCGTCCTCTCCCCACCGGCGACAGGGCGGACAGCACCGCGTCGCCGTCCGCGGGATGGCCGACTGTCAGCCGAACACCCTCCCCGGGCCAGTGACGGGCGTGTATCCCGGCGGTGCCGAGCGCGTCCGCCGCGGCGTGGTCGGTGCCGGGGGCGGGCCCCGCGGCGAGCCAGAGGAAGTTGGCCTGGCTGGGCAGGACGGGCAGGCCGAGCCCGGTGAGCCGGTGGTACAGGCGTTCTCGTTCGGCGACGACGGCGTCCACGCGCGTGACGAGTTCGTCGCCGGCCTCCAGAGTGGCCTCGACCGCGGCGGTGGCCACCGCGTTGATGCCGTAGGGCAGCTGCCGGTCCCGCACCCGCGCCACCAGGGCGGGATCGCCCAGGCCGTAGCCCACCCGCAGCGCGGCCAGTCCGTAGGCCTTGGAGAAGGTCCGCAGCACCAGGAGGTTCGGCCGCTCGTTTGGCAGGCGGAGGCCGTCGGGGACGGCGGGGTGGCGTACGAACTCGATGTATGCCTCGTCCAGCAGCACGGTGACGTGCTCCGGTACGCGGGCGAGGAACGCCGCGAGCTCGGGGGCGGTGACGAGGCTGCCCGTCGGGTTGTGCGGATTGCAGATCACCACCACGCGGGTGGCCGCGTCGACCGCCTCGGCCAGGGCGGTCAGGTTCTGCCGTCCGTCGGGCAGCAGCGGCACGGGAACCGGCTCGGCCCCCGCCATCCGGGCCAGCAGCGGGTAGGCGTCGAACCCGGGCCAGGCGTACACCATGCGGTCGCCCGGCCTGATCACGGCCTGCAGCAGCTGGAGTGCGACGCCCACCGAGCCGTTGCCGACCGCGACCGCGCCGGGGTCCACGCCGCACCAGGCGGCGATCCGCCGCGCCAGCCGGTGGGGATGGAACGGCGGGTACCGGTGGGCCTGGCCGGCGGCGTCCCGGATCGCCTTCCGCACGGACGGCAGCGGCGGGTACGGGCTCTCGTTGAGTCCCAGCGGACGCGGGGACGGGGACAGTGCCGTCACCATCCCTGCCCCCAGCGGACGGCGGCGGCGCCGGCGTAGTCCCCGGCGTGGGCGAATCCGGCCAGCACCACGAGGTCGCCGTCCCGGATCTGCCGGGAGCGGACCGCGTCGTCGAGCGTGACGGGCATCGCGGCGCCGAAGAGGTTGCCGCACCGGTCGAAGGTGTCGGGGTGCCGTTCGGCGGGCAGGCCCAGCGCCTGACGCCAGTTCTGCAGGAAGGTGCGGTTGGGCTGGTTGGTGATCAGGCAGTCGATGTCGGTGGGGTCCGTGTCCAGGCGCCGGCACAGCTCCCGCACGACCTGCGGCACCAGGCGGTTGCCCCGCTCCAGCACATGGGCGACGCCGGTCTCGGTGAACCCGATGCGTACCTGGGCGTCACCGGCCTCCCAGTACTTGCGCCCGTCGTCGCGCACCATGGTCATGTCACCGGCGTGGGCGGCGATGTGCCGGCCCTCGATCCCGAGGACGGGGGCGTGCGCGGAGGTCGTCACGTAGCCGACTCCGCAGCCGTCGCCGGGGATGGCCGCCTGGGACAGTCCCCGGACCTGCGACTGGGTGAACAGCTGGCCCGCGGCGCTCTGGGCGTTGCAGATCAGGGCCGTACGTCCGTCTCCGCCGAGGAGGATCTGCCGGGCCAGTTCCAGCATGTGCACGAAGGAGGCGCAGCCGGCGTTGGCCACGTCGATCAGCCACCGCGGTGCCAGGCCCAGCCGGCGCGCCACTTCGGTGCCGGCGCCCACGAAGGGCTGGTCCGGCAGCTGGCTGTGCACGAGCAGGACGTCCACGCGGCGGATCTCCGCGCGGCCGTGCCGTTCGATCAGCGGCTGAACGGCCCGCTCGATCAGGTCCGCGTTGGTCTCGTCGGGGGCGACGTGGTGCCGGTACGGGGGGACTTTGAACATCGGGCTGTCGCGCAGCTTGTCCTCCGCCGCCGGGTGCTCGGTGTAGAAGGCGGCGGGGACCGGCTCGCCGGGCAGGTACGAGGCGACGTCGGTCAGGCTCACTGTCGTCATCGGGCCGCCCGCTTCGCCGGGGAGGTGCTGACGGGCAGACCGTTGCGGTGCCGGTGCTCGAGAATCGCCTTGAGGTTGTTCATCTCCAGGGTGTGGCCGGCGTAGAACAGGTCCCAGTACTCCCCCACCCAGCGCCGGGCGGGGTGCGGTGCCAGGTCCGGGCGCGGGTTGTTCCGGTAGTAGGGGTGCCGGCAGTTGGTCCAGGTGATCACCGAACCGGGGCGGCCGAGGACGAGCGCGGCCGGGACCACCCTCATCAGATAGATCATCCACAGCTCGTCGCCCTGGTCCCAGGCGCAGTGGTAGTCGACCGTCATGGCGCCGGGATGGGCCTCGACGCGGCAGTAGATCCGGGTGCCTTCCTCCAGCCGGTCCCGGCCCACCCACAGCCCCGGTGTGCCGGTGGGCTCGAAGTCCCGCAGGCTGCACGTCCACTCCTCCAGGTGGTGGCCGCGGCTGAGATAGTCGTACGCCGCCTTTGGCGGGCAGTCGACGTACTCGTGGATGGTGCAGTACTCGCCGTAGACCTGCTGGTGCGGGTAGGTCTGCGAGGTCAGCTCCTGGCAGCGGGCGACCAGTTCGTCGGGGCCGGTGTTCTCCACCGTCACCAGGCCCGGGACGTCAGCCAACGTGGATCGGTCGGTCATCGAGATTCTCCTTGTCGTGGAGCGGGTGGTGGCCGTGCGGGGCGCCGGGGCCGGCCGGGGAGGACGTCGCGGCGGTCAGGAAGGGCTGGAACGGCGGTGTCTCGCGGTGGTCGAGGTCCATGGCGACCAGGGCCGGGCCACCGCCGTCGTTGCTGCGCAGCAACGCGGTGTGCAGCTGTGCCGGGTCGCCGGCCGAGGTGACGCGCAGCCGGGGGAACATCGCCGCCGCCCCGGCGGCGATGCCGGACGGGTGGAAGACGTTCTCGGGGCGGGCACCGCCCTGGAAGATCTCCTCGCGGGTGACGCACATGGCGTGCGCGTTGTTGTTCAGGACGACGAAGGTGACCGGCGCGTCGTATTCGACGGCGGTGTGCATCTCCATGCCGTGCATGAAGAACGCCCCGTCACCGGCCACCACGTACGAACGCCGGCCGGTGGCCAGCGCGGCGCCGATCCCGGCGCCGAAGGTGTAGCCCATGCCGCCCATGCCCACCGCCACGACGAAACGCCCGTCCCGGGGGGCCGGCAGGGCGTGGATGGCGGCGGCCCCCACGTTGCCGGCGTCCACGAAGACATGGGCGTCCTGCGGCAGCGCCGCGGCGATCGCCGCGATCGCCGAGGTGTAGCCGGTGGCCGCACCCGGGTGCGGAGGTACGCGCAGAAGGGAGGGCGGGCGATGGGCCGGGCAGGCCGGTGGGCGCGGGCGCACGCGGCTTTCCAGCGTCCGCAGCGTTACGGCCACTCCCCCGCGCAGGGCGATGCCCGGAACGAACGGCGGCTCGGGGTCGACGCAGACCACGGGCATCCCGGTGAGCAGCGGCTCCAGCCCTCCCCGCGCCAGGACGGGCAGGCGCGTGCCCACCAGCAGGCAGGCGTCGGCCCGGCGCAGGCAGTCCTCGACCTCGCGGTGGCCCATCACCCCCGCCACGCCCACGAACCGGGGGCTGCGGTTGTCGTAGACGTCCTTGGCGTCCGGGGTCACGGCCACGCAGGCGCCCAGGCGCCGCACCAGGCCGGCCAGTTCCTCGCGCGCCCTCGTCCCGGCCACGCCTTCCCCGGCGATCACCATGACGCGGGAGGCGCCCTCCAGCACGCCGAGCGCCGCGGCCAGGGAAGCGGGATCCGGCCGCGGGGCCGCGGGCGGGTGTGCCGCCCCGGCCGCCTGTGCCGGCTTCCCCCGTGCGCCCGCCGCCGTGGCGGCTCCCGTTCCCCCGGGCGCTCCCGCGGCCCGCGCGGGCACCGTGGCCCCTTCGGTATCCGCGGGCACCGTGGCCCCTTCGGTGGCTGCGGGCACCGCGGTTCCATCGGTGGCTGCGGGCACCGCGGCTCCCGCCACCGCCGGCACGTCGATGCGGGCCTGCTGGACGTCCTTGGGCAGGATGAGCACGGCGGGGCCCCGCGGCTCGGTCTGCGCCGCGGTGATCGCCCGGGCCAGCAGGCCGGCGATCGCGTCGGGTTCGGTCACCCGGGCGCAGAACCGTGAGACGGGTGCGAAGACGTCCCGGGCGTCGAAGGAGCCCGCCTTGCCGCTGGAGTCCTGGAAGGCGCCCCGGCCCTCCTGGTGGGTGGGCGGCTGTCCCACGAGGGCCAGCAGCGGGATGCGTGAGGCATGGGCCTCGGCCAGGCCCGGAACCAGGTTCATCGCACCGCCGCCCGACGTGGCCGCGACGACGCCGAGGCGCGCGGTGGCCCGGGCGTACCCGTCCGCCATGGTGACCGCGGAGAACTCGTGTTTGGCCACCACGCCGCGGATCCGGCCGGGGAGACGGTGCACCGCGTCGTACAGGTCCTCGATGTTGGCCCCGCCGACCCCGAACACGTACCGGACGCCGATCCGGTCGAGTTCGGCGGCCAGGTGGTCCACGAGACGTATCCGGTCCGTCATGCGGACCTCCTTTCCGCCCAGGCCGGTTCGACGAGCAGGCCGGAGGGTGCGTGGAGCTGGAAGTGCTGCCGGTACTGGGCGGGGGTGAGGCCGACGAGGGCGCCGAACGCACGCAGGAACGTTTCGGTGGCCGTGAATCCGCACCGGCTCGCGATCTGGCCCACCGACAGGTCGGTGGCCTCCAGGAGCTGACGAGCCCGGGCGATGCGCATACGGCGGACGTACTGGCCGGGCGTCATCCCCACCGCGCGCCGGAAGACCCGGGCGAAGTGACGGGGGCTCATGCGCGCGCGGCAGGCGAGTTCGGGCACCGGCAGCGCGCGGTGGAGGTTTTCCTGCACCCAGTCCTGCACGGCCCGGATCGGCTCCTGATCGGTGAGCTGTGCGTCGAGGACCATGCTGAACTGCGTCTGCCCGCCGGGTCGTTTGAGGTACAGCACCAGGAACTTGGCCACCTCTGTGGCGTACGCCGCCCCGTGGTCGCTCTCCACCAGCGCCAAGGCCATGTCGATGCCGGTCGACACGCCCGCCGAGGTGACGTACGGGCCGTCCCAGACGAAGATCGGCTCGGGATCCACCGTCACTTCGGGGTAGCGGCGGGCCATCTGCTCCCAGACCGCCCAGTGCGTGGTGGCCCGCCGTCCGTCCAGGAGACCGGCCTCGGCCAGCAGGAAGGCCCCTCCGCACACGGAGGCCACGCGCCGGGAGCGCGCCGCGGCGCGTCTGATCCAGGCGACGAGGGAGGGATTCGCCAAGGCCTCTTTCAGGCCCGGCCCACCGGGCACGAGGAGGGTGTCGATCGCCCCTTCTCCCGCCTCCAGGGGCTCGGCCTGCACGACCAGGCCCGCGGAGGTGGCGACCAGCGGGGCCTCGGGAGAGACACACTGCAGGCGATAGGTGTCTTGCGGGTCGGACAACAGTCGGTTCACGGTGTCGAAGACTTCGAGTGGCCCACTGACGTCCAGGGTCTGGGCGCCGGGGTAGACCACGACCACAACGCGTCGTTGTTTCACGATCACAGCCTGTTCCCGGCGGTGAGCCGTCCACAACGACAGTCTGTTGACGATTCCTGCCACGCCCCGGCCCACCCTGCTGACCGGGCCAAAGACCACGGGGGGACGCCGGGTGAAACGGGTCACAGACGAGGTGACACGTGTGAACCCGGTCGGCCGACGGTGGGCCGGGGGCGGCCGGCGCCGGCACGGCGCATACGGCCGGCGTCGGCACGGCGCATACGGCCGGCGTCGGCACGGCGCATACGGCCGGCGTCGGCACGGCGCATACGGCCGGCGCCGGGTGTCCGGCCGCGCCGTCGTGGAGCCGCCGGATCCGGTCTGCCGGCCTCTTTGCCGACGTGTTCGGCGCCCGTCCCGGCCGGGCTCAGGGCGGGAAGGGCCGGGGCGGGAGCTCGGCCGACGGCCGCGTGTCCCTCCTGGCCGCCGGGACCGGGTGGGCGGTGGAGGGCGTGGCCGGGGCCAGGCGTGGACCGCTGCGCCCGTCTCGTGGGGGTGCGCCCCGACGCGGGTCAGGACCGTTGCCCCGGCGACGCGTTCGCAGCGGCGGCGCATGCGGGCCGACGGGTACGTCCACGCCGGTGGCCGGCGCCGTCCTCAGGGCGCCGTGCGGTCGCCCGGGACCGGTCCGGGGCCGCACGCGGGAAAGCGGCGCCCGCCGGCCCGGCCCGGGAGCCGGACCTGCGGTGGACGGGCGCGGCCAGGACGCACCAACCCCCGTCCCGACCGGCGTTCGCGCGAGCAGCGGGCATCGCCTCTCCCTCTCCGGCCGCGCTCCCCGGAGCCTGACCCGGAACCTGCCCTGGCGTCCCGACCCGCTGCCGGCAGGCGGGGCGGACCCGTGGGCTCCGCTCGGGAGCGAAACCCGGCGAAGACCCCGAGCACCGCCTCAGAAGGCGGAGTTGGCGAACCAGTGGGCGAGCAGGTCCTCGTCCCCTTCGTGAGCGAGGACCTCTGCGTCGTAGGGCAGGCGGCCGTAGACGAGCAGGAGCAGGTCGGCCGCGGTTCCCCGGACGGTCGCGTCAGCGGTGTCCGCGGCGGGGTGGGCCGTGTCGAGCCCGAAGCCGTCGGGCCGCAGGCGGACGAGCCAGTCGCCGTCCCCGTCGGTGGCACGGAAGCGGATGGTCCTGCCGGGACCGCGGAGGCCGGCCACCTTGGGAGCGAAGAAGGCGGCGAAGGGCAGGTTGACGAGGAACTCGTCGATCCCGTCGACCGCAGCCGGGCGGTCGATCGTGGGCCTCAGGCCGAGCGCCAGCTCGGCGTCCGCCCGGTGCACCAGGGTCTCGAACAGCATCCGACGCGCCCAGAAGCGGGCGTGCTGATCGGCGCCCCACGCCCACATCGGCAGGTCCGGGTCGGTGGCCGCGAAGGCGTCCGCGGCCACGGTCGCACTCTCGGCCAGCCAGTCGACGTATCCGTCCTCCTGGTCCGGGAGCCGCAGGTCCACGTCACGCGTGCGCGGGGGTTCCTGGACGCGTGCCCGCAACAGGACCGAGAACCAGCGCTGGACACTGCCCGTGTGCTTGATCAAGTCGGCCAGCGTCCAGCCGGGGCAGCTGGGCACCGCTGTGGCCAGGTCGGCGTCCTTGACCGCCGCGACGAACCGGGCGGTCTCCACCGCGACCCCCGCGCGGTGGTCGACCGGGGTGGCAACGGACGCCTGGGTGCTGTGGCCGGAGGTCTTCATCGTGACACGCCTTTCACCGAAGGTGCGGGGTCAGCCGGTCGGCTGGTTGAGGACGGTTCCGGAGTGGCTGGAAACGTCGGCGGAAATCTGCGCCGCGCCACCGGCCCGTGCGTCTGGCCGGCAGCGCCGGACGGCAACTCCCGGACGTCGCACGGGAAGGAGCGGTGAGGACGGTTCGTCGACAGGCCCGGAGCCGTCCGCGCGGCTTCCTCGGCACCGGCGGACGCAAGCCGCCGCTCCCGGCCGGCAGCGGGGCGCGCAACCGGTCACACGAGCGGGCCGCCGCGTGCTGTGCGTGAGACACGGAACCTCTTCCCTGCTCGAGACCTCCGGACCTTCGGCGAACCACCGAAGACCATCGAGAATCACCGAAGGCCGCCGAAGACCGCTGAGAACGGCCGAAAAGCGCCGATAACCGCTGAGAACCGCCGAGAACCCGACGAACCACTCGAGAACCCGGAAGCTTGAGAACTTCAAGCAACGAGGGGACGGTAGCCGTCGATATTTGAGATGGTCAAGTTTTCCGGCGTAAGGTGACGTACATGACAGCAACCCGCCATGTCGACACGGCCCAGCTCATGGAGCTGCTCTCGGTGTCGCTGGCCGCCTACTACGGCGACTTCACGGTCGCCGCCGCGAGCGAGGACCTCACGGCCAGCCAGGGCAGGACACTCAACGTGCTGCGCCGGGGACCCGCCTCCATGAGCGCCCTGGCCACCACGCTGACCTGCGACGCCTCCAACATGACCGGGATCGTCGGCCGGCTGGAGAAGCGCGGCCTGGTGCGCCGCGAGCCCAGTCCCTCCGATCGGCGCGTCAAGAACGTCGTCCTCACCGCCGAGGGCGAGCGGGTCGTCGACGTGATCCGCGGGAAGATGCACCACACGCTCGCCGGCCTGGACAGACTCAGCCCGCAGGAGCGAGCCACCCTGTACGCGCTGCTGGAGCGCGTCTTCACCTCGCAGCTCGCTGCCGCCTGACCCCGAGGCCGACCGCGGGGCCGGGGCGGCCCGGCCGTCGGCGCGGTGGTCACCGGCACCGGCGGACGCGTGCTGCCGGGGACGTGCCGCCGGCGGCACGTCCCCGGCGCCGGCCGGCCGGTCGCGGAGGATTGCCAGGGCTGCGGCGGCGGCTGCCTCGCGCCTCTCGTGATCCGGCTGGAAAAGAGTGGGCGCGGGCAATACCGATCTGATAACGGTACGGACATACCGACCGCTCAGTTTGGCCACATTGCAGCGCAGCCCGGTTCCTCCGAGTAACGTGCGGGGCTCGCCCTCTCCCCTTGCGGTCCGCACCGGACCAGAGCCGCCTTTCGAGGAGCACCGGGATGTCCTACGATCCGTCCCCGTCGTACCGGTACCCACCGCGCGACACGTCACCGTCCTACGCGACCCACCCCTGGCAGCCGGCCTCCCCTGAGCCCCACCCGTCGCAGGTGCCGCCCCGGCCCGGGCCGGGGCACCACGGCGACCTGCGGATCCTGCGCGGCGCCTACCGCCGGCAGCGGCGCGTGGCCACGCTCACCGCGCTGGGCTACTTCACCCTGTTCCTCCTGCTGTCGGCGTTCGCCCCGTCCTTCATGACGAGCACCGTCACCGACGGCCTGCCCACCGGGCTGCTGCTGCTCCTCGTCCAACTGCCGGTCACCTTGCTGGCGATCGCGCTGTACGAGCACACCGCGCGCCGGAACGTCGACCCGCTCGCCGACCGCCTCCGCGCGCAGGCCGAGCTGGGCGCGGAGCGGGAGGAGGCGCGATGACACTGCAGCTGAGCGGGTCGGCGCAGACCATGTCGCTGATGGCGTTCACCGCCGTCGCCACGGTCACGCTGCTGCTGTGCGTGATGACGGGCCCGGACCGCGACGACCTCGACGAGTTCTACACGGGCTACAGCTCCCTGTCGTCCCTGCGCAACGGACTGGCGATCGCGGGCGACTACATCTCGGCGGCAACCGTGCTGGGCACGGGCGGTGTGATCGCGCTGTGCGGCTACGACGGGGTCGTGCTGGCCATGAGTACGGCACTGTCGCTGATGCTCCTGATGTTCCTGCTGGCCGAACCGCTGCGGAACGCGGGCCGGTTCACCATGGGCGACGTGCTGGCACGCCGGATGCCGGGGCGGAGCGTGCGCATCACGGCGTGCGCGGTGACCATCGCGGCGCTGGTGCCGCTGATGCTGGTGCAGCTGGCCGGCACGGGACAGTTGATGGCCTTCATCCTCGGCTTCTCGGGCGACTCGCTGAAGACGGGCTGCCTGATCGGCCTGGGCGTACTGATGATCAGCTACGCGGCCATCGGCGGGATGAAGGGCACGGCCCTCATCCAGATACTGAAGATCGTGATGCTCCTCGGATCGGGCGCGGTGATCGCCGTGCTGGTCCTGCGGCGCTTCGACTGGGATCCGAGTGCGCTGTTCGACGCCGCGGCGCGGCAGAGCGGGGTCGGACCGGCCTTCCTGCACTCGGGGCTGGAGTTCGCGGGTGCCGCGAACCCGCGCCTGGACATGATCACGGCGGAGCTGACGATCGTCATGGGCGGTGCCGTCCTGCCGCACATCACGATGCGGACCTACACCGCCTCCAGCGCCCGCCAGGTGCGGCGGTCGATGACGTGGGCGGTGTCGAGCGTGACGCTGTTCGTGCTGGTGATGACGGTCGTCGGATTCGGCGCCACGGCGCTGATCGGGCGGACGGCGATCGCCCAGGCCGACCCGCAGGGCAACACGGCGTATCTGCTCGGTTCGCGGGCGGTCTTCGGCACCGACGTGTCGGCGGCGGAGACCTTCCTCTTCACGGCGGTCACGACGGCTCTCTTCCTGACGCTGCTCGCCTCGGTCGCCGGGATGATCCTCGCCTGCGCCAACTCCCTCGCCCACGACCTCTTCGCGGCGCGTGCGCAGGAGATGCCGGCGCGCCGGGAGATGACGCTCGCACGGGTCTCGGCGCTGGCGGTGGGCGTCCCGACGATCCTGCTGGCGACGCTGGTCCAGCACCGCAACCTGCAGCCGTTGGTGACCGTCAGCTTCTGCCTGGGCGCCTCCGCCATCGCCCCCGCCCTGACCTACAGCCTCTTCTGGCGCCGCTACACCCGAACGGGCCTGATGTGCACTCTGATCGGCGGCACGCTCGCGGTCCTGCTCCTGATGCCGGGCACCAACCTGGTCTCCGGTTCCCCGTCCGCCCTCTTCCCCGGCGCCGACTTCAATTTCTTCCCCTTCACGACGACGGGTCTGGTCACCATCCCCCTCGGCTACCTCTTCGGCTGGCTCGGCACGCTGCTCTCCGGCCGGGAGAAGGCCGACGAACAGCGCAGGCAGTACGAGGCGGTCGAGGGCTGGATCCTCGCCGGCGCGGTGAGGAGGCAGAACTGACACGGGATCCGTGACCGCCGGACGGGCACCGCTCACCGCCGGGCGGCGCAGTCCCCGTTGCCCGGCGGCTTCCCGGTCCCCGGAGTCGCCTCGGCGGTGATCCCTGGGCGGGGAACACGGCCCTGGCTTCGGTTCCGCACGACCACGTACGTCCAGAAGGCACCGTGAAGATCAGGGCCATCAGAGCGTTGCTGTGCTCGGCCGTACTCGCCGCCGGCGGCTCCTTCCCACCGCCTGCGGCTCGTCCGGCGGCAGCGGCTCGGGGCAGGCCGGTCCGGCGTCGTTCGAGGGCCGCGGTCCCATCACGTACGTGGCGGCCAAGGACACCACCGGAACCCTCCAGCCGGTGCTCGACCGCTGGAACAGGCCGCACCGAAGGAGAAGGTCCCTTCATCCAGCTGCCGTCGGATGCGGACGCGCAGCGGCAGCAGATGATCCAGAACGCGGAGACGAAGTCCGACGCCCACACGGTGTTGTCCCTCGACGTCGTGTGGACGTCGGAGTTCGCCACCCATCGGTGGATCGGCAAGCTGCCCGAGAGGCAGTTCCCGCTGGGGAAGATGCTGAAGCCGGTGGTGGAGACGGCGAAGTACCGCGGCGGCCTGTACGCGGTCCCGGCCAGTTCGGACGGCGGAATGTTGTACCACCGCACCGACCTGCTGAAGAAGGCTGGCGTCGGTGAGCCGCCGGTGACGTGGGCGGAGCCGAAGGCAGCCTGCGCCAAGGTGAGGAAGCCGCCCGAGGCCGAGGGCATGTCCTGCTACGCCGGGCAGTTCCAGAAGTACGAGGGCCTGACGGTGAACTCCTCCGAAGCCGTGAACTCGGCGGGCGGCACCTTTTAACGCCCTGACGTGTTAACGCCCTGACGTAGGAGGAGTCGACCACGCAGCGCGACCAGTCGAGCTTCGCCGCCGCGTTCGGATCGGCGAGCAGGACCTCGTGCAGCCGCTGCCAGACGTCGGTCTCGTTCCAGTTGCGCAGCCGACGCCAGCACGTCATGCCCGAGCCGAAGCCCAGCTCCTTGGGCAGGTACTCCCACTGGATGCCGGTGTGCAGCACGTACAGCATCCCGCACCACACCTCCCGGTCCGGCAAGGGCTTGCGGCCCGGATGCCGGAAGCGTCTCTCGCGCTACGGCAGCAGGGGCTCCAGGCGGTCCCGAAGCCCATCCGGCACGATCCACGGCGTGGCCACCTTCGACGAGGGTCATGACCATCCCAACGCGCTCGCCGCCCAGTTCCGGAACGCGACCGCAACCTCGACAAGCCCCTCGCGGCATGCGGACGAGGCGGTGCTCGTATCGGCATGTCGGTAGTGCGCTTGATCAACCGCCAGGGCGGCTGCCGGGTCGCTCGTCTCAGGGTGCGTCGATCACGGTGAGGCAGCGTTGCAGCAGCTGGTCGGCGAAGGCGGCGTGGATGGCGTTGAGGTGGTCGGTGATGAAGCGCGCTCGGGCCGTGAACACATCGGGAGCCGGGTGCCGGCCGAGCCAGCCGTACAGCTCCGCGTGCAGCTGTGGTCCGAGTAGGGCCTGCACATCGGCGTCCCGCAGCAACTGGGGTTGCAGCAAAATGGGTTTGAAGGCGAAGTGGAGCAGTGCTCGGCGCAGGCCCAGCCTGAGCATGTCGTCGGCCCGCGCCGGGTCGATGTCCTGCGGTGCGTTGCCGCCGGTTACGGGTACGAACTCGCCCTCGTACGCCTCCCCGGTGATGAACCGGTACGGGTCGGCACTCAGCCGACGAGCGGAGGCCCGGACCTCGTTCGTGGTGTTGCGCCCGACGGGGAAGTGCAGTGCCCTGGCCCGAGTGCCCAGGTCCCAGTCCTCACCGGCGAGATTGACGATGCGGCCGGTGTCGTCCGTGGCGACGGGCTGCTGGTACGGGCCGATAAGCCCGTAGACGCGGCGCTCGATGGCATGGTTGAAACCCTCAACGTTGACCACACCGAAGTACTGCTCGAGGTGGGCGATGAAGGTGCCGACCCGGCCCAATACCTCGGCCGCTACAGGAGAGGTCTTGGGCAAGTCCTGAAACACACTCCCGCCGGTCGCCACCAGGCAGGCTCGGCAGTCGAAGTAGTCAAGCCAGTTGCCCAACCAGGACGGTGGCACCAGCACATCGGCGTCGGTCCCGATGATCCAGAATTCCTCGTGCTCCTGACGCGGGCGGCGAGCGGCCCGCGCGAGCGCGAGTCGGGCACCGGCGGCGCGGGCATTGCCGACGCCCGGCAGCGGCTCGGTCACGACGCGGGCGGGCGGGAACTTCGCCGCGAAGGCGCGTGCCACCGCTCCTGTGCCGTCGCTGCTGCCGTTGTCGACGACGACCACCTCGATCGTGCCGTCCGGCAGTGCTGTGACGGCCTCCCGGAGGTGGGTGAGCATCTCTGGCAGACGGCGCTCCTCGTTACGCGCCGGGACGACGACCGCGGCACGGCACTGAGCTGCCATGGGCTGGTCACGCATGCAGGACGACTCCTTTCGGGGTGAGAGGGACGCCGGCATCGCCCCACCCGATGCCGGGGGTGGGAACAGAACTGCTCGCGGAGCCTGCCCATCTCCGAGACGCCGCCTACGGCCGGACGCCACATCCGAGAGGCCGGTCGACAACCGACCAGGCCCGGACGGGCCGAGCCGACCGGGGTGGCCAAGCCCAGCGCCCAGGGCGCCGAGGCGCGTCTGCTCGCTCGGCACGGCCCCGCGCACTCCACCTGCCAGTGGCGCTCTCCCCGGCTGTCGACGGCAGCCGAGGGGGCGAAGGAGGACACTGGCCGACTTCGCAGTCATCAAGGGAGGGAGGACAGTCAAGGGCGGGAGGGGCACTCAAGGGTGGGAGGACGGTTCAGAGCGCGCGCACCGGCCGCTGTAACGACCGCCCCCAGCACGGGAGCTCCGGCGGCGCACAGGAACAGAGGGGCGGTGCTGTGCACGGAGCCGAGCAGGAGCCCGCCGAGCGCGTTGCCGGTGGCGGCGCCCAGGACATTGGCTGTGATCGCCACGGTGTACGCCTCGTTCGCGGTGCCGGCGGGAGCAACGTCGTCGAGCAACACGGCCACGGTGACGAGAACGGGGGCGAACAGGCAGCCTGCCACGAGCAGTGCCCCTGTCAGGAGCGCTGGTCCCCGTACCGCGGCCATGGGCAGAACCAGGACTGCCAGCAGCACCTGCAATCGCATCAACCGGGACGGCGGTGAGGAACGCCATCGGCCGACCCCGTACACCGCCCCTCCGATGACACTGCCGACGCCGAAGGCTGTGAGGAGGTAGCCCGCTGACGCTGCTGCGTCCCGCCCGCCGACCGCTCCCGGGACGGCAATCTGCAGCACGCCCAGGCACATCCCGGTGGAGAAAAAGGAAGCCATCGCCAGCACGTGCACACCGAACGCACCAAAGGCGCCCAGCAGCCCGGCCGTCGAGGCCTGGTCCGCCTGGACGGACAGCAGGGTGCGCGCGGACAGCGCGAAGCCCTGCGTACCGGCGAGGCACAGCAGGGCGGTCACAACCAGCGCCCAGCCCACGCTTTCCAGCCCGGCAACCAGGCTGACGAGCGTCGGACCTACCAGGACGAGTCCTTCGACCACCACGGACTCGAACGCGTAGGCACGACGACGCGCATGCTCATCGGGCAGCAGCGTTCCCCACAGGGTGCGCATCGCGGTGCTGATTTGCGGGAAGGTCAGCCCGGCGAGTGCTGCGGGCACCAGGACGACGGCCAGCCCGCCATCGGCCGCGCCGGCCGCCACGACGCCGAACACGGCCAGACCGTGCACCGTGCCGCAGCACCACGTCACCCCCACCACACCGTGCCGGTCCATCAGCCGCCCCTGCACCACCGCCCCGACGCTGTTGGCGGCGCCGAACACACCGACCGCCAGACCGGCGTCCGCGTAATCACCGGTGCGCTGCTGAATAAACAGCAGCAACGCGAGCCCGACCATGCCGATCGGAAGTCGTCCCACAGCCGCCCACGGCAACACGTGGACCATCCCGGAGGCGCGCACCGGCGAAAGCCAGGAATAAGGGCCGTCCCGGGGGGCGACCCCTCGGCGTGCGACGCTCGCGCTGTACGGCGACACGCTGGGAGCCTCTCGCGTCCGACCGGCGAGAGCGGCTCCCAGCCGACGTAACGCCACGAACACACCCCCTCCGCCCGAACATCGATCGTCCACCGTTCACTGGGCGACGCGACGGGAGGCTACCGAGGGCAGTGGTGGGCGTCAGAGACCCATTCTCGCCATTCAGCCTGCCATCAAGCTCGAGAAATGGCTCCTGGGCATCGCCGACAAGGCGCCAGAACCTCCCGCAGCCGGCAGCACACCCGCCCGCCCGGGCTCAGCCGGCCTTCGTACGGCGACGGCCGTACGAAACCGGGAGAGATCCGCCCGCAGTCATCCAGCCAGGGAGTGTCCCATCAACGGCGGATCTGCTGATCAAGGAGAGACGCCGGATGAGCGAAACTGCTGTCGGGACCGAGACGGTGGAGGATTCGGCCAACGGCCGGTGTCGGACGAGCAGTCGGTCGCGATGCCCTCGGACCGGGCCCGGTCCGAGGGTCTGCGGGCGACCGGTGAGGGCGGGCTGCTGCAGCAGCTGACCAAGCGGGTGCTCGAGTCCGCCCTGAAGGGCGAGATCACCGATCACCTCGGCTACGACAAGCACGATCCGGAGGGCCGGAACAGCGGCAACAGGCGCAACGGCAGCCGGTCCAAGACCGTGCTGATCGACGTGGGCCCGGTCGAGGTCGAGTGCCCAGGAACGTGGCCGGCACGTTCGAGCCGCAGACCGTCCGCAAGCGGCGGCGCCGTCTGACCGGCGTGGACGAAATGGTGCTGCCGCTGTCGGAAGGGCCTGACCCGCGGGGAGGTTTCCGCTCACCTTGCCGAGGTGTACGGGGCGGAGGTGTCCGAGCAGACGATCTCCACGATCACCGACAAGGTGACGGAGGGCATGGCGGAACGGCGGAGCCGCCCCCTCGACCGCGTGTACCCGGTCCTGTTCGTCTGTGCGGTACTGAGCTGAAGAGCGTGCAGGGATCAAGAAAATAAAACTGTCATCCCCCAAGAAGGACTGGTTGCCGACCTGGTCGTGGCGGTGGACGCACACTGCTGGCGTGGGGCGCGCCACGTGTACACGGCCCCGGAGGACCCTTGCTTCTCGCGCATCGCCTGTACTCAGGATGCTGCAAACCCACCATTTTTCTTTATTTATCCACGAATAGACCACAGGCCGACTAGGTGACGGCATGATGACCGAATGTGAGAGCTGGGGGATACGGCCGAGGGCCGAAGCGTGTGGGTGTGCTCTTCTTACTGGCGCTGGTGCTGGGGATGGGCGGGGCATTGGCGCTGGCTTGGTACTTTAAACTGGGCAGGGCCACGACAGCGGCCACGTTGCTCCCCACGTTGGCGCCCGCCTACCTGGCGTGGAAAGCCTTCCAGCACGATCGGCTCGAAGCCCTTCCTCCGGTGGACCTGAACACGGTCGCCGACGAGCTCGCGCAAGTGATCAAAAATCAGTGGGACGACGAAGCTGCCATCCGTCGTCTAAACGATCCCTACCCGCTACCGATCGCTTGGCGTGCCGCCGATGCGGACCTGGTCGAGCCCTGGGCGTTGCTGACCGAGGTTGCCCGGGCGTGGCCCGGGGGGCCGCCGGGGGATCCCGCCCAGTGGCCTACGGACGCTACGGGACTCGCAGGCGCTGATGGGCAGATCGGCGAGGTGTTTGCCCAGCGGGTGCCCACCCGCCGCCTGGTGATCCTCGGGCTGCCCGGCTCCGGCAAGACCATGCTGCTCGTCCGCCTGCTTCACGACCTGATCGCACAGCGGAAGGGAGGCGGCCCGGTGCCGGTGCTGTTCTCCCTCGCTTCCTGGGACCCCGCCCACCAGTCCTTGAAGGACTGGCTGGCCGAGCAGTTGCGACGCGACCATGCCGGACTGCGCGCCCTGACCCCGCCAGCCGCTCCCGGGGGCGCACAGGTCGACTTGGCCCAGGCCTTGCTGGATTCCTGGCTGATCCTGCCGCTCCTTGACGGCTTCGATGAGATCCCTCCCGCCCTGCACGCCATAGCCCTCGATGCCCTCAACCGGGCCCTGCCCGCCAAGCAGCCCCTGGTGGTGGCCAGTCGTGTTGCCGCTTATCGGGATGTCCTCACCCAACCGGATGCCATGGTGCGGCTCAACGGGGCTGCCGGCATTCATCTCCTGCCGCTCACTGCCGACCAAGCAGCCGCCTACCTGCGCCACGATGCCGGCGGCGAGTGCACTTCCGCTGCCGATCGCTGGAATACCGTGGCCACCCACTTGGGCACCGACACACCCGTCGGAGATGCTCTGAGCACTCCCCTGGGCCTGTTCCTCGCCCGTACCATCTACAATCCCCGTCCTCACACCCCGGCCACGCCCGGTGTGATCCCCCACCCAAACGAGCTCTGCGACACAACGGCTTTCCCCACCCGGACCGCCCTCAATGCCCACCTATTCAACGCCTACATACCTGCCGCCTACGCCCTTCACCACTCGCGCCCGCCCCGCTGGACCATCGCCCAAGCTCACCGCTCACTGGTTTTCCTCGCCCGGCACTTGGAGACCCGCCGCGACGGCAGCCCCAACCTGGCCTGGTGGGAGCTTTCTTACGCCCTTCCCGCGCACGTCCGCCGCCTGATACTCGGGCTTGCGGTAGTGCTCGTCGGTGGGCTCGTACACGGACTCGCGGCCGGGCTCGTGTTCGGGCTCATGGTCGCGCTCAGATCTACGCCCTCGGGCACTCCAAGTACACGGCTACGCTGGTCACTCCGCTCACTCCGCCACCTCGGGCGGCAGCTCGTGGCCGGGTTCGGGTTCGGACTCGTGATGGGGCTCATGTTCGGGCTCGTGTTCGGACTGGGGCCCGGAATCACGACTGGGCTCGCGTTCGGGCTTACATTCGGACTCAAGCCCACTTCCTCGGGAGGCCCGAGTACACGGCTACGCCGGTCACCCCGCAACCTCGGGGGGCAGCTCGTCGCCGGGCTCAGGTTCGCACTCGCAGGTGGGCTCGCGGCCGGGCTCGGGTTCGGACTCGTGGCCGGGCTTGCGGCCGGGCTCGGGTTCGGACTCGCGATGGGGCTCGCGTTCGCGCTGGTGTTCGGGCTCGGGTTCGGGCTCATGGTCGGGCTCGTCGTCGGACTGAGGTCCACTTCCTCGGGAGCTGTGAATGCACGGCTACGCTGGTCACCCCGCAAGCTTGGGGGACAGCTTGTGGTCGGGCTCATGACCGCGGTCATTTTCGGGTTGTTCGTGGCCGGCGAGGCGGGGCGAGTGGCCGGGCTCGCGTTCTGGCTCATGGTCGGGCTCGCGGTCGGGCTCGTCGTCGGACTGAGGTCCACTTCCTCGGGAGCTGCGAATGCACGGCTACGCTGGTCACCCCGCAAGCTTGGGGGACAGCTCGTCGCCGGGCTCGTAGCCGGGCTCGCGTTCGGGCTCGCGGTCGGGTTCCTGGCCGACCTCGGGCTTGCGGACGGACTCCTGATCGGGCTCACCGTCGGGCTCGTGTTCGGGCTCATAGTCGGGCTCGTGGCCGGTCTCAGAGGTGAGAAACCCGACCTGACCACCGTGACTGGACCCGCGACGTTGCTCGCCCAGGATCGCCGTACCTTTTTCGCGATCGGGCTCCTGGGTGGGGTGGTGGGCGGCGGATTCGGGCTCGCGGCCGGACTCCCGGGCGGGCTCGTGGTCGGGCTTGTCTTGGGTTGGGTGGGCGGCGGATTCGGGCTCCTGGCTGGGCTGGTCGTCGGGCTTGAGCAGACAGCATGGGGCGGCTGGGTAATAACCAAGGCCTGTCTGGCATTGCGACGCCGAGTTCCGTGGAATTTGATGACGTTCCTTCAGGATGCACACGAATACCGTGGTGTGCTGCGGCAGGTGGGGGCCGTTTACCATTTTCGCCACCTTGACCTGCAACGCCACCTCGCCCAGCAGCCCTGGCCACCCACCACCTGATCCAGCGCCCTCTCCTTCACGAACCTGAAAACCCTTCAGTAGGGCTTCGTTGGGTTCTGGTTCTTCTCGCCGGCAGGGGGCGGCCGCAGGTGGTGCAGGTATCGGACCGGCACCTCAGCAGGCCCGAAGGGCGTCGAGGACCTGGTAGAGGGTCAGGCCGGCGTGTGGACTTTTGGATCGAGTCGCCGCAGGGTGAGGAAGGCCTGGGCGGCGGTGGCGAGGGTGACGTGGCGATGCCGGCGCGCCAGGTGCAGCCCTCGAAGTGGTCGAGTCCGAGTCCGTGTTTGACTTCGCGGTGGTCGTGCTCGATCCGTCGGCGCTTCTTCGCCCACCGCACCAGGTCGGTGATCGGGGTGGCGGCGGGCAGGTTCGATATCCAGTAGCCCGTCGGGGCGTCCTGGCCGGCGGGCCACTCCACCAGCACGGTGCGGGTGGGCAGGACCCCGTCCCACTGGTTGCGGCCGCCGCCTGCCGCCTGGGCGGCGGCCAGGGCCTGCTTGCCCGCCGGCCTCACCGGCAGCACCGCGAACCGTGAGGTCATCGCCCCCTTGCCGCCCTGCCGCCAGGTCACCTCGGTGCACCGGTCCGCACCCACCTCGGACGCATGGACAGCGATTGCTCGATCGACTTGCGACGGCCGTCCGGCGTCAGGCCCCGCAGATAACGCGTGCCCCACCGCCGCTGATCCCGCCGCGGCAGCGAGGCGAACGCATCGGCAACGAACTCCGCCAACTCACCCCGGAGCCGTTCCACCTCCCCCAGCCTCATACCGGAGATGATGCCCGCCACCAGGTGAGATCACCCGACGTAACGAAGCACTACCAGTCACTCACGGGGGCGCATGTCACCGTCGTACACGGTGCGGTAGTCAGGGACGACGACCCGCGTGGCCGGCGACGCTTCCCCGACCTGGGCGATGAACGCTTCCAGGTCCATCGCCGGGTCCCGTACGGGGGAACCGCTCAGTGGCACTTCGAAGTTGTCCCAGTGGACGGGCACGACGACGCCAGGGGTGTCCAGCGCGCGCAGCAGCCGGGGCACGTATCGGTGGGTGACGGTGCTGGAGGGCACGGCGATCATCGCGAGGTCGGGGCGCAGACCTCGCACCGCCCGCTCGGAGAAGTCGCTGGCCCCCATGAGGAACGCCGACGGGCCGCTGTCCCCGACCGTGACCTGGAAGGCGAGGGTGTCGCCCTCCGGCAGGTCCGAGATGGTGCTCGGGACCGTCGCGGGCGGGGCGTTCAGCGTGCCCGGGGCGAAATAGGTGCACTTCTTGTTGCGGCTGTGCAGGCTCGGCACAACCTCGACGGTGATCCCGTCGAAGTCCAGCACCTCGCCGCCCTTCACCACGGAGATCTGTCCCGCGTCGACCCCCAGGGCGACCAGCAGGTGGTACGTGGTCTCGGTGCCGACGACGCGGGCGCCGGTGGTCTTGGCGATGTGGGGCACGTCGGCGAGGTGGTCCCAGTGGGAGTGGCTGACCAGGACGAGCTCGGGGCGGCCGATGTGCGCGTCCACGACCTCCGGCCGGGTCTGCAAAGGGGTGCGCGGGTCGAAGGCGCCGTCGTACAGGCCCGTGGTGAAGCGGGTGAGGTACGGATCGAAGAGCACGGTCCGGTCACCGACGTCGATGCGCCAGCCGGCGGTGCCGAGCCAGCGGAACGATGCGGAACCCGCGGTTTGGCCACCGCCTCGGCCGCGGTCGCCGGCCGAGGCGGTGGCGGCCGTGCCTGGGATCAGCGGGGCGGCCGCGCCGAGGGCGGCACCGCGCAGGACCGTACGGCGGTCGACCGTACGACGGGCGGGGCTGCGGTCGGAGGGCTCGTCTGCCCCGTGCGCAGCATGTGTCTCCTGGGTCATGGCGCCAGAAGATCAGAAAGTGAACTGCCTTGTCCAGTAAGGGAATTACATTTCGGCGCTGCGGGAACGCATGCGCGATGCGGTCACCGGCCGCCGCCGTGGAGGAAGCCGGCCGCGACTCCGGCGGCCCTGCCCGTCGCGGCGTCCGCCGCGGGACGGGAGGCGGTCGGGTCGTGGGTGCGGGCAAAGAGGACGATCACGCGGGCCGTTTCCTTCGGATCATCTGATCGTCGGCCTGGGGGTGTCGACGTGGCGTTCGCGTTTCTTCTCCGGGGACAGACGCCGGCGTTCGGAGCCGTCGTCGGCCGTCAGCTCTCCCGGTGGACCTTGGTGTGGGAGGCCTGGGCGCGGGGGCGGACGACGAGAAGGTCGACGTTGACGTGGCTGGGGCGGGTGACGGCCCAGGTGACGGCGTCGATGACGTCGTCGGCGGTCAGGGGATCGGGGACGCCCTCGTAGACCTGGGCGGCGCGCTCGGCGTCGCCGCCGAAGCGGGTGAGGGCGAACTCCTCGGTCTTGACCATGCCGGGGGCGATCTCGATGACGCGGACCGGCCGGCCGACGATCTCCAGGCGCAGGGTTTCGGCGAGGACGGCCTCGACCGGGCCGGCGGGGAAGGCGCCGCGGTGACGTGCGGCGGTCACGGCGGCGGCGAGGGAGAACGCGCCGTGCCCCGGCCGGGCCAGGACGGCGAGAACCTGGGGGACGTCGACGGTCCAGGCGGCGGGGTCGGCCCCATGAGGCGCTGCAGCACGAGAGCGTAGTCGGCGGCGCCCGCGTCCGGAGCGTCGGCGAGGGCGACGGCCGCGAGCGGGCCGGCCGCGGCGGCCAGCTCCAGCAGGTCCTCCAAAGCGACGATGATGTGATGGCACGGCGCCGGGCGGGCGGCGGTTCGCGGGTCGGGCGAGCCGGACGGCTTGAGCCGGCGCAGCGCGGCCGGCAGCGGGGCGAAGCCGGTGAGCAGCGGTGCGGGCAGGACCGGCGACCAGTGCCACACCCGCCACCAGGAGGCGAGCGGCTCGGCCCGGCCGTCGTCCTCGTCCGTGTCGGGCGCGGCGGACAGAACCTGATCTATCTCCTCGGCGGCAGGGGCCGGGCCGAGTGCCGCGCTTGCCCGCCCGAGCGGGCAGGCATCCAGCACGAGGGCGGCCAGCCGAGCGCCTTCCGGCGCCGGGCGGCTGCACCAGGACGCGTCTTCCGCACGCGAGCCGGGGTGCTCCCGAGCCGGCTGGAGAGGTGGTCTGCGTGTGCGCGGATCTTTCCCGCGCGAGCGGGTGTGATCTGTACGAGCTGCCGCCCCCGAGATGTCCGAGTTCAACGGAGCGTGGTCAGCACCAAGTCAGCACGGGTGAGGTGAAGACGGGTGATGACGTGGGCTTTTAGTCAGCACCGAACCAGCACGGGAGTCAGCACCGCACCGTCGGAACACCCTGAACTACGTGTCCCGGACGGCGCTCGTTTCGACCAGCCTCGACCCTCGAGTCCCTGAACGGCCTTTCCGCGAGCCGGCATGGTGGCCGCATTCATAGCGAACCCTCGAACTATGTTGGTCCGCCACATGTGCGCTTGACCTGCGTGTTTCTACCGTGTGCCAACACGTACCCGTCCCCACCGCACACGAGGAAGTGGCGCACATGGCATCCGCAGCAGCATCCGCTCCCCCGACCCCCGCCAACCTCCCCCGCATCGTCGCCGCCAGCCTCGTCGGGACCACCATCGAGTGGTATGACTTCTTTCTCTACGGCTCGGCCGCGGCGCTGGTGTTCAACAAGCTGTTCTTCCCGGACTCCGATCCGCTGGTCGGCACGCTGCTGTCGTTCCTGACGTACGCGGTCGGGTTCGCGGCCCGGCCGCTGGGGGCGCTGGTGTTCGGCCACTACGGTGACCGGCTCGGGCGCAAGAAGCTGCTGGTGCTGAGCCTGCTGCTGATGGGCGGGGCGACGTTCGGCATCGGGCTGCTGCCCACGCACGCGACCGTCGGGACCGCGGCTCCGGTGCTGCTGACCGTACTGCGGCTGGTCCAGGGCTTCGCCCTGGGCGGCGAGTGGGGCGGCGCGGTGCTGCTGGTGTCGGAGCACGGGGACGCGCGGCGGCGCGGGTTCTGGGCGTCGTGGCCGCAGACCGGCGCTCCGGCGGGCCAGTTGCTGGCCACCGGGGTGCTGTCCCTGCTCACGGCCGTGCTGTCGGACGACGCGTTCGGGAGCTGGGGCTGGCGGGTGCCGTTCCTGCTGTCCGGGGTGCTCGTGGCCGTCGGTCTGTGGATCCGTCTCTCGGTCGACGAGTCGCCCGTCTTCCGGCAGGCGCTGGCGCAGGCCGAGGCCCGGCGGGCGGCGCTCGCGGACGGGGCCGAGAAGCTGCCGCTGGTCTCGGTGCTGCGGCACCACTGGCGGGACGTGCTGGTGGCGATGGGCGCCCGGATGGCCGAGAACATCAGCTACTACGTCATCACCGCCTTCGTCCTCGTCTACGCCACCACCTCGGCCGGCGTCTCGAAGCAGACCGCGCTGGACGCCGTACTCGTCGGCTCCGCCGTGCACTTCGCCGTGATCCCGGTCTGGGGCGCGCTGTCGGACCGGATCGGGCGGCGGCCGGTGTACCTGCTCGGCGCCGTCGGGGTGGGCGCCTGGATCTTCCCGTTCTTCGCGCTGGCCGACACCGGGGAGTTCGGCCCGCTCCTGCTGGCGGTGACCGTCGGCCTCGTCCTGCACGGCGCCATGTACGCGCCCCAGGCCGCCTTCTTCGCCGAGATGTTCGCGACCCGGATGCGCTACTCCGGCGCCTCCATCGGCGCCCAGTTCGCCTCCGTCGCGGCCGGTGCGCCCGCGCCGCTGATCGCCACCGCCCTGCTGTCCGACTACGGCAGCGCCACGCCCATCGCCCTGTACGTGATCGCCGCGGCCCTCCTGACGGTGATCGCCGTGGGTGTGGCCAAGGAGACCCGGGAGCGGGATCTGGCCGATGTCGCGCCGTCTACCGGCGCGGCGCGCGCGGAGGCGAGCCAGGCGGCCGACGCCCGGACCGCGTGAGCCCACCGCCGGGCGGGGCCGGGTGAGCCCGGTGGCCGCCCGGGCCGCTTGGTTCCGTCGCGCGCGAGCCGCGTGATCCTTCCGTCGCGCGCGAGCCGCGTGGTCCCGTCGTGCGCGGGCCGTTCGTTCCGATCGCCCGGGCCGCTCGGCCCGGTTGCTCGGGCTGCTCGGCCCGGACGCCCGGATCGCGAGCCCGTTCGTCCGGTCGCGGTGGGAGGCGGGTGGTGACCCGGCCCCGGGGTGTTCGCCCCGCGGGGCCGGGCAGCCGTCTTCCCGCGCCGGGCTCAGTGCCGCGTCGCCGTCGCCAACCGGTGCAGCCGCAGGGCCAGTTGGACCTCCAGGGCCCGGGACGGGCTCTGCCAGTCCTCGCCCAGCAGCCGGCCCACGCGTTCCAGCCTCTGGGCGACGGTGTTGACGTGGACGTGCAGGGCGTCCTTGGTGCGGGCGGGGCTCATGCCGCAGGCGAAGTACGCCTCGAGGGTGCGTATGAGGTCGGTGCCGCGCCGCCGGTCGTAGGCGACGACCTCTCCGATGGTGCGGTCGACGAAGCCGGCCACGTCGCGGTCGGCGGCCAGCAGCAGGCCGAGGAAGCCGAAGTCCTCGGCGGCGGCGCCGTCCCCGCCGCGGCCGAGCAGGCGCACGGCGTCGAGGCAGCGGCGGGCCTCGGCGTACGCGGTGGCGACCCGGTCGGGACGGGCGGCCAGATCGGCGACGGGGGCGGACGCGCCGACGGTGACCGGCTCGTGCACGGCGGTGCCGAGGTCGCGGGCGGTGCGCCGCGCCAGGTCGGAGGCGCTGCGTCCGGGTTCCAGGGGCAGCAGCAGGACGGTGCCGCCGTCCCGGGCCGCGGCCAGGCCGTGCCGGGTGGCGGCGAGGTGGGAGGCGGCGGACCACAGGCGGCGGCGGGCGGCGGCCTCCTGGTCGGCGTCGGCTCCGGCGGCCTCCAGGCGGGCGGCGAGCACGACGTGGGTGGCGTCGAGGTCGGCCTGCAGCCGCACCGCGCGGTCGCGCAGCAGCCGCGGGTCGCGGTCCCGGGCGTCGAGGAGGTCGTCGAGCAGCTCGCCGCGGACGCGCTGTTCCGCTTCGGCGGCGGAGCGGCGGGCGAGCAGCAGCAGCGAGGTGACCATCGCGGCGCGCTCCAGCGTGCGCTGGTCCACGGGGTCGAGGTCCGGGTGGCCGCGCAGCACCAGCGCGCCGAGCAGCTCGCCGCCCGCGGAGACGGCGGCGATCCAGTCGTCGCGGTGGCGCACCACGTGGCCCTGCGCGCGGGAGGCCTCCAGGGCGTCGCCGGGTGCGGCGCCGGTGTCGGTGAACTCGACCGTGCCGTCGAGGACTTCGGAGACGGCTTCGGCCACGTCGTGCACGCCGCCGCCGCGCAGGACGAGCCGGGTGAGCCGGTCGTGGACGTCGGAGGCGCGTTCGATGGCGGCGCTGCGGTCCCGGATGATCTCGTTGGCCCGCTCCAGGTCGGCGAGGGCCGAGCGGGTCTCGGTGAGCAGGTTGGCGGCGTCGATGGCGGCCGCGGCGAGCGCGGCGAAGGAGCCGAGCAGGGCGATCTGCTCCCGTTCGAAGACGCGGGCGCGCCGGTCGGCGGCGAACAGCACGCCGATGACGTGGTCGCCGAGCATCAGGGGGACGCCGAGGATGGCGACCAGACCCTCGTCGCGCACGCCCGCGTCGATGGTCTCGGTGTGCCGGAAGCGGGTGTCCCTGAAGTAGTCGTCGGTGACGTACGGCCGGGCCGTCTGCGCGACCAGTCCGCCGAGCCCCTCCCCCATGCCGAGGCGCAGCTGCTGGAAGCGGGCCGCGACGGAACCCTCGGTCACGCGCATGTAGGTGTCGCCGCGCACCGGGTCGTTGAGGCTGAGGTAGGCGACATCGGTGCCGAGCAGGGAGCGGGCGCGCTGCACGATCGCCCGCAGCACCGCGTCCAGGTCGCGCAGGCCCGCCAGGTCGTGGGCGGTCTCGAACAGGGCGGACAGCTCCGCCTCGCGCCGGCGGCGGCCCTCCAGCTCCGCCCGCACCCGCAGGGCGAGGCGCCGGGCGTGCTCCAGGGCGGCGATCCGCTCGGCGGGCCGGCCCTCGGCGCGGGCGCGCAGCACCGGCTGCTCGTACGCCTCCACCGAGGCGCCGCGGGCCAGCAGTTCCAGGAACGGCGCCTCCGCCGCCGCTTCGGTGCCGTCGGCAAACGGCGCGCCGCCGCCCGGCACCGGGCCGGTCGCGGCGGTGTGTTCGGCCGGCGCTCCGGCTCCGGTGGCGGAGCGCTCGGCGGCCTGTACGTGATCGCGGGACATGCTCACAGGATTCCCCATCGTCACTCCGCCCGCTGCGCCCTGTGGACAAAGCCGCCGCTGGGGACAAGACCGTCACCGCGACGGGGCCCCCGCTACGGCCCCGCCTCTCGCCACGGCCCCGCCCACGACGACAGCCCCGTCCACGACGACAGCCCCGTCCACGACGACAGCCCCGTCCACGGCGACGGCCCCCGCCGCCCCGGGCGGCCTGCGGGCCGCCGTTCGCCGCGGCCGCGCTCAGTGCGCGGTCCAGCCGCCGTCCAGCACGAGCGAGGTGCCGGTGACGAAGGACGCCTGGGGGGTGCACAGGTAGGCGACGGCCTCGGCGACCTCCTCCGGTTCCAGGAGCCGCTTCATGGCGCTGTCCTGCAGCAGCACCTCCGACAGCACGCGTTCCTCCGGGATGCCGTGCGCCCGCGCCTGGTCGGCGATCTGCCGTTCGACCAGGGGGGTGCGCACGTAACCGGGGTTCACGCAGTTCGAGGTGACGCCGTGGGCCGCGCCCTCGAGCGCGGCGGTCTTCGACAGCCCCTCCAGGCCGTGCTTGGCGGCCACGTACGCGGACTTGTAGGGCGAGGCGCGCAGGCCGTGCACGGAGGAGATGTTGACGATGCGGCCCCAGCCCTGCCCGTACATGTGGGGCAGGGCGCCGCGGATCAGCCGGAACGGCGCCTCCAGCATCACGGTGAGCACCGTGTGGAAGACGTCGGGCGGGAACTCCTGGAGCGGCCGCACGAGCTGCAGTCCGGCGTTGTTGACGAGGACGTCGGTGCCGGCCGCGGCCTGCTCCGCCGCGTCCAGGTCGGTGAGGTCGAGGACCTGCGGTTCGACGCCGCCCGCGGCCCCGCGGGCAGCGTCGGCGAGCTCCTCGAGGCCGGCCGCGTCCCGGTCGACGGCTCTGACCTTGGCCCCGGCGGCGGCCAGCCGCAGCGCGCAGGCGCGGCCGATGCCGCCGGCCGCGCCGGTGACGAGGGCGGTGCGGCCGGTCAGGTCCAAGGAGTCCAAGGAGTCCAAGGAGTCCAAGGATGCGGAGTGGGGAGTGGACGAGGTCATACGACGACCCTAGGGATCACCGGGGCCACACCCCATGGGGTCTGCCCACATACTTCAGAGAGGGCTTGTGGCGTCGAACCATGTGGGGTCGTCGGACTGGGCCCGCTTGATCCGCATGAGGCAGCCCTCGTCCAGTTCCGGCAGCGCGTCCACCGCGAACCAGCCCACCTCGACCGACTCGTCGTCGTTCACCCGCGCCTCGCCGCCCACCGCCCGGCAGCGGAAGGTGATGTCCATGTACTGGCAGACGTCGCCGTTGGCGTAGGTGACCGGGGCCAGCGCCTGGACGAGGACCACCCGCTCGGCGGCGCAGCGCACCGCCGTCTCCTCCTGCACCTCCCGTACGGCGCACGCGGCGGGCTGCTCACCGGGTTCCGGGATGCCGCCGATCAACGACCACCTGAGGGTGTCGGCGCGGCGGGCCAGCAGCACCCGGTCCTCGTCGTCGAAGACGACGGCGGTGACACCGGGCAGCCACAGCAACTGGTGGCCGGCAGAGGCGCGGAGCGCGCGGATGAAGTCGGGAGTCGCCATGCCGACGACCCTAGCGGGCGGTCGGCGCGGGCCCGGCGGACAGCACCGCGTGGGCGCCGGGTGGGCGCCGGGCGCGCGGCTCATGCCACCGGCGCGCACGTGCGGCTACGCGTCGCCGGCGCGGCGCCGCCGCACTCCGCCGAGCACGGCCAGGCCCAGACCGCCCGCGGCGAGCAGCACCAGGAGCGTCTCGGGCAGGACGCCGAGCTCGGTGGCGGGCGTCGTCGAGGAGCGCAGCGGCACCTTCTGGACCAGATGGCCGGCGACGAACATGCCGGTCCTCCGGGCGACCCGCCCGTCCGGCATGATGATCGCGCTGACGCCGCTGGTCACCGGCACCGTGACGGTCCGGCTGTGCTCGACCGCACGGATGCGGGACATGGCGAGCTGCTGGTAGGTCATCTCGCTGCGGTCGAAGGTCGCGTTGTTGCTCGGCACGGAGATCAGCCGCGCGCCGTGGGTGACGGTGTCCCGCACGGCCCAGTCGAACGCGGCCTCGTAGCAGGTGGCCAGGCCCACCTCGGTGCCGCTCACGGTGAACACGCCGGGCGTGCCGCCGCGGCTGAAGTCCTGGCGGACCATGGCGGTCCAGTCCGGGTTGATCGCGCCGAGCAGCGAGCGCAGCGGCAGGTACTCGCCGAAGGGCTGGATCTGCCGCTTGTCGTAGGTCTGCTCGGGGCCCTTCACCGGGTCCCACAGGATCTGCTCGTTGTACAGCCGTCCGTCGCGTTCGACGACGGCGCCCACCGAGACCGGCACGCCGATCGCCTTGGCGGCGTTGTCGACGACGACGCGCGCGTCCGAGTTGGCGAAGGGGTCGATGTCGGAGGAGTTCTCGGGCCACAGTACGAAGTCGGGCCGGGGCGTCTTGCCGGCCTTCACCTCGGCGGCCAGCCGCTCGGTCTCGCGCGCGTGGTAATCGAGGACGGCGCGCCGCTGGGCGTTGAAGTCCAGGCCCGCGCGCGGCACGTTGCCCTGGATGACGGCGACCGTCGCGGTGCCGTCCTCGGCCCGGTCACTGATCAGGGTGCGGGCGGCCGACGCCCCGGCGAGGGGGACGGCGACGCTCAGCAGCGCGGTGACGGCGGCCGGGCGGCGCAGGGCGCGCACGCCCGGCCGCCGGGCCACGAGCCGCAGGACGTCGCAGAGGCCGAAGCCGCACAGGACGACGGCGAAGCCGAGCACCGGGGTGCCGCCCACCGCGGCGAGCGGCAGGAAGACGCCGTCCGCCTGCCCGAAGGCGATCTTGCCCCAGGGGAAGCCGCCGAAGGGCACGCGCGCGCGTGCGGCCTCGCCGGCGGTCCACACCGCCGCCGCCCACACCGGCCATCCCGGCAGCCGGGACACGGCGGCGACGCCGGCGCCGACGAGGGCGACGAAGACCGCCTCGACGGCGACCAGGGCCAGCCACGGCCCGGCGCCGACCTCGACGCCGGTCCACACCAGCAGCGGCAGCAGGAAGCCCAGTCCGAAGAGGTAGCCGAGGCCGAGGCCCGCCTTCCAGCTCCGGCCGTACAGCACCCGGCCGAGGCCGGCGAAGGCGGGCAGGGCCAGCCACCACAGGGTGCGCGGCGGGAAGCTGACGTAGAGCAGCACTCCGCAGAGCGCCGCGGCGGCGGCCGGAACGAGGCGGCGGAGCCTGGCAGCCCAGGACGTGGGCGCCGGCTGCGGCCGGAGTCGGTCCTGCTCGCCGACGGTTGGTGCGGTGACGGTCACCCGGGGAGTGTACGGCGGGTGATGTCGTGGCCGACAACCTCGGCAGCTCCGGCAACCCCGGCGGCTCGGGCAACTTCGGCGGCGTCGGCGGCTCCGGCGACATCGATCCCGCGGCCCACGCGCCCAGGCTCCCGAGCACCCGAGTACCCGAGCGCCCGCAGTCGCCGCCCGTCCCGTGCCCAAAGCGGTCGCCGACCGCTACGGTGGGCCGGGGCCCCGCGCCGGCGGGCGGGGCGGGGTCGCGGGTGACCGGTTGTGTGGGGGCGAGGCATGCGGTCCACGGGGGGGGCGTCCATGGCGGACGCGGAGACGGACAGGACGGCCGAGACTGACAGGGCTGCCGGGACGGCCGAGACGGACGACGGCAGACGAACCGTTTCCGACGTGGTGGGGGTGGGCCTGCTGGGGGCCTGCGCCGCCTGGTCGGTGATCACCGGCTCGATGCGGGACGGCCGCCCGGAGGGAGTGCTGCTGGCGGTGCCGGCCGTGGCCGCGGGGTACGCCGCGGGCCGCATCGGCGGGGCGCTGCTCCCGGTCGCCGTCCCGGGCGCCGGGGCACTGGCCGGTACCGGGCTGGCCGTGACCGTGCCGCGGCTGGCACCGGACTCGGACCTGGTGACCCCCGCCGGGCACGCCGGCGCCACGGCCGCCCTGCTGGCCCTCGCCTCGGGTGCCGCCTGCTGCGCCGCGTGGGCGGCCGCCGCGCCGGCCGCGCGGTTCGCCCTGCGCGCGCTGGCCGCCGCCGTCGCGGTGACCGCGGCCGCCCTCGGCTCGGTCGCCGGATGTCTCGCCTGTGCCGCCGTGCTGCTGTGTTCCCTGGCCGCCGGCCGCGGCCGCGGCGCTGGTGGCCGGGACGGTCTGGGCGCTGGCCACGCAGGTGCTGCCCGCCGGTCCGGCCGTGGCCCTGGAGGGGCGGCTCACGCGGCACCGGGTGCGGCTGTGGCGCGAGGCGCTGGCTCTGGCCCGGGACAACGCGGCGCTGGGCGTCGGCCCGGGCCGCTTCGGCGACCTCGGTACGACCGCCGCGCAGTCCCTCGTTCCGGACGGCAGGCCGCACTCGGCGCCGCTGCAGCAGGCGGCCGAGCAGGGGCTGCCGGGCCTGGCGCTGCCGGCCGCGGTGTTCTGCTGGGTGCTGTACGCCCTGTGGCGCTCGCCGCGGCCGACCCCGGTGGTGCTCACCGCGGGCGCGGCCCTGACGGTCCTGGCGGCGTGCGCCGCCGTCGGCAACGCGCTGAGCTTCACCGCGGTGTCGGTGGGCGCGGGACTGCTCGCCGGTGTCGCCACCGCCCGCCCGCTCGGCGAGGGCGGCACGGGGGCCGCGGCGCAATCGCGGCGGCGGCGCGGCAGTCTCACGCCGTGAGCCCACACGCGGGCGGAGCCGTGCGGCGCGCGGTGCGCTCAGCGTGCGGTGCCGGAGGTGCGGGAGCGCAGCCGGTCGCGGATGACGCGCACGGCGGCCTCGGCGTCGTCGACGGTCACGGTGAAGACGTGGCCGTCCCACAGGCGCAGCACCACGCCCTCGCCGCGGCGCACGACGACGGCGGTGCCCTTCTCGGGCCGCCAGCGGTAGCCCCAGCCGCCCCAGTGGCAGGGGGTGACGTGGGGGGCGAACTCGGCGCCCGCCACCTGGGAGAGGGGGATGCGGCGGCGCGGCACGCCGATGTGGCCGCAGCGCACCTCCAGGTGATCCCGGTCGACCCGCAGGGCGACGCGCACGAAGGCGAGGGTGCCGAAGAGGACCAGCAGCCCGGCGGCGATGCAGCCGACGACGGACATGACCAGCGGGACCAGGCCGGACGTCCACGGCGCTTCGACGGCGAGCTGGATGCCGAGCGCCATGCAGGCGGCGCCGATGAGCGCCAGCAGCCACTGGAGCCGGTTGGTGGCGTGTCCGGTCCAGACGTCGGGGTGCGGGCCGTGCCGTCCGTGCGCGGGATCCCTCATGGCTACGAGGTTACTCAGGTTCCGCCGCGCGAAGCGGGCGCGCGGGGTGACCGGCCGGCGGAGCGCGGCGGGGGTGGGCGGTCAGTGGGCGGGGCTGGTCAGCGGCAGGTGCCGGCCCTCCGGGTAGGCCAGGGCGGCCTGCGGCAGCGGGCCCTCGCGCCCGCTGAGCAGCACGGTCAGGCGGCCCTCGGCCGAGGCGTCGGGGGCGGGCCGGGCACCGATGCGGCGCAGCGCCTGGGCGGCCACCGCGCCGGCGGAGCCGTGCAGCACGAGCGGTCCCCGGCCGGGCCGGTGCAGGGCGGCGCGGATGCGCTCGGCGACCAGTTCGTAGTGGGTGCAGCCGAGGACGACGGTGGTGACGTCCTCGGGGGTGAGGGCGGCGGCCGCGGCGACGGCGGCGTCGATCGCCGCCTGGTCGGCGCGCTCCACCGCCTCGGCCAGGCCCGGGCAGGGCACCTCGGTGACCCGCACGCCGGCGGCGAAGTCGCGGATCAGGCCCCGCTGGTAGGGGCTGCCGGTGGTGGCGGGGGTGGCCCAGATCGCCAGCGGTCCGCCGCCGGCCGCGGCCGGTTTGATCGCGGGCACCGTGCCGATGACCGGCAGGTCCGGCTCCAGGCGGGCGCGCAGCGCGGTCAGGGCGTGCACGCTGGCGGTGTTGCAGCCCACGATCAGGGCGTCGGGCCGGTGGGCCGCGGCGGCCTCGGCGACGGCCAGGGCGCGCTGGGTGACGTCCTCGGGTGTGCGCGGCCCCCAGGGCATGCCGTCGGGGTCCAGGGAGAGCACCAGATCTGCGTCGGGGCGCAGGCGCCGCACCGCGGCGGTGGCCGCCAGCAGCCCGATTCCGGAGTCCATGAGCGCGATCTTCACCCGGCCACGATAGACGATGGGCCGTGTCGGACCGGCCCGGTGGGGCAGACTGCGCGCGTGAGCGCGATCGTGTGGACCGTGATACCCGCCGTGTCACTCGCCGCCTGGCTGTGGCTGCTGCTCGGTCAGGGTTTCTTCTGGCGCACCGACGTCAGGCTGCCGCCGCGCCGGGATCCGGACGAGTGGCCGCCGGTGTGCGTCGTGGTGCCCGCGCGGGACGAGGCCGCCGTGCTGCCGTCGAGCCTGCCGTCGCTGCTGGCGCAGGACTACCCGGGGCGGGCGGAGGTGTTCCTCGTCGACGACCACAGCGGTGACGGCACCGGTGAGCTGGCCCGCGCGCTGGCGCGGCGGCACGGCGGGCTGCCGCTGACGGTGACGACGCCGCCCGGTGAGCCGCCCGCGGGCTGGACGGGGAAGCTGTGGGCCGTGCGGCACGGCATCGCCCTGGCCCGCGCGCGTGCCCCCGAGTACCTGCTGCTGACGGACGCCGACATCGCGCACGCGCCGGACAGCCTGCGCACGCTGGTGGCGGCGGCCCGCGGCGGGGGCTGGGACGCGGTGTCGCAGATGGCGCGGCTGCGGGTGGCGAGCCTGTGGGAGCGGCTGGTCGTGCCGGCCTTCGTGTACTTCTTCGCGCAGCTGTACCCCTTCCGGTGGGTCGGCCGGCCCGGGACGCGTACGGCGGCCGCGGCGGGCGGCTGCGTGCTGCTGCGCGCCGACGCCGCCGAGCGGGCACGCGTCCCGGACGCCATCCGGCACGCCGTCATCGACGACGTGGCGCTCGCCCGCGCCGTCAAGTGCGCCGGGGGCCGCGTCTGGCTGGGCCTGGCGGACCGGGTGGACAGCGTGCGGCCCTACCCGCGGCTGTCCGACCTGTGGCGCATGGTCTCGCGCAGCGCCTACGCCCAGCTGCGCCACAACCCGCTGCTGCTGCTCGGCACGGTCGCCGGGCTCGCCCTGGTCTACCTGGTGCCGCCGGCCGCCCTGATCGCGGGCCTGGCCGCAGGGCGTACGACCGCCGCGGCGCTCGGCGCGCTCGCCTGGCTGGTGATGACGGCGACGTACGTCCCGATGCTGCGTTACTACCGCCAGCCGCTGTGGCTCGCTCCCCTGCTGCCGTGCACCGCGCTGCTGTACCTGCTGATGACGGTGGACTCGGCGGTGCGGCACCACCGGGGCCGCGGCGCCGCGTGGAAGGGCCGCACCTACGCCCGCCCGGACACGGTGCCCGACGAGGGGTGAGGCGGGCGGGGCCGCGCCGGACTCACTTGCGTCCCGGGGTCCAGTGCATGCCCCAGCCGTAGGCGCGGTCGACGGTGCGCTGCGGGCTGACCCCGGGCTCGGGCACCAGGTAGCGGGCCTCGCGCTGGACCACCAGGTCGCCGCCGACGCGGGTGAGCAGGGCGAGCGCGCACACCGGGGAGGGGACCGTGCACTCGTCGAGGGAGAAGTCGACGGGGGCGCCGTGCTGCGGCTGCAGCGTGACGGTGGCGTGCAGCCCGGCGAAGGAGCGGGCGCCCTCGTAGATGGTGACGAAGACGAGGATGCGCCGGAAGTCCTGCCTGTGGTCGAGGTTGACGGTGAGGTTCTCGCCGGTGGCCACGGCGCCGGTGCGGTCGTCGCCGTCCAGGTGGATGTACGGCGGCTGGTGCAGTGCGCCGAAGGCGTTGCCGAGGGCCTGCACGACGCCCTTGCGGCCGTCCGCCAGCTCCCACAGCGCGCACAGGTCGAGGTCGAGGTCCGCCGGCGCGCTGCGGCCGAAGCCGCCCCGGCCGGACGGCTGCCCGCGCATCCGCCAGTTGAGGTTGACGCGCAGGAAGCCGGAGGTGCCGCCCTGCTTGGCGAGCGACACCGAGGGGGCCGCCTTGGTGAGCGTGACCTTGCTCAGGCGGACGGGGGAGACCGGGGCCGCGGCGGGCGGCGGCGGAGCGGACGGTGGCGGCGGCACGGTGGCCGGGAAGGCGGCGGGCGGGGCGGGGGCGGTACGCGGGGGTGTCGGCGCGGGGGCGGGCGGGGCCGGGTGCCGGGGTTCGTCGACGGTGATGCCGTAGTCCGTGGCCAGGCCCTCCAGCCCGCTGTCGTAGCCCTGTCCGACGGCGCGGAACTTCCAGCCGCCCTGTCGGCGGTACAACTCGCCGAGCACGAACGCCGTCTCCACGGTCGCGTCCCGGCTGTCGAAACGGGCCACCACGGTGTCCCGCGCGGCGTCCCGGACCTCGATGTACAGGTCGGGGACCCGGCCGAAGGTGCCGCCGTCGGCGGAGGCGGCCAGGACGATCGTCTCGACGGCGCCCTCCACGCGCGCGAGGTCGACGTCGAGGGTGTCGGTGACGCGGTCGCCGGCGGTGCGCCGGCCCGCGTGCCGCACCGCGCCGGAGGGGTGGGCCGGCTGGTTGTAGAAGACGAAGTCGGCGTCGGAGCGGACCTTCCCGCCGGTCAGCAGCAGCGCGGAGGCGTCCACGTCCGGTACGCCCGGGCCGGTGCGCCGGCCCAGCTCGACCCGCAACACCGTGGTCGGCACCGGCACGTTGGCGCCCTTCGGCATCGACATTCGCGTCCCCCTTGCTCCGCCTTGTTCTGCTTGCCCCGCTTGCCCTGTCCCTGTCCCTGCCCCGCCACTGCCCCGCCACTGCCCTGTCGCCGCCCCGCCGCGCCGGCCGCGGGCCGGCCGCTGTCCGCCCGTCCGCCGCCTGCCCGTGGAACCAACCTACGGGGCAGGACGGCGAACTCGCAGGACGCGGGCGGAAGTACGTCCGGGCGGCAGGAATCCGGCGCCGGGGCGGCCCCGGCGGTCCGTCCCGGCGACCCGCGGTAACCCGCCTGGAACTCGGCCTTTATCAGATTGCCGCTCTTCTCGCCGTCCCTTTTCGCCGACTTCGCTCGCATTGGGTATCCCGCGTCACCGCCGACACGGAAAACAAGCCTCTTATCGGTCTCCCCAACCAGCACATCGTGGGCTTAACTTATGTGCCATGACCTCCCCCCGCTCCACTTACGGTGGCGGCTACTACTCCTCCGCCTCCTTCCCGGACACCCCGATCTACGACTCGCTCGTCGCCGAGCGCGGTACCCCGCAGATCGCCCCCATCCGGGTGCCCGCTCCCTATGACGCAGGCAGCCACCTGCCGTCCCTGCCCTCGGCGCTGCCCGCACTGCCGTCGGCCCCGTCCCAGCCCGCCTACGGCTACCCGCAGACGCCGCAGCCCGCACCGCTGCAGCAGGCGCCCGCGGCCTACATCCCGCAGCAGGCCACCGCGCCCCGCGGCTACCCCGGCCCGCAGCCGCAGCCGCCCCGCCCGGTCGCACCGGGCACGGGCTACGAGGCGATGCGGCCGGCGTCCCCCCGGCCCGCGCCGACGCCGTACCAGGACCCGTACAACAACCAGCAGTACCGCGGCTACTGAGCCGTTCTCCCCGGGGCCGTCGGCGTTTCCTGGCACGATGGCCCCATGGGGAGTGCGGAGCTGTGTTCGATACACGTCCATCCGGTCAAGGCGTTCCGGGGTGTTGCGCTCCGGGAGGCCGTCGTGGAGCCCTGGGGCCTGGCCGGAGACCGACGCTGGGTGCTGATCGACGACGGGGGAAAGGTCGTCACGCAACGCCAGCAGCCACACCTCGCGCTCGCCGCCGCCGAGCTCCTGCCCGGCGGCGGCGTTCGTCTGTCCGCGCCCGGACGGGAACCGATCGGCGTGCCCGTTCCGCCGCCCGCGCGGACGGTCATGGTGGACATCTTCGGCACCGAGGTGGCGGCCGTCCCGGCCGCCGACGCCGCCGCGCACGCCTGGTGCAGCGACTACCTCGGGCAGGAGGTCCGCCTGGTGCACATGGACGATCCCGCGCGCCGCAGGCCCGTCGCACCGGCGTACGGGCTGCCCGGCGAGACCGTCTCCTTCGCCGACGAGTGCCCCCTGCTGCTGACCTCGCCGGCCTCCCTGGACGCCCTCAACTCCCTGATCGCACAAGGCGACCACGCGCACGAGGGCCCGCTGCCGATGAACCGCTTCCGGCCGAGCGTGGTCGTCTCCGGCACCGAGCCCTGGGCGGAGGACGACTGGTCGCACATCACCATCGGTGAGGTGACCTTCCGCGTCGCCAACGCCTGCGGACGCTGCGTGGTCACCACGGTCGACCAGAGCACCGCGGAGCGTGGCCGCGAGCCGCTGCGCACCCTGGGCCGCCACCGCCGCTTCGGGGACAAGCTGGTCTTCGGGCAGCACCTGGTGCCCCGCTCGCCCGGCACCATCCGCGTCGGGGACCCGGTGAAGGTCCTCGCCTGAACCCGGGGTGCCGCGCAGACCGCCCGACCGCGCAGACCGCGGACCGCGCGGCGGTCGCCGCCGCGGCCCGCGGCGCGGCGCGGGAACCCCGTGCGGGGCCCGGTCGTTGGGAGGTCGCCGGGACTTCGAGCAGTCCGTGGGCGGTCCGGTCGCGGGTGACGTCGCGCTCTTTCCGCCCGGCGTCCGCACGGACGGCTCCGCCCGGGCCATGACGGAGCGGGAAAGGGGGTGCGGGACGGTGCGAGCTCTCAGCGGCCTGTGGCGCTGGCGGCGCAACCCGCTGTGCCGTACGACCGATCTGGTCGAGGCGTGGACGGCGCTGGTGGCCCTGCTGCTGGTCGTGGTCGCCTCGCCCGTGACCGGCTGGCTCGTCGGTTCCGCCGTGCAGGGCGTGCTGCAGAAGTCCGTCCGGGAACAGCGCCAGGCCCGGCACCTGGTGACGGCCACCGTCCTCGGGCGGCTCGGCACCGTCGCGCCGGAATCGGACGCGGACCCCGAGACCTCGCGGGTGGTCCGCAGCCGGGTGACGGCCGCATGGACCGCGCCGGACGGCACCCGGCACCGCGGCCCGCTCCTCGCCCCGTTGCAAACGCCGCGTCCGGGCGACCGCTTCCCGCTGTGGACCGACCGGCACGGCCGCATAGTGCCCCGCCCGCTGGACCCGGCCGCGGCGACCGTCCACGCCGTCCTGGCCGGAGTCGGCGCGGCGCTGCCCGCCGCGGGCATCGTGGAGGGCGCCAGGCGCCTGGTCGTGTGGCGTCTGATGCGGCGCCGGTTCGCGCAGTGGGACCGGGCCTGGCAGCGGGCCGGCCCGGACTGGGGCCGTATGGGCACCGGCAGCTGACGGCCTCCGGGCGGTGTTCGGGCTCCGGTCCACCGGCCACCTGCGCGCACGCTACGGTGGACCGGCCGCACCACGCGGCGCCTTCGGCATCAACCCGCGTACGACGAGGTGGGGGCACGGCAGCACATGGCACAGGGCACGGTCCAGGTGACGCACACCGGCACGTCGCGGTGGCGGCGCCGCACGGGTGAGTACGCATCGCTCGCCGCCGCCCTGGAGGCCGCGGCCGACGGCGACGTCCTCACCATCGCCCCCGGCACCTACCGCGAGAACCTGGTGGTCCAGCGGGCCGTGACCCTGCGCGGCGCCGAGGGCTCCGCCGGCTCGGTGCGGATCGCCCCCGCGGACGGCGTGCCGCTGACCGTGCGGGCCTCGGCGGTCGTGCGGGACCTGCACGTCGAGGGCCAGGACGCGACCGTGCCCGCGCTGCTGGTCGAGGAGGGCACACCGGAGCTGCGGGACGTGCGCGTCGTCACCCGCTCCGCGACCGGCATCGAGGTGCGCGGCGGCGCCCGGCCGACGGTGCGGCGCTGCACCGTGGACAATCCGGCCGGCATCGGCATCGCCGTCCTCGACGGCGCCGGCGGCGTCTTCGAGGAGTGCGAGGTGACGGCGGCCGGCCAGGAGGGCGTCGCGGTCCGCTCCGGCGCCCGCCCCCGTCTGGAGCGCTGCCGCGTCCACCACGCCTTTGGCCCGGGCCTGGCGGTCACCGGCGACAACTCCACGCTGGAGGCGGTGGGATGCGAGGTCCACGAGGTGCGCGGCAGCGGCCTGCAGGTGACCGGGCGGGCCACCGCCCACCTGACCGACTGCGACGTGCACCGCACCACCGCGGACGGCGTCACCCTCGACACCGAGGCCGTGCTCACCCTCGCCGACTGCCGCATCCACGACATCCCGGAGAACGCGATCGACCTCAGGTCGCGTGCGGTGCTGACGCTGACGCGGACGACGGTGCGTCAGTTCGGGCGCAATGGGCTGTCGGTGTGGGACCCGGGCACCCGCGTGGACGCCAACCAGTGCGAGATCTTCGACAGCACCGGCGACTACCCGGCCGTGTGGGTCAGCGACGGTGCCACCGCGGTCCTCGACTCCTGCCGGGTGCACGACGTGCCGGACGCCCTGTTCGTGCTGGACCGGGGTTCGCGCGCGGACGTCGTCGACAGCGACCTGACGCAGGTGCGCAACACGGCCGTGTCGGTGAGCGACGGCGCCGTCGCCCAGCTCGACGACTGCCGCATCCGGGACGCGGCCACGGGCGCCTGGTTCCGCGACCACGGCAGCGGCGGCACGCTCAGCAACTGCACGATCGACGGTACGCAGACCGGCGTGATCGTCACCAAGGGCGCCGATCCCACCGTCGAGCGCTGCACGGTCGACTCCCCGGCCGAGGCCGGCGTGTACGTGTCGGCCGGCGGCCGCGGGACATTCGTCGGCTGCCGGGTGACGGGCAGCGGCGGCTACGGCTTCCACGTGATCGACGGCAGCCGTACGACGCTGCGCAAGTGCCGTACGGAGCGGTGCGCGCGCGGCGGGTACGAGCTCGCCGACGCGGGCGGCGACGCGGCCTCCGGCGCGGGCCCGGTCGTGGAGGACTGCACCAGCGACGAGAGCGCCGGGATCCGGCCGCCCGCGGTGCGGGAGACGGCCGTGCAGCCGGCGCCCTCCTCCCCCGGCCTGCTGGGCGGCATCCCCGGCCCGCGGGAGAGCACGCCGCCGCCCGCCCCGGCCGCGCCGGAACCGGAGCGACCGGCGCGCAGCGCCCAGGAGGTGCTCGCGCAACTCGACGCCCTGGTGGGCCTGGAGAGCGTCAAGCGCGAGGTGCGCGCCCTGACCGACATGATCGAGGTCGGCCGGCGCCGGCAGCAGGCGGGCCTGAAGGCCGCCTCCGTCAAGCGCCACCTGGTCTTCACCGGCTCCCCCGGCACCGGCAAGACGACGGTCGCCCGCCTCTACGGCGAGATCCTCGCCGCCCTCGGCGTGCTGGAGAAGGGCCACCTGGTGGAGGTGTCCCGGGTGGACCTGGTCGGCGAGCACATCGGCTCCACGGCGATCCGCACCCAGGAGGCGTTCGAACGGGCGCGCGGCGGGGTGCTGTTCATCGACGAGGCGTACGCGCTGTCGCCGCAGGACGCGGGCCGCGACTTCGGCAAGGAGGCCATCGACACGCTGGTGAAGCTGATGGAGGACCACCGGGACGCGGTGGTGGTGATCGTCGCGGGCTACACGGCGGAGATGGAGCACTTCCTGTCGGTCAACCCGGGTGTGGCGTCCCGGTTCTCACGCACCATCACCTTCGACGACTACGGGCCCGAGGAGCTGCTGCGGATCGTCGAGCAGCAGGCCGAGGAGCACGAGTACCGGCTCGCGCCGGGCACAGCGGAGGCGTTGCTGAAGTACTTCGAGGCGATCCCCAAGGGTCCGGCCTTCGGCAACGGCCGCACCGCGCGGCAGACGTTCGAGGCGATGGTGGAGCGTCACGCGGGCCGGGTCGCCCAGCTCCCGGAGCCGACCAAGGACGACCTGAGCCTGCTCTACCCGGAGGACCTGCCCGAGCTGCCCTGACCGCCCGCGCCGGGCACGTCCTCACGGGGCCCCGGCCCCCGCGCCCGCGCCGGGCGCGTCCTCACGGGTCCCCGGCCCCCGCGCCTGCGCCGGGAAGACCCCTTCCGCCGGGCCGACGGCCGGCTCCTGTGGCGGGCCGCCGGGAAGCGGACCCTCCGGCAGGTCGTCGAGGGCCGGCTCCTGCGGCGGGCCGCCGGGGGACGGCTCCTGCGGCGCCCTGTGCTGCAACCGGGCCAGCAGCCGGGCGCGTTCCTCGGCGAAGACCGGGTCGGCCTGGTAGTCGGAGTGGCCGAGGACGGGCGCGGGCAGCGGGTGCAGGGGCGTGCGGCCGTAGGCCAGCGGGTCCTTCAGGGGCGGGTGGTCCACCTCGGGCCCGCAGCCGTCGGGCAGGCGGACCGGGCCGCCGATGGGGTCGGTGAGCCGGTACAGGTTGCGCCAGCAGTCGACGTCCCGGTGCAGTGCGGCGAGGGCGGCGGGACCGAAGTGGGCGGGGAACCAGCGGCCGTAGAGCCGCTCCAGCGGTGAGCCGTACGTCAGCAGGGCGACCCGGCGGCGCACCTGCGGGGTGAGCTGCCAGGCGGCCGCGGCGGCCAGGACGCTGCCCTGGGAGTGCCCGGACAGCACCAGCCGGCCGCCGGTGGCCCGGGTCCAGGTGGCCATCCGCCACGTCAGGTCGGGCACGGCGCGCTCGGCGTAGCAGGGCGGGGCGAAGGGGTGGGCGGCGCGCGGCCAGAAGGTGCCGACGTCCCACAGGATGCCGATGGTGCGGCGCGCGGAGGCGTCCTTGTAGGCGCGGCGGCCCCAGGTGACGAACAGCAGGAAGCCGAGGCCGATCAGCCAGGAGCCCAGTGCCTGCACGGTCTCGGCGGCGCCCTGGACGAAGGCGGGGGTGTGCCGCGCGGCCTGCTCGGGCGTCCGGTCGGTGGCCAGGGCCCCGGCGAGGGCGACGGCGCCCAGGGCGAAGGTGGCGGCGGTCGCGACCGCCAGGACGCGCGGCGCGGAGTCGGTGAGCCCGGCCATCGCGCGGGCACGGGCGATGGCGCGGGTGCGGGCCGGGTCGCGCGGCTCGCCGGGGTGGTCGAGTTCCACCGCGGCCCGCTCGGCACGCGCCAGCCGCCAGGTGCGGTGGGCCAGCAGGGCGCAGTGCGCCAGCAGCACCAGCAGCAGCGGCGGGATCACGGACGCCTGCCAGGTCAGCAGGACCGGGGGGCCGGGCAGGAAGGTGCCGGTGCCGTCCAGCCAGTCGGAGACGCGCTGCGCCAGGCCGCCGGACATGACGCCGCCCAGGGAGCAGGCCAGCAGGGCGACGGCGGGGCCGCCCAGGCCGCGCAGGGCGGCGCGCGGCTGCGGGCCGGTGCGGTGCAGGACGCCCGCGGTCACGGCGAGGGCGACCACCAGCGCCCCCTGGGTGAGGGCGAGGGCGGCGAAGGCCTCCTGGCCGGGCAGCCGGCCCGTCGAGCGCCACCCGGGCCGCTCCCAGCCGGCGTACACCGCGGCGGCGAGCAGCAGGGCGAGCGCGCCCAGCGGCAGGCCGCGCACGAGGTGCCGGTCGAGGTGCCGGTCGAGGTGGTCCTCGCTGCGGCCGCGCCGGCCCACCACCGCCACCACGGCCAGCGCCGCGGCGGCCAGCGCCGCCTCCAGGGCCCGGCCCAGCACGTCCAGCGGTGCGGGCCCGCCCGCCCGGTGGTCGAAGAGCGCGGCCGGTACGGTGACGGCGGCGGCCACCGTGAGCAGGCCGGCGGCGGTGTGCGCGGCGCGCAGCCGGGCCACCAGGCGGCGGCCGTACCAGAAGCCGGGCCGGCCCAGCGCGCCGTCCCCGGCCGTCTCGGCCGTCTCGTCCCCGCCGTCCGGGTCTTCCGGGTCGCGGGAGAGGGGCTGCTGGGACTCGTAGGCGGCCCAGGTGCGGTGGGAGAGGTACCACAGCAGGCCGGTGAGCGCGGCCGGCACCAGCGCGGCCAGCGCGAGGCGGCGGCCGGGCCGGCTCCACCAGCCGCCCCCGGCGGGCGACAGGAAGCCCAGCCAGGAGTGCCGGGCGGCGCACGCGCGCGTGCCCGCGCACTGCCAGGCCGCGAGGTCCAGGGCGACCTCGCAGGCGGCAGCGACCAGCAGCACCGTCAGGGTCAGCCCGGCGAGCCGCACCAGTAACCCGTACCAGCGCACCGTGCGGGGGCGTCCGCGGGCGGCGGGGCGCATCCAGTGGGCCAGGTTGACGACCATGAACGGCAGGAGCAGCAGCCACAGGGCGCGGCTGCCGTTGCCGGAGGTGAGGTTGCACCACACGTACGCCTCGGGCACCGGGCGGCCGCGGTGGGCGGCGGGCCGGGACTCCGCGTCGGCGTCCTCGGCGCGCCGGAAGACGGCGGCCGTGTCGTCGCCGGTGACGCGCACGGTGCGCGGATCGTCGAGCATCTTCTCCGGCGTGGTGCCGCCGACGCCGTGGACCAGCAGTTCCAGCGCCGGTCCCGTCCGCCGTGCCGGTGCGGCGGGGTGCCGCTCGCCGCCCGCCGTGGCTCGTTCCCCCGCACGTTCCACTTGTCCGCCCCCGTGACGCGCCGTCGTAGATGTGCGTGCCGGCACCAGGATGTCCCTGCCGGGGCGCCGCGCACACCCCCTGTCGCGAATTTCCCCGATCCGGGTGACGGGCGGCGTGCGCACGCGCCGCAAGGGGCGGGTGCGCGGCGTGCGACAGCGCGCGGCGGGAGGCGGGCGGGCTGCAGGAAGGGCCGGCGGCGGGAGGCGGGCGGGCTGCGGGAAGGGCCGGCGGCCGGGCGGGAGGGCTGCGGCGCGGCGGGAGGACCGGACGGGAGGGCTGCGGCGCGGCGGGAGGACCGGACGGGAGGGCGGTGGCGCGGCGGGAGGCGGATGTGCGGTGCACGGGCGGTGGCGCGGCGGGGGACGGGCCGTGCGAGGATGGGACGTCCGCGCACCGGGGACACGAACGGCCTTGTCACGGCCGGTGCGGCGGGCGTGTCGGACGGTGTGGGCAGAAAGGACGGGAGCGTACGTGAGCGAGAATCAGAACCTCCTCGCGGAGCAGCGGCGCGCCCTGATCCTCGACGAGGTCCGCCGCCGGGGCGGGGTCCGGGTCAACGAGCTGACCCGCAAGCTCGGCGTGTCGGACATGACGGTCCGCCGCGACCTGGACGCGCTGGCGCGCCAGGGGGTGCTGGAGAAGGTGCACGGCGGCGCGGTGCCGGTGGTCGAGGCGAGCACGCACGAGCCGGGCTTCGAGGCCAAGTCGGGCCTGGAGCAGACCGCCAAGGAGGACATCGCCCGGGCCGCGGCGCGGCTGGTCAAGCCGGGCACGGCGATCGCGCTGTCGGGCGGCACCACCACGTACGCGCTGGCCCACCGCCTGCTGGACGTGCCGGAGCTGACCGTGGTGACCAACTCGGTGCGGGTGGCGGACGTCTTCCACACCGCGCAGCGCGCCTCGGGCCGGCGGCAGGGCGCGGCGACGGTGGTGCTGACCGGCGGGGTGCGCACGCCGTCGGACTCGCTGGTGGGGCCGGTGGCCGACCGGGCGATCGGGGCCCTCCACTTCGACCTGCTCTTCCTGGGCGTGCACGGCATATCGGTGGAGGCGGGACTGTCCACGCCGAACCTCGCGGAGGCCGAGACCAACCGGCGGCTGGTGCAGTCCGCGCGGCGGGTCGTCGTGGTCGCCGACCACACCAAGTGGGGCGTGGTGGGCCTCAGTTCGTTCGCCTCGCTGGACCAGGTGGACACGCTGGTGACCGACCCGGGGCTGCCGGCGGACGCCCGCGAGGAGATCAGGGAGCACCTGCGGGAGCTGGTGGTGGCGGGCGAGCCGGGCGAGCCGGACGCGGCCGCGGAGTCCTGACCGTCCGGTGCGCGGCCGCGGACGGCTGACGGGCCGCCGGCTCATGGTGGGCACCCGTCCCGGTCCGCCACCCGCAGGGGGTTGCCGCCCCTGGTCCGTCGCCTGCGTCCGGTGGGGCCCGGCTTCCTCGCGTCGGCCCCGGTACGGCACTTCTCCGCGACTTCTTCGCGCGGAACGTCCCGGCCGGCCCGGAGGCGGTGCACCGGGCGCTCGCCGAGGACGTGTCCGGCCGACCGGGGTGGTTCGCGGGGGTGAGGTCGGCGCGGCCGGCCCGGGCGGGGCCGGAGCGGGAGTTCCGCCACGCGATGACCGTCCTGGACCGGCGCCTCGGGGCGTCGTAGGGTCTCAGTCGGGCCACACCCCGGTCGCCAGCAGCGTGTCGATCGCGGCGCTGTACGGCGTGATGTCCAGGCCCTGGGCGGCCAGCCACGCGTCGGAGTAGTACTTGTCGAGGTAGCGGTCGCCGGGGTCGCACAGCAGGGTGACCACGCTGCCCTGCCGTCCCTCGGCCACCATCTCGGCGACGATCTTCAGGGCGCTCCACAGTCCGGTGCCCGTGGAGCCGCCCGCCCGGCGGCCGATGGCCCGCTCCAGGGCGCGCACGGCGGCGACGGACGCCGCGTCCGGCACCTTCATCATCCGGTCGATCGCGCCGGGCACGAAGCTGGGTTCCATGCGCGGGCGGCCGATGCCCTCGATGCGCGAGCCGCAGTCGCAGGTGACGTCCGGGTCCCCGGTGGTCCAGCCCTCGAAGAAGCAGGAGTTCTCCGGGTCGGCGACGCACACGCGGGTGTCGTACTGCATGTAGTGGACGTAGCGGGCGATGGTCGCGGAGGTGCCGCCGGTGCCCGCGGTGGCGACGATCCACGCCGGTTCGGGAAAGCGCTCCAGCGCCAGCTGCCGGAAGATCGACTCGGCGATGTTGTTGTTGCCGCGCCAGTCCGTCGCCCGTTCGGCGTAGGTGAACTGGTCCATGTAGTGGCCGCCGGTGTCCGCCGCGAGCCGGGCGGACTCCTCGTACACCGCGCGCGGGTCGTCCACGAAGTGGCAGCGGCCGCCGTGGAATTCGATGAGGCGGATCTTCTCCGCGCTCGTCGTGCGCGGCATCACCGCGATGAACGGCACGCCGATCAGCTTGGCGAAGTACGCCTCGGAGACTGCCGTCGAGCCGCTGGACGCCTCGATCACCGGACGGTCCGGCCGGATCCAGCCATTGCACAGGCCGTAGAGGAACAGCGACCGGGCGAGGCGGTGCTTGAGGCTTCCGGTGGGATGGGTCGACTCGTCCTTCAGGTAGAGGTCGATGCCCCAGTGCTCGGGCAGCGGGAAGCGCAGCAGGTGCGTGTCGGCCGAACGGTTGGCGTCGGCCTGCACCTTGCGGACGGCTTCTTTCAGCCAGGCGCGGTAGGCGGTGTCGGTGCGGTCGACGTCGAGGGTGGGAATGGCCCCGAGGGGCTGGACGGTGCTCACTGCGGGGCTCCTTACCACTTGCGTGCCGACGGCGCCCGGCGCTGTCGGCACCTCGATGATAGGCACCTTTCGCACGCTTCTCACCTGCATAAACGTATTTTTGAACGCCTCAAAGGCCCCCTGGGGCAGGGGTGTACGGCGGGCAGGGGGGCGCATTCCGGCGAATGCTCCGGGTGCCGCGCGCAACGGTGCCGCACGCACTGGTGCTCGGCGCCACTGGCGTGCAGACTGCACCGGGTGGGACCCCCCGGGGTCCCGTGCACGGGGGTGCACACTGGAGACGAGACACGCGGTCGGCGACGCGGACCCGGGTCGGACCCGGCGTCCCGCGCGCGTCACTGAGGGGGCAAGGGAGCATGGCGGAGCCGGAGTTCACGGCGAGAGGCGTGCGCATCGACCAGCGGCTGCGCTCGCTCACCCGGGCCGGGCAGGTCCGAATCCGCGGCGGCAGGCTGGAGTTGCTCACCAGCTACGGCAGTGAGATCGACAGCGCGCCGGTGCGCGCGGTGCGCGCCTCCCGCCCCTGGTTCGTGCCGCAGGACCGGGCCGTCGCCGAGCTGGACGGGCGCCGGTACGTCCTGACGCTGGGCGAGCGCGACCCCGCGCCCGGCGAACCGGGGCCGCCCGCGGCGCGCCGGTTCGTGGAGGCCGTCCGCAGGGCGGCGGAGCGCGGCCGGTGAGGACGCCGGGGGCGGCGGGGGCGGCAGTGGCCGGTGGGCCGCGAGTTGCGCTTCCGCACCCCCTGGTCCACGCTTGTGGCACGTCACTCTGGGTTTACCGGCGATAACGCTGCGAACCAGCCCGCCGGCCGCGCCAGCGGGCTGCCGCCCGCTCAAGGCATCAGCTGGATCCGTATTCGTCTTCTTCCGGACCTCAACGTCGGGGAGTCGCAGCCGTGATCAGTCACCCAAGCAGGCACTGCACGGTGGAGCTCCAAGCCCTGCCGTCGCGGATCGGCCAGGTCCGCAGAATCCTTTCAGCGCAGTTGCGCTACTGGCATCTGGACGCTCTGATCGACCGGGCGGCGCTCGGCCTGACGGAGCTGCTGACCAACGTCCACCGGCACGCCGAACCCGACAAGCTGTGCACCGTGCGGATCGAGTGGCTGCTCGACCGGCTCATGGTGTCGGTCCGGGATCACGACCCGCGGGTGCCGGTGGTGGCGGACGTCGAGGACGCCGCCGACATAGCCCCGCTCGCCACGCGCGGGCGGGGGCTGGCGATGGTGGCCGCCGTGAGCGACAGCTGGGGCGTGCGGCCGGACGGCGAGAAGGGCAAGGTCGTCTGGTTCACCCTGCCGGCGCCCGTGCCCGCGCGCCCGGCGCCGGCCCGGCCGGCGCGCCGTGCTCCGCAGGAGCCGCGGGCCCCGCGGTTCGCGAAGGTCGAGGCCACCGTCGACGCCGGCACGCCGGCGCCCGCCCCCGCGCCGGCGCCTGCCCCCGCCCCGGCGCACGCGGCCGCGCCGTCCGCCGTCCCCGGCTGACCAGGAGCCGTACGGCCCGGCGCGCGCCTCCGGTCCCGGTCGCCTCAGGTCCGAGGGCGCGCCGGACGCGGCGGGCGCGCCGGTCCGCCACGCAGGGGCGGACCGGCCGTCCTGCCGCCTGGGGCGGACCCGCCGCTCCCCGTGAGAGGGCGGACACGCCGCTCCGACGTGGGGGACGCGCCGCTCCGCCGCACCTGGCGGGCCCGCCGCCCTCCCCTGCGCGGCGGAGACGCCGGCCGCCGCGCGTGGCGGGCCCGCCCGCCGCTCCGTGACGTCCGGCGGCGGGCCCGCCGCCCCGTCCCGCCCGGCGGGCCCGTCACTCCGTCGCGATCGCCCGCAGGACGTCCAGGCGGGCGGCGCGGCGGGCCGGGCGCAGGCCCGCGAGGGCGCCGGCCGCGAGGCCGACCAGCGCGACCACGGCGAGCCGGGCGGGCGGCAGGGCGAAGGCGAAGGCCGTGTCGGAGGCGCCGTCGGACGCCCTGACCAGGACCCAGCCGAGGAAGGCGCCGAGGGCGAGTCCGCCGGCGGTGCCGAAGGCGGCGACCAGGACGGACTCCCAGCGGACCATGGCCCGAAGCTGGGCCCGGGTCTGGCCGACGGCCCGCAGCAGCCCCAGTTCGCGGGTGCGCTCGTGGATCGCCAGGGTGAGGGTGTTGGCGATGCCCAGCAGGGCGATGAGGACCGCGAGGGCGAGCAGGGCGTAGACCAGGGTGAGCATCATGTCGATGCCGCCCGCCGAGGACTGCGCGTACTCCTCGCGGGTCTGCACCTGCGGGTTGCCGTAGCGCGCGGCGACCTTCTCGACCGCGGCCCTGCCGGCGTCCGTGCCGACGCCGGGCCTGAAGGTGACGGCGACGAGCCGGTCGGCGTCCTGGGTGCGGTGCGGCGCCCAGGCGGCGCGGGTGACGACGTAGTCGCCGGCCAGTTCGGACCGGTCGTAGACCGCGCGGACGGTGAAGGTCCCGGTGCGGCCGTCGGGGAAGGTGAGCCGGGCGGTGTCGCCGAGGGCGAGGTGCTGCCGGCCGGCCTCCTTCCCGGTGACGGCGATGCCGTCGGCGCCGAGGTCACGCAGGGAGCCCCGCACGGTGCCGAGGTCGAAGGCACGCTGCAGCGCGGCCGGGTCGGTGACGGTCAACGCCCTTCCCCTGCCGTTGACTTCGGCGACCCCGCGGCCCAGTCCGACGGCCGTGTCCACCTCGGGCAGCCGCTGGATCGCGCCGGCGAGCCTCGGGCTCAGACCGCTGCCGCCCGCGCCGAAGGAGGGGGTGCTGACGGCGACGTCGCCCGCGAAGGAGCGGTCGACGGTCTGGTCCATGGTGGCCTTGAGGGAGGCCGCGAAGACGGTGAACAGCGACACCACGGCCACCCCGATCATCAACGCGCTCGCCGTGGCCGCGGTCCGCCTCGGGCTGCGCAGGGCGTTGCGGCGCGCGAGGGTGCCGGTCACGCCGCGCAGCCGGTCCAGGGGCGCGCCCAGCAGGCGTACGACCGCGGTGGAGGCCACCGGGCCGAGGACGACGAACGCGGCCGGCGCGAGCACCGCGCCGAGTCCCGCCAGCCACACGGACGGGGTGACCAGCGCGCCGGTGAGGGTGGTACAGACGGCGAGCGCGCCCAGGGCCGCGCCGGTGACGGCGCGGGCGCGGGAGGCGCCGGAGGTGTCCACCGCCGTCTCGCGCAGCGCGGCCGGCGGCGCGGTGCGGCCGGCGCGCACGGCGGGCAGCAGCGCGGAGCCGAGGCAGACGACGACGCCGACCGCGAGCGGCAGGGCCATCGACGGTGCCTTGACCACCAGCGCCCCGTCGGGGAAGGGGAAGCCGATCGCCGGGAACAGCGCCCGCAGCCCGGCCGCGATGCCGATGCCGCCCGCGAGTCCGGCGGCCGAGGCGGTCAGGGCGACGGCGACGGCCTCGGCCAGGGTGGCCGCGGTGATCTGGCGGCGGGTGGCGCCCAGGGCGCGCAGCAGGGCGTTCTCCCGGGCGCGGCCGGCGACGACGATGGCGAAGGTGTGGTGGAGGGAGAAGGTGGCGACCAGCAGGGCGATGCCGGAGAACACCAGCAGGAAGGTGGTGAACAGGGTGAGGAACCGGCTGGAGATCATGTCGGTGTTCTCCTGGGCCGCCTGCTGCCCGGTGATGGCCTCGACGCCCTCGGGCAGCGCGGGCGTGAGCCGCCGGACGAGCTGCTCCTCGCCGACGCCGGGGGCGGCGCGCACCAGGGTGTCCGCCGCCTGTCCGGGCCGCGCGGTCAGGTACTTCTCGGCGTCGGCGCGGGTCATGCCGGTGTAGGTGACCTGTGCCATGCCGTCCTCGCCGCCGAAGGTGGCCAGGCCCACGATCCGCACCCGTACGGGGTCGGGGGTGCGCAGCGTGGTGGTGTCGCCGATCCTCAGGTGGCCCTTCCGTGCGGCGCCGCGGTTGACGACGACCTCGCCGTGCCGTTCGGGGGCGCGGCCCGCGGCGATCTCGTACGGGTTCAGCCCCGGGTCGGTGATCCAGTTGCCGGCGAGGGTGGGCGGGCCCTGGCCGCCGACGGGCTCGCCGTCGCGGCCGACCAGCTGTCCCGCCCCCTGGATCTGCGGGACCGCGGCGGCGACGCCGGGCACCTTGCCGAGCGTTTCGGCCAGGGAGGCGGCGACGGGCCGGCGCGCGCCCTGGCCCTCGCCGGGGGCGCTGATGACGTCCGCGCCGCGCACCACGGCGTCCGTGCCGGCCGTCGCCCGGCCGAACATCGCGTCGAAGCCGGCGCGCAGCGTGTCGCCCATGACCATGGTGCCGGCCAGGAAGGCGACGCCGAGGAAGACGGCGAGGAAGGTGCCGGCGAAGCGGCGCCGGTGGGCGCGCAGGGAGGAGAGGCCGAGGCGGACGGAGGCGTTCACGGCAACCTCACCTCGAGGGCCTTCATCCGGTCCAGGACCGTCTCGGCGGTGGGGTCCTCCATGCGGTCGACCAGGCGCCCGTCGGCGAGGAAGAGCACCTCGTCGGCGTGGGCGGCGGCCACCGGGTCGTGGGTGACCATGACGACGGTGCGGTCCATCTCGCGCACCGCGCGGCCCAGCAGGCCGAGGACCTCCGCGCCGGAGCGGGAGTCGAGGTTGCCGGTCGGCTCGTCGGCGAAGACGACGTCCGGCCGCCCGGCCGGAGCCCGCGCGACGGCAACACTCCCCCAGTGCCTGAACGGCCTGGGGGTACCCCCACCTGCTGGCCGCCGGACAGCTCGGCGGGCCGGTGGTGCAGCCGGTCGCGCAGGCCGACGACGTCGACGAGCGCGTCGATCCACTCCCGCTCTCCGGCGCGGCCGGCCAGGTCGAGCGGGAGGGTGATGTTCTCGGCGACGGTGAGGGTCGGCACCAGGTTGAAGGACTGGAGGACGAAGCCGATCCGCTCGCGCCGCAGCAGGGTCAGGCGGCGGTCGTCGAGGCCGGTCAGCTCCGTGTCGCCGAGGCGGGCCGAGCCCGAGGTGAGCGTGTCCAGCCCGGCCGCGCAGTGCATCAGGGTGGACTTGCCGGAGCCGGACGGGCCCATGATCGCGGTGAAGCGTCCGGCCGGGAAGCCGACGGTCACGCCGTCCAGGGCCGGTACGGCCGTGTCGCCGCTGCCGTAGACCTTGACGGCGTCGACCACCCGGACGGCCGTACGGGTCGCGGTCGCCGTGCTCATGCCGTACGCCCCTTGCCGGTGCGGGCGAAGTGCTCCTCCAGCACGGACAGGCGGCGCCAGTACTCCTCCTCGTCGATCTCGCCGGAGGCGAAGCGGCGGCCGAGGACGGCGAGGGGCGAGTTGTCGTCCGCGGCCGGACGCCGGGGGGCGCCGCGCCCGGGCCACGCCGTGCGGCGCAGCAGGGTGACCGCGCCGGCCACGACGGCCGCCCAGACGAGCGGGAAGAGCAGGATCCACGGGCCGGGCCCGCCGTCGCCGAAGTGTGCCAGGGTCAGCATCCCGGTTCATCTCCTCGGAAGCGTCGATCGATGTGATCGGTGCGATCGGTGCGGTTGTCGCTTCCGAGCGTCGCCCCCGGCCGGGGTCCTGGTCGTCGTACGGCCGGCGGCAGTTGGCGTACCACCGTGGGAGCAGGCGGAGGGCGGGCGGCTGCTCCCACGGGTGCCCGGCGGATCCGGGGCCGGCGGCCTGCGTACCCGGCGGGCCCCGGTGTCCAGCGGGTGTCCAGCGGGGTGTCTAACGGGTGGAGACGTCCCCGTGGCGGATGACGTAGTGGTAGGTCGTGGAGTAACCGATCGACGGGGTGACGAGCAGTCGGACGTCGACGGGTGCGGGCTCGGTGCCGGCGGTGCTGAACCTGCCGACGGCATGCCGTCCGGTCAGCGGGTACCAGAACCAGCCGTCGGCCCCGCCGACCCGGATGCGGTCGGACTCCTTCCACGCCCCGCTCTTGCGGACGTAGACCTGCATCCGCACCGAGGCGGCGTACGGATCGGACGCCGAGCGCACGGCGGTGAGAGTGACCTTGTAGTCCGTGCCGAGTACGGAGGTGGCGATCCCCTTCGTCTGCGGGGCCCGCTGGGTGTGCCCGGCGGGCGCCGCGGCGGTGGCACCGGTGGTCAGCGCGGCGGCGGTGAGCGCCGTGGCGGCGAGAAGGACGGTCCCGCGGCGACGCCGGCGGGAGGGCGCAGGGTGCTGCATGTCGGTCATGTCGGGCTCCTTCCACCGAGGAAGACCCCTGGAGCCGCCCGGTGGTTGTGGTCGATCGCGGGGGCCGGCCTCAAGGCGACCCTGGATCGCCTTGAGGCCGGGCAGGGCAGCATGTACCACCGCCTCAAAGACAAACCGGACCTGGCCCCGGCCGCGATCCGGCGCACCGCCGAGGAATTGCGGGCGGCTGCCGAGCGGGGGCTGGGCGGGCCGGGCCCCCACCAGCGCATCGACGCCTGCCTGAGGTGCGAGCGTGACGTGCTGCGGGAGGGCGAATTCCCGCCCGAGCTGGATGGCGAGGCTGTGGTCACGGCCGTCCTCGCGACCGTCCAGGGCGGCCACGTGCCGGCCCGCGCCTCGGGCTCACCGTCCGCGTTCGACGCGGGCGTGCGCGGGCGGCTCTCCCTTCTCGCGCCGCGCCCGCCCGGCCGGATCACCACTGAGGAGCTCGCGATGCACCTCATGCACTACGAGAGCGCCCCAGATGCACGGACACCCTTGCATATAGCTTGGTAAGGAGCTTGACCTGCGAAAACGCCGAAGCCCCGTTCACCTTTGGGGGCAGGTGCGGAGGAGGTGAACGAGGCTTCACCCGCCCCACGCCTGTTGCGGATCAGGCGGTGTCGCTGGGGCGGGACCTCATCCCCTACGGGGGCAGGGGACGAGGAGACAGGACGCGGACGGGACCGGCTGCGCCGGCCTCATGTCCCGCCGCGCCCACCGCGAGCCGGGACGCACGGGCGCCCAGTCCGCGGGCCCTGGAGGGACACGGAGTGCTCACGGCTCCTCCCCGACGCTGAAATTCGTCTGATCGACGATGCGGAACCGGGTGTGCCACGGATGATCACTCTGGTGCCGCCGGGCGAACTCCACCGGATCGCCGGTGTCGAGCCACTGGTGCGCCACGCAGTTCACACATTCGACGAATCCGCCGGACGGAGCGTTCTTCAGCTCGTCGGCCGAGGAGATCGCCGGAAAGGGAGATACGAACATCCTCACGATTCCTCCCCGTGCGTCTTCAAGTGCCGCCTCAGCAGTACGGCGGCATCGGTAGCCGCGGACGGGTTGTATCGCGCGTTATACGGGTTGTTCGCGGCCCTGTAGTCGCGCGCGAGCGCGGCACATTTGTCGCACCCCGGCACGGGCTCCGGGGCCCGGAAGTCGAACGGACTGGGAAGTGGGATGACCCTGCTGCGCTTTAACGCCATACCTGTGCCTCTGTCAAAAGCCGGTAGGCCCATAGAATTCCGCTTGGTGGAGGGCAGGAACAGGGACGCAGCGTCCTACTCTCGAAACGCTAATTGGCCACGCCGAGGAACTCGGCAATCGAACGCAGGCCCGGTGGCCGGGCAGGGAGTTCCCACAAATCGCGCACAATGGCGACGGCAAGCGTGTGGTGCCGCATCCACGTGGGCGCCACCCGCCGAAGGGACTCCAACGCCTTCACGGCGCCTTCGGCGTTCCCGACGTCGGTGTGCGCACGAGCGACGTCGAGGAGCAGCCACGTCCGCCACGAAGGCGGCGTGTCCTTCGACAGGCGCATCCCCTTGGCGAGTGCGAGAGCTTCCTCCGGGCGCCCGTGCTGGACAGCCAGCCGGACACGTTCGATGCGGACGGAGGACTTGCTGAAGACGGAGACAAGGCGCCCGTCCTCCGGAGCCGGCATCTTGGTCACGCGCCCCGCCGCTTTCTCCGCGGTCCGCATCATCTCGTCCGCGCGCTCGTAGTCGCCGCTTCGGGCGTAGCTTGTCGCGGCGGACATGAGCAACCCGCCCCACACGCGGAGCCCGGAGGCGTCCGCCGAGTGCTCGCGCTCGACGTTGTCCGCGGCGTAGACGGCCAGGTTGGTTGCGTCTTCCAGACGGTTCTGCCGCTGGTAGGCCCATGCGACGGAGTTGGAGATCATCGGGGCCAGCAGCGGGTCGGAGGACTTCCCGGCGGCGTCCATGGCCCGCTCCAGGCTCGTCAGCGCAAGATCCGTCTTGCCCAGCCGGATGGCCAGGTGTCCGCCAAGCTGGAGCGCCTTGCCCAGCGCAGCCTGGCCGGCGGCCCGCTCATCGTCCGCGCCGACGGCCGACGCGAACCGGGCGTCGGTGATGATGTCCGGCAGCAACTCCATCAGGCGCCCGAATTCGGCGTTGTGGTAGAGCGTCCAGGCGTCGGCGATCTCCGCACGCAGGAGCGGCAGGGACAGCTTCTCCGCGCGCTTCGGCTCCGGAGGTGGGGCGAAGAGCGGCGGGGAGATTGCGCGACGCACGGCGACAAGCTGAGGCGGGTCGACTTCGCCCGTCGACGGGACTCCGGGCGGGTCTCCGAGGAGCGACGTCAGTTCAACGCCCAGTCCCTTCGCCAGGGCGTGCAAGGTAGGAAGCGCCGCGGAACTCTTGCGCTTCTGCTCCAGTTTCCGAACGACGTCGACGGAGATACCGGACCGCGCGGCCAGCTCCTCCTGCGTCAGGCGGGAGAGACGCCGGAGTCGGCTCAGCTTGTCCCCAAGGTGCTCGCTCACGTCACCGACGGTACGACGAGAGCACCGTCTGCGTCAGACGTCGAACCCAAGCGCCCGTATCCGGGTCCGCTACGCCTTGCCGTGGTCGCCGTTGCAGAACTTCCGGCCCGGCCCCTCCTTCTGCTCCAGCGCCGCCCCGCGGTGCAGGCAAGCGGCGTCGCACGGGCTCTTGACGCTCTTCGTGCGATCCATGGGAGTTCGTGGGTTTCTCCGTAAAGGAGTCACGGGAAAGCCCCGCGGTCCAGGTCGGCCCGCGGGGCGCGGGGGGAGCGTGCGGGCCGCCCCGCCCATGTACGGACGGGGCGACGCAGTGTGCGTCAGACGCGCCGGCCGACGTCGCCGGCACGTGCCGTCCCTTGCTCGTGAACGACGATCCGCGTCAGCGGACTGGTCGTTCGGACACGGGGTGGCGCAGTACGTGACGACGGGGACCGGTCCGCCTCACGGCGGGGAAGCCGGCGGGGACGGGCGGTCGTCAGCCGGGTCGGTGTCGCCGGCCGGGTCGGTGTCGCCGGCCGGGTCGGTGTCGCCGGCCGGGTCGGTGCCGCCGGCCGGGTCGGTGTCGCCGAGGATCGCGCGGGCCACCGGTTCCAGGTAGTCCGCGCAGGGGCCGCCCAGGGTCCGTAACGCGGCCGGTGCGGAGACGAGGGCGATCCGGTCGATTTCCGGGGTGCGGCCCCGGGCCGTCTCGGCGGCGGTCAGGTCGGCGAACCGCCGGTGCAGCAGCGCCGCGGGACGCGCGGGGGCGCGGAAGAGGACGCCGACGTTCCGGACGCCACGGACCACCCGCCACAGGACCAGGGCGTCGGGCGGGGTGTCCAGGCCGGTCTCCTCCAGGAGTTCGAGGGCGGCGTGGCGGCGCACGGCCGCCTCGTCGAGCGGGGCGCGGCCGTCGGGCGGCGGCTCGAGGGAGCCGCCCGGAAGCTGCCAGCGGCCGGGCGCGGACGTCGTCGGCCCGTTGCGGACGACGAGCAGACGGCCGTCGTCGGTGGACTGCACCACCCCGGTGAACAGGGACGGCAGCCAGGCCGTCGTGCCCGGGACCCGGCGCAGGAGGCGGGAGCGGTACGTGGTCCTGGCCCAGGTGATCACCAACTCCCCCGCGCCGTCCCGGCGCAGCCCCGCGCACACCGCCAACGGCCCGTCGAACAGGGCCGGGTTGGCCTGCACGGCCTCCGCCCACGCCCGGTCCCGGGCCCGCCGCTCCCCGGACGGCGGCTGAGGAGCGGGGACTTCCCGCAGGCGGATGCGGGCGGCCGGAAGGAGCTCGGCGTGGGAGTGTGCCACCGGTGTCCTTTCGCCGGGACGCCGGTGCCACGCCCCCTCGGTGGCCTCGGCGCGATGTGATCCGCTCATCGGGACAGTCTGCCGTGGCCGGGATCGCCGTCCGGCCGTTTGTCCCGCGTGTCTCCCGGTGTCCCCGTCCGCCGTCGGCGCCGCCGGTCAGCCCAGTGCCGCCAGCGGGTCGTCCAGCACCGGCTGCCAGGCCAGTTCGGCGGCGCCGACGAGACTGTTGTGGTCGAGGGTGCACGGCAGGACCGGGACGCCGCCGCTCTGGCCGCCCCACAGGCTGCGGTCGGCGATGACGGCGTGCAGGCGGTCGGGGTCGGCCTCCAGGAGGGTGCGGTGCAGGCCGCCGAGGATGATGCGGTCGGGGTTGAGGATGTTGACCAGGCCGGCCAGGCCGAGGCCGAGACGGTCGATCAGTGTCTCGGTGGCGGCGCGGACGGACGGGTCGTCGTAGTGCCGGCGGACCAGGTCCTCGGCCTGGCTCAGCAGCGAGACCTCGGGGCCGGGGTCGCGGCCCGCGGCGGTGAGCAGGGCCAGCGGGTCGGCCTCGACGTCCAGGCAGCCGCGGCTGCCGCAGTGGCAGGGGCGCCCCTCGGGATTGACGGTGAGGTGGCCGACCTCCAGGGCTAGACCCGAACTGCCCGTGTGCAGGCGCCCGTCGAGCACCAGCGCGCCGCCCACGCCCCGGTGCCCGGTGGCCACGCACAGCAGGTCGCGGGCGCCGCGGCCGGCGCCGTGCCGGTGCTCGGCGAGCGCGGCCAGGTTGACGTCGTTGCCCGCGAACGCCGGTCCGGGGATGCCGGCGGCGCGCACGCACTCGGTGAAGATGCGGCGCACCGGCGCGCCCGCGGGCCAGGCCAGGTGGAGGGGGTTGAGGGCGAGTCCGTCCGGCTCGGCCACGGCGGACGGCACGGCGAGCCCGGCGCCCACGCAGCGCCGTCCCGTGGCGCGCAGCAGGCCGGCGCCGGCCTCCACGACCGAGGAGAGCACCTTCGCCGGGTCCGCGTCGACGGTCTCGCAGCCGGGCGCGGTGGCCACGATCCGCCCGCCGAGGCCGACCAGGGCGGCGCGGTACCCGTCGGCGTGCACCTGCGCGGCGAGCACGACGGGTCCGTCCTCGGCGACCGCCAGCCGGTGCGAGGGGCGGCCCTGGGAGCCGGCGGCCGCACCGGGGCGGGCGTCCACCCGGATCAGGCCGAGCGCCTCCAGTTCGGCGGCCACCGCGCCGGCGGTCGCCCGGGTGACGCCGAGCTGGGCGGTGAGCACCGCGCGGGTGGGGGCGCGGCCGGTGTGCACGAGCTCCAGCGCGGGCCCGAGGACGCCGCGTCCCCGGTCCAGTCGCGTCCCCCTCGGTCGAGGGGCGGTCCCTTTCCCCGCCGTCCGGGGGTCCGCCTTGCCGCTCATGACAGGGAGTCTCCCATGATCCGCTCAGCCGGCGGTCGCCGTCGGGTCCGTCAGGCCGCTGACCCGCAGGGTGATGCTGAGCCGCCCGGCGAGCCCCAGCTCCGGCGGCGCCGTGCCCGGGAACACGCGCGGCACGCCGTGGTGGGCGAGGCGGGCGGGCCCGCCGAAGACGAACAGGTCGCCGCTGCGCAGCTCGACGTCGGTGTACGGCCGGGACCGGTGGGCGGTGTTGCCGAAGCGGAAGGTGCACGTGTCGCCCAGGCTCAGCGACACCACCGGGGCCGTGGACCGCTCGTCGCTGTCGCGGTGCATGCCCATGCGGGCGCCGGCGTCGTAGAAGTTGATCAGGGCGATGTCGTAGGCGGCGTCCGCGGCCGCGTCCGGGCCGAGCGCGTCGGCGACGGCGCGCCGGCCCAGGTCGCCCAGCCAGGCCGGGAACGGCTTCACGGGCGCGCCGTCGCCGTCGACGGCCGTCCGGGCGTAGCCGTACGGGTACCAGTGCAGGCCCAGGCACACCTGGCGGGCGCTCATCGTGCCGCCGCCCGGGGTGCGGACGGTGCGCAGCCCGGCCGGCGGGCGGGCCCACTCCCGGCACGCCCCGAGCAGCTCGCGCTGCTGCCGCGGGCCGAGCCAGCCGGGCACGTGCACCGCGCCCGGCGCGATGCGCCCGCGGGTCCTGGGGAACAGCTCCGCGTCCATGGCTCCCATCCTGCCCGAGACCGCACGGGCGGTCCCCACCTGCTGCTCCGGCACAGGCCGTCCCCACCTGCGGCTCCGCTAGCCTGGAGCACGATGAACGACCGCATGACCACGCCCTGGGGCGAGCTCGCGCTGACCCGCTTCCCCGAGGACCCGCGCGAGCGGCTGCGCGCCTGGGACGCCTCCGACGAGTACCTGCTGCAGCACCTCGCCGACGAGCGCGTCCCGCTGTCCGGCACGGTCGTGGTGGCCGGTGACCGCTGGGGGGCGCTCGTCACCGCGCTGGCCGGGCACCGGCCGGTGCAGATCACCGACTCCTTCCTCGCCCGGGAGGCGACCCGCGCGAACCTCGCCCGCAACGGCGTCGGCGTCGGCACGGTGGGGCTGCTCACCACCCAGGACCCGCCGCCGGAGCGGATCGACGTGCTGCTGGTGCGGGTGCCCAAGAGCCTGGCCCTGCTGGAGGACCTGCTGCTGCGGCTGGCGCCCGCGGTGCACGCCGGCACGGTCGTCGTCGGCACCGGCATGGTGAAGGAGATCCACACCTCCACCCTCCGGCTCTTCGAGCGGATCCTCGGGCCGACCCGCACCTCCCTGGCGCGGAAGAAGGCACGGCTCATCTTCTGCGCCCCCGATCCGTCCCTGGAGCGGCCCGCCAACCCGTGGCCGTACGTCTACACGCTCCCCGAGGGCATCGGTCCCGTCTCGGGGCGGACCGTCGTCAACCACGCGGGTGTCTTCTGCGCCGACCGCCTCGACGTCGGCACCCGGTTCTTCCTCACCCACCTCCCGCGCACCCGCGGCCCCCGGCGCGTGGTGGACCTCGGCTGCGGCAACGGCGTGGTCGGCACGGCGGTGGCGCTGGCCAACCCGGACGCCGAGGTGCTGTTCATCGACGAGTCGTTCCAGGCGGTGGCCTCCGCGGAGGCCACGTTCAAGGCGAACGGGGTGCCCGGGCACGGCGAGTTCCGGGTCGGGGACGGGCTGACGGGGGTGCCGGACGGCAGCGTGGACCTGGTGCTGACCAACCCGCCGTTCCACTCCCACCAGGCCACCACCGACGCGACGGCGTGGCGGATGTTCACCGGGGCGCGGCGCGTGCTGCGGCCGGGCGGCGAGCTGTGGGTGGTCGGCAACCGGCACCTGGGGTACCACGTCAAGCTGCGCCGCCTGTTCGGTGCCGGCGAGGTGGTGGCGGGCAACCCGAAGTTCGTCGTGCTGCGGGCCGTCAGGCGGTGACGCGTCCCGGCGGCGCGTCCTCGGCGCCCGGGACGCCCGGGACGCCGGGGACGCCGGGGACTCCGAGGACGCGGAGGAAGTGCTCCACCGTCCGCGCCATCGCCTGCCGCGCGCCGTCGAGGTAGCGGCGCGGGTCGACCGCGTCCGGGTGCGCGGCGAGGAAGTCCCGTACCGCTTCGGTCATCGCCCGGTTCAGGGCCGTGCCGACGTTGACCTTGGCGATGCCGCGAGCCGCCGCCTCGGCCAGGTCGCGGTCCGGGACGCCGGAGGAGCCGTGCAGGACGAGGGGGACGCCGGCGGCGGTGGCGAGGCGGGCGACGAGGTCCTGGTCGAGGCGGGCGGTGCGGGTGGTCATGGCGTGCGTGCTGCCGACGGCCACGGCCAGCGCGTCCACGCCGGAGGCGGCGACGAAGGCGCGGGCCTCGTCCGGGTCGGTGCGGGCCTCGGGGCTATGCGCGTCCGGGGTGCGCTCGGCGGTGCCGGCCCGCCCGTCCGGCCGGTCCTTGCCGCCGATGCGCCCCAACTCGGCCTCGATCCACAGTCCTTGGGCGTGCGCCCAGTCGACGGCGGCCCGGGTCGCGGCGAGGTTTCGCGCGTAGGGCAGGCGGGAGGCGTCGTACATCACGGAGCCGAACCCGGCCGCCGGCGCCTGGCGCAGCAGGTCGTCGCTCTGCACGTGGTCGAGGTGCAGCGCGACCGGCACCCGCGCCTGTTCGGCCGCGGCCCGGGCGGCGCGGGCGAGCGGGAGCAGGCGTCCGCCGCGGTACTTCACGGCGTTCTCGCTGACCTGGACGACGACGGGCGCGCCGGCCTGCTCCGCCCCGGTGACGACGGCCTCGACGTGTTCGAGGGTGATGACGTTGAACGCGGCGACGGCCGTGTGCGCGGCCGCGGCGCGGGCGACCAGGTCGCCGGTGGCTGCCAGGGGCACGGTGGGGTGACCTTTCGTCGGCGGCGGGCCGGCCGGGTGGGGGGCGGGGAGGCGGGCCGGCCGTGGCGGAGGGATCCGGCTGCGGTTGGGGGAGGATCTGCGGCTCAGGGGATGAGGGATTTGCGGCTCGGGGAAGGGGATCCGCGGTTCAGGGAAGGGGATCCGTGGTTCAGGGAAGGGGATCCGTGGCTCAGGAGGTGAGGATCACCGAGCGCGTCAAGTGGCGCGGCCGGTCCGGGTCGAGGCCGCGGGCCGCGGCGACGGCGAGCGCGAGGCGCTGGGCGCGGACCAGTTCGGCGAGCGGGTCCAGCCGGCCCTCGATCCACAACGCGCCGGTGGCGCGCACCTGTTCGGCCAGGCCCTTGGGCGCGGGTCCGAGCATCCAGGTCGCGGTGCCGGTCGTGGCGATGCTGAGAGGGCCGTGCCGGTACTCCATCGCCGGGTAGGCCTCGGCCCACGACAGGGACGCCTCGCGCATCTTGAGCGCGGCCTCCTGAGCGAGCCCCACCGTCCAGCCGCGGCCGAGGAAGGTGATCTGGCCGCAGGCGGCGAGTTTTCCGGGCAGCGGTTCGGCCAGCGCGGCGCGGGCGTCGGCGACCGCGCCGTCGGGGTGCAGGCCGAGGTGGGCGCGCAGGAGCGTGAGCGCGCTGGTGGCGAACCGGGTCTGCACCACGGAGCGTTCGTCGGCGAAGCCGAGCACCACGACCTCGTCGGCGGCCCGCACGACGGGGGTGTCCCCGTCCGCGGTCACCGCGGTGGTGCGGGTGCGTCCGCGCAGCCCGCGCAGCAGGTCCAGCACCTCGGTGGTGGTGCCCGAGCGGGTGAGGGCGACGACCCGGTCGTAGGTCCGGCCGTGGGGGAACTCCGAGGCGGGGAACGCGTCCGTCTCTCCCCGGCCCGCGCCCTCCCGCAGCGCCGCGGCGGCCTGCGCCATGTGGTACGACGTGCCGCAGCCGACGATCGCGACCCGCTCCCCCGCCGCCGGGAGTGCCCGCGCGTGCGGCTCGGCCAGGGCGGCGGCCCGCGTCCAGCACTCGGGCTGACTGGTCAGTTCGTCCTCGACGTGCGTCGTGTGCGCCATGCCGCACCTTCCCGCCGGGTGATTGTTCCTGCACGGTAGCGCGCCCTTTCGAGCACCATCAAGCATCGGGCGGGGGTGGTCGGGTGCGCTAGGGTCGCCGGTGATCGAGGATCGGAGGGTGCGGATGGCGCGCGACGCCCGCTGGCAGGCGCTGCTCGAACTGCTCGTGGAGCGCGGCAGGCTGGAGGTGGCGGAGGCGGCGGCCGCCCTGGGCGTGTCGGCCGCGACGATCCGCCGCGACTTCGACCGGCTCGCCGAGCAGCAGATGCTGGTGCGCACCCGGGGCGGCGCGGTCGCGCACGGCGTCTCCTACGAACTGCCGCTGCGCTACAAGACCTCCCGCCGCGCCTTTCAGAAGCAGCGCATCGCCCGTGCGGTGGCGGACCTCGTCAACCCCGGTGAGGCGGTGGGCCTGACGGGCGGTACGACCACTACCGAGGTGGCCCGCGCGCTCGCCGTGCGCCGCGACCTGGCCTCCGGGACGCCCGCGCTGACGGTCGTCACCAACGCGCTCAACATCGCCAACGAGCTGGCCGTACGGCCCCAGTTCAAGATCGTGGTGACCGGCGGGGTGGCGCGCGCCCAGTCCTACGAGCTCGTCGGGCCGCTCGCGGACCGGGTGCTGGACCAGATCAGCGTCGATGTCACCGTCCTCGGCGTGGTCGCCCTCGACGCGGTGCACGGGGCCGCGGCGCACGACGAGGCAGAGGCCGCCGTCGACCGGCTGCTGTGCGAGCGCGCCCAACGGGTCGTCGTCGCCGCCGACTCCGGCAAGCTGGGCCGGCGCGCCTTCGCCCGCATCTGCGCGGCCGACGCGGTGGACACGCTGGTCACGGACACCGGGGCGGACCCGGCGGCGGTGCGCGCCCTCGAGGAGGCGGGGGTCACCGTCGTCACCGTGTGACGGCCCGAACGGCCGCCCCGTACAGGCCTGTTGGCGTGACGCTCACCGGCTGCCGAGGTCCGCTCCGCCGAGGTCGGCGCGCACGAATCCCACGCCCCGGCCGTCGTTGCACCCGGCGGGAGCCGTGCCGTCCGGCGTATCGGCGTCGGTCTGGCGGGAGTTGAGGGCGACGCTCACCAGGGTCACCAGCAGATCGACGTCGGAGACGGCCTCCAGACGGATCGTCACCCACGGCGAGCCGGGCACCACCCGGACGGCCGCGGACGCCTTGAGGTCGCGGTGCAGACGCCGGATGGCACTGCGGGTGAGGTGCAGGTCGACGTCCCGGTCCGTGTGGAAGTGGGCGATCTCCCCGTGGGCCGACGCGAGCGCCCGCCCGGTGCCGCAGCTGGGTGCGGTCTCTGTCAGGTCCGGCCAGGTCGACAGGTGCGCGAGAGCACGCAGGGCCAACGTCATGCCCCCATCATGGCGTGCTCATCTCGCGTCCACCGATACGTGAGCAGCCCTTAACCGATTCGTATCCGTCGCCGGACGCCGGCCGGCGAGACCGCAACAACGGAGTAGCGAATATCGGTCAGGCGTACGAACCTCGGCGTTGTTCCTCGTCGGAGACACGGAGAAGGGCAGGCAGGTCGGCATGGAAAACGGAGGGCAGGACGCCATGGAGGAGGAAGGACGGGGCGTCATGGAGGACGAAGGGCGGGCCGTCGTCGAGGGCGGCGACGTCGCGGCACCCGATCCCACGGCGGTGCGGGTGGCCCTGTGGCGGGCGCTGCACGTGCGGGCCGACCCGGCGCCGCACGTGCTCGTCGACGAGGTCGGCCTGCGGCTGGCGGATCCCGGGCCGGACCGGTTCGCCCGCCCGGACATGGACCCGGAGCGGACCCGGGCGCCCCGGGCCTCGATCGTGGCCCGGGCCCGTTACGTCGAGGACCTCGTCGCGGCGGAGGCGGAGCGGGGGATCGGGCAGTACGTCGTGCTCGGTGCCGGGCTGGACACCTTCGTGCAGCGCCGGCCCGAGGCGGCCGCCCGGCTGCGCGTGTTCGAGGTGGACCGGCCCGGCCCGCAGACCTGGAAGCGGCGCCGGCTGGAGGAGCTCGGGTACGGCGTCCCCGAGGGGCTGCGGTTCGTGCCGGTCGACTTCGAGGCGGGCGACTCCTGGTGGGACCGGCTCGCGGACGCCGGTTTCGACGCGGACCGGCCGGCGGTCGTGGCCTCGACGGGGGTGAGCATGTACCTGACCCGCCGGGCGGTCACGGACACGCTGCGCCGGGTCGCGGCGCTCGCGCCGGGATCGACGCTCGTCATGAGCTTCCTGGTGCCCTCGGCGCTGCTCCCGCCGCGGGAGCGGGAGCAGCAGCGGGCGATCCAGGCCGCGGCACGCGCCTCGGGCACACCCTTCCTGAGCTTCTTCGAGCCGCGGGAGATGACCGGCCTGGCCCGGGCGGCCGGTTTCCGGCAGGCCCGGCACGTCTCCGCGGACGACCTCGCCCGGCGGTTCTTCACCGGGCGGCCGGACGGCCTGCGGCCCTCGGGGGCGGAGCGGCTCCTGGTGGCCTCGGTATGAGGTCTCCGTACGGGTCCGCGTGAGGGTCCGTACGTGGGTCCGCGTGGTCCCCGTACGGTCGTCGGTCTGGAGTCTGGAGCCCACAGACGGATCCGCGTGGGGCCCGTACGGTCCGCCTGAGGCCCGTGGGCGGGTCCGCGCGGAACCGGGAAGTCCGGCGTGTCACTCGGGTTGCCGCAACCCCGTGGAACGTACAGCATCAAAACAGTGCGTCCCGCGACACGACGCCCGCCCGCGCGGGCGGAAGGGCGGTGCTCCCATGGCCAACGCAACGACGCGCAGAGGACTGGCCGGCGAGCTGACGGCGGAGTTCCTGGGCACCATGGTGCTCATCCTCTTCGGCTGCGGCGTGGTGGCCCAGGTGGTGGCCGGGCAGCTCGGTGACCACGACAGCATCTCCTGGGCGTGGGGCTTCGGCGTCACGTTCGGCGTGTACGTCGCCGCCCGGCTCAGCGGCGGCCATCTCAATCCCGCGGTCACGGTGGCCCTGGCCTGCTTCAAGGGCTTCCCGTGGGCCAAGGTGCTGCCCTACTCGGTGGCGCAGACCGCCGGCGCGTTCGTCGCCGCGCTGCTGGTGCGGTGGAACTACACCGAGATCCTCGCCAAGGCCGACCCCGGCCACACGTTCAAGACCCAGATCGTCTTCTCCACCCTGCCCGGCAACGGCGTTTACCCGGTCAGCGAGCTCGGCGCGCTGCGCGACCAGATCATCGGCACCGCCATCCTGCTGCTGCTGATCTTCGCGGTGACCGACCTGCTCAACACCCCGCCCGGCGCCAACCTCGCCCCGGTCGTCATCGGTTTCGTGGTGGTGGCGATCGGCATGGCCTGGGGGGCGGACGCCGGGTACGCGATCAACCCGGCCCGTGACTTCGGGCCCCGCCTGGCCAGCTTCCTCACCGGCTACGGAACCGCCTGGCGGGACCAGTACGGCAACTTCTACTTCTGGGTGCCGATCGTCGGGCCGCTGATCGGCGGCCTCCTGGGCGCCGCGATCTACCGGCTGCTGATCTCGCCGTACCTGCCGGTGCCGCCGGAGGAGCAGGAACCCGGCCGGGTTCCCGCACCCGACGCGGGCAAGTAGCGACCTTTCCCGGCCGGGGTGCCGCACGGCGCCCGGCCTTTCTCCGCGTCCGGGGGATTTTCTCGTGCCCGCAGTGTTCCTCCAGCTCCGCGGCCTTCCTATCCGTCCGCGCGCTTCCTACCCGTCCGCACGCTTCCTCCGTATCCGCAGGCCGCCTCCCCCGCCCCGGGTCTCCCCCGCACCCGGGGCCCCACCCGTGTCCGGAGGTCTTCTTCCGCATCCGGGGGCCACTGATCGCCTTTCGGGCGCACACTGGAACTGGGGCCTCCGGTGCCGACGAGGCTCACGAGGGGGTGTCGAGGATGGCACGTCGTCCGGGGACGCGGTGGTGGCGGTGGCGGCGCAACCCGCTCCGACGGCGCAGCGACGTCGTCGAGGCCTGGGTGCTGCTGGCCGCGTGCGTTCTGGCCGTGCTGGGCGGCGCGGTCGCCGGCTGGCTGACGGCGGGCGCCATGCGGGGCGGCTTCGAGCAGGCGCGCGCCGACACCCGTGCGGTCACGGCCGTCCTGACCGAGAAGGCCCGCCCCCAGGCCGCCGACCGGCCGGGCGGCGGAAACGACGCGTGGGCCACCGTGCGCTGGCGGGCGGCCGACGGCACCCCGCACACGGCCCGCTCCGAGGTCCCGGCGGGCACCCCGGCCGGCACCCGGGTCACCGTCTGGGTGGACAGGCACGGCACGCCCACCTCGCGGCCGCCCTCCCCCGGCCAGGCAACCGTCCAGGCCGCCCTCGGCGGTCTGTGGGCCGCCACGGCCGCCGCCGGTGCCGTCTACGGCGGCACCCGCCTCGTCCGCGCCCGCCTGGACCGGCGGCGCATGGCGCAGTGGGCCGCGGAGTGGGAGCAGGTGGGAGCGCGCTGGGGGCGACAGACGAACTGAGCGCCGGGAGGGCCGGAATCCCGGGAGTGCCGGGAGTCCCGGGAGCGCAGAGGCGTCCGCGGTCGCGCTCCGGACGGCGGTCGCGCTCCGGACGGCGGTCGCGCTCCGGACGGCGGCCGACCGGTTCCCGCCCGCGACCGCGGGGCGGGTCAGTCCTCCGCCAGCATCGTGGAGCGCAGGCGGGTCAGGATGCGGGAGATCAGGCGGGAGATGTGCATCTGGGAGACGTTCAGCCGCCTGCCGATCTCGGCCTGGGTGAGTTCCTCCACGAACCGCAGGTGGATGATGAGCCGGTCCCGTTCGTCGAGTTCGGCGATCAGCGGGGCCAGGGAGTGGAAGTCCTCGACGAGTTCCAGCGCCGGATCCTCCTCGCCCAGCACGTCGGCGAGCGCGGTCTCGCCCTCGTCGCGGCCCGCGCCGACGGCGGCGTCCAGGGAGGCGGAGGTGTAGCCGTTGGCGGCGATCTGCGCCTCGACGACCTCCTCCTCGCTCAGGTTCATCAGGGCCGCGAGTTCGGCGGTCCTCGGCGCGCGGCCGAGGCGGGAGGCGAGTTCCTCGGTGGCCCGGGCCAGTTCGGCACGCGCCTCCTGCAGACGGCGCGGCACGTGGACCGCCCAGCAGGTGTCGCGGA
>NZ_BMWH01000024.1:0-10775 GCF_014651135.1 Streptomyces echinoruber
GCGGGGCGCGGCACCACCGCGCGCGGACGCCGCGCCCCGCGCCGGGGTGGGCCGCCGGGCCGCCGGGGTGCTTGGCGCGCCCGCCGAGCGCCCCCCGGAGGAAGCCGGGGCGCGCCGCCGTTCCCGCCGGCCGGGGTAGGTGTCGGCGAGCCGCCCGGTGGGCCGGTCCGCCTCCGCGGCGCGCGGCGCGGGCGGGCGGACGTCGCTCAGGTCCTGCGCCTCGCGCACGGCGATCTCCTTCAGCCGCAGCGACAGCTGCAGCGTGCTGGGCCGCTCCTCGGGGTTCTTGGCCAGACACGCCCGGATGAGCGGGGCCAGCGCGTCCGGGACGCCGTGCAGCTGCGGCTCCTCGTGCACCACCCGGTACAGCATCACCTCGGAACTGCCGTGCCCGAAGGGCGAGTCGCCCGTGGAGGCGTACGCCAGGGTCGCCCCGAGCGAGAACACGTCCGTCGCCGGGGTGACCGCGGCGCCGCGCACCTGCTCGGGCGCGAGGAAACCGGGCGAGCCCACCGCGGTGCCCACGTGGGTGAGCGTGGAGGCGCCCGTCGCCCAGGCGATGCCGAAGTCGATGATCCGCGGCCCCTTCGGGGACAGCAGGATGTTGGACGGCTTCAGGTCCCGGTGCACGACCCCCGCCTCGTGCACGGCGACCAGGCCCTCGGCCAGGTCGGCCCCGATGGCGGCGACCTCCGCCGCGCTCAGCGGGCCCTCCTCGGCGACCTTGTCGTGCAGGGACGGCCCGGGCACGTACTGCGTGGCGAACCACGGCCGCTCCGCCTCCAGGTCCGCCGCCACCAGCCGTGCCGTGCACCCGCCCCGGATCCGCCGCGCCGCCGACACCTCGCGCGCGAACCGCGAACGGAACTCCTGGTCCTCCGCCAGGTCCGGCCGGATGACCTTCAGCGCGACCCGCTGGCCCTTGCGGTCGGAACCGAGGTAGACCACGCCCATTCCACCCGCGCCGAGCCGTCGGTGAAGCCTGAACGAGCCGACGACGCGCGGGTCCTCGCGCCTCAGGCGCATCATCGCCATGTCCATCCCCGCTGCCCGGTCCGTGTGACGAGCCACAGCTTACGTTTCCGCGGCCCGCCGCGCGCAGAGGCCGCGCCCTCTCGTCCGGGCGGATTGTCGGTACCCGGTGCGAGACTTGAGGAAAGGCCGGGAAGCGTGCGGGCGGGCGGCTCCGGGAGCGGGCATGATCACAACCGCCGTTCACGGAAGGGGGATCGGGCGCGTGAAGGGCGACCGGGTGGAGATCGTCGTGGACGCCGGGGACACGACGCGGACGTACGAGGTGGTGGCGAGCCGGGCCGGCCGCCGGGTGGAGACGGCGGTGCGGCGCGGAGTGGTCGAAGTGAGCGAAGTCACGCGCAACGGGAGCGTGGTGCGTACCGCCCGCTTCATGGCGAACCGGGTGCTGGCCCTGGTCGAGCAGCCGGTGCCGCGCGAGGACAGCTCCGAGAGGCCCGGACGGACCGGACACCCCGTCGGGGAAGACCCTGAGTCTTAGGGCTGCGTCTCCACCCAGGGGAGTAGCCCGCGGGGCGCGGCTCCTCCTCCGGGAGGCCCGCCAATCGGTACGAGGGCATGACGCCCGTTCCCCGTCGCGCGCCCAGAATGGAGGTCGAGCGGCGGGTGCGGCACTCGTCCCCCGAGGTCGGGCACCCGCCGCTGCCGACGACCACGACGGCCGGGAGGAGGAGCCATGGCGCACACCGCACCGCGGGCGCAGCCGCGCGTTTGGGGGCACAGGGCGTACACCGCCGTGTTCCCCGCACGCCGCACGGGCCGCCGCCACCCGCTGGTGGCCACCCTGATGGCTCTTCCCCTGGCCCTGCTGCTGCTCCTGGTCTGCGACGGCTGGGAGACGGTGGCCGCACAGGCGTCGTCCGTGGGCGCGATGCTGGGGCGCTGAGCGGCGACCCCAGACCCGGAAGAGCGGTCCGGGTGGGGACATCGGCCCGGAAAACCCCGTGGGGACGGGGGTGCGGCGGACGGCACAATGCCGGCGCAGCTGGGGAGCTGCGCCGGCATTACCTTTGCCCCCGGCACCCGCACCCACCCCGAGGACCCCGGTGAGCTCCGACCTCCTGCGCCGACTGGCCGCCCGCGCCGAGGCGGCCGCCCACGCCGGCCCGGCCCGCTGCCCCTGCGGCGGCACGGCCACCCTCGCCGACCGCCCCGACGCCACCGTCGTCCGCCACGCCGGCACGGTCGCCAAGGCCCACGCCCCGGGCACCGACCCCGCCGAACTCGCCCTGCGCCTCGCCACCGCCGCCCGCCTCCCCGACGTGCTGCTGCCCCCGCTGCGCCCCGAGCCGGTCACCGTCGACGACCGCCTCGTCACCTTCTGGCCCTACGGCGTCCCCGTCGACCCCGACGCCCCGCAGGCCGCCCCCTGGGAAGCCGCCGCCGCCCTCCTGGCCCGCCTGCACCGCACCCCGGTGCGCACCCCGCTCCCGGCGATGCGCGGCCCGGCCAAGGCCGCCCGCGCCCTCGCCCGCCTGCGCGCGGCCGGCCCGCATCCGGCCGCACCCCCGGTGCTGCGCGCCTGGGCCGCCCTGCCGGCCTGGGCCCGCGCCGAGGCCCCCCAGCCGGACGCCGCCACCCTCTGCCACGGTGACCTCCACCTCGGCCAGCTGGTCCGCCACCCGGCCCCCGACGGCCCCTGGCGGCTCATCGACGTCGACGACCTCGGCACCGGTGTCGCCGCCTGGGACCTGGCCCGTCCCGCCGCCTGGTACGCCTGCGGCCTGCTGCCGCCCGAGGAGTGGACCCGCTTCCTGGACGCCTACCGCGCGGCCGGCGGCCCGGCCGTCCCCGCGGCCGGCGACCCGTGGGCCGCCCTGGACGTGCCGGCCCGCGCGCTGACCGTGCAGACCGCCGCCCTGGCGATCGTCAGGGCGGCCGCCGCGCGCCGCCCGCTCGACGAGGTGGAGCAGGCGGTGGTCAACGCCTGCGCCCGCATGTCCGCCCTCCCGCCGCGGCCGGGCCACGGCGGCGCGTAGGGTGCAACCGACCGCGGCCGGACGGAGTCTGTGCTGGCGAGATCAGAAAACGGCGACGTCCGAAAACGGTGACGGAACCACGGGCGGACGACGAGCCGCACCGACCGGCGAGGAGTGGAGAGCTTCATGCACTGTCCGAAGTGCCATGCCCCGATGCACACCTACAACCGCAACGGCGTCCAGATCGAGCAGTGCAGCGGCTGCCGCGGCATCTTCCTCGACTACGGCGAGCTGGAGGCGCTGACCCGCCTGGAGGCCCAGTGGTCCCAGCCCGCGCCGCCGCCCCCCGGCGCCCCGCACGCCTACCCGGCGCCGCCCGCGCCCGCCTGGGGCGCCCCGCACGGCGGCCACCACGGCCACCACCGTCACAAGAGCTTCGGGCACATGCTGTTCTCCAGCTGACCGGCCGGGCCACGCGAAAGCCCCCGGCCGCTGGGCCGGGGGCTTCGGAGTGTGGACGATACTGGGATTGAACCAGTGACCTCTTCCGTGTCAGGGAAGCGCTCTCCCGCTGAGCTAATCGTCCTCGGGGGCCACGCCCGCCCGCGGGCGGACCGTGGATGCCGCGTGCGCGGTACTGGGATTGAACCAGTGACCTCTTCCGTGTCAGGGAAGCGCTCTCCCGCTGAGCTAACCGCGCGATGATCCTTGCGGATCGGGCCCTGAGGGGCCAGTGGACGATACTGGGATTGAACCAGTGACCTCTTCCGTGTCAGGGAAGCGCTCTCCCGCTGAGCTAATCGTCCATGGAGGTGGAGACGGGATTTGAACCCGTGTAGACGGCTTTGCAGGCCGTTGCCTCGCCTCTCGGCCACTCCACCAGGAGCCCAGAGGACCAGGTGGCCCCCTGTTTCCTTCGAGCGGACGACGAGGCTCGAACTCGCGACCTCAACCTTGGCAAGGTTGCGCTCTACCAACTGAGCTACGTCCGCCTGTCGTTCCCGGTCGGCTTCCGCGTCCGGCGACGTGTTGAACTGTAGCGGATTCCCGGGCCAGTACAAAAACGCGTTTGCGCAGCGTGCTGCGCCGCATCCGGCCGGCGACCCGGCCGGGCGGGTGCGCCACGGACGGCGGCCGGCCTCACCTGCCGTCCCGGCGACACCGCGGGACGACCCGCGCGACACCCGTCCTAGACTCGACGCCGTGCTCGATCTGCCTGCTCTCGCCCGGTTCGGCGACCGCGTCGCCACGGACCTGATCGACGTCACCGACGACCCGGCGGCCCTGGACTCCACGGGCTTCTGGGCCGTGTGCGCGGACTTCGAGGGCCGGGTGACCTGCGCCCGCTTCCGGGACGTGCGGCACGAGCCGGTGCCCGCGCCGGCGCCGGGACGGTGGCGCGGACCCGCGGTCGGCGACTGGACGTCGTCGCTGGACCGCGCCGCGTACACGGCCGGCGTCCGGCGCATCCGGGAGCACATCGCGGCCGGCACCGTCTATCAGGTGAACCTCTGCCGCGTGCTCTCCGCGCCCCTCGCGCCCGGCGCCGACATCGACGCCCTGACCTCCGTCCTGGCGCGGGGCAACCCGGCACCGTACGCCGGAACGATTCGCCTGCCCGAGCGGGGCGTGGAGATCGCCACCGCGTCCCCGGAGCTGTTCCTGCGCCGCGCCGGGCGCGTCGTCGAGTCCGGACCGATCAAGGGCACCGGACGCACCGAGGCGGACCTGACGGAGAAGGACCGGGCCGAGAATGTGATGATCACCGACCTGGTCCGCAACGACCTCGGCCGGGTCGGCGTCACCGGCAGCGTCACCGTGCCCGACCTGTGCGCCGTCGAGAAGCACCCGGGCCTGGTCCACCTCGTCTCCACCGTCCGCTGCGAGCTGCGCCCGGACGCCGGCTGGCCCGAGCTGCTCCAGGCGGCCTTCCCGCCCGGCTCGGTCACCGGCGCGCCCAAGTCCAGCGCGCTGCGGATCATCGACGAGCTGGAACCGGTGCCGCGCGGCCCGTACTGCGGCGGCATCGGCTGGGTCGACGCCGACCGGGGCACCGGCGAGCTGGCCGTCGGCATCCGCACCTTCTGGATCGACCGCGCCGCCGGAGCGCTCCGCTTCGGCGCCGGCGCCGGCATCATCTGGGACTCCGACCCGGAGCGGGAGTGGCGGGAGACGGAACTGAAGGCCGCCCGGCTGCTGAGGGTAGCGTCGGGAACGTACGAGTTCGGCGGAGAGGGGCTTTAGGTGAAGATCTGGCTGGACGGCGGGCTGCGGGACGCGGAGGCCGCCCGGGTCTCGGTGTTCGACCACGGTCTGACCGTGGGGGACGGCGTCTTCGAGACGGTCAAGGCGGTCGACGGCAGGCCGTTCGCGCTCACCCGCCACCTGGAGCGGCTGACCCGCTCGGCGCGCGGCCTCGGCCTGCCCGAACCGGACCTCGACGAGGTGCGCCGCGCCTGCGCCGCCGTACTGGAGGCCAACCCGATGCCGCTGGGCCGGCTGCGCATCACCTACACCGGCGGCCACGGCCCCCTCGGCTCCGACCGCGGCGAGCAGGGCCCCACCCTCGTCGTCGCCCTCGGCGAGGCCGCCCGGCGCCCCGACACCACGGCCGTCGTCACCGTGCCCTGGACCCGCAACGAGCGCGGCGCCCTCGCCGGGCTGAAGACCACCTCCTACGCCGAGAACGTCGTCGCCCTGGCCCGCGCCCACGAGCGGGGCGCGTCCGAGGCGCTGTTCGGCAACACGGCCGGGCGGCTGTGCGAGGGCACCGGGTCCAACGTCTTCGTCGTCCTGGACGGCGAGATCCACACCCCGCCGCTCGCCTCCGGCTGCCTCGCCGGCGTCACCCGCGCCCTGACCATCGAGTGGACCGGCGCCAAGGAGACCGACCTGCCGCTGGAGGTGCTGCGGCGCGCCGACGAGGTCTTCCTCACCTCCACCCTGCGCGACGTGCAGGCCGTGCACCGTGTCGACGACCGCGACCTGCCGGGCGCACCCGGCCCGGTGACCGCGAAGGCCATGCGGATCTTCGAGGAGCGCGCGGCGGACGACCTCGATCCCTGACCGGCGGCCGGCGCACGCCGAAGCCCGGCCCCCCGCTCACCAGGTGATCGCCGCGGGGTAGAACAACGGTGATGACCACGACCCTGCGGCCGGCCGAGCCGCTTCAGCATCACGCGGACGGGACCCGTTCGCGGCGCTACCGGGTGTGCGTGAACAGCCGCCCGGTCGGAGAGATACACCTCGGTACCTCCGCCGCGTTCGGCGACTCCGTCGCCCACATCCTGGACCTGCGCATCGACGAGCCCGACCGGGGACGCGGCCGGGGCACGGTGGCGGCCCTCGCCGCGGAGGAGGTGGCGCGCGACTGGGGCTGCCGCCAGATCGAGACGTCCGTCCCGGGCGACGCCGAGGCGGTTCTGCGGTTCGCCACGGCACTCGGGTACGTCGTACGCAACCGCGGCATGGAGAAGCAGCTCGGCGACACCCCGCCCGAGCTGCCCGCCGGCACCAGCGCCCGCCCGATGACCCCACAGGAGTTCGGGGTCTGGCAGGCCCACGAGTCGGAGCAGTACGCGCGCACCTGGATCGAGCGGGGCGTGCCGGAGGCCGCGGCGTACGCCAGGGCCCGGCGCGACCACGAGCAGTTCCTGCCCCTCGGGGCGGCCACCGAGAACACCCTGTTCAGCGTCCTGGAACACGAGGGCACCCGGGTGGGCACCCTGTGGGTCTCACTGCGCGAGACCAAGGCGTACGTCTTCGACGTCGAGGTGGACGCGGCCCACCGCGGGCGCGGCCACGGGCGCAGCCTGATGCTCCTGGCGGAGCGCCAGGCCGTCACCGCGGGCAGGCGCGTCCTCGCCCTCAACGTCTTCGCGGGCAACACCCCGGCGGAGCGGCTGTACGAGTCGCTGGGCTACCGGACGACGCGGTACATGCTGTACAAGCCGCTGCTGTAGGGACACGGCCCCTTCCCAGTGCGGGCTTCCCTTCCCGGCGCGGGTTCGGAAGGGGGACCCGGGCCGTGCGCGGGCTCGGAGCGGGAGGCTCCGGCGGATCCCCGGGGCCTCGCGCCCCGGGGCAGGCGGCTCGGGTCAGGCGGCCCGGGTCAGGCGCCCCGCTCCGCCAGCAGGCGGTCCACGATCTCCTCGATGCGCGCGCGCAGGCCCTCCTGGCTCCTGCCGCCGTCGAGACGCTCGCCGCCGACGACGTACGTCGGGGTGCCGGTCACGCCGATCGCCTGGCCCTCGGCCTGGTCGGCGTCCACGGCCAGGATGTGCCGGCCGTCCACCAGCGCGGTGTCGAACTCCTCGGCGTCCAGACCGAGTTCGCGGGCCACCTCGACCAGCACCGGCTCGCCCCGCCGCTCCAGCTCCTCGACCCGGGCGAGCACGGCCTCGACGTACGGCCACAGCCGCCCCTGCTCCGCGGCCTCCTCGGCCGCCTGCGCGGCGGCGAAGGCGTGCTGGTGCTTGGCCAGCGGGAAGTGCCGCAACCGCAGCTCCAGACGGTCGCCGTAGCGGTCGCGCAGGGCACGGACGTCGTCCAGGGCGGTGCGGCAGTCCGGGCACTGCAGCTCGCACCACACGTCGAGGACGAGGGCGGGGCGGGCGGGGGAGTCGTCGTTCATGCCCACCAGTCTCCCAGGTCGCACCCCGCCCGCCGCACCCGGACCGGGGCGTGCGCGGCGACCCCTCCCCGCGGACGAGACGACCCGTACCCACGGACGAGACGACCCCGAGACGACCCGGAGATGTCCCTGATGTCCGCCCGGAGCATGGCATCCCGGGCATCGGGAGGTGCAGCATGGAGGAGTGGGACGCACCACCGCCGCCCGCCGAGCCCGCTGGAGGACCGGATGATTGCCGAGACCGTCTGCTCCGCCGTGTCCGCGGCCGGCCTGGGCATCGCGGCGGTCACCGCGTTCCGCCGGCGCTTCCTCGCCGCGGCCCGCATCGCCGCCTACTCCCTCGTCCCGATCGGCCTGGTGATGACCGGTGTGGTCGGCTGGCTCGCCGACACCGCGCTCAGCCCGACCGCGTGGGCGGGCTTCGGCGTGCTGGGCGCCGCCTGGCTGCTGTTCGCCTCCACGCGCGCGGTGGAGCGCCGCCGCCGCGGCACCCGCGAGGAGCGCGGGGCCGCCCGCGCCGCACAGCGCGAGGCCGTGGCCCCCGGCGCCTCCTCGGCGGCCGCCGTCTCCGCCGGCACCCGCACGGCCCCCCGCCTCGCGCCCCGGGCCGACGCGCACTCCGTGGACGACTTCAGCGACATCGAGGCCATCCTCAAGAAGCACGGCATATGACCGCCCGGCGGTGCGTCACAGCGGGTCCGTGACGTGGCCGGAAACGATCAGTACCCGATCCGACCCGAACCGGACATCGCGGAATTCGGCGAACTCCCGGAAGATCGAGGCGTGTTGATCGCGTCATGGGCGCCGGCTGCGCCATCATCGCCCGCGAGATGCTGGACACCACACAGAGCGAGGCCGCGCCGCCGCAGGACGAGCCGCGCGGATGCCTCTTCGCCCTCTCCCAGCCGCCGCTGATGATCTTCCTGGCGGTGATCGGGTGTCTACTGCTCGCGGCCGCGTTGCACGACCTGCTGTTGCTGTGAGCCGTACCCGCCGTCCCCTGCGCCACCCGCAGGCGGGCGGCGGCGCCCCACCCTTCCCGAACACTTCACGACCACCCGGCCTGCGCGGCCGACCGCCGCCGCCGGGGCGCCGGTCAGCTCGCCGCCTCGCGACGGCGGGCCCGGTACGCGGCCACGTGCAGGCGGTTGCCGCAGGTGCGGCTGTCGCAGTAGCGGCGGGAGCGGTTGCGGGAGAGGTCGACGAAGGCGCGCCGGCAGTCGGGGGCCTCGCAGCGGCGCAGCCGTTCCCGCTCCCCGGCCACCACGAAGAACGCCAGCGCCATCCCGCAGTCGGCCGCCAGGTGGTCGGCGACGGAGGCGCCCGGGGCGAAGTAGTGCACGTGCCAGTCGTAGCCGTCGTGGTCCGTCAGGCGCGGGGTGGTGCCCGCGGCCGCCACCAGCTCGTTGATCAGCCCGGCGGCCGTCCGCGCGTCCGGGGCGGCGAAGATCCGCGCGAACCGCTCGCGCACCCGGCGCACCGCGGACAGGTCCAGCTCCGACAGCGCCCCGACATCGCTGATCTCGTGCTCCCGTACGAACCGCTCCAGCGCCGGGACGTCCGGGAGTCCGTCCGCCGCCGTGTCGTCCTCCGGCGCGGTGTTCACCAGATCCACCACGGTGTCGAGGGCGCACCGGGTGTCGTGGGTGATCAGCACGTTTCGCTCCCTGGCCTGGGGGTCGGGCCGACGCCCGCCGATGGTGGCCGATGGTAGTGGCTGCCCGCGCCGCCGCACCGGCACTCGCCGCTGCCCGTGGAACGACACGGCGTCCCCCAAAGTTCCACCCTCCGCGACCGCACCACCCGGTCACGGAGGGTGAGCGCACCGCGCCCGGGTGGAAAGCGACCGGCACCGCCCGCGACGCGGAACGGTGCCGGCGGCTGCCGTTATGCGGTTGTCCTGGCCCGAGCCGTCTCCCCGAGTGGACGGCACCGGGCTGTCTGCGTGGGGGGCTCGCCCCCTGGGCCTCGACCTCGGGCCTTGCCCGGCCTAGCTCTCCGCGAGGATGTGCGAGAGCTCCTGGTCGAGATCGAAGTGCCGGTGCTCCGTGCCCGGAGGAACGGCGGCGTCCGTCCGCTTCAGGAAGGACTCCAGAGCCCGCGCCGGTGCCTCGAGCAGTGCCTCGCCCTCCGGGGAGCTCAGGGCGATGCACACGACGCCCTGACCATGGCTGCGCGACGGCCAGACGCGGACGTCGCCGGTGCCTGTGGGACGGTGGAGCCCCTCGGCCAGGAGGTCGCGGGCGAACACCCACTCGACGGTCTCCTCGGCTCCGGTGTGGAAGGTGGCGTGCACGGCGTAGGGGTCGGCCGTGTCGTACCGCAGGCCTGCGGGGACAGGCAGGGAGGACTCGCTCGACACAACGAGGCGCAGGTGCAGCTCGCAGCTGACCGTGGTGTTCATAAGCGCCAGGGCCTTTCGCTCAGTGTGCGCTCGGGGATTCGCACGTCGGCGAAATCGACATGCCACCTACGGTGCCGTTGTAAACCCCTCTGCGGGGTTTGCGTGCCTTTATGTAACTCTTCCGGCCCAGAGTCTCTTCGAGGGATACGACCATTTCGGTGACCGGTTTCGCTCCGGTAGGGTTTGGTCGTATGAATACGGGGAGTAACCGGTTCGGCGAGGGTGCCGTGGCGGCCGACGGCGAACGGACCGACGGGGCGAAGAGCACCCGCGGCCTCGGGTCGCGGGCACCGGAATTCGTCAAGGCGCGCCGCGCGCTGCACCTGAGCTGGCAGGTCGGCGTCTTCGTCGTCGGCCTCGCCGTCGTGGCCGCCGGGGTCGTCATGCTGCCGCTGCCCGGGCCCGGCTGGGTGGTGATCTTCGCCGGCATGGCGCTGTGGGCGACCGAGTTCGTCTGGGCCCAGCTCGTGCTGCGCTGGACCAAGCGCAAGGTGACCGAGGCGGCCCAGCGCGCCCTCGACCCCCGGGTGCGGCGGCGCAACCTCGTCCTCACGGCGATCGCGCTGGTCGTGGTGGGCACCCTGCTCGGGATCTACGTGTGGAAGGTCGGCTTCGTCATGCCCTGGAAGATCGAGGAGCAGTGAGCCTCCCGTGGTCACAGGCACCCCCTGACATGGGGTAATCTTCTTCCTGCGCCCGGGCGATTAGCTCAGTGGGAGAGCGCTTCGTTCACACCGAAGAGGTCACTGGTTCGAACCCAGTATCGCCCACCGCCCGGCACGGCGGC
>NZ_BMWH01000024.1:10818-124694 GCF_014651135.1 Streptomyces echinoruber
CAGGCGGGCCGCCGTCGTGTACGGGGCGAGCGCGACGGCGGGTTGCGGAAGCGGGAACGGTTCCGGGGACGGAACGGTGACGATTCGTTACTCGCGGTGGGGGCCGGCGAACGGGCGAAGAAGATCGACCGGACCATCGCGCTCTTCGAGAAGAAGCACCCGAAGATGTACCCGAAGACCAAGGTGAAGACCGACTTCCAGGACCACCGGTCATTCTGGGAGAAGTTCCGGACGCAGGCGGCGGGCGGGAATCCGCCGGACGTTTTCCGGAATGCCGTCGGGTTTCTCCGGAAGTGCGACAGGAGAGGCGTCCTGCTCGACCTCAAGTCCCCGGCACAGGCCGGGAATCCGAACCTGAAGAACTCCCGCGAGGGCGTCCTTCGGGTCGGGCGGGTGGACGGAGAGCAACTCGGTGTCCCCATCGGTTCCCCCACTATGACGCTCGTCGTCGACAGGAAGGTCCTCCGCAAGGCGGGCGTCGCGCCCGGGCGGGCTGGACCTGGGACGAGTACGGCAAGGCCTTTCTCACCAAGGGCGGACTCGGCTTCGGCCGGGCCGACCTGACGGAGCGGTGGACGGATGCGTACCGCCGCGTCAAGACCGGGATCGTCACCTCCCGAAGGTGGCCGGGCAGGACCGGCCCAAGTCCTCCCTGGCCGCGGGCGGCGGCGCCTCGGAGTTCACCCGGGGCGACTTCACCGTCCGCTGCACGGCGGAGGGCGACAGCGAGCACGGCCTGGCCCCGATCCCCGCCACGGACGACAGGCACACCGGCAAGCACACCGGCCGGTACCTCGCCTCCCTGATGCCGAGCGCCTCCGCGCGTACCCCGCACCCCGAGGAGGTGGCCCGATTCATCGACTTCATGGTCCACGACCCCGAGGCCGGCAGGATCATGGGCTACGACCGAGGCATCCTCGCCACCGCCGGCCAGTACCGGGCCTGCCGGCCGACCGACCCGGTGAACAAGGAGATCGCGCGGTACGAGGAGGACACCGCCGAGGCCGGTGTCCTCGGCGCGGGCGCGGGCACACTGCGTCCATGGATCGCAAGCGCACCGATCGGAACCACCCGGACCGGAAACCCCCGGACCGGAAACCCCCAGACCGGAAGCACCCGGACCGGAACCGCCACCGCTTCCGCAGTCTGTGGACCCTGCCCGCGCCCGCCCCCGCCGTCTACCGGGTCCTGGAGCGCATCGAGGACTACCCCCGCTGGTGGCCCCAGATCCGGGAGGTCACCCGGCGCGGCGACACCAGCGGCACCGTCCGCATCCGCGCCCTCCTCCCGTACGACCTGGTCCTCACCCTGCGGGAGGAGCGGCGCGACTGTGCCGCCGGAGTCCTGGGCGTCCTGATCACCGGGGACCTCGAGGGCTGGGCCCGCTGGACGATCACCCCCGCCGGGTCCGGCACCCGGGCGGTCTACGACCAGGAGGTCGACGTCCGCAAACCGCTGCTGCGGCGCCTGGCCGTGCCCGGACGGCCGCTGCTGCGGGCCAACCACGCCCTGATGATGCGGGCCGGGCGGCGCGGACTGGCCGCCCGCCTCGAAGCGGTTTGATGCGAGGGCGCCGGCACCTGTATTGTTCAGTGCGTTCCCGGGCGATTAGCTCAGCGGGAGAGCGCTTCGTTCACACCGAAGAGGTCACTGGTTCGATCCCAGTATCGCCCACCGGAAGGAGAGCGGCGTGTGCTCGCGTCAAACGCGAGCCGCGCCGCTCTCGCCGTTTCCGGACGGCTTTCGGATGGCTTCCGGGCGGCCGCGCCGCCCGCACCCCCGCACCCGGGCCCGCGGGCACCGCCCGCGGGAACCGCGGCGTCAGGCCGCCGCCGACAGCCCCGGCCGCAGCGGCCAGGAGGCGTCCACCTGCTCGTCCGCACCCGTGCGGGCGAACCACGCCTGCAGACCGCGGGCCTGCGCCGCGTGCCAGCCGGCCTGCAGGGAGTGCAGCTCGGCCGGGGTCAGCCGCTCCAGGCGGGAGGCGAACCGGCGGCCCAGGGCCCGCACCAGCTCCAGCGCGGCCACCGCGTCCGCCGCCGCGTCGTGCGCGTCCTCCAGCGGCACGCCGTAGTGCGCGCACAGGTCGGCCAGGGTGCGGCGGCCCTTGCGGTAGCGGTCCAGGTGCTTGTCCAGGACCAGCGGGTCCAGCACCCGCAGGGAGGCCGCGCGCAGCCAGCGGTCCAGGGGGGATGCGCGGTGGCGGCGCAGCTCGCGGTCGAGCAGCGTCAGGTCGAACGGCGCGTTCATCACCACCAGCGGGCGGCCCCGCGCCGCGTGTTCGGCCAGCTCCTCGGCTATCTCGTGCATCACCGGAGCCGGCCAGCGGCCGTTGCGCCGCAGGTGCTCCTCCGTCAGCCCGTGCACCGCGGTCGCCGCGGCGGGCACCGGCACCCCCGGGTGCACCAGCCAGCGGTGCACCCGCGGCCGGATGCCCGGCGCCTCCTGCACGACGACCGCGGCCGACACGATCCGGTCGCTCTCCACGTCCACGCCCGTCGTCTCCGTGTCGAACGCGGCCAGAGGCCCTTCGTACCAGCACGTCATCCCCACACAACCCCTCGCTCGCCCTCGGCAGGTGACACACCGTCCACTGCGCCGTTTCCGCCCTGTTCGGTGATACCCGGGCTGTTTGCGCCGTACGCCGGAAGGAGACAACACGAGTACGGGTCTTTGCAGTTCAGCGACCCGCAGCGGGGATTCCCCCGGCACGGAAGGCAGTTGGTCATGGCAATGGCGCAGCCCGAACGGGGCGGGCTGCTGCCCGCACGGGCGGGCCCCCGACGCGGCACCCTCGCCACCACCGCCTGCATGGAGACACTGCAGGTCGGCTATCTGCACGCGGTCGCCGCGGCCGCGGGCTGCTCGCTGTCCCAGCCCTTCCCGGACAACGGCATCGACTGGCACGTCAGCCACAGCGCGCCCGGCCACACCGTCGACGACGAGGTCACCATCAAGGTGCAGCTGAAGGCGACCTACCAGGTGGCACCCCACCCGGCGGGCCCCTTCTTCTCCTTCACGCTCGACAACACCCACCTGGCCAAGCTCGCCCGCACCCCGGTCTCGGTGCACAAGATCCTCGTCGTGATGATCGTCCCGCGCTCCCGGGAGCAGTGGCTGCGGGCCGGCCACGACCACCTCGACCTCAGGCACTGCTGCTACTGGACCAACCTCGCCGGCCACCCCGTCACCGGCCGGCAGCGCACCACCGTACGGATACCGACCTCACGGATCTTCGACGACCGGGCGCTGTGCGAGATCATGACGCGGGTCGGGACGGGAGGCAGACCATGACGCACCGCCCGCCGCGCAGGCCGCCGCACCCCGCGGACCCCGCGTGGCACCGTCCCCCCGACCCGGCCGGCGTCGACCCCGCCGTGCTCGCCGCGCTGCTGCGCCGGCACGGCTGGCGGCGGCGCGGCGGCGCCGCCGGGCGCTACGGCCGCTGGACCCCGCCCGGCCCCGACGGCGGCCGCACCAGCCTGCTCGTCCCCGAAAGCCGCGCCTTCCCCGACAGCGACGACCTGCTCGGCGAGGCCCTGCACGCCCTGCACCGCAGCGGCACCCCCGCCGCCCGCCAGGTGCTCCTCGCGCTCGCCGCGCCCAGCGACGAGATCCACTGGTCCCGGGACGTCGCGACCGGCGCGGGCGGGGCCGCCGCCTGGCGGGCCGGCGAGGAACTGCGCACCGGCGCCCGGCGGATGCTCCTCGCCGCCGCGCTCGCCACCCGCGCGCGTGCCGGATACTTCGGCGCCCGCCACCGCCGCACCGCCGCCGCGTGCCTGGAGGACGTCCTCCTCGACCCCGCCCCGGACGGCCGGCGGCTCACCGCGTTCGTCCCCGTGGCCGGCGCGCGCCCGCTGGCCGTGCGCCTCCACCACGCCCTGTACGCCACCCGCGAGGCCATCGACTACCGGCGGGCCACCGGCGGCATGGACGCCTTCGACGGAGCCGTGGGAGCCGGCGCCAGCCGCGAGTTCACCGAGGCCCTCGTCACCCTCGTCCGCGGCACCGAGGGCGCCCGCGTCGCCGTCGCCTGGGCACCCGCGGCCGACGTCCCCGACGGCTGCGCCGCCGTCGCCGAACCCGTCGAGTTCTCACCCGGCGACCTGCCCGTCCTGCGCGAGGCCGGCGCCCGCTACCTGCGCGCGGAGCCCTCCGTGCCGGTCCGCCTCACCGGCACCGTCGTCCGCATGCGCCGGGCCCGGCCGGACGGCCCGGGCACCGTACGGCTGCGCGTCCTCACCGGCGCCGACGTGCCGCACGTCCGCGTCACCCTCGACGAGGAGGCCTACCGCGTCGCCGGCCACGCCCACCTCGTCGGGCTCCCGGTCCGGGTGGACGGGCACCTGGACAGCCGCGACGGCTTCCGGCGGCTCACCGACCCCCGCGGGGTCGTACCGGTGCAGGTGGACGAGGGGGAGCGGGAGCGGCTGCTCAAGGCGCTGCGGGAGGACCTCGACTTCCCCGGGGACGCCTGCGGCGGGGAATGAGTTCACCAGGGGCCTGCGCGGGTCGGTACGATCGCTCCTGTATGGCCTGCGCACATGCCGGTGCGCGTGTCCCCCGTCACGTCAGGAGAGACCGGTGTCAGACGTCCGTGTGATCATCCAACGCGATTCCGAGCGGGAAGAACGCGTGGTGACGACGGGCACTACGGCGGCCGACCTGTTCGACGGGCAGCGCAGCGTCGTCGCCGCGCGCGTGGGCGGCGAGCTGAAGGACCTCGCGTACGAGCTGCGCGACGGCGACACCGTCGAGGCCGTCGAGATCTCCTCCGAGGACGGCCTGAACATCCTGCGCCACTCCACCGCGCACGTCATGGCGCAGGCGGTGCAGGAACTCTTCCCCGAGGCGAAGCTGGGCATCGGCCCGCCGGTGAAGGACGGCTTCTACTACGACTTCGACGTCGAGAGGCCGTTCACGCCCGAGGATCTCAAGGCCGTCGAGAAGAAGATGCAGGAGATCATCAAGCGCGGGCAGCGCTTCTCGCGGCGCGTGGTCACCGACGAGCAGGCTCGCGAGGAGCTCGCGAACGAGCCGTACAAGCTGGAGCTGATCGGCCTGAAGGGCTCCGCCTCCAGCGAGGACGGCGCGGACGTCGAGGTCGGCGCCGGCGAGCTGACGATCTACGACAACCTGGACGCCAGGACCGGCGAGCTGTGCTGGAAGGACCTCTGCCGCGGTCCGCACCTGCCCTCCACCCGGCTGATCCCGGCGTTCAAGCTGATGCGCAACGCGGCCGCCTACTGGCGCGGCAGCGAGAAGAACCCGATGCTCCAGCGCATCTACGGCACCGCCTGGCCGTCCAAGGACGAACTGAAGCAGTACCTGGACTTCCTCGCCGAGGCCGAGAAGCGCGACCACCGCAAGCTCGGCAGCGAGCTGGACCTGTTCTCCATCCCCGAGGAGATCGGCTCCGGTCTCGCCGTCTTCCACCCCCGGGGCGGCATCGTCCGCCGCGTCATGGAGGACTACTCGCGGCGCCGCCACGAGGAGGAGGGCTACGAGTTCGTCTACACCCCGCACGCCACGAAGGGGAAGCTCTTCGAGGTCTCGGGCCACCTGGACTGGTACGCCGACGGCATGTACCCGCCCATGCAGCTCGACGAGGGCGTGGACTACTACCTCAAGCCCATGAACTGCCCGATGCACAACCTGATCTTCGCGGCGCGCGGCCGTTCGTACCGTGAACTGCCGCTGCGGCTGTTCGAGTTCGGGACCGTGTACCGGTACGAGAAGTCGGGCGTGGTGCACGGGCTGACCCGCGCCCGCGGCTTCACGCAGGACGACGCGCACATCTACTGCACCCGCGAGCAGATGGCAGGCGAGCTCGACAAGACGCTCACCTTCGTGCTGAAGCTGCTGCGCGACTACGGCCTGACCGACTTCTACCTGGAGTTGTCCACCAAGGACCCGGAGAAGTTCGTCGGCACCGACGAGGCCTGGGAGGAAGCCACCGAGACGCTGCGGCAGGTCGCCGAGAAGCAGGGCCTGCCCCTCGTGCCCGACCCGGGCGGCGCCGCCTTCTACGGCCCGAAGATCTCCGTCCAGGCCAAGGACGCCATCGGTCGCACCTGGCAGATGTCGACCATCCAGCTCGACTTCAACCTGCCCGAGCGCTTCGACCTGGAGTACACCGCCGCCGACGGCAGCAAGCAGCGGCCGGTGATGATCCACCGCGCGCTGTTCGGCTCCATCGAGAGGTTCTTCGCGGTGCTGCTGGAGCACTACGCGGGCGCCTTCCCCGCGTGGCTCGCTCCGGTGCAGGCGGTGGGCATCCCGGTCGGCGACGCGCACGTGCCGTACCTGGAGAAGTGGGCCGCGCAGGCCAGGGAGAAGGGCCTGCGGGTCGAGGTGGACTCCTCCTCCGACCGCATGCAGAAGAAGATCAGGACCGCCCAGAAGCAGAAGGTGCCGTTCATGGTCATCGTCGGGGACGAGGACATGAGCAACGGCTCCGTCTCTTTCCGCTACCGCGACGGTTCGCAGGAGAACGGCATCCCGGCCGACGAGGCCATCGCCAAGATCGTCAAGGTCGTCGAGGAGCGGGCGCAGGTCTGATCGATCCGCTCTGCCGGGGCCCCGCGGAACCGAGTCCCGCGGGGCCCCGGCGACGCGCCGCGCACGGGCGACGCCCTATGCTGCACCTCATGACCAGTGAGCCGGAGCAGCAGTTCGGAGTGGGGACGCAGGACGCGTTCCAGCGCTTGTGGACGCCCCACCGGATGGCCTACATCCAGGGTGAGAACAAGCCGACCGGCCCGGGGGCCGGCGACGGATGCCCCTTCTGCTCGATCCCGGCCAAGTCCGACGAGGACGGGCTGATCGTCAAGCGCGGCGAGCAGGTGTACGCGGTGCTCAACCTGTACCCGTACAACGGCGGTCACCTGATGACGGTGCCCTACCGGCACGTCGCCGACTACACGGACCTCACCGCGGAGGAGACCGCCGAGCTCGCGGAGCTGACCAAGCAGGCGATGAAGGCGCTGCGCACGGCCTCCGGCGCGCACGGCTTCAACATCGGCATGAACCAGGGCGCGGTGGCCGGTGCCGGCATCGCCGCCCACCTCCACCAGCACGTCGTGCCCCGGTGGGGCGGCGACACCAACTTCATGCCGGTGGTCGGCCACACCAAGGTGCTGCCGCAACTGCTGGCGGACACACGGAAGATGCTGGCGGAGGCCTGGCCGGCGTAGGCCGCGTCCGCGGCGACGGGGGCGTCCCGGTCCGCGGTGAGTCCGTGGTGAGCCCGCGGTGACGGGAACGCCCGAGGGTGACGGGGAACGCCCGGGGCGTCCCGTCACCGTCCCCCGCGTCCCCGCCGTCCCTACGCGTCGTACACGTCCGCCTTGTGCGGCGAGACCTCCTGCACCTGGGCGCTGAGGGAGGCCGAGCGCGCGCCGAACTTCTCGATGTCCACGCCGTTCTCCTTCAGCACGCGGAGCGCCGCGGCGTGCACGACCCGCAGCACCGGGGTGGCGGCGCGCAACGCGTCGTCGGCCATGAAGCGGTGCCGCCAGGGCTGGTCGGCCCAGGCGTGCCGGAGGCCGAACGGCTCGGGGAGGACGAGCTGGCCGCCGAGCCAGTTCAGCAGCGGGGGGTACCAGGTGAACAGGGCGCGGGCGGAGAGGCGGACCACCTCGTCGGCGTCGACGAGGGGCAGTTTCACCGTGCGGGTCTCCCAGAAGCGCACCGACTTCTGCACGGTCTTCTCCTTGGGCTCCGGCTTGGAGGTGAACAGGCCGTGCACGGGGCCCAGGGCATGCCCGGTGACCTCGATGCGCAGCGTGTGGTGCAGCACGGTCACTGTGATCAGCATGGTGAGGACGAGCTGGCCGTCCCACAGCACCCACTGCACGCCCAGGTAGTGCCGGTCGCCGCTGCCGAACTGCTGCCGGTTGCAGATCTCCTGTATGGCGTGCGGCTTGACCTGGAAGGCCTCCACGTCCGTGCCCTTGGGCCGGGAGACGGCCGTGGCGCCCTCGGCGATGGGCGTGACGATCCAGTGCCGTATGGACGGGGTGGGGAAGCCGCCGGTGTTGAGGGGGCCGCGCTCCAGCATGCGCAACTGGTCGTGGATGGCGCGTATCACGTCCCAGGCGCGGAAGGGGTGGATCTCCCGGGTGGGGTCGGCCGGCACCAGTTCCTCGGCGAGCTGCCAGCTCCCCCACCGGGTGCCCATGCCGAGTATGCCCTTGGGGCCGGCGTAGAAGACCGAGTTGGACTGCTGCTCGGCGCTGAGCCGGGCCAGGGCCTGGCGCAGCTTCTCGGCCGCCGTCTCCTGCGGTCCGGTCGGCACCGTTTCGGGGATCTTGGCGCCTATGCCGCCGCCGGACAGCAGGGCGTCCCAGCGCTCCCGCAGGTCCCGGGCGGTGTTCTCACAGATCCGCTTGGCCCAGAACCAGCCGGCGACGGGCGCGACGACCGCCGCGCGCGCGTACCACCCCCAGAAGCCCGAGAAGGGGATCTTGAGGAGGAAGAGCACGGCCAGGGCGCCGACCGCGACGAGGAGGACGTTGCCCAGGGCGCCGGTGCGCCGGTCCTCGCTGCGGGCGATGATGCGGCGCAGCTGGAAGACGAGCAGCCACACCAGCAGGCCGGGCAGGAACAGCAGGCCGCACAGCACCATCACGATGCGCAGCGCGCTGTCGCGGCGGCGGCGGATGCCGTTGGCGGCCAGGCAGTGTTCGACGACCACCTGCGGTTCGATGCCGAAGGACTGGATGAGCGGCTCGCGGCCGACGCCGAGCATCCGGTCGATGACCGCCTGGGAGAACGCCTCACCGAGGTTGGGCTCGAAGAGGGTGGTCAACTTCCGGCCCGGCTTGACGGTCGACTTGTGCCACTCGTTGTCGGCCTTGAGGATTTCCGTGACCTTGGAGTCCCGGTAGGCCGCCGAGGCCAGGGCGTACGTCGCCTTCTGTCCCTCCTCCCCGGCGAGTGGCACCTGTGGGCCGAAGAGGTCCTCGATACCGCTCGGAATACCGCCCGGAACTGACATGCCCGCCCCCGATCGCTGCCGGTGTCACTGCTGCGGCACTTCCCGACTTCCGTGCTCCGCACACCTGTTGATCAGGTCATCAGCGTATCCGCAGCCACCGGCGTCCGTGGGCGGACCCGGAAAGCCGCCCGCGGAAGTGGAAGAAGCGTGTTCCGCCGCCGAGTTGTGCGCCCGCTCGCACCGGGCGCGGCGCGCCCCGCCCGAAGCGCGGGGCGCGCCGCCGGCGCGGGACGGCCGGCGTACCGGCCCGCCGGCGGGCCGGCGCCTACGACGCCTCCTTCATCTGCTCCTTCACCTTCTCCGCGATCTGCGGCGGCATCGGCTCGTGCCGGACGTAGCGGCGGTTGAAACGGGCGGTGCCGTGGGAGAGGGAGCGCAGGTCGACGGCGTAGCGGCTGATCTCGATCTCGGGCACCTCGGCGCGGACGAGGGTGCGTCCGGTGCCGACCTGCTCGGTGCCCAGGACGCGGCCGCGGCGGGAGGAGAGGTCGCTCATCACGGCGCCGACGTAGTCGTCGCCGACGAGGACGCCGACCTCGGCGACCGGTTCGAGCAGGTGGATTTTCGCCTCGGCGGCGGCCTCGCGCAGGGCGAGGGCGCCCGCCGTCTGGAAGGCGGCGTCGGAGGAGTCGACGGAGTGCGCCTTGCCGTCGACGAGGGTGACGCGGACGTCGACCAGGGGGTTGCCGGTGGCGACGCCCTTGGCGGCCTGGGCGCGCACGCCCTTCTCGACGGACGGGATGAACTGCCGCGGCACGGCCCCGCCGACGACCCGTTCGGCGAACTCCACGCCCGAGCCCTCCGGCAGCGGCTCGACCTCGATGGCGCAGATGGCGTACTGCCCGTGCCCGCCGGACTGCTTGACGTGCCGGCCGCGCGCCGTCGCCCTGGCGGCGAACGTCTCCCGCAGGGACACCCGGTGCGGGACGACGTCGACCTGGACGCCGTAGCGGCTGCGCAGCCGTTCCAGGGCGACGTCCGCGTGGGCCTCGCCCATGCACCACAGCACCACCTGGTGGGTGTCCTGGTTCTGTTCCAGGCGCATGGTGGGGTCCTCGGCGACCAGCCGGGACAGTCCCTGGGAGAGCTTGTCCTCGTCGGCCTTGCTGTGCGCCCGGATGGCGACCGGCAGCAGCGGGTCGGGCATCTCCCAGGGTTCCATCAGCAGCGGGTCGTCCTTGGCGGACAGCGTGTCGCCGGTCTCGGCGCGGGTCAGCTTGGCCACGCACGCCAGGTCGCCCGCGATGCAGTGGCCGACCGGCCGCTGCTGCTTGCCGAACGGGGTGGACAGGGCGCCGATGCGCTCGTCGACGTCGTGGTCCTCGTGGCCGCGGTCGGCCAGGCCGTGCCCGGAGACGTGCACCGTCTCGTCGGGGCGCAGGGTGCCGGAGAAGACGCGGACGAGGGAGAGCCGGCCGACGTAGGGGTCGGAGGAGGTCTTGACGACCTCGGCGACCAGCGGCCCGTCCGGGTCGCACGGCTTCAGCTCGCGCGGCCTGCCGTCGGGCGTGGTGACCTGGGGCTGCTCGCGCTCCAGCGGGGTGGGGAAGCCGCCGGTGATCAGCTCCAGCAGCTCGACGGTGCCCAGGCCCTGCCGGGCGCCCTCGGCGGCGGGGGCGGCGGCCAGGACGGGGAAGAAGACCCCGCGCGCCACGGCCCGCTCCAGGTCCTGCACGAGCGTCTTGAGGTCGACCTGCTCACCGCCGAGGTAGCGGTCCATGAGGGTCTCGTCCTCGCTCTCGGAGATGATCCCCTCGATGAGCCGGTTGCGGGCCTCCTGGAGCTGCGGCAGCCGGTCCGGGCCCGGTTCGGACTCCTTGCGCTCGCCGGAGGAGTAGTCGAACAGCTTCTGCGACAGCAGCCCGACCAGACCGGTCACGGGCGCGTGCCCGTCGGGCCCTTCCGGGCCGTGCAGCGGCAGGTACAGGGGCAGTACGGCGTCGGGGTCGTCGGCGCCGAAGGCCTCCGCGCAGATTCGCGTCATCTCGTCGAAGTCCGCGCGCGCCGACTCCAGGTGGGTGACGACGATGGCGCGCGGCATGCCGACGGCCGCGCACTCCTCCCACACCATGCGGGTCGAGCCGTCCACGCCGTCCGCGGCGGAGACGACGAACAGGGCCGCGTCCGCCGCCCGCAGCCCGGCCCTGAGCTCACCCACGAAGTCGGCGTACCCGGGGGTGTCCAGGAGATTGATCTTGATGCCGTCCCAGGTGACGGGCACCAGGGAGAGCTGCACCGAGCGCTGCTGGCGGTGCTCGATCTCGTCGTGGTCGGAGACGGTGCCGCCGTCCTCCACGCGGCCCGCCCGGTTGATCGCCCCCGCGGTCAGCGCGAGAGCTTCCACCAGAGTGGTCTTGCCCGATCCGGTGTGGCCGACCAGCACCACATTCCGTACGGACGCGGGGTGGTCGGCCGCCACTGCCCTGCCGGCGGCTCCGGGGTGTGTGTTCGCCTTGTCGCCCATGGCCTTGCCTCCCGTGCACGGTGAGGTCGGTCGGGCGCGCGGCCCCTCCCCCTGCGCTCCGCCGGGACACCCCGGCGGTGGCGGCTCCGTCGACGCCCGCGGTTCTTCGAGCTTTCCACTCCCGTCACGGTGCGTCCATACGACGGACGCGTTCGTGCCGTCCGGCGCCGCCCGCGGGCCGTGCGGCCCCCGCCGCGGGCCTTGCGGCTCCCCGCCGCGGGCCGCCCGCCGGACGGTGCGCGACGAGGTCCGGTGCCCGGCACTCGCGCGCCGGCGCGCGTGGCTACGATGGGCCCGCCGGTGGCCAGCAGGGGCCGCCAGGCGACACCGACCCTCGGGAAGGCCATGCTGAACAAGTACGCGCGTGCGTTCTTCACGCGTGTCCTCACACCGTTCGCCGCGTTTCTCATCCGCCGGGGTGTCAGCCCCGACACGGTCACGCTCATCGGCACCGCGGGCGTGGTCGCGGGCGCGCTGGTCTTCTACCCCCGGGGCGAGTTCTTCTGGGGCACGGTCGTCATCACGCTGTTCGTCTTCTCCGACCTCGTCGACGGCAACATGGCCCGCCAGATCGGCCGCAGCAGCCGCTGGGGCGCGTTCCTGGACTCGACCCTGGACCGGGTCGCCGACGGCGCGATCTTCGGCGGTTTCGCCCTGTGGTACGCGGGCGGCGGGGACGACAACGTGCTGTGCGCGGTGTCGATCTTCTGCCTGGCCAGCGGGCAGGTGGTGTCGTACACCAAGGCGCGCGGCGAGTCGATCGGCCTGCCGGTCGCCGTCAACGGGCTCGTGGAGCGCGCCGAGCGGCTGGTGGTCTCCCTGGTCGCGGCCGGCTTCGCCGGGATGCACAAGTTCGGCGTGCCGGGCATCCAGGTGCTGCTGCCGATCGCCCTGTGGCTCGTCGCCGTCGGCAGCCTCGTCACGCTGGTCCAGCGCGTGGTCACCGTGCGCCGCGAGTCGGCGGAGGCGGAGGCGGCCGCGGCGCAGGGCGGCGCCTCGCACGGAAGCGGGGCGGCCACGTGAACGTGCGGGAGCAGCTGACGGACACGCTGTACGGGCTGGGCTGGGCCACGGTCAAGAAGCTCCCCGAGCCCGCCGCCGCACGCCTCGGCCGCACCATCGCCGACCTCGCCTGGAAGCGGCGCGGCCCGGGCGTACGGCGGCTGGAGGCCAACTACGCGCGCGTGGTGCCCGACGCCACGCCCGAGCGGCTGGCCGAGCTGTCCCGCGCGGGCATGCGCTCCTACCTGCGCTACTGGATGGAGTCCTTCCGGCTGCCCGTGTGGAGCGCGGAGCGCATCAGGGACGGCGTCGACCCGAAGGGCGTGCACCACCTCACCGACGCCCTGGCCGCCGGCCGCGGCGTCGTCCTGGCGCTGCCGCACATGGCCAACTGGGACCTGGCCGGCGCCTGGGTCACCACCCACCTGGGCATCCCGTTCACCACCGTCGCCGAGCGGCTGCGGCCGGAGAGCCTGTACGACCGCTTCGTCGCCTACCGCGAGGGCCTCGGCATGGAGGTGCTGCCGCACAACGGCGGCGCCGCCTTCGGCCGGCTGGCCCGGCGGCTGCGCGAGGGCGGCCTGGTCTGCCTGGTCGCCGACCGCGACCTGTCCGCCTCGGGCGTGGAGGTGTCCTTCTTCGGCGAGGCCGCGCGGATGCCGGCCGGACCCGCCCTGCTCGCCCAGCAGACCGGCGCGCTGCTGCTGCCGGTGACCCTGTGGTACGACGACACGCCCGTGATGCGGGGCCGCGTGCACCCGCCGGTCGAGGTGCCCGAGTCAGGCACGCGCGCCGAGAAGACGTCTGTCATGACACAGGCGCTGGCCGACGCCTTCGCCTCGGGGATCGCCGACCATCCGGAGGACTGGCACATGCTGCAGCGGCTGTGGCTCGCGGACCTGGAGCCCCGCCCGGCGGGCACCGGGAACACCGCCAGTGACGCTGCCGGTGACGCCGCCGGTGACGCCGCCGGTGACGGGGAGCGGCCGTGAGGATCGGCATCGTCTGCCCGTACTCCTGGGACGTGCCGGGCGGCGTCCAGTTCCACATCCGCGACCTCGCCGAGTACTTCATCCGCCAGGGCCACGAGGTGTCCGTGCTCGCCCCGGCCGACGACGACACCCCGCTGCCGCCCTACGTCGTCTCCGCCGGGCGCGCGGTGCCGGTGCCGTACAACGGCTCGGTCGCCCGGCTGAACTTCGGCTTCCTCTCCGCGGCACGGGTGCGGCGCTGGCTGCACGAGGGCGCGTTCGACGTCATCCACATCCACGAGCCGACCTCGCCGTCGCTGGGCCTGCTGGCCTGCTGGGCGGCCCAGGGGCCCATCGTGGCCACCTTCCACACCTCCAACCCGCGTTCGCGCGCGATGATCGCCGCGTACGCCATCCTGCAGGCCGCCCTGGAGAAGATCAGCGCCCGGATCGCGGTCAGCGAATACGCCCGGCGCACCCTCGTCGAGCACCTGGGCGGCGACGCGGTGGTGATACCCAACGGCGTCGACGTCGACTTCTTCGCCAAGGCCGAGCCGAAACCGGAGTGGCAGGGCGACACCATCGGCTTCATCGGGCGCATCGACGAGCCCCGCAAGGGCCTGCCGGTGCTGATGCGGGCCCTGCCGGGGATCATCGCCGCCCGGCCGCGGACCCGGCTGCTGGTCGCCGGGCGCGGGGACGCCGAGGAGGCGGTGGCGGACCTGCCGAAGCCGCTGCGCTCGCACGTCGAGTTCCTCGGCATGATCAGCGACGAGGACAAGGCGCGCCTGCTGCGCAGCATCGACCTGTACGTCGCGCCCAACACCGGCGGCGAGAGCTTCGGGATCATCCTGGTCGAGGCGATGTCGGCGGGCGCGCCCGTGCTCGCCTCCGACCTCGACGCCTTCGCCCAGGTGCTGGACCACGGCGCGGCCGGTGAGCTGTTCCCCAACGAGGACGCCGACGCCCTCGCCGAGGCCGCCGTACGCCTCCTGGGCGACCCCAGCCGCCGCGCCGAGCTGCGCGCCCGCGGCTCCGTCCACGTCCGCCGCTTCGACTGGTCCACCGTCGGCGCCGACATCCTCTCCGTCTACGAGACGGTGACCGACGGCACGACCGCGGTGGGCGCGGACGAACGGGCGACGGGACTGCGGGCGCGGCTCGGGCTGGCGCGGGACTGAGGAACGGGCCGGGGGCGGGCCCGTCGGGGCGGCGCTGCCCGCGCGGGGGCGGTGCTGCCCGCGCAGGGGCGGCGGCACGCCTGCCGCGGGCCGTGCGCGGACGCCGGGCGCCGGGTGGGCGCGGCCGCGGGGGGTGCGCCGGGCGCGGTTCCACGGCGCGGGGCGTGACGGGCGCGCGCGTGCCGCGGTCGCGGCGCCCCACGCGGGTGCGCCGCACGGGCAAGCGGCTCCTTGTACTCCTGGTACATCGGTACTCCTGGTACATCGGCGGCGCCCCTCGCGCGTGCGCCGCGCAGGCCGTGGGCCCGGAAGGGCGGGCGGGTCCGGTGCCGGCGCGCGGACCCGGGCCGGCGCGCGGGAGCACCGGGAGTACGGAGCGGGGCGGCGCCCCGCGATCCGCCGTCCGGTCCCTCGCGCGTGCGCCGGGACACCGGTCCTGCCCTCGGTTCACCGGGGCCTGTGCCGGGGTCCCTCGCGCGTGCGCCGGGACACCGGCCCCGCGGGCCGGGGCCGCGCGGGCGCCTCCCGCCGGGCGCCTCCCGCCGGACCCCGTCCGCGCGGCGCCCCGGTAGCCTTGCCGCCCGTGACCGCAACCCTCATCTGGATCCTCGCCGTCCTCGTCGCGATCGGCCTGTATCTGAGCTGGACGGCGGGGCGGCTGGACCGGCTGCACGCCCGGATCGACGCCGCGCGGGCGGCGCTGGACGCCCAGTTGCTGCGCCGGGCGTCCGTGGCGCAGGAACTGGCGACGTCCGGGGTGCTGGACCCGGCCGCCTCGATCGTGCTGTACGAGGCCGCGCACGCGGCCCGGCAGGCGGAGGAGGAGCAGCGGGAGGTCGCCGAGAGCGAGCTGAGCCAGGCCCTGCGGGCGGTGTTCGAGGACCCGCGGCAGGTGGAGGCCGTACGGGAGGCGCCCGGGGGAGAAGAGGCGGTGCGCGAGCTCAGCGAGGCCGTGCGGCGTGTCCCGATGGCCCGGCGGTTCCACAACGACGCCGTGGGCGCCGTGCGGCGGCTGCGGCAGCACCGCAAGGTGCGGTGGTTCCGGCTGGCCGGGCACGCGCCGTTCCCCTTGGCGTTCGAGATGGACGACGAACCGCCCGCGGCCCTGGCGGAGCGGGCCGTCTGAGAGCCGCCCGCGGCCCTGGCCGAGCGGGCGGTTTGAGCCCCGCGGTGGGGCCCCGCGGCGGAGCCGGGCGGGAGAAAACGAGCCACTGGCTTCCCATTGGCCCTTGCTGTGGCCTGGGCCTCTCTCGTTTCCTCGGGGATGCAGCAACCCTCTTCACCGAGTGAGGTCAACCCGTGTCCACCACGTCTTCCACCGACCAGGCCCCCGCGACCGGCACCGCGCGCGTCAAGCGCGGCATGGCCGAGCAGCTCAAGGGTGGCGTGATCATGGACGTCGTCACCCCGGAGCAGGCGAAGATCGCCGAGGACGCGGGCGCCGTCGCCGTCATGGCCCTGGAGCGGGTCCCGGCCGACATCCGCAAGGACGGCGGCGTGGCCCGCATGTCCGACCCGGACATGATCGAGGGCATCATGAACGCCGTCTCCATCCCGGTGATGGCCAAGTCCCGCATCGGCCACTTCGTCGAGGCCCAGGTCCTGCAGGCGCTCGGCGTCGACTACATCGACGAGTCCGAGGTCCTCACCCCGGCCGACGAGGTCAACCACACCGACAAGTGGGCGTTCACCACCCCGTTCGTGTGCGGCGCCACCAACCTCGGCGAGGCCCTGCGCCGCATCTCCGAGGGTGCCGCGATGATCCGCTCCAAGGGCGAGGCCGGCACCGGCAACGTCGTCGAGGCGGTGCGCCACCTGCGTCAGATCAAGAACGACATCGCCCGCCTGCGCGGCCTGGACGACCACGAGCTGTACGCCGCCGCCAAGGAGCTGCGCGCCCCCTACGAGCTGGTCAAGGAGGTCGCCGAGCTCGGCAAGCTCCCGGTGGTGCTGTTCTCCGCGGGCGGTGTGGCCACCCCGGCCGACGCCGCGCTGATGCGCCAGCTCGGCGCCGAGGGCGTCTTCGTCGGCTCCGGCATCTTCAAGTCCGGCGACCCGGCCAAGCGCGCCGCCGCCATCGTCAAGGCGACCACCTTCTACGACGACCCGAAGATCATCGCGGACGCGTCCCGCAACCTCGGCGAGGCCATGGTCGGCATCAACTGCGATGTCCTGCCCGAGGCCGAGCGCTACGCCAACCGCGGCTGGTGACCCGGCCCTCCGGTCCAACCCTGGTGATCACCCGATGAACAACACTCCTGTCGTGGGCGTCCTGGCCCTCCAGGGCGACGTACGGGAGCACCTCACCGCCCTGGCCGCGGCCGACGCCGTGGCCAGGCCGGTCAGGCGCCCCGAGGAACTCGCCGAGGTGGACGGCCTCGTGCTGCCCGGCGGCGAGTCCACCACCATCTCCAAGCTGGCCGTCCTCTTCGGCCTGATGGACCCCCTGCGCGCGCGGGTACGGGCCGGCATGCCCGTCTACGGCACCTGCGCCGGCATGATCATGCTCGCCGACAAGATCCTCGACCCGCGCTCGGGCCAGGAGACCGTCGGCGGCATCGACATGATCGTGCGCCGCAACGCCTTCGGACGCCAGAACGAGTCCTTCGAGGCGGCGGTCGACGTCAAGGGCATCGCGGGCCCTCCCGTGGAGGGCGTCTTCATCCGCGCCCCCTGGGTCGAGTCCGCCGGCGCCGCGGCCGAGGTGCTCGCCGAGCACGACGGCCACATCGTCGCGGTCCGCCAGGGCAACGCGCTGGCCACGTCGTTCCACCCGGAACTGACCGGCGACCACCGCGTGCACCGCCTGTTCGTCGACATGGTGCGCACGAGCACGGCGGCGGAGTCCTTGTAGGATCTCTGGGGGTCCCCCCGGCCGTTCACCTCTAGGGGGAGCTGGGGGAGTTCGTACAGAGCTGGGTTACGCGAAGGAGACAGGCAGATGTCCGGCCACTCTAAATGGGCCACGACGAAGCACAAGAAGGCCGTGATCGATGCCAAGCGCGGCAAGCTCTTCGCGAAGCTGATCAAGAACATCGAGGTCGCCTCCCGCCTGGGCGGCCCCGACCCCGACGGCAACCCGACCCTGTACGACGCGATCCAGAAGGCCAAGAAGAACTCGGTTCCCAACAAGAACATCGAGTCGGCCGTCAAGCGCGGCGCGGGCCTGGAGGCCGGCGGCGCCGACTACGAGACGATCATGTACGAGGGCTACGGGCCCAACGGCGTCGCGGTGCTCATCGAGTGCCTCACCGACAACCGCAACCGCGCCGCCTCCGAGGTCCGCGTCGCCATGACCCGCAACGGCGGCTCCATGGCCGACCCGGGCTCGGTGTCGTACCTGTTCAACCGCAAGGGCGTCGTCATCGTCCCCAAGGGCGAGCTGACCGAGGACGACGTGCTCGCGGCCGTGCTCGACGCCGGCGCCGAGGAGGTCAACGACCTCGGCGAGACCTTCGAGGTCATCAGCGAGCCCTCCGACCTGGTCGCCGTGCGCACCGCGCTGCAGGACGCCGGCATCGACTACGAGTCCGCCGAGGCCAACTTCGTCCCCTCCGTCCAGGTGCAGCTGGACGAGGAGGGCGCCAAGAAGATCTTCAAGCTCATCGACGCCCTCGAGGACAGCGACGACGTGCAGAACGTCTTCGCCAACTTCGACGTCAGCGACGAGATCATGGAGAAGGTCGGCGCGTAGCGCCGGCGCGGGCCTGACCGACCGGGCCAACGGGACACACACCCGTCGGCCCGTCCCTTTGCCGCCGTTGTCAGCGGTACCCGATAGCCTGCACAAACAGGCGATCGAAGGGAGGGGGCGCGTGCGCGTACTGGGGGTGGACCCGGGGCTGACGCGGTGCGGTGTCGGCGTCGTCGAGGGGGTCGCGGGCCGGCCGCTGACCATGCTCGGCGTCGGTGTCGTCCGCACCCCGGCCGACGCCGACCTCGGGCACCGCCTGCTCGCCGTCGAACAGGGCCTCGAGCAGTGGCTCGACGAGTACCGGCCGGAGTACGTCGCCGTGGAGCGGGTGTTCAGCCAGCACAACGTCCGCACCGTCATGGGCACCGCCCAGGCGAGCGCGGTCGCCCTCCTGTGCGCCACCCGGCGCGGCATCCCCGTCGCCCTGCACACCCCCAGCGAGGTCAAGGCCGCCGTCACCGGCACCGGCCGCGCCGACAAGGCCCAGGTCGGCACCATGGTCACCCGCCTGCTGCGGCTGTCCGCGCCCCCGAAACCGGCCGACGCCGCCGACGCCCTCGCGCTCGCCATCTGCCACATCTGGCGCGCCCCCGCGCTCGACCGCCTGCAGCGGGCCGCCGCCCTGCACGCACCGAAAGGCCGTACCACGCCATGATCGCCTTCGTGAGCGGCACCGTCGCCGCCCTCGCCCCCGACGCCGCGGTGATCGAGGTCGGCGGCGTCGGCATGGCCGTCCAGTGCACCCCCACCACGCTCTCCACGCTCCGCGTCGGCCACACCGCCAGGCTCTACACCTCGCTCGTCGTGCGCGAGGACTCCCTCACCCTGTACGGCTTCGCGGACGACGACGAACGGCAGGTCTTCGAGCTGCTGCAGACCGCGAGCGGCGTGGGCCCGCGGCTGGCCCGTGCGATGCTGGCCGTGCACACCCCCGACGCCCTGCGCCGCGCGGTCGCCACCGGCGACGAGAAGGCCCTCACCGCGGTGCCCGGCATCGGCCGCAAGGGCGCGCAGAAACTGCTGCTGGAGCTGAAGGACCGCCTGGGCGAGCCGGCCGGCGCGCCCGTCGCCAACGCCTCCGGCGGCTCCGGCTGGCGCGACCAGCTGCACGCCGCCCTGGTCGGCCTCGGCTACGCCGCCCGCGAGGCCGACGAGGCCGTGGCCGCCGTGACCCCCCTGGCCGAGACCGCCGGCGGCCCGCCCCAGGTGGGCCAGCTGCTGAAGGCGGCCCTGCAGACCCTGAACCGAGCCCGCTGACGATCTCCCCGAGGCACACCACATGAACTGGGACGACACCACCGACGCCGCCCCCGCCGCCGAGCGGCTCGTCGACCCCGCCGCGGAGCGGCTGGTGGACTCGGCCGCGGAACGGCTGGTGGACTCGGTCGCCGACCGCGAGGACCAAGCCGTCGAGGCCGCCCTGCGTCCGAAGGACCTGAACGAGTTCATCGGCCAGGAGAAGGTCCGCGAACAGCTCGACCTCGTCCTGCGCGCCGCCCGCGCGCGCGGCGCCACCGCCGACCACGTCCTGCTCTCCGGCGCTCCCGGCCTCGGCAAGACCACCCTGTCCATGATCATCGCCGCGGAGATGGGCGCCCCCATCCGCATCACCTCCGGCCCCGCCATCCAGCACGCCGGCGACCTCGCCGCGATCCTGTCCTCCCTGCAGGAGGGCGAGGTCCTCTTCCTCGACGAGATCCACCGCATGTCCCGGCCGGCCGAGGAGATGCTCTACATGGCGATGGAGGACTTCCGCGTCGACGTGATCGTCGGCAAGGGGCCCGGAGCCACCGCCATCCCCCTGGAACTGCCCCCGTTCACCCTGGTCGGCGCCACCACCCGGGCCGGCCTGCTGCCGCCCCCGCTGCGCGACCGCTTCGGCTTCACCGCGCACATGGAGTTCTACGAACCGGCCGAACTGGAGCGCGTCATCCACCGCTCCGCGCGCCTGCTGGACGTCGAGATCGAACCGGAGGGCGCCGCCGAGATCGCCGGCCGCTCGCGCGGCACCCCCCGCATCGCCAACCGCCTGCTGCGCCGGGTGCGCGACTACGCCCAGGTCAAGGCCGACGGCGTCATCACCCGGGAGATCGCCCGAGCGGCCCTGGCCGTCTACGAGGTCGACTCCCGCGGCCTGGACCGGCTCGATCGCGCGGTCCTGGAGGCGCTGCTGAAACTGTTCGGCGGCGGACCGGTCGGCCTGTCCACCCTCGCCGTGGCGGTGGGGGAGGAGCGGGAGACCGTCGAGGAGGTCGCCGAGCCCTTCCTGGTCCGCGAGGGCCTGCTCGCCCGCACCCCGCGCGGCCGGATCGCCACCCCCGCCGCATGGGCGCATCTCGGCCTCACGCCGCCCCGCTCCGCCACCGCCGGAAACGGACAACAGGACCTGTTCGGGGCGTGACGGTGCCGCGGCGCCGTGCGCGCTGGCCGGAGCCGGAACCGGGGTGCCATGCTGAGCGTTGTTCCCTGTGCGCGGACTCGCTTAGACTCCGCCGATGCCGCCTTTGCGGGCGGTGCGCCCACCCCCATCCACCAGGCCGCCCATCGCCGCGGTCGTGCGAAGGAAAAACTCGTCCCGTGAATAACCTCGTGACCTTCCTCCCGTTCATCGCGATCATCGGGGTTATGTTCCTGATGACTCGGTCGGCCAAGAAGAAGCAGCAGCAGGCCGCCGAGATGCGGAACCAGATGCAGCCCGGTTCCGGCGTCCGGACCATCGGTGGCATGTACGCGACGGTCAAGGAGGTCAACGAGGACACGGTCCTCCTCGACGCCGGCCCTGGTGTGGAACTGCTGTTCGCCAAGAACGCGATCGGTGCCGTCCTCACCGACGACGAGTACAACCGCATCGTCCACGGCATCGAGCACGACCTGAAGTCCGACGTCGTCCCCGACGACGCCCCCTCCCTCACCGAGACCGACGAGCCCGCCGCCGACGCCTCCGACGACAAGCCCCTCGACCTCGGCAAGAAGGACGCGGCCGAGGAGCCGTCCGACACCGCGGCCCCGGCCGCGCGGGACGACAAGACGGCGGAGGACGAAGCGCCGAAGAAGACCGACGGCGGGCCCGAGGCGAAGTAGCCACCTCCCGCGGCGCGCGGCCGGCAGTCCGCGCGCCGCGGGAGCGTGCGCGCCTCGCCCACAAGCCCCAGACCATGTGATGGCCGCCGCCGCGCCCGGACGGCGCCGGCGCGGCCCGAGAGGGAGTACGAGAAGGTGCCAGCACCCAAGAGGGGCCGCAGCGCGAACGCCCAGAGCAAACCGTGGCGCTCGCTGGCCCTCATCCTGATCGCCATCGTGGCGCTCACCGGAGGCATGTTCGCCTCCGGACAGACCACTCCGCGTCTCGGCATCGACCTGGCCGGCGGCACGAGCATCACCCTGGAGGCGGTCAACGAGCCGGGGCAGCCCAACGCGATCAACAAGACCAACATGGACACGGCGGTCGAGATCATGAACCGCCGTGTCAACGGTCTGGGTGTCTCCGAGGCCGAGGTCCAGACGCAGGGCGACCGGAACATCATCGTCAACATCCCCCGGGGCACCAACTCCAAGGAGGCCCGGGAGCAGGTCGGCACCACCGCCAAGCTGTACTTCCGCCCGGTCCTGCAGCGCGAGGTCAGCGGCGCCGCGGCCGGCACGAGCCCCAGCCCCTCGCCGAGCGCGTCGGGCACCGGCAAGACCGGCAAGACCGGCACCAACGGCAAGCAGAAGGCGAGCTCCGGCTCCCCCAGCCCGTCGGCCTCCGCCACCTCGCAGGGCCGCGCCGTCACCGACGCGCTGAAGGCCGACGCGACCCCGAGCACCTCCGCGTCCGCCAAGAACTCCGCGAGCGCCAAGACCTCCGCGTCCGCCAAGGCCTCCGCCACGCCCTCCGCGAGCCGCGGCTCCGGCAACGGCGACGCGAGCAGCCGGCTCCAAGCCCGGTACGCGGCCCTGGACTGCAGCAAGCCCGACCAGCGGGCCACCGCGGGCAAGGGCGCCAAGCCCGGCGAGCCCACCGTCGCCTGCGGCAAGGACGGCAAGACCTGGAGCAAGTTCCTGCTCGGCCCGGTCGCCGTCGACGGCACCGAGGTGAAGAAGGCCCGGGCCGTCCTCGACACCCAGACCGGCGGCGGCTGGCAGGTCCAGATGAACTTCGACTCCAGCGGTTCGAAGAAGTTCGCCGACGTCACCGGGAAGCTGGCGCAGAAGACCACCCCGCAGAACGAGTTCGCCATCGTCCTGGACGACGAGGTCGTCTCCCACCCCTACGTCAGCTCCGCCATCACCGGCGGCAGCGCGGAGATCTCCGGCAGCTTCACCCAGGAGGAGGCGCAGAACCTCGCCAACATGCTGTCGTACGGTGCGCTCCCGCTCTCCTTCAAGGAGCAGAGCGTGACCACCGTCACCGCCGCGCTCGGCGGCGAGCAGCTGCACGCCGGCCTGATCGCCGGCGCCATCGGCCTCGCGCTGGTCGTCATCTACCTGGTGGCCTTCTACCGCGGCCTGTCGGTCATCGCGATCGCCTCGCTGATCGTCTCCGCCGTCCTCACCTACGTGATCATGTCGCTGCTCGGCCCCACCATCGGCTTCGCGCTGAACCTGCCGGCGGTCTGCGGCGCCATCGTCGCCATCGGCATCACGGCGGACTCGTTCATCGTGTACTTCGAACGCGTCCGCGACGAGATCCGGGAGGGCCGCACGCTGCGCCCCGCGGTCGAACGCGGCTGGCCGCGCGCCCGGCGCACCATCCTGGTCTCCGACTTCGTGTCGTTCCTCGCCGCCGCGGTGCTGTTCATCGTCACCGTCGGCAAGGTGCAGGGCTTCGCGTTCACCCTGGGCCTGACCACCCTGCTCGACGTGGTCGTCGTGTTCTTCTTCACCAAGCCGCTGATGACCCTGCTGGCCCGCCGGAAGTTCTTCGCCAGCGGACACCGCTGGTCCGGCCTGGACCCGAAGAGCCTGGGAGCCAAGCCGCCGCTGCGCCGCACCCGCCGCCCCGCCGGTCCCGCCGCCGGCCCCGTCGAGACGAAGGAGGCGTGAGAGATGTCGAAGATCGGCAACCTCGGCGCCCGACTGCACCGTGGCGAGGTCAGCTACGACTTCATCGGCCACCGCAAGATCTGGTACGGCATCTCCGTCCTCATCACCATCACGGCCGTCCTCGGCCTGGCGGTGCGCGGCCTGAACATGGGCATCGACTTCCAGGGCGGCGCCGTCTTCACCACCCCGAAGACCGGCGTCTCCGTGGCCCAGGCCGAGCGCTACGCGCAGGAGGCCTCCGGCCACCCCGCGGTCGTGCAAAAGCTCGGCACCGGCGGCCTGCGCATCCAGGTCGCCGGCATGGACACCCAGCAGTCCGACGAGGTCAAGAACGACCTCGCCAAGGACTTCGGGATGAACCCGGAGAAGATCGGCGCCGACCTGGTCGGCCCAAGCTGGGGCGACCAGATCGCCAACAAGGCCTGGCAGGGCCTGGCGATCTTCATGGTGCTCGTCGTGATCTACCTGGCGATCGCGTTCGAATGGCGGATGGCCGTCGCCGCGCTCGTCGCCCTGATCCACGACATCACCATCACCACCGGCATCTACGCCCTGGTCGGCTTCGAGGTGACCCCGGGCACCGTCATCGGTCTGCTGACCATCCTCGGTTACTCGCTCTACGACACGGTCGTCGTCTTCGACTCCCTCAAGGAGCAGACGAAGGACATCACCAAGCAGACCCGGTTCACCTACAGCGACATCGCCAACCGCTCGATCAACGGCACCCTGGTCCGCTCCGTCAACACCACGGTGGTCGCGCTGCTGCCGGTGGCCGGCCTGCTGTTCATCGGCGGCGGCTTCCTCGGCGCCGGCACGCTCAACGACATCTCGCTGTCGCTGTTCGTCGGCCTCGCGGCCGGCGCGTACTCCTCGATCTTCATCGCCACGCCGCTCGTCGCCGACCTCAAGGAGCGCGAGCCGCAGATGCGGGCGCTGCGCAGGCGGGTGCTGGCCAAGCGCGCCCAGGCCGCGGAGGGAGACCTCGTGGACGCCCGCTCCGGCGCCGGGAACGCCGAGGACGCCGAGGACGCGGCTCCCGCCGGCGTGGGCCCGCGCAGCCAGCCCGCCTCCCGCAGCCGCGGCCGGGGCCGACCCTCGGGGAAGCGCCGATGACCGACATCAAGGAACTGCTGCTCAGCCGTATCCGGGACGTCGCCGACTACCCGGAGCCGGGCGTGATGTTCAAGGACATCACCCCGCTCCTGGCGGACCCGGCCGCCTTCACCGCGCTCACCGACGCCCTCGCCGAGATCGCCGGCCGCAGCCGCGCGACCAAGGTGGTCGGCCTGGAGGCCCGCGGCTTCATCCTGGGCGCCCCGGTCGCCGTCCGCGCCGGCCTGGGCTTCGTCCCCGTCCGCAAGGCGGGCAAGCTCCCCGGAGCCACCCTGCGCCAGTCCTACGACCTGGAGTACGGCTCCGCGGAGATCGAGGTGCATGCCGAGGACCTGAGCGCCGGCGACCGCGTGCTGGTCGTCGACGACGTCCTCGCCACCGGCGGCACCGCCGAGGCGTCCCTGACGCTGATCCGCCGCGCCGGCGCGCAGGTCGCCGGTGTCGCGGTCCTCATGGAACTCGGCTTCCTGGGCGGCCGCGCCCGCCTCGAACCGGCCCTGGGAGGGGCCTCTCTGGAGGCCCTGCTCACGGTCTGAGACCGCACGATCCGGGACTGCACGGTCCGGATCTCACGGTTCGGGACCTCGCGGTCCGGGACCGAGGGCGCACCGACATGGTCCGCACCCCCGGGGACGTCCCTGGGGGTGCGGACCTTTTTCCGAGCCCCGCAGGCCCGGCTTCCTCCGGCTCATTGCAGGCCGGCTCCCTCCGGGCTCCGCGGACCGGCTTCCGCCCCGCACGGATCATCGCCGGAATCCCGCCGGAATCCCCGGACCGCCTCCCGTGTTCCGGGAGCGGGACGGCCCCTGCTTCGGCCGGAAGGCGATCCCCGGAACACGGGATCGCTACCATGGGGTTTCCGGAGCCTGACCGGGGGACCCGGAACGCGCACGAGGAGTCCTCTTGCCAGACGAGGCCCAGCCACTGACCGCCGCCAAGCCCGAGGGTGCCTCGGGACCCGCGGCGAAGCCCGCGCCGCACGCGGCGGCGCACGCGCAGAACGATGCCCGCGGGCCGGTCGAGCACGCCCAGTCCGCGCCCGTGGACAAGACCGCCGAGCAGGCGCGCCCCAAACCGGCCCCGCCCGAGCGGCCCGCCCAGCCCCCCACGGTCCGCACCCCGGCCTCCCCGCCCGCGCGCTCCGGCTCCTCCAACCGCGTCCGGGCCCGCCTCGCCCGCCTCGGCGTCCAGCGCGCCAACCCCTACAACCCGGTGCTGGAGCCGCTGCTGCGGATAGTGCGCGGCAACGATCCGAAGATCGACGCCGCCACCCTGCGCCAGATCGAGCGCGCCTACCAGGTCGCCGAGCGCTGGCACCGCGGCCAGAAGCGCAAGAGCGGCGACCCGTACATCACCCACCCCCTCGCCGTCACCACCATCCTCGCCGAGCTCGGCATGGACGCCCCCACCCTGATGGCGGGCCTGCTGCACGACACCGTCGAGGACACCGAGTACGGCCTGGACCAGCTGCGCCGCGACTTCGGCGACACCGTCGCCCTGCTCGTCGACGGCGTCACCAAGCTGGACAAGGTCAAGTTCGGCGAGGCCGCCCAGGCCGAGACCGTGCGCAAGATGGTCGTCGCCATGGCCAAGGATCCCCGCGTCCTGGTCATCAAGCTCGCCGACCGCCTGCACAACATGCGCACCATGCGCTACCTCAAGCGCGAGAAGCAGGAGAAGAAGGCGCGCGAGACCCTGGAGATCTACGCGCCGCTCGCCCACCGCCTGGGCATGAACACCATCAAGTGGGAGCTGGAGGACCTCGCCTTCGCGATCCTCTACCCCAAGATGTACGACGAGATCGTCCGCCTGGTCGCCGAGCGCGCCCCCAAGCGCGACGAGTACCTCGCCAAGGTCATCGACGAGGTCCAGGCCGACCTGCGCGCCGCCCGCATCAAGGCCACCGTCACCGGCCGCCCCAAGCACTACTACAGCGTCTACCAGAAGATGATCGTCCGCGGCCGCGACTTCGCGGAGATCTACGACCTGGTGGGCATCCGCGTCCTCGTCGACACCGTCCGCGACTGCTACGCCGCACTGGGCACCGTCCACGCCCGCTGGAACCCCGTTCCCGGGCGGTTCAAGGACTACATCGCGATGCCCAAGTTCAACATGTACCAGTCGCTGCACACGACGGTCATCGGCCCCGAGGGCAAGCCGGTCGAGCTGCAGATCCGCACCTTCGACATGCACCGGCGCGCCGAGTACGGCATCGCCGCGCACTGGAAGTACAAGCAGGACGCCGTCGCCGGCGCCTCCAAGATCCGCACCGATGCCCCGAGGACGTCCGGCAAGGACAAGGACGCCATCAACGACATGGCGTGGCTGCGGCAGCTGCTGGACTGGCAGAAGGAGACCGAGGACCCCAGCGAGTTCCTGGAGTCCCTGCGCTTCGACCTCTCCCGCAACGAGGTCTTCGTCTTCACCCCCAAGGGCGACGTCATCGCGCTCCCGGCCGGGGCGACCCCGGTGGACTTCGCGTACGCGGTCCACACCGAGGTCGGCCACCGGACGATAGGAGCCCGGGTCAACGGCAGGCTCGTACCGCTGGAGTCCACCCTCGACAACGGCGACCTGGTGGAGGTCTTCACCTCCAAGTCACCCGGCGCCGGCCCCTCCCGGGACTGGCTCGGCTTCGTCAAGTCGCCGCGCGCCCGCAACAAGATCCGCGCGTGGTTCTCCAAGGAGCGCCGCGACGAGGCGATCGAGCAGGGCAAGGACGCCATCGTCCGCGCCATGCGCAAGCAGAACCTGCCCATCCAGCGCATCCTCACCGGCGACTCGCTGGTGACGCTGGCGCACGAGATGCGCTACCCCGACATCTCCGCGCTGTACGCGGCGATCGGCGAGGGGCACGTCTCCGCGCAGAACGTCGTGCAGAAGCTCGTGCAGGCGCTCGGCGGCGAGGAGGCCGCCACCGAGGAGATCGACGAGGCGGTGCCGCCCACCCGCGGGCGCGGCCGCAAGCGCCGGACCAGCGCCGACCCCGGCGTCGTCGTCAAGGGCGCCGACGACGTGTGGGTCAAACTGGCCCGCTGCTGCACCCCCGTCCCCGGCGACCCCATCATCGGCTTCGTCACCCGCGGCAACGGCGTCTCCGTGCACCGCAGCGACTGCCTCAACGTGGAGTCCCTCTCCCGCGAGCCCGAGCGCATCCTGGACGTCGAGTGGGCACCCACCCAGTCCTCGGTCTTCCTGGTCGCCATCCAGGTGGAGGCCCTGGACCGCTCCCGCCTGCTGTCGGACGTCACCCGCGTCCTGTCCGACCAGCACGTCAACATCCTCTCCGCGGCCGTGCAGACCTCCCGCGACCGCGTCGCCACCTCCCGCTTCACCTTCGAGATGGGCGACCCCAAGCACCTGGGGCACGTCCTGAAGGCGGTACGGGGCGTGGAGGGCGTCTACGACGTGTACCGGGTGACGTCGGCCCGCAACCGGTCGTAGGACGCCCCGTCCCGGTCACAGGACACCGGCCCGCACCCGGCCGCGGTGCGCCGGGGGAAACACGGCGAGGGCCCCGTACGACGCGTACAGGGCCCTCGCCGTGTCCGGAAGGAGGCGGTCGTCAGGAGGAGGCGGCCGTCAGCTGCCGAACTCCTGCAGCGCCTTCAGCGCCTGGTCGAGCAGGGCCTGGCGGCCCTCCAGTTCCTTCTCGAGCTTCTCCGCCCGGGCGGTGTTGCCCTGGGCGCGGGCCTGCTCGATCTGGGACCTGAGCTTGTCCACGGCGGCCTGGAGCTGGCCGGTGAGCCCCTCGGCGCGCGCACGGGCCTCCGGGTTGGTGCGTCGCCACTCGGCCTCCTCGGCCTCCTGCAGCGCCCGCTCCACGGCGTGCATCCGGGCCTCGATGCGCGGACGCGCGTCCCGCGGCACGTGCCCGATGGCCTCCCACCGCTCGTTGATCGAGCGGAACGCGGCCCGCGCCGCCTTCAGGTCCGTGATCGGCAGGAGCTTCTCCGCCTCCTCGGCCAGTTCCTCCTTCAGCTTCAGGTTCTCCGCCTGCTCGGCGTCCCGCTCGGCGAAGACGGAGCTGCGGGCCGCGAAGAAGACGTCCTGGGCACCGCGGAAGCGGTTCCACAGCTCCTCCTCGTGCTCCCGCTGGGCGCGTCCCGCGGCCTTCCACTCCGCCATCAGCTCGCGGTAGCGGGCCGCCGTCGGCCCCCAGTCGGTCGAGCCCGACAGCGCCTCCGCCTCGGCGACCAGCCGCTCCTTGACGCGGCGGGCCTCCTCGCGCTGCGCGTCCAGCTGCGCGAAGTGCTGCTTGCGCCGCTTGGAGAACGCCGAGCGGGCGTGCGAGAAGCGGTGCCACAGCTCGTCGTCCGACTTGCGGTCCAGGCGGGGCAGGCGCTTCCACTCGTCCACCAGCGCGCGCAGCCGCTCCCCGGCCGCCCGCCACTGGTCCGACTGCGCCAGCCGCTCCGCCTCGGCGACCAGCGCCTCCTTGGCCCGGCGGGCCTCCTCGGCCTGCCTGGCCCGCTGCGCCTTGCGCTCCTCGCGGCGCCGCTCGACGAGCTCGGCGAGCTTGTCCAGGCGGGCGCGCAGGGCGTCCAGGTCGCCGACCGCGTGGTGGGCGTCGACCTGCTCGCGCAGGTGATCGATGGCCGCGTGGGCGTCCTTGGCGGACAGATCGGTCGTCTGCACCCGCTTCTCGAGGAGGCCGACCTCGACCACCAGGCCCTCGTACTTGCGCTCGAAGTAGGCCAGCGCCTCGTCGGGGGAGCCGGCCTGCCAGGAGCCGACGACCTTCTCGCCGTCGGCCGTCCGCACGTACACGGTCCCCGTCTCGTCGACGCGGCCCCACGGGCTGCTGCTCACAGCGCCTCCTCCACATGATGCCTGCGGGTCTCGCTCACCCCTGGGCATCGTCCACAGTTTCGTCACGGCCAACATAGGCGACCGGCGGGTTGCCTGTCCGCATCCCGCGCGACCGAAATTCCGCAGTTCGGGGTCGGGAGAGGGGCAGGACGGGGTCAGGACTTCGTCACCGTCGCCTTGTCGATCACGACCGTCGCGTTGGGCGCCCCGTCGCCCTGGCCCGTGCTCTCCCCGGCGGCGGCGATCTTCTTCAGCACCTTCATGCCGGATGCGGAAACCGTACCGAACGGGGTGTAGTTGGGCGGCAGCGGACTGTCCTGGTACACGAGGAAGAACTGGCTGCCGCCGGTGTGGCGCCCCTGCTTGGTCTGCGCGTTGTACTGGTTGGCCATCGCCACCGTGCCCGCCGGGTACACGCCGCCCTTGAGGCTCTTGTCCTTCAGGTTCTCGTCCGGGAGCGTGTAGCCGGGACCGCCGGTGCCGGTGCCGGTCGGGTCGCCGCACTGCAGCACGTAGATGCCGTTGGTGGTGAGCCGGTGGCACTTGGTGTGGTCGAAGTAGCCCTTGCCGGCGAGGAAGGCGAAGGAGTTGACCGTGTGCGGCGCCGCCGACGCCTTCAGCGCGACGTCTATCCCACCGCAGGTCGTGGCGAGCTTCAGCGTGTACTTCGCCGACGTGTCGATCGTCATCGCCGGCTCCTTCTTCCACGTCAGCTTCTTCACCGAGCCCTTGGCCGGCTTGGCGCAGGGGTCCGGGGCCTTGCTGGTCGCCGAGGCGCTGGGACTGGCGTCCGCGCTCGCGTTCTGCTGGTCGTCGCTCTCGAAGACCCCGGTGGTGTACGACACCACGCCGGCCACCAGGACCACGCCCAGCACCGAGGCGATCACCGAGTTGCGGATCCGTGCCTTGCGCCGGGCCTCGATACGCCGCTGCTGCTGCCGCAAGAACTTCTCCCGGGCGAGCTGACGCCGCCGCTGCTCCTGGCTGACCACCGGGTTGACTCCTCATGCGTCTGGATGGGTCGACGGATACGCGTGCGTCCGGTGAGACGACCGCCTGCGTGTGCCCCGTACCGTATATGGGTTCGCTGAGGAATCGGCAGCGCCGGTAGGCTCTGACGGCAGGCCGTAGCCGCCCGCATCCGACAGCAACGACGTACAGACCGACACAACGAAGGACGATCGTGCTCATTGCCGGGTTCCCCGCCGGGGCCTGGGGGACGAACTGTTACCTCGTCGCCCCCGCCGCCGGTGAGGAGTGCGTGATCATCGACCCCGGCCACCAGGCCGCCCCCGGAGTCGAGGAGGCGCTGAAGAAGCATCGGCTCAAGCCCGTCGCCGTCGTCCTCACCCACGGCCACATCGACCATGTCGCCTCGGTCGTCCCCGTATGCGGCGCCCACGACGTGCCGGCGTGGATCCACCCCGCCGACCGGTACATGATGAGCGACCCGGAGAAGGCCCTCGGCCGCTCCATCGGGATGCCGCTGATGGGCGAGCTGACGGTGGGGGAGCCGGACGACGTCCGCGAGCTGGCCGACGGCGCGACGCTCCGGCTGGCGGGCCTGGAGCTCACCGTGTCGCACGCGCCCGGCCATACCAAGGGGTCGGTGACCTTCGGGCTGCCCGAGGCGGCGGACGTCCCGCCGATCCTGTTCTCGGGCGACCTGCTGTTCGCCGGCTCCATCGGACGCACCGACCTGCCCGGCGGTGACATGGCCGAGATGCTCGACTCGCTGGCCCGCGTGTGCCTGCCCCTCGACGACTCGACCGTGGTGCTGTCCGGACACGGCCCCCAGACGACCATCGGCCGTGAACGCGCCACCAACCCCTATCTGCAGCAGGTGGCCGCCGGCCAGGGAGCCCGCCAAGCCGGGGCTCCCCGACGAGGAATGTGACGAGAGACCTTCCGTGAGCACCTTCAAGGCACCCAAGGGCACCTACGACCTGCTTCCGCCGGACAGCGCCAAGTACCTCGCCGTCCGCGAGGCGATCGCCGCCCCGCTGCGCGCCTCCGGCTACGGCTACATCGAGACGCCCGGCTTCGAGAACGTCGAGCTGTTCGCGCGCGGTGTCGGCGAGTCCACCGACATCGTCACCAAGGAGATGTACGTCTTCGAGACCAAGGGCGGCGACCGCCTCGCCCTGCGCCCCGAAGGCACCGCCTCCGTGCTGCGCGCGGCCCTGGAGGCCAACCTGCACAAGGCGGGCAACCTCCCGGTCAAGCTGTGGTACTCCGGCTCGTACTACCGCTACGAGCGCCCCCAGAAGGGCCGCTACCGGCACTTCTCCCAGGTCGGCGCCGAGGCGATCGGCGCGGAGGACCCGGCACTGGACGCCGAGCTGATCATCCTCGCCGACCAGGCCTACCGCTCGCTGGGGCTGCGGAACTTCCGCATCCTGCTCAACTCGCTGGGCGACAAGGAGTGCCGCCCGGTCTACCGCACGGCCCTGCAGGACTTCCTGCGCGGCCTGGACCTCGACGAGGAGACCCGCCGCCGCATCGACATCAACCCGCTGCGCGTCCTGGACGACAAGCGCGAGTCGGTGCAGCGGCAGCTGCGGGAGGCGCCGCTGCTGCGGGACTACCTGTGCGACGCCTGCAAGGCGTACCACGAGGAGGTCCGCGAACTGATCACGGCGGCGGGCGTCGCCTTCGAGGACGACCCCAAGCTGGTGCGCGGCCTGGACTACTACACCCGCACCACCTTCGAGTTCGTCCACGACGGCCTCGGCTCCCAGTCCGCCGTCGGCGGCGGCGGCCGGTACGACGGCCTGTCCGAGATGATCGGCGGCCCCGCCCTGCCCTCCGTCGGCTGGGCCCTCGGCGTGGACCGCACGGTCCTCGCCCTGGAGGCCGAGGGCGTGGAGCTGGACCTGCCCGCCCCGACGGCCGTCTACGCCGTCCCGCTCGGCGAGGAGGCCCGCCGCGTGCTGTTCGCCAAGGTCACCGAACTGCGCCGGGTGGGCGTCGCGGCGGACTTCGCCTACGGCGACAAGGGCCTGAAGTCGGCGATGAAATCGGCCAACCGCTCCGGCGCGCGCTACGCCGTCGTCGCCGGCGGGCGCGACCTCGCCGAGGGCGTCGTCCAGCTCAAGGACATGGAGTCCGGGGAGCAGCGGGCGGTCGGCATCAACGAGATCGTCGCGGAACTCGAGGCGCTGCTGGGCTGACGGTCCCGCGGGCCGTCAACCCCGCGGGCACGCGTTCGTCCTGCCGGACGATTCCGGCGGGCGGGCGCCACGCGTGCGCCGCGCCCCGGGCCCGCACCCGGGACGGATCCGGGGCGGACCCGGGGCCGGTCGTCCCGCCCGCGCCCCGGACGCGGAAGCACCGCCGGGACACCATCGTCGCCGGCGGCGCCGACCTGGGCGTTCGCCGCGGCCAGGCGCTGTACGAGGCCTCACCCCGGACACCCGCCGCGACCTCGTCCGCGTGGCGCGTCACACCGCCGGACATCGGCCGGAATCGAACGTTCGGCCGCGCTTTCGCGTACCTCCTTATGTCCATCGAACGGTGGACGCACGGGTGCGTGCGGCACAATGGCCCCGACCCGAAGAAGGCCCACCCCCAACGTGACGGAATCGGCGTGATGAGCAAGACGACAGTCCGGGACGACGTCTCCACGAAGCCTCAGCCGGAGCGCGCCGACACCGCGCCGCGCACGGTGGGCGGCAGCCGCGCCTTCGCCCTGCTGCTGGTGATCACCGGAGCGGCGGGCCTGCTCGCCTCGTGGGTCATCACGATCGACAAGTTCAAGATCCTCGAGGGCAAGGTCAGCGGCAAGACCTTCACGCCGAGCTGCAGCATCAGCCCGATCATCTCCTGCGGCAGCGTCATGGAGAGCAAGCAGGCCGCCGTCTTCGGCTTCCCCAACCCGATGCTCGGCCTGGTCTGCTACGGCATCGTCGTCTGCGTCGGCATGAGCCTGCTGGCCCGCGCCCGCTTCCCCCGCTGGTACTGGCTGACCTTCAACGCCGGCACGCTGTTCGGCGTCTGCTTCGTCACCTGGCTGATGTTCCAGTCGCTGTACCGGATCAACGCGCTGTGCCTGTGGTGCACCCTGGCCTGGATCGCCACGCTCCTCATGTTCTGGTACGTGACCTCCTTCAACGTCCGCAACGACTTCCTGCCGGCACCGCGCCCGGTGAAGACCTTCCTCGCCGAGTTCACCTGGGTCCTGCCCGTCACGCACGTCGGCATCATCGCCATGCTGATCCTCACCCGCTGGGGCAGCCAGCTCTGGGCCTGAGTCCCGCTGGTTCAGTCCCGCCGGTTCAGTCCCGCCGGTTCCCGGGCCCGGGCACTGTCGGTGCGGTGACATAGGGTTGCCGACGTGGAGCCCGACCTGTTCACCGCCGCAGCAGAGGAGCGCCGGGAGAAGGACCCGGCCGCCAGCCCCCTGGCCGTACGGATGCGCCCGCGCACCCTGGACGAGGTCGTCGGCCAGCGGCACCTGCTGAAGCCCGGATCGCCGCTGCGCCGCCTGGTGGGCGAGGGCGCGCCGGGGCCGGCCGGACCGTCCTCGGTGATCCTGTGGGGTCCGCCCGGCACCGGCAAGACGACCCTGGCGTACGTCGTCTCCCAGGCCACCAACAAGCGGTTCGTGGAACTGTCGGCGATCACCGCGGGCGTCAAGGAGGTCCGCGCGGTCATCGACGGCGCCCGCCGCGCCAGCGGCGGCTACGGCACCGAGACCGTCCTCTTCCTCGACGAGATCCACCGCTTCAGCAAGGCCCAGCAGGACTCCCTGCTGCCCGCGGTGGAGAACCGCTGGGTCACCCTGATCGCCGCGACCACCGAGAACCCGTACTTCTCGGTCATCTCCCCGCTGCTGTCGCGGTCCCTGCTGCTGACCCTCGAACCCCTCACCGACGACGACGTCCGCGACCTGGTGCGGCGCGCCCTGACCGACGAGCGCGGCCTGAAGGGCGCCGTCACCCTCCCCGAGGACACCGAGGCCCACCTGCTGCGCATCGCCGGCGGCGACGCGCGGCGCGCGCTGACCGCGCTGGAGGCCGCCGCCGGGGCCGCGCTCGCCAAGGGCGAGAGCGAGATCGGCCTGGAGACGCTGGAGGAGACGGTCGACCGGGCCGCCGTGAAGTACGACCGCTCGGGCGACCAGCACTACGACGTCGCCAGCGCTCTGATCAAGTCGATCCGCGGCTCCGACGTGGACGCCGCGCTGCACTACCTGGCCCGGATGATCGAGGCCGGCGAGGACCCCCGCTTCATCGCCCGCCGCCTGATGATCTCCGCCAGCGAGGACATCGGGCTCGCCGACCCCCACGCCCTGCCCCTCGCGGTCGCCGCCGCGCAGGCCGTCGCCATGATCGGCTTCCCCGAGGCCGCCCTGACCCTGGCCCACGCCACGATCGCCCTCGCCCTCGCCCCCAAGTCCAACTCCGCGACCCTGGCGATCGGCGCCGCCCTGGAGGACGTGCGCAAGGGCCTGGCCGGCCCGGTCCCGCCCCACCTGCGCGACGGCCACTACCGGGGCGCCGCCCGGCTCGGCCACGCCCAGGGCTACGTCTATCCCCACGACGTCCCCGGCGCCATCGCCGCCCAGCAGTACGCCCCCGACGCCCTCAAGGACCGCCGCTACTACGAGCCCACCCGCTACGGCGCCGAGTCCCGCTACGCCGACGTCGTCGAACGCGTCCGCGAGCGGCTGCGGGGCGCCCCGGCGCCGACGCGGGCGAGGGAGCGGGAGCGGGAGGAGCCGCGGGAGCCGTGACGGGGGCGGCCGCGGGGCCGGTGGACGGCCACGGGCACGGACGCTCCCCGGCGCGCGGGTGACGGCGCCGGCCGGGGCCCGGCCCGGCCCCAGTGCGGCCCCGGTCCGGCCCTGGTACGGGGCATTCCCGCCGACCCGGTAGACTTCCTGGAAGCGCTGCGTCCCGTGTCCGGACTCCCGAGAGGGGCCGGCACCACCAGAGCGGGACATTCAGCCGGAACCCCACCGCCGTCAGGCACGGGGATCCAGGAGCGTCGCGCACCGACGAACGGTGTCGCGGGCAGCCCACCACCACCCGGCACGCCCCGGGAGAGGTCGGTGGGCCACTCGCGTGCTGCACGGATGTGCCCAGACCGGGGGAGCGGCTGCCCGGCGGGTCCGGCGGACCCGCGGGGAATTCCCCGGCTGCGGATGCGACCTCCCTTAACCCTGGTGAAGCCGTACTACACAGAAACATGAGGTGTTTGGTTCATGGCGAACCAGTCCCGCCCGAAGGTCAAGAAGTCGCGTGCCCTCGGCATCGCGCTGACCCCGAAGGCCGTCAAGTACTTCGAGGCCCGTCCCTACCCGCCGGGTGAGCACGGCCGTGGCCGCAAGCAGAACTCGGACTACAAGGTCCGTCTGCTGGAGAAGCAGCGTCTGCGCGCGCAGTACGACATCTCCGAGCGCCAGCTGGTGCGCGCCTACGAGCGCGCCTCCAAGGTGCAGGGCAAGACCGGTGAGGCCCTGATCGTCGAGCTGGAGACCCGTCTGGACGCCCTCGTCCTGCGCTCCGGCATCGCCCGCACGATCTACCAGGCCCGCCAGATGGTCGTCCACGGCCACATCGAGGTCAACGGCCACAAGGTGGACAAGCCGTCCTTCCGCGTGCGTCCGGACGACGTGGTCCAGGTCCGCGAGCGCAGCCGCAACAAGACGCTCTTCCAGATCGCCCGCGAGGGCGGCTTCGCCCCCGAGGGCGAGACCCCGCGCTACCTCCAGGTGAACCTCAAGGCCCTGGCGTTCCGCCTGGACCGCGAGCCGAACCGCAAGGAGATCCCGGTGATCTGCGACGAGCAGCTCGTCGTCGAGTACTACGCCCGCTGATCTCCCGCCGGCGGCCGTAGGCCCTTCGCCTGCCAGCCCGCCGTCCCCCCGCCGTCCCGGCGGACGGGGCGGCGGGCTGCGGTGTCTGCGCCGCAGCCCGCCGCCGGCGGCCCGTGCCCGGCCCCTCGCGCCCGGCGGCCGGCCGCCCGTTCCTGCGGGGCGTTGTTCCGGTGCCTAATCCGGTACGGGGCGCGAGTCCCGGCGCGATAGGCTCGGTGCACGACTTTTTCCGATGCTCAGGCAGACGCTCGACAGGCACGTTTTCAGGGAGCAGGTGCGCCAAGTGTCCGGTGGAGAGGTGGCCGGAATCCTGGTGGCCGTCTTCTGGGCGATCCTGGTCTCCTTCCTCGCCGTCGCGCTGGCGAGGCTGGCCCAGACGCTCAGGGCGACCACCAAGCTCGTCGCGGACGTGACCGACCAGGCCGTCCCGCTGCTGGCCGACGCCTCCGCGGCGGTGCGCTCCGCGCAGACCCAGCTCGAACGGGTCGACGCGATCGCCTCCGACGTCCAGGAGGTCACGTCCAACGCCTCCGCGCTGTCGACCACCGTGGCCTCCACCTTCGGCGGCCCCCTGGTCAAGGTCGCGGCCTTCGGCTACGGCGTGCGCCGCGCACTGGCCGGCCGCAGGCAGGAGGACGCACCCGCCCGGGCATCGAGGCGTACCGTGATCGTCGGCCGCACCGTGACGACCACGCGGGGACGACAGCGCGGCAGCCGGGGCAACAACCGGGTGAACGACCGGGGCAACAACCGGGGCAACGACCGGGGGAACGACTGGGGCAACGACCGGGGGAACGACTGGGAGAAGAGGACCTGACCGAGCATGTTCCGCCGCGCATTCTGGTTCACCACGGGTGTCGCCACCGGTGTGTGGGCCACCACCAAGGTCAACCGCAAGCTGAAGCAGCTCACCCCGGAGAACCTGGCCGCCGCCGCGGCCGACAGGGCGATCGAGGCGGGCCACCGGCTCAAGGACCGTGCGGTGGGCTTCGCCCTCGAGGTCCGGGACCACATGGCCCGGCGGGAGGCCGAACTCGGCGAGGCGCTCGGCCTGAACGCCCCCGTCGAGCCCGAACTCCCCGCGCCCAGGCGGTACGCCGCCATCGAGAACGCCGTCAAGAACCAAGACAAGCCGAAGCCGTACGTCGCCGACACCACGACGTACACGTACAACCGGAATGAGGACCACTGATGGAGTCGGCTGAGATCCGCCGTCGCTGGCTGAGCTTCTTCGAGGAGCGCGGGCACACCGTCGTCCCTTCGGCGTCGCTCATCGCGGACGACCCGACTCTGCTCCTGGTCAACGCCGGCATGGTGCCCTTCAAGCCGTACTTCCTGGGCGAGACCACGCCGCCGTTCGTCCGCGCCACCAGCGTGCAGAAGTGCGTGCGCACACCCGACATCGAAGAGGTCGGCAAGACCACGCGGCACGGCACGTTCTTCCAGATGTGCGGCAACTTCTCCTTCGGTGACTACTTCAAAGAGGGCGCCATCAAGCTCGCCTGGGAGCTGCTGACCACGCCGCAGGACAAGGGCGGCTACGGCCTGGAGCCGGACCGGCTGTGGATCACCGTCTACCAGGACGACGACGAGGCCGAGCAGATCTGGCGGGACGTCATCGGCGTGCCGGCCGAGCGCATCCAGCGTCTGGGCAAGAAGGACAACTTCTGGTCCATGGGCGTGCCCGGCCCGTGCGGCCCCTGCTCGGAGATCAACTACGACCGCGGCCCCGAGTTCGGCCCCGAGGGCGGCCCCGCCGTCAACGACGAGCGGTACGTGGAGATCTGGAACCTGGTCTTCATGCAGTACGTCCGGGGCGAGGGCACCGGCAAGGAGGACTTCGAGATCCTCGGCGACCTGCCGAGCAAGAACATCGACACCGGCCTCGGCCTGGAGCGGCTCGCCATGATTCTGCAGGGCGTGCAGAACATGTACGAGATCGACACCTCCATGGCCGTCATCAACAAGGCCACGGAGCTCACCGGCGTGCGCTACGGCGACGCCCACGACTCCGACGTGTCGCTGCGCGTCGTCACCGACCACATGCGCACCGCCGTCATGCTCATCGGCGACGGCGTCACCCCCGGCAACGAGGGCCGCGGCTATGTGCTGCGCCGCATCATGCGCCGCGCCATCCGCAACATGCGGCTGCTCGGCGCCACCGGCCCGGTCGTCAAGGACCTCATCGACACCGTCATCGGCATGATGGGCCGGCAGTACCCCGAGCTCGTCACCGACCGGGAGCGCATCGAGAAGGTCGCCCTCGCCGAGGAGGAGCGCTTCCTCAAGACCCTCAACGCCGGCACCAACGTGCTGGACGCCGCCGTCGCCGAGACCAAGGCCGCCGGGAAGAACGTCCTGCCCGGCGACAAGGCCTTCCTGCTCCACGACACCTGGGGCTTCCCCATCGACCTCACCCTGGAGATGGCCGCCGAGCAGGGCCTGAGCGTGGACGAGGAGGGCTTCCGCCGCCTGATGCGGGAGCAGCGGGAGCGCGCCAAGAAGGACGCCCAGGCCAAGAAGACCGGCCACGCCGACCTCGGCGCCTACCGCGAGATCGCCGACACCGCCGGCGAGACCGACTTCATCGGCTACACCGACACCGAGGGCGAGTCCACCATCGTCGGCATCCTCGTCGACGGGGTGTCCTCCCCGGCCGCCACCGAGGGCGACGAGGTCGAGGTCGTCCTGGACCGCACCCCGTTCTACGCCGAGGGCGGCGGCCAGATCGGCGACACCGGCCGCATCAGGACCGACGCCGGTGCCGTGATCGAGGTGCGCGACTGCCAGAAGCCGGTGCCGGGCGTCTACGTCCACAAGGGCGTCGTCCAGGTCGGCGAGGTCACCGTGGGCGCCAAGGCGCACGCCGCCATCGACGCCCCGCGCCGCAAGGCCATCGCCCGCGCCCACTCGGCCACCCACCTCACCCACAAGGCGCTGCGCGACGCCCTGGGCCCCACGGCCGCCCAGGCCGGCTCCGAGAACCAGCCCGGCCGCTTCCGCTTCGACTTCGGCTCCCCCTCCGCCGTACCGCAGTCGGTGATGCTGGACGTCGAGCAGAAGATCAACGAGGTGCTGGCCCGGGACCTCGACGTGCAGGCCGACATCATGAGCCTGGACGAGGCCAAGCGGCAGGGCGCCATCGCCGAGTTCGGCGAGAAGTACGGCGACCGGGTCCGCGTGGTGACCATCGGCGACTACTCCAAGGAGCTGTGCGGCGGCACCCACGTGCACAACACCGCCCAGCTCGGCCTGGTCAAGCTGCTCGGCGAGTCGTCCATCGGCTCCGGGGTGCGCCGTATCGAGGCCCTGGTCGGCGTGGACGCCTACCACTTCCTCGCCCGTGAGCACACGGTCGTCAACCAGCTCACCGAGCTGCTCAAGGGCCGCCCGGAGGAGCTGCCCGAGAAGATCTCCGGCATGCTCGCCCGGCTGAAGGACGCCGAGAAGGAGATCGAGAAGTTCCGCGCCGAGAAGGTGCTGCAGGCCGCCGCCGGGCTCGCCGAGTCCGCCCGGGACGTCCGGGGCGTCGCCGTGGTCACCGGCCGGGTCCCGGACGGCACGACCGCCGACGACCTGCGCAAGCTGGTCCTCGACGTGCGCGGCCGCATCCAGGGCGGGCGGGCGGCCGTGGTCGCCCTGTTCACCGTCACCAACGGCAAGCCGCTGACGGTCATCGCCACCAACGATGCCGCCCGCGAGCGCGGCCTGAAGGCCGGCGACCTGGTCCGCACGGCCGCCAAGACCCTCGGCGGCGGCGGTGGCGGCAAGCCGGACGTCGCCCAGGGCGGCGGCCAGAACCCGGCCGCGGTCGGCGAGGCCATCGAGGCCGTGGAGCGCCTGGTCGCCGACACGGCCGCGTGAGGCGCGGCCGGGACGGCGAGGCAGCCGCAGTGACGAAGAAGCCGCAGTGACGAAGAAGCAGCAGCGATGAAGAAGCCGCAGCGATGAAGAAGCCGCAGTGATGAGAAAAGGACGCCGGCTCGCGATCGACGTCGGTGACGCCCGGATCGGGGTCGCCTCCTGCGACCCCGACGGGATCCTCGCCACCCCGGTGGAGACGGTCCCCGGGCGGGACGTGCCCGCGGCCCAGCGCCGGCTGAAGCAGCTCGTCGAGGAGTACGAGCCGATCGAGGTCGTCGTCGGCCTGCCGCGTTCCCTGCGGGGCGGCGAGGGTCCCGCCGCGGTCAAGGTCCGCGGCTTCGCCGGGACCCTCGCCCGCATGATCGCGCCCGTTCCGGTGCGGCTGGTGGACGAGCGCATGACGACGGTGACGGCCAGTCAGGGGCTGCGCGCCGCCGGGGTGCGGTCGAAGAAGGGACGGTCCGTGGTCGACCAGGCGGCGGCGGTGGTCATCCTGCAGCAGGCGCTCGAATCCGAACGAGTGTCGGGCAAACCACCCGGCGAGGGCGTCGAAGTGGTCATCTGATCGCGATACGGTAACGTTCCGCGCGATGCGGCGGTGTTCGAACAGCCGCCGCACAGAAAGAGGCGGAACGGGAGCCGGAGCGAAGCCGCGCGACCACCGCCTCGCGGCTCTAGGGGATCGATGACTGAGTATGGCCGGGGCCCAGGCTCCGCACCGTGGCATCCGGAGGACCCGTACGGGGACGGCGGATGGGGAGGGCAGCAGACCCACACGGATCCGCAGTCCTCCTACGACGGCCGGCCGCAGCACCATCCGCCCCAGCCGCAGTACGGCGGCTGGGGCGACCAGCAGCACTACGGCGAGCAGTACGGGCAGCAGCACTACACCGACCCGCACCAGCAGCCCCCGTTCGACCCGAGCCGGCAGCAGTCCCACCCCGGGGCGCCGCAGCAGTACCCCCAGTCCGGCTGGAACGACGGCACCGCGCAGCCCTACCCGGCGGACCCCTACGCCCACCAGGGCGCCCCCTACGGCGGGGAGCAGCCCGGCCCCTACGGCGGCGGCCCCGACGCGTACCCGCAGCCGGAGCCGCCGGGCCGCCGGGACGCCGAACCGGAGCCGCGCCCGGACTGGGACCCGGAACCCGGCCAGGACGACCACGCCTTCTTCGCGGGCGGCGGCCGGAACGACCACCCCGAGCGGCCCGGCGCCGACGGGGACGACGGGGACGACGGGGACGGCGAGAACGGCGAGAACACCGGGCGCCGCGGGCGGGCCGGCCGGCGGGGCCGCGGCGGCAAGGGCAAGAAGCGCCGCAACGGCTGCGCCTGCCTGGTGGTGGTGCTGGTGTTCGGCGGCGGGTTGGGCGGTGCCGGGTACCTCGGCTACCACTACTACAAGGATCGTTTCGCCGCGCCGCCCGACTACGCCGGGGACGGCACGGGCGAGATGGTGACCGTGATCATCCCCAAGGGCTCCTTCGGCTCGGTGATCGGCCGGAAACTCAAGGACGCCGGCGTGGTCAAGAGCGTCGACGCCTTCGTGGCCGCCCAGAAGGACAACCCGGACGGCGAAAAGATCCAGGCGGGGGCCTACCTGCTGCGCAAGCACATGTCCGCCAAGAGCGCCGTGGCGATGATGCTCGACCGCAAGAGCCAGGCCAACGTGCTGGTCACACCGGGCGAGCGCAACGCGCGCGTCTACGCGGACATCGACACCAAGCTCGGGCTGCCCGCCGGCACCACCAAGGGCATCGCCGAGAAGCAGTACCGGAGCCTCGGCCTGCCGAACTGGGCGAACACCGACACCGACATAAAGGACCCGCTGGAGGGCTTCCTCTACCCGGGCACCTATCCCGCGGCCAAGGGCATGAAGCCCGAGGCGGTCCTGAAGGAGATGGTGTCCCACGCCAACCAGGCGTACGGGAAGTACGACCTGGCGGCGAAGGCGAAGGCGCTCGGCCTGAAGGGCCCGCTGCAGGTCGTCACGGTGGCCAGCCTCGTCCAGGCCGAGGGCAAGACGCACGACGACTACCGCAAGATGGCGGAAGTGGTCTACAACCGCCTCAAGCCCACGAACACGGAGACCAACCAGCTGCTGCAGTTCGACTCGACCTTCAACTACCTCAAGGGGCAGAGCACCATCCACATCAGCGAGTCCGAGATCAACAGCAACACGGACCCGTACAACACCTACACCCACAAGGGCCTGCCGCCCGGCCCCATCGGCAACCCCGGTGACGACGCGCTGGAGGCGACTCTGAACCCCACGCACGACGGCTGGATCTACTTCGTGGCGACCGACGGCGAGAACAACACCGAATTCGCCAAGACGTACGCCGAATTCCAGAGGCTCAAGGAAAAGTTCAATGCCAGCTCGGGCAACTGACGCCCGCCGGGCCGCGGTGCTCGGTTCGCCGATCGCGCACTCCCTCTCCCCGGTGCTGCACCGCGCCGCCTACGCCGAACTCGGGCTCACGGGGTGGACGTACGACCGCTTCGAGGTGGACGAGGCGGCCCTGCCCGGCTTCCTCGACCGGCTCGGACCGGAGTGGGCCGGCCTGTCGCTGACCATGCCGCTCAAGCGGGCCGTCATCCCGCTGCTGGACGAGATCAGCGACACCGCCGCCTCGGTGGAGGCCGTCAACACGGTCGTGTTCACCGGCGACGGCCGGCGCACCGGCGACAACACCGACATCCCCGGCATGGTCGCCGCCCTGCGCGAGCGCGGCATCGAGCAGGTCGGCGAGGCGGCGATCCTCGGCGCCGGCGCCACCGCCTCCTCCGCGCTGGCCGCCCTGGCCCGCATCTGCACCGGCGACATCACCGTCTACGTCCGCAGCGCGGCCCGCGCCGCCGAGATGCGGCAGTGGGGCGAACGGCTCGGCGTGGCGGTCCGCACCGCGGACTGGGCCGACGCCGAGCGGGCCCTGCACGCGCCGCTGGTGGTCGCCACCACGCCGGCCGACGCCACCGACGCCCTCGCCGCCGCCGTACCGGAGCGGCCCGCCACCCTCTTCGACGTGCTCTACGAACCGTGGCCGACCACGCTCGCGGCCCGCTGGTCGATGTCCGGCGGAGCCGTCGTCGGCGGCCTCGACCTGCTCGTCCACCAGGCGGTGCTCCAGGTCGAGCGGATGACCGGCCGTTCCCCGGCGCCGCTGGGCGCCATGCGCCGGGCCGGGGAGAAGGCGCTCGCCGAGCGCTGACGTCCGTCTGCTGGACCGGCGGCCGGGCCCACCCCCGGACGTGGGAGGATCGTAGGACGGTGGGCCGGGGGTCGCGCACCCGGTCGCGCCGTCGCCGTACGCGAGGACACGCGTACACAGGCAGTAACCAGGGCGCGAGCACTGAGGAGCACCGTTGAGCAGGTTGCGCTGGCTGACCGCGGGGGAGTCGCACGGTCCCGCACTCGTGGCGACACTGGAGGGTCTTCCCGCCGGTGTGCCGATCACGACGGAGATGGTGGCGGACCATCTGGCGCGGCGGCGGCTGGGCTACGGCCGCGGTGCGCGGATGAAGTTCGAGCGGGACGAGGTGACCTTCCTGGGCGGGGTGCGGCACGGGCTCACCCTGGGCTCCCCGGTGGCGATCATGGTGGGCAACACCGAGTGGCCCAAGTGGGAGCAGGTCATGGCGGCCGACCCGGTGGACCCGCAGGTGCTTGAAGGGCTGGCGCGCAACGCGCCGCTGACCCGGCCGCGACCCGGCCACGCCGACCTGGCGGGGATGCAGAAGTACGGCTTCGACGAGGCGCGGCCGGTGCTGGAGCGGGCCTCGGCCCGCGAGACGGCGGCGCGGGTGGCGCTGGGCGCGGTGGCCCGCTCGTACCTGAAGGAGACGGCCGGGATCGAGATCGTCTCGCACGTGGTGGAGCTGGGCGCGGCGAAGGCGCCGCGCGGGGTGTACCCGGTGCCGGGGGACGTGGCGCGGCTGGATGCGGACCCGGTGCGCTGCCTGGACGCGGACGCCTCCAAGGCGATGGTCGCCGAGATCGACCAGGCCCACAAGGACGGCGACACCCTCGGCGGCGTGGTGGAGGTGCTGGCGTACGGGGTCCCCGTCGGGCTGGGCTCGCACGTGCACTGGGACCGGCGGCTGGACGCGCGGCTGGCGGCGGCGCTGATGGGCATCCAGGCGATCAAGGGCGTGGAGGTCGGTGACGGCTTCGAGCTGGCGCGGGTGCCCGGCTCGCAGGCGCACGACGAGATCGTCGCCACGGACGAGGGCGTCCGGCGGGCCTCGGGCCGCTCCGGCGGCACCGAGGGCGGCCTGTCCACCGGCGAGGTGCTGCGGGTGCGGGCGGCGATGAAGCCGATCGCGACCGTGCCGCGGGCGCTGCGGACGGTGGACGTGGCCACGGGTGAGCCGGCCGCCGCCCACCACCAGCGCTCGGACGTGTGCGCGGTGCCGGCCGCCGGCATCGTCGCCGAGGCCATGGTGGCGCTGGTGCTGGCGGACGCGGTGGCGGAGAAGTTCGGCGGCGACAGCGTCGCCGAGACCCGCCGCAACGTGCGCGGCTACCTCGAGAACCTGGCCATCCGGTGAGCGGGCCGCTGGTGGTGCTGGTCGGCCCGATGGGGGTGGGCAAGTCCACCGTCGGGCGGCTGCTGGCCGAGCGCCTGGAGGTCGGCTTCCGGGACACCGACGACGACATCGTCGCCGCGCAGGGCCGCGCCATCGCCGACATCTTCGTCGAGGACGGCGAGGCGGCCTTCCGGGCGCTGGAGAAGGAGGCCGTCGCGGCCGCGCTCGCGCAGCACGACGGGGTGCTGGCGCTGGGCGGCGGGGCGATCCTGGACGCCGGCACCCGCGCCCTGCTGGCCGGGCGGCGCGTCGTCTACCTGTCGATGGACGTGGAGGAGGCCGTCCGGCGCACCGGGCTGAACGTCGCCCGGCCGCTGCTCGCGGTCAACCCGCGCAGGCAGTGGCGGGAGCTGATGGAGGCCCGCCGGCACCTGTACGAGGAGGTGGCCACCGCGGTCGTGCCGACCGACCGGCGCACCCCCGAAGAGGTCACCCAAGCCACCCTGGACGCACTGGAGTTGAAGCAGGCATGAGCGAGTCGGTGACGCGGATCCCGGTCGGCGGCAGCGCCGGCACCGAACCGTACGAGGTCGTGGTCGGCCGTCACCTGCTGGGCGAACTGCCCGGCCTGGTCGGGCAGCAGGCCAGACGGGTCGCGGTGATCCACCCCGAGGCGCTCGCCGAGACCGGCGACGCGCTGCGCGCCGACCTCGCCGAGCAGGGCTACCAGGCCGTCGCCATCCAGGTGCCCAACGCCGAGGAGGCCAAGACCGCCGAGGTCGCCGCCTACTGCTGGAAGGCGCTGGGCACCTCCGGCTTCACCCGCACCGACGTGATCGTCGGCGTCGGCGGCGGCGCCACCACCGACCTGGCCGGGTTCGTGGCGGCCACCTGGCTGCGCGGGGTGCGCTGGATCGCCGTTCCCACCACGGTGCTGGCCATGGTGGACGCGGCCGTGGGCGGCAAGACCGGCATCAACACCGCCGAGGGCAAGAACCTCGTCGGCGCCTTCCACCCGCCGGCCGGCGTGCTGTGCGACCTGGCCGCGCTGGACTCCCTCCCGGTCCACGACTACGTCTCCGGACTGGCGGAGATCATCAAGGCCGGCTTCATCGCCGACCCGGTGATCCTGGAACTGATCGAGGCCGACCCCGAGGCGGCGCGCACCCCGGCGGGCCCGCACACCGCCGAGCTGATCGAGCGCTCCATCCGGGTCAAGGCCGAGGTCGTCTCCTGCGACCTGAAGGAGTCCGGCCGCAGGGAGATCCTCAACTACGGCCACACGCTCGGCCACGCCATCGAGAAGAACGAGCGCTACCAGTGGCGGCACGGCGCCGCGGTCGCCGTCGGCATGCACTTCGCCGCCGAACTCGGGCGCCTGGCGGGCCGGCTGGACGACGCCACCGCCGACCGCCACCGCACGATCCTGGAAGCGGTCGGGCTGCCGCTGCACTACCGCCACGACCAGTGGCCCAGGCTGCTCGAGACCATGAAGGTCGACAAGAAGTCCCGCGGCGACCTGCTGCGCTTCATCGTCCTGGACGGCCTGGCCAAGCCCACCGTCCTGGAGGGCCCCGACCCCGCCCTCCTGCTGGCCGCCTACGGCGAGGTGGGCCGGTAGGACGCGGGAGCGATACGCCCGCCGCTTTTCCTTCCGCCCGATTCCCTTACCGCGCAGGGCACTTCACGCCGCTCCCGGCCGTTCACCGAACGACGGCCGGGGAAGGTACCGTTCGGTGACGGCGGGGCCCGTCCCCGCCGCCCGCGCCCAACGCCTGTACGACGAGACGGAGTGGCACCGGATGCAGCACGCAGTGGGGTCTCCGCTGCCGCCGCCCCACCAGCCGGGGCACGGACCGCTCGCCGGCTGGTCCCCGGCCGCCCGGCAGCCGGGACCCCATCACCCCGGCACCCACCAGGGCCCCGCGCCCGCGCCCGTGCCCCCGCCGCCACCGGCGCCGGGCTTCACCCCGCCCCCGGCGGCCCCGCCGCCCGCGCCACCGCCGCACACGGCTTCGCAGCCACCCCTCGCCCCGCCGCCCCCGGACACCACGGGGCACCTGCGGCTGCCTCCGGGCGGCCCGGTCGCCGTGCCCGGCCCACCGCCCGCCCCCGCCGCCCCCGACCCGTCCACCGCCACGCTCGCCGTGCTGCTCATCGGGCCCGCGGGCGCCGGCAAGACGACCGTCGCCAAGTACTGGGCGGACCACCGCCGGGCGCCCACCGCGCACATCAGCCTCGACGACGTCCGCGAATGGGTCCGCTCCGGCTTCGCCGACCCCCAGTCCGGCTGGAACGACAACTCCGAGGCGCAGTACCGTCTCGCCCGCCGCACCTGCGGCTTCGCCGCACGCAACTTCCTCGCCAACGGCATCTCCTGCATCCTCGACGACGCCGTCTTCCCCGACCGCCCCGTCGTCGGCCTCGGCGGCTGGAAACGGCACGTGGGCCCCGGCCTGCTGCCCGTCGTCCTGCTGCCCGGACTGGACGTCGTCCTGGAGCGCAACGCCGAGCGCACCGGCAACCGCCGCCTCACCGACGAGGAGGTCGCCCGCATCCACGGCCGCATGGCCGGCTGGTACGGCTCCGGGCTGCCGATCATCGACAACTCGCAGCTGGACGTGGCGGAGACGGCCCGCGTGCTGGACGAGGTACTGGCCAGGGCGATCACGAGCCCGCCGAAGTGGTAGGCCGCACGGCGGTGCCGCACCCCCGGACGCGGGGGCGCTCCCGCGTCCGGGGGTGCGGTCCGGTGCCCGGCCGGGGTGCGCCCCTACCTCCTGTCGGAGGCTTCCGCACCCCACTCGGCCCTCCCGACCGGCGCCATCCCCGCACCCCCCATAGGCTCGAGTCATGCCAGAGGTGTACGCGGCCCGCCGGATTCGCCTACGGGAACGCTGCAACGCGGGCGGCAGCGCGGCGGCGCTGATCTCCCGGCCCGCCAACGTGCGCTACCTCGCGGGCGCGGCCCCGCACGGCGCCGTCCTGCTGCTGGGCCCGCGCGAGGACGTCCTGGTCTGCTGCGGCCCGCCCGACGACCGCCCGGTGGAGGGCCGGCTGGACGACACGCTGCGCGTGCACGGCCTGCCCGGCGCCGGCGGGGACGCCGCCGTCGCCGCCGCCGGACTCGCCCGGGACCAGGGCATCGACTCCCTCGCCGTCGAGGAGCACCACCTCACCATGGCCCGCCACCGCGCCATCGCCTCCGTCGCGCCGCGGATCCGCCTGGCCGACCTGGGCGGCGCCGTCGAGCAGCAGCGGGTGGTGAAGGACGAGGAGGAGATCTCCTGCCTGCGCATCGGCGCCGAGATCGCCGACCAGGCCCTCGGCGAGCTGCTGGAGTCGATCCTCGTCGGCCGCACCGAACGCCACCTCGCCCTGGAGCTGGAGCGGCGGCTGATCGACCACGGCGCCGACGGCCCCGCCTTCGCCACCTCCGTGGCCACCGGCCCGAACGCCGGCCGGCGCGGCCACCGCCCCACCGACCGCCGGGTGGAGGAGGGCGACTTCCTCTCCGTCTGCCTCGGCGCCGCCTACCGCGGCTACCGCTGCGAGCTCGGCCGCACCTTCGTCATCGGCACCGCGCCCGCCGACTGGCAGATCGAGCTGTACGACCTGGTCTTCGCCGCCCAGCGCGCCGGACGCGAGGCCCTCGCGCCGGGCGCGCCCTGCCGCACCGTCGACCGGGCGGCCCGCCAGGTGCTGGACAGCGCCGGCTACGGAGAGCGGCTGCCGTCGCTGACCGGACACGGAGTGGGGCTCGAAATCACCGAGGACCCGCAGTTGGCTCCCACGTCCATGGGTAAACTGGACGCTTGCGTGCCGGTCACCGTCGAACCGGGGGTCCACCTCCCGGGCCGGGGCGGGGTCCGGATCGATGACACGCTCGTCGTACGCCCCGAGGCGGACGGCGGACCCGAGCTACTCACCATCACGACCAAGGAGCTGCTCGCGCTCTAGCCTCGCGCTGCGCGCCTGCCCCGGGGTCGTACGTCAGTCCAGGAGATTCCGCAACCGTGGCCACCACGAACGACCTCAAGAACGGCATGGTGCTCAAGCTCGAAGGCGGCCAGCTGTGGTCCGTCGTCGAGTTCCAGCACGTCAAGCCCGGCAAGGGCCCGGCCTTCGTGCGCACCAAGCTCAAGAACGTGCTCTCCGGCAAGGTCGTCGACAAGACCTTCAACGCCGGCGTCAAGGTCGAGACGGCCAACGTCGACAAGCGTGACATGCAGTTCTCCTACATGGACGGCGACTACTTCGTCTTCATGGACATGGAGACCTACGACCAGCTGCACATCGACCGGAAGGTCGTCGGCGACGCCGCCAACTTCCTGATCGAGGGCTTCGAGGCCACCGTCGCGCAGCACGAGGGCGAGGTGCTCTTCGTCGAGCTGCCGGCCGCCGTCGAGCTGACCGTCCAGCACACCGAGCCGGGCGTCCAGGGCGACCGCTCCACCGGCGGCACCAAGCCGGCGACGCTGGAGACGGGCTACGAGATCCAGGTCCCGCTGTTCATCACCACCGGTGAGAAGATCAAGGTCGACACCCGCTCGGGTGAGTACCTCGGCCGGGTGAACAGCTGACCGTGGCTGCCCGCAACACGGCCCGCAAGCGTGCCTTCCAGATCCTCTTCGAGAGCGACCAGCGGGGCGCCGACGTCCTGACCGTCCTCGCCGACTGGATCCGGCACTCCCGGACCGACCCCCATCGGCAGCCGCCGGTGAGCGAGTACACGATGCGGCTGGTCGAGGGCTACGCCCCGCGCGCCAAGCGCATCGACGAGCTGATCGCCCAGTACTCGGTCGGCTGGACGCTGGACCGGATGCCGGTCGTCGACCGCAACATCCTGCGCCTGGGCGCCTACGAGCTGATCTGGGTGGACGAGACGCCCGACGCCGTCGTCATCGACGAGATGGTGCAGCTCGCGAAGGAGTTCTCCACGGACGAGTCGCCCGGGTTCGTCAACGGCCTGCTCGGCCGGCTCAAGGAGCTCAAGCCCCAGCTGCGTCGCGACGACGAGGTCTGAGAAACGGTCCCACACACGCCGAGGGGCCCCGCGGCCACCGTGCCGCGGTGCCCCTCGGCGTCCCGCCGCCCCGAGGTCTGTCCCGGCCGCGGCGGGGAGGGTGCCTTCCCCCGGTGGTCCCCCGGTAGGCGGAGAGGGCGCCCCGCACACCGAAACGCCGCCGGGGCGGCCCGAACCAGACGGTTCCGGCCACCCCGGCGGCACGTTTCTGCTCTGTGCTGCTCTGTCCTGTTCTGTTCCTGCCCGCCCGTCGAGCGGTCAGCCCTCCTCGTGGGCGGCGACGGCGCGCCGCGCGTCCGCGTTCAGCACGCCCCAGCTGATCAGCTGCTCGGTCAGGACCGAGGGCGACTGGTCGTAGATCACGGCGAGGGTGCGCAGGTCGTCCTGGCGGATGGAGAGCACCTTGCCGTTGTAGTCGCCGCGCTGCGACTGGATCGTCGCCGCGTAGCGCTGCAGGGGGCCCGCCTTCTCGGACGGGACGGTCGCCAGCCGCTCCAGGTCCAGGACGAGCTTCGGCGGCGGCTCCGCGGCACCGCCCGGAGTGGTGCCCGGCAGCAGCTCCTGCACCGGCACGCCGTAGAAGTCCGCCAGCTCGGCGAGGCGCTGCACGGTCACGGCCCGGTCGCCGCGCTCGTACGAACCGACCACGACCGCCTTCCAGCGTCCCTGGGACTTCTCCTCGACACCGTGGAGGGAAAGGCCCTGCTGGGTGCGGATGGCCCGGAGCTTGGCCCCGAGCTGTTTGGCGTATTCGCTGGACATATGGCTCCCGGACACTGTGTCGACGCGGAACGGGCCGCGCGGCTGGTAACTCACTGTGAGGTTACGCAGCGTTACTCTGCCGCGTCAAGCCGAATGGTCCACACCGACTCTCCCGCACCGGCGGCGCACCGCTGGGCCGGACGGGTGACACGGGGGCGGGGAGGGGCGCCGGCGGAGCCTGCTACCGTGGGGGCGTACTGCAGACGTCCTTTAAGGTCCGTCCCGTGAGGCGGAGAAGGAGGTCCTTTTCCCATGGACACGCAGGCGTCCCCTGCCAGGCCCGTCCTCGAGGCCCCTGATATCGCGCGGGTGCTCACCCGTATCGCCCACGAGATCGTCGAACGCGCCAAGGGCGCCGACGACGTCGTCCTCCTCGGCATCCCGACCCGGGGTGTCTTCCTCGCCCAGCGGCTCGCCGCCAAGCTCGAGCGGATCACCGAGCGCAAGGTTCCCTGCGGCTCGCTGGACATCACCATGTACCGCGACGACCTGCGCATGCAGCCGCCGCGTGCGCTGGCCCGCACCGACATCCCCGGTGACGGCATCGACGGCAAGCTGGTCGTCCTCGTCGACGACGTGCTCTTCTCCGGCCGCACCATCCGCGCCGCCCTCGACGCCCTGAACGACATCGGGCGCCCGCGCGCGGTGCAGCTCGCGGTCCTCGTCGACCGCGGCCACCGCGAACTGCCCATCCGCGCCGACTACGTCGGCAAGAACCTCCCGACGTCGCTGCGGGAGACGGTCAAGGTCCAGCTCGCCGAGGAGGACGGCCGCGACACCGTGCTGCTCGGCGCCAAACCGGCCACCCCGGGCGAGCGGCAGCACTGACCCGCCCCGGCGTACGCGCGTCACCGCCGTACGTCCCGCGCGTGCGCCCCACCCTGTCCGCCCGCGCCCGAAATCTCCCGCATGACCTGCCTTACGGAGCCTGACAGATGCAGCGCCATCTCATCTCGGCCGCCGACCTCACCCGTGACGACGCCGTCCTGATCCTCGACACCGCCGAGGAGATGTCCCGGGTCGCCGACCGGCCGATCAAGAAGCTGCCGACCCTGCGCGGCCGCACCGTCGTCAACCTCTTCTTCGAGGACTCCACCCGGACCCGGATCTCCTTCGAGGCCGCCGAGAAGCGGCTGTCCGCGGACGTGATCAACTTCTCCGCCAAGGGCTCCAGCGTGTCCAAGGGCGAGTCCTTGAAGGACACCGCCCAGACCCTGGAGGCGATGGGCGTCGACGCCGTCGTCATCCGGCACGGCGCCTCCGGCGCGCCCTACCGCCTGGCCAACTCCGGCTGGATCGACGCCGCCGTCATCAACGCCGGCGACGGCACCCACCAGCACCCCACCCAGGCCCTCCTGGACGCCTTCACCATGCGCCGCCGGCTCATCGGCCGGGACGCCGGGCTCGGCCAGGACCTGTCCGGCAAGCGCGTCACCATCGTCGGCGACATCCTGCACAGCCGGGTCGCCCGCTCCAACGTCGACCTGCTGCACACCCTCGGCGCCGAGGTCACCCTGGTCGCCCCGCCCACCCTGCTGCCGGTCGGCGTCGAGACCTGGCCCTGCGCGGTGTCGTACGACCTCGACGCGGCGCTGCCCAAGTGCGACGCGGTGATGATGCTGCGCGTCCAGCGCGAGCGGATGAACGCCGCGTTCTTCCCGACCGAGCGCGAGTACTCCCGCCGCTACGGCCTCGACGGCGACCGCATGGCGAAGCTGCCCGAGCACGCCGTCGTCATGCACCCTGGGCCCATGGTCCGCGGCATGGAGATCACCGCCGAGGTCGCCGACTCCGGCCGCTGCACCGCCGTCGAACAGGTCACCAACGGCGTGTCCATCCGGATGGCCGTCCTCTACCTGCTGCTCGGCGGCAACGAACCCGCCGTCGCCCCCACCCGTACCGAGGAGAAGTGACGTACATGAGCAAGACCCTGATCCGTGGTGCGAAGGTGCTCGGCGGCGCGCCGCAGGACGTCCTGATCGACGGCGAGACCATCGCCGAGGTGGGCGAGAACCTGTCCGCCGAGGGCGCCCGGGTCGTCGAGGCCGACGGCAAGGTGCTGCTGCCGGGCCTGGTCGACCTGCACACCCACCTGCGCGAGCCGGGCCGCGAGGACTCCGAGACCGTGCTGACCGGCACCCGGGCGGCGGCGAGCGGCGGCTACACCGCCGTGTTCGCCATGGCCAACACCTTCCCCGTCGCCGACACCGCCGGCGTCGTCGAGCAGGTCTGGCGGCTGGGCCGCGAGCACGGCTACTGCGACGTGCGGCCGGTCGGCGCCGTCACCGTCGGCCTGGAGGGCAAGCAGCTCGCCGAGCTGGGCGCCATGCACGACTCGGCCGCCGGGGTCACCGTCTTCTCCGACGACGGCAAGTGCGTCGACGACGCCGTGATCATGCGGCGGGCGCTGGAGTACGTGAAGGCCTTCGACGGCGTCGTCGCGCAGCACGCGCAGGAGCCGCGGCTGACCGAGGGCGCCCAGATGAACGAGGGCGTCGTCTCCGCCGAGCTGGGCCTGGGCGGCTGGCCGGCCGTCGCCGAGGAGTCGATCATCGCGCGGGACGTGCTGCTCGCCGACCACGTCGGCTCCCGCGTCCACATCTGCCATCTGTCCACCGCCGGTTCGGTGGAGATCGTGCGCTGGGCCAAGTCCCGCGGCATCCGGGTCACCGCCGAGGTCACCCCGCACCACCTGCTGCTCACCGATGAGCTGGTGCGCACCTACAACCCGGTCTACAAGGTCAACCCGCCGCTGCGCACCGAGCGTGACGTCATGGCGCTGCGCGAGGCGCTCGCCGACGGCACGATCGACATCGTCGCCACCGACCACGCCCCGCACCCGCAGGAGGACAAGGACTGCGAGTGGGCCGCGGCCGCCATGGGCATGATCGGCCTGGAGACGGCCCTGTCGGTGGTCCAGGAGACCATGGTCGACACCGGCCTGCTCGACTGGGCCGGCGTCGCCGACCGCATGTCCTTCGCGCCCGCGCGCATCGGACGGGCCCACGGCCACGGCCGCCCCGTCTCGGCAGGTGAGCCCGCCAACCTCACCCTGGTCGACCCGGCATACCGTGGGCGGGTGGACCCCGCGGGCTTCGCCTCGCGCAGCCGCAACACCCCCTACGAGGGCCGTGAGCTGCCGGGCCGTGTCACCCACACGTGGCTCCGGGGCAAGGCCACGCTCGTCGACGGGAAGCTCACGTGACACCTGCACTCCTCACCGCCGCGGCCACGACGGGGAAATCCGCCCCGGTCACCGACTGGACCGCCCGCATCGGCTGGCTGGTCGGCCTCGCCCTCTTCGTCGCGCTCGTCTACTGGCTGATGCGCGAGGGCTGGAAGTGGCGCGCCACGCTCCAGGGCGACCTGCCCGAACTGCCGGCCGCGCCGCAGCAGACCGGCCCGGTGAAGCTCACCATGACCGGCCGCTACCACGGCTCCACCACCGCCCACCAGTGGCTGGACCGCATCGTCGCGCACGGCCTGGGCGCCCGCAGCCGCGTCGAGCTCACCCTGACGGACGCCGGACTGGACGTCGTGCGCCCCGGGGCGACGGACTTCTTCGTCCCGGCCGCGCAGCTGCGCGGGGCCCGGCTCGACAAGGGCATCGCCGGCAAGGTCCTCACCGAGGGCGGCCTGCTGGTCGTGACGTGGGCGCACGGCGACAAGCTGATCGACTCCGGGTTCCGCTCCGACCGGGCGGCCGAGCACCGGGAGTGGGTCGACACCCTGAACCAGATGATCACCACGAGGGAAACGGAAGGCGCCGAACGATGACGACCTCCACCAGCGCAACCGCTGCCGGAAAGCGGGCGCTTCCCGCCGTGCTCGTCCTGGAGGACGGCCGCACCTTCCGCGGCCGCGCCTACGGGGCCGTGGGGGAGACCTTCGGCGAGGCCGTCTTCTCCACCGGCATGACCGGCTACCAGGAGACCCTGACCGACCCGTCCTACCACCGCCAGGTCGTCGTCATGACCGCCCCGCACGTGGGCAACACCGGCGTCAACGACGAGGACCCCGAGTCGAAGCGGATCTGGGTCGCCGGCTACGTGGTGCGCGACCCCGCGCGCGTGCCCTCCAGCTGGCGCGCCAAGCGCACCCTGGACGAGGAGCTGGCCGCGCAGGGCGTCGTCGGCATCGCCGGCATCGACACCCGCGCCCTCACCCGCCACCTGCGCGAACGCGGCGCCATGCGCGTCGGCATCTTCTCCGGCGACGCGATCGCGGACGAGGACACGCTCCTCGCGCGGGTGCGGCAGGCGCCCCCGATGAAGGGCGCCGACCTGTCCGCCGAGGTCGCCACCACCGAGCCGTACGTCGTCCCCGCGATCGGTGAGAAGAGGCTGACCGTCGCCGCCGTCGACCTCGGCATCAAGGGCATGACCCCGCACCGCATGGCCGAGCGCGGCATCGAGGTGCACGTCCTGCCCGCCACCGCCACCCTGGAGGACGTGTACGCGGTCGATCCCGACGGGGTGTTCTTCTCCAACGGCCCCGGCGACCCCGCCACCGCCGACCACCCCGTCTCGGTCATGCGGGGCGTCCTGGAGCGCGGCACGCCGCTGTTCGGGATCTGCTTCGGCAACCAGATCCTCGGCCGCGCCCTCGGCTTCGGCACCTACAAGCTGAAGTACGGCCACCGCGGCATCAACCAGCCGGTGCAGGACCGCACGACCGGCAAGGTCGAGATCACCGCGCACAACCACGGCTTCGCCGTCGACGCCCCGCTCGACAAGGTCTCCGACACCCCCTACGGCCGCGCCGAGGTCTCCCACGTCTGCCTCAACGACAACGTGGTGGAGGGCCTGCGCCTCCTCGACAAGCCGGCCTTCAGCGTCCAGTACCACCCCGAAGCGGCCGCGGGACCCCACGACGCCGCCTACCTGTTCGACCGCTTCGTCACCCTGATGGAGGGCCAGCGTGCCTAAGCGCACCGATATCCAGTCCGTCCTGGTCATCGGCTCCGGCCCGATCGTCATCGGCCAGGCCGCCGAGTTCGACTACTCCGGCACCCAGGCGTGCCGCGTCCTGAAGGCCGAGGGCCTCAGGGTGATCCTGGTCAACTCCAACCCGGCGACGATCATGACCGACCCGGAGATCGCCGACGCCACCTACGTCGAGCCGATCACCCCCGACTTCGTCGAGAAGATCATCGCCAAGGAGCGCCCCGACGCGCTGCTGCCCACCCTGGGCGGCCAGACGGCCCTCAACACCGCCATCGCGCTGCACGAGAACGGCGTACTGGAGAAGTACGGCGTGGAGCTGATCGGCGCCCGGCCCGAGGCCATCCACAAGGGCGAGGACCGCGACCGGTTCAAGGAGGTCGTGGAGCGGGTCCGGGAGAAGATCGGCCACGGCGAGTCCGCCCGCTCGGTCATCTGCCACACCATGGAGGAGGTGCTGGCCGGCGTCGAGCAGCTCGGCGGCTACCCGGTCGTGGTGCGCCCCTCCTTCACCATGGGCGGCGCCGGCTCCGGCTTCGCCCACGACGAGGAGGAGCTGCGCCGCATCGCCGGCACCGGTCTCGCGCTCTCCCCGACCACCGAGGTGCTCCTGGAGGAGTCCATCCTCGGCTGGAAGGAGTACGAGCTGGAGCTGATGCGCGACAAGAACGACAACGTCGTGGTCGTCTGCTCCATCGAGAACTTCGACCCGATGGGCGTGCACACCGGCGACTCGATCACCGTCGCCCCGGCGATGACGCTCACCGACCGCGAGTACCAGATCCTGCGCGACATCGGCATCGCCGTGATCCGCGAGGTCGGTGTCGACACCGGCGGCTGCAACATCCAGTTCGCGGTCAACCCGAAGGACGGCCGGGTCATCGTCATCGAGATGAACCCGCGCGTCTCCCGCTCCTCCGCGCTGGCGTCCAAGGCCACCGGCTTCCCCATCGCGAAGATCGCCGCCAAGCTCGCCGTCGGCTACACCCTGGACGAGATCCCCAACGACATCACCCAGGAGACCCCGGCCTCCTTCGAGCCGACCCTGGACTACGTGGTGGTCAAGGTGCCGCGGTTCGCGTTCGAGAAATTCCCGAGTGCGGACTCGACGCTGACGACGACCATGAAGTCGGTCGGCGAGGCCATGGCCATCGGCCGCAACTTCACCGAGGCGTTCCAGAAGGCGCTGCGCTCGCTGGAGAAGAAGGGCAGCCAGTTCACCTTCACCGGCGACCCCGGCGACAAGGACGAGCTGCTGCGCGAGGCCGCGCGGCCCACCGACGGCCGCATCAACACGGCCATGCAGGCCATCCGCGCCGGCGCCACCCCCGAGGAGGTCCACGAGTCGACGAAGATCGACCCGTGGTTCGTCGACCAGCTCTTCCTCATCAAGGAGATCGCCGACGACCTCGCCCAGGCCCCCGAGCTGACGCGTGAGCTGCTGGCCGAGGCCAAGCGGCACGGCTTCTCCGACGCGCAGATCGGTGAGATCCGCGGGCTGCGCGAGGACGTGGTGCGCGAGGTGCGACACGCCCTCGGCGTGCGCCCGGTGTACAAGACGGTCGACACCTGCGCCGCCGAGTTCGCCGCGAAGACGCCGTACTTCTACTCCTCCTACGACGAGGAGAGCGAGGTCGCGCCCCGCGAGAAGCCCGCGGTGATCATCCTCGGCTCCGGCCCGAACCGCATCGGCCAGGGCATCGAGTTCGACTACTCCTGCGTGCACGCCTCCTTCGCGCTGCGCGACGCCGGGTACGAGACCGTGATGGTCAACTGCAACCCGGAGACCGTCTCCACCGACTACGACACCTCCGACCGCCTGTACTTCGAGCCGCTGACACTCGAAGACGTGCTGGAGATCGTCCACGCCGAGCAGCAGGCCGGCCCGATCGCGGGCGTCATCGTCCAGCTCGGCGGCCAGACCCCGCTGGGCCTGGCGCAGGCGCTGAAGGACAACGGCGTGCCGATCGTGGGCACCTCGCCGGAGGCGATCCACCTGGCCGAGGACCGCGGCGCCTTCGGACGGGTGCTGGCCGAGGCCGGGCTGCCCGCCCCCAAGCACGGCACCGCCACCACGTTCGCCGAGGCCAAGGCCATCGCGGACGAGATCGGCTACCCGGTCCTGGTGCGGCCCTCGTACGTGCTGGGCGGCCGCGGCATGGAGATCGTCTACGACGAGGCCCGCCTGGAGGCGTACATCGCCGAGTCGACCGAGATCAGCCCCTCCCGGCCGGTCCTGGTCGACCGCTTCCTCGACGACGCCATCGAGATCGACGTCGACGCCCTCTACGACGGCGAGGAGCTGTACCTGGGCGGCGTGATGGAGCACATCGAGGAGGCCGGCATCCACTCCGGCGACTCCGCCTGCGCCCTGCCGCCCATCACCCTCGGCGCCCACGACGTCAAGCGGCTGCGCGCCTCCACGGAGGCCATCGCCCGCGGCGTCGGCGTGCGCGGCCTGATCAACATCCAGTTCGCGCTGGCCGGGGACATCCTCTACGTCCTGGAGGCCAACCCGCGCGCCTCGCGCACCGTGCCCTTCACCTCCAAGGCGACCGCGGTGCCGCTGGCCAAGGCCGCCGCGCGCATCTCCCTGGGCGCCACCATCGCCGAACTGCGCGCGGAGGGGCTGCTGCCCGGCAGCGGCGACGGCGGGGAGCTCCCGCTGGACGCGCCGATCTCCGTCAAGGAGGCCGTGCTGCCCTGGAGCCGCTTCCGCGACACCTCCGGGCGCGGCGTGGACACCGTGCTCGGCCCGGAGATGCGCTCCACCGGCGAGGTCATGGGCATCGACTCCGTCTTCGGCACCGCCTACGCCAAGTCCCAGTCCGCGGCCTACGGCGCGCTGCCGACCAAGGGCCGGGCGTTCATCTCCGTCGCCAACCGCGACAAGCGCTCCATGATCTTCCCGGCGCGCGAGCTGGTCGCCCACGGCTTCGAGCTGCTGGCCACCGCCGGCACCGCCGAGGTCCTCCGGCGCAACGGCATCAACGCCACGGTGGTGCGCAAGCACTCCGAGGGCCCCGGCCCGAACGGCGAGAAGACCATCGTGCAGATGATCCACGACGGCGAGGTCGACCTCATCGTCAACACCCCCTACGGCACCGGCGGCCGCCTCGACGGCTACGACATCCGCACCGCGGCCGTGGCCCGCTCCGTGCCCTGCCTGACCACCGTGCAGGCGCTCGCCGCCGCCGTGCAGGGCATCGACGCCCTCAACCGCGGCGACGTGGGCGTGCGCTCGCTGCAGGAACACGCCGCGTTCCTGACCGCGACCCGCGACTAGCAGCCGACGAGGGGGACACCGCAGGCGGTGTCCCCCTCCTCATGAGGACCCGGGACGACTCCTTACATGTACAAGCTCCTCTTCCGCCTGGTCTTCCGGCGGATGGACCCCGAGCAGGCCCACCACCTGGCCTTCCGCTGGATCCGGCTGGCCGCCCGCATCCCGGTGCTGCGCACCTTCCTCGCCGCCGCGCTCGCGCCCCGCCACCCGGAGCTGCGCACCGAGGCGTTCGGGCTGCGCATGCACGGCCCCTTCGGGCTCGCCGCCGGTTTCGACAAGAACGCCGTCGGCATCGACGGCCTGGCGATGCTCGGCTTCGACCACGTCGAGATCGGCACCGTCACCGGCGAGCCGCAGCCCGGCAACCCCCCGAAGCGGCTGTTCCGGCTGGTCGCCGACCGCGCCCTGATCAACCGCATGGGCTTCAACAACGACGGCTCGCTCGCCGTCGCCGCCCGCCTGGCCTCCCGCCGGCCGGTGTTCCGGACGGTCGTCGGCGTCAACATCGGCAAGACCAAGGCCGTCCCCGAGGCCGAGGCCGTCGCCGACTACGTCAAGTCCGCCGAGCGCCTCGCGCCGTACGCCGACTACCTGGTCGTCAACGTCTCCTCCCCGAACACGCCCGGCCTGCGCGACCTGCAGGCCGTCGAGCACCTGCGGCCCCTGCTGACGGCCGTGCGCGAGGCCGCCGACCGCGCGGTGCCCGGCCGCCGCGTGCCGCTGCTGGTGAAGATCGCGCCCGACCTCGCCGACGAGGACATCGACGCCGTCGCCGACCTGGCCGTCGACCTCGGCCTGGACGGGATCATCGCGACCAACACCACCATCGCGCGCGAGGGCCTCGGCCTGCGGTCGCAGCCGGCCCTGGTCAAGGAGACCGGCGGCCTGTCCGGAGCGCCCCTGAAGGAGCGCTCCCTGCAGGTGCTGCGCCGCCTGTACGCGCGCGTGGGCGACCGCATCACCCTGGTGGGCGTCGGCGGCATCGAAACCGCCGAGGACGCCTGGCAGCGCATCCTGGCCGGCGCCACCCTGGTCCAGGGCTACAGCGCCTTCGTCTACCGGGGCCCCTTCTGGGCCCGCACCCTCCACAAGGGGCTCGCCGCGCGCCTGCGCACCAGCCCGTACGCCACCCTCGCCGACGCGGTCGGCGCCGACACGAGGAAGGCCGCATGACCGCCCACCCGTCCCCCGACCACCACCCCTCAACGGGGCCTTCCGGGCCGCAGACATTTTCCGGAGAGCCCTTCGGAGCCCGCCTGCGCCGTGCCATGGACGAGCGCGGCCCGCTGTGCGTGGGCATCGACCCGCACGCCTCCCTGCTCACCGAGTGGGGCCTGAACGACGACGTGGCGGGCCTGGAGCGGTTCAGCCGCACGGTGGTGGAGGCGGTGGCCGACCGGGTCGCCGTGCTCAAGCCGCAGAGCGCCTTCTTCGAGCGGTTCGGCTCACGCGGGATCGCGGTGCTGGAGACGGTGGTGGCGCAGGCGCGCCAGGCGGGCGCGCTGGTGGTGACGGACGCCAAGCGCGGCGACATCGGCTCCACCATGGCCGCCTACGCCGAGGCCTTCCTGCACAAGGACGCGCCGCTGTTCTCCGACGCGCTCACCGTCTCGCCCTACCTCGGCTACGGATCGCTGCGGCCGGCCGTGGAGCTGGCGCGGGAGAGCGGGGCCGGGCTGTTCGTGCTCGCCCTGACCTCCAACCCGGAGGGCGGCGAGGTGCAGCACGCGGTGCGCGGGGACGGCCGCAGCGTGGGCGCGACCGTGCTGGCGCACCTGGCCGCCGAGAACGCGGGCGAGGAGCCGCTGGGGTCCTTCGGGGCGGTGGTCGGCGCCACGCTGGGCGACCTGTCGGCGTACGACCTGGCGATCAACGGGCCGCTGCTCGCGCCCGGCATCGGCGCCCAGGGCGCGACGCCCGCCGACCTTCCCCGGGTCTTCGGGCCGGCGGTGCGCAACGTCGTGCCGAACGTCAGCCGGGGCGTGCTGCGCCACGGCCCCGGCGTGGCGGCGCTGCGGGCGGCCGCGGAGCGGTTCGCGGAGGAGATCCGGGCCGCGGTGGCGGCGGTCTGAGGGCTTCGCGGGGGGTGCCCGGGGGCCTCACGAGCGGGTTTCCGGGGAGCCGCCCGTCTGATTACATCCACAAATCCGGGGCAAAATGTCTTAAAAGTCCGTCCTGCCGGAGGCTGACCAGGACTTTTCCGCTGTTCTCGCTGACTCCGGCGCACTTGCCCGCTAGTCTCCGACGAGTGGGGGCACCTCCCACGCCCTCAAGGCAGGGGGGCGAACGGGCGAGCGTGTTGCTCGTGGCTCCCCAGGTGTGGGGCGACTAGGTTCCTCACCGGTCCGTATCCGACAGTTCGACAGTCCGAGGTGACGTAGGCGTGGCTCTTCCGCCCCTTACCCCTGAACAGCGCGCAGCCGCGCTCGAAAAGGCCGCCGCGGCTCGCCGGGAGCGGGCCGAGGTCAAGAATCGACTCAAGCACTCCGGCGCCTCCCTGCACGAGGTCATCAAGCAGGGCCAGGAGAACGACGTCATCGGCAAGATGAAGGTCTCCGCCCTGCTGGAGTCCCTGCCGGGCGTGGGCAAGGTCCGCGCCAAGCAGATCATGGAGCGTCTCGGGATCTCCGAGAGCCGCCGCGTGCGCGGTCTCGGGTCCAACCAGATCGCCTCCCTGGAGCGCGAGTTCGGCGGCTCGGGGTCCTGATTCCCGGGCCCGCCGGCATTGCTGGAATAATCGCTGCATGAGTGAACGTCCGCGGCTGACCGTGCTCTCCGGTCCCTCCGGGGTCGGCAAGAGCACGGTCGTCGCCCATCTGCGCAAGGAACACCCCGACGTCTGGCTCTCGGTGTCGGCCACGACCCGCAAGCCCCGCCCCGGCGAGCAGCACGGCGTCCACTACTTCTTCGTCACCGACGAGGAGATGGACAAGCTGATCGCCAACGGCGAGCTGCTGGAGTGGGCCGAGTTCGCCGGCAACCGCTACGGCACCCCGCGCACGGCGGTGCTGGAGCGCCTGGAGGCGGGCGAGCCCGTCCTGCTGGAGATCGATCTCCAGGGCGCCCGGCAGGTGCGCGAGACCATGCCGGACGCGCAGCTCGTGTTCCTCGCTCCGCCCTCCTGGGAGGAGCTCGTGCGCAGGCTCACCGGCCGGGGGACCGAGCCGCCCGACGTGATCGAGCGCCGCCTGGAGGCGGCGCGGGTCGAACTGGCGGCGGAGCCGGAGTTCGACGTGACCCTGGTCAACACCTCCGTCGAGGACGTGGCGCGCGAGCTGCTAGCCTTGATGGACGTTGTGTGACCGTGAAGGATCGTAGAGACTGATCCTTTTCGTTCTTTCCCATCCATCGGAAGGTAGAGCGTGTCCTCTTCCATCTCCGCGCCCGAGGGCATCATCAACCCGCCGATCGACGAGCTTCTCGAGGCCACCGACTCGAAGTACAGCCTCGTGATCTACGCGGCCAAGCGGGCCCGCCAGATCAACGCGTACTACTCGCAGCTCGGTGAGGGGCTCCTCGAGTACGTCGGTCCCCTCGTCGACACCCACGTCCACGAGAAGCCGCTCTCGATCGCCCTGCGCGAGATCAACGCCGGCCTGCTGACGGCCGAGGCCGTCGAGGGCCCGGGCCAGTGACCGGGAATCGGCGATAACCGGGAATCGGCGATAACCGGGGAACACCGGTCGACCCGGCCCGGCGCAGTCGTATTTTCGCACTGTGATCGACTTATCCACAGGCCCGGCAGCCGCGCTGCCGGGCCCGTGGTGTGTCATGGGACGTGAACGCAGTGATCCCCGCGCGCGCGGGGGCAGTCCCGTATCCGAGGTCCGGGGAGCGACGATGGACAAGCCCAAGGCCGACAAGCCCAAGGTCGTACTGGGAGTCAGCGGCGGCATCGCCGCGTACAAGGCGTGCGAGCTGCTGCGGCGGCTGACGGAGTCGGGCCACGACGTCCGCGTCGTCCCCACCGCCTCCGCGCTGCACTTCGTCGGCGCCGCCACCTGGTCGGCCCTGTCCGGCAACCCCGTGGCCACCGAGGTCTGGGACGACGTCCACGAGGTGCCGCACGTCCGCATCGGCCAGCACGCCGACCTGGTCGTCGTCGCCCCCGCCACCGCCGACATGCTCGCCAAGGCCGCCCACGGACTCGCCGACGACCTGCTGACCAACACCCTGCTCACCGCCCGCTGCCCGGTCGTGTTCGCTCCGGCCATGCACACGGAGATGTGGGAGCACCCGGCCACCCAGGAGAACGTGGCGACGCTGCGTCGCCGCGGCGCCGTCGTGATCGAACCGGCTGTCGGCCGCCTCACCGGGGCCGACACCGGCAAGGGCCGGCTGCCCGACCCCGCCGAGATCTTCGAGGTCTGCCGCGGTGTCCTGGCCCGGGGCGTCACCGCTCCGGACCTGGCCGGCCGGCACGTCGTGGTCAGCGCCGGCGGCACCCGCGAGCCCCTCGACCCGGTCCGCTTCCTCGGCAACCGCTCCTCCGGCAAGCAGGGCTACGCCCTCGCTCGCACCGCCGCCGCCCGCGGCGCCCGGGTCACCCTCGTCGCCGCCAACACCGCCCTGCCCGACCCGGCGGGCGTCGACGTCGTCCGCGTCGGCACCGCGCTGCAGCTGCGCGAGGCGGTGCTGAAGGCGGCCGCCGACGCCGACGCCGTCGTCATGGCCGCCGCGGTCGCGGACTTCCGCCCCGCGACGTACGCCACCGGCAAGATCAAGAAGCAGGACGACCGGGACCCCGACCCCATCGTGCTGGTGCGCAATCCGGACGTCCTCGCCGAGCTGTCCGCCGAACGGGTGCGGCCCGGACAGGTGGTTGTCGGCTTCGCCGCCGAGACCGACGACGTGCTCGCCCACGGGCGGGCGAAGCTGCGCCGCAAGGGCTGCGACCTGCTGGTGGTGAACGAGGTGGGGGAGAGCCGCACCTTCGGTGCCGAGGACAACGAGGCGGTTGTGCTGGGCGCCGACGGCAGCGAGACACCGGTCCCGCACGGCCCCAAGGAGGCCCTGGCCGACGTCGTGTGGGACCTGGTGGCCGCTCGCCTCACGTGAGCCCGCGTGGCCCTCGCCGGCGGCTCACGCCTGGCTCGAGCCCGGTTCGAGACCGGCTCGAGCCCCGCTGGTTCGGCGCACGGCCGCTCTGGCCAAGGCGACGGTGCCTTGGGCAGAATGCCCGTGCCGCAGGTCACAGCGTTCCCGAGGGACGAGACAGGGAGCTCGTGGTCTGGGCGCGACCGATAGACTGTCCCCGGACGCCGCCGGGCACAGCCCCGTACCGTCCGACCAGGATCAGCCAGCAGCCGCTGCAACCCCAGGGAGCGTTGTGTCCCGTCGCCTTTTCACCTCGGAGTCCGTGACCGAAGGTCACCCCGACAAGATCGCTGACCAGATCAGCGACACGATTCTCGACGCGCTGCTGCGCGAGGACCCGGCCTCCCGGGTCGCGGTGGAGACCCTGATCACCACCGGCCTGGTCCACGTGGCCGGCGAGGTCACCACCAAGGCCTACGCGGACATCGCCACCCTGGTCCGCAGCAAGATCCTCGAGATCGGTTACGACTCCTCCAAGAAGGGCTTCGACGGCGCCTCCTGCGGTGTCTCGGTGTCCATCGGCGCGCAGTCCCCGGACATCGCGCAGGGCGTGGACGCGGCCTACGAGGCCCGCGTCGAGGGCGACGACGACGAGCTGGACCGGCAGGGCGCCGGCGACCAGGGCCTGATGTTCGGCTACGCCACCGACGAGACGCCCACCCTGATGCCGCTGCCGATCTTCCTGGCGCACCGGCTGGCCAAGCGGCTGTCGGACGTGCGCAAGAACGGCACCATCCCCTACCTGCGCCCGGACGGCAAGACGCAGGTCACCATCGAGTACGACGGCGACAAGGCCGTGCGCCTGGACACCGTGGTGGTCTCCTCCCAGCATGCGTCCGACATCGACCTGGAGTCGCTGCTGGCGCCCGACATCCGCGAGTTCGTCGTCGAGCCGGAGCTCAAGGCGCTGCTGGACGAGGACATCAAGCTCGACACCGACAGCTACCGGCTGCTGGTCAACCCCACCGGCCGGTTCGAGATCGGCGGCCCGATGGGCGACGCGGGCCTGACCGGCCGGAAGATCATCATCGACACCTATGGCGGCATGGCCCGCCACGGCGGCGGCGCCTTCTCCGGCAAGGACCCCTCCAAGGTGGACCGCTCCGCGGCCTACGCGATGCGCTGGGTGGCCAAGAACGTGGTCGCCGCGGGCCTGGCGAGCCGCTGCGAGGTGCAGGTCGCCTACGCCATCGGCAAGGCCGAGCCGGTGGGGCTGTTCGTGGAGACCTTCGGCACCGAGAAGGTCGACATCGACAGGATCGAGAAGGCCATCGACGAGGTCTTCGACCTGCGCCCGGCCGCCATCATCCGCGATCTGGACCTGCTGCGCCCGATCTACGCCCAGACCGCCGCCTACGGCCACTTCGGCCGCGAGCTGCCCGACTTCACCTGGGAGCGCACCGACCGCGTGGAGGAACTGCGCGCGGCCGCCGGGCTGTAGCCCGTACGACGCCCGGGTGGGGCCCGGTTCCCCGGACGGGAACCGGGCCCTGCCGCATCCGGCACCGGCACGAGCCGGGGGCGCCACCGGGCAACGCTCGCGGCGGTGTCGGTGGCGTTTGGTAAGAATGCAGACGTGAGCGGCGAGAACGGGGCAGGCGGCAGGGGCGCCAAGGGCGCGCCGCCGGAGCAGCTCGCGCTCATCCGGGAGAGCGTGCGCAGGGCGAAGGAGCCGCGGGCCAAGCCGCGCACCTGGCGGGGGGCCGCGCTGGCGGAGCACCTGCCCGTGGCGCGGGTGCTCGTCGACAAGGGCGTGCTGCACCTCGACCGGTACTTCGACTACGCCGTGCCCGCCGAGCTCGACGCGGACGCGCAGCCCGGGGTGCGGGTGCGGGTGCGGTTCGGGGCCGGACGGCACCGGGTGCGGGAAGGGCGGCGCGAGGGCGGCGGACTGATCGACGGGTTCATCGTCGAGCGGCGCGCCGAGTCCGACTACGCCGGGCCGCTGGCCGCGCTCGCCCAGGTCGTGTCGCCGGAGCCGGTGCTGGGCCCCGAGCTGCTGGGCCTGGCGCGGGCCGTCGCCGACCGGTACGCCGGCAGCCTCGCCGACGTGCTCCAGCTCGCCGTACCGCCGCGCAACGCGCGCGCCGAGCGGCAGCCCTCACCGCCGCCGCTGCCGCCGCCCGCCGCGCCCGGGCCCGGCTCCTGGGCGCGGTACGAGCACGGGCCGGCGTTCCTGGAGGCGCTGGCCTCGGGCGGCGCGCCGCGCGCCGTGTGGCACGCCCTGCCGGGGCCGCGGTGGAGCGAGGAGCTGGCGCGGGCCGTCGCCGCCACGCTGGCCTCCGGACGCGGCGCCCTCGTCGTCGTCCCCGACGGGCGGACCGCCGCGCGGGTCGACACGGCCCTCACCGCGCTGCTCGGCGAGGGGCGGCACGTGCTGCTCACCGCCGACGCCGGCCCGGAGAAGCGCTACCGGCAGTGGCTCGCCGTGCGGCGCGGCTCCGTGCGGGCCGTGGTGGGCACCCGGGCCGCGATGTTCGCGCCCGTGTCGGACCTCGGGCTGGTCGCGATCTGGGACGACGGCGACGACAGCCACAGCGAGCCGCACGCGCCGCAGCCGCACGCACGCGAGGTCCTGCTGCTGCGCGCCGCCCAGGACAGGTGCGGCTTCCTGCTGGGCGGGTGGAGCTGCACCGTGGAGGCCGCCCAGCTCGTGGAGAGCGGCTGGGCCCGGCCCCTTGCCGCGGGGCGGGAGCAGGTGCGCGCGGCCGCGCCGCTGGTGCGGACCGTGGGGGACCAGGAGCTCGCGCGGGACGAGGCCGCCCGGGCCGCGCGGCTGCCCAGTCTCGCCTGGCAGGTGGCCAGGGAGGGGCTGCGGCACGGGCCCGTGCTGGTGCAGGTGCCCCGGCGCGGATACGTGCCGCGGCTGGCCTGCGCGCAGTGCCGGGCCCCCGCGCGGTGCCGGCACTGCGCGGGCCCCCTGGAGGCGCGCGAGGGTGCCGACGGCACGCTGCGCTGCGGCTGGTGCGGTCGTGAGGAGGAGGCGTGGCACTGCCCCGAGTGCGGTGCCTTCCGGCTGCGCGCCCAGGTCGTCGGCGCCCGGCGCACCGCCGAGGAGCTGGGGCGCGCCTTCCCCGCCGTGCCGGTGCGCACCTCCGGACGCGAGCATGTGCTGGACACCGTGCCCGGCACCCCGGCCCTCGTCGTCAGCACGCCCGGCGCGGAACCGGTCGCCGAGGGCGGGTACGCCGCCGCCCTGCTCCTCGACGGCTGGGCCATGCTCGGGCGCCCCGACCTGCGGGCGGGGGAGGACGCGCTGCGGCGGTGGATCGCGGCCGCCGCGCTCGTGCGGCCCCAGACGGCCGGCGGGACCGTGGTCGTCGTCGCCGAGCCGACCCTGCGGCCCGTGCAGGCGCTGGTGCGCTGGGACCCCGTCGGACACGCGGTGCGGGAGCTCGCCGAGCGGGCCGAGCTGGGCTTTCCCCCGGTGTCCCGGATGGCGTCCGTGGCGGGCGCCCCGGAAGCCGTCGCCGAGTTCCTCCGCTCCGCCGGGCTGCCGCCCGAGGCCGAGGTGCTCGGGCCCGTGCCGCTGCCGGTCACCCCGGCCGGACGGCCCCGCCGCACCGGGGCGCCGCCTCCCGGCGAGCGCTGGGAGCGGGCGTTGGTCCGTGTCCCGCCCGGGCGCGGGGCCGCCCTCGCCGCCGCCCTCAAGGCCGCCCAGGCGGCACGGACGGTGAGGGGCGGGGAGGCGGTCCGGGTGCGGATCGATCCGCCGGACATCGGGTGAGGGCCGGGGCGTCGAGGCGCCGGGCGGGGCTCGGCCGCGCCGGGACGCCGGGTTGCGGGCCGGGGCGCCGGGGTGCGGGCCGGGGATCGGCTGTGCCGGGAGGCCGGGTTGCGGGCCGGGGATCGGCTGTGCCGGGAGGCCGGTTGTGGGCCGGGGCGCCGGGCGCCGGGGCGTTGGATGGGAAGGGGACGGGGACGTCGGGGCGGAGCGGAAGGCGACGGCCGCGGACGCGACCGGCTGCCCGCCCGCGGCCGGGGCCGGCTCCTCCCGCGGCCGTCGCCGCGCCCCCGGACACCGCGCGCCGCCCCGGGCCCCTCCGCGCGCCGGCCACCCCTCCCGCAGCCCCGGGAGGGGCGGCGCCGTACCGCGGGACCGCTCAGCCGTTGCGCGGGCCCGGGAAGGCCGTCGGGCGGGGATCGTCCCGCAGGGACGGGCTGCCCGCCGTCGGCTGGGTCGGCATGGAGCGGGCCGCGGGCACGGCCGGCACGGTCGGCACGGCCGGGATGCCGGTGCCGACGTTGACCGTGCGGGTCCCCGAGGGTTCCGCCGCCCGCTGCTCGGCCTCGGCGGCGGCCGCCTGCGCCGCGGCGGCGCGGCGGGAGCCGTAGCGGCGGTGCACCGCCTGCTTGGTGACGCCGAGGGCGGACCCCACCGCGTCCCACGAGAAGCCGAGCGAACGGTCGAAGTCCACGGCGGCCGTGACCAGGGCCTCGACGCTGTCCCGCAGTTCCTGCGCGAGACGGACCGTCGGGGCGGGGGCGCGTCCGTAGACGACGAAGCCCGTGGAGGGGCCGGAGCGGCGCGGGCGGTAGACGTTGCCCAGCTGGGCGGTGAGCGTACGCAGGGCGTCCACCTGCCGGCGGACCCGCTCGATGTCCCGCACCAGCAGGTGCAGGCTGGCCCGAGCCTGGGCGTCGTGGGTTGCGTGGTCGGCCATGAACAAGCCTCTCGAACCGGCGTTGAAAGGAATCGGGCCGCATCAGCGGCCCGTAGCGGTCAACTCTCTCTTGACCAACGTCCTTTTCCGCCACGAGTCACGCAGTGGGGGCGTAAGGGCATATGCGTACGCCCCCGGGTGTGGTGCGCGCGGTGGCCGGCGGCGCGCCCCGCCGGCCCGCCCCATAAACTGGTGGGCCGCCCGCAACGACCCCCGCCCGAGAGGCCCGTGCCCACCCATGAAGCTCGTCTTCGCCGGTACCCCCGAGGTCGCCCTTCCCGCGCTGGACGCCCTGATCGCCTCCGGGCGGCACGAGGTCGCCGCCGTCGTCACGCGGCCCGACGCCCCGGCCGGCCGGGGGCGCCGGCTGGTCGCCTCGCCCGTGGCCGAACGCGCGCAGGAGGCCGGGATCGAGGTGCTGAAGCCGGCGAGGCCGCGCGACGCGGAATTCCTGGAGCGGCTCAGGGAGATCGGCCCGGACTGCTGCCCGGTCGTCGCCTACGGCGCCCTGCTGCCCCGCGTCGCCCTGGACATCCCCCGGCACGGCTGGGTCAACCTGCACTTCTCGCTGCTGCCCGCCTGGCGCGGCGCCGCACCCGTGCAGCACGCCATCATGGCCGGGGACGAGATCACCGGCGCCACCACCTTCCAGATCGAGGAGGGGCTGGACTCCGGCCCGGTCTACGGCACGGTCACCGAGGCGATCCGCCCCACCGACACCAGCGGCGACCTGCTCACCCGGCTGGCCCTGGCCGGCGCCGGCCTGCTCGTGGCGACCATGGACGGCATCGAGGACGGCACCCTGAAGGCCGTGCCGCAGCCCGCCGACGGCGTCAGCACCGCGCCGAAGGTCACCGTCGAGGACGCCCGCGTCGACTGGTCGGCGCCCGCGCTGCGGATCGACCGCGTGGTGCGCGGCTGCACCCCGGCGCCCGGCGCCTGGACGACGTTCCGCGGCGAGCGGCTGAAGCTCGTCCAGGTCGCCCTGCTGCCCGAGCGCACCGACCTCGCCCCCGGCGCGCTCCACGTCACCAAGAACAACGTCTACGCCGGCACCGGCTCGCACGCCGTGGAGCTGCTGTGGGTGCAGGCCCAGGGCAAGAAGCCGATGCGGGCCGCGGACTGGGCGCGCGGCGCGCGCATCGCCGAGGGCGAGTCCCTCGGGTCGTAGCGAAACGGCGCCGACGTAGGCTGGACGCGTCCCGCACGCAGACATCCGGAGCACCTTTTTCGTGAGCGAGCAGCCCCGTCGGCCCCGCAGGCCCGCCAAGCCCCACCGCCGCCCGCAGAAGGACCCCGTGCGCGTCCTCGCCTTCGAGGCGCTGCGGGCCGTCGACGAACGGGACGCCTACGCCAACCTCGTCCTGCCCCCGCTGCTGCGCAAGGCGCGCGAGCGCGGCGGCTTCGAGGCCCGGGACGCGGCCCTGGCCACCGAGCTGGTGTACGGCACGCTGCGCCGGCAGGGCACCTACGACGCGATCCTCGCCGCCTGCGTCGACCGGCCGCTGCGCGAGGTGGACCCGCCGGTGCTGGACGTGCTCAGCCTGGGCGCGCACCAGCTGCTCGGCACCCGCATCCCGCCGCACGCGGCCGTGTCCACCACCGTGGAACTGGCCCGGGCGGTGCTGGGCGACGGCCGGGCGAAGTTCGTCAACGCCGTGCTGCGCAAGGTCGCCCGGCACGACCTCGACGAGTGGATCGAGCGGATCGCGCCTCCGTACGACGAGGACCCCGAGGAGCACCTCGCCGTCGTCCACTCGCACCCGCGGTGGGTGGTGTCGGCGCTGTGGGACTCGCTCGGCGGCGGCCGCGCCGGCATCGAGGAACTGCTGCGCGCCGACAACGAGCGGCCCGAGGTGACGCTGGTGGCGCGACCGGGCCGGTCGACCACCGAGGAGCTGCTGGCCGAGCCGTCCGCCGTCCCCGGCCGCTGGTCGCCGTACGCGGTGCGGCTCGCCGAGGGCGGCGAGCCGGGCGCCGTGGCCGCCGTACGGGAGGGCCGGGCCGGGGTGCAGGACGAGGGCAGCCAGCTCGTCGCGCTGGCCCTCGCCGGCGCGCCGCTTCAGGGCCGGGACGAGCTGTGGCTCGACGGGTGCGCCGGGCCCGGCGGCAAGGCCGCGCTGCTCGCCGCGCTCGCCGCCGGGCGCGGGGCGACCCTGCTCGCCGCCGAGAAGCAGCCGCACCGGGCCGGGCTGGTGGCGCGGGCGCTGGCGGGCAACCCCGGCCCGTACCAGGTCGTCACCGCCGACGGGACCCGGCCGGCGTGGCGGCCCGGCAGCTTCGACCGGGTGCTGGTGGACGTGCCGTGCACCGGGCTCGGCGCGCTGCGGCGCCGCCCGGAGGCGCGCTGGCGGCGCCGCCCGGAGGACCTCGACACGTTCGCGCCGCTGCAGCGCGCGCTGCTGCGCACCGCGCTGGAGTCGGTCCGGGTCGGCGGGATCGTCGGCTACGCCACCTGCTCGCCGCACCTGGCGGAGACCCGGGCCGTCGTCACCGACGTGCTCAAGCAGCACCCGGAGGCGGACCTGGTCGACGCCCGCCCGCTGCTGCCGGGCGTTCCCGACCTCGGCGACGGGCCCGACGTGCAGCTGTGGCCGCACCTGCACGGCACGGACGCCATGTACCTGGCGCTCATCCGCCGGACCGGATGACCTCCGCGGGGGCCGGGGCCCGTTCCCGGCGCGCCGGCCGGTGCGGCCACCACACCCGCCGGTCGGCGTCCGGGAAGAGCGTGGCGGCCGGCACCGGCCGCCACGGGCCGGGCCGCCGCGCAGCAGTGCGAACCCTGCCGCTTACCCTGCCGCTTCAAAGGACGCGCGCCGGGGACGCGAGCCGGGGAACACGCGCCGCGGGGCGGGTGCCGCACGCCGTCGTCCCGAGGGCGGGGACCGGCGGCAACGAGTGGGCCCGGAGGGCGGGGACCGGCGGCAACGAGCGGGCCCGGGCATGGCACGCTTGAGACATGGCCGTGCAGATCAACCCCAGCATCCTGTCCGCGGACTTCGCCCGCCTCGCCGAGGAGGCGAAGGCGGTGGAGGGGGCCGACTGGCTCCACGTCGACGTCATGGACAACCACTTCGTTCCCAACCTCACGCTCGGCGTGCCGGTCGTGGAGTCCCTCGCCCGCGCGACGGACACCCCGCTGGACTGCCACCTGATGATCGAGGACCCGGACCGGTGGGCCCCGCAGTACGTCGAGGCGGGCGCCGGTTCCGTCACCTTCCACGTCGAGGCGGCCGGCGCGCCGGTGCGGCTGGCGCGGGAAATCCGGGCCAAGGGCGCCCGCGCCGCCATGGCGCTGAAGCCCGCCACGCCCATCGAGCCGTACGAGGACCTGCTGCCCGAGCTGGACATGGTGCTGATCATGACCGTGGAGCCCGGCTTCGGCGGCCAGGCGTTCCTCGACATCATGCTGCCGAAGATCCGCCGCACCCGGGAGCTCATCGCCAAGCACGGCCTGGAGCTCTGGCTGCAGGTCGACGGCGGGGTTGCGGACGCCACCATCGAGCGGTGCGCGGAGGCCGGCGCGGACGTCTTCGTCGCCGGCTCCGCGGTCTACGGGGCCAACGACCCGGCCGAGGCGGTCCGCTCGCTGCGCGCCCGGGCGGAGGCGGCCACGGGCAGGGCGTCGTGGGCCTGCGGCCACTGAGGCCCCGGGCCACCGCGGCCGGGACGTCCGGGTCGTGCGACCACACGGCCACCACTCGGCCACAGGAACATGAACGCCGCCCATCGAGGCGGATCCACCGCGCCGGATCTGCAAGGATGAACGGCGAATCCAGAGTGTGAACAGCAGTGAGGAGAGCGCCGTGTCGGGTATGTCGGCGGGCCGGTCAGCCATGCGGATGGGACCCGCTGAGCTGGTGCAGGCGGCGGCCATGGCCCGCCGCTTCTACCTCGAGGGCAAGTCCAAGATCCAGATCGCGGAGGAGTTCGGCGTCAGCCGGTTCAAGGTGGCCCGGGTCCTGGAGACCGCCCTCGAACGGGATCTCGTACGCATCGAGATCCGCGTACCGGCCGAACTGGACGCCGAGCGCTCCGACGCGCTGCGCGCCCGGTACGGCCTCAGGCATGCCGTCGTGGTGGAGTCCCCGGCCGACGCCGAGGAGACACCCGACCCCGAGAACCTCGGCGAGGTGGCCGCCGACCTGCTCGGCGAGCTGGTCAACGAGGGGGACGTGCTGGGACTGGCGTGGGGACGCTCCACCATCCACATGGCCGCGGCCCTGGACCGGCTGCCGCCGTGCACGGTGGTGCAGTTGACGGGCGTGTACGACGCCGGCACCGCCGAACGCGGCTCGGTCGAGGCGGTGCGGCGCGCGGCCCAGGTGTCGGGCGGCGACGCCCACCCCATCTACGCGCCGATGCTGCTGCCGGACGCGGCCACCGCGGCCGCGCTGCGCCACCAGACCGGCATCGCCCGGGCCTTCGAGTACTTCGACAAGGTCACCGTCGCCTGCGTCTCCATCGGCTCCTGGGAGCCGGGCATCTCGACGGTGCACGACATGCTCAGCGAGGAGGAGCGCGCCCACTACGCCTCCCTCGGCGTCGCCGCCGAGATGTCCGCGCACCTCTTCGACGCCCGGGGCCGCCGGGTCGGCCGGGACCTGCAGGAGCGGTGCATCACCGTCAAGGCGGACCAGTTGCGCCGCATCCCCGAGGTCGTCGCGATAGCGGGCGGGCAGCGCAAGGCCGCCGCGATCGACGCGGTGCTGCGGTCCGGGCTGGTCACCAGCCTGGTCACGGACACCTCCGCCGCGGACTATCTCATGACGGCCGGGCCGACCCCGCGGCCCGCCCTCAACCGGGAGGACCCGGACGACGCGCCGTGACGGCGGGCGGGACGGACGGGACGGACGGAGACGGGCGGGGGAGGGCAGGCGGGCGGGGTGCGCCGCGGCGGTGTCGGCCGCATGCCCGGCGCGCCGCCGCGCTCCATCCCCCGCCCGGCCCGCCGGGCGGGGCCGTTCCGCCGCCTCGCCGTCCGGCCCGCAGACGCCCCGACCCGCAGATCCCCGCTACCGGGACCCCGCTACCGGGACCCCCGGGCCGCGGGCCCGCCCGCCGTCCGGGAGTCCCGGCTTCCCGCCGGGGCCCGGCGGATCCGGCGCCTCGCCGACCGGGCGCGGCGGCGCGGCGTACCGTACGACGACCACCACAACTCCCTCCGGACGGTGCCCAGATGACGACCGGTGACCTCGCGGGCCGGCACCCGGTCACGCTGGACCTGCTCGGCGTGACCGACAAGGCGGGCCTGATGGACCGCTGCGCCGGGGCGCTCGGCCTGCCCGACTGGTTCGGCCGCAACTGGGACGCCCTCGCCGACTGCCTCGCCGACCCCGCCGTCTGGCCCGCCGGCGCCCGGGACAGGGGGATGTTCCTCCTCGTGAGCGGCTGGGGGCCGTACGCCCGGACCCGCCCCGAGGAGTGGCGGATCGCGCGGGAGGTCTTCGCAGAGGCGGTGGACCGGACACCGGGGCTGACGGTGGTGCTCGCGCTCGGGGGAGCCGACCGGTGACCGGGCCGCCCGCGGCGGCTCCGGCCCGGTCCGGAGGTGCCGGCCCGGCGGCACTGACCCGGCGGTGCCGGCCCGGCGGTGCCGGCCCGGCGGGGCCGACCCGGCGGGGCCGGGCACGGCGCCGCGCCGGCCGCCCGGCGCCCCGCCGCCCTCGGCGGTTCCTCCAAGTCCGGACCCGGCCGGGCTGGACGATCCGCCCGGGCCGGGCGTTCCGGTCGTCATGGGACAATGAAGTACGTGCTCTTTCCCCCGGCTGACCTGTCCGGGGGCCGCCTCCGACCGACTGGAATGTGCAGCACGTGCGTTTCCTCAACGACATCCAGCCCCCGTACGACCTGACGTACGACGACGTCTTCATGGTCCCCAGCCGCTCCGCGGTCGGCTCCCGGCAGGACGTGGACCTCAGGACCCAGGACGGCACGGGCACCACCATCCCGATCGTCGTCGCCAACATGACCGCGATCGCCGGCCGCCGCATGGCCGAGACCGTGGCCCGGCGCGGCGGGCTCGTCGTCATCCCGCAGGACATCCCGATCGACGTCGTCACCGACGTCGTGTCCTGGGTCAAGAGCCGCCACCTCGTCCTGGACACGCCGATCGTGCTGGGCCCCCACCAGACCGTCGCCGACGCGCTGGCCCTGCTGCCCAAGCGCGCCCACAACGCCGGCGTCGTCGTCGACGACGGCCACCGGCCGGTCGGTGTCGTCACCGACACCGACCTGACCGGCGTGGACCGCTTCACCCAGCTCGAAAAGGTCATGTCCAAGGACCTGCTCCTGCTGGACGCGGACATCGACCCGCGCGAGGCGTTCAACCGGCTCGACGCCGCCAACCGCCGCTACGCGCCCGCCGTCGATGCCGACGGCCGCCTCGCCGGCATCCTCACCCGCAAGGGCGCCCTGCGCGCCACGCTCTACACCCCGGCCACCGACGCGCGGGGCCGGCTGCGCGTCGCCGCCGCCGTCGGCATCAACGGGGACGTCGCGGGCAAGGCCGGGCAGCTCCTCGACGCGGGCGTGGACACCCTCGTCATCGACACCGCGCACGGTCACCAGGAGTCGATGATCGGCGCGCTGAAGCTGGTGCGCGGCCTGAACCCGCGGGTGCCCGTCGTCGCCGGCAACGTCGTCGCCGCCGCGGGCGTGCGCGACCTGATCGAGGCCGGCGCGGACATCGTCAAGGTCGGTGTCGGGCCGGGTGCCATGTGCACCACGCGCATGATGACCGGCGTCGGGCGGCCGCAGTTCTCCGCCGTCCTGGAGTGCGCCGCGGAGGCGCGGAAGTACGGCAAGCACGTGTGGGCCGACGGCGGTGTGCGTCACCCGCGCGACGTGGCCATGGCGCTCGCGGCCGGGGCGTCCAACGTGATGATCGGATCCTGGTTCGCCGGGACCTACGAGTCGCCGGGCGACCTGCAGCAGGACGCCGACGGCCGCCTCTACAAGGAGTCGTTCGGCATGGCCTCCGCGCGGGCCGTGCGCAACCGCACCGCCGAGGAGTCGGCGTACGACCGCGCCCGCAAGGCGCTGTTCGAGGAGGGCATCTCCACCTCCCGCATGTACCTCGACCCGGCCCGTCCCGGCGTCGAGGATGTGATCGACTCGATCGTCGCCGGTGTCCGCTCCTCCTGCACCTACGCCGGTGCCGCCACCCTGGAGGAGTTCGCCGAGAGGGCCGTCGTCGGCATCCAGAGCGCGGCCGGTTACGCCGAGGGCAAGCCGCTGCACGCCAGTTGGACCTGACGCGCCCCGCCGTTTCCGCGCACGGCCCCCGGTGCGGGACACCGGGGGCCGTGGTCGTCACCGGCGGCGCGACGGCCGGCCGCCCCGCGCGACGGCCGGCGGTTTCCGTACGACGGCCGGCGGTTTCCGTGCAACGGTCGGCAGCCTCCGTGCAACGAACCCCCGCCCTCCCGCGAGAGACGCAATGATCTTGCGCGGGTGCGCAAGGTTGCTGCATTACGCCCGTGAACCCGTGCCCCATAGGGTCTGCGCTGTACGTGGCGCGGCGGGGACCCCGCTCGGTGAGTGGTCCCTGCGGGACGGGACACCGCCGGTCCCCGTCGCCCGTGACCGGCAGTGACGAAGGAGTCGCACGTGCTCGACCAGGGCGCACCCCCACACAACACCGGCCGGGCCCCTTCGGCCGCCTCGGGCCCCGTTGCCCGGCTGATGCGCCGCAAGCCCGTGGAACGCCTGGTCGCGGAGGGCGGCCAGGGCGAGGGAGGAACGCTCCGGCGCTCCCTGGGGCTGTGGCAGCTCACCATGATCAGTATCGGTGCCACGCTCGGCACCGGCATCTTCGTCGTCCTCGGCGAGGCCGTCCCCAAGGCCGGGCCGGCCGTCACCCTCTCCTTCGTCATCGCCGGGCTCACCGCGCTCTTCTCGGCCCTGTCCTACGCCGAGCTGGCCGGCACCATCCCGGTCTCCGGCTCCTCCTACTCGTACGCATACGCAACGATGGGCGAGCTGATCGCCTGGGTCTGCGGCTGGTGCCTGGTGCTGGAGTACGGCGTGTCGGTGGCCGCCGTGGCCGTCGGCTGGGGCGAGTACCTCAACGAATTCCTCGACGGGACGATCGGCGTCACCCTCCCCGACGCCCTCTCCGCCCCGCCCGGCGACGGCGGGATCTTCAACCTGCCCGCCCTGGTCGTCGTCCTGCTGGCGATGGTGTTCCTGCTGGGCGGCGCCAAGGAGTCCGCGCGGGCCAACACCGCCATGGTGTGCGTGAAGATCGCCGCGCTGGTGCTGTTCTGCGCCATCGGCTTCACGGGCTTCAAGTCCGGCAACTACGCGCACTTCATGCCGCTCGGCATGAGCGGGGTCAGCGCGGCCGGCGCCACGCTGTTCTTCTCCTACATCGGTTTCGACGCCGCCTCCACCGCCGGTGAGGAGGCCAGGGACGCCCAGCGCGACCTGCCCCGCGCCATCATGCTCTCCCTGGTGATCGTGACCGCCCTGTACGTGCTGGTCGCGGCCGTCGCCGTCGGCGCCAGGCCGTGGCGGACGTTCAACGACTCCGAGGCCACGCTCGCCCGGATCATGGCGGACGTCACCGGGCAGAGCTTCTGGGGCACCCTGCTGGCCGCCTGCGCCGTCGTCGCCATCGCCAGCGTCGTCCTGACCGTGCTCTACGGCCAGACCCGCATCCTGTTCGCCATGTCCCGCGACGGCCTCGTGCCCAAGGTGTTCGCGAAGGTCCACCCCCGCAGCGGCACCCCGCGCGCCAACACGGTGATCGTCTCCCTGTTCTGCGGCGTCCTCGCCGCCGCCATCCCGCTGGGCCAGCTCGCGGACGCCACCAGCATCGGTACGCTGTTCGCCTTCGCGCTGGTCAACGTGGCCGTGGTGGTGCTGCGCCGGACCCGCCCGCACATGGACCGCACCTTCCGCGTCCCGCTGTCGCCGGTGCTGCCCGCGCTGGGCTTCCTGTTCTGCGTGTGGATGATGGGCAGCCTGTCCGCCGTCACCTGGGTCGTGTTCGGGGGCTGGATGGCCGCCGGGCTCGTGTTCTACTTCGTATACGGCTACCGCCGTTCCCGTCTCGCATCCGGTGTGGACCTCGCGGCGACGGCAGAGAAGTGACCGAACCGGAGAAGTGAACCGCTCCCCGTGCTGAACGATCTCGACGAACGCATCGTGCACGCCCTCGCCGAGGACGCCCGCCGCTCCTACGCGGACATCGGGCAGCTGGTCGGCCTGTCCGCGCCCGCCGTGAAGCGGCGCGTGGACCGGCTGCGCGCCACCGGCGCCATCACCGGGTTCACCGTCCGTGTGGACCCGGCGGCGCTCGGCTGGGAGACCGAGGGCTTCATCGAGATCTACTGCCGGCGCAACACCTCGCCGGAGACCATCCAGCGGGGCCTGGAGCGCTACCAGGAGGTCGTGGCCGCGTCGACCGTCACCGGCGACGCGGACGCGATCGCCCAGGTCTTCGCCTCCGACATGCGCCACTTCGAACGCGTCCTGGAACGCATCGCCGGGGAGCCGTTCGTGGAGCGCACCAAGTCCGTCCTGGTCCTCTCCCCGTTGCTGCGCCGCTTCTCGTCGGGCGCCCCGGGCTGACACCCCGGCACGGCGGGCTCCCGCCCGCTCACCCGGCGCCCTCCGCCCTCCGTCCGGCGCCCTCCGTCCGGCGCCCTCCGCCCTCCGCCCGGCGGCGGGCCGCTGCCGGCAGGCGCCGTACGCCGGCCGGGTGGCCGCCCGTGCCGATCACCAGGCGCCGGCAGAGGCGGCCGGAGAGGCCGGGGAAGGCGGCGCATGTCCCGGCGCGCAGACGGCAGCGGCCGGGACCGGCCGGCTCGACGCGGAAGACCAGGGCGTACCTCGAGAAGCGGTGGCGGCCGGCGAGCGCCGGCAGCCGCCCCGGCTCCGCGGCGAGCACCCGGAACCCGGGGAAGGCCGATCCCCCGGCCAGGGGCCGCGGCCCGGCGGCCGTGCGGCCGGCGCAGCCCGCCGGCCGCGCGTACCGGGCGGCGCCGGGCCGGCCGAAGGAGCGTTCCACCGCCTCGCACCGTCCTCGCCGGACGACGCCGGCCTCCGCCCGCACCGGTGTCGCGTGCTCGTCGGCGTACGGCAGCGCAGCGATCCTCAGGGGGTCTTCCACCCGGCGCGCACCGGTTCCCGACGGCGACTCCGCCGCCCCGCCGCCGGCACCGGAACACCGGCTTTGACCTGCGCGGACGGCCGATGCGGACGGCCTGCGCGGGCGGTGTCGGGGCGGGCGTGCAACGAATCACCGCCGACGGCCCGGCAGACGCAACGAACCGCTCACCGCAGCGCAACGGCTGCCGCTTGTCCGCCCTCGGCGGCCGGTCGTACCGTCTCATCAGGTCATCCCCGTCCCCGTCCGTACCGGTGAGGAACACCATGCGCACCGCCCTGCTCCAGAGCTCCGGCCGTCCCGGCTCGGTCGCCGAGAACCTGAAGGTGCTCGACGAGGCCGCGGCCCGGGCGGCGCGGGCGGGCGCGCGGCTGCTGGTGACGCCGGAGATGTTCCTGACCGGGTACGCGATCGGCGACGCCGTCGCACGGCTCGCCGAGCCCGCCGACGGCGACCTCGCCGACGAGGTGGCCCGGACCGCCGCCCGGCACGGCCTGGCCGTCGCCTACGGCTACCCCGAGCGCGACGGCGCGGCGGTGTACAACTCCGCGCAGCTGGTCTCCGCCGACGGCACCCGCCTGGCCAACTACCGCAAGACCCACCTCTACGGCGGCTTCGAGCGCGACCACTTCGCGCCGGGCGGCCGGCCGGTGGTCCAGGCGCGGCTGCACGGCCTCACCGTCGGCCTGATGATTTGCTACGACGTGGAGTTCCCGGAGAACGTCCGCGCCCACGCCCTGGCCGGCACCGACCTGCTGCTGGTGCCGACGGCGCAGATGCACCCGTTCCAGTTCGTCCCCGAGTCGCTGGTCCCGGTGCGCGCCTTCGAGAACCAGATGTACGTCGCCTACTGCAACCGGGTCGGCCCCGAGGGCGAGTTCGAGTTCGTCGGACTGTCCGTGCTGGCCGGGCCCGACGGGGTCGCCCGCGCCCGGGCCGGCCGGGGCGAGGAACTGATCCTCGCCGACGCCGACCCGGCTCTCCTCGCCGCCTCCCGCGCGGCCAACCCCTACCTGGCGGACCGCCGCCCCGGCCTGTACGGGGCCCTCGCCTGACGAGGCGTCAGCCAGCCTTCCCCCGCAGCCTCTTCACCAGCCTCTTCACCGGCTTCACCGGCTTTCGCGCAAGGAGTCCGTACCCCATGACGTCCACGGTGCCCAACGCCGTCGAGCACACCGACGGGCAGCAGCCGCCGATCACCATGTTCGGCCCGGACTTCCCGTACGCCTACGACGACTACCTGGCCCACCCGGCAGGCCTCGGCCAGGTCCCCGCCACCGAGCACGGCACGGAGGTGGCGGTGATCGGCGGCGGCCTGTCCGGCATCGTCACCGCCTACGAGCTGATGAAGATGGGCCTGAAGCCCGTCGTGTACGAGGCCGACCGGATCGGCGGCCGGCTGCGCACCGTCGGCTTCGACGGCTGCGACCCGTCGCTGACCGCCGAGATGGGCGCGATGCGCTTCCCGCCGTCCTCCACCGCCCTGCAGCACTACATCGACCTGGTCGGCCTGGAGACCAAGCCGTTCCCCAACCCGCTGGCGGAGGCCACCCCGTCCACCGTCATCGACCTCAAGGGCGAGACCCACTACGCGGAGAAGCCGGAGGACCTGCCGCAGGTCTACCGGGACGTCGCCGACGCCTGGAACGCCTGCCTGGAGGAGGGCGCCGAGTTCTCCCGGATGAACCGCGCCATCCGCGAGCGGGACGTGCGCACCATCCGGGAGATCTGGTCGAAGCTGGTCGAGAAGCTCGACAACCAGACCTTCTACGGCTTCCTGTGCGACTCGAAGGCCTTCCGGTCCTTCCGGCACCGCGAGATCTTCGGCCAGGTCGGCTTCGGCACCGGCGGCTGGGACACCGACTTCCCCAACTCCATCCTGGAGATCCTGCGCGTCGTCTACACCGAGGCCGACGACCACCACCGCGGCATCGTCGGCGGCTCCCAGCAGCTGCCGCTGCGCCTGTGGGAGCGCGCGCCGGAGAAGATCGTGCACTGGCCGCAGGGCACCTCGCTGGCGAGCCTGCACGTCGACGGCGAGCCGCGGCCGGCCGTGACCCGGCTGCACCGCACCGCCGGCAACCGGATCACCGTGACGGACGCGAACGGCGACATCCGCACCTACCGGGCGGCCGTCTTCACCGCCCAGTCCTGGATGCTGCTCTCCAAGATCCAGTGCGACGAGGACCTCTTCCCGATCGACCACTGGACCGCCATCGAGCGCACCCACTACATGGAGTCCAGCAAGCTCTTCGTGCCCGTGGACCGGCCGTTCTGGCTGGACAAGGACCCGGAGACCGGGCGGGACGTGATGTCGATGACGCTCACCGACCGCATGACCCGCGGCACCTACCTCCTCGACAACGGCCCGGACCGGCCCGCCGTGATCTGCCTGTCGTACACCTGGTGCGACGACAGCCTGAAGTGGCTGCCGCTGTCCGCGAACGAGCGGATGGAGGTCATGCTGAAGTCGCTGTCGGAGATCTATCCGAAGGTCGACATCCGCAAGCACATCATCGGCAACCCCGTGACGGTGTCCTGGGAGAACGAGCCCTACTTCATGGGCGCGTTCAAGGCCAACCTGCCCGGCCACTACCGCTACCAGCGGCGCCTGTTCACCCACTTCATGCAGGACCGGCTGCCCGAGGACAAGCGGGGCCTGTTCCTCGCCGGCGACGACATCTCCTGGACCGCCGGGTGGGCCGAGGGCGCCGTGCAGACCGCGCTGAACGCGGTCTGGGGCGTCATGCGCCACCTCGGCGGCGGGACCGACCCGTCCAACCCGGGCCCGGGCGACGTCTACGACGACATCGCGCCCGTCGAACTCCCGGAGGACTGACCGGAGTTCCGGGACTGACCGGAGTTCCGGGGCCGACCGGAGTTCCGGGGCCGCGCGGAGTTCGCAGGACCGGTCGGAGGCCCGTTCGGCCGTGCGCCGGGGACTCGTTGAGCCGTGTGCCGGGGATCAGTCCGGCAGCGGTGTGAGCAGCATGCGGCCGGCGAAACCGACCGCCGCGTCGAGGCGTTCGGCGAACTCCCCGGCGAGCTCCGGCAGGGCGCGCAGCGCCCACAGGGCCCGGGCCGCCGACCACGCGGCCTCCCGGGCCCGCTCCAGGCTCCACGCGCCGAGCAGGTGGGTGAGCGGGTCGGCGACCTGCAGCAGGTCGGGACCGGGCATCAGCTCCTCGCGCACCCGCTCCTCCAGTGCCACGAGGAGGTCGCCCACGCGGTCGAACTCGTCCTCCAGGTCCGCCGGCCGGCAGCCGAGGCCGTGGCAGGTGTCCACGACGGCGAGCGCCAGGTCGTGCCCGATGTGCGCGTTGATGCCGGCGAGCGCGAACTGCAGTGGGCGGACGCCCCGATGGCCGCGGAACTGGAACAGCGGGCGCCAGCAGGCGGGCGGCCGGCGGCCGTCGGCGGCCGCGTCGACGGCCCGCAGGTAGCGCTCGGCGAACCGCACGTCCAGCGTGGCCGCCGCCCGCGCGTCCGGGAACCCGCCCGCGTCCAGGTGCCGGCCGACCTCCTCGGTGACGGTGAGGTAGAGGCGGTTGAACACCGCGACGCCGTCCCGGGCGTCCAGCGCCGCGTCCAGGGCGCGCATGCGGGAGACGACCGTGCCGACGGCAGGGGTGAGCTGTTCCGGGTGCGCCATGGCGGCAGGTTCCCAGCCGCGCGCCGGTCCGGGGCGCGGCGGGCCCGGCGGTTCCCCGGAACGGGGGACCACCCGGGTCGCGCGGGAGAGTGAGCCACCGGTGCGGCGGCGCGGCCCCCGGCCCCGGGCGGCCCCGGCCCCGTGCGCTGCCGTGCGCCTACGGCGTGGCGCGCCGGACCTTCCCGCCCGCCGCGTCCGGTACCTCCGATCCGGTGCCGGTGCCGGTGCCGGTGCCGGTGCCGGTGCCGGTGCCGATGCCGGCGTCGGCGTCGGTGTCGGTGTCCGCGTCGGCGACGGTGTCGTACGACGACGTGCCCTCGTCCAGCAGCGGCTCCTGCGTCTTCAGATGGGCGGGGGCGAAGGCGCGCAGGGCGTGGTAGCCGGTGATGACGACGAGGGTGCCGAGCGCGATGCCGCTGAGGGAGAAGGTGTCGGTGAACTTCATGGTGACGTTGCCGACGCCGATGATGATGCCCGCCGCGGCCGGCACCAGGTTGAGCGGGTTGCGCAGGTCGACCCGGGCGTTGCTCCAGATCTGGGCGCCGAGCAGGCCGATCATGCCGTACAGGATGACGGTGATCCCGCCGAGCACCCCGCCCGGCACCGCGGCCACCACCGCGCCGAACTTGGGGCACAGGCCGAACAGCAGGGCGAAGCCGGCGGCGGCCCAGTAGGCGGCGGTGGAGTAGACGCGGGTCGCGGCCATCACGCCGATGTTCTCGGAGTAGGTGGTGGTGGGCGGGCCGCCCACCGCGGTGGACAGCACCGAACCGACGCCGTCGGCGGCGATCGCGGTGCCCAGCCGGTCGTCCACCGGCTCGCCGGTCATCTCGCCGACCGCCTTGACGTGCCCGGCGTTCTCCGCCACCAGCGCGATCACGATCGGCAGCGCCACCAGGACCGCCGACCACTGGAAGGACGGGGCGTGCAGCGAGGGCAGCCCGATCCAGTCGGCCTTGGCGACCCCGGAGAGATCCAGACGCCAGTGGTCGGTGAGCCTGCCGCTGCCGTCCACCGAGTGGATCTTCCCGAAGATCCGGTCGAACGCCCAGGAGATCACGTACCCGAACACCAGGCCGAGGAAGATCGCGACGCGGGACCAGAAGCCGCGCAGGCAGACCACCGCCAGGCCGGTGAAGAGCATCACCAGCAGGGCCGTCCACTGGTCCTGCGGCCAGTACGTCGAGGCGGTGACCGGGGCGAGGTTGAAGCCGATCAGCATCACCACCGCGCCGGTGACCACGGGCGGCATCGCGGCGTGGATGATCCGCGCCCCGAACCGCTGCACCGCCAGTCCCACCAGGAACAGCGCCAGCGCGACGGCGAGGACGGCGCCGGTCACCGTCGCGCTCGTACCGCCCTGCGCCCGGATCACGGCGGCCACGCCCACGAACGACAGCGAACAGCCCAGGTAGCTGGGGATCCGGCCGCGCGTGGCGAGCAGGAAGACGACGGTCGCCACGCCCGACATCATGATCGCGAGGTTGGGGTCCAGGCCCATCAGGACGGGCGCGACGAACGACGCCCCGAACATGGCCACCACGTGCTGGGCGCCGAGTCCGATCGTGCGGGGCCAGGAGAGCCGTTCGTCGGGGCGGACCACCGCCCCGGGGGCCGGGGTGCGTCCGTCGCCGTGCAGTGTCCAGCGGACGCCAAGATCCATGGTGCGGTTCGCTTTCGGTCGTGCGTGCGGGTGGGTCCCGACCATTGTCCAGGGTGGCCCAGCCGGGTGCGACCACCGGCTGAGCGCCCGCTCAGGCGTTCCGGGCCGCCCGTCTAGGATGGGGTGTCCCACGTCAGCGACGTCCAGGAGCACCACCCGTGACCGCCGAAGCCCCGATCGCCCCCGCCGTCTCCCACGGCCGGCTGATCCCCGTCACCGTCCACTTCGACGACCTGGACGCGCTCGGGCTGCTGCACAACGCCCGCTACCCGCTCATGGTGGAGCGGGCCTGGGCGCGGCTGTGGCAGGAGCACGGCTTCCGCTTCGAGGGCGACTGGGCGGCCGCCGGCGACGCCTGCAACGCCGTCAAGGAACTCCGCATCACCTACGAGGCGCCGGTCACCCGCCCCGGCACCTACGCCGTCCATCTGTGGCTGGAGCGGCTCGGCACCACCGGCCTGACCTACGGCTTCCGCTTCTGCTCGGCCGACGGCGCGCAGACCTACGCCCACGGCACCCGGGTGCTGGTCCGCCTGGACGCGGACACGCTGCGCCCGGCGCCGTGGAGCGAGGAGTTCAGGGCCGTGGGTCGGGAACTGCTGCGGCCGGCCGACTGACCCGCGGCCGGTTCCGGTCGCCCGCGCGCAGCACGCCCGCCAGCGCGACCAGCGCGCCCGCCAGCACCGTCACCAGGCAGAACGACACCGTCAGGCTGGTGGCCTGGGCCACCCCGCCGATCAGGCTCGGCGCGATCAGCCCCGAGGTGTACGTGATCGTCGCGACGCCCGCGATGGCCTGGCTGGGGCGGGGGCCGCTGTGCCCGGCCGCCGCGAAGCACAGCGGGACGACAACCGCGATGCCAAGACCCATCAGCGCGAACCCGGTCATCGCCACCGCCGGATGCCCGGCCAGGACGATGAGCAGCCCGCCGGCGGTGGCCGGCACCCCGCCCAGGCGCACGGCGCGCACCGTGCCGAAGCGGTTCACCACCGCGTCCCCGGCGATCCGGGCCACCGCCATCGCGAGCGTGAAGCCGGTCGTGCAGGCGGCGGCCAGACCGGCCGAGGCCGCCAGCCGGTCCCGCAGGTACACCGCCGACCAGTCCAGGCTGGCGCCCTCCGCGAACACCCCGCAGAAGCCGACCGCGCCGATCAGCAGCGCCGACCTCGGCGGCAGCGCGAACCGCGGCGGCGGCTCCTCGTCCGCCGCGGCGCGCACGTCGAGCACCCAGCGGCAGGCCACCAGGCCGAGGGCGGTGAGCGCGGCGGCGGCCAGCGCGTGGTGCAGCCGCGCGTCCGAGCCCAGGTGGGCGGCGAGCGTGCCGGCCGCCGAGCCGGTCAGGGCGCCCGCGCTCCACATGCCGTGCAGCCCCGACATGACCGAGCGGCCCAGCCGGCGCTCGACCTCCACGCCGATCGCGTTCATCACCACGTCGGCCGTGCCCGAGGTCGCGCCGTAGGTGAACATCGCCAGGCACAGCGTCACCAGGTTCGGCGCGAGCGAGGGCAGTGTCAGCGACAGCGTCCACAGCGCCATCAGGCCGCTCAGCGCCGTACGGCTGCCGAAGCGGTGGCTGATCGCGCCGGCCGCCGGCATCGCGCAGGAGGCGCCCAGCGCCGTGAAGCCGAGCGCGAAGCCCAGTTGGCCCGGACCGACCGAGGCGTGCTCCTGGATCCACGGCACCCGGGTCGCGAACGAACCGGTCACGGCCCCGTGCACGGCGAACACGGCCGCCACGGCGTACCGGCCGCGGCGCACCTCGCGCAAGTCCCGGGCCTGGTCGGGCGTATCGCTCATTCCTGCGGTTCCTCCCCGTCCCGTCGCCGTCCTCGTCGCGTCCCCGCGCCGTGCCGACGTAAACTATCAGGAAGCCTGCCTGATAGATAGGTCGGCCATAGCTGTCCCCCACCCGCGCACGGTCACCGGCCGCGCGCCGGGCGGCCCGGCCGTCTGGGAGGATCCCGGCATGCCCGCATCCCCGAGCACCGCCCGGGCCATCAACGACCGGCTCGCCCTGCGACTGCTGCAGCGCCAGGGCCCGCTGACGGCCGGTCAGCTGAAACAGCTCACCGGCCTGTCCCGGCCCACCGTCGCCGACCTCGTGGAACGCCTCACGGCCGCCGGCCTGATCGCGGTCGTGGGGGAGGCCGGCGCGCAGCGCCGCGGCCCCAACGCGCGGCTGTACGGCATCGTCGCCGACCGCGCCCACCTGGCCGCCCTCGACGTGCGCACCGAGAGCGTCTCCGTGGTCGTCTCCGACCTGCTCGGCGGGGTGCTCGTCGAGGCGTCCGCGCCGATCGGCGGCGAGGCGGGCACCGGGCCGGCGGTGGAACAGGCGGTCGCGCTGGTCGAGCGGGCCGTGAAAGAGGCCGGGGTGGAACGCCTGCACACCGTGGGCATCGGCGCCCCCGGCCTGATCGACCCCGCCACCGGCGAACTGCGCCCCACCACCGGCCTGCCCGCCTGGCACCGCCGCCTGGTCGACGCCCTGCAGGAGCGGCTGCCCCACACCCGCGTCAGCGTCGAGAACGAGACCAACCTCGCCGCCGTCGCCGAACAGCGCGAGGGCGCCGCCCGCGGCCGCGACACCTTCGTCCTGCTCTGGCTCGGCCAGGGCACCGGCGCCGCCGTCGTCCTCGACGGCGCCCTGCGCCGCGGCGCCTCCGGCGGCACCGGCGAGATCGGCTTCCTGCCGGTCCCCGGGACCGGCGGCCTGCCGTCGGCGACGGACTGCGCGGGCGGCTTCCACTCCCTCGTGGGGGCGGCGGCGGTGCGCGACCTGGCGGCCGCGTGCGGGGTGGCGGGCCGGGACACGACCCTCGGGGCGGAGCAGCTCGTCCGGTACGCGGTGCGGACGGTGACCGGCGCCGGCCCGGCCGGCCCGGCCCGGCGCGACGGGACTGCTGCGGACGACGGGGCCGCCGGGGCCGCCGGGCGCTTCCTCGACGCCCTCGCCGACCGCGTCGCGCTCGGCGTCGCCTCGGCGGTGGCCCTGCTCGACCCGGGATGCGTCGTGCTCGGCGGCGAGGTGGGACGGGCGGGCGGCTGGACGCTGGCCGCGCGGGTCGCCGAGCGGATCGGGCGGATGACGCCGCTGCCCACCGAGGTGCGGGCCAGTGCCCTCGGCGGCGCCGCGGTCCTGCGCGGCGCCCTCCTGACCGCCCGCGACCGCGCCCAGGACGAGCTGTTCGGGCGGCGGGAGCGTTAGGCGCCGCCGGCCCGGTGCGTCCGCGGTGCGGACGGCCGGGTGACCGCCCCGGCCACCCGCCCCCGGCCTCTCGGGGCCGCTCCCTCCGCCTCCTCGGTGCCGGCCACCCGCACCGGTTCCTCGGGCCGCTCCCTCAGTCCCGCGCCCGCCCCCCGAACCGCCGCTCCGGATACTCCTCGAACGTCCCCTTGCCCACGGCCCGTTCCGGCGTCAGATGGCCCCCGGCGCGGTAGGCGCGGTAGGTGCGCCCGGGCAGGCGTACGGGCCACAGCGCCCGGGCAGGCGTACGGGCCACAGCGCCCGGCGCCGGCCCGTCGCGGCGAGGTAGGCGCGGGCCAGTGACTCCAGCGTGCGCACCTCGGGCCCGCCCAGGTCGGGAACGCGGCCGGCGGGGGAGCCGAGGGCCGGCTCGGCCAGGCGGTCGGCGACCTCGGTCACCTCGACGGGCTGGTCGGGCACTTCGGCCGGGAGCAGCAGGACCGGCGGCCTGGACAGCGCGCCGAAGAGCAGGGCCGGCAGGTCGTGGAACTGTGTCGCGCGCAGCACGGTCCAGCCCAGGCCCGACTCCTCGACCAGGCGTTCCACGGCGAGCTTCGTGCGGTAGTAGCCGAGCGGCACCCGGTCGACGCCGACGATCGAGATGTGGACCAGGTGGGCCACGCCGGCCCGCCGCGCCGCCGCGATCAGGTGGGCCGCCGCCGCCTCGTCCCCGCCGCGGACCGTGGTCGCGCAGTGGACGACGGTCTCCACGCCCTCGACGGCCGCGGCCGGCGCGCCGCCGCCCCGGCGCAGGTCGACAGCGTACGGAGGGGTGTGCCGGCTGAGCACCCGCACCTCGTGGCCCTCGCCGCGCAGCCGCCGGACGACAGGCCGGCCGAGGGTTCCGGTTCCGCCGGTCACCAGGATCGTGGTCATGCTGCTCGCGTCCCTTCGCCGCACCGGCGCTCCGGGGAGAACGCCGTTCACGGTAGGACGACGGAGCGGCTCCCGCGATCCGTGACAGCGCGGGGGAGTGACGTGCCGCACGTCGGCGCGGGCCGGCGGCGGGCGGTCTGGTGGTGGGTGGCGGGGGCCGGTGGTGGGCGGTCCGGCGGCGGGCAAGGGCCGTCGTCACCGCCGCCGGACCGGTCCGGGGTCCCACCGTACGCGGCCGACCCTAGGTGGACTAGACCACGGGGTCAAGGGGGCGTCGCGTGGTCAAGTCCGAAACGGGCGGCGGCGGTTGACCGGGAGGGTCACGCGCGGTGACGCGGTGTGTGAGCCACTCCACAGCACTCGCCCGCCTGGACGCCGACCGGGCATGGCACACTGGCCCTGTACCTGAAAGCAGCGCACTCCGGGGTCGGTGAAAGTCCGAACCGGCGGTGAAAGTCCGCGACCCGGCCGCCTCCAGCGGTCGGTTGACCAGGTGGAATTCCTGGACCGACGGTGAAAGTCCGGATGGGAGGCAGTGCGCGGCGAGCGGGCACGCGTGTGCGCCGCCGTCGTCCGGTCCCGTCCTTCGCGGACGGGTCCCGTCCGGCGTCGCCCCCGGTGCCGCAGCTCGTACAGTCTGCCGTCGTCGGCAGCCCCGGAGTCCGTGCCCCAGAGGCAGGAGGACCCGGGAAGTGTTCACCGGAATCGTCGAAGAGCTGGGCGAGGTCACCGGCGTCGAGCACCTGGGCGACGCCTCCCGCTTCCGGCTCCGCGGGCCCGTCGTCACCGAAGGCGCGAAGCACGGCGACTCCATCGCCGTCAACGGCGTCTGCCTCACCGTCGTCGAGTGCGCGGGCGACGAGTTCACCGCCGACGTCATGGCCGAGACGCTCCACCGCTCCAGCCTGGGCGCCCTCACCGTCGGCTCCCGCGTCAACCTGGAGCGGCCCACCGCCGTAGGCGCCCGCCTCGGCGGCCACATCGTGCAGGGCCACGTCGACGGCACCGGCGAGATCCTGGAGCGCAAACCCTCCGAGCACTGGGAGATCGTGAAGATCTCCCTCCCCGCCGACCTGGCCCGCTACGTCGTGGAGAAGGGTTCCATCACCGTCGACGGCATCAGCCTCACCGTGGTCGACGCCGGCCCCGACTTCTTCACCGTCAGCCTCATCCCCACCACCCTCGCCCTGACCACCCTGGGTCTGAAGCAGCCCGGCGAGGCGGTCAACCTCGAGGTGGACGTCGTCGCCAAGTACGTCGAGCGGCTGCTGGGCGCCCGGGAGGAGACCAAGTGAACTGGCTCAACTCCGAGGCGTTCACCCTCCTCGGCCAGCACATCAAGTGGTCGGACATGACCGGCAACGTCATCGGCCTTCTCGCCCTCGCCCTCGGCTGGCGCCGCTCGATCTGGACCTGGCCGGCGCAGTTCGTCTCCGGTCTGATCCTCTTCGCCGCCTTCGCCACCGCCCACCTCTCCGGCAGCGCCGGCAAGCAGATCGTCGTCATGACCGTCGCGGTCTACGGCTGGTGGCAGTGGAACCGCGGCCAGGGGCAGGCGGAGGACGGCCACATCGCCGTACGGTTCGCCACCTGGCGCGAGCGCGGCGCCCTGCTCGGCGCGGCCGCCCTGGGCACCCTCGCGGTCGGCGGCCTGTTCACCGCCTTCCCGGCGCTGTCCTGGGACCCGTGGCCGGACGCGTACCTCTTCGTCGGCACCGTCGTCGCCATGTACGCGCAGGCCCGCGGCATGGTCGAGTTCTGGTGCGCCTGGCTGCTCGTCGACCTCGTCGGCGTCCCCCTCAACTTCGCCAACGGCTTCGCCTTCTCCGGCTTCGTCTACGTCATCTACGGCGCGCTCGTCCTGTGGGGCATGCGCGACTGGTGGCTGCGTTCCCGCCGAAGCGCGCAGCCCGTCCTGGAAGGAGCGCCGGCATGAGCACGGCACCCGTGCTGTACGGCACCGACGGCACCGAGGACCTCACCCTCGACCCCGTCGAGCAGGCCGTCGCCGACATCGCGGCCGGCCGCCCGGTCGTGGTCGTCGACGACGAGGACCGCGAGAACGAGGGCGACCTCGTCATCGCCGCCGAGAAGGCGACCGAGGAGATCGTCGCCTTCATGATGAGCGAGTGCCGCGGCCTGATCTGCGCCCCCATGGAGGGCGACGAACTCGACCGGCTGGAACTGCCGCAGATGGTCGAGGACAACACCGAGTCGATGCGGACGGCGTTCACGGTCTCCGTCGACGCCTGTGCCGCGCACGGCGTGACCACCGGCATCTCCGCCGCCGACCGGGCCACCACCCTGCGGCTGCTGGCCGGCGGCACCGCCGGACCGTCGGACTTCGTGCGCCCCGGGCACGTCTTCCCGCTGCGCGCCCGGCCCGGCGGCGTCCTGGCCCGCCCCGGGCACACCGAGGCCGCCGTCGACCTCGCCCGCCTCGCGGGGCTGCGCCCGGCCGGCGCGATCGTCGAGATCGCCGGCGAGGACGGCCGTATGCTGCGCCTGCCCGAGCTGATCCCGTTCGCCCGCAAGCACGGCCTGACGATCATCTCCATCGCGGACCTGATCGCCCACCGGCGCAGCGAGCAGTCCGCCGTCCGCCGCGAGGCCCAGGTGTACCTGCCCACCGCGCACGGCACCTTCACCGCCTACGGCTACCGCTCCGTCGCCGACGGCGTCGAGCACGTCGCCCTCGTCCACGGCGACCTCGGCGACGGCGAGGACGTCCTGGTCCGCGTCCACTCCGAGTGCCTCACCGGCGACGTCTTCGCCTCCGCGCGCTGCGACTGCGGTCCCCAGCTGGAGGCCTCGCTGCAACGCATCCAGGCCGAGGGCCGCGGCGTGGTGGTCTACCTGCGCGGCCACGAGGGACGCGGCATCGGCCTGATGTCCAAGCTGCGCGCCTACGAACTCCAGGAGCGGGGCCGCGACACCCTCGACGCCAACCTGGAGCTCGGCCTGCCCGCCGACGCCCGCGACTACGCCGCCGGCGCCCGCATCCTCGCCGACCTGGGCGTGCGCAGCGTACGCCTGATGACCAACAACCCCGACAAGACCGACGCGCTCCTGCGCCACGGCCTCCGCGTCACCGGACGGGAGCCCATGCCCGTCCAGGCGGGCGAGCACAACATCCGCTACCTGCGCACCAAGCGCGACCGGATGGGCCACGACCTGCCCTGGCTGGAGGCCACGACCACGGTGGCCGGCTGCGGCAACCAGTAAGCGCTCCACCAGTAGGCGCTGCGGCACGCCGCGGCGAGTTCGAGAACCGAGTACCAAGTACCGAGGAGACACGTGAGCGGCAAGGGTGCACCGGAACTGACCGTCCGCAACGTCGGCGACCTGCGCGTCGCCGTCGTCGCGGCGCAGTGGCACGAGAAGGTGATGGACGGCCTGGTCGACGGCGCCCTGCGCGCCCTGCGCGAACTGGGCATCGACGAGCCCACCCTGCTGCGCGTCCCCGGCAGCTTCGAACTGCCCGTGGTCGCCAAGGTCCTCGCCGGGCGCGGCTACGACGCGATCGTCGCCCTCGGGGTCGTCGTCCGCGGCGGCACACCCCACTTCGACTACGTCTGCCAGGGCGTCACCCAGGGCCTGACCCAGGTGTCCGTCGACACCGGCGTCCCCGTCGGCTTCGGCGTGCTGACCTGCGACACCGAGGAGCAGGCCCTGGACCGGGCCGGCCTGCCCGGCTCGCGCGAGGACAAGGGGCACGAGGCGGCCACCGCGGCGGTGGCGACCGCGGCCACGCTCCGTTCGGTATCCGAACCCTGGCGGTGAGGGACGCCGCACACCGCGTAGGGTAAGGACCACCATGTCCAAGAAGACGTTCGAGGAGCTCTTCACCGAGCTCCAGCACAAGGCCGCCCACGGCGACCCGGCCACCTCCCGCACCGCGGAACTGGTGGGCAAGGGCGTCCACGCCATCGGCAAGAAGGTCGTCGAGGAGGCCGCCGAGGTATGGATGGCCGCCGAGTACGAGGGCAAGGAGGCGGCCGCCGAGGAGATCTCGCAACTGCTGTACCACGTTCAGGTGATGATGGTGGCCCGCGGGATCACCCTGGACGACGTCTACGCCCACCTGTGAAACCCGTCCCGAACCACCCCACTCCACGCGAAGGAAGCCGACCTCATGCTGCGCATCGCCGTCCCCAACAAGGGTTCACTCTCCGGCCCTGCGGCGGAGATGCTGCATGAGGCCGGCTACCGGCAGCGCCGCGAGTCCAAGGAACTGCGCATCGTCGACCCGGCGAACGACGTCGAGTTCTTCTACCTGCGCCCCCGCGACATCGCCCTCTACGTCGCCTCCGGGCAGCTCGACATCGGCATCACCGGCCGCGACCTGCTGATCGACTCCGGCGCCAACGCCGAGGAGATCCTCGCCCTGGGCTTCGCCCGCTCCACCTTCCGCTACGCCGCCAGGCCCGGCACCGTCAGCGGCCTGGAGGACCTCAACGGCAGGACGATCGCCACCTCCTACGAGGGCATCGTCGCCAAGCACCTCGCCGACCACGGCATCGACGCCTCCGTCGTCCACCTCGACGGCGCCGTCGAGACCGCCATCCAGCTCGGCGTCGCCGAGGTCGTCGCGGACGTCGTCGAGACCGGCACCTCGCTGCGCAACGCCGGCCTGGAGGTCGTCGGCGAGCCGATCATGACCTCCGAGGCCGTCGTCGTCCGCCGCACCGGCGCCGACGCCGAGGAGCTCAAGGTGCAGCAGTTCCTGCGCCGCCTGCAGGGCGTCCTGGTGGCCCGCACCTACGTGATGATGGACTACGACATCCGCGCCGAGCACCTGGAGCAGGCCGTGGCGATCACGCCCGGACTGGAGGGCCCGACGGTCTCCCCGCTGCACAACGAGGGCTGGGTCGCCGTCCGCGCCATGGTGCCCACCAAGGACGCCCAGCGGATCATGGACGACCTGTACGCGATCGGCGCCCGGGCCATCCTGACCACCGCCATCCACGCCTGCCGCCTCTGACCGCGATCCGGAGCGCCTCATGTCGGATCTGCCCGCCCTGCCCGTCACCTTCCGGCCGGCCCGCACCCGGGCCGTCCTGCTCACCGCCGCGGTGGCGCTCTTCGTGGTGATCACGACCGTGGCGATGCTGCTGGAGCAGCTCAGCCCGGGGGAGCGGGTCAGCTTCGTCCTCACCGCGGCCCTGCTGGCCGGCGTGCTGCTCCTGCTGGCGCGGCCCAAGGTCGTCGCCGACGACTCGGGCGTCACCGTGGTCAACATCGTCGGCAGGCGGCGCCTGCACTGGGCGGAGATCCTTCGGGTGAACCTGCGCCCGGGCGATCCCTGGGTCTTCCTCGACCTCAGCGACGGCACCAGCCTGCCCGTGCTCGGCATCCAGCCCGGCATCGCCCGGCAGCACGCCGTCCGGGACGCGCGCACGCTGCGGGCCCTGGTCGACGCCCGCTGCGCGCCCGACCCGGAGCCGACCCGGAGCAACCCCGACGAGGATCAGGACTGACTCCGGCACGTCCACCCTGCCCCGGACGGGCGTGTCTTGATTAATCTGGTGGGCGGAGGCGTTCTTCGCTGCGCCTCCGCCCCTGAGTTCCGCCCGGAGCCAGGGGTTCCTGCTACCCGAGGAGTGACACCCTCCGGCGATGGACGGACCGTCCTGCAGTACCCACGCCGCCCCCTGCCGACATAGCGCGGACCGCACCGGCACCCGCGCCCACGCGGAGGCGGCGGCATCATGACCATCCCCCTGCTGCTCCTGGCAGCCGCGTTCCTGCTGATCCTCGCCAACGGCTTCTTCGTAGCGGCGGAGTTCGGACTCGTCACCGTCGAGCGGCCGGAGGCCGAGAAGGCCGCCGCCGAGGGCGACCGGCGCGCCCGCCGGGTCGTGGAGTCCGTGAAGGAACTCTCCTTCCAGCTCTCCGGAACCCAGCTCGGCATCACCATCACCTCCCTCGTCGTCGGCATGCTCGCCGAACCGGCGCTGGCCGAGGTGCTGCGCGGCCCGTTCGCCGCGCTCGGCCTGCCCGGCCACGCCGCCTCCGGCGTGGCCGTCGTCACCGGCATGCTGCTGGCCTCCGCCGCGCAGATGGTGATCGGCGAACTCGTCCCGAAGAACTGGGCGGTCTCCCGGCCGATGCAGGTCGCCCGCTTCGTCGCCGGCCCGCAGCACGCCTTCTCCCGCCTGTTCCGCCCGGTGATCGCCGCGCTCAACGCCGTCGCCAACCGGCTCGTGCGGTCCCTGGGCGTGGAGCCCGCCGAGGAACTGGCCTCCGCCCGCACCCCGGGCGAGCTGGTCTCCCTGGCCCGGCACTCCGCGCAGGCCGGTGCCCTGGAGCAGGACACCGCCGACCTGTTCGTGCGCACCCTGTCGCTGGGCGAACTGACCGCGCAGCACGTCATGACCCCCCGGGTGAAGGTCAGCGCGCTGCAGTCGTCGGCCACCGCCGAGGACGTGGTCAATTTGACCCGCGCCACCGGCCTGTCCCGCTTCCCCGTCTACCGGGACAAGATCGACGAGATCGTCGGCATGGCCCACCTCAAGGACGCCCTCGCGGTGCCGGCCCAGGACCGGCTGCGCACCCCCGTGGAGCGCATCGCCCGCCCCGCGCTGCTCGTTCCCGAGACGCTGCCGGTGCAGCCCCTGCTCACCCGGCTGCGCAGCGAGCAGCCCATCGCCGTCGTCGTCGACGAGTACGGCGGCACCGCGGGCGTGGTCACCCTGGAGGACATCGTCGAGGAACTCGTCGGCGAGGTCCGCGACGAGCACGACCTGCACGCCGTGCCCGAACTCGCCCCCGCCCCGCCCGAGGACGGCCACCCCGCCTGGGACGTGGACGGCGGCTGCCGCGTCGACACCCTGCGGCGCATAGGTCTGCAGGCCCCCGAGGGCCCCTACGAGACCGTCGCCGGCCTCGTCGCCGACCTGCTCGGCCGCATCCCGGCCGTCGGCGACCGGGCCGAACTGCCCGGCTGGCGCCTGGTGGTGCGCCAGGTCGGCCACTACCGCGCCGAACGCGTCCGCCTGGTGCGCACCGCGCCGACCGCGGACGCCGCCGCCGTCGCCGTCGTGGAGGCCGCCCGATGACCGTCCTGCAACTCGTCTTCGCCGCACTGCTCGTCCTCGCCAACGGCTTCTTCGTCGGCGCCGAGTTCGCGCTCGTGTCCGTGCGGCGCAGCCAGGTCGAACCGCTCGGCACCGCCCGCGCCCGCCAGGTGCTGCACGGCCTGGAGCGGCTGCCGCAGATGATGGCCGCCGCCCAGTTCGGCATCACCGTCTGCTCGTTGACCCTCGGCGCGGTCGCCGAACCGACGGTGGCGCGCCTGCTGGAGCCGTTCTTCGCGTGGATCCACCTCCCGCACGAAATGATCCACCCGCTCGGCTACGTCATCGCCCTCGTCGCCGTGGTCTTCTTCCACCTCGTCGTCGGCGAGATGGTCCCCAAGAACCTCGCGATGGCCGCACCGGAGAAGGCCGCGCTGTGGCTCGGCCCCGGCCTCGTCGCCTTCGCCCGCCTGTGCGGGCCGATCACCGTGACGCTCGGCGCCTGCGCCCAGGGCATTCTGCGGATCTTCCGCGTCGAGCCCAAGGACGAGGTCGAGGCCGTCTTCACCAGCGAGCAGCTCAACCGCCTGGTGGAGGACTCCGGCCAGGCCGGGCTCCTCGACCCCGAGGAGCAGGAGCGCCTCGAGGACGCCCTCGAACTGGGCTCCCGCCCGGTCACCGACGTCCTGCTCGAACGCGAGTCGCTGGTCACGGTCAGCCCCTCGGTCACCCCGGGGGAGATCGTCGAACTGACCGCCCGCACCGGCTACTCCCGCTTCCCGGTGGCCGCGCCGGGCGGGGCCTTCATGGGCTACCTGCACGTCAAGGACGTCCTCGACCTGGAGGACTCCGACCGCGCCGTGCCGCAGCAGGTCTGGCGCCCCATGATCACCCTGCGTCCCGAGCTGCCGCTCGACGACGCCCTCACCGTGATGCGCCGCGCCGCCACCCACCTGGCGCAGGTGGCCGACGCCTCCGGCCGGGTGCTGGGACTGGTGGCCCTGGAGGACGTGCTGGAACTCCTGGTGGGCGAGGTGCGGGACCCGGCACACCGGGAGGCGCCGCAGCAGGAGGCACCGCAGCAGCAGGAGGCACCGCAGGTGGAGCAGGCCATGGCGTGACCCGCAACCGGGGCGGGGCGCCGCCGCCGTACCGCCGGGCCTACGCCGCCGGCGGGTCCTGCGGCCCCCGCCCCGACAGCACCTCCCCGTACGCCTGCATCAGGTCCGGCAGCCGCAGCGTCGCCAGGTCGTCGCGGGACAGCGCCCCCGGATACACCGACAGCCGCAGGTCCCGGTAGGCGCAGCTCTTCTCGTACAGCGTCCGCAGGAACCGCCCGTTGCCGAGCTCGTCGATCCAGCCCTGCTCGACGACGTGCGTGGCGATCGCCCGCAGCTCCTCCAGCGCCTCGTCGTCCCAGCGGTCGCCGTTCTCCGCGGCGAGCACCTTGCCGATCTCGGTGAGTTCGCCGGGCCGGTAGGAGGGGAAGTCGACGCGGGTGGTGAACCGGGACGACAGCCCCGGGTTGGCGGCCAGCAGCCGGTCCATGCCCTCCGGGTAGCCGGCGAGGATGACGACGAGGTGGTCCCGGTTGTCCTCGGCCCGCTTCAGCAGCACCTGCAGCGCCTCGTCGCCGTACGCGTCGCCCTTGCCGTAGCCGGAGTTGGACAGCGAGTACGCCTCGTCGACGAAGAGGACGCCGCCGAGCGCGGAGTCGATCAGCTCGTTGGCCTTCACGGCGGTCTGCCCCAGGTACTCGCCGACCAGGTCGGCGCGCTGGGCCTCCACGAGGTGGTCGCCGCCGAGCAGGCCGAGGGCGTAGAAGACGCGGCCGAGGATGCGGGCGACGGTGGTCTTGCCGGTGCCGGAGGGGCCGGAGAAGACGAAGTGCCGCTTGGGCGGCTGTACGGGCAGCCCCTGCCCGGCCCGCAGCCGCGCCATGTTCAACTGCGCCGACAGCGCCTTGACCTGGCGCTTGACCGGCTCCAGCCCGACCATGCGCTCCAGTTCGGCGAGCGCCTCCTCCAGCAGCGCCGGGTCGGTGGGCCCGGCGGGCAGCGAGACGGGCGCGGGCGCGCTCTTGTGGCGCAGCGGCCGGTCGCCCGCGCCGGGCAGGGTGGCGGACGGCGGCGGGGCCGCATCCGGCAGCCTCAGGTCCCGGCCCTCGGCGCCGAACAGCGCGTCGAGGCCGTCGGGCGCGTCGCCGTCCGGCCCGCCCCCGGCGAGCGCGACCGCGGCGAGATCGGCGGTGTCCACGCCGTCGACGCCGTCGTAGCCGTCCCCCTCGGCGATCGCGGCGAGCCGGGCGGAGGTGTCCATGAAGGCGGGGTCGACCCGGTGCACCGCCCGGTACAGGGGCAGCGCCGCCGCCGACCGCCCGGTGCCCTCATGGGCCCGCGCCAGCCAGTACCGCAGCTCCTTGCGCTGCGGCTGCTCGCTGCGGCAGCGCATCAGCGCCGCCGACAGCAGCGGCTCGGCCTGCCCGTACATCTCCAGGCGGACCCGCGCCATGCCGCCGAACAGACCGGCCTCGATGCCGAGCATCGGGTCGTCGAGCAGCGGGTCGGTGTGCCGGATCAACTGCTCCCAGTCCTTGACCAGGTAGGCGCGGCAGGCGTGCAGGAAACGCACCTGCGGGTCGGTGTCCACGGGCGGCAGGTCGGCCAGGGCCCGGTCCAGCTCCGGCACGTGCCGGCCGTCCAGCCAGTGCGAGGCGTGCGCGAGCAGCAGATCGCGCGGGCTCTCCAGCACCGGCTGCACCCACCAGCCCAGCCAGTACCAGGAGTTGAGGGCGCGGCGGTGCCGGGCCCGCTGCTCGCCGAAGCGGTCCCGGTGCCGGTACATGCGCAGCAGCGCGGTCGTGGTGTCGACGCGCAGCGCGTGCAGCCCGAGCCAGCCGTCCGCCATCCCGGGATCCATCCGCACCGCGGCCCGGAACTCCTCTTCCGCCTGCGGATAGGCGCCCATGGTGTAGGCGTCCACGCCTCGCAGCCACGCGAGGTCGGCCGGGGCCTTGAGGCCCTGCGTGCCGAAGTCCATCCCGTCCCCCACAGACCGTGCCCCCAGGGTCCGCCGCCGGGCCGCCGCCCGCCGGCCGCCATTGGTCGAACCGCCGCTCGGCCGACCGGAGTTGACAGGTGCGCGAAGCGGCGTCCGAGGTCGCACCGAGGGCATCGTACCCGCGGTGCCGTCCCCCGCCGAAGGGTGCCGCACGGGCCGCTCGGCGAGGTGGGAGCAGACGGGGGCGCACACGGCCGCCGGCCGGGGACGAGGAGATCACAGCCCGTGACCGCGGGAGAAGGGTTCGGGAAGCAGAACGAAGCCCCCGGTCACGGGGGAACAACCGGGGGCTTCGCGTATACCGGCGGCCTCGACGACCGCACATTGAGAACGTAAGTCCTGCACGGTCCCCCGGTCAAGCGGAGCCGGGGACTCAACGAAGTTCCGCCGCAAGGGCCTTCACGAACTCAGCACACCGCGGACGGGTCGTCACCGTCGGTGACCGAACGGTGTGCGGCGCGCGACGCCGGCCCCGGCAGCAGCTCGTACCCGTGCTCCGCCTGCCGCACCAGGAGATCGGCGTACGGCCGCGAGGGGTCGGCGGCGAAGTGCCGGCGCTCGGCCTCGACCCACCCGTCCCAGAACTCCCGTTGCTCCTCCCCGTCCCGCGCGCGTCCCCGCGCCCACGCCTCCTCGGCGGGCAGCTCCATCCACAGCAGGTGCGCCAGATACGGGCGCAGCACACGGCGGCCGGCGCCGACGCCCTCGAGCAGGAGCACGGGCGCGGGCGGCAGCACCCGGACCGGGCCGAAGCGCCGCCGCCGCCAGTCGTAGGGGGCGTGGCGGGCGGGTTCGCCGCGGCGCAGCGGCTCGATCACCTCGGTCAGCAGCCGCCGGTCCCAGGCGAAGAGCTCCGCGTGACTGGCGACGTCGTCCAGGTGCAGCACCGGCGCACCGCCGAGGGCCGCCGCCAGGCGCCCGGCGAACGTGGACTTGCCGGACCCGGCGTGCCCGTCCACACCGACCAGCCGGACGGGGCCCAGGGAGGGGGGAAGGCGGCGCAGCCGGGCGGCGAGGCCGGGCAGGGTCTCGGCGGGGGGGCGGGGGAGCGGGGGCATGGTGCGCGGTGACGGTCCGTGGGGGTCCGGGGGCTCGGGGAGTCGGGGAAGGGAGCCGGGGAGGGGGAGACGGCGGTCTCGTATTCAACCATGTTCGGTCATGCCCGGTCCTGGAGGTCCTGGGGCTCTGTGGTCCTGTGGTCCTGGGGTCCTGGGGTCCTGGACTCCTCCCGCGGGCGGCTCCGGTCGCCCACCGCTCCGGCACCCCGGCTCGTCGCGGCTGTCGGCGTCGGCACCCCGGCTCGTCGCGGCTCCCGGTGCCGGTGCCCCGGTTCACCGCCGCTCCCGGCGGGCCGCCGCAGATGGTGCCACTGGTGGAGACCAATATTGGTCGGCGCGGCACGCGCCGGGGTCCTGGCGGGGCCGGCCGGGTCCGGTCATAGTGGGCGCACAGTCAGCCGCGCACCGGACCTGTCCCGACGACCGGGGGTCATCCGTCCATGAGCAGATCCCAGCAGCCGTCCCGCCGAACCGTCCTGGCCGCCGCGGTCACCGCCGCCGTGGCGGGCGGCACGGGCCCGGCGCTCGCCGCCGCCCCGACCCGCGCCGAGACCGCCACCCCGACCACCACCCCGACCACCGCCACCACCACCGCGACGGGCACCGGGACCGGTGCCGCGCCCCCCGGCGTCCCGCCCGCCGGCCACGCCCCGAACCGCCCGGTCGACTACCGGGCCTGGACGTCGTACGCCGACTGGCGCGGCGGAACGGGCCGCGGCACCCGGGCCGTCGCCGGCCCGCGCCCGGGCCTGATGATCGACGCCCCGGTGGGCACCACCGAGTACCGGGACCCGCACACCGGCACCACCGCCGCCTGGGAGTACGCCACCTGGACCTCGCCCGTCCACCGGCTCGCCGTGCCGGCCACCGAGGCGGTCGCCTCCTGGAACGCCCACACCCCGGCCGGCACCTGGCTCCAGGCCGAACTGCAGGGCACGTACTCCGACGGCACGGACACCCCCTGGTACGTGATGGGCCGCTGGGCGGCCGGCGACGGCGACATCCGGCGGACGTCGGTGGACGGGCAGGCCGACGGCCGGAGCACCGTCTGGACGGACACCCTCGCCCTCGACGACCCGTCCGGCGGTCTGCGCCTGGCGTCGTACCGGCTGCGGCTCACCCTGTACCGCAGGCCCGGCACCCGCCTCACCCCCACGGTGTGGCGCATCGGCGCGATGGGCTCCGACGTCCCCGACCGCTTCACGGTCCCGGCCTCCACCCCCGGCCTCGCCCGGGAACTGGCGGTGCCGCGCTACTCGCAGGAGATCCACGCCGGCCAGTACCCGGAGTACGACGGCGGCGGCGAGGCCTGGTGCAGCCCCACCTCCTCACAGATGATCATCGAGTACTGGGGCGGCCGCCTCACCCCCGGGCAACTCGCCTGGGTGAACCCGTCCTACGCCGACCCGCAGGTGTGCCACGCGGCCCGCTCCACGTACGACTACCAGTACCAGGGCTGCGGCAACTGGCCGTTCAACGCGGCCTACGCGGCCACCTTCCCCGGCCTGCAGGGCGTGGTCACCCGGCTCGGCTCCCTCACCGACCTGGAGACCCTCGTCGCGGCCGGCATCCCGGCGATCACCTCCCAGTCGTTCCTCAAGGGAGAACTGACCGGCGCCGGATACGGCACCTCCGGCCACCTGATGACCGTCATCGGCTTCACCCCCGGCGGCGACGTGATCGCCAACGACCCGGCCTCACCCAGCGACGAGGCGGTGCGACGGGTCTACCTGCGCCGGGAGTTCGAGAACATCTGGCTGCGCACCAAGCGGTACAACGCCTCCGGCAAGGTCGTCTCCGGCAGCGGCGGCGTCTGCTACCTCTACTTCCCGGCCAACCCCACCGCGCGCCGGCGCGCCGCGCTCGCCGCGGTGGGCGTGCGCTGAGCACCGCGGCGCGGGCCCCGGCACCGGGCCGGGGCCCGCGCCTGTGACCAACCTCTCTGCCGCGACGGCCCCGGCAGGTGGCATGGTGGACGGGCCGGGAGGGGAGCCCGGCGGGGGGCGGCCCGTACGACCCGACCTCCGTGAGACGCCATGACCACCCACGCAGCCACCGCCGTCCGTACTACCGTCCGCACCGGCGGCCCGCACGACGAAGGCGACGGCCCGACGCTCTTGGAGCATCTCGCCGGCTGGACCCTCGTCGTGGTCCTCGCGATGCTCGTCACCCAACTCGGCCTGCTCTGACCCCGGTCCGGCCCGATCCGAACGGTCCGGTCCGCTCCGATCCGAACGGCCCGCTCCGGCCCGAACGGGCTCGGCCCGCTCCGGCTCCCTCCGCCCCGGCGGCGGCCGACCGCCGCGCCCGCCCGCTCCTCGGCGCATCGCGCTCCCCGACGGCAGTCGAACGCCGTCGAATGCCGTCGAACGAGCAGGTGGCGCCGTTCTGCCATACTGCGCTTGTCCCGCCGCCAGTTGGAGACCAGGGTCGAATTGAAGATCACGCCATCGGACGGCTCCGTCCGTCCCCGGGCGCGCGGTACCGAGCGCTCCCTGGCGCGTCGCGCCGAACTCATCACGATCGGGCGGAAGTTGTTCGCCGACACGTCCTACGACGCGCTGTCCATGGACGACATCGCCCGGCAGGCCCATGTCGCCAAGGGGCTGATCTACTACTACTTCCACTCCAAGCGCGGCTACTACCTGGCGATCATCGAGGACTCCGTCGCCGATCTGCTCTCCCTCGCGGCGGGCGGCCGGGAGCTGCCGCCGGAGCAGCGGGTGCGCCGCACCATCGACTGCTACCTGCGCTACGCCGAGGACAACCAGGCCGCCTACCGCACCATCGTCAGCGGCGGCGTCGGCTTCGACACCGAGGTGCACGCCCTGCGCGACGGGGTGCGCGAGGCGATCGTGGCGACCATCGCCGAGGGCGCCTACGGCCCCGCCGCCGTCGCGCCGCTGACCCGCATGGGCCTGCTGTCCTGGGTGTGCGGCGTCGAGGGCGCCACCCTCGACTGGATCGCGCGCCCCGAGCTGTCCCGCGAGACGATGGGAGAGCTGCTGGTGAGGACCCTCGGCGCCACCCTGCGCGCCATCGGGGACCTCGACCTCGACCTCTCCCGCCCCGCCTCGCCGACCGCCCGCCGGGAGGCGTGAGGGGGGCCGCGCTGCCGGTGGTCCACGCCGCTTCGAAAGGCTCAGGTCACATCTTGGAGTAAGCGGTCGTTAACCGGTGACGGCCGTGCCCGGATCGGGCATACTCACTGCGCACAGCCGCTGGTCAGCGGTCTCCGCGATCCGGGGACGCGCCCAGTGGACGGCACCCGAAAGACCCGGCGGCGCCGCCCCACCCCAGGCGCACGTCCGCCGATGCGCCCGACAGGGAGGAGAGCGACGCCATGTCCGACCGCGCCCCGCAGCCGGTGGAACGGCTGCTGCCGACGGAAGAGGCCCGGGACCTGATCTCGCTCGTCCGCGACATCGCGCAGCGCGAGATCGCCCCCAAGGCGGCCGAGGAGGAGGACGCCGGCCGCTTCCCGCGTGAGGTCTTCACCCTCCTGTCGCAGTCGGGTCTGCTGGGCCTGCCCTACGACTCCGAGTACGGCGGCGGAGACCAGCCCTACGAGGTCTACCTCCAGGTCCTGGAGGAGCTCGCCACGGCCCGCCTCACCGTCGGCCTCGGCGCCAGCGTGCACACGCTGGCCTCGTACGCCCTGGCCACCTACGGCACCAAGGAGCAGCAGGTCGAGCACCTGCCCGGGATGCTCGGCGGCGGCCTGCTCGGCGCCTACTGCCTCTCCGAGCCGTCCTCCGGCTCGGACGCGGCCTCGCTGCGCACCCGGGCGGTGCGCGACGGCGACGACTGGGTGATCACCGGCACCAAGGCCTGGATCACGCACGGCGGCATCGCCGACTTCTACACCGTCATGGCGCGTACGGGCGGCGAGGGCCCGCGCGGCATCACCGCCTTCCTGGTGCCCGGCGACGCGGCGGGCGTGAGCGCCGCGCCACCGGAGAAGAAGATGGGCCTGAAGGGCTCGCCCACCGCCCAGGTCCACTTCGACGGCGTCCGGGTGCCCGACACCCACCGCATCGGCGAGGAGGGGCAGGGCTTCACCATCGCACTGTCCGCCCTCGACTCCGGGCGGCTCGGCATCGCGGCGTGCGCGATCGGCCTGGCCCAGGCCGCGCTCAACGAGGCCGTGGCCTACGCCGCCGAGCGCCGCCAGTTCGGGCGGCCGATAGCCGACTTCCAGGGGCTGCGCTTCATGCTCGCCGACATGGCCACCCAGATCGAGGCCGGCCGCGCCCTTTACCTCGCGGCCGCGCGGCTGCGCGACGCCGGCCGGCCCTTCGCCCAGCAGGCGGCCATGGCCAAGCTGCACTGCACCGACACCGCGATGCGGGTGACCACCGACGCCGTGCAGATCCTCGGCGGCTACGGCTACACCACCGACTTCCCCGTCGAGCGCTACTTGCGCGAGGCGAAGGTGCTGCAGATCGTCGAGGGCACCAACCAGATCCAGCGGATGGTCATCGCCCGCCACCTCGTCGGGCCCGAGGGCCGCTGACGCACCGCCGACCGCGCCGTGGGCGGGAACGTCCCGCACCGCGGCGGGCGGACGCCGGGGTGCGGAGGCCGCCGCGGAGGCGGGCGACGCACGGCGATCGCCCGCGCGGCCCGGCCGGTGCGGGAACGGTGCGGCCCGGCCGGCGCCCGGGCGCCGGCCGAGCGGCGCGGTTCAGGCGGCGTGGTTCAGGCGGCGCGGCGGCGCATCGACGGCACGCGGATCGGGCGCGAGCCCGGTCCGCCGACGTGCGAGAACGGCTGCGTCCGCCAGTCGAAGCCCTGAGGCAGCGTCAGCAGCAGGGCGGTGTCCTGCTCCTGCGGCTCGAAGGACTCGTCCGCGGGCCGGGCCTCCGACGCCCGGCGGCCGGTGCCGGGGCAGACCGTCAGGCCGAACGGGTTCCACGGCGAGGCGCACAGCGCGTGCTCCGGCAGGACGTCCTCGTCCGCCAGCAGCGCGATGGGCTGGGCGCAGTCCGGGCAGATCACCCGGTACATCTCGAAGGTGTCGTAGGCGTCGTCCTCGTAGGCGCCGGGTTCGACGCCCTCCGGCTCGGGCTCGACGACCGGCTGCTGCCGCTTGGGCACGGAACGACCAGGGCGCTTGGCACTCTGCATGGGATTCTCCCCCTGTGGGCTGGGCCGTGAAGGCGCTGCGGCCTCGACCACAGCAAGCACTTCCCGCCCCGTCCGGGTGATAATCACGGGACCATCACGGAGACCGTTCGAACGGTGTGTCGTTCGTCACATGCCGCTCGCAGGTGCCCCGCGCGGCCGCCGCGCCGCCCGGACCGCGCACGGGACGGCTCCCGGTGCGTCACGAACCGGGCATGGCCTGGGCCGCCGAGCTGTCCGGGGGATCAGCGGCCCGGTAGGTTCTTGCGCCATGGAGGAGCTGGACCGACAGATCGTGCGGCTGCTCGTCGAGGACGGGCGGATGAGCTACACCGACCTGGGCAAGGCCACGGGCCTGTCCACGTCGGCCGTGCACCAGCGGGTGCGCCGCCTGGAGCAGCGGGGCGTCATCCGCGGGTACGCCGCGGTCGTGGACCCGGAGGCGGTGGGGCTGCCGCTGACCGCGTTCATCTCGGTGAAGCCGTTCGACCCCAGTGCCCCCGACGACATCGCCGACCGCCTCGCCGGCGTGCCCGAGATCGAGGCCTGCCACAGCGTCGCCGGCGACGAGAACTACATCCTCAAGGTGCGCGTGGCCACCCCGCACGAACTGGAGGAGCTGCTCGCCCGCGTCCGCTCGCTGGCGGGCGTGTCGACCCGGACGACGGTGGTGCTGTCCACCCCGTACGAGGCGCGTCCGCCGCGCATCTGACCCGGGTGCGGACCCGGCCGCCGGGCAGGCGAAACTGTGGGTCATGAGTGAACGCACCGCCGAGCCGCACACCGTCCTCCTGCGCCGCGGGGAGATCCACAGCCCCGCCGACCCGTTCGCCACCGCGATGGTCGTCGAACGCGGACACGTCGCCTGGGTCGGTTCCGAGGGCGCCGCCGACGCCTTCGCGGACGGCGTCGACGAGGTGGTCGACCTCGACGGGGCGCTGGTCACCCCGGCGTTCACCGACGCCCACGTGCACACCACCGCCACCGGCCTGGCGCTCACCGGCCTGGACCTGTCCGGCGCCGCCTCGCTGGAGGACGCCCTGGCCCGGGTGCGGGAGTTCGCCGCCGCCCGGCCGCACGACCGGGTCCTGCTCGGCCACGGCTGGGACGCCTCCCGCTGGCCCGGCGGCCGCCCGCCCACCCGGGCCGAGCTGGACGAGGCCACCGGCGGCCGCCCCCTCTACCTCTCCCGCATCGACGTCCACTCGGCGGTCGTCACCACGGCCCTGCTCGACCTCGCGGGCCACGTCCCCGGCCCCGTGGACGGCCCCCTGACCGGCGACGCCCACCACGCCGTGCGGGCCGCCGCGCTGGCCTCCGTCAGCCCCGCCCAGCGCACCGAGGCCCAGCGCGCCGCCCTGGCCCACGCCGCCTCCCTCGGCATCGGCACCCTCCACGAGTGCGGCGGACCGGAGATCTCCTCCGAGGACGACTTCACCGGCCTGCTCCGGCTGGCCGCCGAGGAACCGGGGCCGCGCGTCGTCGGGTACTGGGCCGAGCGGGACGTGCACAAGGCGCGGGAGCTGGGCGCCCTGGGCGCGGCCGGGGACCTCTTCGTCGACGGCGCCCTCGGCTCGCACACCGCGTGCCTGCACGAGCCCTACGCCGACGCCGGCCACACCGGCACCGCCCATCTGGACGCGGACGCCGTCGCCGCCCACGTCGTCGCCTGCACCGAGGCGGGGCTGCAGGCCGGCTTCCACGCCATCGGCGACGCCGCCGTCACGGCCGTCGTGGAGGGCATGCGCGCGGCCGCCGAGAAGGTCGGCCCGGCCCGCCTGCGCGCCGCCCGGCACCGGATCGAGCACGCCGAGATGCTCACCGCCGACACCATCGCCGCCCTCGCCGACCTGGGCCTGACCGCGTCCGTGCAGCCGGCCTTCGACGCGCTGTGGGGCGGCGAGGACGGCATGTACGCGCGGCGCCTCGGCGCGCGGCGGGCCCGCACCCTCAACCCGTTCGCGGCGCTGCTGCGGGCCGGGGTGCCGCTCGCCTTCGGTTCCGACAGCCCGGTCACCCCGCTCGACCCGTGGGGCGCCATCCGCGCCGCCGCCTTCCACCGCACCCCCGAGCACCGCATCTCGGTGCGCGCCGGGTTCACCGCGCACACGCGCGGCGGCTGGCGGGCCGTGGGACGGGACGACGCGGGCGTCCTGGTGCCGGGCGCCCCCGCCGACTACGCCGTCTGGCGTACCGGTGAGCTCGTCGTCCAGGCCCCCGACGACCGCATCGCCCGCTGGTCCACCGACCCGCGCTCCGGCACGCCCGGCCTGCCCGACCTCACGCCCGGCCGTGACCTGCCGGTCTGCCTGCGCACGGTGGTCGGCGGGCGGACGGTGTACGTACGGCCGGGCGAGTGATCTCCGGGGGCGGCGCACGGCCGGCCGGCCCGCGCAGCCTCCGGCGCGCCACCTGCGCAATCCCGCGCCCGGGTCGCTCCCGGGCTCGCGAAACCGCAGGTCAGAAGGTTGTTGACAGGTGACTGCGCGGGACCGGTAGGTTCTGCGCAGTCCACCACCGACAGGCCCGACCGGGGAGCCTCCGGGCACGCGCCGCAGCGCCGCTGGGTCAGGGACGGTGTCCCCGCCGGGCACCGTCGCTGGGAGCCAGGCCCAGCGTCCGGCGCGGCAAGGGAACGTTCCGGCCGGTCGGCAGGGTGCGACCCGGACGGGGCCGCGGTACTCAGTAGACAACGGCTTCCGGGACCCGCAGCCAGCGCGCCCCGAGCCGGCCCGAAGGGCGCCGGGCCCCGTCCGCGGCACCGGGCGCGGCGGCCACCGCCGCCCGGCGACGCCGAAGAGCGCGTTCTTACCCCGCTCTTGCGGAATCGACACCCCCGTACGGACGAGTCATCGCGTCACCGCAGGCCGCGGCCACTATGGTGGACCCCTGCGTACGGACATGAAGGGGCAGCAGTGAACGACGGCGACGGGACTCTCGCGGCACCGGCCCAGGGGAGGCGTTTCGGCCCGCTCGGCACCGCCTTGGTGATCATCCCGACCTACAACGAGGCCGAGAACATCAAGAAGATCGTCGGCCGGGTCCGCCGCGCCGTCCCCGAGGCGCACGTCCTGGTGGCCGACGACAACAGCCCCGACGGCACGGGCAAGCTCGCCGACGAGCTGGCCGCCGAGGACGACCACGTCCACGTCCTGCACCGCAAGGGCAAGGAGGGACTGGGCGCCGCCTACCTCGCGGGCTTCCGCTGGGGCCTGGAGCGCGACTACGGCGTCCTGGTCGAGATGGACGCCGACGGCTCCCACCAGCCGGAGGAGCTGCCCCGCCTGCTGACCGCGCTGAAGAGCGCCGACCTGGTGCTCGGCTCGCGCTGGGTGCCCGGCGGGCGGGTGGTGAACTGGCCGAAGTCCCGCGAGTTCATCTCCCGCGGCGGCAGCCTCTACTCGCGCCTCGCCCTGGACCTGCCGCTGCGCGACATCACCGGCGGCTACCGCGCCTTCCGCCGCGAGACCCTGCTGGGCCTCGGCCTGGACGAGGTGGCCTCCCAGGGCTACTGCTTCCAGGTCGACCTCGCCCGCCGCGCCGTCAAGGCCGGCTACCACGTCGTCGAGGTGCCCATCACCTTCGTCGAGCGGGAACTCGGCGACTCCAAGATGAGCCGCGACATCCTCGTCGAGGCCCTGTGGCGGGTCACGGCGTGGGGCGTCGGGGAACGCGTCGCCCGCCTCACCCACCGCACCGACCAGACCCGCCCGCAAGCGCGGGAACGCTAGTTCCGGCCCCGCGGCCGCACCGCACGGCCGGTGCCGGCCGTCCCCTTACGCCGCGCTGAGCCGGGTCCGGGCACACTGGGAGCATGACGACTGGCGCCGCGCCCTCTTCCCCCTCCACCACCGCACGGCCCCGGCGCTCGCGGCCGCGGACGTTCCTGCCGCTCGGCCTCGCGGCCTGGCTGGTGCTGGAGGTCTGGCTGCTGACCGTGGTCGCGGGGGCGGCCGGCGGGCCGGCCGTGCTGCTGTTGCTGGTCGCCGGGTTCCTGCTCGGCGGGGTGGTGGTCAAGCGGGCGGGACGGCGCGCCTTCCAGCGGCTGAACGAGGCGCTGCGGCGCGGCGGCGCCCCCGCGGACGACGGCGAGGGCAAGGGCGAGGGCAACGGCCTGCTCATGCTGGCCGGGCTGCTGCTGATGCTCCCCGGCGTGCTCTCGGACGCCGCCGGTCTGCTTCTGCTGCTCCCGCCGGTGCGCAGGGTCGTGCGGGGTTGCACGGAGCGTGCCCTGGAGCGCAGGCTGCGGGCCTCGGCGCCCGGCGGCTTCGCCGACGCCTTCCAGCAGGCCCGCATCCACCACCCCGGCGGCAGGATCGTCCAGGGCGAGGTCATCCGGCAGGAACCGCACGGCGACACCCCGCACGAGGACCGGCCGCCGCTGACGCGGTGAGGGAGATCCCGGCGGTGCGCCGCGGCGCCCGCCGCGCTCGCGGCGCGCTGTGGCACCCAGGCGCACCGTACCGCATCAGCCACCCCGTGCCGCATCAGCCGCCGTCACCACCCGCCCCAGGCACACCACGGGTATCGGCCCCAGGCGCACCACGGGCGCCGTACGCCGCTTTCGCGTACGGCGCCCGTGGTGTTTCACGTGCGCTGAAAAACCGCCCCGGCCCCGCGGGGCCTCACGCCGACTTGCGGCTGTCGCGCGGATGAACCGCGAGGTTCATCCCGCCGGACCGCAGGACGGCAAGGCGCTCCTCGAGAACCTCCTCGAGCTCCTCGCGCGTACGCCGCTCCATGAGCATGTCCCAGTGCGTACGCGCAGGCTTGGCCTTCTTCTCCTCAGGGGCGTCGCCGTCCACGAGAAGTGCCTGGCTCCCGCAGACCCTGCACTCCCACTCCGGCGGGATCTCCGCCTCCACCGAGAAGGGCATCTCGAAGCGGTGCCCCTTTTCGCATGCGTACTCCACGGCCTGGCGCGGCGCCAGGTCGATGCCGCGGTCCGTCTCGTAGCTGGTCACCACGAGGCGCGTGCCGCGAAGAGCTCGCTCACTCATGAATCGTGCCTCCCGGGCTTGTCGCCCACAGGACAGGTGTCGCTGTCGTCGTCATCCGGTCAACGTCCGGTCGGCGGTAAAGATTCCCGTCCCGAGTCCCGTTCCGGGCCATGCGTCGCCGTCGTAGCCGCAGCCTTGTCAACCAGTGCAGTACCCACCGACATCCGGTTTGTCACATCTGCTACCAGATGTCACCCAGCGTTTCGGCATCTTTGTCGCGCAGTAACGGTACGCCTGGCAGGCCAAAGGCGTACACTACCGCCCTTTCGCCCCGAGTGCTAAATCCTTTCGGGGACCGGGTTCCCCGCGTCGGCGACGGCGCGCCGCACCGGTACCCGGGCGAGCAGGGCGAAACCGGCGGCGAAGAAGGCGACGAGCGACACGATCGCGTCACGGTAGCTCCCGGTCATCTGGTAGGTCAGGCCGAACAGCAGCGGGCCCAGCCAGCTCATGCCCCGGTCGCTCATCTCGTACGCCGCGAAGTACTCGGTCTCCTTCCCCGGCGGCACCAGGTGGGAGAACAGCGACCGGGACAGCGCCTGGCTGCCGCCGAGAACCAGCCCGATCGCCGCCGCCAGCACGAAGAACCCGGCGGGCGCGCCGGCCGGCAGGAAGTACCCGGCCGCCAGGGTCAGCGTCCAGGCGACCAGCGAGCCCAGGACGGTGCGCTTGGTGCCGTACCTGCGCGCCAGCCGGCCCATGCCGAGCGCGCCGCCCACCGCCAGCACCTGCACCAGCAGCACGGCGAGGATCAGTGTGGACTGGCCCAGCCCCAGCTCCTCGGAGCCGTAGACGGAGGCCTGGGAGATCACCGTCTGGATGCCGTCGTTGTAGACCAGGTAGGCGAGGAGGAAGGCCAGGGTGAGCGGTGTGCGCCGCATCTCGCGGAGTGTGGCGGCCAGCTGCCGCCAGCCGTGCGCGGCCGGCCCGGCGGGCGCCGTCCGGCGGTCGCGCAGGCGCCGCAGGGGCACCACCGTGAAGGCGCCCCACCACAGGCCCGCCGAGGCCAGGCAGATGCGCACGGCGGCGGCCTGCGAGACGCCGAAGGCGGCGTGCCGCGTGAACAGCACCAGGTCGGCGACGAGCACCAGCGCGGCGGCGACGTAGCCGAAGGCCCAGCCCCGCGAGGAGACGGCGTCGCGCTCCTCGGGCGCGGCGATCTGCGGCAGGTAGGAGTTGTACAGGGCCATCGACACGACCACGGAGGCGTTGGCGACGATCAGCAGCAGGCCGCCGAGCAGGTAGCGGTCGCCGTCGAGCAGGAACATGCCCGCGGTGGCGCCGGACCCCAGATAGGCCGCGGCCGCCAGCAGCGGCTTGCGGCGGCCCGTGCGGTCGGCGGCCGCCCCGACCGGCGGCAGCACGAGGACGGCCAGCACCACCGAAGCCGACACGCAGTACGCGAAGAACGACCCGGCGCGCACCGGGAGGCCCAGCGGGTGCACGTACCCGTCCGGGTCCGCCGCCGCCTCGGCGACCGAGGTCAGGTAGGGGCCCAGGAAGACGGTGAGCACGCTCGTGGAGTAGGCCGAGCACGCCCAGTCGTAGAAGTACCAGCCGCGCTGCTCGCGCCGTCGCGCGGCGGCCGCGTCGCCGGCCGCCGCGGCGCGCACGGTGTCGGTGCCCACCCGTGCCCTCGCCTTCTGTGTCCCGGTGCCGCGCAGGCGCCCGGGCGGCGGGCGCGTCAGACCCAGACGCCCCGGTCCTCCATGACCTTGCGCAACGTGCCGATGTGGTCGGTCATGATGCCATCCACACCCAGGTCCAGGAGCCGGTGCATCTGCCGCGGATCGTTGACGGTCCACACGTGCACCTGCAGTCCGCGCGCGTGGGCGGCCCGCACGAACCGGGCGTCCACCACCGGTATGCCCGCCTGGGAGACGGGCACCTGGGCCGCGACCGCCGAGCGGCGCACCGCCGCGGGCAGCCCCCAGGAGCGCAGCCGCAGGCCGAGCACCCCGCGCGTGCCGAACGACGTCGCCAGGCGCGGCCCGGCCAGCCGCTGGGCGCGCACCACGCGCGCCTCGGAGAACGAGCCGACGCAGACCCGGTCCCAGGCGCCGGTCCGCTCGATCAGCTCCAGCAGCGGGCGCAGCGCCGGCTCCGCCTTGCAGTCGACGTTCCAGCGGGCCTCGGGAAAGGACTCCAGCAACTCCTCGAACAGGGGGATCGGCTCGCGCCCCGCCACGCGCGCCCGCCGCACCCGCGCCCACGGCAGGTCGGCGATCCGGCCCGAACCGTCGGTCACCCGGTCCAGGGTCGCGTCGTGGAAGGCGACGAGCCGGCCGTCCGCCGTGGCGTGCACGTCGGTCTCCAGGTACCGGTAGCCCGCCTCCACCGCCCGCCGGAACTGCGCGGCGGTGTTCTCCAGCCCGTCGGCGGCCCCGCCCCGGTGGGCGAAGGCGAGCGGGCCGGGGTGGTCGAGGTAAGGGTGGCAGGGCAGCCGGGTCTGCGGGGTCACGGTCGCAGTATCACCCGTTCGGGTTGCCCGGTGGAAACGACCGTGCTGCCGCCGGGTGCCGTCGGGACGGCGAACAGGCGCAGGAAGAACTGGGCGAGCGGGCCGATGGACAGCGCGTACAGCACGGTGCCGGCACCCACGGTGCCGCCCAGGGCGAAGCCCGTCGCCACGACCGCGACCTCGACGGCCGTCCGCATCAGCCGGATCGACCGGCCCGTGCGCCGGTGCAGCCCGGTCATCAGCCCGTCGCGCGGGCCCGGGCCGAAGCGGGCCGCGATGTACAGGCCGGTGGCCGCGCCGTTCAGCACGACACCCGCCAGCAGCACGGGGATCCGTACGGCCAGGCCGCGCGCGTCCGGCAGCAGCGCCAGGGCGCCGTCCATGGCCAGCCCCACCACGACCACGTTGGAGACCGTGCCGAGTCCCGGGCGCTGGCGCAGCGGGACCCACAGCAGCAGCACCGCCGCGCCCACGACGATCGACACCTGCCCGATCGGCAGGCCGGTCCACTCGGACAGGCCCTGGTGCAGCACGCCCCAGGGCTCCAGGCCGAGGCCGGCCGTGACGAGGAGCGCGGAGCTCACGCCGTACAGCACGAGCCCGGCGTAGAGCTGGGTCAACCGCCGCACCAGACGGCTGTTCGTGGCCAAGAGGTACCCCCCTGTGTCGCAATGGACTGGCGCATGTCACTCTGTGGCTCGGAAAGAAAAGCCATCCACGGCCAATTCGGGGAAGGTGGACTGGTGCGCATGGCGCGGTGGACCTCGGCGGTGGGGGCGGCGCAGCTCGCCCGGCTGCTCGCCTCCCAGCAGGAGCGGCCCGCGGGCCCCGGCACCCGGCGCCCGCCCGCCTACCGGGCGCTCGCCGACGGCATCCGGCTGCTGGTGCTGGAGGGCCGCGTGCCGGTGGCCGCGCGGCTGCCCGCCGAACGGGAACTCGCCCTCGCCCTCTCCGTCAGCCGCACCACGGTCGCCGCCGCCTACGAGGCGCTGCGCACCGAGGGCTTCCTGGAGTCCCGGCGCGGCGCCGGGAGCTGGACCGCCGTGCCCGCCGGGAACCCGCTGCCCGCGCGCGGCCTGGAGCCGCTGCCGCCGGAGGCGCTGGGCTCGATGATCGACCTGGGCTGCGCGGCCCTGCCCGCGCCCGAACCGTGGCTGACGCGCGCCGTGCAGGGCGCGCTGGAGGCGCTGCCGCCCTACGCGCACACCCACGGCGACTACCCGGCCGGGCTGCCCGCGCTGCGCGAGATGCTCGCCGAGCGGTACACCGCGCGGGGCATCCCCACCATGCCCGAGCAGATCATGGTCACGACCGGCGCGATGGGCGCCATCGACGCCATCTGCCACCTCTTCGCCGGCCGTGGCGAGCGCATCGCCGTCGAGTCGCCGTCGTACGCCAACATCCTGCAGCTGATGCGGGAGGCGGGCGCCCGCCTGGTGCCCGTGGCGATGGCGGAGGGACTGGCCGGCTGGGACCTGGACCGCTGGCGCCAGGTGCTGCGCGAGGCCGCCCCCCGCCTCGCCTACGTCGTCGCCGACTTCCACAACCCCACCGGCGCGCTCGCCGACGAGGACCAGCGGCGGCAGCTGGTGGAGGCGGCCCGGTCCGCGGGCACCGTGCTGGTCGCCGACGAGACGATGAGCGAGCTGTGGCTCGACGACGGGGTGCGGATGCCGCGCCCGGTGTGCGGCTTCGACCCGGCCGGGTCCACCGTCATCACCGTCGGCTCCGCCAGCAAGGCGTTCTGGGCCGGGATGCGCATCGGCTGGGTGCGGGCCGCCCCCGACGTGATCCGCAGCCTGGTCGCCGCGCGCGCCTACGCCGACCTGGGCACCCCGGTGCTGGAGCAGCTCGCCGTGCACTGGCTGTTCCACACCGGCGGCTGGGAGAAGGCCGTCGGCGTGCGGCGCGCCCAGGCCCGGGAGAACCGGGACGCCCTCGTCGCCGCCCTGCGCCGGGAGCTGCCCGATTGGCGGTTCGAGGTGCCCCGGGGCGGGCTGACGCTGTGGGTGCGCACCGGCGGCCTGTCCGGGTCGCGGCTGGCGGAGGCGGGGGAACGGGTCGGGGTGCGCGTCCCCTCCGGGCCGCGCTTCGGGGTCGACGGCGCCTTCGAGGGGTTCGTGCGGCTGCCGTTCACCGTGGGCGGCGCGGTGGCCGACGAGGCGGTGGCGCGGCTGGCGGCGGCGGCGCGGCTGGTGCGGACGGGCGGGAGCGGGGCGGGGGAGGCGCCGCGGACGTTCGTGGCCTGAGAGCCTGAGAGTTCGTGGCCTGAGAGCCTGAGAGAACGCGTCGCCCGCGGGGCCGGCCGCCCACCCGGCGCGGGTGGGCGGCC
>NZ_BMWH01000025.1 GCF_014651135.1 Streptomyces echinoruber
TGTGACCGCGGTCCGTGCGGCCCGGTTGTGACCGCGACCCGGTTGTGACCGCGGTCCGTGCGGCCCAGCTGTGACTGCGGCCCGGTTGTGACCGCGGTCCGTGCGCCGCGCCCGGGACGGTTCCCGGCGCGGCGCACGGCGGCGCACGGGGGCGGCGCGGGCGGTCACGGCAGGTCGGCGTCCTGCAGCGTCTGCGTCACGTCGACGAAGCCCCGGCGGGCCGCCACGAGCTGCCCGCCCCGCACCACCTGGAGGGTGACGTCGGTGTTGACCAGGCGGGGGAAGCCGGCGGCCGACAGCGCGTCCTCGAAGCGCCACTGGAGGGTGGGGGTGAGGCCGCCGGTGGTGACCTTCAGGCCGTCGTCGAGGGTGCGCCGGACGGTGTCCGCGCTCACCTCGCCGTCGCCGATCCTCTCCAGGACGGTCCTGAGGACGGTGTAGGCGATCCATGTGGTCTGCACGCCGGCGTCCGCCGGGTCGATGCGGTTGTCACTGAACGCCTCCTCGCTGATCACCTTCTTCAGGGTGTCCCAGCGCGGGTCGCTCGACGCCGGGTACCAGCCGGTGATGTAGGCGCCCTCGTAGGGGCCCGACGCGCCGCCGGAGGCGTTGATCACCGTCTGGTCGACGCTGCCGAGGTCGGTGGCGGTGCGCACCGCCGGGTAGTCCTCGCGGACGCGCCGGAAGGAGTCCATGAAGGTGTCGGTGCGGTCGCCCAGCGCGGGGATCACGCAGCCCTTCTTCCCCGGGTTCGCGGTGGCCTGCCGCAGCGCCTGCTCGGCCTGCGCGGAGTACTCGGTGGCGTCGTCGGCCGCGAGCAGGTCCTGCGCAAAGGGGTGCCCGCCGGCCTCCAGGCCCGAGTCGAGCAGCCCCGGAAGCTGGTCGCCGGCGATGCTGTCGGGCCGTACCAGCGACACCGGCCCGCAGGATCCCGCCAGTTCCTTGCCGAGGCCGGCCAGCAGCACCGGCTGGCCGCCGTTGACCGGGTAGGACAGCACGCTGGTGAACTCGTCCTCGGTGGCGCCGTAGCCGCCGATGTAGGGGATGCCGGCGCCCTCCAGCGGCGGGAAGAAGGAGTCGCCGAACTGGCTGTAGGAGCCGACGACGGCGACGACGTTCTCCTTCACCGCGCGCCGGGCGCACTTGGCGGCGGCGACGCTGTCGTTGTGCTCGTTGCAGGTGAGCACCCGCAGCCGGCGGCCGTGGATGCCGCCGTGGCGGTTGATCCAGCGGACGTAGGCCCGTGCGAGGGCCGGCATGCCGGGCTTGTTGGTCGACCTGGTGTTCTCCGGGGCCCAGGTCATGACGGTGATCGGGTCATCCCCGGAACCCCCCGTGGTACCGGGGACGACCCCGCACCCGGCGAGGAGCGACGCACACGCCGCCACCACCGAGGCGGACCGGGCGGCGGCTCTGACGGCCCTGACGGCCCTGACGGCCCTGACGGCCCTGACGGCCCTGACGGCCCTGACGGCCCTGGCGGGCCTGGTGGGCCGGAGAAAGGCGCGGAGGACGGTGGTGGGGGTGCGTCGCCTGCCAGTCATGTACACGCACGATTCCGTCACATCCCTAACCTCCGCGTGACCCAAGGTCAACCGCCGGTGACGCAGAGGTGAATTGCGGGGGGCGGTGGGGCGCGGGAAGGACGGATCGTACGATCGGTGACCGTGCAAGCTCCGGAGAACTCTTCCCGTCGCGGCCGCCGCTCCTCCACCATGGGCGGCATGCCACTCAACGACATGCCGTGGTGGCGCTGGCGCAGCCATGTGCGCTCCGCGCTGCACATGCTCTCCGACCCGGTCTTCCAGCGCGACGTGTGGCTCGCGGGCGTGGAGGGGTACGGCGACGTCACCGACGCCGTGTACCGGCTGGTGGAGGACACCTGGCTGGACCACTGGTCCGCGGAGAAGTACGTCGGCACGATCTTCCGCGACTCGCAGGAGGCCGCGCTCGTCGACACCGCCGTGCTGCGGGTGCTGCGCATCATGCACCAGGTCGGGCCGGACGCCCCGGTCGCCGCCTACCTGGACCACCCGGGGTGGCCGGAGGCGGTGCGGGCGGCGCGCGACGCGCACGTGCGGATGGCGGTGAGCGACGGCGAGGACCCGGACACCCCGCCGAAGTCGCTGGAGGTGCTGCGGATCCTCACCCGGTCCGCGTGACGGACGGGTGGCCCGCGTGACGGACGGGTGGCCCACGTGACGGACGGGCGGTCCGGGCGGCGCGGCGGGGGCGCGGGGGACGGACGGTCCGCATGACGGATGGTCCGCGTGACGGGCGGTCCGCGTGACGGACAGGCCGCCGACCGGTTGCGCGGGATGTGCGACCCTGTCGTGCATGAACGAGCAGTCCACCCGAGCCGCGGCCGAGGCCGACCAGTACGTCCTCACCCTCTCCTGCCCCGACAAGCAGGGCATCGTGCACGCCGTGTCCAGCTATCTGTTCATGACCGGCTGCAACATCGAGGACAGCCAGCAGTTCGGCGACCACGACACGGGACTGTTCTTCATGCGGGTCCACTTCTCGGCCGAGGCGCCGGTGGCCCTGGAGAAGCTGCGCGCCAGCTTCGCCGCGATCGGCGACTCCTTCCACATGGACTGGCAGATCCACCGCGCCGACGAGAAGATGCGCGTCCTGATCATGGTGAGCAGGTTCGGGCACTGCCTGAACGACCTGCTCTTCCGGGCCCGTATCGGCGCGCTGCCGGTGGAGATCGCCGCCGTGGTGTCCAACCACACCGACTTCGCCGAGCTCGTGGCCTCCTACAACATCCCCTTCCACCACATCCCGGTGACGAAGGACACCAAGCCCGAGGCCGAGGCGCGGCTGCTGGAGATCGTGCGCGAGGAGGAGGTCGAACTCGTCGTCCTCGCCCGCTACATGCAGGTCCTCTCCGACGACCTGTGCAAGCAGCTCGCCGGGCGGATCATCAACATCCACCACTCCTTCCTGCCGAGCTTCAAGGGCGCCAAGCCCTACCACCAGGCCCACGCGCGCGGCGTCAAGCTCATCGGTGCCACCGCGCACTACGTCACCGCCGACCTCGACGAGGGCCCGATCATCGAGCAGGAGGTCGAGCGCGTCGGGCACGACGTCACCCCCGAGGGGCTGGTCGCCGTCGGGCGCGACGTGGAGTGCCAGGCGTTGGCGCGGGCGGTGAAGTGGCACGCGGAACGCCGCATCCTGCTGAACGGGCGGCGGACGGTGGTGTTCGCCTGAGGCCCGTCCCGCCCCGCTCGCCCGGGCGGGGCTGCCGCCTGCCACTGCCGGCCGGTCCGACCGGCCCGACCGGGCCGGTGGTGCCGGTGCCTCACATCCGGCTCAGCGACGCCGTCGCGTACAGCACGTCGCGGATCGCCTCGCGGTCGCCGAGCTGACCCGCGGCCGCCTCCTCCGGCGGCACGTGGCCGGCCGCCAGCCGGCAGAACTCCACCCCGTCCAGCGCCACATGGGCGACCTCGTGCTCGGCGGAGCCCACCGCGCCGGGCGAGTCCAGCGGGATCAGCCACTCGCCGCCGCCGGAGCCCTCGATCTCCAGCCGCAGGCTGCGCCCGGGCCCGCCCGCGGCCACCAGGTGCCGCGCGGTGGCCGGCGGCGCGGCGAGCCCGGCCCGGCGGCGCGCCGCGAGCACGCGGGGCAGCATCCGCGCGGCCAGGTCGATCAGGTGGTGCAGGTGGCGCCCGGCGGGCGGGTCGTAGGGGTAGTCCACGGCGTCCGCGATGTCCTCGGCGTGCACCCAGCACTCGAAGGCGCGGTCCAGCAGCGCGTCGCGCAGCGGGAGTTCGACGCCGCCGTAGGACACGGGCAGGGCGTCCGAGGAGCCGCCGGTGAAGGACACCGTGCGCACGACGGCGTGGCTCTGCTCCCGCCAGGGCCCGCGCACGGCCCGGGTGGGCGGCCGGCGCGCCGCCCGCCAGTACGCCTCGGTCCGCTCCGCCGGCGGCGCCACGCCCGGTGCCGCGTCGCCGAGAACCTGGGCGAGCGGGTCGCCGAGCCCGAGGGCGATACCGACCAGCCCGTCGACCGCGAGCAGGTGGGCGATGACGCCGGCGACGGTGGTGCGCAGGCCGGCGGTGGTGCCGGCGTCGAACCAGCGCAGCCGCACCGGCGCATGCCACTCGGCGTCGCCGAAGTCCTGCAGCAGCGCGTCCAGGCGCGCGGTCTCGGTGTCGTACGGCGCCGCCCACTCCGGGACCGGGACGCGCGCCGGCCGCCGCTGCAGGGCGCTCTCCAGGACGCGGGTGCGCAGGCCCGGGTCGAGGTCCAGGCTCTCCGGGGGATGCAGCAGGCCGACGGCGTCGCGCAGCCGCAGCGCCTCCTGGGCGCACGGCCCGCAGCCGCCGAGGTGCTCCTCGACGGCCGCCGTCTCCTGCGGGGAACAGGCGGCCAGCGCCCAGGCGCCCAGCAGGGAGCGCAGCACGTCGTGCTCAAGGGCGGGCGGCGCCGGTGCGAGCGCCGGCGGCGGATGCCCGCCCTCCTGCGGGGACGTGCCCGGCGCAGGAGTGCCGCCGTCCCCGTCCCGCCCGTCGAGGCGGTCCGCCGGAGTCATGCCGCACCCCCGTTCCCGGGCGGCGCCCCGGGGGTGCCGGTGTCGTGGGCGGTGGCCAGGAGCTGCAGGCCCAGGCGGAGCCGGCGGCGGGCCTCGTCCTCGGTGACGCCGAGGTCGGCGGCGGTCCGGCGGTAGTCGCGGCGCTGGAAGTAGGCCCGTTCCAGGGCGGCGCGCAGCGGGGCGGGCATGGAGTGGACGATGTAGTCGGCGCGGGCGGCGACGGAGGCGCGCCGCACCCTGCGTTCCAGCTCCTCGGTGCCGCCGCTGCCGGTGACGGCCAGCGCGGCGGTCTCGGTGGCGCGCAGCCGCTGCACGGCGATCCGGTGGGTCAGGCCGGCGATCCAGGAGCGCAGCGGCTGCTGTTCGGGGTCGTAGGTCTCAGGGTGTTCCCAGACGTGCACGAAGACGTCCCGGGTGACGCGGTCGGCGGCGTCCTCGTCGCCGAGGACGCGGTGGGCCAGGCCGTGCACGAGGGACGCGAACCGGTCGTAGAGCTCGCCGAGGGCTGCGGCCTCGCCGCGGGCGAGCCGTTGCTGCATCCTGTGGTCCCAGCGGGGCGGTGCGTCCCTGGTCGGCATACGGCCCCTCACCCCCTGTCGCCCCGTGCGTCGCTCCCGGTCCCTGTCCGGCGTCCAGCGTGTGTCCACCGCGCCCTCGAATGTAGTCGGCACGTCCGGCGGCGCACGCCCCCTTGTGCCGATGTGCGCCCCCGGTGACGCCGCAGGTGGTAGGGGGGCGCACGGTCACTGCCCGCACTCGCGCCCCGGCCATCCTCCCGCGTAACGACCGTACTTGATCGAAAAGGATTGAATATGACTGAAACAATTCTCTGGTCGATCGGCGGCGGTTTGGTGAATCCCGTTTCAGGGAACGGCCGGTGGGCAGCAGCCGCCCAGAGAAACGTAGGAACTGCTTCCGTTTCCCGGCGGTTCAGGTGGTTCCGGAGCATCCGGCGAACGGGAGGGGCGGACCCGTGGCGTTCCAAGTGACCGAGGGCGAACAGGGCGGCTGGGCCGTTCTCCGGGTGGCGGGCGAGCTCGATCTCGTGACCTCGCCGGTCTTGCGCCAGCGCATCCACGACGTGGTGGCCGAGGGGCGCCACCGGCTCGTCCTGGACCTGTCCGGGGTCTTCTTCTGCGACTCCAGCGGCGTCGGCGTGCTCGTCGCCGCCCGCCGCCTGATCCGCTCCTGCCGGGGCCGGCTGCGGATCGTGCTGCCCGCCGGGGGAGTCGTCGACGGCTCGCACGTCAACCGGGTGCTGGGCGCGCTCGGCGTGCGGCGCCTGTTCGACGTGTACGCGGACCTGCCGTCGGCCGTGGCGGACGACGCGGAGCCGATGACGGCGTAGGGCCGCCCTCGTCCACCCCGGCGCACTGCAACGCCGGTGTACCGGAATGCCCGCGGTCGCGGCACAACCGGCGCCTTCCCGCTGCCTCGCGGCCGCCGCCGACGTACGCTCCCTGCCGGAACCACCCCCGAACCACCCCCGAACCACCCCGAACCACCCCCGACACGAGGTAAGGCGGCCAGAGAGATGGTCAGCAGCGAGTACGAGCGCGGGATCGCCGCCCGGTTCGCCTCCTTCGACCAGGACGGCAACGGCTGGATCGACCGGGAGGACTTCAGCGCGGCGGCCAAGTCCCTGCTCGCGGAGTTCGGCACGGCGGCCCGCTCCGACAAGGGCCAGGCGCTGTACGCCGGCGCGGAGGCGTTCTGGCAGGGCATGGCGGGGATGGCGGACCGGGACGGCGACCAGCGCGTCACCCGCGAGGAGTTCGTGGGCGGCGCGGTCAAGCGGCTGCGCGACAACCCCGACCGGTTCGCCGAGATCGCCCGCCCCTTCGTGCACGCCGCCCTGGCCGTCGCGGACCCCGACGGGGACGGCCGCATCGCCGTCGCCGACCTCGCGCGCGCCCTGCGCGTGCTCGGCGTGCCCGAGGACACGGCCCGCGCCGCGGCGGCCGCGCTCGACGCCGACGGGGACGGCGAGGTCGGCGAGGCGGAGGTCCTGCCGGCGTTCGCCCGCTACTTCACGGTGCCCGAGTGACCCGTGTCCCCGGCACCCGCGCGCCCGTGTCACTGTGACACGTTTCCAGGCCACGGCCCGGCACCCGCGTGCGCTCGTGCCGGGGACGTGCCCGCGGCCGGACGGGCGCCGTCCGCGGTCGGCCGGGCGTGCGCGGGTGCCGGGGCGTGCCCGTGCCGGGGCGCGCCGCCGGGCGGGCGTTCCCGTCGCCGCCGGGCGCGGCGTGGCCGAACCGGCACCGACAGTAAGGGACTTCTCGCGCGCCGGTCGCCGGCATCGGCGCCCCGATGGGCCGCGGGCCTGCGGCGTCGTCCGGCACGCGCGCCCGAATGTCGCGGAACGTGGCATTCCGTGGTTACGGAGCGTCGCGATACCGGGTTGTGTCCTTGTGGCGACCCGTCACAGCACGGAGTCGGCGGTTCACTCCGGTACCTTGGGGGCGATGCGAGTGGTTCCGAGCATGAGCCGTCCCAGCGCCGCGCCCGCCGCGACGTCGGAACCGGCGGTGCGCGCCGCTGCTCGCGGGGTCGGACGGCCGACGGGGGCCGTCCTGTTCGACTCCCTGCCACGAGCGTCGCACAGTATGCCGCACAGGTACTCCTTCGCGCGGGAATATGCCCGAAGCGCTTGTTGTGGTGACGGTGCGTCAACCATGCTGTGCCGCAAGGGATTCACGTTCCGTGACCCGTGCGTTGGCCGTTGTTCCGGCCAGGCAGGAAATGGCTACGATCGTGGCCCTCGTGTGGCGCGAGGCTGTGTGTCCGCCGGTTCGGATGGTGTGAGCGGTGCAGGTGCTTCAAGTGCAGCTGGAGATCCGGCCCGACCCCGCAGAGGTGGGGCGAGCCCGGAGGTGGGCCCGCACGCGGCTCGCCGGATCGGGGATAGGAGCCGATGAGCCGCTGGCCGAGACGCTGATCCTGCTCGTCTCCGAACTCGTCACCAACGCCGTCGTGCACACCGGCCACCCGGCCGTGCTGCGGCTGTCGCTGCCGCTCGCGACGACCGGCGAGGCCACCGTGCGCATCGAGGTGGCCGACGCCAGCAGCCGCGCCCCGGTGCCCCGCTGCGTGGACGGCGACGCCACCGGCGGGCGGGGCCTGGCCCTCGTCGACGGGCTCGCCGACCGGTGGGGCTGGAGCCGCGAGGACACCGGCAAGAGCATCTGGTGCGAACTGGACCGCTGCACCTCCTCCCCGAACGCCGCCTCGACGGCCTGCGGGGGCGGCGTGGCCGCCTTCCAGGGCTTCGCGTACGAGGCGGTCTAACGGCCCGGCGGTCTGGCGGCCGTTCGCGCGGTCCGGCGTTGTCCGCGCGGTCCGGTCGGCCGTCCGTGAGATCCGATGGCCGTCCGCGACGTCCGATGGCCGGCCGTGCGCCGGGGTGTGCCCCTGCATGCACCCGCCTGGAAGGGGGTGTAAGTAACAAAAGTCCGATCCGGTGTTGACGCCCCGTGTCCGTTTGATCACTCTTGTGGGCAGCGATTCGCCGCGAGGGGACGGCGAGGGCCCGCTGACGGGGAGCCCTCGGCGAGTGTGAGTCGTGACGCGCCGCCGGCCGGGGGTCCCGACGCCGCCACCCGGGAACCCGGCCGGCGGCGCGCGCAACGGCCGCTTCCTCCACAGGCTGTGGACAATGTGCGGGAGGAACCGCCCCGGGTTTTCCACAGGTTCGGGACATCCGTCGCCGCGATGTCGGCGCCGGCCTCTACGGTCGACGCATGACCTACCGCGATGTCGCCACCAAGCAGGTGCTGACCTGGTGCTTCGTGGCCGTCGGCGCCCGTGCGCCGGTGGCCGCGGCCCCGCTGGCCCTGGTGTTCCTGGTCCGGGAGCGCCCCGGTGGTTACTCCCTGGCCGCGGTCCTCGCCGCCGCCTACGTGATCGGTGAGATCGCCGGCGCCCCGGTGCTGGGCGTGCGGCTGCGCCCGGACCGGGCCCGTCCCCGGATGGCCGCGGGCCTCGCGGCCGGAGCCGCCGGTTTCACGGGCCTGGGCGCGCTGCCCGGCGCCCACCCGGTGGTCCTGGCCGCGTGCGCCTTCCTCGCCGGGGCGGCCCCCTCCGCCGTACCCGGCGGGTTGCGCGCCCTGCTGACCAGCCTGGTCCCGCGGCGTGCCACGGCGCAGGCCCTGTCCACCGAGTCGGTGCTCACCTCCGCGATATGGGCCGTCGCGCCGGCCGCCGTCACTGGCCTGGCACTCGGTCTCGCTCCCGGCGCGCCCCTGCTGCTGGCGGCCGCGCTGATGGCGGCGTCGGCCGCCGGTCTGTGGCTGCTGCCCGCCGGCTGGGACCGGCCGGACGGCGACCGCGGCGGCACCTCGGTGCCGCGCCTGCTGGCCGGCGCCTGGCCGGTGTACGTGACGGGGGCGGCGAGCCTGTCCCTGCTGGCCCTGGCCGAGCTGGTGCTGCCCGCCCTGCTGGAGTGGCGCGGCACCGGTGTCGGCTGGTCCGGCCCCCTGCTGGCCGGGATGTCGGCCGGATCGGGGGTGGGCGCGTTCCTGTGCGGGCTGCGCACCTGGCCGGGGCGGCTGCACACCCGTGGTGCGGTACTCATGGCCGCCATGTCGGCCTGCGTGACGCTGGTCGCCCTGGTGCCGGCCGCGGCGGGCGTCGCGGCGGCGCTCGTGGCCGCGGGCATGCTGCAGGGCGCCGTGATGCTCACCCGCAACCTCGCCCTGCGGGAGGCCCTGCCGCCGGGTGACCTGGCCGCCGGCTACTCGGTGATGTACGCCGCCGTCGGCGTCGGCTACGCCGCCACCGGCTCCCTCGCCGGCGCCCTGCTGGAGGTCGCCACCCCGTCGGTGGCGATCCTGGCCGGTGTGGCCCTCACGCTGGCCCTGACCGTCCTCGGCTGGTGGGGCGAGGCAGGGCGCACCCGCCGCGCGGCGGTCGCAGCACCGGCCGAGGCGAACCAGATTGGCGACCTATCAAGTGATGGATCGTCAACTACCTTGCCAGAAACCGGTGGTGGCTTGGTCGCCGGACCGGACGTCGCCTCCTGTGCGGCGGAAGGTGCGCCGATACGCGGTGGGGGTGACGCCGAGGACGTTCTGCAGGTGCTGCCGCATCGACTGGGCCGTGCCGAAACCCGCGTCGCGTGCGATCCGGTCGACGGACAGGTCGGTGGACTCCAGCAGGTGCCGTGCCCGCTCCACCCGCTGCTGGGTGAGCCACTGGCCGGGGCTCATGCCGACCTCCTCGCGGAAGCGCCGGGTGAAGGTGCGCACCGACATCGACTCCTGCGCGGCCATGTCGCGCAGCCGGATCGGCTCGTGCAGCCGGCCCAGCGCCCAGGCGCGGGCGGTGCGCGTGGTGGCGAGCTGCGGGTCGGGCACGGGACGGTCGATGTACTGCGCCTGCCCGCCGTCGCGGTGGGGCGGCACGACGGTACGGCGGGCCACCTCGTTGGCGACCGCGGCCCCGTGGTCGCGGCGGACCATGTGCAGGCACAGGTCGATGCCGGCCGCCACGCCCGCGGAGGTCAGCACGTCCCCGTCGTCGACGAACAGGACGTTGGCGTCGACCTTGACCCGCGGGAACATGCGCTGCAGGCGCTCGGCCTCGGCCCAGTGCGTGGTGGCGGGCCGGCCGTCCAGGAGACCGGCGGCGGCCAGCACGAACACGCCGGTGCAGATGGAGGCGAGCCGGGTGCCGGGGCGGATGCGGGCCAGCGCGGCGGCCAGCTCGTCGGTCAGCACGCCCGTGCGGTGCACGGGACCGAGGTCGTGCGACGCCGGGACGACCACCGTGTCGGCGGTGGCCAGGACCTCGGGGCCGTGGTCGACGAGCACGGCGAAGTCGGCGTCGGTGCGCACCGGGCCGGGTGGGCGCACGGAGCACGTGACGACCTCGTACAGGGGCCGCCCCCGCGCGTCCCGGGCGCGGCCGAAGATGCGGTGGGGGATGCCGAGTTCAAAGGGGAGCAGGCCGTCCAGGGTGAGGACGACGACGCGGTGCGGCCGGGCGGCGGGCTGACGGGCCATGGCCCGATCCTAGCGAACGCTGTCCTTCGGGCCACTCGAAGAAAGCACGCCGGTGCCGCAGGCTCGGGGACGTGACGCAGACGACCGACACCGCAGCAACAGCAGGAGCGCGGGCAGGAGCAGCCCGAGACCTCCGGCCCGCCCGCCGTCCCCGCGTGCACTGGGCGTGGTTCGCCGCCGCCGTCACGTTCGTGACGATCACCGGCGCGGCCGCGTTCCGGTCGCTGCCGGGCCTCCTGATCGACCCGCTGCACCAGGAGTTCGGCTGGTCGCGCGGCACGATCGGCGCGGCGGTCTCCGTCAACCTGGCGCTGTACGGGCTGACGGCGCCGTTCGCGGCGGCGCTGATGGACCGGTTCGGCATCCGCCGCGTGGTGGCGGCCGCGCTGACCGTGATCGCGCTGGGCTCGGGCCTGACGGTGTGGATGACGCGGGCCTGGCAGCTGTGGCTGTGCTGGGGCCTGCTGGTGGGCCTGGGCACCGGCTCGATGGCGCTGGCGTTCGCCGCGACGGTCACCAACCGCTGGTTCGTCCGGCGCCGTGGCCTGGTCAGCGGCATCCTCACCGCCGCCTCCGCCTCCGGCCAGCTGATCTTCCTGCCGGTCCTGTCCTGGACGGTCGAGCACCACGGCTGGCGCCCGGCCGCCGTCACGGTGGCCCTCGCCGCCCTCGCGGTCGTCCCGCTGGTCTGGCTGCTGCTGCGCGACCACCCGGCCGACGTGGGCCTGAAGCCGTACGGCGCCGAGGAGTTCGTCCCGAAGCCGCAGCCGGTCCCGGGCGCCGCCCGCCGCAGCCTGGCCGTGCTGGCCTCCGCCGCGCTCCCCCGCTCCCGGTCTCGCGCGGGCGGGGGGACCTCCGCCGGCCCGTTCTGGTTGCTGGCCGGCACGTTCGCGATCTGCGGCGCCTCCACCAACGGCCTGATCCAGACCCACTTCGTGCCCGCCGCCCACGACCACGGCATGCCCGTCACCGCCGCCGCCTCCCTGCTCGCGGTGATCGGGGTGTTCGACGTGGCCGGGACGGTGGCCTCCGGCTGGTTCACCGACCGCTTCGAACCGCGCCGCCTGCTCGCCGTCTACTACGCCCTGCGCGGCGTCTCGCTGCTCTTCCTGCCCCTGCTGCTGGCGTCGGCCGTCCACCCGCCGATGATCTTCTTCATCGTCTTCTACGGCCTCGACTGGGTCGCCACCGTCCCGCCCACCCTCGCCCTGTGCCGCGAGCACTACGGCGAGGACAGCGCCATCGTCTTCGGCTGGGTGCTCGCCTCCCACCAGGTCGGCGCCGCCCTCGTCGCCTACCTCGGCGGTCTGGCCCGCGACGTCTTCGGCAGCTACGACACCGTCTGGTACGCCTCCGGCGCCCTGTGTGCGGCGGCGGCCCTGATGGCCCTGGTGATCCGGCGGCGGCCGGCGGCGCTCACGGAGGGGGCCGCCGCCGCGTGACGCCGGGCGCGGGCGCGGCCCGGCTCACACCACGAGCCGCGACACGTTCAGCTCCCGGCTGTCCGCCACCGCCCGGGCGATCCGCCGGGCGTCGCGCGCCAGTTCCCGCAGCATGCCGCTGATGGGGTTGGTGAAGCCGGTGAAGTACAGCCCGGGCGCGTTGTGGGGGCTGCGGCCGCCGTGGACGACGGGGCGGCCGCGGGGGTCGAGGACGCCGAGGTGGCCGACGAGGGGTTCCAGGCCGGGGGCGTAGCCGGTGGCGGCGATGACGGCGTCCGGTTCCAGGCGGGTGCCGTCGGCGAGGACGACCTTGCGGTCCTCGAAGCGTTCCACCGCGGCCACGATCTCGACGCGGCCGCCGCGCACGGCGTCGATCAGGCCGACGTCCTGGACGGGGATCGCCCCCTGCCGGACCCGGGAGTACAGGCCGGTGTCCGGGCGGGGCAGGCCGTGCGCCGAGAGGTCGGGCACGGAGAGCCGGGCCAGCGGCCGGGCCAGCCGGTCCACCAGGGGCACCGGCAGGCGCCGTACCAGGACGCCCGTGTACTGGGCGGCCCAGCCGGCGGTGGAGCGGCGCACGATGTGCGGGACGGTGCGCACCGCGAGCCGCACCCGCGAGGCCCCGCCCTCCACGAGGTCGACGGCGATCTCGGCGCCGGTGTTGCCGATGCCGACGACGAGGACGTCGCGGCCGGCGTAGGGGCGGGCGTTGCGGTAGGCGGAGGCGTGCAGCAGCTCGCCGGGGTAGGTGTCGCGGCCGGGCCAGTCGGGCAGGCGGGGGGTGTGGTTGTGGCCGGTGGCGACGACGACCGCGCCGCCGGTCAGCCGCCGGCCGCCGGTGGCGTGCAGCAGCCAGCCGGTGCCGTCCGGGGCCGGATCGATGCGGGAGACCTCGACGCCGGTGACGATCTCCAGGGCGTGGTGCTCGGCGTACTTCTCCAGGTAGCGCACCAGGTCGTCGCGGGCGACCCAGCGGCCGAAGCGGCGCGGGATGGGCAGCCCGGGCAGGTGGGACAGGCGCCGGGTGGTGTGCAGGTGCAGCCGGTCGTAGTGGCCGCGCCAGGACGCGCCGATCCGGTCGGACCGCTCCAGGACGACGGCGCGGACGCCCCGCGCGCGCAGCGCGTACGCGGCGGCCAGACCGCCCGGGCCGCCGCCGACGACGTACACGGGGCGGTCCGCGGAGGCGGCGGGCGCGGTGGGTGTGGTGGGTGCGGCGGGCGTGGCGGGTGCGGCGGGGTGTGCGGAGACGGGGGACCCTTGGGAGTCGGCCATGAGCGCGAGCGTAACCACGTCACCGCTTGATGGGTCTCGGTCAAGACGGAAATCGATTGCGGATCGGTCACGGAACGGGACGGCGACCGGAGCGGGGCCGCGAGGCGCGGGGCCGCGTCCGGCACAGGACGGCGACCGGAGCCGGCCGGGACTGCCGTGGAAGCCGGGGCCGCTCGGGACCGGGGCCGCTCGGGACCGGGGCCGCTCGGGACCGGGGCCGCTCGGGACCGGGGCCGCTCGGGACCGGGGCCGCCCGGAGCCGGGACCACCGCGGATGGCCGCGACGCAGGACCCGGTGTGAGACCCGGCGTCGCAGAGCAGGCGGGAGCGGACGGGGCGGATGGGGACGGGCGAAGGCGGCGGGTGTGACGGCCGGTCACCTCGGCGATCCGGGCGACGAGGCCGCCGGGACCGGTGCGGGCGCCGTGGCCCGCGCCCGGTGGTGGAGGCGCTCCGCGCGGGCGCACGGGAACGGGGCGGCAGGACACGAGGGCGGGGCGGCAGGGCACGAGGGCGGCGGGACGGCGTTCCGCCCTGTGGTGCGGGGGAGCAAGGTGGGGGAATCCGCAGGCCGGGAGCGGTGGCTCCGCCCGGCCGGGTACGCAACCCGCCTCACCTGGAGGCTTCGTGGGCGCCCGCCTCGAAGGAGGTCGCCACGGCCCTCGTACCGGAACGCGCAGGGCTTGATCCCCTGCCCCACGCCGTGGGACACGACCGCGGGTGGGAGGAGACGGGCCGAAACGGGTGGGGCCACCGTGCCGCACGGCGGTGTTTGAATGACGGAATGACCACCGACCTGTCCACGCGCGAGCCTCTCTCTCTGGCCTGCATACGCGGCGACGGCCTGTGCCTGCTGCCCTGGGACCCGGAGTCGGACGCCGACGCCGAGGCGTGGCTGCGGGGCCACGGCGACCCGGAGTTCCGCCGCTGGAACACGCCGGTGCTGAGGGTGAGCGACCTCGACACCGCCCGCGCCTCGCTGCGCGCCCGGACGGAGCAGGCGGCGCAGGGCACGGCCGCCGCGTTCCGGATCACCGACGCCGAGAGCGGGGCCGTCCTCGGGCACATCGGCGTCAACGACATCGACCCCTTCCTGAAGGTCGCCCGCGTCGGCTACTGGGTGCTCCCGGAGGCCCGGGGCCGCCGGGTCGCCACCCGCGCCCTCGGCGCCGTGGCCCGCTGGTCCTTCACCGAGCTCGGCCTGCACCGCCTGGAGCTCGGGCACGCCGTCGGCCACGAGGCCTCCTGCCGGGTCGCCGAGCGCTGCGGCTTCCGCTACGAGGGCACGATGCGCGGGGCGATGTTCGAGGCCGGCCGCCACGACGCCTTCCGCGACGCCCACCTGCACGCGCGGATCGCCACCGACGCCGAGCCCGGGGACGGGGCCCGGTGACCGCCCCGACGGGACACGGCTGGCGGTTCAGCCGGGACGTGCGCGCCCTGCCGCCCGCGGCCGACGCCTTCCTGCGGTCGCGGCCGGCCCGGCACACCGTGCAGCTCGCGGCGCTGGAGGAGGGACGCGGCCGCACGGACCCGGACGCCGGGGCCTACGTCGCCTGGTACGCCGGGGACGACGGCGCCGTGCACGCCACCGCCCTGCGCACCTCCCCCTGGCCGCTCGACCTCACCGCGGTCGGCCCCGAGGCGGCCGACGCGCTCGCCGGGCTGCTCGCCGACGAGGGCGCGGCCGTCCCCGGCGTCGGCGCGCCGGCGGCCACCGCCGCGGCCTTCGCCGCCGCCTGGCAGCGCCGCACCGGGGCGGCCGCCCGGCTCACCGTGCGGCAGCGGCTGTACCGGCTGGAGGCCCTGCGCCCGCCCCGCCCCGCGCCGCCCGGACGGGCCCGGCCCGCGCAGGCCGGCGACGCGGAACTGGTGGCGCGGTGGGGCGCGGAGTTCGCCGCGGAGACGAGCGCGGAGAGCGCCACGAAGAGCGCCACGGAGACCGGCACGGAGACCGGCACGGAGACCGGCACGGAGACCGCAGTGGAAACCGGCACAGAGACCGATACAGAGGCCGCTGTGGAAACCGCCGAGGAGACCGCCGAGGCCGCGCAGGAGCGGGTGCGCCGGGCCCGGCGGCAGATCGAGCGCGGCCACGTCACCCTCTGGCAGACCCCGGACGGCACCCCGGCCGCCATGGCCTCCCTGTCCGCGAAGGCCGCCGGCCAGGTCCGGGTGCGGGGCGTGTACACCCCGCCGCCCCTGCGCCGCCGTGGTTACGCCGGCGCCGTCACCGCCGCGGTGAGCCGCGCCGCGCTGGAGGCGGGGGCCGAGGAGGTCGTCCTCTTCGCCGACCTCGCCAACCCGACCACCAACGCGCTGTACCAGCGGATCGGCTACCGGCCCGTGGACGACTTCGCGGTGTACGAGTTCCGGTGACCTCGGGGTGCGGGTCGCCGCGCCGCCCGGAGTGCGGGGACCCGCGCCGCCCGAGAGCCGCACCGCCCGGTGTCCGCGCGCCGGCGCGTCACGGCCACAGCAGTCCCTTCTCCCACTCCCGGCCCGCCTCCCCGGTCCGCCGGTACACCAGCCGCACGTGCCGCCGCTGCGGCTCCCCCTGGAAGAACTCCACCTCCTCGGGCCGCAGGTGGTACAGGGTCCAGGTCGGGACGGGCGCGTCCGGGTCGCGGCGGGCCTGCTCCCAGGCCCGCTCGGAGGCCCGGACGAGGTCGTCGAGACGGGCGAGGTCCTCGCTCTGACGGCCGGTGAGGGCGGCGGCGAGGGCGCCGGTGGAACGGGCGTGCAGGTCGGCCTGGGACTCCTGTGACGGGGCCTGGACGACCGGGCCGCGCAGCCGGACCTGGCGGCCCAGCACCGGCCAGTAGAAGGCGAGGGCGGCGTACGGGCGGGCGGCGAGGTGGCGGCCCTTGCGGCTGGTGCGGTGCGTGGCGAAGGACCAGCCGTGCGCGTCGGCGCCGTGCAGCATCACGATCCGCACGTCCGGCAGGCCGTCCGCGTCGGCGGTGGCCAGGGACACGGTGTGCGGCTCCGGCTGCCCGGCCGCCACGGCCGCGGCGAACCACTCCGCGAACAGGGGCAGCGGTTCGGCGGGCGCGGTGGCCGGGTCGAAGGGTGCGAGGCGGGTGACCTCGGGGTCCCACACCCGCAGGGAGCGCAGCAGTTCGTGCAGATCCGTCGGCATGGCTCGATTGTCGGTCGTCGTTCGCTGGTGGTCGTTCGCCGGGGCATCCGTGGCCGTGGCCGTAAAGGCGGCAGGCGGTGGTCCACGCGGGTGGACCACCGCCTGCGAGACAGGACGTGGGTCGGGAAAGACCCGGAGTGACGGGACGGAGGGGAGGGACAGGACAAGAGAGGAAAAGGTCTCCGGGAAGGGGCCGGAGAACCGCGAGGACCGCGAGGACCGCGAGGACCGCGAGGACCGCGAGGACCGCGAGGACTACTTCGTAGGCTTCCGGCCGGTGACGCCCAGGTGCACCAACAGGGCGATGTTCGGCTTGAGTTGGTCCTTCTTGACGCCCCAGGCCGTGAACGCCTTCTGGTGTGAGGCGACCGAGGTGAGCATGGTGACGAGTGCGCCGGCGATCGCCGCCGGGTTGACGTCCTTGTCCACGCGTCCCTTGGCCTGAAGCTGGGAGATCGCCTCCGTCAGGGAGCCGGTCACCGCGTTCAGGATCTTTATGCGGATCTTGTTGAAGCGCTTGTCGCCCTCGGCGGCCCCCAGGTCGACCACGCGCAGGATCGCGTCGTGCCTGCGCCAGAAGTCCAGGAAGCCGTCGACCAGGTCCTGCGCCGTCTGCCAGCCGGAGCGCCCCGCCCAGCTGCGGCCCTCCAGCAGCTCGGCCAACTCGGCGCCCTCGGCGGCCATGTGCTCGGCGATCTCCAGGACGGCCCCTTCGACGTCCGGGAAGTACTGGTAGAACGTCGCGGGCGACGTTCCGGCCTTCCGGGCGACATCGATGACCTTGACGTCCCGGTAGGGGGAGGAGCTGAGCATCTCGCTGAGGCAGTCGAGCAGCTTCTGCCGGGTCGCCTGCCCACGTCGGCCGGCCACTCGGCCGTCGACGGTACGCACTTGTCCTGTCATGCCGTCAGCTTACCGAGGGGTGATCGGATCGCGATTCGGCCGACTGCAAATGGGGTGGTGGCCGGAAAGAGAGGGTCGGTGGCGCGCCGCCGCTGGTCTGCGGGTTGCGTGAGACCTGGTTACTTTGACGACATGGCCGAAAACAGGGCATCCGCGGATACGGAGGGCGCCTACCCGGAGGGCGTCCCGTGCTGGGTGGACGCGCAGCTCCCCGACGTGGCGGCGGGCAGGCGGTTCTATGCAGGACTCTTCGGGTGGTCCTTCTTGGACCGGCCCGGGAAGGGACCCGGGGAAGGACCTGGGGAGAGACCCGCGGGGAGCCCCGGGGACGAAGGGCGGACACCTGGGGAGACGCCGGGGCAGCCCCCCGGGGAGACGCCCGGGCAGACGCCCGGGGAGACGCCGGCGCTCGGAACGGGCGGCCCGGTCCTGGCGTACCTGGACGGCGCCCCCGTGGCCGCCCTCACGCACAAGGCGGACGGCCGCCTGCCCACCGTCTGGACGGTGTACTTCGCCACCCCGGACGCCGAGGCGCTGCTGGGCCGCATCCGGGCGGCCGGCGGGCAGACCGTCGCCCCCGCGACGCCGGTCGGCGCCCCCGGCGCCGCCGCCCTCGGTACCGCCGCCCTCGCCGCCGACCCCGAGGGTGCCGTCTTCGGCCTGTGGCAGCCCGGCACCCACCCCGGCTTCGGCCGCCGCCACCGGCCGGGCACGTTCGGCTGGGCCGAGCTGTACGCGCGGGACACCGAGGCCGCCAACGCCTTCTACGCCGGCCTGTTCCACGACGCCCTGTTCGGCCCGGGTGCCGAACCCGACTTCGGCCGGGCCGCGCTCACCGAGGTCTTCCCCGCCGAGATGCCGCCGCACTTCCTCGTCCACTTCCGGGTCGCCGACGTGGCGGCGGCCCTCGCCGGCGTCACCCGGCTCGGTGGCCGGGTGCGCGTCGCGCCGTTCGAGGCGTCGTACGGCACCGTGGCCGTCGTCTCCGACGACCAGGGGGCGTGGTTCGGGCTGCTGCAACGCTGATTCCGGCCGCCCGCAGGCCGCCCGCGGGGCCGCCCACCGGCGGTTTCGGCGGGGTTTACAGCGAGACATCCCATTCGTCGCCTGGTTCGCAACCAGTGCCCGGGCCAGGAAGAATCGGGGTGCGTGCCGCCACGGTGATGCCGTGGTGAGACGCTGCACGGGGTCGCTTACACATGTGGGTGACGCGGCTCGTACGGGGAGGTGGCAGGCAAGTGGTGGATCAGCTGACGCAGCACGATCCGCGGCGGATCGGGCCGTTCGAGGTCCTGGGGCGGCTCGGGGCCGGCGGCATGGGGCTGGTCTATCTGGCACGTTCGGCGTCCGGCCGGCGCGTGGCGATCAAGACCGTGCGCGCGGAGCTCGCCGAGGACCAGCTGTTCCGGGTCCGCTTCACGCGGGAGGTGGAGGCGGCCCGCGCCGTCTCCGGCTTCTACACCGCGGCGGTCGTGGACGCCGACCCGCGGGCCGCCGTGCCGTGGCTGGCCACCGCCTACGTGCCCGCGCCCTCCCTCGAGGAGATAGTGAACGAGTGCGGGCCCCTGCCGGTGCAGGCGGTGCGCTGGCTCGCGGCCGGCGTCGCCGAGGCCCTGCAGTCCATCCACGGGGCCGGCCTCGTCCACCGGGACCTGAAGCCGTCCAACGTCCTCGTCGTCGAGGACGGGCCCCGGGTGATCGACTTCGGCATCGCCTCCGGGGTGTCGAACACCCGGCTGACGATGACGAACGTCGCCGTCGGTACGCCCGCCTACATGTCGCCCGAGCAGGCCAAGGACTCCCGCAGCGTGACCGGCGCCAGCGACGTGTTCTCGCTCGGCTCCACCCTGGTCTTCGCCGCCACCGGCCACCCGCCCTTCCACGGCGCCAACCCGGTCGAGACGGTGTTCATGCTGCTGCGCGAGGGCCCCGACCTGGAGGGCCTGCCGGACGAGCTGCGCCCGCTCATCGAGTCCTGCATGCAGATGGACCCCGCGGCCCGCCCCACCCCGGCCGACCTGCAGGCCCAGCTCGCCCCGCACCTGTTCGGCTCCGGCTCCGACGACAGCGGTACGGCCTCGGCGTGGCTGCCGGAGAAGGCGGTGAGCCTCATCGAGGCGCGCCGCGGCGGCCGCCCGCCGGCCAAGACGTCCCCCGCCGCCGCCCCGCCCGGCCCCGGCCACAGCGGCGGCGGGGCCGCGTTCCCCGCCGCGCCCCCGGTGCCGTCCGTGCCGCCCCCGCCGGCCCACGACCCGGCCGTCCCCGCCCGTCCCGCCGTGCCCTCGGTGGCCGCCGTGCCGGCCCCGCCCGGGCCCGCGGCCCCCGACACCGGCCCGGTCCGCCTGGCCGGTGCCAAGGTGCCCATCGGGCCCGGCCCGCGCGTCGCCGACGTGCGCGCGGCCGCCGCCGCGGCCGCCCCGCCGGAGGCGGTCCTGGTCGCGTCCTGGTCCCCGCTCCGCCCCGGCGTCAACGGCGCGGACCCCGCGCCCACCGCGCCCACCGCGCCCACCGCGCCCACCGCGCCCACCGCGCCCACCGCGCAGCCGCCCCTGCCGCAGGAGCCCCCGGCCACCTGGCGGCCCTGGCGCTTCCGCATGTCGAACGACGTGTGGGGCACCCCGGTCGTCGCCGACGACCTGGTCTACGTCACCTCCTTCGAGGTGCACGCCCTGGACGTGGCCACCGGGCGCCGCCGTTTCAAGACGCGGGACGTGGCCTGGTCGATGGCGGTCGCCGACGGCCGGGTCCACGCCTCCGACGGGCCCACCCTGTTCGCGCTGGACGCCCGCGAGGGCACCGACCTGTGGCGGCTGGGGACCGACGGCTGGGTGTACTCGCTCAGGGCGGAGCACGGCACCGTCCTCACCGGCACCCGCGGCGGCGGCGCGCAGGCGTGGGACGCCGCCACCGGCCGCAAGCTGTGGGAGATCACCGGCAACCAGACCGACTTCGAGACCCCCGAGGCCGGACCCGCCCTGCACGACGGCACCGCCTACGTCTGGCAGGACGCCCGGCTGCGCGCCCTGCAGGCCCGCACCGGCGAGGAGCGCTGGTCGTACCCGATCGGCGACGCGGCCTCCTGCGGCGGCGTCCCGGTCCGCCTCACCCACGCGTCCGACGGCTGCGTGTACGTCTCGGCCGGCACCCGCGTCCTCGCCCTCGACATCGCCACCGGCCGGGTCCGCTGGCACTTCGAGGCGCCGGCCGTCTTCCTCTGCCCGCCCGCCTTCGTGCCGGGCCCGGCGGTCACCGGCGGCGGCGTGTACCTCGCCGACTACCTGGGCACCGTCTACGCCCTGGACGCCGCCGACGGCCGCGACCGCTGGCGCATCGCCACCGAGGCGCGCGCCTCCATCGAGCCCGTCCTGGTCGCCGCCGGCCACGTCCACGTCGGCAGCGGCAAGGGCCTGTACACCCTGGACGCGGTCACCGGCACGCCCAAGTGGCGCTTCCAGGCGGGCGGCGACGTCGTCGGCGCTCCCGCCGTCGCCGAGGGCCGCATCCACTTCGGCTCCACCGACCACCTGCTGTACACCCTCAAGGCCGACGACGGACGGCTGCGCTGGAAGCTCGCCACCGGCGGCGAGATCACCGGCTCCCCGGTGGTGCGGGACGGCGTGGTGTACGCGTGCAGCAAGGACCGGTGCGTGTACGCGCTGGACGCGGAGAAGGGCACGGAGTCGCGCTCCGCGTGACCGGCGCCCGGGGCCGGCCGGCCCGTCGGGGCGGAACCGGTGACGGCCGTCGTACCGAGTGTCACGGAAGGGCTGCGGACGGCGGCCGTCGTCCCGGGCGCGCGGTCACCGCCGTCACAGCGGTCACTGCGCTCACTCCAGACGCTACGCCTGCTCCGCGCCGGCCGCCATTCGGTGACATGATCGCGACAGTGGTGATCTAGAGTGGCGGCATGCAGTCACGGGGGCGCGTACTCAGGTTCACGGCCGTTTCGACACTGGTGGTCCTCACCCTGACCGGTTTCTCGACCGGACGGCACGGCCACCACTCCGGCGGCGGAGGCGGTGGCGGCGGGTGCAGCAGCTCGCACCAGGACCACGACACGTCCTCGTCGACGTCCGGCGGCGACATCTCCAAGGACGACGACAACGACGGCTACGGCGGCTCGGGTTCGTACCGCGACTCGTACGACGACTCCTACGACGACTCGTACGACGACTCCTACGACGACGGCAGCGGCGGGGACACCGACTACGACTCCACCGAACCCGCCCAACAGGACGCCACGGCGGAGCTGGTGAGCTGCGCGACGGAGCGGCGGCCGTACGCCACCGTCGACGTCACCAACCCCAATGACAGCGACGGCCGTTTCGTCGTCACCGTCACCTTCCAGGACGCCGGCGGCGACGCGATCGTCTCCCGGGCGGAGCGGGTCGACGTGTCCGCGCACAAGACGGTGCGGACCCGGGTGGACCTCGGCTCCCAGGAGGAGCGGGCCGGCGCGGTCGCCCACTGCAACCTCGACCCGGCCGCCCCGGCGGATTCCTGACGAACCGTCACCGATTGTCCGGCGGATTCCTGACACTCCGTCACCTACTGCCCGGCGGCGCGGCCTTGCGCGCTCACCGGGCGCGAGGGACCGCGCACCGCGCGGGACATGCCACGGCCGCGGCGGCTCCCCTCCGCGCCGCCGCGGCCGTTCCCCCTCGTGAGGAAGGTTCAGTTCGGCTCGGACGTGATGTGGGTGTTGTCCGGGGTGACCGTGCCGTCGTCCTCCGCGCCCGTGGCGTGCGTGGCGTGCGTGTTGAGCGGCGTCACCGTGGAGCCCGCGGAGGCGTCCGTGATGTGCGTGTTGAGCGGCGTCACCGTCGAACCGGCGGAGGCGTCCGTGATGTGGGTGTTGAGCGGCGTCACCGTCGAACCGGCGGACGCGTCCGTGATGTGGGTGTTGTCCGGCCTGACGACCGGCTCGTCCTTGCTGGTGTCGCTCATGCTGCTGCCTTCCTCGCAGAGATCCCCGTGTGGCCCCGGCGGTGTTCCCGTGCCGGGAAGGACCCGTCCGGCCACTCCCCCGAAGGTGGCCGGACGGGCCGCTCGAGCCGTCACTGTAGAGCGTGGGTGTGACAGCCCACCGGCGGTCCGCCCACCCCCGATGCGGCGGACCGGCGAGCCGGTGAGAAGGAGACTGCCCGACCGCGATAAACGAACGATGAACGTCCCGGCGGACGCGTTCAGGCCGCCGCGGCCGGCGCCAGCAGCGCCCGCACCTCGTCGGCCTCGGGCGACCCCAGGCCCTCGTAGATCTCCAGCGCCTCCCGCCAGCAGACCTGGGCCCGGCCGGACTGGCCAAGGCCGTTCAGCGCCTTGCCGAGCACGGTGAGGACGTTGCCGCGCCGCCACGCGCCGCCGATCCCGCGCAGCAGCGACAGCGCCAGCTCGGCGTTGCCGGCCGCCTGGGCAGGGCGCTGGGCGAGCAGGTCCACCTCGGCCAGCCGGAACAGGGCCATGCCCTCCCAGAGCCGCTGGCGGCTGGTCCGGAAGACCTGCAGGGCGTCCCGGAGCCGGGCGGCGGCGGCGTCCAGCCGGCCGGTCTTGCCGAGCGCCATGCCGAGCGCGTAGTGGCCGTTCGCGGCCTTCAGCGAGTGCCCGAGCCGCTCGTACATCTCCGTGCCCTGCCGGGCGAGGTGGACGGCGCTCTCGGCCCGCTCGGTCTCCAGGTGCAGCCGGGAGAGGTTGCACAGGGCCGCCGCGGCCCCGGAGAGGTCGCCGCAGGCGCGGAAGTCGCGGATGGCCCGCTCCAGGTACTGCTCCGCCTCGGCGTAGCGGCTCTGGTAGAAGGCGAAGGCGCCGAGGATGTTCGCCGCCCAGCAGCAGGGCAGCGCGTCGCCCGCGGCCTCCGACAGCTCCAGGGCCCGCCGGGCCTCCTGGTCCGCCTGGACGAACTGCCCGGACCAGTGGCGGGCGTTGGCCAGGACGAGGATGGCCCGGCCCTCCGCCCGGACGTCCGCCGCGGCGCGGGCGGCGTCGCGCAGCGCCGCGGCCGCCGCCTCGTACTCCTTGGCGTTGGCCCCCGACTCGGCCAGGTCGACCGCGGCCCACAGCAGGTCCACGGCGCGCCGCAGCGTGTCCGGCCCCGACGACTGGCGCACGCAGGCCAGCAGCGGCACGGCCTCGGAGTACAGCCAGTCCCGGGCCGCCTGCCGGTCGGGGAAGACCAGCCCGCGGGTGCGGGTGGGTTCCAGGTGGTCGACCAGGCGGTCGCCGGGCCGTTCGATCGCGTATCCCTCGGCCGCCGTCGCCAGGTAGAAGTCCAGCAGCCGCGACATCGCCTCCGCCCGCTCGCTCGGCGGCTGCTCGTCGCGTTCCGCGCAGGCGCGCGCGTAGAGGCGGACGAGGTCGTGGTAGCGGTAGCGGCCGGGGGCGGCCGACTCCAGCAGGGAGGCGTCGACCAGGGACTCCAGCAGCTCCTCCGCCTCCTCCACCGGCAGGTCCAGGACCGCCGCCGCGGCGGCGAGGGAGATGTCCGGGCCGTCCGCCAGGCCGAGCAGCCGGAAGGCGCGGGCCTGGGCCGGTTCGAGCTGGCCGTAGCCGAGTTCGAAGGTGGCCTTGACGGCGAGGTCGCCAGCCCGCAGCTCGTCCAGGCGGCGGCGTTCGTCGGCGAGCTTGGCGGCCAGCACGGAGACGGTCCAGGTGCGCCGGGCGGCGAGCCGCGAGGCCGCGATGCGGATGGCCAGCGGCAGAAAGCCGCAGGCCGCCACCACGTCCAGGGCGGCCTCGCGCTCCGCGGCCACCCGTTCCTCGCCGACGATTTTGGTGAACAGCGCCAGCGCCTCGTCCGGCGCCATCACGTCCAGGTCGACGAGGTGGGCCCCGGCCAGGTCCACCATCCGCACCCGGGAGGTGACCAGGGCCGCGCAGCCCTCCGTGCCGGGCAGCAGCGGCCTGACCTGGGCCGCGTCGCGCGCGTTGTCCAGCAGCACCAGGACCCGGCGGCCGTCCAGCAGCGAGCGGTACAGCGCCGCCCGCTCCTCCAGCGTGTCGGGGATCGCGGAGTCCGCCGCGCCCAGCGCGCGCAGGAAGGAGCCGAGCACCGTCTCCGGTTCGGCGGCCCGCTGCCCGGCGCCCTGCAGGTCGACGTACAACTGGCCGTCGGGGAAGGCGGATCGCGCTTGGTGGGCCACGTGCACCGCGAGCGTCGTCTTGCCCACGCCGCCGATGCCGGCCACCGCGGAGACGGCCATCACCCGGCCCCCGGGCGAGGTGAGGATCTCGCCGAGCTCACGCACGAAGGCGGCGCGGCCGGTGAAGTCGGGCACGGTGGCGGGCAGTTGCGCGGGGCGTACGCGGACCGCGGCGGTGTCGGGCGCCGGTGCCGGGGGCTCGGCGAGGTCCGGGTCGGCCTGGAGGATGCGCTGCTGGAGGTCGGTCAGTCCGGGGCGCGGGTCGACGCCGAGCTCGTCGGCGAGCAGGCGCCGCGTGTCGGCGTACACGGCCAGCGCCTCCGCCTGCCGCCCGCTGCGGTACAGCGCCAGCATCAGCAGCTCGCGCAGGCGTTCGCGCAGCGGGTGCGCGGCGGTGAGGGCGGTCAGCTCGGAGACGGCCTCGGTGTGGCGGCCCTGCTCCAGGTCCAGCTCCAGGCGGGACTCCAGCAGGCCCAGGCGCCACTCCTCCAGGCGGACGCGCTGGGCCTCGGCGTACGGGCCGGGCACGCCGGCCAGCGACTCGCCGTCCCATAGGTCCAGTGCCCGCCGCAGCAGCTCGCGGGCCCGGCCCGGGTCGCCGGCGGCCCGCGCCTTCTCCGCGTCCGCCGCCAGGTCCTGCGCCGCCGTCAGGTCGAGGGCGCCCTCGCCCAGGCCGCGGAGCGCGTAGCCGCCGGACTCGCTGACCAGCACGCCCGCGCCCAGCACCTTCCGCAGCCGGGAGGCGTACGTCCGTATTGCCGCGAGCGCCTGCGACGGCGGCTCCTGGCCCCACAGCGCGTCGATCAGCTCGGCGGCGGTGGCCGTGCGGCCCTCGCGCAGCAACAGGGCGGCCAGCAGCGCCCGTTGCTGCGGCGAACCGGTGTTCAGCGGCTCCTCGCCCCGCCAGGCCCGCACGGGCCCGAGCACACCGAACCGCAGCCCCGGCGCCCCGGGGACCGGCGCCCCGGAAACCGGCGCCTGCGCCACCTCCCCGGAGCCGGCCCCGGGACGTCTCCGCTCCGGCACCCGCGGTACCCCGTCCATCGCCGTCCCCCTAGACAGACCCACCAACCACGTCAGTTTGCCCTGTACGTGCCGGAGCCGTCAGCCGTGGGGGACGGCGATCACAAGCCCGCGCACGGGAGTTCACACGCCTCTCACACACTCTCCGCACCGCTCCTCACCACCCCTCACCGTCCCTCACCCCTCCGCACCGTTCCGCGCGGTTTCCGGCAGAAGCGGACAACCGGCCGACCGGCGTCCCCATGACCGGACGCGCGGGCACGGGGCCGGGAGGCGGGGCGGGACCGTGCGGACGTCGCGCCGGTCGCCGGACGTGCGGGCACGGGGCCGGGGGACGGCGCCGCCGCGCGTGCGGGCGTACGACGGCCGGCCCGCCTCCGGCCGCCCCGTCAACTCCCCAGGAAGATCGGGTTGGTGAACGCCGTCGGCGCTCCCGGCAGCGTGCCCGCCGTCGTCTCGTGCCGGACCTCGGCGCGGACGTAGGCGGCGTACGCCGGGGTGGTGCGCCACTCCACGGTGCCCGCCCCGGAGGCGGGCAGCGGGCCGTCGGTCAGCAGCACGCCCTGGTCGGTGACGAGGCGGACGGTGCAGTGCGGGGCGCCGGTCACCTCCAGCCGTACGGTGACCGGGGCGTCGGGGGCCACCCGGAGCCGTTCGCCGATCCCGGCGTGTTCGCCGCGGCCGCCGGTGGCGGTGAAGGACAGGCCGACGTCCTTCGACTCGGCGACGTAGCAGCGGCCCGCGCGGATGCCCTCCTGGACGGCCTGGCGGGTCAGGTCGTCGGCGAGGACGACGGTCTGCGGCAGGCCGACCACGTCGGGGTCGCGGTGGGCGTCGCTGTTGCCGACGGCCGGGAGCCAGTCCCGGCCCTCCCGGACGGACGCCACCAGCATGGTGTCCCACGCGGCGAGCGCCACCTCGTCGTCGGGCGTGCAGGGGCCGTTCCACACCTCCACCGCGTCGGCCTCCCCGAAGCCGAACTTCCAGCCGCAGCCGATGCAGGTGGCGTGCGGGTGGGCCGGCACCACCAGGCCGTCGGCGCGGCGGATGTGCCGGGCGAAGCGGCCGAAGCGGTGGTCGCGTGCCCGGTAGCGCCAGTCGACGAAGGTGCCCGGGTCGGTGCCCAGCGCCAGCACGTGGCCGTTGCGGGTGGTGACCTCCTCGCCGAGCAGTACCAGCAGGTCGTCGCCGGCCACGTCGGCCCAGTGGGCGTGCGCGGCGTGCGTGTTGTGCTCGGAGGTGTTGACGAAGTCCAGCCCGGCCGCCCGCGCCGGCGCCCCGATCTCGGCCGGGATGCGGCGGCCGTCGGAGTACCAGGAGTGCAGGTGGCAGTCGCCCCGGTACCAGGCCCGCCCCCGCCCCCGGGCCCGCTCCGGCGGGTACACCGGCCGCGGCGTCCGCCCCGCCGCGCCGAAGGTGAGGGTCACGGTGATCTCGTACGACAGCCCCTGCGGCGCCACCGTGTACGGGCCCAGCGCGATGTGCCAGGTGCCCGGCCGCACCGGTCCCGGGAGGTAGCCCGGCGTCGCGTCGTCGGCGCGCACGAAGAACTCCGAGCGCGCCCCGCCCGACCAGCCCCGGAAGCCCGCCCCGCCGAGTCCGGTGCCGCGCTCGTCGAACAGGCCGATGTCGAGGGCGTTGCCGGGGGTGCCGGCCGGCACGGGCGGCCTGCCGTAGGTGTAGGAGACCCGTAACTCCCTTACTTCGGCGGGGACTTCGACCGGGACGTACACGAAGTCCGGTGCGCCCGGGGGCAGCGTGCCGCGGATCGTGCGGGTCTCCTGTGCGCCGTCCGCGGCCCGGGCGCCGCCCGCGAAGGTCACGCCGCCCACCGTGAGCGCGGCGGCGGTGCCCGTCACGAACAGGGCGCGTCTGGCGGGGCCGGCACCGGCCGCGTGCCGGCTGTCCTGGCACATGCTGCCGCTCCCGTGTGTCGGTGGCATGACAGTGCCGGCCGGGCCGATCCTCCCGGCCGGCCGTGAACCGCGACGGGGAAACCGTGAACTGCGTGGGAAAAGAAGGCGAAACCCACCGGGCACGCCACCGGGCGCACCGCCGAGAGCGCTACTGAACGCACCGCCGGGCGCACCGCCGAGAGCACTGCTGGACGCACCACCGGGCGTGCCGCCGAGCGCACCACCGGACACACCACCGAGCGCCCCCCCGGACGCACCCCCGCCCGCCCGCCCGGCCGTTCGTTCCGTCCCTCCTGATCACCCCGCTCGTATGCTCGAAGGATGACGACTTCCGCGACCTCCGGAACCGGCCGCCCCACCGAGAACTCCATGCGTCGCGCCCTGAAACGCGCCCGGGACGGCGTCGCCCTCGATGTCACCGAGGCGGCGGTGCTCCTCCAGGCCCGCGGCACGGACCTCGACGACCTCACCGCCACCGCCGCCCGGGTGCGGGACGCGGGTCTCGAAGCCGCCGGCCGCCCCGGCGTCATCACCTACTCCAAGAGCGTCTTCATCCCGCTGACCCGGCTGTGCCGGGACAGGTGCCACTACTGCACCTTCGCCACCGTGCCCGGCAGGCTGCGCCGCGCCGGGCACGGGATGTTCCTGTCCCCGGACGAGGTGCTGGACATCGCCCGCAAGGGTGCGGCCCTCGGCTGCAAGGAAGCCCTCATCACCCTCGGCGACAAGCCCGAGGACCGCTGGCCCGAGGCGCGCGAGTGGCTCGACGCGCACGGCTACGACGACACGATCGCCTATGTCCGCGCCGTCTCCATCCGCATCCTGGAGGAGACCGGGCTCCTGCCGCACCTCAACCCGGGCGTGCTGACCTGGACGGACTTCCAGCGCCTGAAGCCCGTGGCGCCGAGCATGGGCATGATGCTGGAGACGACGGCGACCCGGCTGTGGTCGGAGCCGGGCGGCCCGCATTACGGTTCCCCGGACAAGGAGCCCGCCGTCCGCCTGCGCGTCCTGCAGGACGCGGGCCGCTCCTCGGTGCCGTTCACCAGCGGCCTGCTCATCGGCATCGGCGAGACCTACGAGGAGCGCGCGGAGTCGCTGTTCGCGCTGCGCCGCGTCGCCCGCGCCTACCACGGCATCCAGGAGCTGATCATCCAGAACTTCCGCGCCAAGCCGGACACGGCCATGCGCGGCATGCCCGACGCCGAGCTGGACGACCTGGTCGCCACGGTCGCGGTGGCCCGCCTCGTCATGGGCCCGAGCGCCTGCCTGCAGGCCCCGCCGAACCTGGTCGACGCCGAGTACGAGCGCCTGATCGGCGCCGGCATCGACGACTGGGGCGGGGTCTCCCCGCTCACCATCGACCACGTCAACCCCGAACGGCCCTGGCCGCGGATCGAGGAGCTGCGCGAGCGCTCCGCGGCGGCCGGCTTCCAACTGCGGGAACGTCTCTGCGTCTACCCCGAGTTCGTCCGCCGCGGCGAGCCGTGGCTGGACCCGCGCCTGCTGCCGCACGTGCGGGCGCTGGCGGACCCGGCCACCGGCCTGGCCCGCGAGGACGTCCTGCCGCGCGGGCTGCCGTGGCAGGAGCCGGAGGAGGTCTTCACCGCCTCCGGCCGCACCGACCTGCACGCCTCGATCGACACCGAGGGCCGCAGCGGCGACCGCCGCGCGGACTTCGACGAGGTCTACGGCGACTGGGACGCCCTGCGCGAGGCCGCCGCGCCCGGCATGGCGCCGGAGCGCATCGACACGGACGTACGGGCCGCCCTGCGCACGGCGGCGGACGACCCGACGCGCCTGACCGACGAGGAGGCCCTCGCGCTGCTGCACGCCGACGGCCCGGCGCTGGACGCGCTGTGCCGGATCGCGGACGACGTGCGCGCCTCGGCGGTCGGCGACGACGTGACGTACATCGTCACCCGCAACATCAACTTCACCAACGTCTGCTACACCGGCTGCCGTTTCTGCGCCTTCGCCCAGCGCCGCACCGACGCCGACGCCTACACGCTCTCCCTGGAGCAGATCGCCGAACGCGCGGCGCAGGCGTGGGACGTCGGCGCGGTGGAGGTGTGCATGCAGGGCGGCATCCACCCCGACCTGCCCGGCACCGCGTACTTCGACATCGCGCGCGCGGTCAAGGAACGCGTCCCCGGCATGCACGTGCACGCCTTCTCACCGATGGAGGTGGTCAACGGCGCCACCCGCACCGGCCTGTCCGTCCGCGAGTGGCTGACGGCCGCGAAGGAGGCCGGCCTGGACACCATCCCGGGCACGGCGGCGGAGATCCTCGACGACGAGGTCCGCTGGGTGCTCACCAAGGGCAAGCTGCCCACCGCCACCTGGATCGAGGTGATCACCACGGCGCACGAGCTGGGCATCCGGTCCAGCTCCACCATGATGTACGGGCACGTGGACCAGCCGCGCCACTGGCTCGGCCACCTGCGCACGCTCGCGCGCATCCAGCAGCGCACGGGTGGTTTCACGGAGTTCGTGACGCTGCCGTTCGTGCACACCAACGCGCCGGTGTACCTGGCGGGCATCGCCCGGCCGGGCCCGTCGATGCGGGACAACCGCGCGGTCACGGCGATGGCCCGGCTGCTGCTGCACCCGTGGATCCCCAACATCCAGACGAGCTGGGTGAAACTGGGCACGGAGGGTGCGGCGGAGATGCTCCGCTCCGGCGCCAACGACCTGGGCGGCACGCTCATGGAGGAGACGATCTCGCGGATGGCGGGCTCGTCGTACGGCTCCTACAAGTCGATCCGGGACCTGGTGGCGGTCGCGGAGGCGGCCGGCCGCCCGGCCAAACCCCGCACCACGCTCTACGGCGAGGTCCCCGAGGAGCGGCGGCGAGTGGCGGAGGCGTCGGACGGGCACCTGCCGGAACTGCTGCCGGTGCTGGACTGACGACCGGCGCCGGACCGACGACCGGCGCCACCGAAAGCACCAGTACGATGATCCGACCCTTGGTGGAGCGAACCGTCCAGGGGCCGAGGAACTGTAGGTACTGAGGAGATGCGAGCCGTGCCTGCCCGACGGATACCCTCGTGGGCCTGGGTGACCGGTCTGACCGCCGGAGCGGTCGCGGCCGTCGGGTTCCTGGCGGTCGAGGCGAGCCACGGCGCGCATCCCCGGGCCGTGCCCCGCGCCGCCGCCCCGGCACCGGCCCGCCCCTCGGCCGAGCCCAGCCCGCCGGCGCCGCCCGCCGTGCCGGCCGCCTCCGGCACCGGCCGCCGCATCGTGTACTCCCTCGGCGCCCACCGCGTCTGGCTCGTCGACGCCTCCGACACCGCCCGCCGCACCTTCACGGTGTGGCCGGGCAGCGTCAGCCCCGACCCGGGCACGTACGCGGTCTCCCGGCGCCTGGACGCCACCACGGGCTCCGACGGCGTCCGGATCGAGCACATCCTGTACTTCACCGCGAAGTCCGGCGTCTACATCGCCTTCTCCAACGCCGTCGACGGCGCCTCGCCCCCGCCCGCCGCCCCGGGCACGCGGACGGGCGGCATCCGCCTGCACAAGGCGGACGGGACGGCCCTGTGGACGTTCGGGACGGCCGGGACGCGGGTGGTGGTGGTCAGGTAGCGTCGGCCTCGCCCGGCCGCCCCGACGGCAGGTGGTTGACGATCAGCACGACCCCGCTCATCAGGAACACCCGGGTCGCCGCCTCCAGCCCGTTCCAGCTCTTGGACTGCCACATCGCGAACCACTCCCCGCCGATCCCGATGAACCCGGCCCCGAAGAGCAGCATCAGCATCAGCAGCCCGTACGTCGACCACCGCCGCCCCCGCCGGTGGTCGCGCCGCGCCCAGAACCACGTCGCCGCCATCAGCAGCAGCGCGGCGACGGTCTCCCAGACGATGATCAGGACGTAGGCGGCGTCCTGCAGCGCGGTGCTGGTGACGGCCCGCCACATCAGGTCGTCGTCCTGGAACGTGGTGTCCATCGCCAGCACGTGCCGGACGAACTGCTGGTTGGTCCCGAAGTCCGTGATGTTCCCGAACGCGACGAGCGCGATGTAGAGGGCCATGGTGGCCGTGAGGGCGGTCGCGGTGAGCGGGAAGGCTCTCGACGAGGCCGAGGAGGCCGGGGCTGCTGAGGTCTTCGTGGTGGTCGACATGGGGGTTAGTTTCCCCAGGCCGGCCGACGGCCCCGTCGGCATTCGGCCAGAACGCACCGTGCCGCGGGCGGCCGGCCTCGCGGACCGCTCGAACGGTCAGCCGAACGGTCAGCCGAACTGGCCGGGCCGGTAGCCGCCGGCCGGCTGCTGGGTGATCACGTTCATGCGGTTGTAGGCGTTGATCAGGGCGATCAGACCCACCAGGGCGGTGAGCTGCTCCTCGTCGTAGTGCTTGACCGCGTTCGCCCACACCTCGTCCGGGACGCCGCCGGCCGCGTCGGCGATGCGGGTGCCCTGCTCCGTCAGCTCCAGGGCGGCGCGCTCGGCCTCGGTGAACACCGTGGCCTCCCGCCAGGCCGCGACCAGATGGAGCCGCACCGAGCTCTCCCCGGCCGCCGCGGCGTCCTTGGTGTGCATGTCGGTGCAGAAGCCGCAGCCGTTGATCTGGCTGGCCCGGATCTTCACCAGCTCCTGCGTCGCGGCCGGCAGGGACGAATCCGAGACGACCTTGCCGGCCGCGTTGAAGGCCTGGACGAGCTTCTGCGCGACGGGATTGCCGAACACGTTGAGACGGGCTTCCATCGGGGTCTCCCTTGCTGCGTCACCGGCGCTGTCGGTGTCACCGGTGCCATCGGTTACACAGCACTGACGAAACGGCCCGGCGGAATGTGACAGACCACGGCGCCGGATCGATGTGACCTGCGTCTCACCCGGCCGGGGCGGCGTGGCCCACGTCGGCACGGCCCGGGACGCCCTCCGGGCCCGCTACCGGTCCCGCTATGCGGAATAGACCCCTACGAACGCCGCCCACGAGCGGTCCGTGAACGTGAGCCGCGCGCCGTCCTTGTCCTTGGAGTCGCGGACGTGGACGGTGGTGCGGGCGGGGGTGGGGGATATGGCGACCTCGACGCAATCGGGGCCGTCGTTGCCGCTGTGGCTGCTCTTGAACCAGTCCAGGTCTGTCATGTCTGCCATTCCAGTGCCTTCTCGATGAGGGTCAGTGATTCCTGGGGCGTGAGGGCCTGCGCCCGGATCGTTCCATAGCGCATCTCCAGGATCTGAACGTCTCGCGGATCGCTGATCACCCGGTCGTGCAGTTGGCCCTCCGAATGCCCCAGAGTCTTCCCGTCCCGGAGCCTCAACAGGCGGAACGAACCCATCACGCCCGCATGGTCCTCCCGGTCCGTCGGCATGACCTGGATCTCCACATGCCGCAACTTGCCGATTTCCAGCAGGTGTTCGAGCTGTTGCCGCAGGACCCTTCGGTCGCCGAACGGTCGCCGCAGCGTCACCTCTTCCAGTACGAAAGTGATCAGCGCTCGCGGCACGCGCTCGAAGACGGCCTTGCGCGCCATGCGGGCGGCGACGTAACGGTCGATCTCCTCCTCCGTGTAAGCCGGTCGCCGCATCTCGTACAACGCCCGTGCGTACTCCGGCGTCTGGAGCAGGCCGTGGATCTGGAGGCTTGCGTACGCCCCGAGTTCGACCGCCTCCTCCTCCAGCTTCGCCAGATCCCGCACCTTCTTCGGATACCGGGCCTTCTCCACGTCCTCCTTCATCGCGGAGAGTTTCCCGCCCGCTCCGAGCACCTCGTCGGCCTTGTCCAGGAAGTCCGACTGCGGGATTCTCCGCGCCCGCTCCACGCAGGAGACCATCTCCTCGCTGTACCCGATCTCCGCCCCGAGTTCCGCCTGCGTCAGCCCGGCGGCCTCCCGCCACAGCTTGATCTGCCGCCCGACCGCCCTGAGTACGGCCAGCGCCTCCTCGTCCTCCACGCCTCCCCCTTTTCGACGTACGAGCCGTACGACCCCGCCGAACACCCGGACGATCACGCTCCGTACCGAGGCCGTTGCCGCTCAGCGTAGGAACAGGTGGCTGCGCCGGGTGGCGCGAGCCGGAAAGACCTCGCCAAGTCACCCTCCCCACCCACCACTTCGCGGTTCAGTCGTCCGGAACTCGAAGAGATGTCCGAGGGGAGGCCGGGATCGCCGCCGTCCTGCGGGAGCTGGAGGAACGCGGGTACCTCGTACCGGGGAGCGTCTTCCACCGGACCGAGCCGTGACGGAGTCGAACCCCGACCCGGGCGCCGATCCGTTACGGCTGATACCTGACCAGGCATGACCGCCCGATGCCTACCGACCGTCCGGATCGGACCTCAACGGACCGCACCCGTTCGATTACAGTGCTGGACGTCGTACGGGCGGACGGTGCCTGAGGAGGTCTCGATGGGTGCGACGTCGGGTGCCGTCTGGGGGCGCGCGGAGCAGCAGGACTTCCGGAGCCGGGTGCGGGGGACGCTGCTGGGGGTGGCCGTCGGGGACGCGCTCGGGGCACCCGTGGACGGGCTGGGGCTGGAGGAGATACGGCAGGCGTGCGGGGCCGACGGGGTCGTGGACCTGCTGCCCGCCTACGGGCGGCGCGGTGCCGTCACCCACCACACGCAGCTCACCCTCTTCTCCGTGGACGGGCTGATACGCGCCCAGGTGCGGCGGGACACCGGCGTCTGGCATCCGCCGACCGACCTGCACCGGGCGTACCTGCGGTGGGCGGCGACACAGCGGGACTGGGGGCCGGACGAGCGGCGCAAGGACGACGGGTGGCTGGCGCGGGAGGAGTGGCTGTACGCGCGGCGGGACCCGACGCGGGCGCTGCTCGTGGGCTTCGGGGACGCGACCATGGGGACGCTCGACGCGCCCCGCAACCCGGCGGAGCGGGGGCCGGAGGCGGCGGCGCGGTCGGCGCCGTTCGGGCTGCTCGTCGGGTGGGAGCCGCAGCTCGTCGTCCAGCTCGCCGTCGAGTGCGCCGCGCAGAGCCACGGGCACCCGGCCGCCTGCCTCGCGGCGGGGGCGTACGCCGCCGTTGTGCACGCGCTCGCCCGGGGAAGCGGACTGGAGGACGCCGTACGGTACGCCCTGGGGCTGCTCGCCGTGCGGCCGGGGCACCAGCCGGTGACCGTCGCGCTGGAGCAGGCGCTGGGCGCGGTGCGGCAGGGGCCGCCCACCGCCGAGCGGGTGGAGGAGCTGGTCGCGGACGGGACCGCGGAGGGGACGGTGGCGGCCGCCGTGTACTGCGCCCTCGTCGCGGAGGACGTACGGCAGGGACTGCGGCTCGCCGTCAACCACAGCGGCCCCTCGGCCGCCGCGGGCGCGCTCGCCGGCGGGCTGCTCGGGGCGCTGTACGGCGAGACGGCCCTCCCGCCGGCCTGGCTGGCCGAGCTGGAGGGCCGTCCCACGCTGCTGGTGCTGGCGGACGACTTCGCGATGGAGATGACCCAGGGGCCCGCGCTGCACGGCCCGGCCGGGTCGTCGCCGGGGTGGCTGGCGCGCTATCCGCGGGGCGGCGCCTGCTGCTCCTGACGGCGGCCGGGACCGGGCCGAGTCGGGTCGGAACCGTGAACCGGGACCGGAGCGGGCCGGGATCAGTCGGTCACGGGCGCGCCGGCCGGCGCCACCGGCACCGCCACCGCCGCCGCGTCGCCGTCGGTGTTGACCTTCCCGATGACCAGCAGGCGTTCCGGAGTGCGAAGGGAAGTGTGAGAGCCGGTAAGGATATTCGGCCGCTTGTCTTCCGTTCTTCTCCATGAACATGATCGATGGCTGGAAAGGTTCGGCCGTCGGTCGGTCCGGGCGCGTGCGGGGAGGCACGGTTCGCGGGACCGGGAGGGGCGGGGGCGCGAGTGAGGACTCGGATGAAGGCGCGGGGGGAGGCGGTGGGCGCCGGGGGAGGGCAGTGCCGAGCCCCCTCGGCAAGGACGGCGACTGGTCGAGAGGGCTCTGACGGTGATTCGGTATGTGCGGTTGTCGGTCGGCGGGTGCCGCCGCTCGTACGGAGCGACCGCGGGTGCGCGGGGACGGAGTCGGCCGCGCGTCGGGGCCGACTACTTGACCGACGCCACGAAGGCGTTCCACGCGGTGGGCGGGAAGGCCAGGGTCGGACCGGCGGGGACCTTGGAGTCCCGGACGGCCAGCGCCGACGGGACGGGGGACTTGACCTCGACGCACGCGCCGTTGCCCTGGGAGTAGGACGACTTGACCCACGTGTCCGTGGCGCCCTGCTTGATTGCCATGTTCGCTCCGGTAGCCAGTTGCTGAAGTGCTGAATTGCTGAATTGCTGAACGCCGAGATGCTTTTGCGTCGGCGTTGTTGCCGTGATGGCGTGATCGACGCTACTCGCCACTCTCGGCGTCCGGAGCGACTATTCACCCGACCGGATGGCATATTCCGGGTGGGTCTTCCCAGCAAGGCGCATAATGGTGTATCTTCCGCCGTTTGTGCGGCTGTCGGCGCCGGTCCTCACCCCGCGGGCTCGTCCGCGTAGTCCTTCGCCACCCGCGCCAGGAACTCCCGCGTCTGGTCGGCGCCCAGCGCCTGGGCGCGCAGGTGCTCGTACATCACGCTGTACTTCTGCACGTCGTGCGGCTTCTCCAGGTACAGGTCGCTGGTGACGCCCTCGATGTAGACGACGCTGGAGTCGGCCGCGTCGGGGAACTCCAGGATCGCGTACTGCCCGCTGACCCCCGGGTGCGCGCCCATCGAGAACGGCAGCAACTGCACGGTGACGTGCGGGAGTTGCGACATCTCCAGCAGGTGCGCAAGCTGCTCGATCATGATCTGCCGGCTGCCGACCTCACGGCGCACCGCCGCCTCGTCGATCACCGCCCACAGCCGCAGGGGGTTGTCGCTGGTGGTGATGCGTTCCTGCCGGCGCATGCGCACCTGCACCCGCTTCTCGATCTCGGCCTGCGGCGCCTCCGGCAGGGCACCGGTGATGAGTGCCTCGGCGTAGGTGCGGGTCTGCAGCAGCCCCGGCACGACCTGCGGGTCGTACACGCGCAGGCTCGCCGCGTCCGTCTCCAGGCCGATGTAGACGCTGTACGGCACGTCTTTGAAGGCGTGCCACCAGCCCTGCTGCCGCGAGTCCTTCGCCATCTGCATCAGCGACTCGACGACCCGCTGGTCCTCGACCTCGTAGACGTTGCACAGGTCGCGCACGTCGCGCTGACTGATGCTGCGCCGGCCGTTCTCCAACCGGCTGATCTTCGACTGCGACACCAGCAGCCGCTCCGCCACCTGCTCCGCCGTCATGCCCTTGGCCTCACGGAGCCTGCGCAGCTCCTGGCCCAGCCGGCGTCGCCTGACGGTGGGGTTGACATTGGACGCCACGGAACGTGCACCTCCGGCTGCGTGCCTCGACTTGCCACTATGCGTATCTGCTGCTGAGCAGACTGCCACCAAGGTGCTTCCCGCCGCTGGAAAACAGCGGATGTGCGGCTGTCGCGCGCCGCTCCGGGCCGCCGGGCCGCCGGGCCGCCGGGCCGCCGGGCCGACGGGGCGCCGGGCCGACGGGCCGACGGGGCGCCGGGACCGGCTCGCGGATCGCGGGTGGACCCGGCCGCGCGCACGCCGAGCGGGGTGAAGAGGGCGTACGACCTCTTCACCCCGCTCGGACCAGCGGCTCCCGGTACCGGGTCTGGGCGCGCGGCGCCGCCGTAGGGCGGCACGCGTCGCGCTCGTGTCGCGCTCGTGCCGTGCCGTCTCCGCCCGCTGCCCCGCTCCTGTGGCTCCTGCTGCTCCTGCTGCCCCTGCCGCTCGGCGGCGGGACGCGGTCGCTGCTCAGCGGTGGGCTGCGGCGCGCGCGGCCACGGGGCCGCGGCGCGGCTGCAGCGGAACGCCGCCGGCGTTGCCCGCCGCGGACCTGGCTCCGGCGGCGGCCGGGCGGCCGGCCGGGGCGGGGGCACGGCGCGGCTGGGCCGCCACGCCGTTCTGGACGTCCATCACGGCGTGCGCCACCAGGCCGCCCATGGGGTCGTGCCTGATGAGGTCCCGCAGCCGGGAACGGGACGAGCGTCCCTCGTTGCCCGGATACAGGTGCTTGCCGAGGCCGACCGCGTGCGCCAGGGCGGCGAGCGCCGCGGTCCGCGGGTCCGGCGGCACGCCGGTGCGGATCGCGGAATCCAGCCGGGCCCTGATCTCCCGGCTGATGGCGGTGTCCGTCGCCTGGTAGCGCGTGGTCGGAAGGACCCCGCACATCTGGCTCTCCACGGCCTGCACCATGCCGCACCTCTCCAGGTGCGACAGGTACGTCTGGCGGAGCCCGAGGCGGGGTCCGCCGATCCAGTGGACCGCGCGCACCGGGGCGCCGCGCCGGCGCAGCAGCTCCAGCGCGTGGTCCAGCGTCGGATCTCCTGTCGGCCGTGGCACGACCACGGCGATACGATCCCCGTCTGGGGCTATCCGTCCGGCCAGCGCCAGCTCGACCAGCTGCGCTCCGGCCAGACCGAGGTCGAGCGACTGCGGCTGCGCAGTGGTACCCGTGGCCGGGTCCAGTGCCAGCAGCAGAAGCTCCTCCGGAAGTGTTCTGCGGCTCCTGCCCATCCATGCCTCCCCGCGTGGATGAATGACAGGGTGACCCCTCTCACATTGGTCTGTCGAGGGTGCGTGACCGGTTCGTGAGGGAACCGGCAGGTATGTCGTTCTCGTCTACCGACTGGGTTCCGCTTGAGTTAGGCCCGCACACAGGACACTGGTACATGGTTCCGGCAGCGGTACGGATCATCGTCCGGGCCCGGATTCACTTGGATTCAACGGTTGGTCGGCTAGCCGCACGCCGGAGCGTGCGGCGCGAGGAGGAGGCATCGGTGGCGGGCGAGTCCCCCGACAGGGCCAGGCAGCGCGAGTCGTCGGCACGAACGACGTCGGGGAGTGCGGGTCCGGTTCCCGAGGCAGGCGGCGAGCCCCGCGAGAGCCGCGACCCCCGGCTCGCGGTGGCGCGGGAGTCCGGGACGGCGGCGTCCGGCACGTCCGGGGCCCGCGGCGGTGCGGACACCGCGACGCGGGTGCTCACGGTGCCGGCGCGGAAGACCGCAAAAACGGCTTCCCGGGAGGAGCCCGAGGAGGCTTCCGGGGAGGAGTCCGGGGAGGCTTCGGGCGAGGCTTCCGAGGAGTCTCCCGGCGAGACTCCCGACGAGGCTCCCGAGGGAGCTTCGTCGGACGGCTCCGAAGGGGCCTCGGACGACACGGGCGACACGGGCGACACGGACGTCTCGGGGGCGTCCGAGCGTGCGTCGGCCGGCCGTGACGGCGTCCGGGAGACCCGGGAGACCCAGGAGGCCCGGAAGGCCGAGGACGGGCTGGGGGGCCCGGAGGCGGCCGAGGAGGCGGACGGGGACGTCCGTGACGCCGAGGAGGCCGAGGAAGCCCCACAGGGGGCCCAGAAGGCCCAGGAGAGCGCCCGTACGGCCGGCAAGGGGTCCTCCGGCCCCGAGAGGGCCAAGGATTCCACGGACGCCGAGGACGCGAAGGGCGCCGAGGACGCGAAGGGCGCCGAGGAGGTGGAGGAAGCCGAGGACGCCGAGGACGCCGTCGAGACCGACGAGCCCACGGACACCCCGAAGCCGGAAGCGGCGAAGCCCGAGGCACCGAAGTCCGATGCGCCGAAGACCGGCGCCCCGAAGCCCGGCGACCGTCCCGCCGTCGACCAGCCCACCACCATGCTCAAGCTGGGCGGCGCGTCCAAGCCTGCCGTCGACCAGCCGACGACGATGCTGAAGCTGGGCGGCAACACCGGGCGCGGGCCCGCCGCGAAGGACGCCGCCGCGAAGGACGCGACTGCGAAGGACGCGACTGCGAAGGACGCGACTGCAAAGGACGCGCCGGCGAAGGACGTGCCGACGAAGGGCGAGGCCCCCAAGGGCGCCGTGAAGCCCGGCACCCGCCCGGACGCCGAGCCCGAGCCGAAGCCGGGCACCGAGCCGACGTCCAAGTCGGACACCAAGCCGACGCCCGAGCCGGACGCGAAGGACCCGCAGGACGCGAAGGGCGCGAAGGACGCGAAGGGTGCGAAGGACCCGAAGCCCGGCTCCGAGTCCGACGCCGAGCGCACCAGCAAGTTCGTCGCGCTGAAGTCGCTGGACGACCCGGAGGTCCGCAAGCCGCGCACCCCCGCCGCGCCCCCGGCCGCCTCCGCCCCCCCATCCACCGCCGCTTCCGCCTCCGCCTCCGCGGGAACGGCGGCGCCCGGGCGTTCCCGGCCCGACGACGCCACCCGTCCCGTCCCGCAGGTCCCCGCGGACGCGACGAGGCCCGTCCCACAGGTCGGCCCGGAGCGGACGACGCAGCAGCCGCTGCCGCCGAAGCCGCCGCTGGACCTGCTGGCGGAGCTGACGAACACCCCGCCGCCCCCGCCGACCCCGCTGCGCACGCTGCTGCGCCGCATCAAGATCTGGTCGCCGCTGGTGGTGCTGCTGGCGATCGTGTTCGTGATCGTGCAGGCGGTGCGCCCGCTGCCGGCGCCGGGCCTGACGCTGACCGCGAGCGACTCGTACCAGTTCAAGGGCAGCAAGGTCTCCCTGCCGTGGTCCGACGAGGGCCAGGGCTGGATGGACGTCCAGGGCATCGGCACGATGGACCACTTCGGCAAGCAGACCCCGGTGCCGATCGGCTCGGTCGCCAAGTCCATGACGGCGTACATCATCCTCAAGGACCACCCGTTGAAGCCGGGTGAGGAAGGCCCGAAGATCACGGTCGACGCGAAGGCGGAGAAGGAGGGCGGATACGACAAGTACAACGAGTCCACCCTCAACACCGTCAAGAAGGGCGACCTGATCACCGAGAAGCAGGCCCTGGCGGCCGTCATGATCCCGTCTGCCAACAACATCGCGCGGCTGCTCGCGCGCTGGGACGCGGGCTCGGAGGCGGCGTTCGTGAAGAAGATGAACGCCACCGCCAAGCGGCTGGGCATGACGAACACCACCTACACCGACCCCTCCGGCCTGACGGAGACCACCGTCTCCACCGCCGAGGACCAGGTGAAGCTCGGCAACGAGCTGGTGAAGATCCCGGCGCTCATGGACATCACCAAGTTGCCCAACTGGAAGGACCCCTCCGGTCACACCTGGACGAACTACAACCGCCTCGTCCCCTTCAACGGCGCCATCGGCATCAAGACCGGCACCACCACCAAGGCCGGCGGCAACCTGCTTTTCGCCGCCACCAAGGAGGTCGGCGGCGAGACGGTCACCGTCGTCGGCGCCGTGCTCGGCCAGCACAAGGGGCCGTCGATCCTTGACACGGTCAACAACGTCAGCAAGACCGCGATGCTCGCCGCGCAGGACGCCCTGACCTCGGAGAAGATCGTCAAGAAGGGCACCGTCGTCGGCTACGTCGACGACCGGCTCGGCGGGCGGACGCCGGTCGTCGTCACCAAGGACGTCACGGCGGTCGGCTGGTCGGGCCTGAAGGTGAAGCTGTCGTTCGACGCCGGTGACGTGCCGCACTCCGCCAAGGCCGGCGCGCGGGTGGGCACGCTCACCGTCGGCGACGGCTCCGGCGGCGCGGTCGAGGTCCCGGTGGCCCTGCAGCAGGACCTGTCCGAGCCGGGCTTCACGGCCAGGCTCACCCGCATCGCCTGACGCGACCGCAGCGCCTGACGCGACCGCGCCGACCGCGCCGACCGCACCGGCACCGGCCGCACCGGCACCGGCCGCACTGGCCGCGTCGGCCGTCACGCGGGCCCGCCGTATCGCCCGGCCCCGCGTACGCCCCGTCGCGGGAGCCCACCGGGGCCCACCCCGGAGGTTCCCCGGCGGGGCGCGTGCTAGCGTCACGAAACGGGGCAGGTCGCCGTGTGCGGGGGACGCGCCGGCCGTCCGCGCGGGGCCGACCGGAAAACCGGCAGGCGACCCGGCGGAGAACAGAAGACGGGACACGGGGAGTGCCTTCAGGTGGCCACAGCGGAGCCGACACGCGCCGACAACGCCGATCCGGGCCCGGGAACCGGCCCGCGAATACGGCCGTCCGGGCTGCCCAAGCCGTCCCGGCCACCCGCGCCGCCGCCGGTGTCGCCGCCGGCGTCGGTGTCCTCGCCGTCCTCGCCGTCGGCGGCGTCCTCGGCACCGTCCCGCCGGTCCGCGCACGCCGATGACGCCCCGCCCCACGGCCCCGCTGATGCACTCCGGCATCCCGCCGATGCGCCCGGCGGCCTCACCGATGCGCCCCGCCGCGCCGCCGCCGGCACGGTCCGTCCCACCGTCCGTCCCACCCCGCGGCGCGCCGTCCTCGCCCTGCGCGCGCGCATGCTGCGCCATCCGGTGCTGTCCGTCACCGTCGCCGCCGCCCTCCTCCACCTCGCCTGGTTCTTCACGCTCGCGAACAGCGGGGGTGACCTGGCGGCGCAGGACGCGTGGGCGGAGTTCGTCGGCCGGCACCCCGACTCGGCGTACAACCTCGCCTGGTACGGCGGCATGCACCCGGTGTCCTACAGCGTGGTGTCGCCGTATCTGATGTCGGTCCTGGGCGTCCGCACCACCATGATGATCGCCGGGACGGCCTCGGCGGGCCTGCTGACGCTGGTCCTGATGCGCAGCAGGGCGGTGCGCAACCCGCTGTGGGCGGCGCTGGCGGGCCTGTTCGGGCTGATCTGCAACGCGCTGTCGGGCCGGGTGACGTTCGGCCTGGGCACGATGTTCGCGCTGGGCGCGGTGGCGGCGGTGTTCTGCTGGCCGCACCGGTGGCGGTACAAGCGGTGGGCGAAGGCGCTGTGCGCGGCGCTGCTGGCGGCGCTGGCGACGATGGCGTCGCCGGTGGCGGGGCTGTTCACCGGCCTGGTGGCGGTGGCGCTGTTCCTGCAGCGGCGGCGGCCGGGCGCGTGGGCGCTGGGCCTCGCGCCGACCGCGGTGGTGGCGCTGTCGGCGTGGCTGTTCCCGTTCTCCGGCACGCAGCCGATGACGTTCGCCTCCGTGATCCTGCCGCTGCTGTACGCGGTCCTCGTGTGCGTCCTGGTGCCGCGCGACTGGCGGACGGTCCGGCTCACCTCCGGGGTCTACGGCCTGTCCGTGGTGCTGGTGTGGCTGATCAGCTCCCAGATCGGCTCGAACATCACGCGGCTGGCGATGCTGTTCGCCGGAGTGGTGCTGGTGGCGGCGCTGCCGTTCCTGGCGCCGCGCTCGCGCCGGTGGTACCTGTGCGTGCTGGCCTGCACCGGCTTCGTCGTCTGGATCGGCGTGAAGTCGGTCGACGACATCGTGCGCACCGCGCCGGCCGCGTCCTGGTCGCGCGAGCTGGCGCCGCTCGTCAACCAGTTGCAGAAGGCCGACGCCGACAAGGGCCGCGTCGAGGTGGTCCCGGCCCGCTCCCACCGCGAGGCGTCCGCCCTGGCCCCGTACGTCAACCTCGCGCGGGGCTGGAACCGCCAGGCCGACATGGAACGCAACCCGCTCTTCTACGACGACACCCTCAACTCCGCGAACTACCACGAGTGGCTCAAGCGGTGGGCCGTCCACTTCGTCGTCCTGCCCAAGGGCGAACCCGACGGCGACGGCGGCGTGCGCGAACGCGCCCTCGTGCAGCGCGGCCTGCCCTACCTCCAGCAGATCTGGGGCGACGCCAACTGGCAGCTCTTCCGCGTCACCGACCCCACCCCGCTGGCCGACCCGCCCGCCACCGTGGACCGCGCCGAGCAGGGCGAACTCGTCATCGAGGTCAAGCAGCCCGGCCGCGTCCTGATCCGCGTCCCCTACTCCCCGTGGCTGGGCCTCGTCGACGCCCAGGGCAAGAGCGTCGAACCCCCGCGGGAGACCGAGGCGTCCAAGCACCGCCCCGACGGCGCCCCGAAGTCCTACGTCAACCCCAACGGCTGCCTCATGGAAACCCCCGAGGACGCCAAGGGCGACAAGTGGACGACGCTCCTGGCGCCCCGCGCGGGCACGTACCGCCTGGCCGCGCCGTACCGCCTGCCGCGCGGCACACCGTGCCCGGACGAGCTGAAGTGAACCGAGGCGAGGAAGAAACGGGAGGGAAGGGGGAGAAGGGGGAGGGGCGGGCCCCGGCGACGCCGACTCGCCCCTGACCCGCACGCCGGGGGCCGGCATCCCCGGGCCCGCACGGCCGTCCGCCCCGAGCCCGCCCCGGCCCTCACTCGGCGGCGAAGACGCCCGCCCCTGCCCAGGAACAGGAGCAGGGGCGGGGCGGGGGCAGAGACAGGTCCGCCCGGTCGAGCCGCCGCCGTGCCGCGCTACCCGAGCGCCTTCTCGACGGCCGCCACCAGCTCCGGCGCCTCCGGGTCGGTCTGCGGGGAGAAGCGGGCGACGACCGCGCCGTCCCGGCCGATGAGGAACTTCTCGAAGTTCCAGCGGATGTCGCCGCTGTGCCCCTCGGCGTCGGCGAAGCCGGTCAGGCGCTCGTACAGCGGGTGCCGGCCCTCCCCGTTCACCTCGATCTTCTCGGTCATCGGGAAGGTCACGCCGTACGTCGCCGAGCAGAACTCGGCGATCTCCTCGGCGCTGCCCGGCTCCTGCCCGAGGAACTGGTTGCACGGTACGCCCAGCACGGTGAACCCGCGCTGCGCGTACCGCTCGTGCAGCCGCTCCAGCCCGGCGTACTGCGGGGTCAGCCCGCACCGGGAGGCGACGTTCACGACGAGGACGACCTTGCCCGCGTACTGCTTCAGATCGGCCGGACCGCCCCGCAGGGCGCCGATCTCGACGTCGAGGGGGGAGGCGGCGTTGGTGTCAGCTGTGGTCATGGGCGGATGCTAGCCCCCGTCGTATCCGCCCCGCCGGGTGCGCCCCGGCCGGCCTGCCCCGCCGCACCCGCTCCGCCGGGTCCGCCTCGGCCGGCCTGCCCCGCCGCACCCGCTCCGCCGGGTTCGCCCCGGCCGGCCTGCCCCGCCGCACCCGCTCCGCCGGGTTCGCCCCGGTCGGCCTGCCCCGCCGCACCCGCTCCGCCGGGTTCGCCCCGGTCGGCCTGCCCCGCCGTACCCGCCCCGACCAGCACGTCCCCGGCCGCCGTCCGCGCGTACAGCACCGCGCGCCCCGCCCGGCGCCGCGTCACGAGCCCCGCCTCGCGCAGTACCTTCAGGTGCCGTCCGACCGAGCCGAGGGACTGGCCGGTGACGGCGGTGAGCTGGGTGGTGGTCAGCGGGGAGCCGAGCAGGACCAGGAGCGCGGCCCGGTTGCGGCCGAGGAGGGGACCGAGACCGCGGTCGGCACGGGCGCCGCCGGGGTCGGCGAGGACGCCCGCGCACGGGTAGACGAGGGCGTAGCGGCTCCCGGCGGGGTCCCAGGACACCCAGCCGTGCCGCTGCGGGGTGACCGGCACCAGGACGAGTTCGGCGCCGGAGACCTCGCGCGGCGGATACTCCTGCAGGTTGACCTGGAAGCGGTTGCCGCCCAGCCAGCGCGTCCCCGGCCGCAGGGTGCCCAGCACCGCGGCCCAGCCCTCGCGGCCCACCTGCGTGGTCCGGGCCAGCACGTCGGCCTCCAGCACGTGCCGCCGGCGCGGCCAGTACGGCCGTACGGCCCGCGTCCAGACGTACTCCAGCAGCCCGGCCGCCCGCTCGGCCAGGTCGGTGCGGTCACGCAGCGCGGCGGGCAGCGGGCCGGTGAGGGAGAGCCGCAGGTGGGCGCGGACGTCGGCGGGCGCCGCGGACCGCACCTGGGCGAGCGCCTCCTCGAACGTCTCGCCGTCGCGCGGGGTGGGGGTGAGGAAGTCGGCGATCCACTCCCGCCCCAGCCCGGCCCCGACGAGCAGCGCGGTGACGGGATCGGCCGCGAGACGGGCGCGGTAGGCGGGCAGGTGCGCCGCCAGCCAGGCCCGTTCCCCGGGGTGCGCGGCGACCCCGGCGTGCAGCAGCTTCAGGCACGCGAAGGTCTCGGCGTACGGGGAGAGCACGAACCGGCTGCCCGCGAGGGTGTCGGCGTTGACCTGCCACCAGCCCAACTCCCCGTCCCCCCTTCGCTTGTGCCGCTCCCAGGATCACCGGTCCCACGGCTTCGGGGCCGCCTTTCGCGCCTGCGCGAAACCTTAACGGCCCCGGTCCGCCCCGCCGCAGACTCCGCGGCATGCGCAGCTACCAGGACCTGTTCCGCACCCCCGAGTTCACCCCGCTGTTCCTGTCCGGCGCGGCCCACACGGCCGCGCAGACGGTGAGCGGACTGGCGCTGGGCACACTCGTGTACCGGGCCACCGACTCGCCGCTGCTGTCCGCGCTGAGCATGTTCGGCCCGTCGCTCGCCCAGGTGGCCGGCGCGGCCACCCTGCTGTCGGCGGCGGACCGGCTCCCGCCGCGGGCGGCCCTGACGGGCGTCGCGCTTGCCTTCGCGGCCGGCACGGCCGTACTGGCGCTGCCCGCCCTGCCCGTCGGCGGCGTCTTTGCCGTCGTCCTGCTGCTGGGCCTGGCGGCCTCGCTCGGCGGAGGTGTGCGCTGGGGCCTGCTGACGGAGATCCTGCCCCGGGACGGCCACCTGCTCGGCCGCTCCCTCTTCAACATCGTGAACGGCCTGACGCAGGTGGCCGGTTACGCCACCGGCGCCGCTCTCGTCGCGGCCCTGACCCCGCGCCCCGCGCTGCTGGTCTCCACCGCCCTGTACCTGCTGGCCGGCGCCGGCACCCGCCTGGGCCTCACGGCCCGCCCGCCCCGCGTCACCGGCCGCCCCTCCCCGCGCGCGACCTGGCGCACCAACGCCCTGCTGTGGTCCTCCCGCCCCCGCCGCCTGCTCTACCTCGCCCTCTGGCTCCCCAACGGCCTGGTCGTCGGCTGCGAATCCCTGTACGTCTCCTACGCCCCCGACGCGGCCGGCACCCTGTTCGCCTGCGCGGCCCTCGGCATGTTCACCGGCGACGTCACCGTCGGCCGCCTCCTGCCGCCGGCCCTCAGGCGCCGCCTGCCCGTTCCGCTCCTGCTGCTCCTCGCCGCCCCCTACCTCGGCTTCTTCCTCCGCCCGCCGCTGCCCGCGGCCGCCGCCCTCGTCGCCGTGGCGTCGGTCGGCTTCGGGGCGAGCCTGCTGCAGCAGGAGCACCTGATGGCCCTGGTCCCCGACGAACTCGGCGGCCACGCCCTGGGGTTGCACTCCTCCGGCATGCTCACGGCGCAGGGGCTGAGCGCGGCGGCGGCGGGCACGCTCGCCCAACTCACCTCCCCCGCTTGGGCGATGACGGCGATGGCGGCCGCGTCGGTGGCGACGACCGGGTGCCTGGCCCGGGGGCTGCGGGCCGGCCGTGCCGCTTTGCCCGCGGCAGCGGAGGCGGCACCGGGTGCGGCGGCCGCCGCGGGCCTCGCAGGCCCCGTCGGACCCGCCGGCGACTGACGTCCGACGACCGACACCTGACCGACTGCTGCCTGACCGGTGTCACACCGGCACCTCACCGATGTCCTACCGATGTCCCACCGGCGCCCCGACCGCGCGAAGGCCGCGCGAAGGCCGCGCGAAGGCCGCGCGAAGACCGCGCGAAGACCGCGATATTGCGCGTGCTAAAGTTCCGTCATGACCAGCCTTGACGTCATCACCGGGAAATCCGATCCCGCCGTACAGCGAATCATCGACGTCACGAAGCATTCTCGTTCTGTCATCAAAACGGCGCTGATCGAAGACCCGGAGCCCCTTCTGCAGTGCATTCGCGCAGGGCTGGACTTCCTCGAGGTCTACGGCATCGACACGGTTCCTTTTCCGCAGGACCTCCTCGCCGCCTGTGAACAGCGAGGAATTCCCGTGCGTCTGATCGAGTCCTCGATCGTCAACCAGATCTTCAAGACCGACAAAAGGCCCAAGGCGTTCGGCATCGCCCGCGTTCCCAGGCCGTGCCGCCTGACCGACCTGGACCGCTCCACGGGCGACGTCGTCGTCCTGGACGGCGTGAAGATCGTCGGCAACATCGGCGCGATCGTCCGGACGTCCTTCGCCCTCGGCGCCGCCGGCATCGTCCTCGTCGACAGTGACCTGACCAGCATCGCCGACCGGCGCCTGGTGCGCGCGAGCCGCGGCTACGTCTTCTCGCTGCCCATCGTCCTCGCCTCCCGCGCCGAGGCCACGGCCTATTTCCGCGAAAGCGGCCTGCGCCTCGTCGCGTTCGACGCCCACGGTGATCTCTCCGTCCGCGACCTGCACACCGCCGACGAACGCCTCGCCCTCCTCTTCGGCAGCGAGAAAACCGGCACCTCCAGCGACTTCGAGGGCATCTCCACCAGCACGGTCGCCATCCCCATCAATCCCGCCGCCGAATCCCTCAACGTCTCCGTGTCCGCCGGAATCGCCCTCCACGAGCGGGCGCACCGGAATCTCGGGAATTCCTGAATTCCACAGCCGGCGGCGCACGGAAACGGCGCCGCCGGCTTTTCCGTTCCCGGACCGCCACGTCCGCCGACTTCTGCCTCACCGCCGACCGGGCCACCACCGTACGCCGCATCCACACCAGCCCGACCGACCGACGACGCGAGCAGCCACACCCCCGTCCGCTCCACCGCGGAGGCCGGCCTCACCCTCGACCGGCTCGGCTCCTTCGGCTCCTTCCGCTCCGGTGCTCCGGCTGTGAGACGGCCGGGAAGAGACCGGTCGCGTCCGCTTCGGCGCGATCCCGCCCTGGTCGGGCGGAGTCGGCCGTTCCGCCGATGACGGGCCCGGCGCGGGAATACGATCACCGCATGGACGCCCTGTATCCCCGGCTGCTCGTCGAGGACTTCGACACCGCGGCCCGTTTCTGGACCGAAGCGCTCCGCGACCTGCTGGGCATCGAACCCGTCAAGGTGGTGCCCGCCGTCGGCTACGCCAACTGGGACCTGGACGGCGAAGCCGTCCTCGTGCTGTACGCGCGCAAGGCCATCGCCCAGGTCATCGGCACCGGAGACCTGCCGTCGGCCGCGCCCGCCCAGGACGCCGCGATGCTCGTCCTGCGCGTCGACGACGTCGACGACGCGGCGCGCCGCCTGAGCGGACACGGCGCGTCGGTCCTCGCCGAGCCGCAGGACCGCCCCGAGTGGGGCCCCGGCCTGCGCACCGCGCACCTCAGGACGCCGGACGGCACGCTGGTGGAACTGCAGTCCTACTAGGCCCACCGGAGCCCGTCCAAAGGTCTGATCTCCGATCACGGAGACGCCCCGTCGCCCAGTGCCGTCGTCGAACGCGGCGGACTCCGCAACGCCCGACGCCGCTACTGCTGGGCCACGAGACCGGCGACGACCAGCGCGGTGAGCACGGTGACCGCCGCGAAGGGCACCATGACCGACCGCGCGCGGTCCAGCCACCGGGGCGGCGGTGCCGGGCAACCGCTCCTGCGCGCAGATCCCGCACACGCGCCGCCGCCGCGGACCGGCAGCGCGCGGCTCCAGGGACGGCCGCCGTCGTCGCGGAGTCCGCCGGCGCCGCCCGGCCCGGCGGAGACCGAGGCGGCCCTCTCTTCCTCCCACGTCGTCATGTCGCATTCAACGACCGGTCCGGATACGGGGTTATCCGCCCGCCGGACGCGGTGATGCAGCCGTTACCCGACCGTGAGAAAACCGCGCCCCACCGACCACCGCCTCGGCGCCGCCCACGGCGACACGGTGGAGTCGCGTTCGACGACGGCACTGGGCCCCAAATGAGCTGACCCGAAAGCTGTGAGCGGGCGGGCGTGAACCGTAGCCTGGGATCAACAGCGCTACGCCACCTGATCAGTACGGAGGGGATGCCGATGACCACAGTCGGCGGTGTGCCCCACCCGCCGTCCCGGTCGCCGTATCCGTTGCGGACCATCCGTGACATCCGGGAGTCTCTGCCCGAGGATCAGCGTCGGCACTTCGACGCGGAGCTCGCCGACACGGAGATCGAGGCGCTGCCCCAGATGCTCCACCGCTGGGTGACGCTGAGCAACGACGGCTTCGAGGAGTTTCTGCTCTCCGCTCCCTTCGAGGGTCTGGAGTTCGGCGCTCGCTCCTAACGATGAGCAGACGGCCGCCGAGTGATCCACCTGCTCGACACCAATGTCGTCGCCGAACTCACCACCCGGGCGGAACCAGATCCGCGCGTCATGGCCTGGTTCCGATCCACGGCCAGGCCCAACCGCTTCCTGAGCGTGATAACCGTCGCTGAGATCGGGGCAGGGTAGCCGCCACCCCGGTCCCGTACGACAGGCCCGCTATGCCCGAGCTCTTGCTGCGATACGGCAGGAATACAGCGGCCGCATCGTGTCGATCGGCGAACCGGAAGCGGCCGCCTACCTCACGGTCCACAAGACTCTCAAGGCTGCCGGCACCAGCATCGACCCACCGGATGCACTGATCGCCGCCACCGCCCTGGCCAACGGCTGGACGGTAGCCACCCGCACCATCAAGCACATGGCCCGAACCGGGGCTCTGGTGGTCAATCCATAGGAGCAGCACTTGTAGGTTGAGGGGCTCCTCACATGCATGTTCTCGAAGCCGGAGGCCCTGCCACCCGAGTGGGCGGCAGGGCCTCCGGCCTGCTTTTTCTCTGTGTCCCCGGCAGTGTGCCCCCGGCAGGATTCGAACCTGCGACACCCGCTTTTAGGAGGACCGCAGGGGCCGTCGGGCCCGAGCGGCCCGCCGGGGCCGGCAGGCAAGGACGGCGCCGACGGCAAGGACGGCCGCGACGGGCAGACGTGCCCGGACGGGTACAGCCCGCAGGCTCCCTCGTGGGATCCTGACGCGCTCGTCTGCCGCCGCGACGGCGCCCCGCCGCCGGAGTCCCCGACGCCGAGCATGCTCGCGCTGCCCGCAGAGCGGCGCCGCAGCGCATGACACTGCGCCCCTGTCTGGCCTCACGGCCGGGCAGGGGCGCTCTCGTGCGTTCTGCGCCCGTTGACGCCGCCCGTACTCTGGCCATACAGCATCGCCTTACAAGGGAGCGCGCATGGACGAGCTCAGCGTAGGTGAACGAATCCGCGTGCTGCGGGAGTCTCGCGGACTGAGTAGAGCAGCGCTCGCGCAGATGTGCGGCCGCGGCGTCGACTGGCTCAAGAAGATCGAAAGCGGCGAGCGTGAACTGCGCTCCTACAATCTACTCGTGCGGCTCGGCGCCGCGCTGCAGGTGTCGGACCTGTCCGTCATCACCGGCTGCCATGACGGTGCCGCTCATCCGGTGCCCACCGGCCGGCTCACCCATCCTGGCCTGCCTGCGGTGTGGGCCGCCGTCATGAACCGGCCGCTGTCCCTGACCGCACCGTCGACGGGCCCGGTCGATCCGGCTGTGCTGCAGGGCCGTGTCGACCAGTCATGGCGGCTGTGGCATACCTCGGCGCACAACCGCAGCGAGGTCACGGCGCTGCTGCCGGACTTGATCCGGGACGGCGAGGCGGCGGTGCGCGCCCTCGACGGCGCTGAGCGGCGTGCTGCCCTGGTCGCCCTGTCGGATATCTACCGGCTCACCGGGCAGGCGACGGCGTACGTCGCCCCGGCCGAACTCGCGTGGGTCGTCGCCGACCGTGCGCTGACGGCTGCTCAAGAGGCGGACCGGCCCGACGCGATCGCTGCGGCCGCGTGGAACATGGGCAACATCCTGCGGGAGACGAGTTACCCCGACGAGGCGCTGCGGATCGTCACCGAGGCGTCCGAGGTGATCCGCCCGCACCTCGACGATGCCCCCGACGACTGGCGGGGCGTGTACGGAGCGCTGCAGCTGCACGCCGCCGTGACCGTCGCCCGCGACGGCCGCGAGGGCGACGCGTGGCGGTACTGGGACAAGGGCGACCAGGTCGCGAAGAGTCTGCCCGCCTCGTACGTGCACCCGAGCACCGTGTTCGGCCGCGCCAATGTCGACTTTCACGCCGTGAGCGTGGCGACCGACCTGCGCAAGGCGCAGCGGGCGATCGGGCTCGCCGACGACATCGACCCTGACGTGATGCCCTCGCGTGAGCGGCGGGCGCGGCTGTGGGTCGAGGTCGCCCGCGGGCACCTGCAGCGGGGTGATCGCACGGCGGCGCTGCACGTGATGAAGATGGCGTACGACATTGGCGCCGAGACTGTCGCGTACACGCCGTCGGCTCGGTCTGTGGCGGCGGATCTGTGGCGGCACGCGCCGCGGGCGATGCGGCCGGAGGCGAGCGGGCTCGCCGAGGCGATCGGCGTGCCGACCGCAGTGTGATCTAAGGGGACAGCCTGGGACAGGGGGACACTCTGTCCCCGTTACCGGCCGGTAGTCGCTCTACGGTGCGTGCCCTACCGACTACCGACCGGGGGTCCTGATGAGCCGTACCCGCTTACACACGTCGCTGCGCCCAGGCGAGACGCCCGTATGCGACCGCAGCACAGGAGAGATCCGCGTCCCGATCGCCCTGTACGACCTCGACACGCACCAGGGCGACACCTCGCTCGTCATGTCCCGGCGCGAGGCTGAGGCGCTGTTCGCCTCGCTCCGTGCCGCACTCGTTCCCGTGCCCGAGCAGCGGACGATGCGCCCGGAGGCGGTCCGGTGACGACCGTACCTCGCGAAGTCGACGCAGCGGCGATCGAGCAGATGATCCGCGAGGCGTTCGACGCCTCCCGCCGCCTGCCGTCCTACCCCGAACTCGTCACGCTCAACGAGCAGTTGCGCGCCGAGATCAACCGGCTCATGCCGATCGTGCGGGACGCCGCCGGCCGCGCCACGCCCCGATCCCGCGAGTGGTACGCCGCGATGCAGGCGATCGAGCACGCCGAGTACGAGCTGCGACAGCCGCTTGGGACCGGCCCGCTCGGTGGGTCGATGCACGTCGCCGAGCTCGCTCGCCGCGTCGTCGATCTGCGCGAAGCGGGGGGTGTGCAGTGAGAGTGTGCACGATCTGCGAGACGCCGATCCGGCCCAACCAGCCGTACCGCAGGCACGCGGCCGACGCCTACACGCACAACACGTGCCGGAGGCCGCCGACGACCGTGCCGTACATCGCGACGTGGTCGGGCGAGAAAGCCGCTCCCGACCCGGTCGTCGTGTACCGCATGCCCGCCGGAGACACGTTCCGCAGGGGAAAGCCCGGCATCACCTGCATGCCCGTCGGCATCCGCTACTCGGGCGAGGCGTTATCCGACCGCGACGAGCACGGCGTGCTGTGGCTGCCCGACGTCGACAACCCCGGCACTGGCCGCCTCCTGTACGGCAATGTCCACCCCGGCCGGCAGCGCCGCGCCATGACGGAGCTGCTGTGCCAGGTGTGCGGCGGCCCAGCCGACCGCGACAGCCGCGGTGTGCTGTGGCTGGTCGAGGACGGACGCGGAGACTGGTCCGGGTGGCCGAAGGACCTGATGACGACGCACCCGCCGATCTGCCTGAAGTGCGTGCGCGCCGCGCGTGAGCAGTGTCCACACCTGTGGAAAGGAAGCGCGCTGGTGCGCGTCGGCCGATCAGTGGTGTGCGGCGTGTGGGGGCGCCGGTACACCGCCGGCCGCCTCGGGCCGTTGGTTGTCGAGTCGACGGTCGTGCCGTTCGAGTCGCCGCTGATCCATTGGACGGTCGCCTCACAGCTCGTGCGGGCGCTGTACGCCTGCACGGTCGTGAGCGTCGACGAGGAACTGGCGGCGCTCACCTAGACGGCGTGCCCGGCGGTCGACGTTCCCCCGGCGTCCCGCCGAGCACGCCCCCGCTGCCGACCGCCCGCCGATCCCGGTCGGCAGCGGGCAGGGCGGCCGACCCCGCTCCCCCGTCGGGGCGGCCGCCCGTCAACGCACCAGCTCGGAGAGCGGCACACCGATCGCGTCGGCGAGCCCGCCGCCCCCTTTCCCGTGCCTGACTGATTCTTGACGCAAAGCTGCCCTTTGAGACGACGCCGATCCGTCTACGTTGATACATACGCGAGGCCCCCGTCGGCGACTGCGGCTGGAGCCTCGGCCCGTGGCTCCAGCCTCCCCGCTGGGGTCCCACAGGTTGATGCGAGCGCGCGTCCGGCGCGCGTGGGGAGCCGCGCCAGCCCTCGCGCAGATTACTGCGATCAGATACATGAACGATGCCACTGCTCCCAGCGGGTAAATCTTCGTGGGGATGTGGACTCCTTGTGGACTCCTGACGTGATGAAGGCCCCCCGTTCGATTTGAACGAGGGGCCGAAACCGCCTCTGACCTGCTGTCCAGGTCGGTGCCCCCGGCAGGATTCGAACCTGCGACACCCGCTTTAGGAGAGCGGTGCTCTATCCCCTGAGCTACGAAGGCGTGATCGGCGTGGGCGCCGGTGTGGCCGGTGGGCCACAGGCGTCAGGTTACCGGATTGTGCGGCGAGGCGGAGGGAGGGTCAGGTGACGGGGACGTGGGTGAAGCGGGAGGCGGTGTGGAGGTCGCCTTCGATGCGGGCGGCGGTCTGCTTCAGGCGGGGGAGGAGGCCGTCGATGCAGGCGGTGCGGGTGTGGCGGCAGGCTCAGCGTCCCGCCCGCCTCCGTCAGTTGCCGCAGCACCGCGATCCCGCGCAGCAGCGGCGTCACCGCCTCCGCCGGCACCTCCTCCCCGGTCGGCGGCACGGCGGGTACGTCGCCCGCGGCGGTCGGCGGCGCGGTTGTGCCGGTGCCCGGTGCCCGGTGCCGATGGCAGGCCCCCGTCGGCGCCCCCGCTGGCATCCCCGTCGGCGCCCCGATCACCGTCGTGGGCCTCCGTCGGGGGCTTCGGGGGCTTCGGGGGCATCGCGGGCATCGGGTTCTCGGTTCTTCAGTGCGTTCAGTGCGTCCAGTGCGGCAGTGTGTCCGATATGGCGGGGTGTCCGATGCGGCAGTGTCCGATGCGGCGGGGCGTCCGGTGCGGTGGGTCTCGGACGCCATTTCCGTGCTGACCGGCACGGTGTGCCTGCCGGGGGGGACGGGCCTGCCTACGGTAATCCTCGCGCCCGCCTCGGTCCCCGTCCGCCTCAGCCTCTGCCCGTATCGGTGTCCCGTGTCACCCGCACCCGGTACACCGGTGCGCCCGATGTCCGCGCCACCCCCGACGCCCCCGGCGGCTTTCTCGATCCCGGCGATCCCGACGCCTCCGTCCTCCCCGCCCCCGACACCCCCGTCGCTTCGATCGCCGAAACCTTCGGCTCCGGCGATTGCGTTGCCCCGCCCCCCGTCATCGCCCCCGTGACCGTGATGCGGATTCCGTGTTGCGGGTCGTGGAACGACTCGCCGGGGCGGAAGGCGGCGTCGGAGAGTTCGGCGTGGACGTTGGGGCTGTGGGTGCAGCCGCCGGTGTCGCGGTGGGCGTCGAAGACGGTGACCGGGCCGTGGCCGGTGTCCACGTCGGCGTCGATGCGGTAGATCAGCACGCCGGGGCGGCAGACGGCCTCGTCGTTGCCGGCGCGGGTGCGCACCTCGACGGCGTAGGCGGTGTGCCGGTCCACGGGGACGACGACGAGCTTGGGGCCGCCCGCGAGCGCCAGTGGGGTCAGCTCGTAGTCGGCGGTGCCCCGGGTCGCCGCGCAGCTCACCTGGGTCCCGTCGATCCAGCCCAGCTTGAACTTGTGCCAGCCGAGCAGGTCGTTGTTGGCCCCCCAGTCCTCGCTCATGATGTCCCAGTGGCCGACCGCGCCGCCGCCGTCGGCGGTGTACAGGTCGGGCAGGCCGAAGGCGTGGCCGTTCTCGTGGGGCAGGACGCGGTAGCCGGTGCGGCCGTAGGAGCCGGAGCCGTCGTCCTGGCGGGAGTAGACGAAGGAGGCGTTGGCGACGGGGACGCCGTCGGCGACGGGGGCGTCGAGGTTGCCGGCGAAGGTCACGGACAGCACGGTGTCCAGGGCGGAGGGGCCCGCGTTGGGGGTCACCAGCACGTTGAGCAGGTCGTAGGCGCGGAAGTCGACCTTGGGATCGGCGGCGGCCACGATGTCCTGGACCAGGGTGCGGTAGCCGGGGTCGAAGGGGGCGCCGCGCTCTATGCCGTACTCCTTGAACGGCTTCGGCATGCGCAGCCAGGTGGGTATCGGGGCCTCGGCGCGGTAGTCGAGGCGGCCGTAGGAGCTGGTGCGGTACCAGGCGCGGGTCTGCGGCAAGAACTCCGCGAAGCGGTCGGGGGCGCTGCCCCGGCCGGGCGCGTCGGGGAAGTCGACCATGAGGGTGAGGGCGCGGACGGTGCCGGTGGAGTGGGCGTAGCCGCGGACGGTGGGTATCCCCTCGGACATCTGCACGGCGGGGTCGCCGTGCAGCAGGCAGGCGTCGAGGGCGGCGGCTCGGGCCGGCGCGACGGGGCCCGGGGCCGTGGTGGAGTCCTGCGGGGGGCGTGCGGTGCCGGCGGAGGTGCTGACGGCGAGGGTCACGGCGGTCACGGCGGCCAGGGCGGCCGTCCGGTAGGGGCGTATGCGGCGGGGGAGCGCATGGCCGGGGAGTGGGTGGCCGGGGAGCGCAGGGTGGGGGAGTGGGTGGCGGGGGAGGGCGTGACCGGGGAGCGCGTGGTGGGGGCGTGCACGGCGCGGGCGTGCACGGCGCGGGCGTATACGGCGCGGGCGTATCCGGCGCTGCGTCGGCTGCATGCACGGACCCTTCGCTCCACGGCAGCCGCCGGTCCCTCGGCTGCACCCTTGCGCTCACCTTCGGCCGACGGAGTGGTGGGCGCCCGTTGGAGGAGCCCGGTCGGGGGACGTCCGGATGAAGGGGGCATCGGGGGTGTGACGTAGGTCACGCAAGAAGGGGGCGAGGGAGGGAAATAAGTGGGGACCGTTTCCCCGTTTGGTCATGCGTAGACGCGAAACGGGGACCCTCTCCCCGGATCGCACCGGATCGCACCGGATCGCACGGCAGCGCATCGGCCGCACACCGAGCGGGGCACCACGTCCCGCCCGCCCGCGGTCGGCGGGCGGCCGGGCGATCGGACCACCGGACGTCCACTGAACGACCACCGGACGTCCACCGCGACCAGAACGACCCACCCAGGAGTACGCCGTGCAGACCGCCACCCCCGTATCGCGCAAGGCGACCCGGCCGCGTGCCGACGCCCTGCGCAACCGGGAGCGGATCGTCGCCGCCGCCCGGGAGATGTTCGTCGAGAACGGCCCCGACGTGCCGTTCGACGAGATCGCCCGCCGCGCCGGCGTCGGCAACGCCACGGTGTACCGCAACTTTCCCGACCGGGACGCCCTGATCCGCGAGGTGGTCTGCTGCGTCATGGACCGCACCGCGCGGGCGGCCGAGCGGGCGCTCGCCGAGGGCGCCGAGAGCGGTGACGCGTTCGCGGCGCTGGAGCGCTTCGCGCACGCCGCCGCCGACGAGCGGATCAGCGCGCTGTGCCCGATGCTCGCCGGCGCCTTCGACCACCACCACCCCGACCTGCTGGCCGCGCGCGGCCGGGTCGAGCACCTCGTGGCCGAGATCATGGAACGGGCCAAGGCGGCCGGGCAGTTGCGGCCCGACGTGGGCGTCGGCGACCTGCTGATGGTCGTGGCGCAGCTCGGCCGGCCGCCGGCCGGCGCGGTCTGCGTCAGCCTCGACCGCTTCGTCCACCGGCACCTGCAGCTCTACCTGGACGGGTTGCGGGCCCCGGCCCGCTCCACCCTCCCGGGCACCACCCTGACGATGGAGGATCTGCGTCAGTCCTGACCGATTAGTTCAGCGCACGACACCAGTCTCCCCTGCGAGCAGTACCTGGCAGCACCCAGAAGCATCCAGTAGTACCCGGCAGTACCTGGCAGTACCCGGCGGCTTCTGTCGGCCTCCGGCCGGCCGTCACCGTCGACGGGTCCGCCTCTTCGCCTTTCCGACTTCTTCCGTCCGTCTTCCGTCTCCCTTTCGTCTCTTTCCACCTCTCTTTCACGCTTTTTCGTTCTTCTTCCGTCACGAAGTTCCGAAGTGGGTACCTCCATGTCCGAAACAGCCGTCAAGGCTCCCGGCGTCCCGGACGCCAACCGCTGGAAGGCGCTCGGCTTCATCGCGCTCGCCCAGCTGATGGTCGTCCTCGACGCGACCATCGTGAACATCGCTCTGCCCTCCGCCCAGCAGGACCTGGGCATATCCGACGGCAACCGCCAGTGGGTGGTCACCGCCTACGCCCTGGCTTTCGGCGGCCTGCTGCTCTTCGGCGGGCGCATCGCCGACCTGTGGGGCCGCAAGCGCGCCTTCGTCACCGGCCTGGCCGGCTTCGCCGCGGCCTCCGCGCTCGGCGGCGCGGCCACGACCGGCGCGATGATGTTCGGCGCCCGAGCCCTGCAGGGCGCCTTCGGTGCGATGCTCGCGCCCGCCGCGCTCTCCCTGCTCGCCGTGATGTTCACGGACGCCAAGGAGCGCGCCAAGGCGTTCGGCATCTACGGCGCCATCGCGGGCGGCGGCGGAGCCGTCGGCCTGATCCTCGGCGGCTTCCTCACCGAGTACCTGAACTGGCGCTGGACGTTCTTCGTCAACATCCCGTTCGCCGTCCTCGCCGCGGCCGGCGCGTACTTCGTCATCCGCGAGCCGCAGGGCACCCGCAACCGCTCCCCGCTCGACGTCCCGGGCGTGGTGCTGTCCACCCTCGGCCTGGTGGCGCTGGTCTACGGCTTCACGCGCGCCGAGTCCGACGGCTGGGGCGATTCCGTGACGGTTGCGATGTTCATCGCCTCGGCCGTGCTGCTGGCCGCCTTCGTGCTCGTCGAGTCCAAGGTCAGGGCTCCGCTGCTGCCGCTGCGCGTCGTGACCGACCGCAACCGCGGCGGCGTCTACCTCTCGCTGGGTCTGGCGATCATCGCCATGTTCGGCCTGTTCCTCTTCCTCACCTACTACCTGCAGGTCGTGAAGGGGTACTCGCCGGTCAAGACCGGCTTCGCCTTCCTGCCCATGGTCGCCGGCATGATCACCGGCTCCACGCAGATCGGCGCCCGCCTGATGACCCGCGTCCCGGCGCGGCTGCTGATGGCCCCCGGCTTCCTGCTCGCCGCGGGCGGCATGCTGGTGCTGACCCAGATGGAGATCGACTCCTCGTACGCCGGTCTGATGCTGCCGGCGATCCTGATGCTCGGCCTCGGCATGGGCACCGCGTTCATGCCGGCGATGTCCCTGGCCACGCACGGCGTGCAGCCGCGGGACGCCGGTGTCGCCTCGGCCATGGTCAACACCTCGCAGCAGGTGGGCGGGGCGATCGGCACGGCCCTGCTGAACACGATCGCCGCCTCGGCGACGACCTCGTACATCAAGGACCACATCGCCACCGCGGCCGGCAGGCCGCAGCAGCAGCTGGTCCAGCTGCAGGGCATGGTGCACGGCTACAGCAACGCCATCTGGTTCGCCGTCGGCATCCTCGTCCTGGCCGCGCTCATCGCCGTCACCCTGGTCAACGCCGGCCGGCCGGGTACGACGGCCGTGGCCGGCTCCGGTGACGAGGTGGAGGAGGAGGTGGCGGTGCCGGTGGTCGCCCACTAGGCATCCTCGGGGCACCCGCCGGGCGACCCGGCACCCGGGCACCCCGGCACCCGGGCACCCCGGCATCCGGGCGCCCTGGCGTCCGGGCACCCCAGCATCCGGGCACCCCGGCGTCCGGGTGCCCGGCGGGGCGGTGTCAGCGCAGCCAGGGCAGGTCCGCGCCCGCTTCCTTCGGCTGGAGTCCCTCGGCGACGATCTGCATGATCTCGCCGAGGGATTTCTGCTGTTCCGGGGTGAGCCGGTCGAACAGCGCCTGCCGTACGGCGGCCACGTGGCCCGGCGCGGCCTGCCGCAGCACCTCCAGGCCCGCGTCGGTCAGCACCGCGAACTGGCCGCGCTTGTCGGACGGGCAGTTCTCGCGGCGCACCCAGCCGTTCTTCTCCAGGCGGGCGATCGCGTGGGAGAGGCGGGAACGGGTGATCTTGGCCTGCCTGGCCAGTTCGGTCATGCGCATCCGGCGCCGGGGCGTCTCGGAGAGCACGACCAGCAGCCCGTAGTAGAGGTGCGGCATGCCCGCGTCCCGCTGCAACTGGCGGTCGAGGTGGTCGTCCAGGAGCCGGGTGGCGTCCAGGAAGGAGCGCCACACGACCTGTTCCTCGTCGGTGAGCCAGCGGGGTTCTTCTGCGGGTGCCCTGTTCATGTCTCCACTGTACGACCCCTCTGCTTGAAAGTTAAACAACGTAGGCGTAGGCTGGCGAACCAGAAGCTTGAGGATTCAAGCAACCTGGAACGAGCCGGAAGGGGTCGCCCGATGTCCGCCGCCACCCGCAGCCCCCAGGGGCGGATGCCCGCCCTCTACCTCAGCCACGGCGCCCCGCCGCTCGCGGACGACCCCGTCTGGCCCGGCGAACTCGCCGCCTGGGCCGCCGCCCTGCCCCGCCCCAAGGCGATCCTGATGCTCTCCGCCCACTGGGAGGACGCCCCGCTGGCCCTCGGGGCCACCGAGACCGTTCCCCTCGTCTACGACTTCTGGGGCTTCCCCGAGCACTACTACCGGGTCCGCTACGAGGCCCCGGGCGCCCCGGAGCTCGCCGCGTCGGTCCGCAAGCTGCTGCGCGCCCCCGGCCTGCCCGTCCAGGACGTTCCCGACCGCGGCCTCGACCACGGCGCCTACGTCCCCCTGGCCGAGATGTACCCGGCGGCCGACATCCCCGTCCTGCAGATCTCCCTGCCCACCCTCGACCCGGTGCGGCTGCTGGAGATCGGGCGGAAGCTGGCGCCGCTGCGCGACGAGGGCGTACTGATCGTCGGCTCCGGCTTCTTCACCCACAACCTCGCCGCCCTGCGCCACCCGGGCGGCGGCGTGCCGAGCTGGTCCGCCGAGTTCGACGACTGGGGGCGCCGGGCGCTCCAGTCCCGTGACTGGGACGCCCTGCTCGCCTTCCTCGACAAGGCCCCGGCCGGCCGCTACGCCCACCCGCGCACCGAGCACTTCGCCCCGCTCTTCGTCGTCATGGGCGCGGCCGAGGCGGGCGGCGAGCTGGACGGGCCGGACTCCGTGCGGTCGGTGATCGAGGGGTTCTGGATGGGGCTGGCGAAGCGGTCGGTGCAGTTCGGGTGACGGCGGCGACGGTGGCCGGGACGGGAACGAGGGCGGGTACGGAAACGGGAACGGGTGCGGATACGGATGCGGGAACGGAGGCGGGGTGCTCCGGTGAACGGCCGGGGGCTCGCCTGTGCTCGTCGGCGTTTTCCGTCGTGCGGGGAAACCCTCGGCGGCTCCCGTTCGTCTTCCGGGTGGGAGCGGAGCATCCGGCGTAAGTAAGTGTGACGGCTGTCTCATCCGGCGCCCGGATCCCGGAGCCCGGCGATCCCGGGAACGCTCTTCACTCCTGGCCTGACCTGCGTCTCTGTGGTTCGCGGCGACACCGCGTGCCCGTGAGTGGCGGCACAGGGTACTGCATGATCGGAAAAACCGGGGGGCGGGTTGGGAATTCTGTCCGGATTCCAGTCGTTGTTTCCCTTGGATGCGGGGCACCCGACCGGGGACCACACGAGTCCGAAGAGAGTGCCAAGCGTCCCAAGGACCGCCCGCTGACCCACCATCGCAGAGGGAGCACGCATGGCAACCCGTGCCGTCGCACGCCGAGAGCCCGCCCTGGGCGAGGCCGTCGACGCGACCAGCAGTGTTCGCGCCCGTGGCGGCGAGATCGCCGAGCGCGATCTGGTCGGCATGTACCTCGACGAGATCGCGCGTACACCGCTGCTCGACGCCGCCAAGGAGGTCGAGCTGTCCCAGATCATCGAGGCGGGTGTGTTCGCACGGCAGATCCTCGACGGCTACGAGGAGACCAGGACGGACGCCACCCGCGAGGAGCTGGAGGCCCTGGTCGCCGAGGGGGAGCGCGCCAAGGACATCTTCATCCGCTCCAACCTCCGGCTGGTCGTCGCCGTCGCCCGCCGCTACCCGCGCAGCGGCCTGCCCCTGCTGGACCTGATCCAGGAGGGCAACGCCGGCCTGGTGCGCGCGGTGGAGAAGTTCGACTACCGCAAGGGCTTCAAGTTCTCCACGTACGCCACGTGGTGGATCCGCCAGGCCATCACCCGCTCCATAGCCGACCAGTCCCGCACCATCCGGCTGCCGGTCCACCTGGTGGAGGAGCTGGGCCGCATCCGCCGTGTGCAGCGCGAGTTCAACCGCGAGCACGGCCGCGAGCCGGAGCCCGCGGAGATCGCCGCCGAGCTCAACACCACGGCCGAGCGCATCACCGACGTCCTCGACTGGGCCCGCGACCCAGTCTCGCTGAACATGTCGGTGGACGACGAGGGCGAGACCCAGTTCGGCGACCTCCTGGAGGACACCTCGGCGGTCTCCCCCGAGCAGTCGGTGCTCACGCTGCTGCGCAGCGAGGAACTCGACGACCTCATCGGCCGCCTCGACCAGCGCACCGCGTCCATCATCCGGATGCGGTACGGCATCGAGGACGGCCGCGAGCGCACCCTCACCGAGGTCGGCAAGGAGCACGGCCTGACCCGCGAGCGCATCCGGCAGATAGAGAAGCACGCGCTGCTGGAGCTGAAGAAGCTGGCCCGCGACACCGGGTTCGACGCGGCGGCGTGAGCCGCCCGGCCGGCCTCGACGCCCGTACCCGGTCGGCCTCGACGCCCGTGCCCGGCCGACCCGGTCTGCCTGTCGTGCCCGGTCGGCTTCCATAGCCGTGCCTGCCGGACTCGACGCTTGTGCCCGCTGATCTCGGCGCCTGGGCCCGCTGGTCTCGACGTCCGGGCCCGGCCTGCCGGGCGGGCGGGGCCGTCCCCGGACGAGGGGTGCGCGGCGCCGCGGGGCACCCGGGAGGAGCGTAAGCGGTTGCGGGCGCGCGAGCGGCCGTGGGCGCGTGCGCCGGGTGGCCGAAGGCCGCGCAAACATGGCTCTGGAACGTCGCTTCAAGCGGGCGGGCCAGGGGAACAAACCTTCCGGGCCCGGGAGTTCGCACCACGCAGGCCCGTGACGACAGGACCGCGTCACACCGTCACACAGGGCCGGAGACGGGTTCGTTCCGTGGGCCTCGTAGAGCGCTCCGACCTCATCTCAAGCCATGTCCCGACGCACCACCCCCCCGGCGCCGGGACTTCCTCCGAGCCGGGCTCCGGCGCCTCTCCCCCCAGGCGCCGAAGCCCGGCTCCTTGTGCGCCCGGCCCACCTGCCCTTCCGGAGACGCCTGTTCCGGAGGCGCCTGTTCCGGAGACATCCGTTCCGCAGGTGCCCCGCCCCGAGTGCGCCTGCCCCGAAGGGCCCGTTCCGGAGGTGCCCGTCCGGAAGCCCGGGAGCGCCCGAACTCCGCCCTCCGCGACGTCTGCTGACGTCCCCTCACCGCTCCCACTCCTCCTGACCTTCCCGCCCTTCCTCCTCACCCATCCTCGCCGCAGCCGCCCGCCGCCCGGCACAGCCGGGTGCCCAGGCGCCTTGCGTACGCGGCGAGTTCGTCGGGTTCGTGGACCGTGAAGTCGTGGCCCAGCAGCGCCAGCCGCACCGCGAGCCAGTCCACCGAGCCGTCGTAGGAGCCGCGCAGCCGGCACGAGCCGTCGTCCAGCGGCTCGGGGGTGCCGAGCCAGGCCGGCAGGCGGGCGGCGACGGTGTCGGCGGGGGCGGCGAACGTGATGGAGAAGGCGTACGTCTCCTGCTGCCGCCGGATCGACCGCCGGAGGTACTCCGCGGCGCTGCCCGTGGGGGGTTCGCGCGGGGTGAAGCGGGCGCCGGTGGCGAACGGGTCGCCGATCCGGTCGACGCGGAAGGTGCGCCAGTCGGCGCGGTCGAGGTCGTAGGCGACCAGGTACCAGCGGCGGCCGGTGGACACCAGCCGGTGCGGTTCGGTCAGGCGGCGGGTCTCGGCGCCGTCGCCGGCGCGGTAGGCGAAGCGCAGCCGTTCCCGGCCCGTGACCGCCGACGCGATGACGGTGAGCGTCTCCGGTGCGATGGTGGGGCCGTCGCCGCTGGTCAGCGGGGTCGTCGCGGCCTGGAGCGCGGCGACGCGGTGGCGCAGGCGGCCGGGCAGCACCTGCTCCAGCTTGGCCAGGGCCCGCACCGACGCCTCCTCCACGCCCTCGACGGCGTGCCCGGCCCCGGCCCGCAGCCCGACCGCGATGGCCACCGCCTCCTCGTCGTCCAGCACCAGCGGCGGCATCGCCTTGCCCGCCACCAGGCGGTAGCCGCCGTCGGCGCCCATGGTCGCCTGCACCGGATAGCCGAGCTCGCGCAGCCGGTCGATGTCCCTCCGGACGGTCCGGCGGGAGACCCCAAGACGCTCGGCGAGTTCGCCGCCCGGCCAGGCGCGGGGCGTCTGGAGGAGGGAGAGCAGCTGCAGGAGCCGGGCCGGGGTGTCCGTCGTCATGCCTACGAGAATGCCGTGGAAGTAGGACATGATCTGACCTATTCGGCTTCTAGCGTCGGGGCATGACCTCCAGCCGGACACAGACCACGCCCGAGTCGATGGCCCCCCAGGCCCCGCAGGCCCCACAGATCCCGCAGGCCCCATGGCAGAAACAGACGCAGACGCAGACGCGGAGGCAGGGGCAGACGCAGGCACGGACGCAGGCCCCGCCGAGTCCGCCCCCGCACCCCGGAACCGCACCGGCACCGGCATCCGCACCCGCGCCCGCGCCCGTCTCCGACCGCCGCCGCTGGTTCGCCCTGGCGATCGTCATGACCGCGGCCTTCATGGACCTCGTCGACGTCACGATCGTCAACATCGCGATCCCGTCCATCCAGCGGGACGCCGGCGCCTCCTTCGGCCAGATCCAGTGGATCACCGCCGGTTACGCGCTCGCCTTCGCCGCCGGGCTGATCACCGGGGGGCGCCTCGGCGACATCCACGGGCGCAAACGGATGTTCCTGCTCGGCATCGGCGGCTTCACGCTCGCCTCCGCGCTGTGCGGCCTCGCCGCGAACCCGGAGATGCTGGTGGCCTCCCGCATCCTGCAGGGCGCGACGGCGGCGATGATGGTGCCGCAGGTGCTGTCGATCGTGCACGCCACCTTCCCGCCCCACGAACGCGGCCGTGTCTTCGGCCTGTTCGGCGCGATCGTCGGCCTGGGCGCGGTCTCCGGCCCGCTGCTGGGAGCGCTGCTGACGGAGGGGAACCTGTTCGGTCTGGAGTGGCGCCCGATCTTCCTGATCAACCTCCCGGTCGGTGTCGCCGCCCTCCTCCTCGGCAGCCGCTTCATCACCGAGTCGAAGGCGCCGCAGGCCCTGAAGCTGGACCTGGTGGGCGTCGGACTGGTGACGCTGGGACTGGTGATGCTGCTGTATCCGCTGACGCGCGGGCGGGAACTGGGCTGGCCGCTGTGGGGCTACGGCCTGATGGGCGGCGCGGTCGTCGTCTTCGCGGCGCTGGTGGCGTACGAGCGGCGCAAGGCGGCCAGGGACGGCTCGCCGCTGATCGAACTGTCGCTGTTCCGGATCAGGAGCTTCGCCGCGGGCATCGCCGTGCAGACCGTCTTCGGCGTGGCGCTGGGCGTCTTCTTCCTGGTCTGGACGCTGTACCTGCAGATCGGCCTGGGCTGGAGCCCGCTGCGCGCCGGCCTGACGGGCGTCCCCTTCTCCCTCGCGGTCTCCACGGCGGCCGGGCTGTCCGTGCAGAAACTGGTGCCCCGCTTCGGCCGGGGCGTGCTGCGGGCGGGCGCGCTGGTGATGGCGGCGGGCATCCTCCTCTACATCGGGCTGGCGCACCACTACGGCCTCGGCATCGAGCCCTGGCAGATGACGCCGCCGCTGGTGGTGACCGGCGCCGGCATGGGGCTGATCGTCGCCCCGCTGACCGACGCGATCCTGTCCGGGGTGCCGCGCGAGCACGCCGGGTCGGCGTCCGGCCTGATCAACACCGTGCAGCAGATGGGCAACGCGCTCGGCCTGGGCCTGGTGTCGGTGGTGTTCTTCGGCGTCGTCGACGACCGGCTCGCCCCGGACCGGATCGGCCCGGCCTTCGTGCACGGCTTCGAGCATGCGCTGGGATGGGTGGCCGGGGTGATGGGCGTCATCTTCCTGCTGATGTCCGCGCTGCCGCGCCGGGCGGCGACCGGAGCGGCGGGGACGGAGGCGGCGGCCGCGGCGCACGAGGGCTGACGCGCCCGTACGGCTCCGTACGACCCCGTACAACGGAGGGGGTCCGGCAGACGGTGGCCGGGCCCCCTCCGCCGTGCGCCCGAGCGGCATCCCCGTTGCACGCCGTTGCACGCCGTCGTACGCCCGAGCAGCCGCTTCGCCGTGCGCTTGAGCGGCCGCTTCGCCGTGTCCCGGGTGGTTCCTCCACCGCGTGTCCGGGCAACCCGTGCGAGACCCGGGGCGGGGCGGCCGGCCGCACCTGGGAAATCAGCCGGCGCCCGGGAAACCGACCGCCCCCGGGAAACCGGGCACAACCGGAAGTCCGACTGTGCCTACTTGCCACCCGTTCTCGCCCGAACCTGTTTACTTTCCGGAAAACCGGGCGTAGCCTCACGGGGAAACCACACGTTCGGGCACGGCCGGAGGCAAACGGACATGTACGCACCGGAGCGTCAGCAGGAGATCCTGCGTCTCGCCCGGGACAGCGGCCGGGTGGACGTGGTGTCGCTGGCGGAGGAGTTCCAGGTGACGGCGGAGACCATCCGCCGCGACCTGAGGGCCCTGGACCGGGCGGGACTGGTCCGCCGGGTGCACGGCGGCGCCATCCCGGCCGGGCGCCTCGACTTCGAACCGGACCTCGCCGAGCGCGAGTCCACGGCCGCCGACGAGAAGGACCGCATCGCCAAGGCGGCCCTGGCGGAACTGCCGACCGAGGGCACGGTGATCCTCGACGCCGGCACCACCGTCGCCCGCCTGGCCGCCGCCCTCCCGCTGGAGGCCCGGCTGACCGTCGTCACGCACAGCCTGCCCATCGCGGCCCGCCTCGCCGACCACCCCGGCATCCAGCTCCACCTCGTCGGGGGGCGCGTGCGGCACCGTACGCGCGCCGCCGTGGACGCCTGGGCGCTGCGGGCGTACGGCGAGATCCGCGCCGACGTCGTGTTCGTCGCCGCCAACGGCTTCTCCCCGGAGCACGGCCTGACCACCCCCGACCTCGCCGAGGCCGCGGTCAAACGGGCCGCGCTGGCCGCCGCCCGCCGTGTGGTGCTGCTCGCCGACTCCACCAAGCACGGCCAGGAGCACTTCGCCCGCTTCGGCGCCCTGGACGACGTGGACCTGCTGATCACCGACACCGGGCTCGGCCCCGACGACGCCGCCGCCATCGAGCGCGGCGGCACGGAAGTAGTGCGCGCATGATCCTCACCGTCACCCCCAACCCGTCCCTCGACCGCACCTACGAGGTGCCCGCGCTGGAGCGCGGCGAGGTCGTCCGGGCCACCGGCGAACGCATGGACCCCGGCGGCAAGGGCGTCAACGTCTCCCGGGCCGTGGCCGCCGCCGGGCGGCGCACGGTCGCCGTGCTGCCGCTGGGCGGGGCGCCGGGCGCGCTCGTCGCCGACCTGCTCGCCGCGCAGGGCATCGAGGTCGCGCCGGTTCCGGTCGCCGGGGACACCCGCTCCAACATCGCCCTCGCCGAGGCCGACGGCGTCCTGACGAAGATCAACGCGCCGGGGCCGGAGCTGTCCGCGGCCGAGCAGGAACTGCTGCTGGAGACCGTGCGCGAGCAGTCCCGCGACGCCGACTGGATCGCCTGCTGCGGCAGCCTGCCGCGCGGCCTCGCGCCCTCCTGGTACGCCGACCTGGTCGCCCGGGCGCACGCCGCCGGCGCGCGCATCGCGCTGGACACCTCCGGGCCCGCGCTGCTGCGGGCGCTGCGCGAGCGGCCCGACGTGGTGAAGCCGAACGCCGAGGAGCTCGCGGAGGCCGTGGGGCGCCCGCTGGCCACGGTGGGCGACGCGGTCAAGGCGGCCGAGGAGCTGCGCGGGCTGGGCGCGGGCGCCGTGCTCGCCTCGCTCGGGGCCGACGGGCAACTGCTCGTGGACGGCGCCGGCACCTGGTTCGGCAGCGCCCGCGTCGACACCGTGCGCAGCAACGTCGGCGCCGGCGACGCCTCGCTCGCCGGGTTCCTGATCGCCGGCGGCAGCGGACCGGAGGCCCTCGCCTCCGCCGTCGCGCACGGCGCCGCCGCCGTCCGGCTGCCCGGCAGCGTGATGCCCACGCCCGCCGACCTCGACCCCGCCGCGGTGACCGTCACGGCGGACGTGCCGGTGGACCGTGCGCTGAAGGAGCCGGTGACATGACGTACGCCAGGCCGGTGCGTGTCCGTCCCCCGCACGCTCCGTTCCCCTGCTCCGGCTGCTCCGGCTGCTCCGGCTGCTCCGGCTGCTCCGGATGCTCCGGATGCTCCGGACCGGCCCGCGAGCGGCGGGACGCACCGTTACTCGCCGCCACCGACGGGCGGCGGGGCCGTCCGAGCCGCCCCGCCGCCCCGGGGAGGCGGGGTTTCCCCGCCCCCGCCTCCCCTCCCGTCGCCCCCCACAGCACCCCCGTCCCCACTCCCGCCCACCCCACTCCACGGGCGATACGCGTGCGAAGGAGCCCGCGATGAGCGACATGATCACCGCGGATCTGGTCGACCTCGACCTGTCCGCCGACACCAAGGAGGCTGCGGCGCGCGCCCTCGCCGAGCGCATGGTGGCCCTGGGCCGGGTGACCGACCTGGACGGCTTCCTCGCCGACGTGGCCGCCCGCGAGGCGCAGATGCCGACCGGCCTCGACGGCGGCATCGGCATCCCGCACTGCCGCAGCACGCACGTCACCGAGCCGACGCTCGCCTTCGGGCGCAGCACCCGCGGCATCGACTTCGGCGCCGCCGACGGCCCCGCCGACCTGGTCTTCCTGATCGCCGCGCCGGCCGGCGCCGACGACGCGCACCTGACGATCCTGTCGTCGCTGGCGCGCAAGCTGATGGACGCCGAGTTCACCTCCGCGCTGCGCTCGGTGGCCGACCCGGCGACCGCGGCGGCGCTGATCCGCGGCGAGGAGCCGCCCGCCGCCCCCGCCGGCGGCACCCAGGACACCGTGGCGGCGGCGGAAGCGGCCTCTTCCGCCGCCGCCACGGGCACCACGGACACGGGCACCACGGAGACGGGCGCCACGGAGAGGGGCGCGACGGCCACGGGCGCCGCGGAGAGGGGCGCCGCGGAGAGGGGCGCCGCGGAGAGGGGCGCCGCGGAGAGGGGCGCCGCGGAGAGGGGCGCCGCGGAGAGGGGCGCCGCGGAGACGGGCGCCACGGAGACGGGCGCCACGGAGACGAGGACCGCCGAACGGCCGTTCCGCATCGTCGCCGTCACCTCCTGCCCGACCGGCATCGCCCACACCTACATGGCCGCCGAGTCGCTGGAGAACGCCGGGCGCGAGGCGGGCGTCGAGGTCGTCGTCGAGACGCAGGGCTCAGCCGGCTTCACCCGGCTCGACCCGGCGGTGATCGAGAACGCGGACGGCGTGATCTTCGCCCACGACGTGCCCGTACGGGAGAAGGACCGCTTCGCCGGGAAGCCGACCGTCGACACCGGCGTCAAGGCGGCCATCAACCGCCCCGCCGAGCTGATCGCCGAGGTGCGGGAGAAGGCCGCGCGCGGCGAGGTCACGGCGCCCGCCTCCGGCGCCGGCACGCCGGTCGAACGCGCCGGCGAGTCCGGCGAGGGCTACGGCACCAGGCTGCGCAAATGGCTCATGAGCGGTGTCAGCTACATGGTGCCATTCGTCGCCGCGGGCGGCCTGCTCATCGCCCTCGGCTTCGCCATCGGAGGCTACAAGATCAACAAGGCGCCGTCGGTGACGGACCACTTCCTGTGGACCCAGCCCGACAGCTGGGCGGCGCTGCTGTTCCAGATCGGCGTCGTCTCCTTCGGATTCCTCGTCCCGGTCCTGGCCGGCTACATCGCCTACGGCATGGCCGACCGGCCCGGCCTCGTGCCCGGCTTCGTCGGCGGCTCGATCGCCCTGACCATCAACGCCGGCTTCCTCGGCGGCCTGGTGGCCGGTCTGCTCGCCGGCGGCGTGGTCATGGCGATCCAGAAGGTGCGCATCCCGGCGGCGCTGCGCGGCATCATGCCGGTGGTGGTGATCCCGCTGATCTCCTCGGCGGTCGTCGGATTCCTGATGTTCGTGGTCGTCGGCAAGCCCATCGCCTCCGCGCAGAAGGGCATGACCGACTGGCTCAACGGGCTGACCGGCACCAACGCCGTCCTGCTGGGCGCCCTGCTCGGCCTGATGATGTGCTTCGACCTCGGCGGCCCGGTCAACAAGGTCGCCTACACCTTCGCCACCGCCGGCATCGCGGTCTCCAGCCCGAGCGACTCCGCGATGAAGATCATGGCCGCGGTGATGGCGGCCGGCATGGTCCCGCCGCTGGCGATGGCGCTGGCCACCACCGTGCGCGGCCGGCTGTTCACCCGGACCGAGCGCGAGAACGGCAAGGCCGCCTGGGTCCTGGGCGCCTCCTTCATCTCCGAGGGAGCCATCCCGTTCGCCGCGGCCGACCCGCTGCGCGTCATCCCCTCCTCCATGGTGGGCGGCGCCGTCACCGGCGCCCTGTCCATGGCGTTCGGCGCCACCCTGCGGGCCCCGCACGGCGGCGTCTTCGTCGTCCCGCTGATCGGCAACCCGCTGCTGTACCTGGTCGCCATCGCGGCCGGGGTCTGCGTCACCACCGCGCTGGTCGTCACCCTCAAGAGCCTGCGCGGGCAGGCCCCGGGCGGCGCGGCCGCGGAGTCGGCCGGGCAGGCGCCGGCGGCCTCGGCGGGGCGGAAGGAGCCGGTGGCGGCGTAACCGCACACGGCGGGCGCGGCACGGCCGCGCGAGGGATCGCGGTGGCACGGTCGCGCGGAGGGACCGCGGTCCGGGGTTTCGGTCCCGGACCGCGGCGTTCCCGGTCGGTGCCGTTGTGTGCGGGGGCGCGTGATCGTGTGCTCGCGGGGCCGTGTGGCCGTGTGGTCGCGTGGCCGTGTGGCTGCGTGGTCGCGTCGGCGGGTCCGGCGAGGACTACGGCGGCTCCGGCGAGGGTTACGGCACCTGCGCCGCCCGGCGCTCCATCGCGTCGCGGGCCGCGTTCTCCGAGACGTACACCTCGCACATGTGCCGCCCGTCGGGGGTCGCGGTGTGCTCCACCTCCCACAGGGAGAGCTCCCGGCCGTCGCCGAGCAGGAAGGCGTGCTCGTACAGGGCGAAGCACACCCCGGAGCGGCCGATGCGGCAGGGGCGGCCGAAGGCCTGCGTGATCTGGTGCGCGCACGCCGTCCGCAGCAGGGCGGCCAGGTCCGCGCCCGGCCGGTCGGGGTTCTCCGCCCGGCGCAGCAGCCGGCGCGCGTGGTCGGCGGAGTCGTCCGGCACGTAGACGTGGCGCGCGGTGGGCACCGGCGACAGCTGCACCGTCACCGGCAGCTCGAACTCCGGCGCGTCCGGGGGTAACGGAAGCCGCACGGTCGCGGCGCGCAGCTCCTCCTCGTCGACGTACACCTCGTGCTGCGGCTCGCCGCCGGGCGCGGTGTTGTGCACCAGCTCCCAGAGCGTCAGCGTCGAGCCGTCGGCGAGCAGCCAGGTGTGCCGGTACGTCTCCCGGTGCAGGCCCGCGCTGTGGTGCGCGGAGTGCAGCGAACCGTCGTACGCCAGCGCGCAGTCGAGCAGCCGTATCGTCTCGTCGGGCAGCTCGAAGGAGTTCAGGGCGCGGCTCAGGAGTCGCTCGAGGTACTCCTCCGGAGACTCGGGCGACTCGCGTGGTTCGTACGCTGCCGTCTCGTACGGAACGCTCAAGGCATCTCCCGGCGTCGCTGCATGTCACCTTGTGGGTGCATACCGTAGCCCCTCGGTCGGACATCGTGTCCGGGAACCGAGAAAACGTACGCCCGGAAAACGGCCGGGCCGCGCGGGATGTTCCCGCACGGCCCGACGGATCGTCAGAAACCGCTGCTCACACGGCACTTCCGGCGATCCACTGGCTCCAGGACATGTTCCAGCCGTTGAGGCCGTTGTCCGGCGCGACCGTCTTGTCCGGGGAGTTCTTGACGATCACCACGTCCCCGACGAGGGAGTTGTCGTAGAACCACTTGGCGGAGGTGTCGCCCTGCGCGCCCCGCACGTCCTGCAGACCGACGCAGCCGTGGCTGGTGCCGGCGCGGCCGAAGGGTGGATTGCCCTTGTTGTACCAGTAGTTGCCGTGGATGAAGGTGCCCGAGGTGGTCAGGCGCATCGCGTGCGGCACGTCCGGGATGTCGTACTCGCCGCCCAGCCCGACCGTCTGGCTGTTCATGCGGGTCTGCACGAACTTCTCCGAGATCACCATCTGGCCGTTGTACGTGGTGTGCTGCGGGCTGCCGGAGGAGATGGGGACCGTCCGGAGCGTTGTGCCGTCCCGCACCACCGTCATGGTCTGCGTGCCGACGTCCACCGTGGAGACCTGAGAGCGGCCGACGGTGAACGTCACCCTCTTCTTCTGCACGCCGTAGACGCCGTTCGCCCCCTCGACCCCGTCGAGGTCGATGTCCACGGTGACCTTGGAACCGGCCTTCCAGTACTGCTGCGGCCGGAAGTCCAGCCGCTGCGCCCCGAACCAGTGGCCGACCACCTTCTGCCCGCTGGTCGAGTTCACCGTGATGTGCGACTGCACGGCCTTCTTGTCGGTGATCGCCTTGTCGAACGTGAACGACACCGGCATCCCCACGCCCACCGTCGTGCCGTTGTCCGGCGTGTAGGTCCCGATGAAGCTGTGCGCCGAGGAGACCGTGGTGAAGAGGGAGTTGGCGGCGGCCGTGCGGCCCTGCGCGTCCTTCGCGGTCGCCGATATCCGGTACTTCGTGCCGCGCTCCAGCCGCCGCGTGGGCCGCCAGCTCCTGCCGTCCGCGGAGAGCGTGCCCGGGACGGCCCGTCCCGTCCCCGCCACCGTCATCTTCACGCCGGTCAGCCTGCCGCCGCTGACCGTGACCCCGGTCTTGTTGATCGACGCCGACGTCGAGCCGTCCTTGGCCGAGATCGCGATCCGCGCCGTGGACGTCCTGACGCCGGAGTTCTTGCCGTCCCGGCCGTTGCCGTCGGCGTTGGCGTTGCCGCCGCAGGCGGTGAGGGTGAGGGCGCCGACCATCAGGGCGGCACAGGCCCCCAGTGCGCGCCGCGCTGTTGTGTCCGGCGTTGTCACGGGCTGCTCCCAGTTCCAGTGATGTGCGTGATCCGCTCCAGTGCGTGGGGAAAGAGGCGTCCACCCGCGCCGGGGGTTCCCGCCGTACGCCCTGAACGCCGTCACGTGACACAACCGGGACAATTGCACGACGGACGTGACGTGGCGGACGGGGGGAGAGGGGAGGCGCCGGCCGTCCGGTGGCCGGCGGCCGGTGCCCGGGCCGGCGCCGGCCGTTACGGGCGGCCGTACAGCTCCTCGTACGCCGGCCACGCCCCGCCCGGCCCGTTCACCGGCTCGGCGGCGCGCACGGCCCGCACGATGGCGCGCGTCACCAGGTCGGCGCCGGCCGCGAGGAGCTCGTTCAGGGCCAGGGGGTTGCCGGGGTCGAGTGGCCGGGGGCCGGTGGCCAGCGCGAACACCGTGTCGCCGTCGTTGAGCAGGTGCACCGGGCGCACGGCCCGCGCGATGCCGTCGTGTGCCGTGCCGGCCAGCTTCTGCGCCTGTGTCCTGGTCAGCTCGGCGTCGGTGGCGACGACCGCCAGCGTGGTGTTCATCGGGGGCGGTGCCTGACCGGCGGCGGTCTCGGCGAGCCACCGCCGGGCGCGCTCGTGCACCTCGGCGTCCGGAACGGCGAGACGCCCCTGGAACACCTCCCCGTACAGCACCCCCGTGTCCGGGTCCAGCACCGATCCGGCCGCGTTGACCACCACCAGCGCCGCCACGGTGATCCCCGAGCCGAGCACCGTGCTCGCCGTGCCGACCCCGCCCTTCACCTGCCCGGCCACCGCACCCGTACCGGCACCCACGCACCCCTGCGGCACCGGCGCCCCCGGCGCACTCGCCGCGGCGGCCTCCACCGCGGCCCGCCCGGTCGCCGCGTCCGGCCGGGCCCGGAAGTCACCGCCCCGGCCCAGGTCGAACACGCAGGCCGCCGGCACCACCGGCACGACGTGCGCCGGGTCCGCGCCCACCCGCACTCCGCGCCCGCGCTCCTCCAGCCAGGCCATCACCCCCGAGGCCGCGTCCAGCCCGTACGCGCTCCCGCCGGTCAGCACGACCGCGTCCACCCGCTGCACCAGGTTGCGCGGATCCAGCGCGTCGGTCTCCTTCGTCCCCGGCCCGCCGCCGCGCACGTCCACCGCGGCCACCGCCCCGCCCTCGGGCGCGAGCACGACCGTCGTACCGGTGAGCCATCCGCCGCCGGCCCGCGTCGCATGGCCCACCCGCACGCCGGGCACGTCGGTCAGAGCGTCCACTGTCATGGCGCCAGTGTGACGTGGTCCCGCGCCGGCTCCCCACCCCCGGTCCGGCCCGCGACCGTACCCTGGAGGCATGACCTCCGCCCCCGCCCCCGAGCCGCGCGACGAGCCGCGCGGCGTGAAGAACCCGCTCGTCTTCGACGACCCGCTGGACCAGCAGTCCTCGGACGACACCGACCGGGGGTGGGGCGAGCGGGCCGACGGGGACGGCGCCGGTGATCTGAGGCGCTTCCTGGACGAGAAGCCGCCCCACCACCTGTGAGACCGACGGGACCGGCGGGCTACCGCTGGGCGGGGCCGGAGCCGCGCTGGGCGACCAGCGCGTCGCGTATCTCCTTGAGCACCTCCAGCTCGGTCATCTCCGCGACCTCCTTCGTGCCCTCCCGGGCCGCCTTGCGGGCCGCCACCCGGGCCAGGTACTTCGACATGGGCAGGACCATCAGGAAGTAGACCACCGCGCCGGTGATCAGGAAGTTCAGCGTGGCGCCGAGGACCGATCCCCACAGGATGCGGATGCCCCGGTCGCCCTTGCAGGAGGCGCTCAGGCAGGAACTGTAGTTGTCGAGGCTCGTGGTGCCGATCGCGCCGACCAGCGGGTTGATCACACCCTTCACCACCGAGTTGACGATGTTGGTGAAGGCCGCGCCGATGACCACCGCGACCGCCAGATCGACGACGTTCCCGCGCATCAGGAAGGCCTTGAAGCCCTGCCAGACGCCCGGTTCCCTCTTCGCGCTCACCTCGAAGGCTCCCCTCGCACAGACGGATCGCGGAACAAAACGCTCCGCAACCTACGCCACGGCGGGGCGGCCCTGTCCAACGGCCCTCCTGCACCGAGAAGTCCGTCTCCACCGAGAAGTCCGACCGGGCGGTGCGGGAAGCGCGCGGACATGCCCGGCCGGGGTCACCACAGGGTCACCGCCAGCCGTGCCGTGGCGCTCGCGCCGGCCAGGCGCGCGGCGGTGGCGCGCGGCACCGACAGGGCGACCAGCGCCCCGCCGCCGGCGGTGCCGGACGTGTCGCCCAGGGATTCCGGGGGCCGGGCGACCCGCGCCCCGCGGGCGATCACCCGGGCCTCGCCACCCGTCGCCGGGTCCTCGGCGGCGATGACGTCGACCCGGTCACCGGGCCGCAGCAGCCGCACCGTGGCCGCGTCGGCGATGCGCACCGGCGCCGTCACCAGCCGGGCGGCGCGGTGCCCCGGCGGCCGCCCGGCCACCGGATGCCCGCGGGCCGCCGCGTTCGGATGCGGCGGCGCGGTGCCCCGCGGCCCGGCCGCCACGAGCGCGGCCGCGGTCACCGCGAGCCCGGCCGCCACGGCCCGCCGCCGGCTCCGCACCAGCCGGTGCAGCCCGTACCGCGCGCCGCGCACCCGCACGGGCGCGAAGTGCGGCACCTCGCAGCGCGCGGGGACGTCCGCGCCGGCCGCGGGCGCGGACACGGGCACGACCGCGGGAGACGACGGGGCCGGGGCGGCCGGGGCGGCCGGGGAGGCCGGGGAGGGCGGGGACGAGAAAGAGGACGAAGAGGAGGACGTAGGGGAGGACGAGGGGGAGGAGGGGGACGGCGGGAAGGGGGAGAGCGGAGAGAGCGGGGAGAGCGGGGAGAGCGGGGAGAGCGGGGAGAACGGGGGGAGCGGGGAGAACGGCGAAGACAGGGACACGAGGACCACCACCCGTGACGAGGGACCGGCTTGCGATCTCCACGATGACGCCTCGCGCCCGCGCCCGCTCGAGTCGGTGCACTACCGGCTGGTTGTGGACAACTCCCCCACCCGAACGAGCCGTTCCGCACACGGGAGCGCCCCCGGCAGCCCCACCGCCACCCCCGGCCATCTCACCGCCACCCCTGCCACCCCCGGAGCCCCCCCCGGGCCGCCCCCGCCATCCCGCCACCCCCGACGCCGCCTACGGCAGCGCAAACCCCGGATCCATCCCCCCGAGCGCGTTCGCGCACAGGCAGTCCCGGTCCTCGTTCGCCGGCAGCGCGGCCACCGCGTCGAACAGCACGCCGCGCAGCCGGTCGACGTTGGTCGCGAAGACCCGCAGGACCTCCTCGTGCGAGACGCCCTCGCCGGTCTCGGCGCCGGCGTCGAGGTCGGTGACGAGCGTCAGGGAGGTGTAGCAGAGCTCCAGTTCGCGGGCGAGGGCCGCCTCGGGGTGGCCGGTCATGCCCACCACCGACCAGCCCTGTGCCCGGTGCCAGAGGGATTCGGCCCGGGTGGAGAAGCGGGGCCCCTCGACGACGACCAGCGTGCCGCCGTCGACCGGCTCCCAGTCCCGGCCGCGGGCCGCCTTCAGCGCCGCCGCGCGGCCTGTGGGGCAGTACGGGTCGGCCAGGGAGACGTGCACCACGTTCGGCACCGTGCCGTCGGGCAGGGGCAGCCCGTCGAAGTAGGTCGAGGGCCGGGACTTGGTGCGGTCGACGAGCTGGTCGGGCACGAGCAGGGTGCCGGGGCCGTACTCGGGCCGCAGGCCGCCCACCGCGCACGGGCCGAGGACCTGGCGCACGCCGACGGACCGCAACGCCCACAGGTTGGCCCGGTAGTTGATGCGGTGCGGCGGCAGGTGGTGGCCGCGTCCGTGCCGGGGCAGGAAGGCGACGCGCCGGCCGGCGACCTCGCCGAGGAAGAGGGAGTCGCTGGGGGCTCCGTAGGGCGTGTCGACGTGGACCTCGGTCACGTCGTCGAGGAAGGAGTAGAAGCCGGAGCCGCCGATGACCCCGATCTCCGCGCTGACACCGTTCTCTGCGTTCGCCATGTCCTGCACAGTAGCCGCCCCGCAGGACGCCGAAGACCCTGCCGTCGCGACGACGGCAGGGCCGAAGCGGTGCAGGGTCAGGCGGCGGTGCTGGCGGTGCTGGACGACGACGACTTCGCGTCGGACGAGGACGACGAGGACGACGAGGAAGAGGAGGAGCCCGACGTGGAGCTGCTGGAGGAGCTGCGGCTGTCGGTGCGGTAGAAGCCGGAGCCCTTGAAGACAATGCCGACCGCCGAGAACACCTTCTTCAGGCGGCCCTTGCAGCTCGGGCACTCCGTCAGGGCGTCGTCGGTGAACTTCTGCACCGCCTCGAGGCCCTCGCCGCATTCGGTGCACTGGTACTGGTAGGTGGGCACTGTCTTCCTCCTGGCACTCTCACCTTGTGAGTGCTGGCACTCTCGCTCTGGGAGTGCTAACGACGCTCCATAGTGACGCATTCCCGGCCGTCAGTCCACTGCGGCCGCTTCGCGGTGACCGACGCCACGCGCGACGGCACGGCCGCGGGGCCGTGCGGCCAGGCGGGAGCGCAGGGCCACCAGGACGGCCAGGGCGAGCACCGTGCCGGCCATCGGCACCAGGAACCCGGCGCCGTCCCCCAGGCGGTCCTCCAGCTGCCCGGCGACCGTGACGGCGGCCGCCTGGCCGAACGCGACGGCGCCGGTCATCCAGGTGAACGCCTCCGTGCGGGCGCCGGCCGGGACCAGGGTCTCGACCAGCGTGTAGCCGGTGATCAGGGAGGGCGCGATGCAGGCGCCGGTCAGCAGGCCCAGGCCGCCGAGGACGGGCACCGAGTGCGCGGTCCACAGGGTGGAGGCGACCAGCGCGAGGGCGGTGTACGCCAGGACCAGGCGGCGCCGCGGGGAGGTCCGCCAGGCGACGGCGCCGCAGACCAGCCCGGAGAGCATGTTGCCGGCGGCGAAGACGCCGTACAGGACGCCGTTGAGGCCGGGGTGGCCGATGGACTCGCTGAACGCGGCGAGGGAGACCTGCATGCCGCCGAAGACCGAGCCGATGCCGAGGAAGACGGCGACCAGCACCCGCACCCCCGGCACGCGCAGCGCCGAGGCGTGCCGCACGCGCGCGTGCCCGCCGTCCCGGGAGACCGGCGGCTGGGTGCTGCGGCCGGCGGCGAACAGCAGGCCGCCCAGCAGGGTCAGCGTGGCCTCCGCGACCAGGCCCGCGGCGGGGTCCACGGCGGTGCACAGGGCGGTGGCCAGCAGCGGGCCGAGGACGAAGGTCAGCTCGTCGGTGACCGACTCGAAGGCCGCCGCGGTGGTCATCAGGGGCGAGTCCTTGAGTTTCACGCCCCAGCGGGCGCGCACCATGGGGCCGATCTGCGGCACCGAGGCGCCGGTCGGCACGGCGGCCGCGAACAGCGCCCACAGGGGCGCGTGGGCGAGCGCCAGCGCCGTCAGCGCCAGGGCGGCCAGGGCGTGCACCAGGACGCCCGGGACCAGGACGGCGCGCTGGCCGTGGCGGTCGGCGAGACGGCCGCTGTACGGCGCGAACAGCGCCATGGAGACGCCGGTGACGGCCGCGGCGGCGCCGGCCGCGCCGTAGGAGCCGGTGGTGTGCCGCACGAGCAGCACGATGGACAGGGTGAGCATCGCGAACGGCTGGCGGGCCGCGAAGCCCGGCAGCAGGAACGTCCAGGCGCCGCGGGTGCGCAGCAGCCGGCCGTATCCGGGGCGAAGGGAGGGGTCCGTCGAGTTCATCGCCGGTTCTGCGGTGACCGTGTTCTCCACGGTCCGTGCCTTTCTGCCGCCTGGTAGCGGGCCCCGTGCGGTGCGTGGCGGCGGGGCGCGCCGAGAGCTGTCCTCGTGCGCGGAACTGCGGTAGATACCGGCGCCCGCGGAAAGGGGCAGCCGGCCGCCATACGGTCGCGCCAGCTCTGCGTCAGGCAGAGTCGGTTCGAACAGGTGCGCCCTCATTGTACAGAGCGGGCCGCCTCCGGGCCTGTGAAAAGCAGCACCATCGCCCGGCCCACCTGCGATTCCCGGACGCGCGGGGCGTACGGGGCAACGTCCGCACGGGGCGTACGGAGCGGCGTACGAAGCAACGCACGGAGCGACGTGCGAAGCGGCGTGCGAAGCGGCGTGCGAAGCGGCGTGTGAAGAGATGCCCCGGCGCGTCTCTCAGCGCCCGTTCTCCTCCCCGCCCGTCCCCAGCCATCCCGCCAGCTTGCCGCCGCGGCTGACCGCCCGCAGGCGGCGTTCGGCGGCCTCGCGGACGGGGTCGGTGGCGACGACGAGGAGTTCGTCGCCACGGCGCAGGACGGTCGTCGGGAGCGGCACGAAGGACCTGCCGTCGCGCACGACGAGGGTGACCGCGGCCCCGGCCGGCAGCCGCAGCTCGTTGATCTCGACGCCGTGCATGCGGGAGTTCGCCGGGATCGTCACGGACAGCAGGTGGCCGCGCAGCCGCTCCAGGGGGGCGGACTCGATGCCGAGGTCGGCGGTCTCCGGGCCCTCGCCGAGCCGCAGGGCGCGGGCGAGCCAGGGCAGGGTCGGCCCCTGGACGAGGGTGTAGACGGCGACCAGGACGAAGACGATGTTGAAGATGCGCCGGCTGGCCTCCACCCCGTTCACCATGGGGATGGTCGCCAGGATGATGGGCACGGCGCCGCGCAGCCCGGCCCAGGACATGAGGATCTGCTGCCGCCGGGGCACCCGGAACGGCGTGAGGCTGGCCACCACGCTCAGCGGTCGCGCCACCACGGTCAGCACCAGGCCGATGACGAGGGCGGGCCACACGTCGTCGCCCAGTTCGTGCGGGGTGACGAGCAGACCGAGCAGGACGAACATGCCGATCTGCGCGAGCCAGCCGAGGCCCTCGGCGAAGCCGCGGGTGGCCGGCCAGTGCGGCAGCCCGGCGTTGCCCAGCGCCATGGACGCGAGGTAGACCGCGAGGAAGCCGCTGCCGTGGGCCAGGGCGCCGGCCGCGTAGGCGGCGACCGCGATGGCCAGGACGGCGATCGGGTACAGGCCGGAGGCGGGCAGCGCCACGCGCCTGAGGCCCCACGAGCCCAGCCAGCCCACCGCGAGGCCGAGGGCGGCGCCGATGGCCAGCTCCAGCGCGATCTCGCCCAGTAGCACGTACCAGTGCGCGACGGGGCCGGCGGTGGAGAAGGCGACGACGAGGATGACGACGGGGGCGTCGTTGAAGCCGGACTCGGCCTCCAGGGTGCCCGTCACGCGTGCGGGCAACGGGATCCGGCGCAGCACCGAGAACACGGCCGCCGCGTCCGTGGAGGACACCACCGCGCCGATGATGAGCGCCTGCCGCCATTCCAGCCCGACCAGGTAGTGCGCGCCCGCCGCCGTGACCCCGACGCTCACCGCGACGCCGGCCAGGGCCAGTGCGGAGGCGGCCGGCAGGACGGGCCGGATGTCCCGCCACTTCGTGCCCAGGCCGCCCTCGGCCAGGATGACGACCAGGGCCGCGTACCCGAAGATCTGGGTCAGCGCGGCGTCGTCGAAGTGGATGCCGCCGACGCCGTCCTGGCCCATGAGGATGCCGATGGCCAGGTAGACGAGCAGGCTGGGCAGTCCGCTGCGCGAGGAGATCCGGACCGCTGCGACGGCGACGAGCAGGACGAGCGAGCAGACGAGCAGGAGCTGGTTGAGCTGGTGGACAGTCAGCGGCCGTTCCCTTCCCTAGGTCTCGTGAGGTCTCGTGAGGTCTCGCAGGGCTTCCGAGGCCCGGAAGTCCGCGGAGCCGGGGTCCGGTGAGCGGCCGGCCCCGGCTCCGCGCCCCTCGATCGCCGCGCCGCCCCGATCACCCCGCCACGCCGCGAGGCGACCGCGCCGTACCGACGCCCGCCCGGTCCCTCGGCGCCGGAGTCCGGCCGGGGCGTCCGGCGCCGGCGCCCGGGCCCGGCACCCCGCACGGGAGTCCGCGTACGCCTCATCCACGTCATTCACGTCCATCAGGCACGAAACCGTGACACTTCGCACCCGGAGGCCCGGACCACACCAGGATACTTCGTTACCGTACCTAACTCTTGACGATTTCTTGACGCTCGGACGGCAAGATCGAACGCGCGCGCGTGCCGGTTCCCGACTCCGCGTCAAGGGGCGCCCGGCCCTGCGCCTAAGGTTGCTCCTGCGTTCAGACGCAACAGCACAGCCCGTTCTGCCCCTCGCGTATAGGACAGCAAGGACAGCGATGCCCCCCAACACCACCGCCTCCACGGGCCAGCAGCCCGGCAAGTCCGGCAGGAAGAAGGGACGCAAGGCCCGGCTGATCGTGCTGGTGCTGGTGCTCGCCATCGTCGGAGGCATCGCCTACGGGGCGTACTGGTCCATCAGCACCGTCCGCGCGTCCTTCCCGCAGACCAAGGGTTCGGTCACGCTCCAGGGTCTGTCGGGGCCGGTCGACGTCCGGCGCGACGCCTACGGCGTCCCGCAGATCTACGCCTCCTCCGACACGGACCTGTTCATGGCGCAGGGCTACGTCCAGGCGCAGGACCGGTTCTACGAGATGGACGTGCGCCGGCACATGACGGCCGGGCGCCTGTCGGAGATGTTCGGCCGGAGCCAGGTCGACAACGACGAGTTCCTGCGCACCCTCGGCTGGGACCGGGTCGCCAGGCGGGAGTACGACACCAAGTTGTCGGCGAGCACCAGGAAGTACCTCCAGGCTTACACCAAGGGAGTCAACGCCTACCTGCAGGGCAAGGACGGCGAGGACATCTCCCTGGAGTACGCGGCCCTGGGCCTGACCAACGACTACAAGCCCGAGAAGTGGACCCCGGTCGACTCCGTCGCGTGGCTGAAGGCCATGGCCTGGGACCTGCGCGGCAACATGCAGGACGAGATCGACCGCGCCTTGATGACCAGCCGCCTGGGCCCCCAGCAGATCGCCGACCTGTACCCGCGGTACCCCTACGGCCGCCACCGGGCGATCGTCCAGGAGGGCCAGTACAGCGAACTCGCCGGAGCGTTCCGGCAGTCGGGCGGCGGCACGTCGGCGGGCACGACCACCGGTTCGACCGGCACCACCGGTTCGACCGGCACCACCGGCACCGCCGGCTCGACCGGTTCCGCGGGCACCACCGGGACGGCCGGCACGGGCGCCGCCACGGGCACGGGCACGGCCGGCGCGAGCGGGACCTCCTCCGCCTCGGCCGGCTCGTCCGGCTCGGCCCTCCAGAGCCAGCTCGCGGGCCTGTACAAGGTCCTGGACGACGTGCCGGCCGCCGTCGGCGTGAACGGCAACGGCATCGGCTCCAACTCCTGGGTGGTGTCCGGCAAGTACACGATCACCGGCAAGCCGCTGCTGGCCAACGACCCGCACCTGGCGCCGTCCCTGCCGTCGGTCTGGTATCAGATGGGCCTGCACTGCCGGGCCCTGTCCGGCACCTGCCACTACGACGTCACCGGCTACACCTTCGCCGGCATGCCCGGCGTGGTCATCGGCCACAACCGGGACATCGCCTGGGGCATGACCAACTCCGGCGTCGACGTCACCGACCTGTACCTGGAGAAGCTGACCGGCGACGGCTACCAGTACAACGGCAAGGTGGTCCCCTTCGACACCCGCGAGGAGACCATCAGGATCGCCGGCGGCGGCTCCAAGAAGATCGTGGTGCGGCAGACCCAGGACGGCATGCCCCTGCTGTCGGACCGCAGCAAGGAGCTGGTGAAGGTCGGCCGGAAGGCCACCGTCGACGCCGCGGCCCCGGACCGCGGCGACGGCTACGGCGTCGCCCTGCGCTGGACCGCCCTGGAACCCGGCACCACCATGGACGCCGTCTTCGCCATGGACCGGGCGGCGAACTGGAGCGACTTCCGCAAGGCGGCCGCCCTGTTCGACGTGCCGTCGCAGAACCTGGTCTACGCCGACACCGACGGCAACATCGGCTACACCCTGCCGGGGAGGATCCCCACGCGGGCGAAGGGCGACGACGGTTCGGTCCCGGCGCCGGGCTGGGACCCCAAGTACCGCTGGACCGGCTACATCGGGCAGGACGAGCTGCCCTACGAGTACAACCCCGAGCGCGGCTTCATCGTCACCGCCAACCAGGCCGTGATCGACCGGGACAAGTACCCGTACACGCTCACCACGGACTGGGGATACGGCACCCGCAGCCAGCGGATAACCGACCTGATCGAGTCGAAGATCAAGGACGGCGGCAAGATCTCCACCGACGACATGCGCCAGATGCAGCTGGACAACAGCAGCGAGATCGCCAAGCTGCTGGTGCCCAAGCTGCTGAAGATCGACGTCAAGGACAAGGACGTCCGGCAGGCGCAGAAGCTGCTGGAGGGCTGGGACTACACCCAGGACGCCGACTCGGCGGCGGCCGCCTACTTCAACGCGGTCTGGCGCAACATCCTCAAGCTCGCCTTCGGCAACAAGCTGCCCAAGGAGCTGCGGGTCAAGGGCCAGTGCCTGTGGGTGGAGCCGGCCGACACCACCGGCCCGGTGGACGACACCCAGAAGGTGCGCGAGTGCGGCGAGCGCGACGCCGACCAGGCGCAGCCGGACGGCGGCGACCGCTGGTTCGAGGTTGTGCGCACCCTCGTGGACCAGCCGCGGAGCGCCTGGTGGACCACGCCCGCCGTGGGCACCCGCGGCGGCGCGGACCACAACCGCGACGACCTGTTCAAGCGCGCCATGGTCGACGCCCGCTGGGAGCTGACCGCCAAGCTCGGCAAGGACATCGACACCTGGAGCTGGGGCCGGCTGCACCGCCTGTTCCTGAAGAACCAGACCCTGGGCACCTCGGGTCCGGACCCGCTGCGGCGCGTTCTGAACCGCGGCCCCTGGAAGCTCGGCGGCGGCGAGGCGGCGGTGGACGCCACCGGCTGGAACGCGGCCGGCGGCTACGGCGTCGTGTGGGTGCCGTCGATGCGGATGGTGGTCAACCTCGCCGACTTCGACAAGTCGAAGTGGATCAACCTCACCGGCGCCTCCGGCCACGCCTTCAGCGCCCACTACACCGACCAGACCGGTAAGTGGGCCAAGGGCGAGCTGCTGCCGTGGTCGTACTCGTCGAAGGCGGTCGACAAGGCCACCAGCGACACTCTGGTGCTCAAGCCGTGAGGCGCTGAGCGCACCGGGCGCACTGGATATACCGGGGCGCACCGGGTGCACCGGGTGCACTGGATGCACCGAGGTGCACCGGGGCGCGCCAGGCGCACGCCCCGCGGACCGGCCCGCCACGCGACGCACGCGTGGCGGGCCGGTCCGCTTCCCCCTGTCACGCGGGCGCTTCACCCCGCCGGCGAGCGCGAGAAGTCCCGGCAGGCCGCTTCCCCCGTCACACGGGCGCTTCGAAGCCCCCGTCACGCGTCACGCGGGCGCTTCGAAGCGGCGCACCCCGGACGGCGTCACCACCGCGTGCACCGGCCGGTCGTGCGGCTCGGCCGGCACGCGCGCGACGACCTCGGTGTCGTACAGGAGCACCACCAGCGCCGGGCGTGCGCCCGCGCGCTCCAGGCGCGCCAGGACCCGGTCGTAGGAGCCTCCGCCGCGGCCCAGGCGCATCCCGCGCGCATCGACCGCGAGCCCCGGCAGCAGCACCGCGTCGGCGCCCGTCACGGCGTCCGCCCCGAGCCGCTCGCCGGACGGCTCCAGCAGCTCCATCCGTCCGGCGTGCCGCACGCGCGCGAGGGAACCGGGCCCCTCGTACACGCCCCAGTCGAGGTCGTTGTCGGGCAGCAGGGCGGGCAGCAGGACGCGCACGCCCCGCGCGCGCAGCGCGTCCAGCAGCGGGGGCGTGCCCGGCTCACTGCCCACGGAGACGTACGCCGCCACCGTGCGCGCCCGCGCCAACTCGGGCAGCTCCAGGGCGTGCCGGGCCAGCGCGGCCGCCGCCTCGCGCACGTCATCGGCCGTCAACCTGTTCCTCACCGCGAGGAATTCCCGTCGCAACCTGCGCTTGTCAGGCTCGGCTGCACCACTCGTGTGACTCAACGTCGCTTCCGCGTCCTTTCCGTGCCCTTTCTGCACCCTGCGCAATGCGCCCATATGAGAGCCAAGCAACCGGAGCCTCAGATTCCCCTCCAAGGCACCGGATAAGGTGGCGGCATGACACAGTCGCACCCCAGGATCACCAAGGCTGTCATTCCCGCAGCCGGCCTCGGCACCAGGTTCCTGCCGGCCACCAAGGCCACGCCCAAGGAGATGCTGCCGGTCGTCGACAAGCCGGCGATCCAGTACGTGGTCGAGGAGGCAGTCTCCGCGGGCCTCGACGACGTCCTCATGGTCACGGGCCGCAACAAGCGCCCCCTGGAGGACCACTTCGACCGCAACTACGAGCTGGAGTCCGCCCTGGAGAAGAAGGGCGACGCCGAACGGCTCGCCAAGGTCCAGGAGTCCAGCGACCTCGCGACCATCCACTACGTGCGCCAGGGCGACCCCAAGGGCCTGGGCCACGCGGTGCTGTGCGCCGCCCCGCACGTGGGCGACGAACCGTTCGCCGTGCTCCTCGGCGACGACCTGATCGACCCGCGCGACCCGCTGCTGCAGCGGATGATCGAGGTGCAGGAGCAGCGCGGCGGCAGCGTCGTGGCGCTGCTGGAGGTCGCGCCGGAGCAGATCCACCTCTACGGGTGCGCCGCGATCGAGCCCACCGAGGACGGCGACGTGGTCAAGGTGACCGGCCTGGTGGAGAAGCCGGACCCGGCGGACGCGCCGTCCAGCTACGCCATCATCGGCCGGTACGTCCTGGACCCGCACATCTTCGGCATCCTGCGCACCACCGAGCCGGGCCGCGGCGGCGAGATCCAGCTCACCGACGCCCTGCAGCAGCTCGCCCAGGACGAGAAGATCGGCGGCCCGGTGCACGGCGTGGTCTTCAAGGGCCGCCGCTACGACACCGGCGACCGCGGCGACTACCTGCGTGCCATTGTCAGACTCGCGTGCGAACGTGAGGACCTGGGCCCCGACTTCCGGGCCTGGCTTCGCAGGTTCGTCGCCGAGGAGATGCAAGGACAGTGACCAGCGCCGCGCCCCGCACGACCGGCCCCGACCACCTGTGGTCGGTGGAGGAGCACCTGGAGGACATCCTCGCCACCGTCCGCCCCCTGGAGCCCCTCGAGCTCAACCTGCTGGACGCCCAGGGCTGCGTGCTGGTCGAGGACGTCACCGTCCCGGTGTCCCTGCCGCCGTTCGACAACAGCTCCATGGACGGCTACGCGGTGCGGGTCGCGGACGTCGCGGGCGCGAGCGAGGAGTTCCCGGCCGTCCTGGAGGTCGTCGGGGACGTCGCCGCGGGCGCGGCCGAGCCGCTGCGCGTCGGCCCCGGGCAGGCCGCCCGCATCATGACCGGCGCGCCGCTGCCGCCGGGCGCCGAGACCGTCGTCCCCGTGGAGTGGACCGACGGCGGGCTCGGCCAGGGACCGGTCGGCGGCATGCGGGCGCACAGCGCGGCCCCCGAGGCCGCCTTCGGGCACGTGCGCGTGTACCGGCCGGCCGAGGCGCGCGCCCACGTGCGGGAGCGGGGCAGCGACGTCCGCGCCGGCGAGCGCGCCCTGACCGCCGGCACTGTCCTGGGCCCGCCGCAGATCGCCCTGCTCGCCGCGATCGGCCGCGGCACCGTCCGGGTGCGGCCCCGCCCGCGCGTGGTGGTGCTCTCCACCGGCAGCGAACTCGTCCAGCCCGACGAGGAACTGGGCCCCGGCCGGATCTACGACTCCAACAGCTTCGCCCTCACCGCGGCCGCCCGCGACGCCGGCGCCATCGCCTACCGCGTGGGCGCCGTCGCCGACGACGCCGAGACGCTGCGCTCCACCGTCGAGGACCAACTGGTGCGCGCCGATCTGCTGGTGACCAGCGGCGGCGTGAGCGTGGGGGCGTACGACGTCGTCAAGGAGGCGCTGTCCCACGTCGGCGACGAGGAGGCGGCGGGCAGCGGGGTGGAGTTCCGCAGGCTCGCCATGCAGCCCGGCAAGCCCCAGGGCTTCGGCACGATCGGCCCCGACCACGTCCCGCTGCTCGCGCTGCCGGGCAACCCGGTGTCGGCGTACGTCTCCTTCGAGCTGTTCGTGCGCCCCGCGATCCGCACCCTGATGGGCCTGACGGACGTCCACCGCCCGCGCACGCGCGCGCGGCTGGCGGCCGAGCGGGCGATCGGCTCGCCCAAGGGACGCCGGCAGTTCCTGCGCGGCCGGTACGCCGACGGGGAGGTCACCCCGGTCGGCGGCGCCGGCTCCCACCTGGTGGCCGCCCTCGCCCGGGCGGACGCGCTGATCGTCGTGCCCGAGGACACCGAGTCCGTGGAGCCCGGCACCGAGGTCGAGGTCGTCCTGCTCGGCTGACCGACGGGGGTCGGCTCCGCTCCCGGGCGGGCCGGGGCGGTACCGTGTCGCGCACACACGGCCCGCGCGCCGCACCGCGCAGGGCCCGGACCGAAAGCGGCACACGAGCATGAGTACGCAGGACCGAGCCACGCAGGGCCCCGCCGCGCAGGATCCCGCCGCGCAGGATCCCGCCGCGCGGCAGCGGCTCACCCACCTCGACGAGGCGGGCGCCGCCCGCATGGTCGACGTGTCCGGCAAGGACGTCACCGCGCGCACCGCCCGCGCCCGCGGCCGCGTCCTCGTCTCGCCCCGCGTGGTGGAACTGCTGCGCGGCGAGGGCGTCCCCAAGGGCGACGCGCTGGCGGTCGCGCGGATCGCGGGCATCATGGGGGCCAAGCGCACCCCGGACCTGGTCCCGCTGTGCCACCCGCTGTCGCTGTCGGGTGTGACACTGGATCTGTCGGTCGCGGACGACGCCGTGGAGATCGAGGCCACGGTGCGGACGACGGACCGCACGGGCGTCGAGATGGAGGCGCTCACCGCGGTCGCCGTCGCCGCCCTCACCGTGGTCGACATGGTCAAGGCGGTGGACAAGGGAGCGGTCATCACGGACGTGCGGGTGGAGGAGAAGACGGGCGGCACGTCGGGCGACTGGAGCCGGACGTGAGCGGCAGACCGTACCGGGCGCTGGTGGTCACGGCCTCCCACCGGGCCGCCGCGGGTGTCTACGAGGACCGGGGCGGCCCGCTGATCGCCGACGGCCTGGCGGGCCTGGGCTTTACGGTGGACGGGCCGCGGGTGGTCCCCGACGGGGAGCCCGTGGAGGCCGCGCTGCGCGCCGCCGTCGCGGACGGGTACGACGTCGTCGTCACCACCGGCGGCACCGGCGTCTCGCCGACCGACCGCACGCCGGAGGCGACCCGCCGGGTGATCGACTACGAGGTGCCGGGCATCGCGGAGGCCATACGCGCGTTCGGTGTGCGGAAGGTGCCGACCGCGGCGCTCTCCCGGGGAGTGGCCGGAGTGGCGAAAGGGACACTGATCGTCAATCTGCCGGGTTCCACCGGCGGGGTGAAGGACGGCCTGGCCGTCCTGGAGCCCCTGCTGGTGCACGCGGTGGACCAGATCCGCGGCGGCGACCACCCCGGGTCGGCCGGCGCCGGGACGGGGGGTGCGCGCTGAACCGCCCCGCCTGGCCCGTCGAACTGGTGGACGGCGACATCGTCCTCCGGCCCATAAAGCTGCGCGACCAGAAGGCCTGGCGCGAGGTCAACCGGCGCAACCGGGACTGGCTGCGCCCCTGGGAGGCGACGATCCCGCCGCCCACGCCGAGCGGCCCGGTCGCGCAGCGGCCCACCTACCGGCAGATGGTCCGCCACCTGCGCGCGGAGGCCAACGCCGGCCGGATGCTGCCGTTCGTCATCGAGTACCAGGGGCGGCTGGTCGGGCAGTTGACGGTCGCCGGGATCACCTGGGGCTCGATGTGCTCGGGGCACATCGGTTACTGGGTGGACGAGGCGGTGGCCGGCCGCGGGGTGATGCCGACGGCCGTGGCCCTCGTCGTGGACCACTGCTTCCGGACCGTGGGACTGCACCGGATCGAGGTCTGCATTCGCCCGGAGAACGGGCCGAGCCGCCGCGTGGTGGAGAAACTCGGATTCCGCGAGGAGGGCCTCAGGCCCCGCTATCTCCATATCGACGGAGCCTGGCGCGACCACCTCGTCTACGCGCTCACCGCGGAGGAGGTGCCCGACGGGCTGCTGCAGCGCTGGCACCGCTACCGCGCCCGCACCTCGGGGGACGCACCGGGGCACCCGTCCCGGGCACCCGGGGACACCCAGGATGCCTCGGAAACCTCACCCCATTCGGGGCGACCACGGAATTGAAAATATGTTCGAAATTGGCCGGCTCGTGACCGCCTCGGACGCGGAATTCGCACGGGCTGTACCGCGCTGATCACGCCGGTCACAAAAAAAGTTCGAAATATCAGCCAGATCGTGCGACACACCGGCCCAATTGGCTGATGGCCCCGCGCCGATCCCTCTACGGTGAGAGCGTGAGCAGCAGCGGCCTCATCTACGCAGTCATCGTCGGGGCCTGGGCCGCCTACTTGGTGCCGATGTGGCTCCGTAGGCAGGACGAGCTGAACGAGGCCCGTCCGACGGAGCGCTTCAGCACCGCCATCCGGCTGCTGTCCGGACGGGCGGCCATGGAGCGCCGGTACGCCAGGGACCTGCGCGCCCGATCCGCCCCGGAGGAGGCCGGCGCGCCGGCCGGCGCCGACGAGCCGGACGCCGTCACCGAGTCGGTGGACGTCCGGGCCTTCGCCATGCCCCCGACCCCCCGGCCGCAGGCCCGGCCGGCCCGCGAGGCCGCCGCCCGGCCGGCCCGGGACCACGTGCACGAGCCGATGCCCGCGGCCGACACCGTGCCCATGGCCGACCCGCTCCACACGCCCGCCTCCGACGCGGAGTCCGGCGCGGAGTCCGGCGCCGCGGCGGCGCGCGGGCGCGTGCCCGCCGCGCGGCGGGCCCCCTCCGCGCAGGCGGCCGCGGCGCGCGCCCGGCGCTCCAAGGTCCTCGCCCGCCGCCGGCGCACCACCGTCCTGCTCTTCCTCGCCTTCACGCTCGGCTCGGTCGTCGCGGCCGTCGGCGGCCTGGCCTTCCTCTGGGCGCCCGGCATCCCCGCCGTGCTGCTCAGCGCGTACATCGTCTACCTGCGCGCCCAGGAGCGCCGCCGCTTCGCCTACCGCATGGACCGCCGCCACGCCGAGGCCGCCGCCCAGCGGCTGCGCGAGCACGAGCGGGACCGCCGCCCGCAGCGGCGCGCGACCCTGGACGCGCACGCCGAGGTGGACGCCGAGGTGCCGGAGGAGGGCCCGGAGCCCGAGCCGGCCCAGCCGGACCCCGGCCTGTCCGCGCTCGCCGCCGACCGGCGCGCCCTGGTCGAGCAGACCGACCACGCCGAGTGGGTCGACCAGCAGCGCGAACGCCGCCGCCGGCCCGGCCACGGCGACAGCTGGGACCCCGTCCCGGTGCCGCTGCCCACCTACGTCACCGCCCCGGTGGCCCCCCGCGCCACCTCCGACGTCGATCTCGGCGCCCCGGACGCCTGGAGCTCCGCCCGCTCCAGCGCCGCCGTCCCCGACCAGGAGGCCCACCCCGCGCAGGAACCCCCGGCCGACGAGGAGCGCCCCGGCGACGTTCGCGGCGACTCCCGCCGCGCCGCCTCCGCCCGCCGCGCCCGGGAGCGGGGCCGCACCCCGCTCTTCGACCAGTACGAGGACGGGGAACGGCCGCGCGCGGCCAACGAGTAGCCCGCCGTCCCCCCTCCCGCGGCCCCCGCCGCTGACCAGCCGGGAACGGATTTCCAAGCACCCGGCCGGGGATGCTAAAGTTTCACTCGTTGCAAGGGCCTGTGGCGCAGTCCGGTAGCGCACCTCGTTCGCATCGAGGGGGCCAGGGGTTCAAATCCCCTCAGGTCCACGCAGCTTGGAGCCCCCGGCGGTGATCACCGCCGGGGGCTCTTTCGTGCCGTGCGGCGCCGAAGTGCGGCGTCCGTGTTCGGGCCTGCCGCCCGGGGCACCCGGGGCACCCGCCGAGCCTGCGCGGGGTCCGGCGGCGGTGCCTGTGATGCCTGCCATATGGCTGGCTCCGGCGGCCCGCCCGTGACCCGGCCGCCCTGGTCGCGCCGTTCGCCCGGCGGACCCGGCGGCGGCCGTTCCGTACGCGGTGAAGAACCCGCTCCCGTTCGGCGGCTTCCGGGCTGCCGCGACATTCCCGGACCGTGTCGGGGAGCGTGGGCGGGCCGGAGGCGGTGGCGCCGGACGGCACGTCAACAGCGGCGTCAGTAGTGGGTGGTCGGTGATGTGGGTGGCCAATGGTGCGACCGGGGCCGGGAGGGATCGTCGTCCGTGCCCGCCCGGCCCCGGGGCTCACAGGCGCTTCGCGTAGCAGAGGCTTTCCTCGTGGAAGCGGTAGTAGCCGAACTTGGCGCACGGCTCGTAGCCGCTGGAGGTGTACAGGGCGACGGCCTCGGGCTGCTTGGTGCCGGTCTCCAGGATCATGCGGGTGCGGCCGGCGGCGCGGGCGTCGGCCTCCAGGGCGGCCAGGATACGGCGGGCTATGCCGCGGCCGCGCATCTGCTCGACGACGTACATGCGCTTCAGTTCGGCGTCGCCGTCCTCGTGGCCCTCGTCGCTCTTGTCCTGGCGGCGCCAGCCGCCGCTGGCCACGGGCCTGCCGAGCTCGTCGTAGGCGATGAGGTACAGGCCGTTCGGCGGCTCGAAGTCCTCGGGGGCGAGCGGGGTGGCGTCGCCGCCGTCGCCGTAGCGGACGTGGTACTCGGCCTGGACCTCGTCGTTGAGCTTGACGGCGTCGGGGTGGTCGAAGGGGACCGGGCGTATGTCCATGTGGGGAACCGTATATCAATGCGACTGGTGGGCGGGCTGCCACCAGTGTGCCGGTAGGGTGCCCTGGTGCTGACTGTGACCTCCGCCAACGTGAACGGGCTGCGTGCCGCGGTCCGCAAGGGCTTCGTGGAGTGGTTCGCCGGTGCCTCCGCCGACGTGCTGTGCCTGCAGGAGGTGCGGGCCGAGCCGCAGCAACTGCCCGAGTCCGTCCGCACCCCGGACGGCTGGCACGTCGTGCACGCGCCGGCCGCCGCCAAGGGGCGCGCCGGCGTCTCCCTGTACACCCGGCGCGCGCCCGAACGCGTCCAGGTCGGCTTCGGCTCCGCCGAGTTCGACGACAGCGGGCGCTACGTCGAGGTCGACCTGCCCGGCGTCACGGTCGCCAGCCTCTACCTGCCCTCCGGCGAGGTCGGCACCCCGCGGCAGGACGAGAAGATCCGTTTCATGGACGCCTTCCTCGCCTACCTCAAGGACCTGCGCGAACGCGCCGCCGCCGACGGCCGCGAAGTGCTGGTCTGCGGCGACTGGAACATCGCCCACCGCGAGTGCGACCTGCGGAACTGGCGCGCCAACCAGAAGAACTCCGGCTTCCTGCCCGAGGAGCGCGCCTGGCTCGGCCGCGTCCTGGACCCGGCGGACGGCGGCTACGTCGACGTCGTGCGGGCCCTGCACCCGGACGTGGAGGGACCGTACACGTGGTGGTCGTACCGTGGGCGGGCCTTCGACAACGACGCGGGGTGGCGGATCGACCTCGCCGTGGCGACGCCCGGACTCGCGGCGCGGGCCGTCGAGGCGGTGGTGGAGCGGGCGGCGAGCCACGCGGAGCGCTGGTCGGACCACGCCCCGGTGACCGTGGTCTTCGACGGCTGATGACTGACGGCTGATGACTGGCGGCTGGCGGCCGATGACTGACGGCTGATGGCTGACGGCGGCGGCCGGCGATGCCTCGGCGCCGGCGGTCCCGCTCCTCCCGCCCCTCCTACTTCTCCCGCCCCTCCTGTTCCTCCCGCTCCTCCTGCTCCCGCATCCGCCGGTCCAGCGCGAGGGACAGTTCCGCCTCCACCACGCTGCGCGCCAGCGGGCGCAGGCGGTCGAGGTCCCGGGGGGAGGCGTGGGTGAGGACGAGGTCGGTGAAGAGGGCGGCGAGGGCGTCGGCGTGTGCGCGGACGCGGGCGCCGGCCTCCAGGACGGCGGAGAGCGGTATGCCCTCGCGGACCAGGGCGGCGGAGACGTCGAGGAGCCGGCGGCTGACGTGGACGATCTCGGTGCCGTCGGTGCCGAGGTAGCCGAGGTCGAGGGCGGCGGCGAGGTTCTCGGGGGTGGCCTGGTCGCCGAAGACGTCGGCCAGGGCCTCGGGGGTGAGGCGGACCGGGGTCTCCTCGGTGGGGCCGCCGACGCCGAGGAGGTCGGCGACGTCGCGGCCGTGGTCGAAGGCCTCGGCGAGTTCGGCGATGCCGTTGAGGGTGTGGCCGCGCTCCAGCAGCGCGGAGATGGTGCGCAGGCGGGCGAGGTGGCTGTCGTCGTACCAGGCGATGCGGCCCTCGCGGCGGGGCGGGTGGAGCAGTTTGCGCTCGCGGTAGAAGCGCAGGGTGCGCACGGTGATGCCGGCCTCCTTGGCCAGTTCCTCCATGCGGTACTCGCGTCTGCCGGACGCGTGTGCCGTCGGCTCCGCCACGCCTTCCGCCTTCTCCGCCACGCCTCGACCCTATGTCGTACCGCCGGTAACTTTCCCGGCGGGCCCCCTACCCATCGGTACGCTCCTGCTCTACTCTCCCCATCGTGCCAGTGTTCACTGGCACGGTTGCGTGGAGTCGTGTGGCAGGGAGGCGGCCGATGGGCGAGCAGCACGGGAAGGTGCGGCACGAGCACGTACGGGTGGCGGTGATCGGGTCCGGGTTCGGCGGGCTCGGCGCGGCCGTACGGCTGCGCCGCGAGGGGATCACCGACTTCGTCGTCCTGGAGCGGGCCGGCAGCGTCGGCGGCACCTGGCGCGACAACAGCTACCCGGGATGCGCCTGCGACGTGCCGTCCCACCTCTACTCGTTCTCCTTCGCGCCCAACCCCGAGTGGCCGCGCACCTTCTCCGGCCAGCGGCACATCCGCGCCTACCTGGAGCACGTCACCGACGTCTTCGGGATCCGCCCCCACCTGCGCTTCCACCACGAGGTGACGCGCATGGCGTGGGACGCGGCCGGGCTGCGCTGGGAGATCGAGACCACCGCGGGCAGCCTCACCGCCGACGTCGTGGTCTCCGCCACCGGACCGCTGTCCGACCCGAAGATCCCCGACATCCCGGGGCTGTCCTCCTTCCCCGGCAAGGTCTTCCACTCGGCCCGCTGGGACCACGACTACGACCTCACCGGCAAGCGCGTCGCCATGGTCGGCACCGGCGCCTCCGCCATCCAGATCGTGCCGTCCATCGCGCCGAAGGCCGGCCGCCTCACCCTCTTCCAGCGCACCCCGCCGTGGGTGCTGCCGCGCGTCGACCGGGCGATCACCCCCGCCGAGCGCGCCCTGCACCGGGCGCTGCCGGTCACCGCCAAGCTGCGCCGCGCCGTGCTGTGGGGCATCCGGGAGGTGCAGGTGCAGGCGTTCACCAAGCATCCCGACGAACTCGGGCTCGTCGAGCGGCTGGCCAAGCGGCACCTGGCCCGCGCCGTCAAGGATCCGGCGCTGCGCGCCAGGCTCACCCCCGACTACCGCATCGGCTGCAAGCGCATCCTGCTCTCCAGCGACTACTATCCGGCGCTCACCCGGCCCAACGTCGACGTGGTCGCCGGCGGCCTGGCCGAGGTGCGCGGCTCCACGCTCGTCGCCGCCGACGGCACCGAGGCCGAGGCCGACGCGATCATCTTCGGCACCGGCTTCCACGTCACCGACCTGCCGATCGCCGAACGGGTCGTCGGCGCCGACGGCCGCACCCTGGCCGAGCACTGGAAGGACGGCATGCGGGCGCTGCGCGGCGCCAGCGCGGCCGGCTTCCCCAACTGGATGACGATCATCGGGCCCAACACGGGCCTGGGGAACTCCTCGATGATCCTGATGATCGAGTCCCAGCTGAACTACCTGGCCGACTACCTGCGCCACCTGGACGCCCTGGGCGGCCGCGTCGCCCTCGACGCCCGCCCCGCCGCCGTCGACGCCTGGAACCGCCGGGTGCAGGAGCGGATGCGGCGCACGGTGTGGAACACCGGCGGCTGCACGAGCTGGTACCTGGACGCGAGCGGCCGCAACACCACCATCTGGCCGGGTACGACGACGGAGTTCCGCCGCGCCACCCGCCACGTCGACCTCGCCGAGTACGAGATCCTGCGGGCGCCCGCCCCGCACACCGCCGACCGCGTGGAGGTGGGCGCGTGAGCCGGACGGCCTTCGTCACCTCGGGCCCCTACGCCCCGCCCGAGCCGGTCCGTGTCCTGACCGTCCGCTCCGCCGACGGCGCCCGGCTGCACGCCGAGGTGCACGGCCCCGAGCAGGCGCCACCGGTCGTCCTGGTGCACGGCTGGACCTGCTCGACCGCGTTCTGGGCGGCGCAGATCCGCGACCTGGCCGCCGACCACCGGGTCATCGCCTACGACCAGCGCGGCCACGGCCGCAGCCCGGCCGCCCCGACCTGCTCCACCGAGGCGCTCGCCGACGACCTGGAGGCCGTGCTCGCCGCCACCCTCGCGCCCGGCGAGCGGGCGGTGGTCGCCGGGCACTCGATGGGCGGCATGACGGTGATGGCGGCCGCGGAGCGGCCCGGGTTCCGGCGGCACGCGGCGGCCGTGCTGCTGTGCAGCACCGGCTCCTCGCGCCTGGTCGCCGAGTCCACGGTCGTTCCCCTGCGGCCCGGGCGGCTGCGCACCTGGCTGACCGGGCACATCCTGGGCGCCCGGCTGCCGTTGGGGCCGGTCACGCCGTGGGCGATGCGGCTGCTGAAGTACGGCACGATGGGCTCCGCCTCGACGCCGGCCATGGTGGAGGCGTGCGCGCGGATCGTGCACGGCTGCCCCACCCGGGTGCGGCACGCCTGGTCGCGGGTGCTGCACACGCTCGATCTCGACCACGGCGTACGGCAGTTGAGGGTGCCGACGGCGGTTCTGGTGGGCTCCGCCGACCGGCTCACCCCGCCGGTGCAGGCGCGGGCGCTGTGCGCCGCGCTGCCGAACTGCGTGGACTTCACCGAGCTGCCCGGGGTGGGTCATATGACGCCGGTGGAGGCGCCGGAGCGGGTGACCGGGAAGATCCGCGAGCTGGCCGCCGCCCACCTGGGCGGCCCGCAGGCCGAGCCGCAGGCCGCGCCGCAGGTCAAGGAGGGGGCGTGAACAGGCCCGTATCGGACGTGAACAGGCCCGTACTGGAGGGGAAGGTCGCCGTCGTCACCGGGGCGGCGCGCGGGGTCGGGGAACTGCTCGCCCGCAAGCTGTCCGCGCGCGGCGCGCGGGTGGCGCTGGTCGGGCTGGAGCCGGACCGGCTGAAGGAGGTGTCGGGGCGGCTGCACGGCGACAGCGACCACTGGTGCGCCGACGTCACCGACCACGAGGCGATGACCCGGGTGGCCGCCGAAGTGCGCGAGCGCTTCGGCCGCGTGGACGTCGCGGTCGCCAACGCCGGTGTCGCCACCGGCGGTCCGTTCGCCGACTCCGACCCGGTCGCGTGGCGCCGGGTGATCGAGGTCAACCTCGTCGGATCGGCCGTCACCGCCCGCGCCTTCCTGCCCGCGCTCACCGAGAGCCGCGGCTACCTGCTGCAGATCGCCTCCCTCGCCGCGATCACCCCGGCGCCGATGATGACCGCGTACTGCGCGTCCAAGTCCGGTGTGGAGGCGTTCGCGCACAGCCTGCGCGCCGAGGTCGCGCACCGGGGCGTCGGGGTGGGGGTGGCGTACCTGTCGTGGACCGACACGGACATGGTGCGCGGCGCCGATCAGGAGGACGTCATGCGGGAGTTGCGGCAGCGGCTGCCGTGGCCGTCCAACAAGACGTATCCGCTCGGCCCGGCGGTGGACCGGATCGTCGCCGGGATCGAGCGCCGGTCCGCCCACGTGTACGGGCAGTGGTGGCTGCGCGGCATGCAGGGCGTGCGCGGCTGGCTGCCGGGGCTCATAGCGACCGCGGGACAGCGGGAGATGCGGCGGTTCGCGCCCCGGCTGGCCGGGATGCGCACCGGCCTGGTGGGGGCGGGCGGCGCCGCCGACGAACAGCACCGGGCCACGCAGCGTGACTGATCGACATGCGGTGAGTCACCGCCCGTGTGAATCTGGTCGAGGCCCCGCAGGGGGCCTTCCCCACCCATACGGGAGTGAACACGCATGAGCATGAAGGACCAGTTCCAGAGCAAGTCCGAGGAGATGAAGCGCCGCGCCCGGGAGAAGCTGGGCGAGCCCGGGGAGCCGGCGCGCCGGCGCGACCGGCACCCCGACGAGGAGGCCGAGCGGCGCCGCGAGGACAGGGACGACCGCTTCGACCTCGAAGAGGAGATGTGACCGGGCTCGTCCTGGACGGCAACGGGTGCCCCTTTCTCGAGGGGCACCCGTTGCTCACGTCCGCGGCGGCAGCTTCGGCCGCGCCAGGTCCGGTACGCCGGTGTAGTCCGGTGGGGTCGCCGCCGGCTGCTTCTCCAGCAGCTCCAGCGCGAGCCGTACGGCGTCGTCGAGCTGGGCGTAGCGGCCCTCGGCCCAGTCCAGCGGGGTGCGCAGGGCCGGCACGTCGGGTTCGACGCCGTGGTTCTCCACCGACCAGCCGTACTCCTCGAACCAGGCCGCGTTCATCGGCACCGTGATCACCGTGCCGTCGCCCAGCCGGTGCCGCCCGGTCATGCCGACGACCCCGCCCCAGGTGCGCTGCCCGACGACCGGCCCCAGCTTCAGCAGCTTGAACGCCGCCGTGATCATGTCGCCGTCGGAGGAGGTCGCCTCGTCGGCGAGGGCGACCACGGGACCGCGCGGCGCGTGGGAGGTGTACGACACCGGCTGGGCGCCCCGCGTGAGGTCCCAGCCGAGGATGGTCCGCGTCAGCTTCTCGATGACGAGTTCGCTGATGTGGCCGCCGGCGTTGCCGCGCACGTCCACGATGAGCGCGGGCCGGGACACCTCCCGGCGCAGGTCGCGGTTGAACTGGGCCCAGCCCGAGCCGCCCATGTCCGGGATGTGCAGGTAGCCGCACCGCCCGTCGCTCAACTCCCGCACCACGGCGCGGCGTTTGGCGACCCAGTCCTGGTAGCGCAGGGGGCGTTCGTCGATGAGCGGGACGACGGCGACCCGGCGCGCGGGCCCCTCCCCGTCGCCCGGTGCGAAGGTGAGTTCCACCGTGGTGCCGCCGGAGCCGGCCAGCAGCGGGTACGGTCCGGTGACCGGGTCGACGGGGCGGCCGTCGACGTGGGTGAGGACGGCGCCCTCGCGGATGCCGGTGCCGGCCAGCGGGGAGCGGGCGCGGGAGTCGGAGGAGTCGCCGGGCAGGATCCGCTTGACCGTCCAACGGCCGTCCCGGCACACGAAGTTGGCGCCGAGGAGGCCCTGCCAGCGCTGGTAGGGCCGGGGGCCCTCGCCGCTGCGGGCGGCGGTGACGTAGGCGTGCGAGGTGCCCAGCTCGCCGAGGACCTCGCGCAGCAGGTCGGCGAACTCGTCCGGGGAGGCGACCCGTTCGACCAGCGGCCGGTACTGGGCGAGCACCCCGTCCCAGTCGATGCCGCACATCCCCGGCTCCCAGAAGTAGGCGCGGATCAGCCGGCCCGCCTCCGCGTAGGCCTGCCGCCACTCGGCGGCCGGGTCGACGACGTGCAGGATGCGCCGCAGGTCGATCCAGACCGTCGAGTCGCTGTCGCCGGCCTCGGTGGCGGGCACCGCGCGCAGCTCGCCCTCGTCGACGACGACCAGCCGGGTGCCGTCGCCGCTGACCGCGAACCAGTCCAGGTGGGCGACGAGTTCGGACTTCTTCGCCTTGGCGAGGTGGAAGTGCTCCAGTGTGGGCCGCTCGCTCGGGTCGTCCGGGTTGGCGAACGTCTCGCCCAGCGCCCCGGAGATCGGCCACCGCAGCCACACCAGCCCGCCGCCCGCGACCGGCGTGAGCGCCGAGTACTTGGAGGCGGCGACCGGGAACGGCGTCACCCGGCCGGCCAGCCCCGCCACCTCCACGGTGACCGCGGCGCCCTCCCCGGCCTCCTCCTCGTCCACCGGGTCCAGGCCGCCGGCGGCGGGCCGCCCCTCGGGGTTGAGGGCGAACGGCGAGGGGGTCGCCGACGACAGCGGGACCAGGTAGGGGCGGCAGCCCAGCGGGAAGGACAGGTCGCCGGTGTGCACGTCGTACACCGGGTCGAAGCCGCGCCAGGACAGGAAGGCGAGGTAGCGGCCGTCGCGGGTGAAGACGGGGTTCTCGTCCTCGAACCGGCCGTCGGTGACGTCGACGACCGATCCGTCCTTTATCCGGGCGAGTTTGATCTGCCGCAGCGACCGCCCGATGAACGGGTGCGACCAGGCCAGCCACGCCCCGTCCGGGGAGAACGCCAGGTCCCGCACGGGCCCGTTGTCCGACCGGACGAGCTCGGTGACCCCGCCGTCGCCGTCGCCGTCCCCGCTGTTCTCGCGCACGTCGACCAGCAGCAGCCGCCCGTCGTGCGCGGCGACGGCCAGCCGCTCGCCCTGCGGATCGGCGGCCAGCTCCAGCACCCGCCCCAGCCTGCCGGAGGCCAGCCGGCGGGGCTCGCGCGCGCCGGTCGCGCGGGGCAGGTGGGCGACCTCGATCGCGTCGTCGCCGTCGGCGTCGGTGACGTAGGCGACCCGGCCGGTCTCGCCGAGCATCTCCGGCAGCCGCACCCGCACGCCGGGCGTGTCGGCGAGGGTGCGGGCGGGCCCGTCGCGGTGGGTGAGCCAGTACAGGCTGCCGCGTACGACGACCGCGCTGGCCCGGCCCGTCTCGTCCACGGAGATGCCGCCCACGTGCTGCGCGGCGGGCACCTGGTAGGGCCGCCGCCCGGCCCGCGGCCCCTCCAGCCGTACGTCGAGCCGGCGCGGCTCGGCGCCGGGGGAGAGGTCGTCGACGATCCACAGCTCGCCCGCGCACTGGTACACCACCCGCGTGCCGTCACTGGCGGCGTGCCGGGCGTAGAAGGCGTCGTGGTCGGTGTGCCGGCGCAGGTCGGAGCCGTCGGGGGCGCAGGAGTAGAGGTTGCCGACGCCCTCGTGGTCGGAGAGGAAGGCGATGCGGCCGCCGACGAACATCGGCGCCTCCAGGTGGCCGCCGAGGTCGGCCAGCAGCCGTGTGCCGTGCAGCCACAGCCGGCCCGTGGCGCCGCCGCGGTAGCGCTTCCAGGCGGCCGGCTCGTGCGGCGGGGTGCCGGTCAGCAGCAGCGTGCGGCGCTCCCCGCCGACGTCGGCGACCTGGATGTCGGAGACCGGGCCCCAGGGCAGTGTGCGGCCGGGGTCGCCGTCGAGGGACACCTTGTAGGCCCAGGAGTAGTACGAGAAGGGCTGGCCGTGGGAGGCGACGGCGAGGATGTGGCTCTCGCCGTGCTCGTCGGGCGGGGTCCAGCCGCACACGCGGGTGTCCGCGCTGCTCCAGTACGTCAGTTGCCGGCCCGGTCCGCCGTCGACCGGCACCAGGTGGATCTCCGGGACCAGGCTGCGCCAGCTCGTGTAGGCGATGTGCCGGCCGTCGGGGGAGAAGCGGGGGTGGCCGGCCTTGGTGCGGTCGACGGTGAGCCGCCAGGCGCGGGCCGAGCCGTCGAGCGGGGCCAGCCAGAGATCGTCCTCGGCCACGAAGCACAACCGGTCGCCGCTCAGGTGCGGCAGGCGCAGATAGCTCACCTCCCCCATGCTTCGCCCCGGGGCGGGGCGCGGGCAAGTCGGCAGGAACGGTTCTTCGGGGGCGCGGAGTGGTGGAACCGGCGTGACGGAGGACACGTACGAAACCGTTTCGTTTCCTTGACGGGTGCGGTACCTTCGTCTCGTACGAAACCGTGTCGTTCCCGGGCGGGAGGGTGAGGGAAATGGCGGACACCGCGACGGCGCGGCGCAGCCGGATCACCCCCGAGCGCGAGGCCGAGCTGTACGAGGCCGTGCTCGACCTGCTCCGGGAGGTCGGCTACGACGCCCTCACCATGGACGCCGTGGCCGCCCGCACGCGGTCCAGCAAGGCCACCCTCTACCGCCAGTGGGGCGGCAAGGCCGAGCTGGTCGTGAAGGCCGTCCGGCACACCAAGTCCGGTGAGACCGACGAGGTCGACACCGGGTCGCTCCGCGGCGACCTGCACGCCCTCGTCACCCGCGAGGACGACTGCGTCATGGAGCGGAACTCCGCGCTGATGCGGGGCCTGGCCATGGCGATGCACCACAACGAGGACCTGCTGCGCACCTTCCGGGAGCAGCTCATCGAACCGGAGATGGCCGGCATCCGCCGGGTCATCCGGCGGGCCGTCGACCGGGGCGAGGTCCGGCCGGACTGCCCGGCCCTGGAGTTCGTGGTGCACATGTTCGTCGGCGGCTTCGCCACCCGGGCGCTGATCGAGAACCAGCCGCCCACCCGGGCCTTCCTCACCTCGTACATCGACGCCGTGATCCTCCCCGCCCTCGGCGTCCGCGTCCCCTGACCCCCTCCCCATCCCCGTCAGACCCACCTACCTGACGCCACCTCCCCCATTGCCTTGAGGGCATGGGCGGTGCCCCCATCGTCGTCGGGCTGACCACCCCTGCCCGGAAAACTCACGACCTGAACGGGAGTACGCCGTCGTGGCCACCTTCCTCTACAAACTCGGCCGATTCGCCTTCCGGCGACGGCACGTCGTCGCCCTGCTGTGGGTGGCGCTGCTGACCCTCGCGGGCCTCGGCGCCGCCCACGCGCCCTCCGCGGGCTCCGGTGCCTTCTCCATCCCCGGCACCGAGGCGCAGCGCGCCTTCGACCTGCTGGACGAGCGCTTCCCCGGCCTGAGCGCCGACGGCGCGACCGCCCGGGTCGTCTTCCGGGCACCCGCCGGCGAGAAGATCACCGGCGCCGGCGCCAAGGCGGCCGTCGAGCGGACGGTGAAGGAGCTGGCCGGCGGCCCCGAGGTCGCGAGCGTCGCCGACCCCTACGCCGCCCGCACCGTCAGCCGCACCGGCACGACCGCCTACGCGCAGGTCAGGTACAAGGTCCCGGCGATGGAACTGAAGGACGCCACGCGCGAGCACCTCAAGGACACCGTGCGGGACGCGCGCAAGGCCGGGCTGACCGTCGAGATCGGCGGCGACGCGCTCAACGCCCTGCCGGAGACCGGCGCCACCGAGGTCGTCGGCATCGCCGTGGCCGCCGTCGTCCTCGTCGTCACCTTCGGCTCGCTGCTCGCGGCCGGACTGCCGCTGCTCACCGCGCTCGTCGGCGTCGGCATCGGCGTCTCCTCGATCACCGCGCTCGCCAAGCCGCTCGACCTGGGCTCCAACACCTCGACGCTGGCCATGATGATCGGCCTGGCGGTCGGCATCGACTACGCCCTGTTCATCGTCTCCCGCTACCGCGCCGAACTCGCCGAGGGCCGCGCACGCGAGGAGGCGGCCGGCCGGGCCGTCGGCACGGCCGGCTCCGCGGTGGTCTTCGCCGGCCTCACGGTCGTCATCGCCCTCGTCGGCCTGTCCGTCGTGAACATCCCGATCCTGACGAAGATGGGCGTCGCGGCGGCGGGCACGGTCGCCCTCGCCGTCCTGATCGCCCTCACCATGATCCCGGCGCTGCTCGGCTACGCGGGCCGCCGGATCCACCCGGCGGGCGAGAAGAGCAGGCTGCTGGGCGGCGGCCGTCCCCGCAGGCACCCGGACCGCCCCAACCTGGGCACCCGCTGGGCGAGCCTCGTCGTCCGCCGCCCGCTCGCCGTCCTCCTCCTCGGCGTCGTCGGCCTCGGCGCCGCCGCGATCCCGGCGGCCTCCCTGCAACTCGGCATGGGCGACGACGGCTCCAAACCGGCCTCCACCACCCAGCGCCGCGCCTACGACCTCGTCGCCGACGGCTTCGGCCCCGGCTTCAACGGCCCCCTCATGATCGTCGTCGACGCCAAGGGCGCCGACGACCCCAAGGGCGCGGTCACCAAGGTGACGGAGAAGGTCAAAAGCCTGAAGGACGTCGCCGCCGTCACCCCGGCGACGTACGACAAGGCGGCCGACACGGCGATCGTCACGGTCGTCCCCGCCTCCAAGCCGTCCTCCACGGCCACCGAGGACCTCGTCCACGCCATCCGCGGCACCGGCCGGGACATCACGGCCGACACACACGCCCGCGTACTGGTCACCGGCGGCACGGCCCTCAACGTCGACATGTCGCAGAAGCTGAACGACGCGCTGGTCCCGTACCTGGTGCTGGTGGTGGGCCTGGCCTTCCTCCTGCTGATCGTCGTCTTCCGCTCGGTCCTGGTCCCGCTCAAGGCGGCCCTCGGCTTCCTGCTGAGCGTCACGGCGGCGCTGGGCGCGGTGGTCGCCGTCTTCCAGTGGGGCTGGCTGTCCGGCCTGCTCGGCGTCGAGGAGACCGGCCCGATCATGTCCCTCATGCCGATCTTCATGATCGGCGTGGTCTTCGGCCTCGCCATGGACTACGAGGTGTTCCTGGTGACCCGCATGCGCGAGGCGCACGTCCACGGCGAGCGGCCCGGCCAGGCCGTCGTCACCGGCTTCCGGCACGGCGCCCGCGTCGTCACCGCCGCCGCGATCATCATGATCGCCGTCTTCGCCGGCTTCATCGGCTCCGACGAATCCATGATCAAGATGATGGGCTTCGGCCTCGCCGTCGCCGTCTTCTTCGACGCGTTCATCGTGCGCATGGCCCTGGTCCCGGCCGTCCTCGCCCTGCTGGGCAAGCGGGCCTGGTGGCTGCCGAAGTGGCTGGACCGCGTCCTGCCCGACGTCGACGTGGAGGGCGAGGGCCTGCGCACGGCCGCCGGGGAGACGCAGCCGGAACGGGAACCGGCGCGGGTGTGACGCGCCGGCCGCCGCCGCGGGACCGGCCGGTGGGGAGGCTTGCGGGAGCGGGCCGCATCCTCACCGGCTCCCCGGGACCGGCCGGTGACGCATCCGCGCGTCCGGCGCGCCGCCGATCCTGACAGATCCTGACAGCGGTCCGCTTCACGTATGCCGGCGTACGCCCACCTCCGCCCACACCGTCTTGCGCGGGCACGGACCGGGAACCACGCCCCACCGGTCGGCCAGCGCCTCGACGATCAGCAGCCCCCGGCCGGAATCGGCGTCCGGCGGCGCCTGGCCGGCGCGCGGCAGCCGGTCACCGCGCGTGTCGGTCACCTCGACGCGCAGGGTGCCGCCGACGACGTACAGCGTCAGCCGGAAGCACCGGCCCGGCACCCGGCCGTGGGTGACGGCGTTGGCCGCCAGTTCGGCGACGACCTGCGTCGCCCCGGCCGAGTGCAGCCCCCAGACGCGGAGTTGATCCTCGGCGAGCAGCCGCGCCAGGCGGGCACCCCGCGCCGTGGAGGACAGCAGAACACTGAAGTTGCGGACGGGGCGGGTGGGTTGCTTTTCAGGGGCAGCCATCTCGGGATTCACGTCACTCAGCGTGGCGGAAGCTGCTTACGTGGAGGAGTGATCGCGCCTGCACGTACGGTGACTGTCCTGGGTTTGTCCCGTGGTGTCCCGGCTGTCTCAGGCGTTGTGGGAGGTAGGGCAGCGCCATGGAGGTGGGGCATGAACGACTTCGTCAATGACGGTGTGGACGAGACCGGTTGGGACGTGGAGCCGGGGGACGAGATCGAGCCGGTCGTCCAGGCGATGGGGCGCCTGATCAAGGTCTGCCGGGAGTCGGCGGGCATGCGGGTGCCCGAACTGGCCGAGGTCATGGGCTACGGCGAGGACATGATCCGCAAGATCGAGCGCGGGACACGCATCCCCCGGCCGGAGTTCCTGGACAGGGCGGATCAGGTCCTGAACGCGCAAGGGCATCTGAGGGCATTCATGGAGGAGATGCGCAAGGCGCGGTATCCGAAGAAGGTACGGGAGCTGGCGGAGATGGAGGGGCGGGCGGTGGAGATGCTGCTGTACAGCAACCACAACATCCACGGCCTGTTGCAAACGCAGGAGTACATGGCTGCGCTGTACGAGGTACGGCAACCTCCGCTCCCCAAGGCCGTGGTGGAGCGCGAGGTCGCCGCCCGCGCGGCTCGGAAGTCGGTCTTCGACCGGGAACCCGCCCCCGTGCTTAGCTTTGTCCAGGAACAGGTGACCCTGGAGCGCCCGATCGGCGGGAGGATGGTGCTGCGGAGGCAACTCGAACATCTGCTGAAGGTGGGTGGGTTGCCGAACGTCTCACTCCAAGTCATGCCGACCGACCAGGAGGAGCACGCCGGAATGGACGGCCGTATCCAGGTGCTGAAGTTCGCCGACGGCACCGCGATCGGTCGTTCCGACGGTGCGTTCAACGGCCGGCCGGTCTCCAACCCAAGAGACCTCCGGCTCCTCGAACTGCGTTATGGGATGATCCGGGCGCAGGCTCTCACGCCGAGGGAGTCGCTGGCCTTCATCGAGCGAGCGCTGGGGAGACTATGAACACGCCGGAACTTCACTGGTTCAAGAGCAGCTACAGCGACAGCAACGAGCCCGGTGACTGCGTCGAGGTCGCCGCCACTCCCGCCACGGTCCACGTCCGTGATTCCAAGGCTCCCGCCGGGCCTCGTCTCGCCGTCTCTGCGGACGCTTGGGTGGAGTTCCTCGCTGGGGTGCGGTGAGGGTGGTGCCCGGGACGTAGGGCTGTTGCCGGTGCGCCGTGCGGTACGGCTTCCGCTGTCACTGAGAGAGCAGAGCGAGCGCTGGGAAGACTATGAGCATGTCGGAACTCCGCTGGTTCAAGAGCAGCTATAGCAGCAGCAGCGAGCCCGGTGACTGTGTTGAGGTCGCTGCCACTTCCGCCACCGTTCACGTCCGTGATTCCAAGGTTCCGGCCGGGCCTCGTCTCGCCGTCTCTGCGGACGCCTGGGCGGAGTTCCTCGCCGGGGTGAGGTGAGAAGCGGGTCGCCCGCGCCGTGCGGGGACCGCTACCGTGCGGTTCATGACGACTTCCGCCGCCACTGAGAGGTCCGAGAGGCCCGAGAGGCCCGAGAGGTCTGAGAGGACTGGGAGTTCCGAGAGGCCGAAGGAGCCAGGAGCCCATCCCCGGTTCGCCGAGGCACTGCGGGAAGCGGGGCTGGAGGACGTGCTGGCGCGGGTGCGCAAGTTTCCGGAGGCGACCCGGACCGCCGCCGAGGCCGCCGCCGCGATCGGGTGCGAGCTGAGCCAGATCTGCAAGTCGCTGGTGTTCGCGGCGGACGGCGTGCCCGTGCTGGTGCTGATGGACGGCGCCTCCCGCGTCGACGTGGAGCTGGTGCGCAGGGAGCTGGGCGCCCGGAAGGTCACCCGGGCCGACGCCGCCGTCGTACGGGAGGCCACGGGGTACGCCATCGGCGGCGTGCCGCCGTTCGGGCACCGGACGCGGACGCGGGTGCTGGCCGACCGGTCGCTGCTCGCGCACGACGTGGTGTGGGCGGCGGCCGGGACGCCGTACACCGTCTTCCCGATGGCGCCGGAGGAACTCGTCGCCCACGCCGGCGGCACCCTGGTGGACGTGCGCGAGCGCACCGCGTGACGCCGCTGGTCACCGCGGCGGTGCTGCTCGCCGCGGTCGCCCACGCGTCCTGGAACGCGCTCGCCCACCGCATCCCGGACAAGCCGGCCGGGTTCGCGCTGATCACGGGCGGCGGGCTGGCCATCGGGCTGGCGCTGGCGCCGTTCACGGGGCTGCCGGCGGCGGGCGCGTGGCCGTACCTGCTGCTGTCGGCGGGCATCCACGTCGTGTACTACGTGCTGCTGATGACGTCCTTCCGGCTGGGGGACTTCGGGCAGACCTATCCGATCGCGCGGGGCAGCGCGCCGCTGGTGGTGACCGCGCTGGCGGCCGTGTTCGCCCACGAGGTGCCCGACGCGTGGACGACGGCCGGCGTGCTGCTGTCCTGCGCGGGACTGACCGGGGTGGCCCTGTGGGGGCTGCGCGGGCGGCGGCCGGACTGGGCCGTGATCGGCGCCGCCCTGGCGACCGGGCTGTCGATCGCCGCGTACACCGTCGTCGACGGGCTCGGCGTGCGTGCCTCCGGCACCCCGCTGGGGTACATCGCCTGCCTGATGGCCGTGCAGGGCTCGGTGCTCCCGGCCTACGCCCTGCGCCGCTGGGGCCGGGAGAGCGTGGCGGTGCTGCGGCCGTACGCCGCCCTCGGCCTGCTCGGCGCCGCCCTGTCCGTCGCGGCCTACGGCCTGGTGCTGTGGGCGCAGACCCGGGCCGACCTCGCGCCGATCTCCGCCCTGCGCGAGTCGTCCATCCTCGTCGGCGCGGCCATCGGCGCCGTCTTCTTCAAGGAGCGCTTCGGCGCCCCGCGCATCGCGGCGGCCGGGCTGATGGTGGTCGGCATCGGGCTGATGCTGCACGCGGGCTGATGCTGCACGGTGCGGGCTGATGCCGTACGCGGGCCGACCGGCCGCGGCGGGCGGCTGCCGACGGGCGGGTGCCGGCGGCGGTTGTCAGTGGTGGCTGCGACCCTGCCCGGTATGGATGAGGTGGAGTTCTTGCGGGGCCGGGTCTACGGGGCCGACCCCGAGGATCCCGGCCCGCGCCCGGGGCGGGTGTACGCGGAGCTGGTCGGCGGACCGCTCGACGGTCTGCTCCTCGACGTCACCGGGCGGACGGAGGAGGAGCTGCGCGAGGGAGTGGCGCTGCCGACCGAGATAGGCCGGTTCGGCCCGGGCGGCCGGGCCCTGTACGCGCCCCGGGACGCGGCGTACCCGCCCCGGGGCGCGGTCGCGCGCCGCCTCGACTGGCGCGGTGACCTGCGCTGAGCCCGGCGGCCGCGGTGCCGCTACGCCGCTTCGCCGCCCCGCCTGTCCGCCGGCAGCTCGCCCACCGCGTCCACCACCGCCCGCTCCAGGACCGCGTCGGTGCCGAACAGGACGTCCGGGCGGCCGTCGCGGCCGGTGAAGTAGCTGCGGGAGCCGAGGAAGGCCAGCGTGGCGCGGTCGAAGATCCACTCGTTGCGGGTGGCGGAGACGCCGTCGTCGAGGGTGATGCCGACGCCGTGCCGGCCGGCGGCGTCCACGGTGTCGCGGGTGACAGTGACACCGGGGAGGCGGGCGGCGACGCGGTACAGGGCCGCGGCGGTGCGCGGCGGCACGAGCGTCCGGGCCAGCAGGTCGCCGATCGTCCCGAAGACGGCGTGGTCGACGCTCTCGCCCTCGATCGGCCGCACCTCGCCGCGCAGCAGGGCCAGCAGCTCGTCCGGGTCGGTGGGGAGCGCGGCCAGCCAGGCGTACGTCGGGCGGTGCACGCCCGGGGCCGACCTGCCGTAGTCCTCGATGGGCACCGTCCGGCCGGGCATCTGCGCGCCGGGGCCGGACTCGCGCAGCGCCCCCACGTGCTTCACCCGGCCCCGCTTCTGCAGCAGCCACACCTCCTGGGTGTGCCGGGGGGAGAGGTGCACCGGGCCGCCGAAGGCACCGGTGTTGCTGCGGACCAGGCTGCGGACGTAGACGTACTGGTCGTCGCGGACGGGGACGGCGTCCGTGCGGGCCGACACGGTGGCCGCCCGGTCCAGCCAGACCACGGCCGCCGCGTCCGCGTGCCGCGCGGAGGCCGCCGGGTGGTCGGCGCGGCCGGCACGACCGTCCGTGGCATCCGTGACGGCGGTGAACACCGTCGCCGTCACGGCCATCAGGCAGGCCGGGACGACGACCGCCGGGCGCAGCAGGCGGGGGGCGCGCACGGCGGGGGCCGGGGCCGCCTCGGCGTCGATGCGCCGCAGCAGCGCGTCCTTCAGGGCCCGGCGGCGCCGCGGCGGCAGGTCCCAGGCGCCGAGGTCCACGGGCGTGTCCGGGGTGTCGCAGGGAGTGCGGGGGGTGCGGGGGATGCGGGTGGTGTTCAACGGTGCTCCTCGGCCAGTCGCAGCGCCACCAGGACGGTGGCGGGGTCGGTTTCCCGCGTATGCGTGCGGGACGCGTGCCGCGCGTCCCGGTCCTCCTCCGCCAGCGCCCGCAGCCGGGCGCGCGCCCGGGACAGGCGGGAGCGGACCGTGCCGACCGGGACGCCCAGCGCCTCGGCCGCCTGCTGGGGGGTCAGCCCCTCGCCCACGCACAGCGCCAGCACCTCGCGGTCCGGGCGGCGCAGCCGGCGCAGCGCCGCGTGCACGCCGGCCAGCCGCCGGGCGTCGTCGGCGCGGGCGGCGGCCGTGTCGGCGACGTCGTCGGCCGGGGGCGGGGCGGGCCGCCGGGCGAGGAAGGCCAGGCGGCGGCGCAGGCCCCGGTTGGCGTTGTGCGCCTTGTGCGTGGCGATGCCCAGCAGCCAGGGCTTGACCGAACCGCCGTCCGCCGTCAGGCGCTCGCGGGTGCGCCAGGCCGCGAAGAAGGTCTCGGAGACCACCTCCTCGGCCGTGGACCAGTCGCCGGTCAGCCGCAGCGCGTGGCTGTAGACGGCGCGGACGTGCCGCTCGTACAGCTCGGCGAACGCGTCGCGGTCACCGGCGCGCAGCCGGCGGCGCAACGCCGCCTCACGGGTGGTGTCGTCATCCTTGTCGGGCCCGTCGGGCTCTTGTCGTTCCACACCCCTTGCCTCTCCGCACCCCGCACCGCGTTGCCATGGCCTGCGTCACACCGCAGGGGTGCGTCGCGGCGGGCCGAGGAGCACCCTGGAAGCAGGTGTTCCGGAGGTGACGGTCATGATGCACAACGCCGTGGGATGGCACGTCGAGATGGAGTTCATGGAGGACGAGGAGCAGACCCGGGCGGCCGCCCTGGTGCGGTTGCCCGACGGGAGTGAGATCCGGGGGCACGGGCGCGCCCACCGGCACCACTCCGACGCCAATCAGCCCCGTGTCGGCGAGGAGATCGCCGGGGCCCGCGCCCTGAACGAGATCGCCATGCATCTGCTGGACAAGGCGCACGCCGAGATCGACGGCGCGTCGGGGCGCACCTCGCACCCGATCAATGTGTGAGTCCCCGATCAACGTGTGAGTTCCGGGTCGGCGTGCGAGTCCCGGGTCGACGTGCGAGTCCCGGGTCGACGTAGGAACGGCCGGGCCGGCGGGTGAGCGGCCGGGGCGTCGTCGGCCCGGGCAGCCCGGCCGATCCTGCCGATCCGACCGATCCGGGCAGCTCAGGCAGCCCGGTCGGTCCTGGTGTGCCGGGCGACCCGGACGCTCCTACGGGCTTACGGGCTTACGGGCTTACGGGCTTACGGGCCTGCGGGCCTATGGTCCTACGGGCGTCAGCCCAGGCAGTCCCGCAGGGCCCGTACCAGGGCCTGCGCCCGCGGGTCGGCCGTGACGCTCGTGCGGAAGCCGTTGGTGACGTAGCCGAAGGCGACGCCGGTCTCGGGGTCGGCGAAGCCGAGGGCGCCGCCGCGGCCGGGGTGGCCGAAGGAGCCCGGGGTCAGCAGCGGGCAGGCGCCGCCGTTCAGCATGTAGCCCAGGCCGAAGCGGGTCGGCACGACCAGGATGCGGTCGGGGCCGGCGGAGCGCTCGGTGCGGGCCAGTTCCACCGTGTCGGGGGTGAACAGGCGGATGCCGCCGTCGACCTCGCCGATGAGAGCGGCGTAGAAGCGGGCCAGGCCGTCGGCGGTGGCGATGCCGTTGGAGCCGGGCAGGACGGCCGCGCGGTAGGCGGGGTCGTTCTCGTCGCAGGCCGGGGTGATCGCCTCGAAGGCGCGCCGGGTGAGCGAGGTGGGGTCGGCGTAGGCCTGGGCCACCGAGCGCTTCGGGCGGGCGCGCAGGCCGCCGGTCTCCGTCGCCGGGGGCGCGACCGGACCGACCCGGCCGACGCGGTGCGTCTCGCCGTCCGGCAGGCCCACCCACAGGTCGGCCCCCACCGGCGCGGTGATCTCCTCGGCCACCCAGGCGCCCAGCGAGCGGCCGGTGACCCGGCGGACCAGTCCGTCGGTGAGCCAGCTGTAGGTCTGCGCGTGGTAGCCGTGGTCGGTGCCCGGCTCCCACACCGGCGCCTGCGCGGCGATGGCCTCCGCGGCGAACTCGGGGTCGGCGGCCTGCGGCGGGGTGAGCGGGCGGTCCAGCACCGGCACGCCCGCGCGGTGCGCGAGCAGGTGCCACACCCGGGTGCGCTCCTTGCCGGCCGCCTTGTACTGCGGCCACCACGCGCCGACCGGCGCGTCCAGGTCCAGCTCGCCGCGCTGGTGGAGCAGCAGCAGGACGGCCGCGGCGACGCCCTTGGTCGCCGAGCGCACGATCTGCGCGGTGCCCCGCTCCCACGGCGCGGTCCCGTCGACGTCCTTCGTGCCGCCCCACAGGTCGACGACCCGGTGCCCGTCCCGGTAGACGGCGACGGCCGCGCCGCGCTCCCCGCGCAGTGCGAAGTTGCGTACGAACGCTTCCCGCACCGGTTCGAAGCCCGCGGCCACCGTGCCGTGCACGTTCACGCCCCACGTCCCTTCACTCGCCTGCGACAGTGCATGCAACAAGGGTCCATGACCTTCGATTCCTCGGCCACGTGGGAGTGTGTCGCGGATTACACGGACACCGCGGGATGTGCTGCGGATTATGCGAATTACACGAATTGCGCTGATTGTGCGGATCGGGGGGATTGCACGGCCACCGAGCGCGGATCGAAGCCGAACGGCAGTTCCAGCCGGTGCGCCCGCATCAGCTCCTCGTCGGCGAGGAGTTCGGCGGTCGGCCCGTCGGCGGCGATCACGCCCTCGCTCAGGACGAGGGAGCGCGGGCACAACTCCAGGGCGTAGGGCAGGTCGTGCGTGACCATGAGGACCGTCACGTCCAGCGAGCGCAGGATGTCGGCCAGTTCGCGGCGCGAGGCCGGGTCGAGGTTGGAGGACGGCTCGTCCAGGACGAGGATCTCCGGCTCCATGGCCAGCACGGTCGCCACGGCCACCCGGCGCCGCTGGCCGAAGGAGAGGTGGTGCGGCGGCCGGTCCTTGAACTCCCGCATGCCGACCCGCTCCAGCGCCCGGTCGACGCGCTCCTCCAACTCGGCGCCCCGCAGCCCGGCCGCGGCCGGCCCGAAGGCCACGTCCTCACGGACCGTCGGCATGAACAACTGGTCGTCGGGGTCCTGGAAGACGATGCCGACCCGGCGCCGGATCTCCGCCATGTTCCGCTTGTCCACCGGCAGTCCGGCCACCCGCACGGTGCCCGCGCCGGCGGTGAGGATGCCGTTGAGGTGCAGTACGAGGGTGGTCTTGCCGGCGCCGTTCGGGCCGAGCAGGGCGACGCGTTCGCCGCGCTCGATGCGGAAGTCGACGCCGAAGAGGGCCTGGTGGCCGTCCGGGTAGGCGAAGGCGAGGCCCGAGACCTCCAGCGAGGCGGCAGGCCCAGGAGCGGCCTCAGGAGCGGTCCCGGGAGCAGTCCCAGAAGTAGGCGCAGAAGCAGGCACAGGAGCGGTCACAGGATCCATCCCAGCAGGCAGACGGCGAGCGCGGACAGCGGCAGGGCGAGCGCGTACGACCACTGCGCCCGGGAGGCGGTCACCTCGTCGATGACCGGCAGGGAACCGGCGTAGCCGCGGCTGACCATGGCCAAATGGACGCGCTCGCCGCGTTCGTAGGAGCGGATGAACAGCGCGCCCGCGGACTTCGCCAGCACCCCCCAGTGCCGTACGCCCCGCGCCTCGAAGCCGCGTGAGGCGCGGGCGATGCGCATGCGCCGCATCTCGTCGGTGATGACGTCGCCGTAGCGGATCATGAAGCTCGCGATCTGCACGAGCAGCGGCGGGAGTTTCAGGCGCTGCAGGCCGAGCAGCAGCGCCCGCAGTTCCGTGGTCGCGGCGAGCAGCACGGAGGCGGCGACGCCCAGGGTGCCCTTGGCGAGCACGTTCCAGGCGCCCCACAGGCCGTTCACGCTCAGCGAGAGGCCGAGCACCTGCACCCGCTCGCCCTCGGCGACGAACGGCATGAGCACCGCGAAGGCGACGAACGGCACCTCGATCAGCAGGCGCCGCAGCAGGAAGCCGGCCGGGACGCGGGCGACGTACGCGACCGCGCCCAGCAGCGCCGCGTACAGCGGGTACGCCCATATCGCCTCCCGCGGGGTGGACACCACCACGACCACGAAGGCGAAGGCCGCCGCCAGTTTGGTGTGCGGCGGCAGCGCGTGCACGGGGGAGTGCCCGTGCCGATAGAGCCTGTGCGCGTGCCCTGCGCCCATGTCACACGCCCGTACCGGTGGTCGGCGCGGCCGTACCGGCCGGCGCGGTGTCGGCGGTACGGCGCCGGCGCACCGCCCAGAACACGCCGCTGCCCGCGGCGACGGTCGCCCCGACGCCGATCACGCCCGCCAGGCCGCCGGAGAGGCGGGCGTCGGCGATGTCCTTGACGCCGTAGCCGGCCAGCGGGGAGTCGGAGGCCGCGTGCTGCTTCTCGGTCTTGTCGATGCCCTGGTCGTGGGCGACCTTCTCCAGGCCGTCGGGGCTGGAGGAGGCGTAGAAGCTGACGAACCCGGCCAGCACCAGGGAGGTCACCAGGCCGGTGATCCACAGCCCGCGGTGCGAGCGGGCCGCGACGGGTGCGGCGGCGGGGGCGGGCGCGGCGGCGGGCGCGTCGACCAGTTCGCCGTTCACCCGCAGCTTCAGACGCCGCGTCAGGCCGCGGGCGCCGTGCACGAGATCGGGCCGTACGGCGATGACGGCGCCCACCGTGAGCGCGGTGATCGCGGCCTCGCCCAGGCCGATGAGCACGTGCACGCCGATCATCGCGGTGGCGACCTTGCCGATCGACACGTCGGTGGTGCCGCCGACCGCGTAGATCAGGGTGAACGCGCAGGCCGCGGCCGGGACCGAGAGGAGCGCGGCGGTGAAGGAGGCGATCGTGACCGAGCGGCGGGCGCGCGGCAGCACCCTCACCAGGACGCGGAAGACGGCGTAGGTGACGACCGTGGTGACGATCGCCATGTCGGTGATGTTCACGCCGAGCGCGGTCAGGCCGCCGTCGGCGAACAGGATCCCCTGCATCAGCAGCACCACCGACACGCACAGCACACCGGTGTACGGGCCGACGAGGATCGCGGCGAGCGCGCCGCCCAGCAGGTGCCCGCTGGTGCCCGCCGCCACGGGGAAGTTGAGCATCTGCACGGCGAAGATGAACGCGGCCACCAGACCGGCCAGCGGCGCCGTCCGCTCGTCCAGCTCACGCCGTGCGCCGCGCAGGCTCACGGCGATCGCGCCGGCCGCGACGAGCCCGGTCGCGGCGGAGGTCGGGGCGTTGATGAATCCGTCGGGTACGTGCACCGTTCGATGATACGGGCTTGTTGCGAACTCCTTGCAAGAGCGAGGAGGTCGTCATCTCGCCCGCATCTCCTCCGTGAGACATGCGCATCTCATCTGTGAGATATGTCGCTCCGGCGAGCGCGGTGCGAAAAATATGCGACATTGGGGAAGAAGCGGATGAACCGTTTTCGTACCGGCCACACGCAGTGCAAGGGGGCGTCCGATGCCGGCAGTCGAACAGTACGCGCGGGCCCGTGTCCTCACGGACGCGGACAGTGATCCTCGGGACGACCGTGCCTCCGTACGGATCACGCTCCGCTACGACCCCGAGACCGACCCGCGCTCCGTACGGCTCGGCCTGCCCGGCCGCCACGAGTGGACCCTCTCCCGGACGCTGCTGGAACAGGGCCTGCGCGCCCCCGCCGAGAGCGGAGACGTGCGGGTGTGGCCGTGCGGACGCGTACAGGCCGTCGTCGAACTCCACTCCCCGCAGGGCGTGTCGGTCGTCCAGCTCGACACCAAGGCGATCCTGCGGTTTCTGCGCCAGACCTATCTGGCGGCCCCGGCCGCGCAGCGGGTGCCGTCGTCCCGCTGACCGGGCCGGTCCGGCCGCCGCCCGGCTTCGGCGGCGCCTCTACGAGCGGCGGGTCGGCCCCCGCCCGGCTTCCGCAGCGCCGCCACGATCGGCGGGTCGGCCGCCGCCCGGCTTCTGCAGCGCCGCCACGATCGGCGGGTCGGCCCCCGCCCGGCTTCTGCAGCGCCCCCACGATCGGCGGGTCGGCCCCCGCCCGGATTCAGCAGCGCCGCCCCGAGCGACGGAATCAGTCGTCCGGCTTCAGCGGCGCCCCCACGATCGGCGGGATCAGCCGCTGCCCAGCTTCAGCAGCGCCGCCACGATCGGACCCGCCGTGTCGCCGCCGTGCCCGCCCGCCTGGACCACGCCGGCCGCCGCCAGGTCGCCCTTGTACGCGGTGAACCAGCCGTTGGGCTTCTTCTGCCCGTCGACCTCCGCCGAGCCGGTCTTGGCCCCGTAGTCCGGGCCGAGGCCCGCCATCGCCTCCGCGGCCGTGCCGTAGGCGGCGGTGTACCGCATCAGCTCCCGCACCTGTGCCAGCGTGGACGCCGACAGCTTGCGCGAGGCGGTGGCCAGTCTGCGGTGGTCGACGGACGGGGAGACCAGGTACGGCTGGTGGAACGTGCCCGCCTGCACGGTGGCCGCGACCGACGCCATGTTCAGCGGGTTCATCCGCACCCCGCCCTGGCCGATCAGCTCGGCCGCCTTCTGCGCCGCCGACTGCACCGGCACCGAGCCGTCGAAGGACGGTACGCCGACCGCCCAGTTGTTCAGGCCCAGCCCGAACACCTGCTGGGCCTGCCGGGTCAGGTCGTCGTTCTTCAGCTTCTTCGCCTGGCTGATGAAGGCGGTGTTGCAGGAGCGGGCGAAACTCGCCTTGAACGTGCCGTGCTTGATCTCGAAGTCGTCGTCGTTGTGGAACTTCCACCCGCCGTAGGTGTACGTCTTCGGGCACGGGTGCTGCTTGTCCGCGGAGGCCAGGCCCTTCTCGATGAGCAGCGACGAGGTGATGATCTTCATGGTGGAGCCCGGCGCGAGGGAGCCCTGCAGCGCGGTGTCGAAGCCGTGCGAGGAGTTCGCCACCGCGAGGATCTCGCCCGTGGACGGCCGCAGCACCACCACCGACGCCCGCGCCCGCTTGGCCACCTGCCGCTCGGCCGCCGCCTGCAGCGCCGGGCTGAGCGTCGTCCTCACCGTGCCCGGCGTGCCCTTGCGCAACTCCAGCAGCGTCCGGTCGGACAGCTTGGCCTTCCGCGCCGCCGCCCCGCGCACCACGCGCAGTTCGATCCCGGCCTTCCCGCCGGCCGTCTTGCCGTACTTCTCGCGCAGCCCGTCCAACACCGTGCCCAGCGACGGGTACTTCGCCGCGGTCAGCTCGCCGCCGTCGCGGTCCAGCGCCCGCACCGGCGGGGTGCCGGAGGCGCCGGTGACGAGCCGGTCGCCGTCGCGCAGGCCGGGGTGGACGACCCGGGCGTGCCAGTCGACGACCGGCCTGCCGTCGCCCGCGCGCCGCACCACGGTGAGCGCGCTGTCGTAGGCGAGCGGCTTGCTCAGGTTCTCGTAGGAGACGGTCGCCTTCACCGCGAAGGGCACCTTGGTGCCCCGCGCCGTGCCGGGGGCGAGCGTGACGTCCTTGAGGTGGGCGTCCTTCGCGGTGCCGGCCAGCAGGGTCCGTGCCGCCGCCGGGTCGCTGGTGGCGGCCGCGGCCCGCGCGATGTCGCCGTGCTGCCAGGCGGTCAGGAACCGCTGGGCCGTGGTACGCACCTCGGCCGCGGTCAACGGGCCGGTCTCGACGTGCCGGTGGGTGCCGGAGGCGGCCGTCTGCGGGCGGCCCTCGGCCGCCGCGCCGTCTCCGCCGTACAGCGCGTACGCGCCGAAGCCGGCACCGCCGACCACCACGGCGATGACCCCACCGAGCACGGCGGGGCCGGTCTTTCGCTGCTCGGGGACGCGCCTTCTCTTGCCCACTGCGTTCCGTTCCTCCACGCGTCCCGGGGGCCGGGGCCACCTAGCCCCCGGGGCCCTGATCGGTTTCACTGCCGTCACCAAATCCGACGACGGCCTTCACCCTAGAGTCCCGTGGGACGCGTGTGACCTCAGCCCCCTGTTCGTAGCACTGCTGCGACAATCGGACCGGCCGTGTCGCCGCCGTGCCCGCCCCGCTCGGCCATGGCCGCGGCCGCCACGTCGTTGCGGTAGCCGGTGAACCAACTGTTGGACACCGCCTGCCCGTCCACCTCCGCCGAGCCCGTCTTCGCACCGATGTCGCCGCTCAGGCCGGACATCACGCCGGCCGCGGTGCCGGAGACGGCGGTGCGGTGCATCATCGCGCGCAACTGCCGCACCGTGGCCGCGGGCAGGCCCTTGGCGCGGGCCGGGGTGCGGCCGTCCAGCCGCAGCGGCACGAGGACCGGCTGCCGGAAGGTGCCGGTCATCGCGGTCGCCGTGACCGACGCCATGTTCAGCGGACTCATCCGCACCTGGCCCTGCCCGATCAGGGCGGCCGCGGTGTCCGGGCCGCCGGAGGCGGGGACGGAGCCGTCGAAGGAGGCGATGCCGGTCTTCCAGTCGTCGCGGCCCAGCCCGAAGCGGTCCTCGGCCTCCCGGGTCAGGGAGTCGACCCGCACCTCGTCGGCGAACTTCACGAACGCCGTGTTGCAGGACCGGGCGAAACTCTCCGACAGGGTCGCCTTCTCGTTCGGGGCCATGCCGGTGAGGTTGTGGAAGGTCTGGCTCTGCCACACCGCCTCGTCCGGGCAGGGCGCGGGCCCGGACGCCGTGGCGATGCCGTTGTCGATGAGCGTGGCCGCGCTGATGATCTTCATGGTGGAGCCGGGGGCCACCGCGCCCTGGAAGGCGGCGTTGAAACCGTCGGACCGGTGGTTGGCGACCGCCAGCACCTCCCCGGTGGACGGCTTGACGGCCACCACCGACGACTCCGGGTACGTCCGCACCGCCCGCTCCGCCGCCGCCTGCACCCGCGCGCTCAGCGTCGTCGCCAGCCGGCCCGCCCGGCCCTCGGCGAGGGTCAGCAGCGGGGTGTCGGGCGCGTTCGTCGCCGTGTGCCGCACGCTCAGCTCGACACCGGGCGTGCCGCCCGCCTGCTCGCCGTACTTCTCCCGCAGCGCGTCCAGCACCGGCCCGAGCGAGGGGAACTCCTCCTTCGTCAGCACCTTGCCGTCACGGTCCACCGCCTCGATCGCCGGCGCCGCCGACTCCCCGGTCACCAGCGTGTCGCCCTTCGCCCGCAGCGCCGGATGCACCACCGAGGGCTGCCAGTCGACGAGCGCGCGGTGCGTGGTCCGCCCGCGCACCACGGTGAGGCGGCTGTCGTAGGCCAGCGGCTTGGTCCGCCCCTCGTACGACACTTTCGCGGACACGGAGAACGGCACGGTGGCGCCGTGCGCGGTCCCCGGCCGGATGTGCACGTCCGTGATGTGCGCCGCCTGCCCGTAGGCGGCCAGCAGCGCCCCGGCCGCCTCCGGGAAGTTCGTGTACGACGCCGCCGTCGCCGCCTTCCCCCGCTCCCACGCGGCGAAGAACTTCCGCGCCGTGCCGGCGACCTCGTCTCGGGTCGGCGGCCCGGTCCGCACGGCCGCGGGCCCGCTCCCACCGACCGCGTGCACGAAGGTGTACCCCCCGTACGCCGCTCCTCCCACCAGCACGGCGACCACCCCGCCCACGACAGCGGCCCTGATCCCCTTGCGCATCCCGCGCTCCTCCCCGTTTCGGCCCAAGAACTGTAGGCGGCGCGAGGGACGGATGTGAGGGGATGGCCGCAAGTTGTCCGAACGGAGATCCGGGAACGGGCGCGGGTGGCCGGAACCCCGCTACACCCAGGTGTCCAGCCACATCCGCGAGCGCCAGTCGTCGATGGGGATGGCGGTGCCGGTGTACAGGGGCCAGAAGTAGATGAAGTTCCAGGCGATCAGCAGGACCAGGACGCCCACGCCGACCGTGCCGACGAGGCGGCGGGTGTCGGTGGGGCGTGGCGGTCCGGCGAGGGCGCCCAGGAGCATGGTGACCGCGAGGCAGAGGAAGGGCAGGAAGACGACGGCGTAGAAGTAGAAGATCGTGCGCTCCTGGTAGAGGAACCAGGGCAGGTAGCCGGCGGCCACCCCGCAGGCGATCGCGCCGGCGCGCCAGTCGCGGCGGAAGAACCACCGCCACAGCACGTAGACGAGGGCGGCGCAGCCCACCCACCACAGCAGCGGCGTGCCGAGGGCCAGCACCTCGCGGGCGCACTTCTCGCCGGCGTCGGCGGGGCAGCCGTCCTGGCCGGGCGAGGGCGACTCGTAGAAGTACGACACCGGGCGGCCGACGACGATCCAGCTCCACGGGTTGGACTGGTAGGTGTGCGGCGAGGTGAGGTGGGTGTGGAACTCGTACACCTCGTGCTCGTAGTGCCACAGGCTGCGCAGCCAGTCCGGCAGCCAGGTGAAGCGGCCGCCCTTGCCGTCGGTCGCGGCCCAGTCGCGGAAGTAGCCGCCGCTGCCGTCGGTGGGGGAGAGGATCCAGCCCAGCCAGGACAGCAGGTAGACGGCGAGCGCGACCGGGACCGTGGCGAGGAACGTCAGGCCGGTGTCGTACTTCAGCACCGCCGCGTACGGGCGGCTCGCGCCCGCCACCTTCCGGCTGCCGACGTCCCACAGCAGGGCCAGCACGCAGAACGCGGCCAGGAAGTACAGGCCGTTCCACTTCGTGCCGACGGCCAGGCCCAGCAGCACGCCCGCCCCCCAGCGCCACGGGCGCCGGCCCAGGCGCAGGGTGTCGGCGGTGTGCGCGTCGGGCCGCACCCGCCCGTCCGCGTCCACCGGGAGCGCCGCCGCCAGTCGGGCGCGCGCCCGGTCCCGGTCGATCAGCAGGCACCCGAACGCGCCCAGCACGAAGAACTCCAGCACCCCGTCCAGCAGCGAGGTACGGCTCATCACGAACGCCAGGCCGTCCACCGCCATCAGCGCCCCGGCCAGGCAGCCGAGGAACGTCGAGCGGAACAGGCGGCGCCCGATGCGGCACAGCATCAGCACCGACAGGGTGCCGAGCAGCGCCGTCATGAAGCGCCAGCCGAACGGGTCGAACCCGAAGACCAGCTCGCCCAGCCCGATGACGTACTTGCCGACCGGCGGGTGCACGACGTACGCGGCGTCGGTGGGGACCGCGAGGTGGCCGTGCGTCTGCAGGACCAGGTTGTTGGCGTTCTTGTCCCAGTTGACCTCGAACCCGCGGTGGACGAGCGCCCAGGCGTCCTTGGCGTAGTACGTCTCGTCGAATATCACCGCCCGGGGACTGCCCAGGTGGTAGAACCGCACCAGCCCGGCCACCAGGGTGACGAGCAGCGGCCCGCCCCACCCCGACCAGCGGGTGATCCGCTCGGCCAGGCGCGGGGAGACGCCCAGTGTCTGCCACAGCCGCGGGCCGGGCCGGGTGTAGGGCGGCACCAGCTTCTCGCGGACGTCGCGGTGCGGCCCCGCCGGGTGCGGTACGTAGCCGAAGCGGCGCAGCCGCCGCTGCCACGACGGCCGCTCGTCGTGCGGGGCCGGCCCCTGCCGGGTGTCCGTGGAAGACGCGGTACTGGTCACCGCGCCATCGTAGGGAACGCCGCTGTGTACGTCCCCCGCACGGGGGAGGAAGCGGTGGAGGAAGCGGAGGAATGCGTGGGGCGGGTGGCTCCGGACGGGTGTCCGGGTGGGCTGCCCGTCGACCGGTTCTGCTTCGAGGTGCCGTGCGGTTCGCCCGCGGCTTCCGCCGGATGCCGTGCGGGCGGAGGGGTGGCTGCCGCGAGGTGGCGTGCGAGGAGAGGGGCGGCTCCTGCGAGGATGGGGGCGTGAGCGGAACCCTCGTCCTGGCAGGCACCCCCATCGGCGACGTCGCGGACGCGCCGCCCCGGCTGGCCGAGGAGCTGGCCGGCGCGGACGTCGTCGCCGCGGAGGACACCCGGCGGCTGCGGCGGCTGGCGCAGGCGCTGGGGGTCACCCCCCGGGGGCGCGTGGTGTCGTACTTCGAGGGCAACGAGTCCGCGCGCACCCCGGAACTGGTTGAGGAACTGCTGGGTGGCGCCCGGGTGCTGCTGGTCACCGACGCGGGCATGCCGTCGGTGTCCGACCCCGGCTACCGGCTGGTCGCGGCGGCGGTGGAGCGGGACATCCGGGTCACCGCGGTGCCCGGCCCGTCCGCCGTGCTCACCGCGCTCGCGCTGTCGGGGCTGCCCGTCGACCGGTTCTGCTTCGAGGGGTTCCTGCCGCGCAAGGCGGGCGAGCGGCTGACACGGCTGCGCGAGGTCGCCGCCGAGCGGCGCACCCTGGTCTACTTCGAGGCCCCGCACCGCCTCGACGACACCCTCGCCGCCATGGCCGAGGTGTTCGGCGCCGGCCGGCGTGCCGCCGTCTGCCGGGAGCTGACCAAGACCTACGAGGAGGTCCGGCGCGGCCCGCTGGGCGAGCTGGCGGCCTGGGCCGCGCAGGGCGTGCGCGGCGAGATCACCGTCGTGGTCGAGGGCGCGCCGGAGCCGGGCGCCGAGGACGTGGACGCCGAGGAGCTGGTACGCCGGGTGCGCGCCCGCGAGGAGGCCGGCGAGCGCCGCAAGGAGGCCATCGCCGCGGTCGCCGCCGAGGCCGGGCTGCCCAAGCGCGAGGTGTTCGACGCGGTGGTCGCGGCGAAGAACGCGGGGCGCGAGGACGCGGGGCGGGGAAGCGCGGGGCTCGAGAACGCGGGGCGTGAGGATGCGGGGCAGGCAAGCGCGGGGCGCGGGAACGTGGGGCGCGGGTGAGGGAATTCGCGCTCCCGCGCGCCCTTCTGCACATGCCTGTGTGTGATGTGGGCGCACCTCTGTGAAAAAGACGCGGAAACCCTTTTGAGCGGGGTTCTCCTCTCCTGAGCGTGCACCCCATGAGCAGGCAAAAGACCGGTGCCGAAAGCAAAGTCGCGAGCCCTCCCGCGGAGCCCGTGACAAAGAAATTCCAAACAGGCTCCCATACTTTCCAGGACGAGTGCATTTCCGGCTGCGGAAGCGTCAACTGGATTGAGGGGACACACCGTTCCCGGACAGTCCAGCGGACGTGAGGAGTTCGCATGAGGGAGACCGCAGTCGCGCACGAGTCGTACTCCTTCGCCTGCATGCGCTGCGGGCACGGCTGGGAGCAGTCGTACGACATAGAGCACCACACGGACGGCGACGGCAACGAGTTCGTGCTGTACGTCACGGACGGCCGCGTCGTGCCGTCCCCGCTGCGCCGGCCCGCCTGCCGGAACTGCGACGGCCGCGTCCTGCGCATCATGCGCGCCGGCCAGGTGGCGTCCGCGCAGCTCCACCAGCACGCACAGCGCCCGGCCGGCCCCGTGGTGGCCCCGGTGCCCGGAGCGCCGTCCGGGGAGGAGACGGCGGCCGGGCACCGGGACGGGCACCACCACTGGCACCTGTCCGACCTGCTGCACCCCTTCCAGCACCGGGCGGGCTGAGCCGGGTACGGCGCCGGCGGGGCGGTTCCGGTGCGGGGTGGGCCGGTTCCGGTACGAGGACCCGGCCGGGCGGTCCCGGTGCGGGCCGGGCGCCGGGCGGGGCGGGCATGCGCCTTCCGTAGGATCGGGGCATGCCTTCCCACACCGACCCGCCGCCGCTCCCGGAGCCCCTCCGGGTCCCCGTCGCCGACTCCCACACCCACCTCGACATGCAGTCCGGCACGGTCGAGGAGGGCCTGGCCAAGGCGGCCTCGGTGGGCGTGACGACGGTCGTGCAGGTCGGCTGCGACCTGAACGGCTCCCGCTGGGCGGCGCAGATCGCGGAGCGCCACGACGCCGTCCACGCCACGGTCGCGCTGCACCCGAACGAAGCCCCCCGCATCGTGCACGGGGATCCTGGGGGCACCTCCCAGCCCCCTGGGGCTGGGGGAGGCTGGTCCAGGCAGGGTGCCCGCGAGCCCGGCGGCGACGCGGCCCTGGACGACGCGCTCGCCGAGATCGACCGGCTGGCCGCGCTGCCGCAGGTCAAGGGCGTCGGCGAGACCGGCCTGGACTACTTCCGCACCGGGGAGGAGGGCAAGGCGGCCCAGGAGAGGTCCTTCCGCGCCCACATCGAGATCGCCAAGCGGCACGGCAAGACCCTCGTCATCCACGACCGCGACGCCCACGCCGACGTGCTGCGCATCCTGAAGGAGGAGGGCGCCCCCGAGCGCACCGTCTTCCACTGCTACTCCGGCGACGCGGAGATGGCCCGGGTGTGCGCCCGCGCCGGCTACTTCATGTCCTTCGCCGGCAACGTCACCTTCAAGAACGCCCAGAACCTGCGCGACGCCCTCGCCGTGGCCCCGCTGGAGCTGATCCTGGTGGAGACCGACGCGCCGTTCCTGACGCCGGTACCCTACCGCGGACGGCCCAACGCCCCCTACCTCGTCCCGGTCACGGTACGGGCCATGGCCGCCGTGCGCGGCGTCGACGAGGACACGCTGGCGACCGCCCTCGCGGCCAACACGGCACGCGCCTTCGACTACTGACGGCTACCGGCGGCCATCGACGGCCACTGACGACGACTGACGACCACGGACGGCGACTGACCGACTCCGGCGGACCGGCGTGCAGGCGCCCCGGCAGAGGTGCTCTCCCACCGGATCGTCACGCCAAGTAGCTGTGCCGCTTTGGAGAGTGACCGGCGCTCCGCTAGGTTCTGGGATCCGATCCGGGCCCTTTTCGGACCCTTCCGGCCCTTTCGGGCCTCTTCCGGACCCCTTCGGCCCCCTTGGAGCGTGTCGGCGTGAGCAACTCGCCCTACGAGACGCGGTACGGGACGGCGTACGGACCGCACGAACCGCACGGACCGTACGGACCGCACGACCCGGGTGCCGGCCCGGCGCCCCGCCCGCCCGTCGACCTCCGCACCGCCGCGACGCCGGGCCACGGGGGCCACGGCGTCTTCGCGCCGCCCCCGCCGCGCGGAGGCCACGGCGGCGCCCCCGCCGACGGGGCGGCCCCCCGGCCGGCGGACGGCGGGCCGGCCGG
>NZ_BMWH01000026.1:0-110834 GCF_014651135.1 Streptomyces echinoruber
CTGCACCGACACCGGCGCGTCCCCGCCCACCGCCACCGGACCGACCATGATCTGCCGGCTCTTCCGGCGCGGTCCCACCGGCCGGGCCGGGACCTCGGGGACGCCCAGGGGGATGGCGCTCATGGCGTCACCCGCGATTCTGCGCGACGGTCTCGCGCATGGCCCGCAGCGACTCCTTCAGGGAGCCCATGGTGGCCAGCACGGCGGTGGGCTCGTAGCCGCAGTGCGCCATGCAGTTGGCGCAGCGCGGGTCCTTGCCGCGGCCGTACTTGTCCCAGTCGGTCTCCTCCACCAGCTCGCGGTAGGTGGGCACGTACCCGTCGCTCATCAGGTAGCAGGGGCGCTGCCAGCCGAAGAGCGAGTAGTTGGGGATGGCCCACGCGGTGCACGGGAAGTCGATCTTGCCCTCGAGGAAGTCGAGGAAGAGCGGGGAGTGGTTGAGCCGCCAGCGCCTGCGGTTGCCGCCGGAGAAGGCCTTCCGGAACAGCTCGCGGGTCTGCTCCACGCCCAGGAAGTGCTCCTGGTCGGGCGCCTTCTCGTAGGCGTAGGCGGGCGAGATCATCATCTCGTCCACCCGCAGCTCGTCGTTGAGGAAGTTGAGCACGTCGATGACGGTCTGCGGGGTGTCGGTGTTGAAGAAGGTGGAGTTGGTGGTCACCCGGAAGCCGCGCCGCTTGGCCTCCTTGATGGCCGCCACCGCCTCGTCGAACACGCCCTCCTTCGCCACCGACTCGTCGTGCCGCTCGCGCAGCCCGTCGATGTGCACGGCGAACGCGAAGTACGGCGACGGGGTGAACTTGTCCATCTTCTTGCGCAGCAGCACGGCGTTGGTGCACAGGAAGACGTACTTCTTCCGGGCCACCAGCTGGCGCACGATCTCGTCGATCTGGGGGTGCATCAGCGGCTCGCCGCCGGCGATCGACACCATCGGCGCACCGGACTCCAGTACCGCTCCCACGGCCTGCGCGACCGGCATGCGCTGCTTGAGCACCCCGGCCGGGTGCTGGATCTTGCCGCAGCCCTCGCACTTGAGGTTGCAGGCGAAGAGGGGTTCCAGCTCCACGATGAGCGGAAATTTCTCCCGCCCGCGCAGCTTCTGTTCGGCGAGGTAGGTAGCGATCTTGATGGACTGACGCAGCGGCATGGCCATCTGGCTCACCTCCGGGGGAGCGGCAAGGAACGGTGCCATTCATAAAAAGCGGGAAGTATGGAACGAAGGACGCGGAAAGCTGATATTCCACCGCGTACCGTGCCGATCCGGACGAGCTCGTGTTCCGGAGCGTCCACGACCACCCGGACGGCCGCAACCGGACGGGGGCCCGTGCGCACGGCGGCCAGCAGCGTCGCCGCCGACTCCATGTCGACCGCGAGCGCGCCGGTCGCGCGCAGCTCGGCGCGCTCCGGGCCGCGCACCACGTGGTCGGAGCCGGTGAGCGGCCCGGTGTGCACCCTGCGCCCGGGCAGGAGGCGCCCGAGCTCCTCGGCCAGCAGGCCGGTGCCCACGCACGGGACGCCGCCGCGCGGGTGCCGGGTCTCCTCGGCGACCACGAGGTCGCCGGGGTGCATGCCCGGGGCGAGCCCCGCGCAGAAGCCCGTGGCCAGCACGGCGGCCGAGGCGAGCGCCGGGTCGGCCAGGGCCCGGGTGACCGACTGCTCGGCCGCCCGGGGGCCCATGCCGGTGCGCAGCACGGTGACCGGCCCGCCCGCGCCGCCGCGCTCGCCGGCACGCAACGCCAGGTGCTCGATGCCGAGCGCGCAGGCGATCAGCAGCGGGGCCGGGGCGGGCGGGGCGGCCATCAACTCCCCTTGCCCCCGGCGAAGGGCTCTCCGTGCACGTACCGGCCGAGGGCGGTGAGCGGGAAGACCTGCCGGTAGAGGTGGTAGTTGATGGAGAAGTCCCAGGGGAAGCCGGTGCCGGTGAAGTACGGCTCGTCCCAGGAGCCGTCCTCCTTCTGGGTGTCGGCGAGCCACCGGATGCCGCGTTCGACGGCCTCGGAGTCCCGCTCCCCCGCCGCCAGCAGCGCCATCAGCGCCCACGCGGTCTGGGAGGCGGTGGAGGCGCCGCGGCCCCGCCATTCCTCGGCGTACTTGTAGGAGCGCAGGTCCTCGCCCCAGCCGCCGTCGTCGTTCTGCACGCTCTCCAGCCAGGCCACGGCACGGCGGATCGCCGGGTGCTCGGCGGGGATCCCGGCGGCGACGAGCGCGGGGACGACGGAACCGGTGCCGTAGATGTAGTTGACGCCCCAGCGGCCGAACCACGAGCCGTCCGGCTCCTGCTCGGCCAGCAGCCACTTCACGCCGCGCCGGGTGCGCGGGTCGTGGGCGAGGCCCTCGACGGCGAGCATCTCCACCACGTGGGCGGTGACATCGGCGGACGGCGGGTCGATCACCTCGCCGAAGTCGCAGAACGGCAGCTTGTTGGGGAGGGGGCTGGTGTTGTCGACGTCGAAGGCGCCCCAGGCGCCGTTCTTCGACTGCATGCCGAGGTTCCAGCGCACCCCGCGCTCGATCGCCCGGTCCACCCGCTCCGGGTCGTGGTGTGTGACCCGGCGCAGCGCGAGGACCACCTCGGCGGTGTCGTCGATGTCGGGGTAGTTGTCGTTGTGGAACTCGAACGCCCAGCCGCCCGGCGGGAGTCCGGGGCGGCGCACGGCCCAGTCGCCGGGGCGGACGACCTGCTCGCCCAGCATCCAGTCGGCGGCCTTGACCAGTTGCGGGTGGTCGGCGGGCAGTCCGGCGTCGACGAGCGCGATGGTGGCCAGGCAGGTGTCCCACACCGGGGACTGGCAGGCCTCGATCATGCGGGCGCCGTCCTCGCGCCACACGGCGAAGCGGTCCAGCGAGGCCAGGCCCTCGCGCATGACGGGGTGCTGCAGGTCGTAGCCCAGCAGGTACAGCGCGATGATCGAGTACACGGCCGGGGGCTGGATGCCGCCCCAGCAGCCGTCGTTCTCCTGCCGCTCGATGATCCAGCGGGCGGCGGTGTTCATCGCGGCCTTGCGCAGCCGCCTGGGGACGACCCTGCGCAGGGCGTGCAGGGCCTTGTCGAGCCGCTCGAAGGCGCCGTCCCAACTGGCCGCCGGCGCGAGGGGTTTGACGGGGTTGGGGTGGTCGGGGTCGACGTGCAGCTCGTCGAGGGGGAAGGGCGCCGGGCGCACCGGGCGCTTGGCCGAGACGATGGTCAGCGGCACGATGGTCTGCCGGGCCCAGCAGCCGAAGTCGTAGATGTTGAGGGGGAACCAGCGGGGCAGGTAGATGAGTTCCGGCGGGAGTTCGGGCAGGTCCTCCCACTTCCACCAGCCGAAGAGGGCGAGCCAGATGCGGGTGAAGACGCGGGAGGCGGCGACGCCGCCCTGCTCGCGGATCCAGGCGGAGGCCCTGCGCAGGTGCGGGGCGTCGGGCTCGTCGCCGGCCAGGCGCAGCGCGACGTAGGCCTCGATGGTGGTGGACAGGTCACCCGGGCCGCCGTAGAAGGTGGCCCAGGTGCCGTCCTCGCGCTGTTCGCCGCGGATGAAGCGGGCGGCCGCCTCGGCCGTCTTCTCGTCCAGGATGCCGAGGAACTGACGGAGCATCAGGTCCTCGGCGTCCATCGTGACGTTGGTCTCGAGGTCGCCCTTCCACCAGCCCTCGGCGTCCTGACGGGCCAGCAGGAAGTCGGTGGCGCGCTGTACGGCGCGCCGGGCGGCCTCTTCCACCCCGGCTGCCGCGGGGGTCGTGATGTCGGTGTCGGTGGCCGCGGCAGCGCGGGGCGGGAGGGCCGCTCCGGTGCTTCCGTCGGTCGTCGCTGTCATGGCTTCCCCTTCGTGCAGTCGTGCGAGTCGTGCTGCTGTGGGTCCGCCGTCGGCCGGTGCGTCGCCGGGCGCGGCACCGGCCGGCGACTACGCGAGGCGTGTCCGGCCGATAGGGATCATCTCTTCCGTACGACGACGAAGTCGGCGAGCGCCGCGAACCGGGCCCGCACCTGGTCCGGCATGTCCGCGGCGTCGAGGGCCTCGAGGGCGAGGGCGTGCTGGCGGCGCGCCTCCTCGGCGGTCCACTCCCGGCCGCCCGCCTCTTCGATGAGGGCGGCCCGGGCGGCGAACTCCTCCTCGGAGAAGTTCTCGAAGTCGCTGCTCTTGGCGTCGGCGGCGAGGAGTTCGGCGAGCCGCTCGGAGGCGGGGCCGCCCGCCGCGAGCGCGGCCACGACCGGCAGCGACTTCTTGCGCTGGCGCAGGTCGCTCCAGGTCTGCTTGCCGGTGGCCTCCGGGTCGCCCCAGATGCCGAGGAGGTCGTCGACGGCCTGGAAGGCCAGGCCGAGGTGGTAGCCGTACTTCTCCAGCGTGTCGGCGGTCGCCTCGTCCGCGCCGCCGAGCACGGCGCCGATGGAGCTGGCGCAGGCCAGCAGGGCGCCGGTCTTGTTGCCCTCCATCTCCAGGCACTCCGCGACGCTGACGCGCTCGCGGTGCTCGTAGGAGATGTCCTGCGCCTGGCCGTCGATCAGGGCGCGGGTGGCGGTGGTCAGACGGCGGGCGGCGCGGCCGGCCTCGACCGTGCCGAGCTCCAGCAGCACCTCGCCCGCCAGGGCGAACAGGGCGTCGCCGACGAGGATGGCCTGGGCGGGGCCGTGCACCTTCCAGACGGTGTCGCGGTGGCGGCGCTGCTCGTCGCCGTCCATCAGGTCGTCGTGCAGCAGCGAGAAGTTGTGCACGAGCTCGACGGCGACCGCGCCGGGCACGCCGACCTCGGGCGCGGCTCCGGTGACCTCGGCGGAGAGCACGGCGAGGGCGGGCCGTACGGCCTTGCCGCCGTCGCCGTCGGCGGGGTTGCCGTGGGCGTCGATCCAGCCGAAGTGGTAGGCGGCGACGGTGTCCATGGGGGCGGCCAGGCGGTCGACGGCCGCCCGCAGGACCGGCATGGCCAGGGTGCGGCCGCGCTCCAGGAGCGCGGTCACGTCCCCTGCGGTCTCTCGGGCGGCCGTCGAGGCCGGGGGCACAGTGGGCACAGTCTCTCCTCTTGTTGCGGTACCGAGGGTGCTCAGGTCCGTCCCCCGCCGGTCTCCGGTCGTGCGGCTCATGCGGCCTCCCCGAGGACGTCGCCGGGGAAGGCCGGGAGCCGGGCGCGGGAGTGGCCCAGGGCGCCGAGCGCGGCGCCCGCCGCGCCGACACCGCTGCGGACCGCGCTCTCCATGGTCGCGGGCCACCCGGTGGCGGTCCACGCCCCGGCCAGGTACAGGCCGGGTGCCTTGGTGCGGGCGCCGGGCCTGAGCCGCCCGACGCCGGGGGCGGGAGCGAACGTGGCGGTGCGCTCCCGGGTGACGAAGAAGTCCCTGACCCGGGCGCCGCGCGCGCGGGGCAGCAGTCGCTCGAGTTCGGGCAGGTAGCGGGCGCGCAGCTCGGCGACCGGCGTGTCGATCTCCTCGTGCGCGGCCGACTGCGACAGCGCGAGGTACTGGCCGCTCGTCAGGCCGGCGGCCTCGGTGCGGTCGAACACCCACTGCACCGGGGTGCCCAGCGCGGCGAAGAAGGGCACCCCGAGCACCTTGCGGTCGTAGACGACGTGCACGTTGAGGATGGGCGCGGTGCCGAGGGCGAGCAGCCGCTCGGGCTGTTCGAGCGCGCCGGGCGGGAGCAGGGTGTGCGCCTCGCGCTGGGGTACGGCGAGGACGACGGCGTCCGCCGTGATCCTCTCGCCGGGAACCTGAACGCTCCAACGGCCGTTGTCGTTCTGAGAGAGGGAGGTGACGCGTGTACGGACTCCGATGCGCACCCCGGCGGTCTCGAGCGCCCTGCGGGCCAGCCGGTCGTGCAGGTCGCCCAGCGGGACGCGCGCCCAGCCGATGTCGGCGGCGCCCGGGTCGGACAGCAGACCGGTCTTGAACACCATTGCGGCGAGCCCCAGGGAGGCGTCGCCCGCGACCGCGTTGAGGGTCGCCACGCCGACCAGGTCCCACAGGGCCTCGACGGCGCGCGCCGACTGGCCGTGCGCGGCCAGCCAGCTGCCGAAGTCCTGTGCGTCCAGTGCCGGATCGGCGGGGTCGAGCCCCTTCAGCGCGAGCGCGGCACGGCCGACCCGGGCGCGGTCGGCGAGCGAGAGGTGCGGGTAGGTGGCCAGGCTGCGCCCCAGGTGCAGCGGTACGGGCAGCGGGTCGCGCCGCAGCCTGCCCAGTCTGCGGCCCTCGGGCTTGGCGGCGTCGACGACGGGCACGTCGAGGCGGCTCTGCAGCGGGGCGAGCGCACTGGCCCCGATCCGCTCCAGGAACCAGCGGTAGGCGGTGCAGCAGCGCAGGTACACGTGCTGCCCGTTGTCGACGGTGAGCTCGCCGCGCCGGAAGGAGAACGCGAGCCCGCCCAGCCGCGGCCGCCCTTCGAGCAGGGTGACGCGCACCCCGGCGTCGGCGAGCGACAGCGCGGCGGAGATCCCGGCGAGCCCGCCGCCGACGACCACGGCGGTGCCGCCCCGCTCCTGCGTTGCGCCGGTCATCGTGCCTCCTCTCCCCCGCTGCCGGGACGCGCGCCGGACGCCCACCGGTCCACTGCCGTCAGGGACGCCGCAGCCCGGCGCGGGGTTGCCCACCGGCCGCCCGCGGCGCGGGAAGCGGCCGCGGCGCGGTGCCGTACGGCGCACCGGGCGGCGCGACGGGCCGGGCGGCCGGAAGCCGGCCCGCCGGCCCGGAGCACCTCGCCCGGGGCGGCGTCCGCGCAGGTCACGGGCGTCCCGGCAGTGCCGGGCCGCGCCGGCGCAGGACGCGGCGTGCGCGCCGCCGTCCGCCCGCCGGCCGGCGCAGCCGCCACCGGGGGCACCCGCACGGCCGCGCACCCGCAGGCCGGGCGCCCGGCCGTCCGGGACGGCTGCCGCGCCGCGCGGGCCGCTCCGTCGTTGCCGTCGCCGTGGTGCATCAGGCGCGCCTCCTGACCAGCTGGCGGGAGACGTGGCGGGTGTCCAGGCCGGACAGGCCGCGGACGGCGACGTAGGCCTTCTCGCGGCCGGGGAGGGAGACACGGCCGCGCAGCACGGCCTCGGGGTCGCGTTCGATGCGGTCGAGCAGACGGCGGTAGATGCCGGCCATGGCGGCCACGCACGCGCCGCTGCGCCGGTCGAGCAGGGGCAGCAGTCGGTAGCCCTCGGCGAACAGCGCGCGGGCCCGTCGCACTTCGAAGTGCACGAGGCCCGCGAAGTCGGAGCCCTCCGGTGGCAGCGGCCCCCGGAAGCCGGCCGAGCAGCCGAATTTCGCGAGGTCGTCGGCGGGCAGGTAGGTGCGGCCGCCCTCGGCGTCCTCGCGGACGTCTCTGAGGATGTTGGTCAGCTGCAGGGCGAGCCCGAGGGTGTCGGCGTACTCGGGGGCGCGCTCGGCGCCGCGCGCTCCCGGCTCGGTGCCGAACACGCCGAGCGACAGCCGCCCGATGGCACCGGCCACGCACCGGCAGTACACCTTCAGGTCGTCCCAGGTCTCGTAGGTCTCGCCGCGCACGTCCATCTGCACGCCGTCGATCAGCTCGTCCAGCGCGCCGAGCGGGATCGGGAAGGACCGGGCGGCGTGCGCGAGGGCGACCGCGACCGGATCGGTGTCGTCCTCCTCGACGGCCCCCTCGCGGATCCGGGCGAGCAGCGCCCGGGTCTCCTCCAGCCGTGCCACCTTGACATCGTTGGCCAGGGAGCCGTCGCCGATGTCGTCGACGCGTCGGGAGAAGGCGTACAGCGCGGACATGGCGCGCCGCTTGGGCGTGGGCAGCAGCCGGATGCCGTACGCGAAGTTGCGGGCCTGCTGCCCGGTGACGACCTCGCAATAGCGGTAGGCGGCGAGTACCGGTGCGGACACGTGTTGCTCGACCTCCACGGTCCGGATCACCCCTCTCCTCGCAGAGTCACGCCCACCTCACGCAGCAACTGGACCTTGCCGGGCTTGGGCGGGCCGGGAAGTACGTCGTAGTGCGCGGCGGCGATCGCGCGGATCGCCGCCCTTCCCCCCGCCACGAACCCTGCGAGCAGCAGCTTCAACCTGCCGTGGACGCTACCCACCAGGGGGGCGCCTTCATTCAGCAGCTCGCGGGCGCGTTGCGCTTCGTGGGCGATCAGGGCACGCACCGACGCGCCCGCGGTGGGCGCGGCGAGGTCCGCCTCCCGGACGTGAAAGCGTTTCATGTCCGCGGCGGGCAGGTAGATGCGGTCGCGGCCCAGGTCCTCCTTGACGTCCTGGAGGTGCTCGACGATCTGCAGGGCCGTGCAGATCGCGTCGGAGCGGCGGATCCGCTCGGGGGTGGAGGTGCCGGTGACGGCGAGGACGAGGCGGCCCACGGGGTTGGCCGACAGCTCGCAGTAGGCGAGCAGGTCGTCGTAGGTCTCGTAGCGGTGGACGAGCTGGTCCTGGCGGTTGGCGGCGATCAGGGCGAGGAACGGCCCGGGGGTCAGGCCGCGGCGCCGCACCGTCGGCTGGAGCCGGCGCAGCAGGGGGTGGCGCGGGGTGCCGCCGAAGACGCGGCGCAGGTCGGCCTCGAAGGCGTCCAGCAGCACCAGCCGGTCCTGTGCCTGCGCGGGCGACACGCCGAGGGCGCGCGCGTCGGCGCCGCCGGGGGCGAGGTCGCCGTCGCCGATGTCGTCGACCAGGCGGGCGAAGCCGTAGACCGCCATGAGGTCGGCGCGCCAGGGACGGGGAAGGAAGAACGGCGCCACGGGGAAGTTCTCACCCGTGGCCTTGTCGAGCGTGCCGCGCTCCAGGTCGCCGGCGTGCACCGCGGCCGGTCCCGTCACCGTGCGCTGCCCGGGGCTGGGACGGCACATGCTGCGCGGAGCCTGGGAGTTTCCGTAGCCATTGCCGTCACATCTCCCGTTCTACACCGACAACGCAATACACACTATTTCGGACACGCCGCCCGGCCGTGCGCGGCTGCCCCGGTGGAGGGTGTCGTGCAGTATCACCCGACTTGCCGTCATTCGCGACCGTCCCAGCTTACGTTGTACAGCGCAGCCAGCCTCGCCGGGGTGTCCTGCACATCACAACAACACACCGATTGACACCAAGATTCCTGACGTCCTGCGGAGTTGACGCTTCCTTTGCACAGCGGGCCCCGCCGACCCGGCCGGCGGGGCCCGCTGCGGCGAACGGCCTACTTGCCGGTGAACTTCTCGTACTCCTTGAGCACCTCGTCGGTGGGACCGTCCATGCGCAGCTCGCCGCGCTCCAGCCACAGCACCCGGTTGCAGGTGTCGCGGATCGACTTGTTGTTGTGGCTGACCAGGAACACCGTGCCGGCCTCCTTGCGCAGCTCCCGGATGCGGTCCTCGGACCGCTTCTGGAACTTGCGGTCGCCGGTGGCCAGCGCCTCGTCAATCATGAGCACGTCATGGTTCTTCGCGGCGGCGATGGAGAACCGCAGGCGGGCGGCCATGCCGGAGGAGTAGGTGCGCATCGGCAGGGAGATGAAGTCGCCCTTCTCGTTGATGCCGGAGAAGTCGACGATCTCCTGGTAGCGCTCCTTGATCTCCTCCCGGGACATGCCCATGGCCAAACCGCCGAGGATGACGTTGCGCTCGCCGGTCAGGTCGTTCATCAGGGCCGCGTTCACGCCGAGCAGCGAGGGCTGGCCGTCGGTGTAGACCCGGCCCTTCTCGGCGGGCAGCAGGCCGGCGATGGCCCGCAGCAGGGTGGACTTGCCCGAGCCGTTGGAGCCGATCAGGCCGATGGCCTCGCCGCGGTAGGCGACGAACGACACGCCGCGCACCGCGTGCACCCGGCGCACCCCCCGCTCGTCGGAGCCGCGGCGCAGGATGCGGCTGAGCGCGGCCGTGGCGCTGCCCCGGCCCGTCCGCGCGCCGTTGACGCGGTAGACGATGTGCAGGTCGTCGCAGATGACGGTGGGGATGCGCTCCTCCGGCCGGTCACCGTGCGGCTGCTGGGTCTGCGTCGGCTCAGCCACGGCCGTACCTCTCCTCCGCCTTCCAGAAGTACACGAAGCCGCCGGCGAAGGCGACGACGGCCCAGCCCAGGGCGATCGCCCACACGTGCGGCGGCAGGTTCTCGGAGCCGTAGCCGTCGATCAGCGCGAAGCGCATCAGGTCCATGTAGACGGCGGCGGGGTTGACCTGCAGCGCGCGCTGCAGCCACTCGGGGCGGCCGGCGAGCATGTGGTGGATGGAGAACATGACGCCGGAGGCGTACATCCAGGTGCGCAGCACGAACGGCATCAGCTGGGCGAGGTCGGGCGTCTGGGCGCCCATCCGCGCCACGACCAGCGCCAGACCGGTGTTGAACAGGAACTGCAGCACCAGTACCGGGACGATCAGCAGCCAGGACGGGCCGGGGTAGCTGCCGAAGCCGATCGCCACGGCGAACAGCACGATCATCGAGAACAGCAGCTGCTGGAGCTGCTGGAGCGCGAACGAGATGGGCAGGGAGGCGCGCGGGAAGTGCAGGGCCCGCACCAGGCCGAGGTTGCCGGAGATGGCCCGCACGCCCGCCATGACCGAGCTCTGCGTGAAGGTGAACACGAACACGCCCGTGACCAGGAACGGGATGTACACGTCGTGCGACATGCCGCGGCTGGCCCGCAGGATCACACCGAAGATGAAGTAGTACACGGCCGCGTTCAGCAGCGGGGTCGCCACCTGCCACAGCTGGCCGAGCTTGGCCTGGCTGTACTGGGCGGTCAGCTTCGCCTGGGAGAAGGCGAGGATGAAGTGCCGCCGTCCCCACAGCCGGCGGACGTACTCGGGCAGCGGGGGGCGGGCGCCGCTGACGGACAGCCCGTACTTGGCGGCGAGCTGCGCCGCCGTGAGGCGCTCGTCGGACGGCGGGGCCGCGCTCAGGGCGACGCCGCCGTCGTGCGTTGTCTCACTCACTGGTGGAAAAGCCTTCGTCCTCGGGATGCGCAGCCGGTGCGGGCCGGGCTCGCGGAGCTCGTCACGGCTCTCGGTAAGGAGAGCTTGTCAGATCACGGGGGGCCGGCCCAGCCGGGTCAGCCGCCACACCGTACGCCACCGCATGGGCCGGCGGGGACCGCAGGGGGTGGTCCAGCCCTCCTTGAACCCGCCGAACCAGGCCTTCAGGGCCGGTCCCGAGGGGCGGCGCAGCAGGGTGAGCAGCAGCCAGACACCGAGGTAGACGGGGACGAGGGGGGCGGGGAGGTTGCGGCGGGCGAGCCAGACCCGGTTGCGCGCGACCATGCGGTGGTAGACCGCGTGCCGCGAGGGCGAGGTCGCGGGGTGGTACAGCACCATGTCGGACCGGTAGTCGATCATCCAGCCCGCATCCAGGGCCCGCCATGCCAGGTCGGTTTCCTCGTGCGCGTAGAAGAATTCCTCCGGCAGCAGGCCGACCTCCTGGAAGACCTTGGTGCGCACGGCGTTGGCGCCGCCGAGGAAGGTGGTGACCCGCGAGGAGCGCATCGGGTCGGAGGCGCGCAGCCGGGGGACGTGGCGGCGCTGGGTGGTGCCCGTCTCGGGGTCGGCGATGCGGAAGGAGACGATGCCGAGCTCGGGGTCCTCGGCGAAGGCCCGGCGGCACAGCTCGGCGGTGTCCTGGCGGGCGAGCAGGCCGTCGTCGTCCAGGAACATCAGGATGTCGACGTCGCGTCCGCCGGGGCCGAAGGCCTCGATGCCGACGTTGCGGCCGCCGGGGATGCCCAGGTTCTCCGGCAGCTCGACGGTGCGCACCCCCTCGGGGACCTCGGGGACCGGCGAGCCGTTGCCGACGACGACCACCTGCACCGGGTCGCCGTCCTGCTTGGCGACGGAGTCGAGGAGGGCGCGCAGCTCCTCGGGGCGGTTGCCCATGGTGATGACGACGGCGCCGACCTTGAGCGAGGAGGCTTCCACGGCGCTCACCGCAGCCTGCTGGAGGCGAGGACGGACACCAGGTGCAGCACGGTCTGCAGCAGGGCGATCCCGGCGAGCACGGCGGTGCCGAGCCGGGTGAAGAACAGGTCGCCCCGGGCCGCGTCGGCCACGGCGAGGACGAGGATCAGCAGGGACGCCTCGACGGCGAGGATCAGCCGGTGGAACCTCAGCGCCGCGGCCGCCCGGCGGGCCAGCGCCATGCCGGAGGAGCGCGGCTCGGCGGCGGACTCCTTGACCGGCGGCAGCCCGCCCTGGTGGCGGGCGACGCCCACCAGGTCGGTCTCCGCCTTGATCAGGACCGCGCCGAGCGCGGCGAGGGTGCCCAGGAAGGCCCACAGCCAGTCGATCCGCCCGGGGCCGAACAGGTCGGCGGCGCGCAGGCCGAGGCCGACCAGGACGGCGGCGTCGGTCAGGTAGGCGCCGACCCGGTCCAGGTAGACCCCGGCGAGGGAGTACTGCTTCTTCCAGCGGGCGATCTCGCCGTCGACGCAGTCCAGCAGCAGGTAGAGCTGGACCGCGACCACGCCGAGCACGGCGCCCGCGACCCCGGGCACCAGCAGGGCCGGGGCCGCGAGCACGCCGCAGACGGTCATCAGGTACGTGAGCTGGTTGGGCGTGATCCGGGTGCCGACCAGGTAGCGGTCGACGCGCAGCGACACCTCCCGCATGTAGAGGCGTCCCGCCCAGTGCTCACCGCTGCGCCGGTCCTTCACCCCGGCGGGGTGGACGACCGGGCGGAGTTCAGCTACCGATGGCCTTGACATAGTCGGCGTAGGTGTCCTTGATCTGGTCGGTGGTCAGGTCGAGGTGTTCGAGGATCGTGTAGCGGCCGGGCCGGGTCTCCGGGGCGTACTTCACCACGCGGACGAACTCGTCCACCGTGAAGCCGATCTCCTTCGGCAGCACCGGCAGCCCGTGCCGGCGCAGCACCTCGGCCATGTGCGCCGACTGCTCGTGCGCGCCGCGCAGGTGCATCGCGAAGGCGGCGCCCAGGCCGCACTGCTCGCCGTGGCTGGCGGCCCGCTTGGGATACAGCAGGTCGAAGGCGTGGTTGATCTCGTGGCAGGAGCCCGAGGCGGGGCGCGAGTCACCCGAGATCGACATCGCGATCCCGGTGAGGACCAGCGCCTCGGCCAGCACCTGCAGGAAGTCGTTCTCCCCGATGCCGCCGGGGTGCCGCAGCACCGCCTCGCCGGCCTGGCGGGCCATCGCCGCGGCGAGACCGTCGATCTTCTCGCCGGTGACGCGGTTGGAGAGCTCCCAGTCGGCGATCGCGTTGATGTTGGAGATCGCGTCACCGATGCCGGAGCGCACGAAGCGCGCCGGGGCCTCGCGGACGACGTCCAGGTCGATGACGACGGCGATCGGGTTCGGCACGCCGTAGGAGCCGCGGCCGGCGTCGTTGTCGAGGGTGGCGACCGGCGAGCACAGGCCGTCGTGCGCGAGGTTGGTCGGCACGGCGACCAGCGGCAGGCCGACGCGGGCCGCGGCGAACTTGGCGCAGTCGATGATCTTGCCGCCGCCAAGGCCGACGACCGCGTCGTAGTGGCCGGCCTTCATCTCGCCGGCCAGCCGCACCGCGTCGTCGAGGGTGCCGCCGCCGACCTCGTACCAGGTGGCGCCGGGCATGCCGGGCGCGACGCGCTCGCGCAGCTTCGCGCCGGAGCCGTTGCTGACGGCGACGGCGAGCCGGCCGGAGTGCGAGATGCGCTCGTCGGCCAGCAGGCAGGCCAGGTCGTCGAGGGCACCCGGGCGGATGTCCACGACGAGCGGCGAGGGGATGAGCCTGGTCAGTACTGGCACGCGATCTCCCGTCCCCGGGCGAGGTCGTCGTGGTCGTCGATCTCGACCCACGCGACCTCGCCGATCGGTGCCGTGTCGATGCGGAAACCCCGGTTCACGAGCTCCTGATACCCGTGCTCGTAGAACTGCTGCGGGTCGCTCTCCCACACCGTCTTCAGCGCGTCGGCCAGGTCGGCGGCGGCGTCGCCCTCGATGAGGGTGACGCCGATGTACTCGCCGGTGGCCTCGGCCGGGTCCATCAGCTTGGTGATCTTCCGCACGCCGTGCTCGGGGTCGGCGACGACCTTCATCTCCTCGTCGGCGAGCCGCTTCACCGTGTCCAGGGCGAGGATGATCCGCCGGCCCTCGCCGCGGGCGGCCAGCAGGGTCCGCTCGACGGAGACCGGGTGCACGGTGTCGCCGTTGGCGAGGATCACGCCCTCCTTGAGGACGTCGCGGGCGCACCACAGGGAGTAGGCGTTGTTCCACTCCTCGGCCTTGTCGTTCTCCACGAAGGTGAGCTTCAGGCCGTACTTCTTCTCCAGCGCGGCCCTGCGCTCGTACACGGCCTCCTTGCGGTAGCCGACGACGATCGCGGCCTCGGTCAGGCCGATCTCGGCGAAGTTGCCGAGGGTGAGGTCCAGGACCGTCGGTTCGCCCTCTATGCCCGCGGGCCCCACCGGCACCAGCGCCTTGGGCAGGGTGTCGGTGTAGGGGCGCAGGCGCCGTCCGGCGCCGGCCGCCAGCACGAGGCCGATCATGCGGGTTCTCCTTCGTCGTGAACTGCGGGCGCCCCTGCGGACACCCAGAAGCGGATGCTCTCGGCGAGCACCACGAGCGCGACGGCCGCGGCGAGGACCGTGAGCGCGACCTTGAACTGCGCGGCGGTCAGCAGCGCGGCGAGCACCGTGACCAGCAGGGTGCGGCCCTCATGTCCCCCGATCGTCCGCACCAGCCGGCGCGGGGGAGCACCCGCGTTGCCGCGGATGCGGTAGACCGTGTCGTAGTGATGGTAGGCGACGGCGGCCACCAGCCCGAAGGCCGCCGGAAGGGCTCCGTTCACCCCGGAGTTCACCCCGGAGTGCACCCCGGATTTCGCCGCCAGTGCCAGGACGGTGCCGTACTCGGCGGCACGGAACAGCGGGGGGACGAGCCAGTCGAGGGCGCCCTTGAGGGGCCGGGCGACGGCGGCGGCGGACGTGAGGACGTACAGCACGGCGAGGACGACCGGGAGGGGGCTGCCGTAGGGCTCCAGGCCCGCGGCGGCGACCACCAGCGCGGCGCCCGGCAGGGCGAGCAGGAAGCGCGCGCCGAGCGGGCCCCGGGCGGGCAGCCGGCGCAGCAGCGGGGCCGCCGCCTCGGCCAGCGGCCCGCTGTCGGCCAGATCGGCCAGCGCCCGCGCGGCCCGATCAGTACGCGTCGCCTTGCGCGTCACCGAGCGCAGCACCCGGCCGGCCGTGGTGTACGTCGCGGCGAAGGCGCAACCGACGAGCAGGGCGTAGAAAGTGGTCCGGGGGGTCGTCGCCGCCGTCAGGACGGCGATCAGCGCCCACCGCTCGCCGATGGGCAGCACGATCATCCGCCGCGCCCACACCGTCCAGCCGACGCTGTCGAGCCGGTCGGAGAGGGCGGCGGTGGGGCTGGTGTTGGCCGTGGCGTCGTGGTTGGCCTCATTGAAGGAGAAGTCGACCACGTGCCGACAGGTCTGCAGGATCATCGCGCCCAGCGCGAGCGCCCACACGTCGTCGCCGCCGCGGGCCGCGCCGAGGGCGAGGCCCGCGTAGTAGGCGTACTCCTTGACCCGGTCGAAGGTGGCGTCCAGCCAGGCGCCGAGCGTGGAGTACTGCAGGGAGTAGCGGGCGAGCTGGCCGTCGGTGCAGTCCAGCACGAAGGAGGCGATGAGCAGGACACCCGCGGCCACGAAGCCGCCCCGGGTGCCGGTGGCCGCGCAGGCCGCCGCGATCAGGGCGGTGAGCAGGGAGGCGGTGGTGACCTGGTTCGGGGTCAGGCCGCGGCGGGCGCACCAGCGGGCGAGGTAGCGCGAGTACGGGCTGATGAAGAAGGTCGTGAAGAAGCCGTCGCGCGCCTTCACCGCGGACTTCAGGCGTATGGCCTCGTCGTCGACGGCGGCCACGGCCTGGCGGGCCTCGTTGCGGGCCTGCGGGTCGGTGGGGACGGTGGCGACCAGGCTGCCCAGCTCGGGCCGGTGCACCTCGGCGCCGTCGGCGACGAGCGCCGCGGTGACGCGGTCGGCGAGGCTGTCCACGGCGAGCGCGGTGCCGCCGCCCTCGGAGGTCTCGCGGGCCACGGCCCGGGTCAGGGCGCGACGGCCGGCCGGCTGGGCGGTGACGGCGCCGGGCACGGCGGCGAGCGGGAAGCGGGGGTCGGTCAGGCCGAGGCGCAGGGCGTGCAGGTGGCCGACGAAGCGGGCGTCGACGACGGCGACGCGCTCGTCGGCGGGGACCTGGGCGAGAAGCGTCTCGGCGTCGGCGGCCGCGTCGGCGGTCCGCACGTCGAAACCGAGCGCCCGCAGATCGTTCTCGATCGACGATCCGGGAACCGGCGGACCGGTGAGGATGGCGGTCGGCAACCGAATCTCACTCCCTGGGCGCCGACGCGTCCGCGCCGGCCGTGTGCTTCGTGGGGCGCCCCTGCCGGTGGCATCCGGGCGGCATGTCGGCAGAGGCTATCGGATGACCGGAAGCCGGTGTTCACCGGCCGTTCACGGCCCTGTCGACACACTCTGCCACGGCCTCGCCGCCGCGATCATCATGGGCGATGCGCCGTCGGCGCCACAAACTCCGCACCAGACCGGGCATTCGCGGCATAGCGGGTGCGGTACGGGGGGTGGGAGGCGGAGGGACCGTCCCTGCCCGGGCGGCGCCGGGCCGCGGTGACCGGCGCCGCCCGGGGTACGCGGCAGGAATCGGGCGAGGTGTGCGGGAGGTGCCGGGTGAGAGGGGCGGGAGGCACCGGACGAGATGCGCGGGAGGTGCCGGGTGAGAGGGGCGCGGGGCGCGGGACAAGGGCGCCGGCGGGCGGCTGCGGCCGCTGACCTGCGGCTGGTTTCCGCAGGTCACGGCAGATGACAACGGTGTTCACTGCCGCGTTGCCGGATACCCCCCGCCCGTAGTTGACTGTGAGCCTCGGCGGACCGCAGGAGGGCTTGGGACAGATGGGAGCCGGTCACGACCACGGGCACGGCGTCGGCGCCACCGGTACGGCGGGCGCCGCCCACCGCGGCAGACTGCGCGTGGCACTGCTGATCACGCTGACGGTGACGGTGGTCGAGGTCACCGGCGGCCTGGTCGCGGACTCCCTCGCCCTGATCGCGGACGCCGCGCACATGGCGACGGACGCCCTGGGCCTGGGCATGGCGCTGCTCGCCGTCCACGTCGCCGGCCGCCCGCCGAGCACGCGCCGCACCTTCGGCCTGGCCCGCGCCGAGATCCTGGCGGCGCTCGCCAACTGCCTGCTGCTGCTCGGCGTGGGCGGCTACGTGCTCTACGAGGCGGTGCAGCGGTTCGTGACGCCGGCCGCCACCCACGGCGGGCTGACCGTCGTCTTCGCCGCGGTGGGACTGGTGGCGAACTCGGTGTCGCTGGCCGTGCTGCTGCGGGGCCGCGACGAGAGCATCAACGTGCGCGGCGCGTTCCTGGAGGTGGCCGCGGACACGCTCGGCTCGCTGGCGGTGCTGGTGTCGGCGGCGGTGATCCTGGTGACCGGCTGGCGGGCCGCCGACCCGATCGCCTCCCTGCTCATCGCCGTGATGATCGTGCCGCGCACCTGGAAGCTGCTGCGCGAGACGCTGGACGTGCTGCTGGAGGCCGCCCCCAAGGACGTCGACATGGCGCAGGTGCGCGCGCACATCCTCGCCCTGGACGGCGTGGAGGACGTGCACGACCTGCACGCCTGGACCATCACCTCCGGGCTGCCGGTGCTGTCGGCGCACGTGGTGGTCCGCTCCGACGTCCTGGACACCGTCGGCAACGAGAAGCTGCTGCACGAGCTGCAGGACTGCCTGGGCGGCCATTTCGACGTCGAGCACTGCACTTTCCAGCTCGAGCCGGGCGGGCACGCCGAGCACGAGGCCCGCCTGTGCCACTGACCCCGCGCCGACCCCGGTGACGGGGGCGTGCCGGGACATGCGGACGGGGGCGAAGCGCCGGGTGCGCCGGGTGTGTGCGGCAGACTGGGGGCTCGAGGACCGATGTGAAGGACGGGTATGCCGATCACACCTACCACCGCGGCGCACGGCGCGCCGAACGGTACCGCGGACGCCATTTGGCTGGAACTGGTCGACGAGAACGGCGTGACGATCGGCACCGCGGAGAAGCTCGCGGCGCACCAGCCGCCGGGGCTGCTGCACCGGGCGTTCTCCGTGTTCCTCTTCGACGACCGCGGCCGGCTGCTGCTGCAGCAGCGGGCGCTGGGCAAGTACCACTCCCCCGGTGTCTGGTCCAACACCTGCTGCGGCCACCCCTACCCCGGCGAGTCCCCGTTCGCGGCCGCGGCCCGGCGCACCTACGAAGAACTGGGCGTCTCCCCGGCGCTGCTGGCGGAGGCGGGCACGGTCCGCTACAACCACCCGGACCCGCTGTCGGGCCTGGTCGAGCAGGAGTACAACCACCTCTTCGCCGGCCTGGTGCGCACCCCGGTGCACCCGGACCCGGAGGAGGTCGGCGCGACGGCCTTCGTGACCCCTCAGGAGCTGGCGGAGCGGCACGCGCGCGACCCGTTCTCGGCGTGGTTCCCGACCGTCCTGGACGCGGCCCGGCCGGCGATCCGCGAGCTGACGGGACCGGCCGCGGGCTGGTGACGACGCCCCCGGCGGCAGCCCTCGTGGCATCCCCGGCGGCGCCCTTGGCGGCATCCATGGCGGTGCCCTTGGCGGCGTCCCTGGCTGCGTCCCGGCAGGTCAGCGGGCGGGTTTGAGCGGCAGGACGGCCCAGACCGCCTTGCCGCCGTCGGCCGTACGGCGCACGTCGCACAGCCCGCCCGCCTCGCGGGCGATCTCCCGGACCAGGAGCAGTCCGCGGCCGCTGGTGCGCGCGTGGTCGGCCTCCAGGGCCGTGGGCCGGTAGGGGTGGCGGTCCTCCACCGCCACCCGCACCCGGTCGGCGCCGACGGCGACCTCGACGGCGAGGACCGGGGAGAGCACGGCGGCGTGCCGGACGGCGTTGGTGACCAGTTCGGAGACGATCAGCAGCAGCCCCTGCAGCAGGTCCTCGCCGACCGGTACGCCCTGGCGCTGCAGCAGGTCGCGCACCGCGCGCCGGGCCTGCGGCACCGAGGCGTCGACAGCGGGAGCGGTGAACCGCCAGACACCCTCGTACGGCAGCTGCGGGGGCGGGGGCGGGCCGCCGCCGGCGGGCACGTTCGCCCCGTCGCCGGGGCGGGGGCCGGACTCGCGCCCGTCGTCGTCCATCGCCCGACCCCCGCCCTCGCGCTCGATCGTCGCCACACGTCGAGTGTTGACAGGGCACCGACGCCTCCCGCCGACCTGCACACAAGTCGACGGGTATCGAACGCTTCCGACCGGTCACGTCCCATCCGGTCGCCCGCACGACCGCTTCTGCCGGTGACGTGCGGGTTCACGCACGGTTGCACCTTGTCCGGGCTTTACGGGCCCCCTGCTTCGGGCCTCACAAGCCTCCTGCTTCGGGCTTCGCAGGCTCACGGCCGGCCCGGCTGGTCTCCTCCCCGGTGCGCGCCGGGCGGGGACACGCCGGGCGCCCGGCCCGTGCCCGCTCCCCCTGTTCCCGTTTCCCCCGTGCCCGCTCCTCCTGTGCCCACCCCTCCTTTTCCTCCTTTGCCCGTCCCGCCGGGCAGGTGCCCCGGGCCGGCTCCCCTCTCCAGCCGGTCGGAGACCATGCCGACGATGCGCCGCCCGCCGTAGCCGGTCGCGATCAGACCGAGGCCGTCGAAGAGCAGGGCGAGGGAGATGAAGGCGCCGATGGTGTACTGGCTGCTGCTCGGCCAGTTGGCCAGCACCAGGATGCCGAGCAGCAGGTCGAAGGCGCCCAGGACCAGGGTCCAGCCGAACTGGGGGCCGCGCACGACCACGCTGCCGACGAGACGGAAGATCCCGGCCGTCAGGAACAGCAGGGCGGCGAACATGGTGAGCGCTTCGGCCGTCGCGTGGGGCTTGACGATGACCACGACGCCCGCCGCGATGTTCAGGGCGGCGACGATGGCGCCGAGCCAGAAGAAGTTCTGGTGGCGGGCCTGGACGGCGTGCAGCAGGCCGACCACGCCACCGATCAGCAGCAGCCAGCCGAACAGCAGCATCGAGGTCAGGGTGGCGACGCCGGTGTAGATCAGGCCGACGAGTCCGGCGAGCACCAGGACGACGCCGAGCCCGGCGAGCAAGCCGAATCCGCGGCGCAGCTTCGCCGTCTCGCCCCCCGGCTTGGTGGACGTGGCCATCAGCGCCTCCTCACGTCGTACGGCCCCCGCAGTCGCGGGTTCTCCGGTCTGCCGCTTCGGATCCCCCGCTCCGAGTCCCCCCGGCCCACCGGCCGTAACGCCCGGTACACGGGTGGACGGCACGCGGGTAAAACACGGACGGTACGCGGGTAAAACGGTGCGCGGGCGGGCGGCGGAGCAGGAGGGACGACGCGCGGACGGGGCGGCGAAGCGGGGTGGATAGCATCCGGGCATGGAGGAACCCCGGTTGCTGCACGACGTCACCGACTCGGTCGCCACGGTCGTCATCCGCCACCCGGCCAAGCGCAACGCGATGACGGCCGCGATGTGGCGGGCGCTGCCGCCGCTGCTGGAGGCGCTGGCGGCCGACCCGGGCGTCCGGGCGCTGGTGCTGACCGGCGCGGACGGCACGTTCTGCGCCGGCGCCGACATCTCCACCCTCACCGGCTCTCCCGAGGAGGCGCAGCGGCTGGCGGTGCGGGCGGAGGAGGCGCTGGCGGCGTTCCCCAAGCCGACGCTGGCGGCGGTGCACGGGCACTGCGTGGGCGGCGGCACCCAGCTCGCGGCCGCCTGCGACCTGCGGTTCGCCGAGGAGGGCGCGCTGTTCGGGGTGACGCCCGCGCGGCTCGGGATCGTCTATCCGGCCTCCGCGACCCGGCGGCTGGTGTCGCTGGTGGGGCCGGCCACCGCCAAGTACCTTCTGTTCTCGGGTGAGTTGATCGACGCGGAGCGGGCGCTGCGCACCGGCCTGGTGGACGAGGTGCTGCCGGCCGGGCAGCTCGGCAAGCGGGTGTCGGAGTTCACGGCGACGCTCACCGCCCGCTCGCTGCTGACCCAGGCGGCGGCCAAGGAGTTCGCCAACGGGCGTCCCGGCCGGGAGGAGCACTGGGCCGCGCAGGCCCGCGGCAGCGGGGAGGCCGCCGAGGGCGTGGCCGCGTTCCTCCAGCGGCGCGCGCCGCGGTTCACGTGGACACCTCCCGCCTCGGCATGAACCGGCCGCGCGGAGTGTGACCGGTCTCCCTCGTCCCCCCTCCTGACGAGGTACCGACCGGTCGGTACCCTGCGGGAGCATGACCACTGCCGCACTCGAGCCGCGCGCGGGCCGCCGCTGCCACAACGGGCTCAACACCCTGCACTCCGTCCACTACTTCGCGCCCGAACTGGGCCGGGAGCTCGGTGCCCTGGGGATCACCGACCCGCGGGCCGTGAACTTCGCGGTGCGGGCCGCCGCGCTGGGGCCGGTCGGCGCCGGGACGGTGGCCGCGACGTTCTACAACTACAAGTACGACCTGGTGGCCCGGCACGTCCCCGCGGTGTGGGAGACCGCCGGCTGCGCCGACGTCCTCGCGGCCCGCGTGCGGGCCGTCGACGCGGCGCTGCGGCGCCTGCTCGGCGACGAGGCGGTGGCCTGCGACGCCATGGCCGAGGCCGCCGGCCTCGCGTTGCGCGCCGCCGAGGCCTGCACCCGCGGCGCCCGCCCCCTCTACGCCGCGCACGCCGACCTGCCCGTGCCCGAGCAGCCGCACCTGGCGTACTGGCACGCGGCGACCCTGCTGCGCGAGCACCGCGGCGACGGCCATGTCGCCGTGCTGATGTCCGCCGGCCTGGACGGCCTGGAGGCCATGGTCACCCACACCGCCACCGGCCGGGGCATGGCGCCGAAGTGGGTGCTCACCACCCGCGGCTGGACCCGCGACGACTGGGACGCCGCGGTGGAGCGGCTCCGCTCCCGCGGGCTGCTGGACGGCGCCGGCGAGCTCACCGTGCGCGGCGCCGCGCTCCGCGAGGAGATCGAGGCGGAGACCGACCGCCTGGACCGCGCGCCCTACGAGCACCTGGGCGCGGACGGCGTGGCCCGTCTGACGGAACTGGCCTCCGGTTTCGCGCAGGCGGCGGTGGCGGCGGGGGCCTTCCCCCAGGACCTGCTGGGAAGGGGCTGAGCGGCGCGGGGCATGTCCCCCGGCTTCCCGAGGCACCCGTTCTTCTCCCGCCCGGATGAAGGAACCGGAAGAAGCCGGCAGAAGAACGGGTCCCGCCCGGGCGAGGGAACCGGGACGGGAGAAGAACGGGTGGGGAAGCGGCGAAGGAGGACGTTCGTGTTCCGTGCCCTCGCGGATGTGCTGCGGCGGATCGGCGGCGCCGTCGCCACCGTGGTGACCCTGCCGTTCCGGGCGCCGGCCCGGCTGTTCGGGGGTGCCTCGGCCTCCGCGCGCGGCGGCAGGGCCTGACGGGTGTCCCGCCTCGCGCGAGGTGGCGCCCCGATCCCCGGTGGTCGGTTCCGCCTGCCACAATTGCCCGCGCAACCTGAAGCGGAGAAGGCGGTACGGGATCGTGACGACACCCCTCGCAGGGTCCATCGAAGGCAGGATCGCCGAGGAACTCGGCGTTGAGGAGCGGCAGGTCAAGGCCGCCGTCGAGCTGCTCGACGGCGGTTCGACGGTGCCCTTCATCGCCCGCTACCGCAAGGAAGCGACCGGCATGCTCGACGACGCGCAGCTGCGCACGATCGAGGAGCGGCTGCGCTACCTGCGGGAGCTGGAGGAGCGGCGGAGCGCGATCCTGGAGTCGGTGCGCGAGCAGGGCAAGCTCACCGGGGAACTCGAGGCGCAGATCCTCGGCGCGCAGACCAAGGCGCGGCTGGAGGACATCTACCTCCCCTTCAAGCCCAAGCGGCGCACCAAGGCGCAGATCGCGCGCGAGGCCGGCCTGGAGCCGCTGGCCGACGGGCTGCTGAACGACCCGACGGTGGAACCGGCGGCCGCGGCCGCCGCGTTCGTGGACGCCGGCAAGGGCGTGGCCGACGTCCAGGCCGCGCTGGACGGCGCCCGCGCCATCCTCACCGAGCGGTTCTCGGAGGACGCCGACCTGATCGGCGAGCTGCGCGAGCGCATGTGGACGCGCGGGCGGCTGGTGGCGAAGGTACGCGAGGGCAAGGAGGAGACCGGCGCCAAGTTCGCCGACTACTTCGACTTCGCCGAGCCGTTCACCGAGCTGCCCTCGCACCGCGTCCTGGCGATGCTGCGCGGCGAGAAGGAGGAGGTCCTCGCCCTCGAACTGGAGCCGGAGGAGCCGACGGACGGCCCGTCGTCGTACGAGAGCGTCGTCGCCCGGCGGTTCGGGATCGCCGACCGGGGGCGGCCCGCCGACAAGTGGCTGCTGGACACCGTGCGGTGGGCCTGGCGCACCCGGATCCTGGTGCACCTCGGCATCGACATCCGCACGCGGCTGCGCACGGCCGCGGAGGACGACGCGGTGGCCGTGTTCGCGGCGAACCTGCGCGACCTGCTGCTCGCCGCCCCGGCCGGCTCCCGCCCGACCATCGGCCTGGACCCGGGCTACCGCACGGGCGTGAAGGTGGCCGTCGTCGACGGCACCGGCAAGGTCGTCGCCACGGACGTGATCCACCCGCACGTCCCGGCCAACCGCTGGGAGGAGGCCATCGCCAAGCTCGCCCGGCTGGCCGAGCGGCACGCCGTCGAGCTCATCGCCATCGGCAACGGCACCGCCTCCCGCGAGACCGACAAACTGGCCGGTGAACTCATCGCCCGGCACCCCGAGTTGAAGCTCACCAAGGTCGTGGTGTCCGAGGCGGGCGCGTCGGTGTACTCGGCGTCGGCCTACGCCTCCCAGGAGCTGCCGGAGCTGGACGTGTCGCTGCGCGGCGCCGTCTCCATCGCGCGGCGGCTGCAGGACCCGCTGGCCGAGCTGGTGAAGATCGACCCGAAGTCGATCGGCGTCGGCCAGTACCAGCACGACGTGTCCGAGGTGAAGCTGTCGCGCTCCCTCGACGCGGTCGTCGAGGACTGCGTCAACGGCGTCGGGGTCGACGTCAACACCGCCTCCGTGCCGCTGCTGGCGCGCGTGTCCGGCATCACCGCCGGCCTCGCCGAGAACATCGTGGCCCACCGCGACGCCAACGGGCCGTTCCGGTCGCGGGCGGAGCTGAAGAAGGTGCCGCGGCTGGGCCCCAAGGCGTACGAGCAGTGCGCGGGCTTCCTGCGCATCCGCGGCGGCGACGACCCGCTGGACGCCTCCGCCGTGCACCCCGAGGCCTACCCGGTCGTCCGGCGCATCGTGAAGGCGACCGGGCAGGAGGTGGCCGCGCTCATCGGCAACACCTCGGTGCTGCGCTCGCTCAGGCCGCAGGGGTTCGTCGACGACACCTTCGGCCTGCCCACCGTCACCGACATCCTGCGCGAGCTGGAGAAACCCGGGCGCGACCCGCGGCCCGCGTTCCGCACGGCCGCCTTCAAGGAGGGCGTGGAGGAGATCTCCGACCTGACGCCGGGCATGGTGCTGGAGGGCGTCGTGACGAACGTGGCCGCGTTCGGGGCGTTCGTCGACGTCGGGGTGCACCAGGACGGGCTCGTGCACGTGTCCGCGATGTCGCGGTCGTTCGTGAAGGACCCGCGGGAGGTGGTCAAGCCCGGCGACATCGTCAAGGTGAAGGTCCTCGACGTCGACATCCCGCGCAAGCGGATCTCGCTGACGCTGCGGCTGGACGACGAGGCCAAGCCGGCCCGGGAGCGGGGCGCCTCCCGGGAGCGGGGCGGCGGGCGCCCGCCCCAGCAGCGGCGGCAGCGGCCGCAGCAGCAGGCCGCGCCCGCCAACAGCGCGATGGCCGACGCGCTGCGCCGGGCCGGGCTGGTGGACCCCGGACGGCGGTGAGCGGCGGCCGGTCTCCCGCGGCCGGCGCCGGCCGCGGGAGACGCGGAGGCGGGCGTTCCGGGCATTCCAGGCATGGAGGCGGATGTTCCGGGCGCGGAAGCGGACGTTCCGGGCACGGAGTGAACGCCTCCGCCGTGTGACCTCCGTATCCGCGGTGTGGCGTGTTCCGCTACCGTCGCCGCATGGCGCAGGGAGCGGACCGCGACGTCATCGTGGTGGGTGGCGGGATCATCGGCCTGACCACGGCCGTCGAACTGGCCGAGAGCGGCCGCCGGGTGCGGGTGTGGGCACGGGAGCCGGCCCGGCGGACCACCTCGGCGGTGGCCGGCGGCCTGTGGTGGCCGTACCGGATCGCGCCCGCGGCGCAGGCCGGCGTGTGGGCGCTGGAGTCGCTCGCCGTGTACCGGGAGCTGGCGGCGCGGCCGGCGGAGACGGGCGTGCGCCTGGTCGAGGGCGTCCACGTCGGTGCGCGCCGGGCCGAGCTGGGGCCGTGGGCGGCGCGGGTGCCGGGGCTGCGCGCCGCACGGGGCGAGGAGTGCCCCGGCGGTACGGGGCTGTGGGCGCGGCTGCCGCTGGTCGACCTGTCGGTTCACCTGCCGTGGCTGACGGACCGGCTGCTGCGGGCCGGCGGCACGCTGGAGCAGCGCGCGGTGACCGACCTGGCCGTCGTGCCGGCGGACGTCGTCGTCAACTGCACCGGTCTCGGCGCCCGCGAGCTGGTGCCGGACCCGGCGGTGCGGCCGGTGCGCGGACAGCTCGTCGTCGTGGAGAACCCGGGTATCACCACGTGGCTGACGTGCGTGGACCACTCCTCGGACACCTCCACCTACTTCTTCCCGCAGCCCTACGGCCTGGTCCTCGGCGGCACGGCGGAGGAGGACGCCTGGTCGCTCGTGCCCGATCCGGCCGTCGCCGAGCGGATCGTGGCCCGGTGCGCGGGGTTCCGGCCGGAGATCGCCGGGGCCCGGGTGCTGGCGCACCGGGTGGGGCTGCGGCCGGCCCGGCCGGCGGTGCGGCTGGAGCGCGAGGCGCTGCCGGGCGGGCGGGTGCTGGTGCACAACTACGGGCACGGCGGCGCCGGGGTCACCGTGGCGTGGGGCTGCGCGCGGCGGGCGGCCGGGCTGGCGGGCCCGGCCGCCTGAGACGCCGCCCGGGCGGTCAGCCCAGGGGCGGCCGGCCGGCGCTCCCGCCGGGGATGCGCAGGGAGCCGCCCGGTGCCGCCCGGACGGCGTCCAGGGAGCCGGCGTCCGGGGAGCCGGCGTGCGCCGTGCCCGGTGCCGCGGGTGCCGTACCGGCCGTGGCGCGGGCGAAGGCGGCCGCACCGCCGACCAGCGGGACGCGGGCCGAGGTGCGGGACAGGTCGAGGGTGAGGGTCGGGGTGGTGGAGGGCGGGTCGATGAGGTCCTTGTCGGTGCCCGCGACGATCAGGGCGAGGCGGTGGCCCCTGGGCACGACGTGGTCGGTGGCGGCGAGGTCCAGGGTGATGGTGTAGGCGCGGCCCGGGGTGAGCGGGACGCCCCGGCCCGGGTCGGCGTGGGTGCCGAGGTCGGCCCAGCCGCGGCTGACGACGGTGAAGCCGACGTCGGCGGTCTTCGCCTCCGTCTCCTGGAAGCAGGCGCTGTCGCCGGCGGTGCTCGCGCCCCAGCAGGTGCGGTTCGTGAGCGTGGTGATGCCCTCGGCGGCGTCGGCGTAGTCGCGGACGGTGTCCGGGCCGAGGTCCACCAGGACGGCGGACAGGTGGGCCGTGGTGGTGGTCGGGGTCGCGGTGACGGTGACCCGGGAGGAGCCCGCCAGGTGCAGGGCGCGGCGGAGCGGGCGGGTGGTGAACCCGGCCTTGGCGGGTGTCGGCCGGTCGATCTGCGCGGCCCAGTCGGTCTCGCTCAGCCGCGGGTCGTCGGTGAAGGTCTCGGTGCCGCGGCCCCGGCGCAGGCCGAGGGTGCCGACGCCGGCCCGGTTTCCGGCCGACGGGCGCAGGGTGGCGGCGGCGGTGCCGCGCGGCGGCCAGAGGGCCGAGGTCGTCCACTGGTCGGGGTGGCGTTCGACGTCGGCCATGGGCTCGCGGTCGATGCCGTTGTCGTAGCCGAGGAGTTCGTGGTCGAACCAGCGGTGCAGGGTGTCCACCCAGGTGGCGCGGCGGTAGTCGAAGGGGTCGACGTGGCCGGTCTGGGAGAGCCAGATCTTGCGCCGGACGCCGTTTCGCGCGAGGGCGTCCCACCACTGCCCGAGGTGCTTGGTGCGGACGTTGAGGTCCTGCATGCCGTGGACGAGGAAGACGCTGGCGCGGACCCTGTCCGCGTTCCTGACGTAGTCGCGCGCGGTCCACAGCGCGGTCCAGTCGCCGCTGCGCGGGGCGCCGTCGACGAGCCTTTTCTGCACGGCGGCGCAGTGGGCGCGGGCGTCGGCGCTCTCGACGTAGTCGGACAGCCAGTCGGGGCCGGAGTCGTACAGCGGGGCGCCCTGGGCGAAGTAGTAGTCGTACCAGGAGGAGATGGCGCTGATCGGGACGATGGTCTTCAGCCCCTTGACGCCGGTGGCGGCGACGCCGTTGGCGATGGTGCCGTCCCAGCTCTTGCCGATCATGCCGGTGGTGCCGTTGGTCCAGGTCGCCCTGGCGGGGGTGGAGCCGGTGCGGGTGGTGTAGGCGCGGGCGCGGCCGTTGAGCCAGTCGATCACGGCCTTGGCGGAGGCGATGTCGAGGGGGCCGCCGACGTCGACGCAGCCGTCGGAGCGGTTGGTGCCGGCCAGGTCGACGCCGACGAAGGCGTAGCCGCGGGGGACGAAGTAGTTGTCGTAGAACAGCGGCATCTGCACGACGTGACCGTCGGCGTCGTAGGTCTTCTTCTGGCTCTCGTTGCCGCGTCCGCAGCAGGAGTAGTACGGGCTGGCGTCCATGATGACCGGGACCTTCCGGCCCCGGGCGGCGGGTTCGCGGGGGCGGACGATGTCGGCGGCGACGCGGTCGGTGCGTCCGTCGCCGTCGCCGTCGAGTCCGGTGTCCACCCAGACGGACTCGCGGACGGCGTGCGCGTAGGAGTAGACGGGCCGGCTCTCGCGCGGGCCGGGGCGGTCCGCCGGGCCGGCGTGGGCCGCCGCGGGGGTGAGGAGGGCGGCCGTCAGGGCGGCGACGGCCGCGGCCGCGAGCGGTCCGCGCGGCCTGCGGGTCGTGAAGCGCGTGGGTGTCGGCATGCGCGGACGGTACATCGGTCAACTCGCGTGCAGAAGAGGACGCCTGACGGTGTGTCGTGCGGGCCGGGCGGGTGGGTCGCGCAAGCCGGTACGGAGGTGCGGGACGGGCGGGTTCATGACGGCCGGATGGCGATCGTGTGACTGTGGCGGTCATGGACACGACCGGAACGGCGGGGACTCAATAGGCTCCGAACGAACCTCGTGCCCCTACGACTTGGAGTTCTCGTGCACCGCAGACTCATCGCGCCGGGTGCGCTCGCCGCCGTCCTGCTGCTGGCGATCCCGGCATCGGCGGCAACCCCCTCCCCCGGCGCGCCGGGCATCGGCGACCCCTACTACCCGTCCTACGGCAACGGCGGTTACGACGTCTCCCACTACGACCTGAGGCTGACCTACCGGCCCGCCACCGACGAACTGCAGGGCACGGCCACCCTCCTGGCGCGCACCACGCAGGACCTGTCGCGCTTCGATTTGGACTTTCTGCTCGACGTGAGCGAGGTGCGGGTCAACGGCGTCAAGGCCGACTTCACCACCTCCGGCGAGCACGAGCTGGTGGTCACCCCCAAAACACCGCTGGCCAAGGGCACGGCGGTGACGGTCGTCGTCCGCTACAGCGGGGTGCCGTCGGCGAAGAGCGCGTACGGCTTCACGACCTGGCACCGCACGTCCGACGGCGCGGTCGCCGCGGACGAGCCCGAGGCCGCCTGGTGGTGGTTCCCCAGCAACGACCATCCCAGCGACAAGGCGACCTACGACGTGTCGGTGGCCGTGCCCGACGGCACCCAGGTCATCTCCAACGGCACGCTGCAGTCGACGAGTTCACGGCTGGGCTGGACACGGTGGAACTGGCGCGAGACCAAGCCGCAGGCGACCTACCTCGCCACGCTCGCCGTGGGGAAGTTCGACATCACCACCCACACCTCCGAGGGCGGCGTCCCCGTCGTCAACGCCTACAGCCGCGGCCTCGGCGACAACGACGGCGCGGCGCGGGCGAGCGTGGAACGCACCGGGGAGCTCGTCGACTGGCTCAGCGGCTACTTCGGGCCGTATCCGTTCGACTCGGCCGGCGGCTACGTCCCCGACACCACCACCGGGTACGCGCTGGAGACGCAGACCCGCGTGTACTACAGCCCCAAGCAGTTCGCGAACGGCTCCAACACCTCCGTCGTGGTGCACGAGCTGGCCCACCAGTGGTACGGCGACAGCGTGTCCCTGAAGGGCTGGAAGGACATCTGGCTCAACGAGGGCTTCGCGCGCTACGCGCAGTGGCTGTGGTCGGAGCACGAGGGCGAGGGCACCACGCGGGAACTCGCCGACTACGTCTACGCCTCCCACCCGGCCGGCGACCCCTTCTGGACGGTGAAGCCCGGCGACCCGGGCCCCGACCACCAGTTCGACGCCGCCGTCTACGACCGGGGCGCGCTCGCCGTCCAGGCCCTGCGCGAGGCCGTCGGCGACGACGCCTTCTTCCGCATCCTGAAGGGCTGGCCCCAGGAGCACGCCTACGGCAACGCCTCCGTCGCCGACTTCCAGAAGTACGCCGAGCAGGTCTCCGGCAAGCCCCTCGCCGCCCTCTTCGACACCTGGCTGTTCCAGCCGTCCAGGCCGAGCGCGCCCGCGGCGCGCGCCGCGTCCCTCACCACGGCGCCGGCCGCACCCGCCCGGCCGAGGTCGTGGAAGAAGATCGAGGCGACGAACGGCGTGCACGGCACACACGGCACACACGACGCGCACGGCACACACGACGCGCACGGCACACACGACGCGCACGGCACACACGACGCGCACGGCACGCACGCGGACTGACGCCCGCGCCGGGGGCAGGGGCCCTAAGCCTCCTGCCCCCGGCCGGCGGTCCGCTACTTCCCCGGCTCCACCGGCTCCGCCGGCTCCCGCTCCGTCTCCCGGCCGACCCGGTGGCGGATGCCGAACCAGCCGGCGACGAGGAGGGCGGCGACGACGGGGACGAGGTAGAGGGTCCGGCGGCCGACCTCGGGGTCGTTCCACATCAGGCCCAGGCAGGCGAGGAGGAAGGCGACGGTGGCGAGCTCGGTGACCGGGCTGCCGGGCAGGCGGAAGGGGGGCCGGGTGACCAGGCCCGCCTTCGCGCGGCGCACGAAGAGCAGGTGGCAGATCATGATGATCACCCAGGTGCTGACGATGCCGAGGGAGGCGACGTTCAGCACGATCTCGAAGGCCTGGCTCGGCACCAGGTAGTTCAGGCCGACGCCGAGCACGCAGATCCCGCAGGTCAGCAGGATGCCGCCGTAGGGCACCTGGCTGCGGCTCATCACCCGGGTGAACCGGGGCGCGGAGCCCGCCACGGCCATGGAGCGCAGGATGCGGCCGGTGGAGTACAGGCCGGAGTTCAGCGACGACATGGCGGCCGTCAGCACCACCAGGTTCATCACGTCGCCCGCCGCGGGGACGCCGATCCTCGACAGGACCGTGACGAAGGGGCTCTCGTCGGCCGAGTAGACGGAACCCGGCAGGAGCAGGGCGAGGAGCACCACCGAGCCGACGTAGAACAGGCCGACGCGCCACATGATGGAGTTCACCGCGCGCGGGACGACCTTCTCCGGCTCGGCGGTCTCGCCCGCGGCGACGCCGACCAGCTCCAGCGCCGCGTACGCGAAGATCACGCCCTGCATGACCAGCACGACCGGCATCAGGCCGTGCGGGAAGAGGCCGCCGTGCCCGGTGATGACGTGCAGGCCCGGGTCCTGGCCGCCCACCTGGTGCCCGGTGGCCAGCAGGAAGACGCCGACCAGCATGAAGGCGACCAGGGTGGCCACCTTGACGATCGAGAACCAGAACTCCATCTCGCCGAAGATCCTCACCGAGATCAGGTTCACGGCGAGCACCACGGCGAGGGCGGCCAGCGCCAGCACCCACTGCGGGACGGGGGTGAACAGGCTCCAGTAGTGCGCGTACAGCGCGATCGCGGTGATGTCGGCGATGCCGGTGGTCGACCAGTTCAGGAAGTACATCCAGCCCGCGACGTACGCGCCCTTCTCGCCGAGGAACTCGCGGGCGTACGACACGAAGGAGCCGGAGGAGGGCCGGTAGAGGACCAGCTCGCCCAGGGCGCGCACCACGAAGAACGCGAAGACGCCGCACACCAGGTAGGCGAGCGCGAGCGCCGGGCCCGCGCTGTGCAGACGGCCGCCGGCGCCCAGGAAGAGGCCGGTGCCGATGGCGCCGCCGATGGCGATCATGTTGATGTGGCGGGCCTTGAGGTCCTTGCTGTAGCCGGCGTCGCCCGCGTCCGCGGGCCGCTCGGCCGCCTGGGGGTGGGCGGCGACCTGAGCCGTGCGCACGGTGTCCTTGCTCACGGTGGTTCCATTCTCTGGCTCCGCCCGGGCATCGTGTGCCCGGGTGTCCGTACGTGGGTGTGGCCCGCACCACCGTGTACGCGGTACAGACCAGTGCGGCAGCTTCCCAAAAGGCCCGCCCCCCACGCGATGACGCAGGTCACACCGCGCTTTCCCGCACAGCACCCGCACATCTCGCCCGCCGCGCCTTCGCACGGGCCGGGCCCGCGGACGTCCGCGCGGAGGCGTCCGCGGGTTTCACAGTTCCGGTGAGACAGTGATACTGCTGCACATGACCACCGACACCGGGGAGCCGACCCTCACCATCGACGAGCTGGCCGCGCGCGCCGGGGTCACGGTCCGCACGGTCCGCTTCTACTCCACCCGGGGCCTGCTCCCGCCGCCGGTGCTCGGGCCGCGCCGCATCGGGCGCTACGGCCGCGACCACCTGGCGCGGCTGGCGCTGATCGAGGAACTCCAGCACCAGGGGATGACGCTCGCCGCGATCGAGCGCTACCTGCGGCAGCTCCCGCCCGGCCTGAGCGCGCACGACCTGGCCATCCACCGCGCGGTGGTCGCCTCCTGGGCGCCGGACGCGGTGGAGACGCTGACCCGGCAGGAGCTGGCCCGGCGGGCGGGGCGGGCGCTGAGCGAGGAGGAGCTGGAGCGGCTGGCGGCGATGAACGTCGTCACGCGGGACGGAAACGACGCCTTCCGCGTCGACACCGGGCTGCTGCGGCTCGGCGTCGAATTGCTGGACGTACCGCTGTCGCAGGAGACGATCCTGGCCGCCCGCACCGTGCTCGTCGAGCACTCCCGCGCGGCCGCGCACGCCCTGTCGCGGCTGCTGCGCGAGGCGGTGGCCGACCGCGGCGCGCGCGACGTCAGGTCGCTGTCCGCGCACATGCATCCGCTGGTCGTGCAGGCGCTGCTGACGACCTTCCAGCGGTCGCTGCGCGAGGAGCTGCGGGAGTGGCTCGACCGCGGCGACGGCGGCCCCGGCAACGAAAACCCCGGCAACGAGGGCTCCGGCAACCAGGGCTCCAGGAACGAAAACCCCGGCAACGAGGGCCCCGGGGACGAGGGCCCCCGGGGCTGAACGGCGGCCTCAGCGCGCGTCCGTGAACGTCTCCCCCTTCTCGGCCTTCTCCACCAGCAGCGGCGGCGGCGTGAACCGCTCCCCGTAGCGCTCGGCGAGCTCCCGCGCGCGGGCCACGAAGCCCGGCAGCCCGGTGCCCGTCCCGGCGCCGCCGTCGTAGCCGTTGATGTACTGCAGGACCCCGCCCGTCCAGCCGGGGAAGCCGATGCCGAGGATCGAGCCGATGTTGGCGTCGGCGACGGAGGTCAGCACGCCCTCCTGGAGGCAGCGGACGGTGTCGAGCGCCTCGGCGAAGAGCATCCGCTCCTGCATGTCCCGGAAGGGGATGCGGTGGCCCGGCCGGGTGAAGTGCTCGCGCAGGCCCGGCCAGAGCCGCAGCCGCCTGCCGTCCTCGTCGTAGTCGTAGAAGCCGGCGCCGCCGCTGCGGCCGGTGCGGCCGAACTCGTCGACCATGCGGTCGACGACGGCCTCGGCGGGATGCGGGGTCCAGGTGCCGCCGGCCTCCTCCACGGCCCGCCGGGTCTCGTTGCGGATCTTGCGGGGCAGGGTCAGGGTCAGGTCGTCCATCAGGGACAGGACCTTGGCGGGGTAGCCCGCCTGGGCGGCGGCCTGCTCCACGGAGGCGGGTTCGATGCCCTCGCCGACCATGGCGACGCCCTCGTTGATGAAGTGGCCGATGACGCGGGAGGTGAAGAAGCCGCGCGAGTCGTTGACGACGATCGGGGTCTTGCCGATCTGCCGGACCAGGTCGAAGGCGCGGGCCAGGGCCTCGTCGCCGGTGCGCTCGCCCTTGATGATCTCGACGAGGGGCATCCGGTCGACGGGCGAGAAGAAGTGCAGGCCGATGAAGTCGGCGGGGCGTTCGACGCCCTCGGCGAGGAGAGTGATGGGCAGCGTCGAGGTGTTGGAGCACAGCAGGGCGTCCGGGGCGACGACGTTCTGGACCTCCTGGAACACCTTGTGCTTCAGCGCGGTGTCCTCGAAGACGGCCTCGATGACGGCGTCGCAGCCCGCGAGGTCGGCGACGTCGGCGGTGGGAGTGATGCGGGCCAGCAGGGCGTCCGCCTTCTCCCGCGTGGTACGGCCCTTGGCGACGGCCTTGGCGCACAGCTTCTCGGAGTGCCCCTTGCCCCGGGCGGCGGCTTCGGGGGAGACGTCCTTGAGGACGACGTCGAGGCCCGCGCGGGCGCAGGAGTAGGCGATGCCGGCGCCCATCATGCCGGCGCCGAGGACGGCGACCCTGCGGACCCGGCGGGGTTCGATGCCCCGGGGGCGGTTGGCGCCGGAGTTGACGGCCTGCAGGTCGAAGAAGAACGCCTGGATCATGTTCTTCGCCGTCTGCCCGGTCGCCAGCTCGGTGAAGTAGCGGGCCTCGACGACCTGCGCGGTGTCGAAGTCGACCTGGGCGCCCTCGACGGCGGCGGCGAGGATGGCGCGCGGCGCCGGGTAGGGCGCGCCGTTGGTCTGCTTGCGCAGCAGGGCGGGGAAGGAGGGCAGGTTGGCCGCGAACTTCGGGTTCGCCGGGGTGCCGCCGGGGATGCGGTGGCCGGGCGTGTCCCAGGGCTGCTGCGACTCGGGGTGGGCGTCGATGAACGCGCGGGCCCGGGCGAGCAGCTCCTCACGGGTGTCGACGACCTCGTGGACCAGGCCGTTCTCCAGGGCGCGGCGCGGGCTGTACTGGGTGCCCTGCAGCAGCACCTTCAGCAGGGCGTCGGCGATGCCGAGCAGGCGGACGGTGCGCACCACGCCGCCGCCCCCGGGCAGCAGGCCGAGGGTGACCTCGGGGCAGCCGATCTTCGAGCCGGGCGCGTCCAGGGCGATGCGGTGGTGGCAGGCGAGGGCGATCTCGAAACCGCCGCCGAGGGCGGCGCCGTTGAGGGCGGCGACGACCGGCTTGCCCAGGGTCTCGATGCGGCGCAGGTGGCGCTTGACGGCCATGCTCATGTCGAAGACGTCCTGGGCGGCCTCGGGCGTGACGCGGATGAGGTCGCGCAGGTCGCCGCCGGCGAAGAAGGTCTTCTTGGCGGAGGTGACGATGACGCCGCGGAGGGCGTCCCGGTGTTCCTCCAGGCGGTCGGTGACGGCGGCGAGCGAGTCGCGGAACGCCTGGTTCATGGTGTTCGCGGACTGGTGCGGGTCGTCCAGGACGAGGGTGACGACGCCGGTGTCGTCCTGCTCCCAGCGGATGGTGGTGCTCTCGGTCATGGCAGGAAGGTCTCCGTGAGGTCGGGTGGTCCGCCGGGGTTTCAGAGGCGCTCGACGATCGTGGCGATGCCCATGCCGCCGCCCACGCACAGCGTGGCGAGGCCGTAGCGCTTGTCCTGGCGCTCCAGTTCGTCGACGAGGGTGCCGAGGATCATCGCGCCGGTGGCGCCGAGCGGGTGGCCCAGCGCGATGGCGCCGCCGTTGACGTTGACCTTGTCCAGGGACAGCCCCATGTCCTTCACGAAGCGCAGCACGACCGCGGCGAACGCCTCGTTGATCTCCACCAGGTCGATGTCGTCGATGGTCAGCCCGGCCTTGGCGAGCGCCTTGCGGGTGGCCGGCGCGGGACCGGTGAGCATGATGGTCGGCTCGGAGCCGGAGACGGCGGCGGAGACGATCCGGGCGCGCGGGGTGAGGCCGTAGCGCTCGCCGACCTCCTGGGAGCCGATCGCGACCAGGGCGGCGCCGTCGACGATGCCGGAGGAGTTGCCCGCGTGGTGGACGTGGTCGATCTTCTCGACCCAGTGGTACTGCTGGAGGGCGACCGCGTCGAAGCCGCCGAGTTCGCCGATGTCGGCGAAGGACGGCTTGAGCTTGGCCAGGGAGTCGGCGGTGGTGCCGGGGCGCAGGTGCTCGTCGCGGTCGAGGACGACCAGGCCGGCGCGGTCCTTCACCGGCACGACGGAGCGGGCGAAGCGGCCCTCCTTCCAGGCGGTGGCGGCCCGCTCCTGCGACAGGGCCGCGTACTCGTCGACGTCGCGGCGGCTGAAGCCCTCGATGGTGGCGATGAGGTCGGCGCTGATGCCCTGCGGGACGAAGTTGACGGCCAGGTTGGTCATCGGGTCGTTGAACCAGGCGCCGCCGTCGGAGGCCATCGGAACCCGGGACATCGACTCCACGCCGCCCGCCAGGACCAGGTCCTCCCAACCGGAGCGGATCTTGGCGGCGGCGAGGTTGACGGCCTCCAGGCCGGAGGCGCAGAAGCGGTTCTCCTGCACGCCGGCGACCGTCTCCGGCAGTCCGGCGGCGAGCGCGGCGATACGGGCGATGTCGGAGCCCTGGTCGCCGACCGGGCTGACCACGCCGAGCACGACGTCGTCGACGGCCGCCGGGTCGAGGGAGGGGAACCGGGCGCGGAGCTCGTGGATGAGCCCGACGACGAGGTCGACGGGTTTGGTGCCGTGCAGGGCGCCGTTCGCCTTGCCGCGGCCGCGCGGGGTGCGGATCGCGTCGTACACGTACGCTTCGGTGGTCACGGGCAGCCTTTCAACGAGGGTGCGAGGGCTGGTCGGCGGGGTGCGGGGGCGGGGGCGGGTCCGGGGGTGCCGGAGCGCCCGGCGGGCCCGGGGGCGCCGCGGGCTGCGGCGGCCGGAGCCGGGGCACGTCCCAGTCGCGGGCCACGTCCGCGGTGTCGGCGCCGGGCCGGGCGGGGCCGCGGCGGACGGCCGTGGGGGTGGCGGAGAAGCGGGGGGCGGGGGCGGGCTGGGTGAGGCCGCCGTGGTCGGTGAAGGTGGAGCGGGCCGCCAGGTGCGGGTGGTGCGGCGCCTCGCGCAGGGTCAGCACGGGCGCCACGCAGGCGTCGGTGCCCTCGAACAGGGCCGTCCACTCCGCGCGGGTGCGGGTGCGGAACCGGGCCGCGACCAGCTCGCGCAGTTCACCCCAGCGGGCGCTGTCCGTACGGTCCGGGGCCCGGTCGGCGATGCCGAGCAGGCGGACGAACTCGTCGTAGAACGCCGGCTCCAGGGCCCCCACCGCCATGTACCGCCCGTCGGCCGTCTCGTAGGTGCCGTAGAAGGGGCAGCCGCCGTCGAGGAGGTTGGCGGCGCGCCGGTCCTGCCAGTGGCCGGCGGCGAGCATGCCGTACAGCATCGCCGAGAGGTGGGCGGTGCCGTCGACGATGGCGGCGTCGACGACCTGGCCGGTGCCGGTCGCGCGCGCGTGGTGCAGCGCGGCCAGGACGCCGACGACGAGGTAGAGGGCGCCGCCCGCGTAGTCGCCGAGGAGGTTGGCGGGCGGGGGCGGGGGTTCACCGGGCCGGCCGATCAGGCCGAGGGCGCCGGTGAGGGCGATGTAGGCGATGTCGTGCCCGGCGCGCGGGGCGAGCGGCCCGTCCTGGCCCCAGCCGGTCATGCGGCCGTAGACGAGCCGCGGGTTGCGGGCGTGGCAGGCGCCGGGGCCGACGCCGAGGCGCTCGGCGACGCCGGGGCGGTAGCCCTCGATGAGGACGTCGGCGCGTTCGGCGAGGTCGAGGACGCGGGCGGGCCCGTCCTCGCTCTTGAGGTCGACGACGACCGAGCGCTTGTTGCGGTTGGTGACGTCGTGGGCCGGGTCGACGCCCAGGCCCGGTCCGCCGGGCCGGTCGACGCGGACCACGTCGGCGCCGAGGTCGGCCAGCAGCATGGCGGCGAACGGGCCGGGTCCGATGCCGGCCAGCTCGACCACGCGCACACCGGAGAGCGGGCCGTGCGGTGGCGTCGGCGCGGTGGCCATGCGGCGGTCCCCTCGGGCAGGAAGCGGGTGGTGCGGCGGGCGGACGGAGAGGGTCGGGCGGGAGGCGGTCGGACGGAGAGGGTCGGGCGGGAGGCGGTCGGACGGAGAGGGTCGGGCGGGAAGCGGTCGGACGGGAGGCGGTCGGTGCGGCGGGCGGCATGACACAGGTGGTGTAACACTGGCGATGCTAAGAACGTGTTCCAGTGAGCACAAGTCCTGACGGCCGCCCGGCGGGCGTCCGCCGATTGCCCGTCGGCCATCCTCCGACCGCCCGTCGGACCGCACCAGCCGAGCCGCGCCGGTCGGGCCGTACCGTCCCGGTCGGGCCGTCTGGCCGGACCGTCTGGTCGGACTGCGTCCTTCCTCACGCTAGCCTCGGCCACCGACAACGGCACGGACTGTGCGACCGAGGGGTGTCATGAGCAGGCTGGACAGGGCGGAGCGCCCGTACGACATCGTGCTGTTCGGGGCGACCGGCTTCGTCGGGCGGCTGACCGCCGCCTACCTGGCCGCGCACGCGCCCGAGGGGACGCGCTGGGCCGTCGCCGGCCGCGACGTGCGCAGGCTGGGGCGGCTGCGCGAGGAACTGCCCGGCGCGGTGGGCGTGCTGCGGGCGGACGTGTCCGACCCGGGCTCGCTGCGTGACCTCGCCGAGCAGGCGCGCGTGGTGGCCACGACGGTCGGCCCCTACGTGCGCCACGGCGAGGGCCTGGTCGCCGCCTGCGCCGAGGCCGGCACCGACTACCTGGACCTCACCGGGGAGCCGGAGTTCGTGGACCTGGTGTACGTGCGCCACGACACGCGTGCGCGGGAGACCGGGGCGCGGCTGCTGCACGCGTGCGGCTTCGACTCCGTACCGCACGACTTGGGCGTGTACTTCACGGTGCGGCGGCTGCCCGAGGGCGTGCCGCTGCGCGTCGAGGGGTTCGTGCGGGCGCGCGGGTCCATCTCGGGCGGCACGCTGGCGTCCGCGCTGGGCCAGTTCGCCCGCGTCCGGCAGATGCGGGACGCCGCCCGGGACCGCGCCCGGCACGAGCCGCGCCTGCCGCAGCGGCAGGTGTCGACCCCGCTGGGCGTGCCCCGGTTCGCGAAGGAGGCCGGCGCCTGGGTGCTGCCGCTGCCGACCGTGGACGCGCAGATCGTGCGCCGGTCGGCACGGGCGCTGCCGCGCTACGGGCCGGACTTCCGCTACCGCCACTACGCGGCCGTCGAGCACCTGCCCGTCGCGCTGGGCGGGACGGTCGCGGTCGGCGGGCTCGTGGCGGCGGCCCAACTCCCGCCCGTCAGGCGCTGGTTGTCCGGTCGGCTCGCGCCCGGGCAGGGGCCGGACCCGCAGCGCCGGGCAAAGAGCTGGTTCTCCGTGCGCTTCGTGGGCACCGGCGGCGGGCGGCGGGTGGTCACCGAGGTCGCGGGCGGCGACCCCGGATACGGCGAGACGGCCAAGATGTTCGCCGAGGCGGCCCTGTCCCTCGCCTTCGACGAACTGCCGCCGACGGCCGGGCAGGTGACCACGGCCGTGGCGATGGGCGAGGCGCTGACCGAGCGGCTGCGCCGGGCGGGGATCACCTTCCGGGTGCTGGAGGAGTGACCGGCCCGGGCTCCGGAGGGGTGACCGGCCCGGGTGCCGGAGAAGTGACCGGCCCGGGCTCCGGAGGAGTGACCGGCCGCGGCTACAGCGACCAGTCCAGCAGCGTGTAGACCATCCCGCAGATCCAGGCGAGCCCCGCCGCCACGGCGAGGACGAGGGCGCCCGTCACGGCCCGCTCGACGGACCGGGCGGGGTGGGCGGCGGGCTCGGATGCACGGTGAGTCGTCATGCGGCCCACCCTGCCGGGCGGCGCCGGGCGGCCGTATCCGTACGGGTACTCAGGTACCCCTCAGGTACCCGGACGGCGTACTCACCCGGAAGCGGCGCTCGGCGCAGGGTCGGGTCGCGCGGCCGCGCCTGCCGGGAGGTCGGTTCCTGACGGGCCGTCCTACCGGGAGGTCGGTTCCTGACGGGCCGTCCTACCGGGAGGTCGGCTCCTGACGGGCCGTCGCCTCCCGAAGCGCCCGGCGGCACAGGGCGTCCGCTCTGCGGGTCGTCTCCGGCAGGCGGTAGCGCGGGGTGAGGGCGAGGGTGTGGGCGCAGGCGTTGTCCAGGGTCACGCGGTGGCCGACGGAGACGAACACCGGCTTGACGCCGTCGCGGGTGCGCAGGGCCCGGCCGACCTCCTCGCTGCCGGCCAGCAGCGCAGCGGAGCTGCCGCGCGGGGCGGCCGGGTCGGCGTAGGTGAACGTGAAGGGGTTCTTGGCCACGCCGATCGTGGGCAGGCCGGTGAGGACACCGAGGTGGCTGGCGAGGCCGAAGCGGCGCGGGTGGGCCAGGCCGTAGCCGTCGCAGACCACGACGCCGGGCGGGCAGGGCAGCGCGCCGAGCGCCGCGAGGACGGCGGGGACCTCCCGGAAGGCGAGCAGGCCCGGCACGTACGGGAAGCAGATCCGCCCGACGGCGGTGGCCTCGGCGACGACCTCCAGCGTGGCCGCGTCCAGGACGACGGCCGCGGCCACGACGACGTCCCGGTCGTCGTCGTAGGCGACGTCGACGCCGGTGACGCGGCCGGTGCCGGGCGGCGGGCCGGGCTCGTCGAGGATCACGCGGGCGCGCAGCTCGTCCTGGACGGCGCGGGCCTCCGCCTCGGTCGCGGGCCAGCCCTCGGGCACGTCCGCGGTCGTCGTGGTGGTCGTCATGGCGAGGACGAGGGTACGCGCCTTCGGCGGGCCGTGTCCGGGCCGGGGCGGGGCGGGAGGGGCGTCACGGCACGGGCGCGGCGCGGGCGCGGCACATTCTCGTGCATGAAGGCGGTGACCGAGGTCACTCGCCCGTGGTGCGCACGGATGGGCGCGTTCCGGCGTCTCTTCCAGTGCCGGACCCATCCGCCCGGAGTCCGTCCAGCCGTCACGAGGGAGCAAGGCGTTGTCCACCGTCATCGAGCAGCCCGTAGAGGCCAGGCTCGTCGCCGCCGCGCCGCGGATGGCGAGCATTCCGGCCACGTTGCGCTACGACCGGCGCGATCCGTTCGCCGTCCGCATGACCTTCCCCGCCGCCGCCACCCTGGAGGGCGTCGAGGTCTGCTGGACCTTCGCCCGCGAGCTGCTCGCCGCGGGCCTGGAGGGACCGGAGGGTCACGGCGACGTGCGCGTGCGGCCGTACGGCTATGACCGCACCGTCCTGGAGTTCCACGCCCCCGAGGGCACCGCCGTCGTGCACGTCCGTTCCGGTGAGATCCGCCGGTTCCTGCGGGCGGCCGACGCGCTGGTGCCCGTCGGCCTGGAGCACCTGCAGCTCGATCTGGACCAGGATTTGGCGGAACTGATGCGCGACGCGTACTAGTACCAGGTACCAGCGGCACGCGGCCGGCCTGCTCCCTCCCGCCACCCGCCTCGCCGGCGCTCCCGTCACTCCCCCGGGCGCTCCTTTCCGGGCACCCTCGGACGTCCTCTCCCGGGCACCCCCGGCTGCTCCCTCCCGAGCGCTCTCCAGCTGCTCCCTCCCGGGCGCCCCCGTCACCCGGTGGCCGCCGCGGACGACGCCGTCGCCGCCGCGGAGGCGATCATCGCCGTGCGCACCTCCCGCACGACCCTGCGCAGGGCGGGTGCCGCGGCGCCGCTGCGCTCGGTCAGATCCTCTATGCGGTCCCGGTACCGGCGCCGGTCGCGGGCCGGCACCACGGTGCGCAGCTCGGCGGCGGCCGCCAGGGCGACGAGGGCCGCGTCCCGGTCGGAGACCTCGGCCACGGGGAGGGGCCCGAGGAGGATCCGGCGGGCGTCCTCACGCAGCGCGTCCACGACGGCGACGCGCGCCAGGTCGTGGTCGACCGACGGGAACACCCCGAGAACCCGCTTCCTGCGCGCCCGCAGGTGGCCCGTCGCCGTGAGCTGCTCCCGTACCGCGTCCAGGGTGTAACGGGCGCGCAGGGTCACCCAGGTCTTCCAGCGGCGCGGCCGGGACTCGTGGATCAGCTCCAGCAGCCCGTCGAGCACGGGGTCGCCGGTGGCGGCGTCGAGGCCGACGGGCGTGGCGATGCCGTCGTCGTCGACGAGCAGGCCCCGCTGGGCGAGTTCGGTCAGGGCACCGGCCCGGACCAGGTGGTGCAGGTGGGCGGCGCCGGTGATCCTGCACCGGGCGGTGTCCCAGGCCAGCAGGTAGAGCCGGGCCGGCAGCGAGAGCGGGCCGTCGGGCACGGGGCCTCCTTCGGGGGCGGGGTCCGCGTGAGCGGGCGGCTCACGGTTAATGCGTTGACTGCTCCTGGGTTCCCTCGTACGGTTCACAGCGGTCCTGTTGCCGTCGAGGGGAGAAGGACGTTGCTCCGCTGAGGTCGTGAGACACCCGGCGCACCGGTGCGGTGTGCGCGGCGTGCGACCTCGGCGTACGAGCCGTCCTTCGCGGCGGGGCTCTGCCCGGCGGGTTCTTCTCCTCTCCTGCCTCAGCCCCTCTTCTGCCCCGGTGCTCCCGGCTCACACGGCGGCCGCCGCCCCCGCGGTGTCTCGACACGCAGCCGCCCCTGACCGCACCGAGCACCCGCGAGGCGCCCATGTCACCCCTGCCCGTTTCCCTCACCTGCACCGCCCTGTCCTTCGCCTGGCCCGACGGCACGCCCGTCTTCGACGGTCTCGACGTGGTCTTCGGCCCCGGCCGCACCGGGCTCGTCGGCGTCAACGGCTCGGGGAAGTCGACCCTGCTGAAACTGCTCGCCGGGGAGCTGACCCCGTCCGGCGGGACCGTGCGCGTGACCGGCGAGACCGGTCACCTCCCGCAGAACGTCACGCTCGACACGGCGCTGCGCGTCGACGAGGCCCTCGGCATCGCCGAGCGGCGGGCCGCGCTGCACGCCATCGAGGCGGGCGAGGCCACCGTCGAGCACTTCGAGACCCTCGGCGACGACTGGGACGTGGAGGAACGCGCGCTCGCCACCCTCGGCGAACTCGGCCTCGGCCACGTCGGCCTGGACCGCACCGTCGGCGAGCTGTCCGGCGGCGAGTCGGTGCTGCTGCGCCTGGCCGCGCTGCTGCTGCGCCGGCCGGACGTGCTGCTGCTGGACGAGCCCACCAACAACCTCGACCTGTACGCGCGCCGGCGGCTGTACGACGCCGTCTCCGCGTGGACCGGCGTACTGGTCGTGGTCAGCCACGACCGCGAGCTCCTCGACCGCGTCGACCGGATCGCCGACCTGCGCGGCGGGGAGATCACGTTCTACGGCGGAAACTTCGCCGCGTACGAGGAGCAGCTCGCCGCCGAGCAGGAGGCGGCCGAGCGGATGGTGCGCGCCGCCGGGGCCGATGTGCGCCGGCAGCGGCGCGAACTGCTCGACGCCCAGGTCAAACTGGCCCGCCGCAAGCGGTACGGGCAGAAGATGTGGGACAACAAGCGCGAACCGAAGATCGTCATGGGGGCGCGCAAGCGCGCCGCGCAGGAGTCCGCGGGCAAGCACCGCATCCTGCACGAGGAGCGGCTCGCCGAGGCCAGGGAGCGGCTCGAGGAGGCGGTGGAGGCCGTACGCGACGACGACGAGATCCGTGTCGACCTGCCGCACACGGCCGTGCCGCCCGGCCGTACCGTGCTCACCCTGCGGGAGGTCCGCCTGGCCTACGGCGCGGGCACGGCCGGGAACCTGGACGTGCGCGGCCCGGAACGGATCGCGCTGGTCGGGCGCAACGGCGCGGGCAAGACGACGCTGCTGCGCACCATCGCCGGACAGCTCGCGCCGGTCGCGGGCGAGGCACACGCGCACGTGCCGCTGCGGTTCCTGCCGCAGCGCCTGGACGTACTCGACGGCGACCTCACCGTCGCCGAGAACGTGGCCCGCTTCGCGCCCGACGCCACCGGCAACCGGATCCGCGCGCGGCTGGCCCGCTTCCTGTTCCGGGGTGCGCGCGCCGACCAGAGGGCGGACACGCTCTCCGGCGGCGAGCGCTTCCGGGCCGCCCTGGCGGCCCTGATGCTGGCGGAGCCGGCCCCGCAGCTGCTGATGCTGGACGAGCCGACCAACAACCTGGACATGGCGAGCGTGCGGCAGCTCACCACGGCCCTGGAGTCCTACGAGGGCGCCCTGATCGTCGCCAGTCACGACCTGCCGTTCCTCCAGTCGGCGGGCATCACGCGGTGGCTGCTGCTGGCGGACGGGGAGCTGCGGGAGACGACGCGGGAGGAGGTGGTGGGGGACCTCCGGTAGGACGACTTCGGTAGGGCGACCCCCGATGGGACAACTCCGGTAGGACGACCTCCGGTGGGGCAGCCTCCGGTGGGGCGGTCCCGTGGCCCGTGGCGCCGTCGCCCAGAATGGAACCGCATGACAACCGCATGACGCCGGCCGGTGCCCGGCGAGTCCCGGCGGGTCCCGGCCGGTCCGGGCCCGCGGGCACCGGCGGGCCCGGTCACGTCCCGTCCGATACGGAGTCCCTCTCGTGCCCAGCAAGAAGGCCCTCGTCCGCCGCCCCGGTCCGCGCCTCGCCGAAGGTCTGGTGACGCACGTCGAACGGGAGCCGGTCGACGTGGAACGGGCGCTGGAGCAGTGGGAGGCGTACGTGGCGACGCTGCGCGCCCACGGCTGGGAGACCATCGAGGTCGAGCCGGCCGACGACTGCCCCGACGCCGTGTTCGTCGAGGACACGGTGGTGATATACCGGAACGTGGCGCTGATCACCCGGCCCGGCGCCGAGTCCCGGCGCCCGGAGACCGCCGGGGTGGAGGAGGCGGTGGCCCGCCTGGGCTGCTCGGTCAACTGGATCTGGGAGCCGGGCACGCTGGACGGCGGCGACGTCCTGAAGATCGGCGACACGGTCTACGTCGGCCGGGGCGGACGCACCAACGCGGCCGGCGTGCAGCAGCTGCGGGCCGCCTTCGAACCGCTCGGCGCCCGGGTGGTGGCGGTGCCCGTCAGCAAGGTGCTGCACCTGAAGTCGGCGGTGACCGCGCTGCCCGACGGCACCGTCGTCGGGCACATCCCGAAGGTCGACACGCCGTCGCTGTTCCCGCGCTTCCTGCCGGTCCCGGAGGAGTCCGGCGGCCACGTGGTGCTGCTCGGCGGCGACAAGCTGCTGATGGCGGCCAGCGCGCCGAAGACCGCCGACCTGCTCGCGGGGCTCGGTTTCGAGCCGGTCGTCGTCGACATCGGCGAGTTCGAGAAGCTGGAGGGCTGCGTGACGTGCCTGTCGGTGCGGCTGCGGGAGCTGTACGCGTAAGGCGCGGCCGCCGGACCGCCGGGCGGCCGGAGGGCCGGACGCGGGCACGTGCGGCCGGGCACGTGCGGCCGGGTGCGGTCAGTGCGTCGTACGGCGGAGCCGCTGCCGCTCCTTCTCCGACAGGCCGCCCCACACGCCGAAGCGTTCGTCGTGGGTCAGGGCGTACTCCAGGCAGGCGGCGCGCGTCTCGCACATGCCGCAGATCCGCTTGGCGTCCCGGACCGAACTGCCCGGCTCCGGGAAGAAGAAGTCCGCGCCGGTCTGGGCGCACAGCGCCCGCTGCCGCCAGCCCGCGTCGGCGGGCGTGATCGTCTCGTACCGCATGCCGTGAGCCTGCCGGAGAGCGAAAAACGTTCGCTGAACGCGGGATCAACGGGGCCGGCGGGCGGGGCGGGGGGCGTGGTGCGCGGGCGCGTCGCAGGAGGCGGTGCGCCGAGGCGTGCGTCGGGTGCCGGTGCTCCGGGCGGCCGGTGCTCCGAGGGCCGTTGTCAGTGCTCGGTGGAAGACTCGGTCGTAGCCAGCAGTGCGGGCGACGGACCTCATCCGAAGGAGGGCGACGATGCTCACCACCCGTTTCGTCAACGGCTCCCCCAACTGGGTCGACCTGGGCACCCCGGACATCGAGGGCGCCACCGCGTTCTACGGCGCGCTCTTCGGCTGGCGGTTCCAGTCGGGCGGGCCGGAGACCGGAGGCTACGGCTTCTTCCAGCGGGACGGCAAGACCGCCGCGGGCGGCATGCCGACGGCGCCGGAGCAGGGGCCGCCCTCCTGGACGGTGTACTTCCAGAGCGCGGACGCCGAGGCCACCGCCAAGGCCGCCGAGGAGGCGCACGGCCGTGTCCTGACACAGCCCGTGGACGTGATGGACCGGGGCCGGGTGGCCCTCCTCGCCGACCGGGCGGGCGCGCCGTTCGGGATCTGGCAGCCGGGGCGGACCCGCGGCCTGCAGATCGCGAACGAGACCGGCTCGCTGTGCTGGGTGGAGCTCTACACCCCGGACATCGCCGCGGCCGCCGCGTTCTACCACTCCGTGCTCGGCTGGGAGACCTCCGCGGCGCCCTTCCCGGGCGGCACCTACACCTGCGTCAACCCCGCCGAGGGCGGCGAGGAAGCCATGTTCGGCGGGGTCGTGCCGCTCTCCGACGACCCCGCGCGGGAGTCCGCCCCGTACTGGCTGCCGTACTTCGAGGTGCCGGACACCGACGAGGCCGTGGCCAGGGCCCAGGAGTACGGCGGCACCGTCCGGGTGCCCGCCACGGACGTCGAGGGCGTCGGCCGCATCGCCCGCCTCACCGACCCCTACGGCGCCCGCTTCGCGGTGATCAGGAGCGTCCCGCCGCAGACCTGAGGCAGACCTGAGACGGCGGCGCGGCGCGGGACCGGTCGGCGGCCGGGCCCGTACCCGGGCCGGTACAGGTTCAGGACCCGAGCCGGTACAGGTCCAGGCCCCGGGCCGGTACGGGTTCAGGCGGACGCGCGCCGTACCAGCGTCGTCGGCAGCACCACGCCGGACGGCGGGTCCGCCGCCGTGCCGTCCGCCGGGCGGCGGTCCAGGCGGTCGAGGAGGAGGCGGGCCATGAGGCGGCCCATCTCCTCGATGTCCTGGCGGACGGTGGTCAGCGGCGGGTCGGTCTGCTCGGCGAGCGGGAGCATGTCGTCGAAGCCGACCACGGCGATGTCGTCCGGCACCCGCAGCCCGCGCTCGCGCAGCACGCGCAGGGCGCCGGAGGCGGTGAGGTCGTTGGCGGCGAAGACGGCGTCCAGGCCGGGGCAGCGGTCGAGGAGTTCGCGCATCGCGCGCTCCCCGCCGGCCGGGGTGAAGTCGCCCTCGGCGACCAGAGCGGGGTCGGCGTCGGGCAGGACGTCCCGGTAGCCCTCCAGCCGGTCCACCGCGGAGGTCTGGTCGAGGGCGCCGGTGATGTGCCCGACGCGACCGCGGCCGAGGCCGACGAGGTGCCGCACGGCCCGGCGGGCGCCGCCCCGGTTGTCGCTGTCGACGTACACCACCTCGTCGGTGCCGTCGCTCCAGCCGGGCCGTCCGCCGAAGACGACCGGCATGCCGGCCCGCTGGATCAGGCCGGGCAGCGGGTCGTCGAAGTGCAGTGAGAAGACGAGCGCGCCGTCGACGTGCCCGCCGGCGAGGTAGCGGCCGACCCGGGCGTGGTCCTCGCGGCCCTCGGTGAGCAGCAGCACCAGCTGCGTGTCGTGGGCCGTCAGCTCCTTGCTGATGCCGCGCAGCTGCAGCGCGAAGAAGGGGTCGGCGAAGACGCGGCTCTCCGGTTCCGCGACGACGACGGCCACGGCGTCGTGCCGTTTCGTCACCAGGCTGCGGGCGGCCTGGTTGGGCACGTAACCGAGCTCCGCGACGGCGCGCCGGACCCGCTCGGCGAGCGGTTCGCGGACGCCCTCCCCACCGTTGACGACGCGGGACACGGTGGCCCGGGAGACGCCCGCCCGGGCAGCCACGGCCTCCAGCGTGGGTCGCGACGCTGTCTCGGTCACTTCCGCTCTCCTCCCCGGCGGCTGTGGATCAGCATAGCCCGGCCGCGACGACCGGTAGAGAGCGCTCTCATCCGATCACGGGGCCTTCTCCGTCCGTCCGGGACGCCCCCGGCTTCCTCGGTGCCCTGTCGCCCCGCCGGACGTTCGGCGGGGCGACAGGGCACCCGGGTCCCGTGCCGCCGGACCTCCCGCGCCGCCGCTCCTCCCGCGCAGCCGGACCTCCCGCGCAGCCGGGCTCCCGGCTCAGGGCTTGAGCAGCACCTTCACCGCGCCGTCCTGCTTGCGCTGGAACATCTCGTACGCGTGCGGCGCCTCCGCCAGCGGCAGCCGGTGGGTGGCGAAGTCGTCGACGCCGAGCGGGTCCTCGTCCGTCAGGTAGGGCAGGATCTCCCCGGTCCAGCGGCGGACGTTGGCCTGGCCCATGCGGAGCTGGATCTGCTTGTCGAACAGCGTGAGCATCGGCATCGGGTCGGCCATGCCGCCGTAGACGCCGGAGAGCGAGAGGGTGCCGCCGCGGCGCACCAGGTCGATCGCGGTGTGCAGAGCGGCGAGCCGGTCGACGCTGAACCGTTCGGCCAGCGGAGCGCCGACGGCCCGCGGCAGCAGGGACGCCGCCTGCTGGGCGAGGCGGGCGGCGGCGCTGCCGTGCGCCTCGGTGCCGACCGCGTCGATCACGGCGTCGGGGCCGCGGCCGTCGGTCTGGTCGCGGATCGCGGCCACCAGCTCCTTCTCGTGGTCGAAGCTCCTCAGGTCGTACGTCTCCACGCCCCGCTCCCGGGCCCGGCGCAGCCGCTCCGGGACCAGGTCCACGCCGAACACCCGCTCGGCGCCGCGCGCCCGGGCGATCCGGCACGCCATGTCGCCGATGGGGCCGAGACCGAGCACGGCGACGCTGCCGCCCTGCGGCACGTCGGCGTAGGCGACCGCCTGCCACGCGGTGGGCAGCACGTCGGAGAGGTAGACGAACCGGTCGTCCGCCGGGCCCTCGGGCACCTTGATCGGGCCGTAGTCGGCGTGCGGGACGCGCAGGTACTCGGCCTGCGCGCCGGGCACCTGGCCGTACAGGCGGGTGTAGCCGAACAGCGCGGCGCCCATGCCCTCGCTGGTGACCTGCGTGGTCTCACACTGGGTCGGCAGGCCGTTGCCGCACATGAAGCAGTGGCCACAGGCGATCTGGAACGGCACGACGACGCGGTCGCCGGGCTTCAGGTCCGGCACCTCGGGGCCGACCTCCTCGACGACGCCGATCGGCTCGTGGCCGAGGATGTCGCCGGGGGTCATGAAGGGGGTGAGCACCTCGTACAGGTGCAGGTCGGAGCCGCACAGGCCGGCCGTGGTGACGCGGATGACGGCGTCCGTCGGCTGCTCGATCCTCGGATCCGGCACGTCCTCCACGCGTACGTCCCGCTTGCCCTGCCAGGTCACTGCCTTCATCCGTGCCACTCCCTCCGTAGCCCGGGACCGTGCGCGGTCCGTCCTGCTTCTCGGGATGCGGCCCGGGTACCCGGCCGGCGTCCGGCGAACCGGCGGCCGGCTCGCGCCCGCGACCGTCGTCGTCCAGTACGTGGAGGGTCCAGTACGTGGAGGTGCGCCGCTCCCGGTATCACGACGCGCTGGACAACCACAGCCCGTACACGCCGTCCGTGGGATCGGGCAGGGCGGTGGTGCTGCGCGACGGGCGCGCCTTCGACGCCGTGTGGCAACGCACCACGGCGGCGCAGGGTACGCGGTTCATGTCACCGGACGGTTCGCCGTTGACCTTCGCCCGTGGCCAGATCTGGGTGATGCTCGCACCGGCCTGAGCCGCGGCCGGGACACGACCTGCGGGCGCACCTGGACGGGGGCACGCGCCGGGGCATGGCGCGGTCCGGCGGGAGGTGTTGGGCGACGCGCACGTGGAGGGGGCGCAGGCCCGGCAGACCCCGTTCACCGCCCGCTTCCAGGACTTCATCTCCCGCTACGCGTGGGGCGAGATCTGGACCGACCCGACGCTCTCCCGCCGCGAGCGCAGCATGATCACCCTGACGGCGCTGGTGGCGCACGGCCACCACGACGAGCTCGCGCTGCACGTGCGGGCGGCCCGGCGCAACGGGCTGACGCCCCGGGAGATCGGCGCGGTGCTGCTGCAGATCGCCGTGTACTGCGGGGTGCCCGCGGCCAACTCCGCGTTCGCGGTGGCGCAGCGGGTGCTCGGCGAGGAACCCGAGGAATCCGAGGAATCCGAGGAATCCGAGGAATCCGACGGGGAGACGGACGGGTGAAGACGGACGAGGACGGATGAGGATGGAGGAGAACGGATGAGAACGGGTGAGGACGGGTGAGGACGGGTGAGGGTGATCCCGCCGGTCGTGGTTCCGGCAGGATCACCCACCGGGCGGGGCGCGGGCCTACGGTGAGGACATGTCCACCGTCCTGATCACCGGCGCCACCTCCGGCCTCGGCCGGTACGTCGCCTTCGAGCTGGTCCGCTCCGGGCACGTCGTCCTCGCGCACGGCCGCGACGCCGGCCGTGTCGAGCACCTCGTCGCCGAACTGCGCACCCACGGCACGGCGCACGGCTTCACCGCCGACCTCGCCGAGCCGGCCCAGGTGCGCCGGCTCGGCGAGCAGGTCGCCGAGGCCCACCCCGGGCTCGACGTGCTCGTCAACAACGCGGGCATCGGCGCCGGCGGCCCCGGCTCCGGGCGTGAGGAGAGCGCCGACGGGCACGAACTGCGCCTGGCCGTCAACTACCTGGCGCCGGTGGCACTCACCCGCGCGCTGCTGCCGGTGCTGCGCGCCCACACCCCGGCGCGCGTCGTCAACGTCGGATCGGCCGGGCAGGAGCCCGTCGACTTCGACGACGTCGAACTGACCCGCGGCTACCGCGGCGTGTCGGCGTACTGCCGCAGCAAGTTCGCCCTCGCCGCCCACACCTTCACCCTCGCCGGGGAACTCGTCGGCATCGGCGTCTCGGTCAACGTCCTGCACCCCGCGGCCTACATGGACACCGCCATGGTCCGCGAGGCCGGCGTCACGCCCTGGAACACCGTCGCCGACGGCGCCCCCGGCGTCCTGGCCCTGGCCACCGAGGACCGCGGAACCGGCCGCTACTTCGACGGCACCCGCCCGGCCCGGGCCCACGAGGCGGCGTACGACCCCGAGGTGCGCCGGCGGCTCGCCGAGGTGACGGAGCGGCTGCTGGGCGGCTGAGCGGGAGGCCGCCGACGGCACGACAGGCCCGCACCGGGCCGACCGGTGGCGCGGGAGACGCACGGAAGGACCGACCGGCAGCACGGGAAACGCGCGGGAAGGGCCGACCGGCAGCACGGGAAACGCGCGGGAAGGGCCGGCCGGCGGCACGGGAAACGCGCGGAAGGCCCCCGGGCGCCGTCGCGGCGGCGCCGTCCCGCCTAGCGCGGTCCGCCCTCCGCCGCCAGGGCCTGCTGCGCGCGGGCCACCAGGCCGTCCGCGCCGCAGGCGCGGGCGAGGTCGAGGGCGCGGCGCAGTTCGGGGGCGGAGCGGGCGGCGATGCCGTACTCGACGCGGGCGGCGGCGTGCTCGTACTGGCAGGGCGAGGCCTCCAGGTAGGCGACGGCCTGCTCGGCGAGCCGGACGGCACGGCGGCCGGTCTCCAGCGCGGCGGCGCAGCGCAGGGCCTCGCCGATGGCCGTGTCGGTGCCGAAGCGCTCGGCCGTCCGGCGCGCCTCGGTGGCGAGCCGGGCGGCGCGGGCCGGGTCCACGGCGGCCAGCGCGCGGGCGAGGTCGACCGCCCACGGGGCGAGGACCGGGTTGTGGCCGCCGCGCGCCGCGGCCGCCTTCTCGGCCGCCTCCAGTTCGTTGACGCCTTCCTCGGTGCGGCCCACGGCGAGCAGCAGCCGGCCGCGCACCGAGCGGATGTCGGGCAGCACGATGGTGGCCGGGTACGGCGGTGCGAACCCGTACTGCTCGGCCACCGACCAGGCCTCCTCGACATGGCCGCGGGCCAGCAGCGTGTCGACGAGGTTGCAGGTGGCGGACCAGTACAGGGGCAGTCCGCGCCCGACTCTCTCTGCCAGCCGCAGCGAGGTGCGCAGCGCGGCCTCGGCCTCCTTCAGCCGGCCGCGCCGGCGGTGCCCGAGGCCGAGGTAGGCGTGGGCCAGGGCGAGGTGGCCGCCGCTCCAGCCGGCCTTCTCGTAGACGCGCACGGCCTCGTTGAGCAGGCTCTCGGCGCGGTCCAGCCGGTCGGTGCAGGCGTAGGAGCTGGCCAGCATCAGCGGCAGTTCGACGCCCCACTCGGTGTCGGTCCAGCCGAGGCCGGGCGCGAGCCGGCCGTTGACGAGGGCGCGGTCGCACAGTTCGACGACTTCCTCGGCGTTCTCGCCGCGGCACAGGGCGTCGAAGGCGCGCAGGATCAGCAGCGCCCGTTCGGCGTTGTCGCGGCCGGTGCAGTGCCGGGCGAGTTCGGCGAGCCGCCGGGAGCGGCCCAGGGACGGGTCCTCGCCGGCGTGGATGCCCTCCCACATGAAGCGCACGGCCTGCAGTCGCATCCGCGCCGGGCCCGGTTCCAGGCGCGCGGCCTCCGCCTCGACGGTGCGGACGGCCTCCTCCAGCTGGTTGTTGTGGAGCAGGGCCTGCGACAGGCGCCACACGGCGTCCACGCGGGTGTCGCCGTCCAGTCCGGGCATGCTCAGCGCGGTGCGCAGGTGGCCGATGGTGGTGGCGGGCGCGGTCAGCAGCGTGGCGCAGCCGAGTTCGTACAGGACGCGGGCGTGCACCTCGGGCCGGGGCGGCTCCTCCAGGGCGCGTTCCAGGCAGCGGCGGGCGGCGTCGGGCGCGCCGACGGCGAGGTGTTCACGGGCGGCCTCGCGCAACTGGTCGACCAGCTCCTGGTCGTCGTCCGGATACACCTCCAGCAGGTGCCGGGAGGCGGCGGCCGCGCCGCGCCCGGAGTCGGTGACGAGCTGGGCGGCGATGCCGTGCATGGCGCGGCGCAGCGCGTCGGGGATGGAGTTGTAGACGGCGGTGGCGATGAGCGGGTGCACGAACTCCAGCTCGCCGTCCGCGCGCGGGGCCTCGGCGGGGTCGGGGTCGGTGAGGATGCGGGCGCGGCGCAGCAGTCCGGCGCAGCGCACGGCGCGGTCCCGGTCCATGGTGGCGAGCTGCGCGACGAGGTCGACGGTGATGTCGGCGCCGAGGATGGCGGCGGCCCACGCGAAGCGGGTGGCGTCCATGCCGAGCTCCTCCAGGCGGGCGACGAGGCCGCCGCCGCGGGCCGCCCGGTTCAGCGCGCGCAGCTCGCCGGCGTGCGCCTCGACGGGTTCGAGCTCGCTGTCGCGGACCTTGGCGAGGAGTTCGACGGTGTCGTAGGGGTTGCCGGCGGTGACGGCCCACACCTCGCGGCAGAACGGGTCGTCCGCGTGGGCGCCCAGCGTGGCGCGGGTCAGGCCGGCGGTGGCCTTTGGGGTGAGCGCGCTGAGGGTGCCGACCGGGCGGGCCGCGGCGGCCACGGCGTCCAGCAGCCGGGCGCCGTCCCCGCCCTCCTCACCGGGCCGGCGGGCTATGACGACGAGGACGGACAGGTCCTCCAGGCGTTCGGCGAACGCGGCCAGCCAGCGCAGTGTCTCCTGGTCGGCCCAGTGGGCGTCGTCCACCAGCAGCACCAGCGGCCACTCGCGGCGGGCCAGCCGGCGCACCGCGGCGACCAGTCCGTCGCACACGTGCCGCGGGTCGGCCTGCCGCTCGCCGGGCTCCGCCAGGCCGAGGGCGGGGCCGGCGATGTCGTACCAGCCGCCGAGGTACTCGCGGGCCTCCTCGGGCAGCAGGGTGAGGAGCGCGGGCTGCAGCAGCTGCCGTAAGACGTTGAACGGCACGGACTTCAGGGTCTCGCCGCCGCGGGCCGACCACACCGTGCAGCCGCGGGCCTCGGCGATGCGGCGGGCCTCGGTCAGCAGCGCGGTCTTGCCGACGCCCGACTCGCCGCTGAACACCAGCAGGCCTCCCGGGGAGGAGCGGTCCGCGCACAGGGTGTCGACCGCCTCCGCCAGAGCGGCGAGCTCCTCGTCGCGCTCCCACAGGGAAGCCGGGCCGGCCGCGGCCGGCCGTGCCTCCGTCATCCCGCTACCTCCCCGAGTCGCCCGAACGACGTACAGACGTCGAGCCTAGCCGCCCGTCCGCCCCCGTGGCGCCCGCTCCGGCCACCCGTTGCCGTCACGGGTGACAGGGGGGCGCGTCCGCACGACGCTCCGGTGCCACGACCAGTGCCGCCAAGCCCCGGCGGAGTCAACGGCGCGTTCCGGCGGCGTACTTGGGAGGGTGGCGCGGGGGGGGGCGGCGGCGGGGGCGCGGCGGGTTCGGGGCCGCGGGCGGCCGGGGCGGTGGCATCCCGGCCCGGCGGTGGACGCGACGGCCGTCGGCAACCGTGGTGGCCGGGCCCTCTCATCCGGCTTTCACAGAGGGCTCATACGGTGGGGGCATGACGCAGGTGACTCCTCCCGGCTGGTACCCCGACCCCGGGCAGACAAGTGACGGTCCCGCCACCGAGCGCTGGTGGGACGGCAGGGCCTGGACGGAGCGGACCCGTCCCGCCGGTTCGGCCGACGTGTGGGCCCCGCCGCCGCAGCCGCCGGCGGGGCCCCCGCCGCCCGCGGGGGGCACGGTGCCGACGGGCGGCGGGGCCGTGCCGCCGGCCGCGGGGGCGTACCCGGTCCACCCGCCGTACCCGGCGTATCCGGCGTATCCGGCGTACCCGGCGCAGCCGCCGGCCGCGGCGTCGCGCACGGGCCTGCGCACGGGCGTCGCCGTCACGGCGGCGGTGGCCGTGCTGGCCAGTGTCGGCGTGGGCGTGTGGGCGCTGGCCCGGGACGACGGCGGCACCGCCCGGGCCGGGTCCCGGCAGGGCCAGGGCGGGCCGTTCGGGGGGCAGCGCGGCGGCCCGGGAGGATCCGGCGGCGAGTCCGGCGGCGGCCACGGCGGCGCCTCGCCGACGCCCGGCCCGTCCGACGCCCCGAAGATCCGCAGCGGCTCGGTCACCGACCCGATCGACGGGATCAGCCTTCCCATACCCGACGGCTGGTACGGACAGCGGCTCCAGGTGGGCGCGCAGGTCTCCTCCGACGCCACCTACAAGTGCCCCGGCGACACCTCCAAGTCCTGCTCCAAGGGCGGCGCCTACTCGGCCCCCGCGCTCGCGCTGGGCACCAAGGGAAGCACGCCGGAGGAGGTCGCCAAGGCGGACATCGCGGCGAACGCGAAGGAGTCCTACGGCGGCGACACCTACGGCGGCATCACCTCGCACCGGGTGCTGGCCTCGAAGCCGGTGACGGTGGCCGGGCAGAAGGGTTACCTGGTCCGCTGGAAGGCGATCACCGACAAGGGCGCCGACGGTTACGTCGAGTCGCTGGTGTTCCCCTCGCCGGCCGAGACCCGGCAGCTGGTCGTGGTCCGCTTCGGCGTCGACGCCGATCAGAGGCAGTCGCTCATCGACGACATCACCGAGGGCATCAGGGCGGCGTCCGGCCCGGGCAGCGGGCAGGACGTCTGACGCGCCGGCCCGCGGCTCGGACCACGCGCCGGACCGCGGGCCGGCCGGGTAGGGCGCCCCTCCGCTCCAGCAGAGCCCCACCCGGCCGGGGTGCGCGCCGCCCCCGTCCCCACGGTGCGGCGCGGACAGGTCACCGTCCCGTCATCCCCTGGACGGCGGCCTGGGTCCTCGGGCCAGGCCGAGCGCCGGCAGCACGGCGGCCTCCACGAATCGGACCATGTAGTCCGGGTCGGCGTACGTCCCCTCCAGCACCGGCCGCACCCGCAGCACCCCGAGGAGCTGTGCGGGCACGTACTCCAGCGCGGGATGTCCGGCGGGGACCTCGCCGCGCTCGACCCCGCGGCGCAGGATCTCCCGCAGCGCCTCCAGCTCCGGTTCGACGATCGCCTCGCGCACCGCGCAGGCGAGTTCCCGGTCCTGCGTCACGGCGTGCGCGAGGGCCTGGTGCAGCCGGGTGTCCTTGTTGGACCACTCCCCCACCGCGCGGGCGGCCTGCCGCAGGTCCTCGGCGAGCGAGCCGGTGTCGATGCCGGCCACGCGCGCCCGGCGGCGGGCGCGCAGCGCCGCGGCGACGAACTGCGGCTTGGTGCGCCACTGCCGGTAGAGCGTGGACTTGCTGCACCGGGTGCTGGCCGCGATGCCCTCCATGGTGACGGCGTCGTAGCCGCCCTCGCGGATCTGCTCGAGGACGGCGTCGAAGAACTCCTGCTCACGCTCGGGCGTGATCTTGGAGCGGCGCGAGGCGCCGACCGTGTCCGGTCGGTCCGCGGCCTGCGACGTCATCGTTCGTCTCCTTGTCCGGGGGCGGCCGCAGGGGTGGTCCGGCACGCCCGGGTGCCCTTCTCCAGTGTGACCCACGCTGTCGGTACGCCAGTGTACCGGTACGGGAGCGTATCGGTACACTGGCGTACCGGTACGCGAGCGTATCGATGACTTCCGGTGGCCGCCGGGGTCTCACCTGGCGGCACACCAGCACCACACCCACACGTCGGCGAAGGGACCGGGGGATGAAGGCGCGAACCGAGCCCGCGGGAAGGCCCACCGGACCCGCGGAGCCACAAGCCTCGGCCGGGACGCACGCCGCGACCAGGGCACGCGCCTCGATCGGGGCACGCGCCGCGGCCGCGCGGCCGCCCCTGGTCCGCGAGGCCGCGCGGCCTCCCTTGCTCCGCGAACTGCTGCTCGTCGCGGGGCTGTTCCTCGTCTACAAGCTCGGCCGCCAACTGGTCGCGGACCACACCGGCGAGGCGTTCCGCAACGCCCACCGGGTGTGGCACCTGGAACGCGCCCTCCACCTGCCCGGCGAGGGCACGGTGCAGTCCCCGCTGCTGCACACCGACGTCCTCGTGCACGCCGCCAACGTCTACTACGCCACCGTCCACTTCCCGGCCACCGCCGCCCTGCTGGTCTGGCTGTACCTGCGACGCCCCGCGCACTACGTCCGGGTGCGCCGGGTGCTGGCCGCGGTCACCGGGGCCGCGCTCGTGCTGCACCTGGCGTTTCCGCTGGCCCCGCCGCGCATGCTGGCCGCGGCCCACCTGGTGGACACCGGCCGCGTGTACGGGCCCTCGGTGTACGGCCCGCCGCGCACCGACCACCTGTCCAACCAGTTCGCGGCGATGCCCTCGCTGCACTTCGGGTGGGCGCTGATGGTGGCGATCGCCCTGGTGGCGGCCACCCGGTCGCGGTGGCGGTGGCTGTGGCTGCTGCACCCGCTGCTGACGCTGCTGGTGATCGTGGGCACGGCCAACCACTACTGGCTGGACGCCGTCGTCGCGGCCGCCCTGCTCGGGCCGGCGCTGGCCGTGATGCCCCGGCCGACGCCGGTACGGGGCACGGCGACGGCCGGACGCGGCGCGCGGCGGTCCGCGCCGGCCGGGGACGACGCGTTGGTGGGGGCGGGCCGATGAGCGCCGCTCTCGTCGCCGTGCTGCTGTCGGTGCTCTCGGCGGTGGCGTACGCCGCCGCGGCCGTCGCCCAGGAGCGGCTCGCCGCCCGCAGCCCCGGGGCGGGCGTGCTGCGGCTGCTGGCCCGCGGCGCCTGGTGGTGGGCGGTCGCCCTGAACGCCGGCGCGGCCCTGCTGCACGTGGTGGCCCTGGCGTACGGCCCGCTCACCGTCGTCCAGCCGCTCGGCGCCCTGACGCTGGTCGCGGCCGTGCCGCTGGGCGCGCGGGCCGCCGGGCGGCGGGTCGGCGGCGCCGAGTGGCGGGGCACCGCCCTCACCCTGGCCGGGCTGGCGGTGCTGCTGGCCGCGGCGTCGGGTCCGGCCCCGCAGCGGGTGCTGAGCCTGCCGGAGGCGCTGCTCGTCGCCGGGGCCACCGCCGCGCTGGTCGGCGGGCTGGCGTGGCCGGGCGCCCGGCCGGGGCTGCGGCACGCGGCCGCCTCCGGCGTGGCCTCCGGAATAGCCTCCGCCCTCACCCAGACGGTGGCGGTGGCCGCGACCGACCGCTCGGGCACGCTGCCGAGCGCGGAGGCGGTCGTCGTGGCGCTCCTCGTCGCCGCCTTCGCCACCGGCGGCCTGCTGCTGTCGCAGACCGCCTACCGGGACGGCCTCGGCGCGCCGCTGGCGGTGGTGACGCTGGCCAACCCGGTGGCCGCCGCGGTGATCGGCCTGGCCCTGCTGGGCCAGGGCCTGCGCGGCGGCGCGGCCGGCGTGCTGCTGGCGCTGGCGGGCGGCGCGCTGGCGTCCTGGGGTGTCGTCCTGCTCACCCGCACCGCCCCCGGCGGTCCGGACGGCCCGGACGGTCCGGGGCGTTCGCAGAGCCCGGGCAGCCTGGACGGCCCGGACGACGGGACCCATCCGGTGGCGGCGGTACTGGCCCTGCGTACCGCGCCCGCGGCGCCGGAACCGGCCCTGGTGCCCCGGCAGGCGGAGCCGGGGCGGCTCACTCCGCTGTGACCGGTGGGCGGACGCACCGGCCGGACGCGTCCGCCCACCGGGCCGGACATCGGGTCGGACATCGGGACGGACATCGGGACGGGCCGTCGGAGGAACGCCGCGGCCCACCCTCCGGAGCCCCGACCCGCCCTCCCAAGACCCGGCCCGCTCCCAAAAAGCCCTGAAAGCCCCCGAAAGCCCACGAAGGCTCCGGAAACCTCCGGAAAAGCCCTCAGCCCAGTCCGCGGGCGTCCTGCTTCAGCGCCGTGTCCACCGTCAGGGCCGTCGCCACGACCAGGCTCAGCAGGGGCTCGGGAAGCTGGTAGTGGATCTGCAGGACGTAGTTGTCGGCGGTGGTGAACAGGGTCTTGGCCAGGCCCTCCCAGGTCTTGGTGATCCGGGCGACCTCGTTGTCGGCGTGGTCGACGATCGCGAAGTTCCACGCCCGCCAGTTCTCCGCCTTGATCGCGCCGACCTGCTGCCCGCCGGCGTTCATCGCGAAGTTGATCTTGCCGAAGACGTTCTGCTGGACGATCTCGCCGACCGGCTGCCCGTCCGGCCGCTCCACGACCACCCGCGACTTGAAGATCTTCCGCGGCCGGGTCAGCAGCAGCACCGGCTGCCCGTGGGCGTCGCGGATCTCCAGCTTGTGGGTCATGTACTGGTCGAGGCTGGAGACGAAGCGCAGGATCTTCTTCAGCGCGCTCTGCCCGACCTGGACCACCGAGCCGAGCTGCCGGCCGTTCTGGTCCATGACCGAGTACTCGTTGGTCAGCTCGATCAGCTTGGCCTTCTGGTTCACCACCAGCACCGGCTCGGTGAACAGGGTGCCGCCGCCGGGGCCGCCCGGGGCGATTCCGGCCTGCTGCCGCACCTGCCGCTGCACGCGCGAGTCCGGGCCGGCCTGCTGCGGCAGCTGCGGCACCGGAGGTGTCTGCGGAGCCGGAGGAGCCTGCGGGGCCGGCTGTGCCGGCTGGACCGCCTGGGCCGTGGCGGCCGGCGCCTGGCCGGCCGCCTGCTGGTCGGGCCCGGTGTGCTGGGTCCACTGCGCGCCGTCCCAGTAACGGAGCGTCCGCGGCGCGCCGTACGGGTCCGGGTACCAGCCTGCAGGAGTGTTCGAATGCGTGGTCACCGGGGCACACTACCCTGCGCCCGCCGCGTTGCGGCCGGCCCCCGCGCGCCGGTGCCCACCGCGCGTTCACGCGGTCGCGGCCGCCGGATCGCTCACGCCCGCCCGCTCACACACCGTCACCCCCACTCCTCGGCGGACCGGTTCGCAGGCATAGGCCGGCCCGGGGACGCCGCCGCCGATCACGGCGATGCGGCCGGTGGCACCGCGGTGCGTCTCCCCCGGTCCGCGGGGAACCGGAACCGCTCGTCGAGGGGGCCGGCGGTGTCGGTGTCCGTCATCCCACGGGCGGGACACTGTGCGGCAGTGCGGGACGGAGGGTGGAGGCAGGGGCGCAGCCGCGTGAAACCGCCGGAAGTTGGGCGCCCGCCTCCGGCTTTCCCGGTCAGCCGGACTGCCGCGCCGGCTCCGCCGCCTCATGTCGTGCGTGCGCCGCCCAGTCCACGATCTGCACCGCCGCGCCGGCCGCCTCCTCGCCCCGGCAGTGGGCGTGGTGCCTGCGGGCGATGCCGTCCAGGTCGAGGTGGGAACCGAAGGCGGGATGCCCCGTCAAACGCCGTGCGTAGGCCCACAGACGGGGATGGTCGGTGATGCGGTGCACGGCGGCGGCGTCCAGGTGGTGGCGGTGCACCGTGTCCAACTGCACCAGCGTTACCCACACCTGCACATCGGCGAGGGTGAGTTCGCCGCCCAGCACATGCTCCCGGGAACCGAGCCGCCGCTCCAGCACGTCCAGCACGCGCAGGAGGGCGGCCAGGGCGGTGTCACGTGCGGCCGAGTCGCCACCGGGCTCGCCGGCACGCTGGGCGGTTGCGGTGATGCCCTGCTCGCAGAGGCGGCCGACGGCCTCGATCGCCTCCTCGGCGCCGCGCGGGTGGAGATCGGGGCCGTGGCCGCCGAACTGCCGGGCGAGGTCCCGCAGGATGTCGGGGGTGTGGTTGCTGACGATCGTGCCGGTCCAGTCGTCGCTGAGGACCGGCGCCGCTGCGGGGCCGGGATGCTGGTGCGCACCGGCCTCGTACAGCGGGCGCAGCGCGAGGTACCCGCCGTCCGGGGTGTCGGGCACGCTGGGCAGCGGGATCACCGGGAGGGTGTCGTCGAGGCCGAGCAGGCTGTGCGTGACGGCGATCTGCAGACAGTGCGGGCAGGACGGCGAGAGGTGGAGCCGGTAGCGGTGCGGCACGGCGTAGTAACCGCTGCGCGCGTCACAGCCGATCCTGCTCCGGAAGGACGGCACGGCGGTCGGGGATGAGGCGGGCATACGTCTCCCTCGGAGTGCTCGGTCACGGGCATACGGCGGCGACGGCGCGCGACGGCTTCGGCGCGGCCGGAACGCGGTGGTTGCGCGGAAGGGTCAGGCGCGGGTGGGGGCGGGGCCACCGCCGTACGGAGAACTTGCCGCACTGCACACGCGGACGAGGTCGATGTGGCGGCGGGACGTCAGCAGGGGCAGCGGCCGGACCGCGACACGGACGGCGTCACTGCCGAGGTCCGGCGCAGCACCGTCCATGCTTCCCTACCAATTCACTAGGCTTCCCGTAAGGGAGTGTCAGGCCGCGACCGAGCCGGGTCAAGAGGCCCGCACCCACCGCGCCGGGACGTCTCACCACGTGAGAGAGGCGCGGGCCGGCCGGTGCGGTCGGGCCGCGCGGCCGGTCTCGCGGGCGGCGGGCAGCGCGCGGACCACCTCGACGGCGGCGCCGGCCGGCAAGGAGTACGCGCCGTGCCGGGCCACACACCGAGCCGAGCCACGCGCCGTACCGGACCACGCGCCGTGCCGTACCGGAGAAACAGCGGGCAAGTCCTCGCGCGGGGCCGGCCCCTCGGGGCGCCGGCCGCGCGCCCGGCCGGCGCGGCGGACGGACGGGTGCGGGTCTTCCCACGCGGTGCCCGCGCTCCTGGCAGATCTTCCCTTCCGCCCGTCGAAAGCCCAGGTCAACGACGTGTCGAACGATGCGTCAGGTGGCGCAACACTTCGGCAACACCACTATCCCTACCGGATCAGTATGGTTCCGAACATGCCGCCCACCGACCGCATCCGAGACCACGCCGGCCAGGGCGCGCCCACCGTCGCCGCCCAGCGCACGCGGCGTCGGCTGCGCGCGGACCGGGCACGCCAGCTCGCCGACCTCCTGCGCCACCAGCTCCTCACCGGGGGCTTCCCGGCCGGCACCCTCCCGCACGAGTCGACCCTTGCCGCCGACTACCGGGCCTCGCGCAACACCGTCCGTCAGGCCCTGGACCTCCTGCGCGCCGAGGGCCTCGTAGAACGCCTCCCTGGAGTCGGCACGGTGGTCGTCGCCGAGAAGTACCCCCACGGGCTCGACCGTCTGATGGGGCTCGCGGAGACCCTGCACGAACACGGCAGCGTCACCAACGAGGTCCGCACCATGGGCCCGGTCCCGGCCCCCGCCCCGGTCGCCGAGCGCCTGCGCGTCCCGCCCGGCGGCGACGTCCTCTACATCGAACGCCTGCGCCGCCTGAACGGTCTTCCCCTGTCCCTGGACCTCACCTACATCCCCGTGGACATCGGCACGGCCCTGCTCGGCTGCGACCTGGAGAACACCGACGTCTTCCGCCTCCTGGAATCCCTCACCGGCCGCCGCCTGGGACACGCCGACATCACGCTGGAGGCGGTCAACGCGGACGCCCATTCCGCCGCCGTGCTCCAGGCCCCGCGCGGTGCGGCCGTGCTGATGCTGGAACGCCTCACGCACCTCGCCGACGGCCGCCCGGTCGACCTGGAGTTCATCCGCTTCCGCGGCGACCGCATCACGATGAGCGGTCTGCTGCACCGCTCCCTGTGACACCGCCCTCTCCCCGCAGCGCGACCCGCAACAGCACGACCCGCAGCGCGACCCGCAGCAGCACGACATTCCTGGAGAAGCCATGCCTTTGGTGCCCCAGCGGGCCGACGTGCCCGTGACCATCGACGAGTCGAAGTGCATCGACGGCTGCACGCTCTGCGTGGACATGTGCCCGCTGGACTCCCTCGCCATCGACGCCGGCAGCGGCAAGGCGTACATGCACGTCGACGAGTGCTGGTACTGCGGTCCGTGCGCGGCCCGCTGTCCCACCGGAGCCGTCACGGTCAACATGCCCTATCTGCTCCGCTGATCCCCTCGACCTGCTCCGGTGAAAGGCCGAACCACCATGAAACGCACGGCAGTCGCGGTATCCGCGCTCGTCCTTCTGCTCCCGCTCAGCGCCTGCGGCGGTGACGCCGGGGCCGGCAACGGCTCGACGGTCACCGTCACCGTCGGCTACCAGTCCAGGACCATCAACACGGTCACGGCCGGCACCCTGCTCCGCTCCCTCGGTTACTTCGAGAAGCAGCTGGCCTCGCTCGGCGACGGCGTCACCTACAAGGTCGTCTGGCAGGACTACGCCACCGGCGCCCCCATCACCGCCCAGATGACCGCCGGGAAGATCGACATCGGTTCGATGGGCGACGTCCCGCTGCTCATCAACGCGGCCCGCGGCAAGCAGCTGAACCGCCCCACCCACCTGGTCTCGGTCACCGGCTACAACCTGCGCGGTGGTCTCAACACCATCGTCACGGCTCCTGGCTCCCGGCTCACCTCCCTGAAGGACCTCAAGGGCAAGAAGATCTCCACGAGCGTCGGCTCCGCCGCCGACGGCACGCTCGTGCGGGCCCTGCAACGCGCCGGCATCGACCCGGGCCACGACATCGAGAAGCTCAACCAGCAGCCCGCGGTGGGCGCTTCGGCTCTGGCCGCGGGCAGCGCCGACGCGCTGTCGCAGTTCGTCGCCTGGCCGGGTCTGCTGGTCCGCCAGGGCAAGGCGAAGGCGTTGTACGACGGCGCGCGGCTGAACCTGCCCACCTTCCACGGTGTCACCGCCCGCGAGGACTTCGCCGAGCGGCGCCCGGCCGTCCTGGAGGCGTTCCTCAAGGCCCAGGCGCAGGCCACCGACTATCTGAACGGCCATCCCGTCACCGCCGCCGAGAAGGTCGCCGAGGCCACCGGTCTGCCCGCCGAGGTCGTCTACCTCTACAACGGCGCCCACGGCATCGCCACCTTCGGCCCGGCGGTCAAACCCCGGCTCGTCTCCGCGCTGAAGCAGGACGTGGCGATCCTGAAGTCCGCGAAGCTGACCGGTGACGTGGACGTGGACTCCTTCGTCGACGACCGGTACGTGAGGAAGGCCCTGGGGGCGTCCTACGCCAAGCAGCTCGCCGCCACACCCCCGGCCGCCGCGAGCGAGGTGTGGCCGAAGGGATCCGCCCGGACGCGGACCTTCAAGTCGCCCGCCGAACTGCTGAGGTACGTGGCCGCCCACCGCGACACCGTCCGTGCCGCCTACGTCCCCGACGCCACCACCGGCACCTCCTGGTTCGCCGACAAGGCGGTGTGGGTGGCAGACGGCGGCAAGCTGCTGCCGTTCGTCGCCCCGGCGACCGCGCAGGCGTACGCCGACCGGCACGACGGGGCTCGTGTCATCGCCTACGCCGACGCCCTGGAGCGTGCCGCGTGATCCGGACCGCACCGCGAGCCGCCCAGTACGCGCTGCGGGTGACCGCCCTCACGGCCGCTCTCGGCCTCTGGCAGCTCCTGACCAGTCTGGACATCGATCTCTGGCTGCGCTTCTCGCAGTTCCCCACGGTCGCCGACGTGGCCGGCGCCTTCGCCGGCCGGCTGTCCGGCCCCGACTACTGGACCGACCTGACCGACAGCCTCACCCGTGTCCTCACCGGTTTCCTGGTGGCCGCCGTCCTGGGCGTGGCGGTGGGCGTGCTCGTGGCCCGCTCCCGCCTCGCCGAGGACCTGCTCGGCCCGCTGCTGGAAGTCGTCCGCCCGATCCCGGCCATCGCCCTGGTCCCCGTCGCGATCCTCCTCTTCCCCTCCGACGAGGAGGGCATCGTCTTCATCACCTTCACCGCCGCCTTCTTCCCGGTCCTGGTCTCCACCCGGCACGCGGTGCGCGCACTGACTCCCGTGTGGGAGGAGGCGGTGCGCACCATGGGCGGCGGCCGGTGGCGGATCCTCGGCTCGGTCGTCCTGCCGGGCGCGCTGCCCGGCATCTTCGGCGGCCTGTCCATCGGCATCGGCGTGTCGTGGATCTGTGTGATCTCGGCCGAGATGATCTCCGGCCAGTACGGGGTCGGCTACCGCACCTGGCAGGACTACACGGTCGTCGACTACCCCGGCGTGTTCGTCGGCATGGTCACGATCGGCGTGCTCGGCCGGCTCACCTCCGCGGCCGTCGAACTCCTGGGCCGCCGCCTGACCCGCTGGCTGCCGCGCACGTCCTGCGTCCCCGGCGCGCGCGTCCCGCGGCGGACGCACCAAGCCCCCGCGCCCGCAGCGGCCGGCCCCACGCCCGCACCGGCCGGCCCCGGGCCCAAGGAGGACCTGCCCCATGACCAGCTCGTCTGACGTCCTTTCACCATCCCGCGCCGGCACCCGCCTCACCCTGTACGACGCCGCTCTCGGACGTCCCGGCGCGCTCGTGCTGGACCAGGTGGACCTTGATGTGGCCCCCGGGGAGATCCTGACCGTCGTGGGCTCCTCCGGCTGCGGCAAGTCGACCCTTCTGCGCACCCTGGCCGGCCTTCTGCCCCTGCTCTCCGGGGAGATCACGCAGGACGGACGTCCCCTGACCGGCCCGTCCGCCGAACGCGCCCTCGTCTTTCAGGAGGACGCTCTGCTCCCCTGGCGCACCCTGCGCGGGAACGTCGAACTGCCCCTCGCCATCAAGGCGTTGCCCCGCGCCGAGCGCCGTACCCGGGCCGAGGCGTGGCTCGGCCGGGTCGGACTCGCCGAGCACGCCCGGTGCCGGCCGCACCACGTCTCCGGTGGCCAGCGTCAGCGCGCGCAACTGGCCCGCGCCCTGGCCGCCGGTCCCCGTGCCGTCCTGATGGACGAACCGTTCGGCGCCCTCGACGCCCAGACCCGCGCCGGTATGCAGGATCTGCTGGTGGAGGTGCTGCGCGGCACGGGCGCCACCGTCGTCTTCGTCACCCACGACGTGGACGAGGCCCTCTTCCTCGGCGACCGCGTGGCCCTGCTGGGCGCGGGCCGCCTCATCGCCGTACGGGACGTGCCGCGCCCGCGCGAGCGCGCCGCCCACGACGATCCGGCGCATGTCGCCCTGCGGCGCGAAGTCCTCACGTCACTCGGTTCTTGAAAGGCACCCTGGTGGACATCCCCCTGCAGATCCCGGCCCTCACCGACGCCGGGGAACTCTCCTGCGACGTCCTCGTCGTCGGCGGCGGCACGGCCGGCACCATGGCGGCCCTGACCGCCGCGGAGCACGGTGCGGACGTCCTGCTGCTGGAGAAGGCGCACGTACGCCACTCCGGCGCGCTGGCCATGGGCATGGACGGCGTCAACAACGCGGTCGTCCCCGGCCGCGCCGAACCCGACGACTACGTCGCCGAGATCACCCGCGCCAATGACGGCATCGTCGACCAGTCCACCGTCCGTCAGACCGCCACCCGCGGCTTCGCCATGGTGCGGCGGCTGGAGTCGTACGGGGTGAAGTTCGAGAAGGACGAGCACGGCGCGTACGCGGTCCGCCAGGTCCACCGTTCCGGCTCCTACGTGCTGCCGATGCCGGAGGGCAAGGACGTCAAGAAGGTCCTGTACCGGCAGCTTCGGCGGCGCGAGATGCGGGAGCGGATCCGGATCGAGAACCGGGTGATGCCGGTACGCGTGCTCACGGCGCGGGGGCGTGCCGTGGGCGCGGTGGGCTTCTACACCCGCACGGGCGCCTTCGTCACCGTCCGCGCGGGCGCGGTGATCCTCGCGACCGGTGCCTGCGGCCGCCTCGGTCTGCCCGCCTCCGGCTATCTGTACGGCACGTACGAGAACCCGACGAACGCGGGTGACGGCTACGCCATGGCCTACCACGCGGGCGCCGAGCTCACCGGCATCGAGTGCTTCCAGATCAACCCGCTCATCAAGGACTACAACGGTCCGGCCTGCGCCTACGTCGCCAACCCCTTCGGCGGCTACCAGGTCAACCGGCACGGCGAACGCTTCGTCGACTCCGACTACTGGTCCGGTCAGATGATGGCCGAGTTCGCGGCCGAGGTGGCCAGTGACCGGGGCCCGGTGTACTTGAAGCTGAGCCATCTGCCGGAGGAGTCGATCTCGGCCCTGGAGTCGATCCTGCACTCGACGGAGCGCCCGACCCGCGGCACCTTCCACGCGGGCCGCGGCCACGACTACCGCACCCACGACGTGGAGATGCACATCTCCGAGATCGGCCTGTGCGGCGGCCACTCGGCCTCGGGAGTACGGGTCGACGACCACGCCCGGACGGCCCTCCCCCGCCTGTACGCCGCCGGGGACCTGGCCTGTGTCCCGCACAACTACATGATCGGCGCGTTCGTCTTCGGGGACCTCGCGGGCGCGGACGCCGCCCGGTACACGCCGTACCAAGGGGAGTTGCCCCTCGACCAGCTCCAGGAGGCGCACGAGCTGATCTACCGCCCGCTGCGCAACCCCGACGGCCCGCCACAGCCCCAGGTCGAGTACAAGCTGCGCCGCTTCGTGAACGACTACGTGGCCCCGCCGAAGTCCGGCGCCCGGCTGTCGCTGGCCCTGGAGGCGTTCGAGCGGATGCGCGCCGACATCGCCGCGATGGGCGCCCGCACCCCGCACGAGCTGATGCGCTGCGCGGAGGTGACCTTCATCCGCGACTGCGCGGAGATGGCCGCGCGGGCCTCCCTGGCCCGCACGGAGTCCCGCTGGGGCCTCTACCACGACCGCCTCGACCACCCCCGCCGGGACGACGCGTCCTGGTTCCATCACCTCGATCTGCGCAAGTCCCCCACCGGTGCGATGGAGTTCACGGCGCGTCCCGTGGCTCCCTATCTGGTCCCGGTCGACGGCTTCACCGCGGTCGGCGGGCCCTCCCGCCACCTCGGCGAGGTCCACCCGGAACAGGTGGCGACCGCGGGGGCCCGGGAAGCGGCACCGGTGGCGATCCGGCAGGAGCCGGCCCCGGCCGAGACGACCGCCCGCCCCGGTACCGGCACGGGCACGCCGGACACACCGCGTCTGCTCGCACTCCTCTCCCTCGCGGAGGACCAGCCCCAACTCTCCGCCCTCGCCCCCTACCTGACCGATCCCGAGCCCACCGTTCGCCGAACGGCCGTCACCGTGCTGACGGAAACGGTGCCGCCGGGCACCGGACCGGCACTGGCCGCCAGGCTCGCCGACCCCGACGCCGGCGTCCGCGCCGCCGCGGCCGCCTCGCTGCGCGAACTGGTCGAGACGCTGGACCCCGAACCGGCCTTGCGCGACGGCCTCGTCGCCGCCCTGTCCGAAGCCGACCCCGTCGCCCGTGCCGCCGCGCTCGACGTCCTGCGTGTCCTGCGCCTCGGTGACACCGGGCTGTTCACCAGCTCCCTGTCGGACGCGGACATCGCCGTGCGTCTCGCGGCCGTGCGCGCACTCGTGTCGGTCGACGCCGCCGGGGAGCTGGCCCGCGCGGCGACCGCCGATCCGTCCCGCGAGGTCCGCGTCACCCTGGCCAAGGCCCTGGCCACCGTGACCGCGGAACGGCCCGGCGGCACCACGCCGGCCGGCCCCGGACCCGGCACGGTCCTTTCGGCCCTCACCGCGCTCGTCGACGATCCCGACGCTCTGGTGCGTGCGGCCGCCTATGAGGCACTGGGCACGGCCGGCTGCCCGGCACCCCTGGCCGCACGCGCGCGGGCAGCCCTGTCCGACCCGGCCTGGCAGGTCCGGGCAGGGGCCGCCACCGCCCTCTCCCGCGCGGCTCCCGGCCTCGCCGTACCCGCCCTCGCCAAGGCCCTCGCCGACCCGAACGCCGACGTCCGCAAGGCCGCCGTGACGGCACTGACCCGGCACCGCGCCACCGAGGACGCCCGAGCGGCCCTGGCCACGGCGACGACGGACCCGGACGCGGACGTCAGGGCGTATGCGGCCCGGGCCCTGTGACCGCCGCCGACTCCCGCCCGGCGACCGGCGGTGACCGGTGAGCACACGTTCCACGGCCGTTCCGGTCGTCGGCGCGGGCCCGCGCGCCACGGGCCTGCTGGAGCCCATCGCCGCATCGCCCTCGGCGCCCCACCAACAGCCGGATCGTCGCCGCTTTCGCCCGCCCTCGCACCGACGCGCCGGTCTTCCACCGGAACGACGGGTCGCCCGCGCGCTCCTGCGCGCCCTGAGCGCCACCGAGGCCGAGACGGCAACGTCTTCGGTGGACGACCGGTCTCTCGGAGTGTGAGACCTTCCCTACTTTTCCTATGGAATTACTAGGGAAACCTTGACGGCGTTCACCGGGGGTGCGCAGCATGATGACCATGTCCCGTGAACAGCAACGACTCGTTCGTCGTCGGCATGTCGACTTCGGTCACGTCGTCAGTGCCGCCTGCTGTCGCGCATGACGTCGTCCGCATCGATCCCGCACGCCGTGCCGCCGAAGTGGAAAGGCGTGAACTCGACCTGATTCACCTGGAGTTCGAGCTGCTGGCGCATCTCGTTCAGCGTCCCCACCACGCGCAGTCGCGCGATCGGCTGATGGCCGCCGTCTGGGGCTACGACCACATCGGCGACGGCCGCACCGTGGACGTCCACATCGCCCGCCTGCGCCGCAAGCTGGGCGAGGCCCACCGGCACCGGATCGTCACCGTCCGGCGCGTGGGCTACAAATACGTGCCCGACCAGCAGCAGAGCCCCGGCGCCGCGCTCTGCGGCCGATCCTGAGGAGACCACTTCCATGGGCCTTGCCTCCGCGCCGTCCCGCCCCACCCCGCCGTCCGACCGGACCGGACCCGGCCGAGCGCACTGGCTGCGCGTGGCCCGCGAGGCGGCGGACGACCTGGCCACGGACACAGTGACCAGGGACCAGGCGGGCAAGGCACCGTTCGACGAGGTGTCCCGGCTGCGCGAGGCGGGGCTGCTGACGCTCCGGATGCCGGCCGGGTCCCGGGAAGACGGCGCGGACTGGCTGACGGCTTACGCCGTCGTCCGGGAGATCGCCGCGGCCGACGGCGCGATCGGTCAACTGCTCGGCTCCCACTACTTCCTGTCGTGGAGCGCCCGGTTCTTCGCCGAGCCCGCTCCCGCCGCGCGGATCGAGGAGCGGTCCGCGGCCGAGGAGTGGTGCTGGGGCGGTGGTTTCGCACGTCAGGAGCCGCCTCTGACACTGACCAGAACCTCCAGGGGACTGGTGCTCGACGGTCGGCAGAGCTATACCACCGGGGTCTTGGTCGCCGACCGTCTCGCCGTGCGCGCCGTGCGGGAGGACACGGGTGAACCACTCGCCGTCGTGGTGGATCCGGGCCATCGCGGTGTGACGATCGACGGCGACGCCGACACCTTCGGCCAGCGGCTCGCGGCCGGCGGCAGCGTGGAGTTCGACAACGTACTGGTGGCTGCCGACGACGTGCTCGGCTCCCTGTCCGCGGACGAGGACCTGCTGTCGCCCCGGACCGCCCTGGCATCTCCGGTCGGGCGTCTCTTCTCCGCCCAGCTCCTCCTCGGCATGGCCGAGGGAGTGCTCGCCGAAGCCCGTGAGTTCAGCAGGACGGGCCACGCACCCTGGCACCCCGCCTGGCCGGCCGGTACCCCGCACGACCCGCACGTACAGACCGCCTACGGCGAACTCACCGTCCTCACCCGCTCCGCGTCGGCACTCACCGATCAGGCGCTGGAAGCCGTGCGGGACGGGCTGGAGCGCGGCGAAGACCTCACCTACGACGAGTCCGCGGACATCTCCGCCCTCGTGGCCATGGCCGAAACCGCCGCGGCCAGGGCGGCGCAGGAGTCCACCACCCGCGCCCTGGAAATCGTCGGTGCCCGCTCCGCCTCCGCGCGGCTGGGCTTCGACCGGTTCTGGCGCAACGCCCGAACCCACACCCTGTACGAGCCCGTCGCCCACCGGCTCCGCGACGTCGGACACTACTTCCTCGACGGCGCCCACCCTCCGTTCGTCCTGCCCGTCTGACCGGGACCGTACTTCGCTTCCTGCCCGTCTGACCGGGACCATACTTCGCCTCCTGCCCGGCGTCCCGGCCACCGCCCTGGGTGCCCTCCGCGCCGCGCGGTCACTGCGCCGCGCGGTCACTGCGCCGACGGCCGGGGCCGGCACACACGGCGGTCACCGCGCCGCCGCCCGTCCGGAGAATTGTGAACGCCGCGCTTCATTCGCATGTCGGGCCGTTGAGAATATGAGACGCCCGCGCAAGCGACATTGACCTGGCTGGATTTCGCTGCAACTCTCTTGGCTGTGAGCAAGTTCGAGTTCCTCGCCGCGCGCCTGCACGTCGATCCGCGATGTCGGGCCGGCACCCTCTGTGCCGTCGGCCGCCGCACTCACTGACGGGCACAGTCCCCTTCGCTCCCTTCGTTCCCTTTCACAGTCGGCTTCGGCGCCAAGCCGTTGTTCCCGCGGACGCCAGGCCCCTCGTGGCCGTTTTCACCGAGGCTTCTTTTCCGCCGTTCGACGTCTGCCCTTTCCCCGACCGGTTTTCTGAACAGGACCCTTCCATGGCTGTTACGGCATCGACCCGACGTCAGTTCCTCACTCTGCTCGGTCTTTCGACGGTGGCGGTGAGCTGCGGCACGGCCGCGACCGGAGCCACGTCCGGCAAGGGCCAGACCAAGACACTCCGGTACCAGGGCTGGGCGGGTCAGGTGACCCTGCCGGAACTGGCCGAGGATCTCGGCTATCTGGAGGACGTGCGGCTGAAGTGGGTCGGCAACACGATCAGCGGGCCGCAGGACATCCAGTCCGCGGCCACGGGGCAGGTCGACTTCGGCGGCGCGTTCAACGGCGCGGTCGTCAAACTGGCCGCACGCAACGCCCCCATCAAGGCCGTCATCAGCTACTACGGATCCGACAAGTACGCCTACAACGGCTTCTACGTCCTCAAGGACAGCCCGATCCGCTCCGCCCGGGACCTGCTCGGCAAGAAGGTCGGGATGAACACCCTCGGAGCCCACTCCGAGGCCATGCTCGACATCTATCTGCAGCGCGGCGGTCTGTCCCGGGCGGAGATCGGCAAGGTCGAACCCCTCGTGGTCCCCCCGGTCGGCACCGAGCAGTCGCTGCGGCAGAAGCAGATCGATGTGGCCGTGCTCGGCGACATCCTGCGCGACAAGGCACTGGCCACCGGTGGCATCCGCCCGCTGTTCACCGACTACCAGTTGCTCGGCACGTTCAGCGCCGGCACGTACGTGATGACGAACCGCTTCCTGGAGCAGAACCCCGACACGGCCCGGACCTTCGTCACCGCCGTGGGGCGGGCCATCGAATGGTCCCGTTCCACCCCGCGCGACGAGGTCGTCGCCCGGATGACCGACATCGTGAAAAAGCGCGGCCGCAACGAGGACACCGCGCCTTTGAAGTACTGGAAGTCCTACGGCGTCGCTGAGAAGGCGGGCCTGATCACCGACAAGGAATTCCGGCTGTGGATCGACTGGCTGGCCGACCGCGGCGACATCCAGAAGGGCCGGATCACGCCGTCGGACCTCTACACCAATGAATTCAACGCCGCGGGCGAAGACGGCGCACCGACTCCCTCGGCGGACTCCTCCGCCCCGACGAGCGGGAGCTGAATCCCATGCCGGACTCCACCACACAATCCACCCCGCAACCCACCGCCCAATCCACCGCCCCATCCACCGTCCCATCCGCCTCCCAATTCACCACGCAATCCACGACGCCCAAAATCGTGTTCGAGGGCGTACGGAAGGAATTCACCGTCAAGGACCACAGGGGGGACCGGAAGGGCACCCGTTTCACCGCCCTTGACGGTATCGATCTGGAGATAGCGGCCGGCGAGTTCATCGTCCTGGTCGGTCCCAGCGGCTGCGGAAAGTCCACACTGCTGGATCTGCTCGGCGGCCTCACCCGGCCCACCGGCGGACGGATCCTGCTGGACGGCGAACCCGTCACCGGCCCGGGCCTGGACCGGGGCATCGTGTTCCAGCAGTACGCGCTGCTGCCGTGGCGCACGGCACAGGGCAACGTCGAGTTCGGCCTGGAGGCCACCGGCGTCCCCCGGCGCCAACGGGCCGCGCGTGCCCGGGAGTTCCTGGATCTGGTCGGCCTGACGGGGTTCGAGGACCGCCATCCGCATGAGCTGTCCGGCGGGATGCGGCAGCGGGTGGCGATCGCCCGCAGCCTCGCCTACGACCCCGACGTGCTGCTGATGGACGAGCCGTTCGCCGCGCTGGACGCCCAGACCCGGGAGTCGCTGCAGGACGAGCTGCTGCGCATCTGGCAGCGCACCGGCAAGACCGTCGTCTTCATCACGCACGGCATCGACGAAGCCGTCCGCCTGGGACAGCGCGTCGCCGTCATGACGTCCAGGCCGGGCCGCATCAAGCAGATCGTGCCGGTCGACCTCGGCTCCCGTACGGCGACGGACGACCCCCGCTCCAGTCCCGAATTCGCGCGGCACCGGCACGAGATCTGGGCGCTTCTGCACGACGAGGTGGCCAGGGCCCAGCAGTTGGAGAAGGAGGAGGCTTCCGTATGAGTTCCACAACCGGCACGGCCGCCGACGAGACCACGGCGAGGGGTTCGAAGAGCACCGCCGAGCCCGGCCCGGCCCCTTCCCCCGTGTCCCCCGCCGCGTCCCCCGCCGTGTCCGCGCCGCCTGGCCTCGTACCGTCGGAGGTGCGCCGAGTCCCTTCCTCCGAGACCCGGGTCCGCCGGGCGGCCCGCCGGCTGCCGTACCTGCTGCTGAACGGGGCGACCAAGTCCGCGGCGATCGTGGCTGTGCTGTTGCTGTGGGAGACCGCGCCCCGGCTCGGCCTGGTCGACCGGACCTTCCTGCCACCGTTCAGCGAGGTCGTCCGCGCCTGGTGGGGGCTGGTGGCCGACGGCCGACTCGTCGACAACGCGCGTGCCAGTCTGGTCCGCTCCTTCAGCGGATTCGGTCTCGCCCTGGCCGTCGCCGTGCCGCTCGGTCTGCTGATCGGCTGGTACCGGCCGATCGCCGACCTCCTCGGCCCGCTGCTGGAGGTGTTCCGCAACACCGCCGCGCTGGCCCTGCTGCCGGTGTTCGTCCTGCTGCTGGGCATCGGCGAGACCTCGAAGATCTCCATCGTGGTGTACGCGTGCGCCTGGCCGATCCTGCTCAACACCATCAGCGCGGTCCGCACCGTCGACCCGACCTTGCTGAAGCTTGCGAAGTCGATGAACCTCTCCGCGCCCCGGTTGTTCCAGAAGGTCATCCTGCCGGCGTCGGTGCCGGTGATGTTCACCGGCATCCGGCTGGCCGGGGCGGCGTCCATCCTGGTGCTGGTCGCCGCCGAGATGATCGGCGCCAAGGCGGGCCTCGGCTATCTGATCAACGCCTCGCAGTACAACTTCGCGATTCCGCAGATGTACGCGGGCATTGTCACGATCTCCGCCATCGGTGTGGCCTTCAACCAGTTCCTGGTGGCCGTGGAGCGGCGGCTCAGCTCCTGGCGCGTACCCGCCGCCGGCTGACCGGACCCCGGTTCGCCCGCCCGCCCCGACGGTCCCCCTGCCCGACGCCTCCTGACGACCTCCCGACCGACCACCTCCGCACTGATCACCGCACCGATCACCTCACTGATCACCTCACCGATCACCTCCTGACACCTCCTGAAAGGAACATCCGCACATGACCACCGGCACCGGCTTCGACATCCGCAGGATCGGCGGCCGCATCGGCGCCGAGATCCTCGGCGTGGACCTGTCCACCGACCTCGACCCCGCCGTCGTCACCGAGATCAACTCCGCGCTCCTGGAACACAAGGCGCTCGTCTTCCGCGACCAGCGGCTCGACGACGCCGGCCAGCTCCGCTTCGCCTCCCTCTTCGGTGAGCTGACCACCGCGCACCCGACGGTCCCCTCCGTCGACGGCCAGCCCCACATCCTGCCGGTCGACGGCGACGAGGGCATCCGCGCCAACCAGTGGCACACCGACGTCACCTTCGTCCGCACGCCCCCGAAGGTGTCCACGCTGCGCAGCCTCGTGGTCCCGCCCTACGGCGGCAACACGCTCATCGCCAACGCGGCCGCCGCCTACCGGGACCTGCCCGAGCCGCTGCGCGAGCTGGCGGACAAGTTGTGGGCGGTGCACACCAACGACTACGACTACGCCGCCCCGAAGAGCGAGAAGGCGGCCGAGTACCGCAGGCGGTTCGTCTCGCGGAAGTACCGCACCGTGCACCCGGTCGTCCGTGTCCATCCCGAGACCGGGGAGCGCGGGCTGTTCATCGGCGGCTTCGCCCAGAGCATCGTCGGCCTCAATCCCTCCGACTCCCGCGACCTGCTGCGCATCTTCCAGTCCTACGTCACCCGCCCGGAGAACATCGTGCGGGTGGCCTGGACGCCGGGCGACCTCGTCCTGTTCGACAACCGCATCACCCAGCACTACGCCCCCGACGACTACGGCGACCTGCCGCGCCTGCTGCACCGGGTGACCGTCGCGGGCGACGTCCCGGCCGGTGTCGACGGCACCCTCAGCCACGTCGTCGAGGGCGACGACGCCTCCCACTACACGCCCGCCGCGGCCTGAGCCCTCCGGCCGCCGGGCAGCGGACACCCGTCCCCGCGACATCCGTCCCCGCCCGGCGGCCCGCCCGCCACGAACGCCGACCGAAGCCGTACGGGATAATGTGCACATGCGGATCTCAGCCAGAGCGGACTACGCGGTACGTGCCGCGCTGCAGCTCGCCGCGTCACGGGACGACGAGCCGCTGAAGGCCGAGGCCATCGCCGATGCCCAGGACATCCCGCACAAGTTCCTCGAAAGCATCCTGAACGACATGCGCCGGGGCGGTCTCGTCCTCAGCCGGCGCGGCGGCAACGGCGGCTACCGGCTGGCCAAGCCCGCCGAGTCCATCAGCATCGCCGACGTCATCCGCGTCGTGGACGGCCCTCTGGTCTCGGTGCGCGGCGTCCGCCCGCCGGACCTGTCCTACACCGGCCCCGCCGAGTCGCTGCTCCCCCTGTGGATCGCGCTGCGGTCCCACGTGCGCGAGATCCTCGAGGGTGTGTCGCTCGCCGATGTCGCGTCGGCCCAACTCCCCGCGGACATCTACGCGTTGACCAACGCTCCGGGCGCCTGGGTGAACCCCTGACCCACCGGCCCGCTCATCACCGGTCACCACCAGTCCCGAAAAACGGGACAGTGGCGTCCACGATGCGAAATCCCCCTTGGGGCGGGCGCTCTCTTCTGCCACTATCCCCATCAGTCAGATAGGAAAACTGGGAATCCGTGGGGTGGGGCCGTCATGCGAACGCGCAACCGCACGGACCTGGTGCCGCCCCTCCTGACCGCGCGTCGCCACATCGACTTCGGCCGTGTCTCCAGCGCCATCTGTCGGCTCGCCTGAGACTCCCCGCGCACCCCGCACGCATCCCCCACACCGCTGTGCCCCTGCCGTCCCACCGGGACGGCGGGCGAGTGGCCTGCCGGTGTGCACCGGCAGGCTCCACGCCTTTCGTGCCGTACCTCCCTGAACGCCCTTCCCCTGAGAGGACACCTCCGTGTCTGCCGCAAGACCGCTCACCACCCTGCGCACCTTCGCCGTCCTCGCGGCGCTCCCCCTGCTGCTGACCGCCTGCGGCTACGGCGCCGAGTCCGCCGACGACGGCAAGCGGACCGAGGTCGCGGCGGGCGCCGAGAAGCTCTCCGCCGGCGAAGTGAAGATCGGCTACTTCCCCAACCTCACGCACGCCACCGCACTGGTCGGCATCCAGGAAGGCCTGCTCCAGAAGGAGCTCGGCGGCACCAGGATCAAGGCGTCCACCTTCAACGCCGGCCCCTCCGAGATCGAGGCGCTGAACGCCGGCTCCCTCGACATCGGCTGGATCGGCCCGTCCCCCGCCATCAACGGCTACACGAAGTCGGGCGGCAAGAACCTGCGCATCATCAGCGGCTCCGCCTCCGGCGGGGTGAAACTGGTCGTCAACCCGAAGAAGATCAAGTCCCTGAAGGACGTCAAGGGCAAGAAGATCGCCACCCCGCAGCTCGGCAACACCCAGGACGTCGCGCTGCTGAACTGGATCTCGGAGCAGGGCTGGAAGGTCGACGCGCAGAGCGGCAAGGGCGACGTCTCCGTCGTCCGCACCGACAACAAGATCACGCCGGATGCCTACAAGTCCGGCTCGATCGACGGCGCCTGGGTGCCGGAGCCGACCGCGTCCAAGCTGGTCGCCGAGGGCGCGAAGGTGCTGCTCGACGAGGCCGACCTGTGGCCGGACAAGAAGTTCGTGATCACGAACATCATCGTCCGGCAGGCGTTCCTGAAGGAGCACCCGGACGTCGTCGAGGCCGTGCTGCGCGGCTCGGTGAGGACCAATGAGTGGATCAACGCCCACCCGGACAAGGCCAAGGCCTCGGCCAACGCGGCGCTGGAGAAGGAGTCCGGCAAGGCCCTGCCCGCCGAGGTCATCGACCCGGCCTGGAAGTCCATCACCTTCCTCGACGACCCGCTGGCCTCCACCCTCGGCACCGAGGCGGAGCACGCGGTGAAGTCCGGCCTGCTGGACGAGCCCGATCTCAAGGGCATCTACGACCTCGCACCGCTGAACAAGGTCCTCAAGGCCGAGGGCAAGGACGAGGTCGACGACGCCGGTCTCGGCGCCGGGCAGCCGGGCACCTGACGACCGGATCCGATGGGCTCCCCGGAGGTGACGGCCATGGCAGCCACGACGCCGACGCCGCCGGGGACACCACGGCGGTGACGCACGCCGTCCGTGTCGAGCGCGTCTCGACGTCCTTCCCCGCGCCGGGCCGCGCTCCCCGCGGCGGCGAAAGCGCGGCCCGGCCGGTCACCGGGTCACCGGATCACGGGGTCACGGGGTCAGGTACGCCTCCACCTCGCCGAACTGGCCTGCGGGCCAGCCGGTGTTGGCGGACACCGTCAGCCGCAGGTGGCGCAGGCCGGTGCCGTCGGGCAGGGCGACGGTGGCCGTGTTGCCGGTGGCCGGGTCGAAGCGGTAGTCCCGTGCGCCGAGCACCGTCCGGTACGTCGACCCGTCGGTGCTGCCGAGGACGGCGATCGTCTGGGTGCGCGCGCCCCAGGCCGAGGACGGCGGCAGCTTCAGCACCAGGCGGCGCACCGCCTGGACGGAGCCGAGGTCGACCGTCCAGGACTGCGGGAAGGCGTTGTTGGCCGACTCCCAGTAGCTGTCGGCGTCGCCGTCGACCGCCTTGCCGGGCGTGTAGACGTCCTGGGAGCCGGTGGCGGTGGCCGGCCGGCCCTTGGCCAGGTTGCGGTTCGGGTCGGGGTCGGGGGTGCCCTGACCGGGCTGCGGCCAGGTGGAGCAGTCCGGCCAGGTGCTGCTCCAGCCGGAGTTGCCGCCGCCGTCGGTGAGCGTGAAGGTGCCCGAGTTCGCCGGGTAGGGGCAGTTGTAGACGCCGGCCGCGCCCACCCCGCTCGCGGTGACGTCACGGAAGACGGCCGCGCCCTGCGCCTCGGCCTGGACGACGACCGTGCCGGTGTTGCGCACGGTGGCGCCGTCCACCGTCACATTGCGCACCGGGTGGCCGCGGCCGCCGCCGGAGACGAACTCGAAGGCGCTGTAGGGGCTGTCGGTGATCGTGTTGTCGGTGATCCTCACGGTCGCGTCGATGGCACTGTCGTAGGAGTCGACGCGCAGCGCGCCCATCGGGTGGTTCCAGTTGGGGTTCATGGCGCCGGTGCGCACCAGGGTGTTGCCGTCGACGGTGATGGTGCCGGCGAGCGGGTGGAAGGGGTCCAGGAACTTCTGGTTGGAAATGGCGATGCCGCTGCCGAGGGCGTTGGTGTCGGAGACGAGGTTGCCGCGCACCGTGATGTCGGTGCCGCCGTAGATCGCGATGCCGTTGGCGAGGTTGGGCTGCGAGACCGTGTTGTTCTCGAAGCTGCTGTCGGTGTCGGGCGCGTACAGCGACCACATGGCGAGGGAGTCGTCGCCCTGGTTGCGCAGGAAGTTGTTGCGGACGCGGACGCCGCGCGCGGTGCCGTTGAGGTTGAGGCCGTCGGCGGTGGTGTCGAGGATGCGGTTGTCCTCCACGACCAGGTTGTCGTTGTTGCCGGTCAGCCACAGGCCGACCTTGAGGTGCTGGAGCCACATGCCGGAAACCGAACTGCCCGGCCCGAGCGAGCCGTTGACGAAGTTGTCGGGGTTGGAGTCGACGCGCTCGGTGACCTCGCCGAGGACGGCGAAGTCCTTGATGTGCACGCCTCCGGAGGAGCTCGGCTGGTCGATGAAGCGGGAGGTGTGCACGACCGAGTGCCAGTGGCCGGCGCCCTGCAGGGTGACGTTCTGCACGCCGCTGAGGGAGGAGGTCAGGCGGTAGTCGCCCGGCGGGATCCACACCACGCCGCCCTGCGCGGCCGCGATGGCGTCGCGGAAGGCCTGCGTGGAGTCCCGCTGCCCGGCGGGGTCGGCGCCCTTGGCGGTGACGGACACCGATCCGGCGGGCTGCTGCGCGGCGTCCGGGGCCTGCTCGAAGTCGGCGACGTCGACGGTGACCTGGACGTCGGCCGCCTCGAGCGCGACCTTGTCGCCGGCCCGCACGGTCCGGCCGAGCAGCAGGCGGGCGTTGTCGTAGAAGTGGTGTGTCCTGGATCCGGCGATCCAGCCGGTGTCGACGTAGCTGTACTTGGAGGTGACGGCGATCGTCCTCGCCAGTTTCTGCCCGTTGACGTACACGTTGAGGGTGCCGGAGCGGCCGTCGGGCACGCTGTAGGCGACGTTGAGGGCGTTGGCCGTGCGCGGTGCGGTGAACTCCACGCGCCGGCCGGCCTCCAGGCGCACCGCCTGGCGCCCGGAGGCCTCGGAGGCAAGGGTGCCCTGGGTGTAATCGGGGCCGATCCGGGTGCCGTCGGTGGTGGCGGACTCGGCCTCGACGGAGGTGAAGGGCAGGGTGGCGCCCGCGGCGGCGTGCGCGGCGGTGGGGGCGAGGGCGACGAGCGTGCCGGCCGCGAGGGCGACGGTGGCGGCGAGCACCGCCGTTCTTGCTGACATGCGCCTGACATGTCCGGGGAGGGTGCTGTCGTACTGCATGGGCCGTTCCCTTCGGGATGGGGGGTGCGGAAGGGCGGTGCGTACGGCGGCTCAGGTCAGCAGCCAGGCCGCCGTGTCCTGCGGCAGGCGGCCGGCGTCGTCCAGGGGGCCGCTGGTCAGCAGAAGACGGGAGTGCTCGGGCAGGTCGGCGGGGGCGGCGGCCAGGTTGGCCACGCACAGCGCGCCGGTCGGACGGGCGAGGGCGAGGACGCCGTCCGGGGCCGGCAGCCAGGTCAGCGGGCCGTCCCCGAACAGCGGCCGCAGCCGGATCGCCTCCCGGTACAGGCTGAGCACGGAACCGGGGTCCCGGGCCTGCCGGTCGGCGGCGTACGCCGGCCAGTCGGCGGGCTGGGGCAGCCAGGGCTCCTCACGGGAGCCGAAACCCGCCCACGGGGCGTCGGCGGTCCACGGCAGCGGCACCCGGCAGCCGTCGCGGCCGGGGTCGGTGCCGCCGGAGCGGGCGTGCATCGGGTCCTGGATGCGCTCGCGCGGGATGTCGGCCTCGGGCAGGCCGAGTTCCTCGCCCTGGTAGACGTAGACGGAGCCGGGCAGCGCGAGGGAGAGCAGGGCGGCGGCGCGGGCCCGGCGGGTGCCCAGGGCCAGGTCGGTGGGGGTGCCGAAGGCCTTGGTGGCGAAGTCGAAGCCGGTGTCGGCGCGGCCGTAGCGGGTGACGGTGCGGGTCACGTCGTGGTTGCACAGCACCCAGGTCGCGGGCGCGCCGACCGGGGCGAGGGCGGCGAGCGTGTCGTCGATGCGGGCGCGCAGCCGGCCGGCGTCCCAGGGGCAGGTCAGGAAGGGGAAGTTGAAGGCGGTGTGCAGCTCGTCGGGGCGCAGGTAGCGGGCGAAGCGCTCGGCGTCGGGCAGCCACACCTCGCCGACGAAGACGCCGCCGTACTCGTCGGCCACCCGCCGCCAGGAGCGGTAGACGTCGTGGAGTTCGTCGCGGTCGACGTACGGGTGCGGGTCGCTGCCCTCAGTGAAGTCGGGCAGGCGGGGATCCTTGACGAGCAGGGCGGCGGAGTCGACGCGGACGCCGGCGACACCGCGTTCGAACCAGAACCGCAGCACGTCCTCGTGCTCCTGCCGCACCGCCGGGTGGGCCCAGTTCAGGTCGGGCTGCTCGGGTGCGAACAGGTGCAGGTACCAGGCGCCGTCCGCGGTGCGGGTCCAGGCCGGGCCGCCGAACTGCGACCGCCAGCCGTTGGGCGGGAGTTCGCCGTCACGCCCGCGGCCGGGGCGGAAGTGGAACAGCTCGCGCTCGGGGCCGCCGGCCAGGGCGGCGCGGAACCAGGGGTGCTGGTCGGAGACGTGGTTGGGCACGATGTCGACGATCGTGCGGATGCCGAGCTCGCGGGCCTCGGCGATCAGCTTCTCCGCCTCGGCCAGGGTGCCGAAGGCCGGGTCGACGGCGCGGTAGTCGGCGACGTCGTAGCCGCCGTCCTTCATCGGCGACAGGTACCAGGGCGTGAACCACAGGGCGTCCACGCCGAGTTCGGCGAGGTACGGCAGCCGGGAGCGCACCCCGGCGAGGTCGCCGGTGCCGTCGCCGTCGCCGTCGGCGAAGCTGCGGACGTACACCTGGTAGACGACGGCGGTGCGCCACCAGTCCTGGTCCCTGCGGGCCCGGTCGGGCTGTCCCACGGTGGGTGCCTTTCTGTCTCGGAGGGCGGTCTGACGAGGCGGTCTCGGGAGAGTGCCGGGGCGGTCTCGGGGAGGGTGCCGGGGCGGGCGCGGGGAAGGTGCCGGGGCGGGCGCGGGCGGCGGGCGCGGGCGTGCCGTCAGCCCTTCGTGCCGCCGGCGCCGATGCCGGCGACGATGTGCCGCTGGAAGACGAGGAACAGCGCGACCATCGGGATGCTGGCGATCACCATGGCGGCGATCAGCACGGTCAGCGGGATGTTCTGCGACAGCTGCACCAGGGCCACGCCGATGGGCTGCTTGTCGGTGTCGGAGAAGACCATCAGCGGCCACAGGAAGTCCTGCCAGACCGCGACCAGCGCGAAGATCGACACCACGCCGAGCACCGGGCGCGACAGCGGCAGCACGACCGACCACAGGGTGCGCAGCCGCCCGGCGCCGTCGATCTCGGCGGCCTCCAGCACCTCCCGCGGGATGCGGTCGAAGAACCGCTTGAGCAGGTAGAGGTTGAAGGCGTTGGCGACGGCCGGCAGCCACACGGCGAGCGGGTCGTTGAGCAGGCTGGTGTGGATCAGCGGCAGGTCGGCGACGGTCAGGTACTTGGGTACGACGAGGGCCTGCGCCGGGACCATGAGGGTGGCGAGGATGCCGCCGAGGACCACCTTGCCGAAGGCGGGACTCAGTTTCGACAGGGCGTAGGCGGCGGCCGTGCAGAACACCAGCTGCAGCAGCCAGGCGCCGGCCGCCTGCACCACCGTGTTCCACAGGTGCCGCGGCAGCTGCATCAGGTCCCAGGCGTCGGCGTAGGCGCTCAGGTGCCAGTGCTCGGGGACGAGGGTGGGCGGGGTGCGCGCCACCTCGTCCGGGGACTTCATGGCGCCCGTGACCATCCAGTAGACGGGGAAGAGGAAGGCGAGCGCGAAGAGCACCACGACGGCCGTGAACACCGCCCAGTACAGGGCTCTTCCACGCGGGCGGGCCAGGGCCGCCGGGGAGACGAGGGTGCGGGGGCTGCTGCTCATGCGTCCTCCGCGGAGCGGGTCAGCCGCAGGTAGGCGGCGGAGAAGACGGCCAGCAGCGCCAGCAGCATCACGCTCAGGGCGCAGGCGCCGCCGAAGTCGTTGTAGAGGAAGGCGTACTTGTAGATGAGGTACAGGACGGTGACGGTCGCGTTCTCCGGGCCGCCGCCGGTGATGACGAACGGCTCGGTGAACACCTGCATCGTCGCGATGATCTGAAGGAGCATCAGCATCAGGATCACGAAGCGGGTCTGCGGGATCGTCACGTGCCGGACGCGCTGCAGCAGGCCGGCGCCGTCCAGCTCGGCGGCCTCGTACAGCTCGCCGGGGATCTGCTGCAGGGCGGCGAGGTAGATCAGGACGGTGCCGCCGAGGTTGGCCCAGGTGGCGACGATCACCAGGGAGACCAGGGCGGTGTCGGCGCCGTTGGACCAGTTCGAGGTGGGCAGGTGCGCGAAGCGCAGCGCCTCGTTGGCGAGGCCGGTGCCGGGGTCGTAGAACCACTTCCACAGCAGGGCGCTGACCACCGGCGGGATCATCACCGGCAGGTAGACGACGACCCTGAAGAACGCCTTGGCGTGGCGCAGTTCGTTCAGGACGAGGGCGAGCAGGAAGGGGATCGCGAAGCCGATCAGCAGGGCGAGCAGGGTGAAGGTGAGGGTGTTGCGCCAGGCGGCGGCGAACTCCGGGTCGTGCAGGACCCGGCCGAAGTTGGCGGTGCCGACCCACTCGGGGGCGGAGCCGGGCGTGTACCGCTGGAAGGCGATCACGACGGCGCGGATCGCCGGGTACCAGGAGAACAGGGCGAAGCACAGCAGGCCGCCGAGGAGGAAGGCGTAGGCGCGGGCCTGGTCGGCCAGGCGCCGCCGGCCCCTGCCCCGGGGCGGGGGCGGCGCCGGGGCCGGGCGGGCGGCGCTCGTCCGGACGGGCCGCCGCCGGGCGGTCTTCGTCATCGCGGTCGCCCCCGTCGTCCCCGTCATCCCCGTCGTCCCCGTCATCCCCGTCATCCCCGTCATCCCCGTCATCCCCGTCATCCCCGGGCCAGAATGCCGTCGATCTTGCCGGAGGCGTCCTTCAGGAGCCGGTCGACGTCCGCGTCCTTCTTGGTGAGGACGGCGGAGACGACGCCGTCGAGGACGGAGTAGATCTGCTGGGCGTGCGGCGGCTCGATCCTCATCTCCAGGCCGCGGTTGCCGTCGAGGAAGGCCCGGTAGTTCTCCACCGGCACGTTGGCGTTGGCCTTCTTCACCTGCTGGTCCCTGGCGTCGGCGGCGCCGGTGAACAGGCGGGGCTCGGGCAGGCCGACCGGGGCGCCGGCCTTCTTCGCGCGGGCGTAGTCGCCGAGGAAGCCCTTGCCGGGGGTGAGGAACATGTGGTCGAGCCACTTCAGGCCGGCGCGGATCTGGGCGGGGGTGGCCTTCTTGTTGACCATGTAGCCGTCGCCGCCGATGAGCGTGGCCCTGCCGCCGGGCATGGGGGCCAGGGCGAGGTCCTGGTAGTTGCCGCCCTTCTCCTTCACCAGGATGGGGATGTTGTCGGGCGCCGCGAGGTACATGCCGAGCTTGCCGGCGCCCATCATCTGCTGGACGTCGTTGATGACCAGCAGCTGCCTGCTGCCCATGGAGCCGTCCGTCCAGCGCATGTCGTGCAGGTTCCGCAGGACGGCGCGGCCCTCGGGGCTGTCGACGGCGGCCTTCTTGCCGTCCGGGGTGACGACGTCGCCGCCCTGGGAGTACAGCTCGGCGGTGAAGTGCCAGCCGCCCTGGTTCTGGGCGCTGTAGTCGGCGTATCCGACGGTGCCGTCGCCGAGCGCGGCGATCCTCTTCGCGGCGGCGCGGACCTGAGCCCAGGTGGCCGGGGGCCGGTCGGGGTCGAGGCCGGCCTTTTCGAAGAGCCGGCGGTTGTACAGCAGGCCCATGGAGTAGCCGGTGCGCGGGATGCCGTAGATCCTGCCGTCGACGGTGTAGATGTCGCGCAGTTGCTTCTGGATGGTCGGGTAGCTCTTCAACTCCTTGACGTAGGGGGTGAGATCGGCGGCCTGGTGGAGGTCGACGACGTGCCGGGCGTCGGTGAAGTAGGTGTAGAACACGTCCTCCATCTGGCCGCCGGCGAGCTTGGCGTCGAAGGTCTTGGGGTCCTGGCAGGGGAAGGCGTCGTGCGCCACGACGTCGATGTCCGGATTCCGCTTCTCGAAGGAGGCGAGGTCCTGCTCGAAGAACGTCCGGTCGAGCCTGGCGCTCCTGGGCGGCTCGCAGTTGACGGTGATGCGTGTCCTGCCGTCCGCCGTGTCGCCGTCCGAACCGCCGCAGGCGGTCGCGGCGAGGGCCAGACAGCAGGCGCTGAGCGCGCTCAGGACGTGCCGGACACGGCGGAACCCGGTGCTTGGTGTCATCGGTGGACCCCTCTGGGCAGGAGCGGTGGGCGCCGCACACTCAAGCACCGGAGACAGCGGTGCGCAATATCTCGCGCGAATTTTGAAATAAAGAGACAGCCGAGTGGATCTCACGCGCGGGGTGCTTGCGCGGTGGAGCCGCGCACCACCAGCTCGGGCTCGAACAGCAGCTCCTCGGCCGGTACGGCGGTGCCCCCTATCTGGGCGTTGAGCAGTTCCACCGCCGCCCGGCCCATGGCCTCGATGGGCTGGCGGACGGTGGTGAGCGGGGGTTCGGTGCAGTTCATGAACGCCGAGTCGTCGTAGCCGACGACCGACACCTGGGAGGGCACGTGGTACCCCTTGCGGCGCGCGGCCCGGATCGCGCCCAGGGCGAGCGGGTCGCTGGCGCAGATGATGCCCGTCACCCCCCGGTCCAGGAGCCGGGAGGCCGCCGCGTGGCCGCCCTCGATGGAGAAGATGGCGCGGGCCACGTACTCCTCCGGCAGCTCCCCGGCGACGGCGCGGGCCGCGGCCAGCTTGCGCGCCGAGGGCACGTGGTCGCCGGGTCCGAGCACCAGGCCGATCCGCTCGTGCCCGAGGGAGGCCAGGTGCCGCCAGGCCTGCTGCACGGCGACGGCGTCGTCGCAGGAGACGCCGGGGAAGCCGAGGTGCTCGATGGCCGCGTTGACCAGCACGACGGGGATGTTGCGCTCGGCCAGCAGCCGGTAGTGGTCGTGCGGCGCGTCGGCCTGGGCGTACAGGCCGCCGGCGAAGACGACGCCGGAGACCTGCTGCTGCAGCAGGAGTGCGACGTAGTCGGCCTCGGAGACGCCGCCCTTGGTCTGGGTGCACAGCACCGGCGTCAGTCCGAGCTGGGCCAGCGCGCCGCCGATGACCTCCGCGAACGCCGGGAAGATGGGGTTCTGCAGTTCGGGCAGGACCAGGCCGACCAGCCGGGCGCGCTCGCCGCGCAGCTGGGTGGGCCGCTCGTAGCCGAGCACGTCCAGCGCGGTCAGCACCGCCTGCCGGGTGGCCTCGGAGACGCCGGGCTTGCCGTTGAGCACCCGGCTGACCGTGGCCTCGCTGACCCCTACCTTCTTCGCCACTTCCGCAAGTCGTCGCGTCATGAGCGCAAGAGTAACGCAAGAAATGCAAACTGCTTGCGTAAAGGAGGGCCTATAAAGGAGGTCCGGGGATTCCGTGAGGCGGCGGGGGCGGGCGGGTCGACCCGGGTGGCTCCGTTTGAAGGCGCGCGGTGCGGAAACCCCGCCTTCATCGGGCGTTACGGCACGCGCTTCGCCTCCGTGACTTTCCCATGATCCTTCCACGACCTTCGCGAGGGTCTCCGTGAGCTTCGCGAGGGGTGCGATCTCCTCCCGTCACCGCACCCGGGGAGCACCGATGAAGACATCCGCCCGCTCCGTCTCCGCCCTGCGGCACGACCCGCTCGTGCGCGGCCTCGGCTGGGCCAGTGCGCTCCTGGGCATCCCCCAGGTCGCCGATCCGGCGGGCTTCGCCCGGCGTCTGGGCGCGGACGGCGACCCCAGGAACCGTCTGGTCACGGCCGCCGTGGGCGTGCGCGAGCTGACGGCGGCCGCCGGACTGCTGGGCCGGCCGCGCCCCGCCTGGCTGTGGAGCCGCGTCGGCGGCGACGTGATGGACCTGGCGCTGCTGGCCCGGGCCCTGCGGAACCGCGACGGCCGCGGTGCCGCCCGCACGGTCGCCGCGACCGCCGCGACCGCCGCCCTCACCGTCACGGACGTCTACGCGGCCGTGACCCGCACCGCCGGGAGCAGCCCCGTGGAACTGACCGCCGCCACCACCGTCACCAGGCCCCCGGAGGAGGTCTACGACCTCTGGCACGACCTGGAACGGCTGCCGGAATTCATGGCGCACCTGGACGAGGTGCGCGTCACCGGTCTCCGCACCAGCCACTGGACGGCGAGCGCGCCGTTCGGCCGGACGGTCGAGTGGGACGCCGAGACCACCCACGACCTGCCCGGCCAGATGATCGCCTGGCGTTCCGCGCAGGGCGCGGACATCGCCCACTCCGGCGAGGTCCGCTTCGTCCCCGCACCGGGCGGGCAGGACACGGAGATCCACGTGACCCTGCGCTACGACCTGCCCGGCGGGGCGCTCGGCAGGGCCGCGGCCCGCTATTTCGGCGAGGAGCCGCACCAGCAACTGGACGACGACCTGCGCCGCTTCAAGCAGATCGCGGAGGTCGGCGAGATCGTCCGCTCCGAGGGCGCGCCCGGCGGCAAGCGGGCCCGCGGGGAGTTCCCGCAGCACCCGGCGCAGCCGCTGACCCCGGACGAACTGAAGGAGGCCCTGGCATGAAGGCGACCTGCTGGACGGGGCGCAACGCGGTCGAGGTGCGGGACGTCCCCGCACCGTCGATCCTCAACAGCCGCGACGTCATCGTGAAGGTGACCTCCACGGCGATCTGCGGATCCGACCTCCACCTCGTCGACGGCTACGTCCCCACCCTGCAGGAGGGCGACGTCCTGGGCCACGAGTTCATGGGCGAGGTCGTCGAGGTCGGCCCGGGCGTCGACGACGGCACGCTGCGCGTCGGCGACCGCGTCGTGGTGCCGTTCCCGATCGCCTGCGGCGCCTGCGCCGCCTGCCGCGCCGAGCTGTACTCGTGCTGCGAGAACACCAACCCCAACGCCGGCACGGCGGAGAAGCTCTTCGGCCACCCCACCGCCGGCATCTACGGCTACTCGCACCTCACCGGCGGCTACGCCGGGGGCCAGGCCGAGTACGCCCGCGTGGTGCTGGCCGACGTCAACGCCCTGAAGGTCGAGTCCGACCTCACCGACGAGCAGGTGCTCTTCCTGTCCGACATCCTGCCGACCGGATACATGGGCGCGGAGATGTGCGACATCCAGAGCGGTGACGTCGTCGCCGTCTGGGGCGCCGGACCGGTGGGCCAGTTCGCGATGGACAGCGCCCGCCTCCTGGGCGCGGAACAGGTCGTCGCGATCGACAAAGAGGGCTACCGGCTGGAGATGGCCGCCGAACAGGGCTACGAGACGATCGACTTCGAGGAGGTCGACGTGCGGTCGGCGCTGCTGGAACTCACCGGCGGCCGCGGTCCCGACAAGTGCATCGACGCGGTCGGCCTGGAGGCCACGCACGGCGCCTCCCACCTCCACCTCTACGACCGCGCCAAGCAGGCCGTCCGCGCCGAGACCGACCGGCCCCACGCGCTGCGCCAGGCCGTCCTGTCCTGCCGCAGCGGCGGCGTGGTGTCGGTCGTCGGCGTCTACGGCGGGCTGATCGACAAATTCCCGGCCGGCGCCTGGATGAACCGGTCCCTGACCCTGCGCACCGGCCAGTGCCACGTGCAGAAGTACATGAGGCCGCTGCTGGACCTGATCGAGCAGGGCCGGCTCGACCCCACCCGGGTGATCACCCACCGGCTCCCCCTGGACCGGGCCCCGCACGGCTACGACCTGTTCAAGAACAAGAAGGACCGGTGCGAGAAGGTCGTGCTCACGCCCTGAGCCACCGACGCCCCGGCCGACCGCCCCGCACGCTGCCCCCTGCCCGGGTCGTGGACGGGCCCGCTTCAGGAAAGCGCGAGGCCGGCCCGCACGGGGCCCCTGACGCGTGATCAGGCTTGTGGAGCGCCACCGTCCCCTGCCAGGTGGGTGAGCCACTCGCGCAGCAGGTGCTGCTCGGCGTCGCTCAGGACACCGGCATCGTCGGGGAGAGCGGCGCGGAACGGCGAGTTCGCCGCCGTCGACTCGACGCTCGCCGAGCTGATCGGGCGAGAACCCGCCCCCTTCGGTGCCCTGCTGGAGCGTGCCTGGGCCGAATGGACCTGAAGCGCTCGGCTCATGGGCGAGGGAGGCGGAAGGGCGTTCAGGGCCTGCGGCCGTGGAAGGTGCGGCGCAGGTCGTCCACCCAGGCGTCGGGGTTCTCCCAGGGGATGAAGTGGCCGCCGCGGTCGTGGGCGTTGACGTTGACGTGGTGGAACCAGTCGCCCTGCGGGCCGGTCTTGAACGCCTGGACACGCTCGTCGGCGGTGTGGATGCCGGGCGGGTTCTCGTACGTGACGAAGGTGACGCCGACCGGGGCCTGCACGACCGGGGTGCGGTCGTGGGCGGGGGTCCAGGGGTAGCGGTTGGCGTTGGCGTAGTAACGCATCGACGTGGCGATGGAGTTGTTCACCCAGTAGATCGTGGCGTGGGTGAGCAGGTCGTCCTTGGTGAAGACGGATTCGAGGTCGCCGCCGTTGTCGCTCCAGGCGTTCCAGCGCTCCAGCAGCCAGGCGAGCAGTCCGGCGGGCGAGTCGCTCAGCCCGTGGGCCAGCGTGGCGCCGTCGAGCATGTGCACGGCGAGGTGGGACGCCCAGCGGCGGTCCAGCTCGACGATGCGGGCGCGGACGTCGGCGGGCTGGTCGTCGGTGAGGGGCCGGTTCCGGGCGAAGTCCCAGGCGCGCGGGCCGTTGAAGAAGTCGAGCGGCAGCCCGGAGCCGATGTGGATGCCGTACAGCTCGTCGGCGTACTTGTGGCCGAGCTGGCTGGAGACGATCCCCCCGATGTCGCAGCCCCCGGCGGCGTACTTCTCGTATCCCAGGGTCTCGGTCATCAGGGTGTGCCAGAGGTCGGCGACCTTCCAGAAGTTGACGTCCGGAAAGCCGGTGAGCGGGCCGGGGAAACCGAAGCCGGGCAGGGACGGCACGATGACGTCGAACGCGTCGGCGGGGTCGCCGCCGAACGCGGCCGGGTCGGCGAGCGGGTCGATCACCTTCGACCAGTGCCAGAACGTCCACGGCCAGCCGTGGGTGAGGATCAGCGGGATCGGACGGGGGCCGCGGCCGGGCTTGCGCAGGAAGTGCACCGGGACACCGGCGACGCTCACCCGGTAGTGCTCGTAGACGTTGATGGCGGCCTCGGCCTTGCGCCAGTCGTAGCCGTCCCGCCAGTGGGCGACCAGCTCACGGAGATAGCTGTCGGGGACGCCGTAGGACCAGTCCTCGTTCCCCTCGTCCAGCGGCGGACGGGTCCGTGCGAGGCGGGCGCGCAGGTCGTCGAGGACCTCGTCGGGCACGTGGATCGGGGTGGGCTGCAGGGGGAAGGCGGGCGGGGTGCTCATCGCGTGGCTCCTCAACTGGAGTGCGTCGTCGGCCTGTTGGGCGGCGAGCCGTGACGGTCTTCCGCCGGGATTCTCCGGCCGTCCGGCCCGCCGGCGGACGATCGAAGGACGACAGGCGCGGCGAGCGCCCGGCGAACCAGGCCACTCCGGCGCGAAGGTACGACGTCGTCGATCCCCTCACATCCGACGCCGATCCATGGTCGAAAGCCCCTGGGGTGCGGATCGAACTGTGATCAAGGGGTGGTTCTCGTGAGGTCCTCGAGCCGGATCAGCGAGGCGCGCAGGTGGAGGCCGGCGAGGTGGCTGTCCAGGGGTCTTGCCGTACCGAGCGGCGATACCTCGCCAGGCCTGGAGAGACTGAGCATGGCTCGATACGAGCCCTGAGATCAGCCGAGACCACGATGAGCGGCCCACAACGCCCCGGCACGGCTGGCGGCGTCGGAGATCAGGGCCGCCAGTTCGGGTCTGTCGGGGACAGGGAACGAGACGTATGCGCCCCGACCACCACCGACCGGTCTGCCATAGGCCTTCACGGCGAGGTGACCGTCCGGGAGGAGCCGGACGTTGAGTGTGGTCAGCGTGAAGGCTTCACCGCGTCGGGTGTCCGTCCAGCGGAGCGCCTGCGGTATCGCGACGTTGATCGCCAGAGCACTTATTTCCGGATCGCTGCTCATGGACGGATGATCTCACGCGAGTCGCCACGGGCGGCCGCCACCGCTTGCGCGGCAGGCAGTTCGATCACGACTCGGCACGCGCCTAGGGCCTGTCGTTTGGATCACGCCGCAGACGCGGGGTCTGGCACGCACTCCCCCAAGCTCTTCGAGCAGGGGGCACCCCCAGCGGCGTTGTCGTCGGTTGCCGACGCTCCGCGTCGACGCCCTCCTCCGCCTTGCAGCTGCACGCACCAGACCCCGCTCACCGGTACGGATCAGGCGCCGTCGGCATCCTGCGACCTGATCCAAACGACAGACCCTAGACCCGGCTCGTCGCCGCGGTGTCCGACGACAGCCGCTGGGCGGCGTACACGGGGATCACGGACAGCGCGACCAGGACCACCGCGACGACGCTGACGACCGGGGCCTGCCGGGGGCGGGTCATGTTCTCGAAGATCCACAGGGGGAGGGTCTGGACGCCGGGGCCGGCGGTGAAGGTGGTCACCACGATCTCGTCGAAGGAGAGCGCGAAGGCGAGCAGCCCGCCGGCCAGCAGCGCCGGGCGCACCAGCGGGAAGGTGACGTCGGCGAAGGCGCGCAGGCTGTGCGCGCCCAGGTCCATGGCGGCCTCCTCGTAGGAGCCGGGGGTGCGGCGCAGCCGGGCGACGACGTTGTTGTAGACGATCACGACGCAGAAGGTGGCGTGCCCGACGACCACGGTGAACAGGCCGAGCCCGACGCCCAGCGGCCGAAGGACCGTGCCGAAGGCGGAGTTGAGGGCGATGCCGGTGACGATGCCGGGCAGCGCGATGGGCAGCACGAGGACGAAGGAGACGGTCTCGCGGCCGAAGAACCGGTGCCGGGCCACCGCGAACGCGGCGAGCGTGCCCAGGACGAGCGCGATCGCGGTGGCGCCGAGGCCCGCCTTGAGAGAGACCCACAGGGCGCTGCGGGCACCGGAGTTGTCCCAGGCCGTCGCCCACCAGTGCAGGGTCAGCCCGGGCGGCGGCCAGCTCGCGCTGCGGTCGGGGTTGAGGGAGTTGACGACGACCAGCAGGAGCGGGGCGTAGATCACCGCGAAGCCGAGTCCGGCGGCGAGGCGCAGCGCGATCCGGGCGGGACGGGAGAGGTGCACGGCAGGTCCTCCAGCGGGCCGCTTGCGGTCGGGGGCTTCAGGGACTTCAGAGAATCCAGGGACTTCAGAGGTTTCAGAGGCTGCTGAGCGCGCCGGTGCGGCGTACCGCCAGCAGGTACAGCACGATCACGACGACCGGGACGGTGCCCAGGGCGGCGGCCAGGGGCAGGTCGAGGTCGATGTTGGCGTAGACGAGGTTGCCGATGAGCTGGGTCCTGCCGCCGACGATCTGCACGGTGATGTAGTCGCCGAGGCTGAGCGAGAAGGTGAACACCGATCCGGCCGCCACCGACGGCAGCACCGTCGGCAGCACCACCGACCGCACCGTGCGCCAGGTCCGCGCCCCCAGGTCCGCCGACGCCTCCAGCAGGCCGGCGGGCAGCTGGGCCAGGGCGGTGTGCACCGGCAGGATCATGTACGGCAGCCACAGGTACGTCAGGGTCAGCACGGTCGCCGGGAGGCCGTAGCCCGGTCCGGCCAGGCCGAACGGCCGCAGCAGCCAGTCGGCGGGTCCGCCCTCGGAGAGGATCAGCCGCCAGGCGTAGACCTTGACCAGGTAGCTGGCCCACAGCGGCATGAGGACGGCGCCCACCAGCAGCGGGCGCCACCGGGGGCGGGCGACGCGGGCGGTGTAGAAGGCGACCGGGAAGGCGAGCACGGCGCACAGGGCGGTGACCGCGAGGGCGACGCCGATGCTGCGCAGCACCACCTGCCGGTAGACGGGGGTGGTCAGCAGCGCGTGGAAGTTGTCGGTCGACCAGACCTTGACGACCTGCGAGGTGAAGGAGTCCGTGGTCCAGAACGCGGAGACGAACAGCACGCCGAGCGAGCCGAGGTAGAGCACGGCCAGCCACAGCAGCGGCGCGGTCAGCAGCAGGGTGAGCCTCAGGCGCGGGTGGCGGTGCAGCGCCCCGGCCAGCCGCCGGGCGGCGGTGTCCGGGGCGCCGGCGGCACCGGATGCGGTCGCGGTCACGGCTCAGCCCTTGATCTCGGTCCAGGCCCGCACCCACTGGGCGTAGGGCACGCACGTGACGTCGGTGCGGCCGTCCAGGCACTGCTCGATGGGCGTGTTCCAGAAGGCGATCCGCTTCCAGTAGGCCTTGTCGGCGGCGTGGTAGGTGGTGCAGAAGTTCTTGTCGGCGGTCTCGGCGCAGGCCTTGGCGTTGGCGGGTGCTTCACCGAAGTACTCGGCGACCTGGGCGTTGACCTTCGGGGAGACGATCCAGTCGAGCCACTTGTAGGCGCAGTTGGGGTGCTTGGCCTTCGCGGAGACCATCCAGGTGTCGGACCAGCCGGTGGAGCCCTCCTTGGGCAGGACGGCCTTCACCTTGGCGCCCTCGTCGGCGGCGAGGTTGGCGATGACCTGCCAGGTGGTGCCGACGACGGAGTCGCCGCTCTTGAAGGCGGAGACCTCCTTGAGGTAGTCGCTCCAGTACTCGCCGATGTTCGCGTTCTGCTTCTTCAGCAGGTCCACGGCGGCGTCGAACTGCTTGCGGTCCAGCGCGTACGGGTCCTTGATCTTCAACTCGGGCCGGGTGGCCTTGAGGTAGAGCGCCGCGTCGGCGATGTAGATCGGCGAGTCGTAGGCGGTGACGTGGCCCTTGTACTTGGCGGCGTCGTCGAAGACGGCGGACCAGGAGGTGGGCGCGGGCTTCACCTTCCGGGTGTTGTACATCAGCAGGTTGGCGCCGCGGCCGTGCGGGATGCCGTACGCCTTGCCCTTGACGGAGTTCCACGGCTGCATCTTCAGGTCGGGGAAGACGTCCCGGTAGTTCGGCACCAGCTTGGTGTTGACGGGTGCGGCGTCGCCGGAGGCGATGAGGCGCAGGGAGGCGTCGCCGGAGGCGGAGACGGCGTCGTAGTCGCCGGTCTTCATCAGCTTGACCATCTCGTCGGAGCTGGCCGCGACCTTCGCGTGGACCTGGCAGCCGGTCCGCTTCTCGAAGTCGGTGACCCAGTCCACCTTGGGGTCGTCGGAGCCGTCCTCGACGTACCCGGCCCAGGCGACCAGGTTGACCTGTCCCTCGGTGCGGCCGAGCTTCGCCGGTGCCTTCAGATCGGGCGGGTTGAGGCCGGTGGCCGAACCGCCGCCGCCGGAGCCGGAGTTGTCGCAGGCGGTGGCGGTCAGCAGCAGGGCGGCGGCCACGGCGGGGAGGATGCGGGTCAGGCGCAAGGCGTTCTCCCTACGGAAGTACGGAAAAAGAGGCGGCCGGAAAGCCGGCGGCGGGTCAGTCGGAGTCGGGTACGCGGACGGCGTGCCGGCGGTGCCACTGGAGGCGGACCCGGGTGCCGCGGTAGGCGGCGACGTCCTCGGCGGAGGTCTCCAGGTTCTGCTGCAGTGCGGTGAGGCGGCCGCCGGCGTCGAGGTCGACCAGGAGGCGGGTGGTGTCGCCGAGGTAGACGACCTCGGCGACGGTGCCGACGGCGCAGACGTGCCCGGGGTCGTCGGCGTCGGCGGATTCCTTCAGGACGCGGATTTTCTCCGGCCGGACGCTGTAGGTCCCCTCCTCCCCCAGGACGCGCCGCGCCGCCTCGCCCCGCAGCAGGTTCGAGGTGCCGACGAAGGAGGCGACGAACGGGGTGGCGGGGCGTTCGTAGATCTCGGCGGGGGTGCCGACCTGCTCGATGCGGCCCTGCCGGAAGACCGCGATGCGGTCGCTCATGGTCAGGGCCTCCTCCTGGTCGTGGGTGACGAAGACGAACGTGATGCCCACCTCCCGCTGCAGCGCCTTGAGTTCGACCTGCATCTGCTCGCGCAGTTTCAGGTCGAGGGCGCCGAGCGGCTCGTCGAGGAGCAGCAGGCGGGGGCGGCCGACGAGGGCGCGGGCGAGTGCGACGCGCTGGCGCTGCCCGCCGGAGAGCTGGGCGGGGCGGCGCCGGCCGAAGCCGTCCAGCCGCACCTCGGCGAGCGCCTCGCGGGCCCGCGCCAGCCGCTCGGCCCTCGGCACCCGGCGGATCTTCAGCGGGTAGGCGACGTTCTGTTCGACCGTCATGTGCGGGAAGAGCGCGTAGTCCTGGAAGACGGTGTGCACGTCGCGCTCGAAGGGGGCGAGGCGGGTGACGTCCCGGCCGGCGAGTTCGATGCGGCCGGCGGTGGGCGTCTCGAAGCCGGCGATCAGGCGCAGCACCGTCGTCTTGCCGGAGCCGGAAGGGCCGAGCATCGAGAAGAACTCGCCGTCGCGGATGTCCAGATCGACTCCGTCCACGGCGGTCGTCTCCCCGAACGACTTCCGCAGGCCCCGCAGCCGGACCGCGCTCGACTCCATGGACGGGAACCTCTCTGGTGCGCCGGTGCGTTGACCTTCGGACGGAAAACATATGAAGTCATAGTTCAGCGCTCAAGACCGCCTCGGGGTAAAGCTTGAGTCAACGCGCAAGGTGGTGGCCGTGAAGCAGCAGCACACCGCAGGCGGCGCCCGCAGGGGCCTCTTCGCGCCGGTGGACAGCCGGGCGCGGGTGGACGCGGTCGTCCGCAGGATCGGCGACGCCATAGAGCTGGGGCTGCTCGCCGACGGGGAGCAACTGCCCGGCGAGAGCGACCTGGCCGGGCAGCTCGGGGTGTCCACGGTGACGCTGCGGGAGGCGCTGATGGCGTTGCGCCAGCGGGGCCTGGTCACCACCCGGCGGGGCCGCGGCGGCGGCAGCTTCGTCTCCCTGCCCGACGCCCCCGGCGCGGACCGCCTGCGGGAGAGGCTGCGCGGCTGGAGCAGCGAGGAGCTGCGCGACCTCGGCGACCACTGGGCCGCCCTGTCGGGTGCGGCCGCCCGCCTCGCCGCGCAGCGCACCGGACCCGGCGACCTCGACCAACTCCGGCGCACAGTGGAGGAGTTCGCGCACACCGGGGACGTTCCGGCCCGTGCCCGGCTGTACGGGCGCTTCCACGTGGAACTGGCGGCGGCCGCGCAGTCGGCACGGCTCACCCGGGAGCAGGTGGCGCTGCAGACGGACGTCGGGGCGCTGCTGTGCCTGGTGCTCGGCGACGACGCGTGTCGTGAAGAAGTCGCGGAGCGCCAGTGCGCGGTGCTCGCCGCCGTGCAGGATGGGGACGAGGACTCGGCCCGCTCGCTGGCCGAGCGGTGCGTCCAGCGGTCGGCGGCGCGGCTGATCGCGCTGCGCCTGGAGCTGTAGGACGCGCCGGAGAGGTCCACGTCCGCTGGAGGGCGCCCATGAACAGCAGCCCCGGGCTCGCCACGGTGGCGGCCGCGCCGGTCGGCACGGCCGCCGAGCAGGAGGTCGTGGCGGAGGTGGACCGCGTGCTGGAGGCGGTGTTCGACACCGTGGCCGACATCCGCGCGGACACCGCCGCCGTGCTGGAGCGGGCGGCCGCGCAGCGGCGCCGCCCGGTGACCGCGGACCTCGCCGCGCTGCGCCCGGGGCTGCATCTGCGCCTGCGCACCTGTGCGTTGGCCTCGGGTGTCGGGTTCATCGCCGCGCCGGGCCTGCTCGCCGACGTACCGGCGTGGCTGGAGTGGTGGCAGACGACGGCCGAGGGCGGCGTACGGCCGCTGCTGCCCGACCTGGACCCGCGGCGGTCGGCGTACTCGGACTACACGCACTGGGACTGGTTCGCGCTGCCCCGTGACACCGGGCGCCGCGCCGTGACCGGCCCGTACGTCGACTACCTGTGCTCCGACGAGTACGGCCTCACGCTGTCCGTGCCGGTCGAGGCAGGCGGCCGGTTCGCGGGCGTGGCCGCGGCCGACGTCTACCTGCGCCACTTCGAGGCGGCCGTCCTGCCGTTGCTGCGCCGCCTGCCGGGCCCGGCCCACCTGGTCAACGCCCGCGGTCGGGTGGCGGCCTCCACCGATCCGGCGCGGCTGACCGGCTCGCTCACCCGGGGCCCGGACTTCGCCGCCGTTCTGGCCCGCGAGGACGTGGCGGTCTTTGCGGAGCTGCGGCTGGTGCCGTGCCGGGCCGTGCCGCTGGTGCTGGTGGTGTCCCGGCCGTGACGGCCGGCGGGCCCCGCGGGCGGGGCGGCCGGGCAGGGCCCGGCGCCGTCGGCGACCTGAACGCCGACGGTGCCGGGTCAGGGCCGCGGGTCGGGCACCACGGTGAGGTGCCCGGCGGTGCGGCGGGCGCCCCGCGGGCCCCGGGGCGCGGTGCCCGGCCGGCGCGGCTCGCGCGGCACCAGCGTCAGCCGGGTGCAGTCCAGCTCCTGCAGGGCCCTGGGGGCTTCGACGACGATGCGGCACTCGGTCGCGCCGCGGCGCGGATCGGGGTGCAGCAGCGGGCGTACGGCGCCGTCGTGCTCGACGGCCTCCGCGCCGACCGCGCGCAGCCAGTGCGGCAGGCCCTGCCGGAACGCGGCCTCCATCAGCGGGTCCTGGGCGATCTCCCGGCGGATCGCCTGCAGCACCGGGTCGTGGCCGTGCCGCTCCAGGGCCGCGGCGAACTGCGCCAGCATCGGCAGGCACCAGCTCGCCTCGCGGTCGCCGAGGACCGCGTCGGCGTCCGGGTGGAAGAGCACGAAGCGCAGGAAGTTGTCGCCCGGCATGGCGGTCGGGTGCGGGCCGACGGCGCGGAACAGCGCCTCGAACGCGCTGTTGGCCACCACCACGTCCCAGCGGTGGTCGACGACGAAGGAGGGGAGGGAGACGGCCTCCACCAGCGCGGCGTAGTCCTGCAGGTACGCCTGCGCCTCGAGACGCACGGGCCGCGGCGCCGGCCGCTGCCCTCCTGCCTGAAATGCCATCGGGAGGTCACCCCTCTTGCCTCTGCGGCCGTTCACGCGGCGCCCCGATCCTGCTGCTCCGACGACAGTGTGTCAACTATCGTGGCATTCCAGGGGCGATCGCGGCTGAAATTGGCCACAGTTGTGGCGAGACCTGGATGCAAGTTCGAATGAGGGGCTACTCTCCGGGAAGTTCACGGCAACCCGCATTGTGAGAAGGCTGTGAGAGACGTAGGAGATCTGTCGGTGTCGGTGACGGATGGCTTCGAGGTCCCGGACGCCTCGGCGTCGGCCGTACTGGCGGCGGTCGTCGACCGTGTCACCGCACTCGCCGACCGGCTCGGAGTGCCGCACACGGAGGTCTTCGACGTCGCCCGCCTGTCCTTCGCCTGCGGGGTGCCCGAGCCCGTGGTGAAGGCGCTGCTGAACGGCAAGCCGGCGGGTGAGCCGGACGTGCAGTCCCGGTTCCTGCAGCGGCTGGGCCTGCTGCGGCGCACCCGGCTCAAGCCCAACGGCCGCCGCTACACCCAGCAGGAGATCGCCGACGGCGCCGGCATGTCCCGGCAGCAGGCGGGTGCCCTCATCAACGGCGACCGGCGCCCCACCATGGAGCACTGCAACGCCATCGAGCGCTTCTTCCGGGTGCACGCCGGCTTCCTGACCGCCGAGGACCCCGAGGCCCTCGCGGGCGCCCTGCAGCGCACCGAGCAGGAGCTGCTGCAGAAGCTCGCCGACCGGGACGAGCCCGCGGCCGAGTCCGCCGAGGACCCGCTGGAGCGGCTGCTGCAGGACCACGGGGTGCGGGGCATCGCCTGGCGGGCCGCGCAGCTTCCGACCGACCAGCACCGGGACAAGGTCGCGGAGTGGCTGGACATGCTGCTGGAGAGCGTGAAGCGGCCGGAGTCGTAGGGCGCCCGCACGGTCGGACTCGTAGGGCCGCCCGCACGGCCGGCGTCCTGCCGGGTCGGCGGCCGGGCCCTGTGGGCCGGCGGCCAAGTCGGTGGCCGGGTCCTGCCGGGTCGGTGGCGGGGCGCTTTCCCGAGTGCCGCCCGTGGCGCCGCTCGCGGTGTCCTCTGCGCCGAGCGGGCGAAACGGCGGCGGACGCCACGGTGTTGTCAGTGGCGGGCGGCAAGCTGGAGGGGCGCCACCGCCGTACGGGGGCGTGCGCGCCGGCCGCGGAGGCCGGTGACGCGACCGCGCACGACCGACCGGGAGAGCCGACCATGCCGACCATGCCGACCACCGCCGTCCTCGCCGACCGCGAACGCGCCGCCGTCCAGGCCTGTCTGCGTCTGCTGCACACCGTCCGGGCCGCCTTCGCCCACGGCTCCGGTCCGCCGGACGTCCCCCTGCCTCCCGTCGTCCCGCCCGCCGTCCTCGCCGAGGCGGAACAGGCCCTGGCGGCCGCGGGGCTGGCGGGGAACGAGGAGGCGTTCTTCCGGCTGCTGCGCGGCTGGGGCGCACGGGGCTGACAGTGCACGGGGCTGACAGTGCACAGGAGTTGACGGGCCTACGGGGATTGACGGGCGCACGGGGGTTGGCGGCGCACGGGCCGGGCGGCCGCGCGCCGTCCGGCTCACCCGTGCGCCACCGTCACCGCCGTGCCCACCACCCCGTCCCGGACCGTCCACCGTCCCTCGAAGTGGTCGAGGCGCCGGCCGGAGACCACCGGGCCGGGGACGAGGAGGACGGCGCGGAAGGTGCCGTGGGCGGGCGCGGCGGGGCGGACGGTGATGTCGGCCTCGGAGAAGTCGAGCCACTTGCCGGTGAGCGGGAACCACGCCTTGTAGACGGACTCCTTGGCGCTGAACAGCAGGCGGTCCCAGTGGACGGCGGGCAGGTCCGCGGCCAGCCGACGCAGCCGGGCGCGCTCCTGCGGCAGGGCGACCGCGTCCAGGACGCCGTCGGGCAGCGGGGCGTGGGGCTCGGCGTCGATGCCGAGGGAGGCGAGGTCGCCGGCGCGGGCGAGGGCGGCGGCGCGGTAGCCGTCGCAGTGGGTCATGCTGCCGGTCAGGCCGTCCGGCCAGACGGGGGCGCCGCGCTCACCGGGCAGCAGGGGGTGCGGCGGCACGCCGAGTTTCTCCATGGCCCGCCGGGCGCAGGCCCGCACGGCGGCGAACTCGCGGCGCCGCTTGGCCACCGCCCGCGCCACGACCCGCTCCTCCTCGGGGAAGAGCGGGGCGTGGTCGGTCTCGTGGTCACCGTACGCCTCCACGGCCACCACCGAATCCGGGAGCAGTTCCTCGATCAACGGCTTCGACCTCCATCGGCAGGATGCGGCGCAGCCGGCCCGGCGGTTGCGGACGCCTGCGCCACTCGCGGGGATATCCCACGGAGACCTCCTCGAAGCGGACGCCCTCGTGCCAGGTGGTCCGCGGGATGTGGAGATGGCCGTAGACCATGGTCGCGACGCGGAACCGGCGGTGCCAGTCGGCGGTCAGCCGGGTGCCGCACCACAGGGCGAACTCCGGGTACCACAGGACCTCCGTGGGGTGCCGGTCCAGCGGCCAGTGGTTGACGAGGACCGTGGGCAGGTCCTCGGGCAGGGCGGCGAGCCGCCGCTCCGTCTCGGCGACGCGGGCCCGGCACCACGCGTCGCGGCCGGGATGGGGGTCGGGGTGCAGCAGGTACTCGTCGCTGCAGACCACGCCGGTGCGGCGGGCGTAGGCCAGCCCCTCCTCCTTGGTGGCGCAGCCGGGCGGCAGGAAGGAGTAGTCGTACAGCAGGAACAGCGGGGCCACGACGACCGGGCCGCCGGGCCCGTCCCACACCGGGTAGGGGTCCTCCGGGGTGGTCACGCCCAGCTCGCGGCAGAGGGCGACCAGGTGCTCGTAGCGTGCGACGCCGCGCAGGGTGACGGTGTCCCTCGGATGGGTCCACAGCTCGTGGTTTCCCGGCACCCAGACCACGCGGCTGAAGCGGCTCGCCAGCAGCTCCAGGGCCCAGCGGATGTCGGCGACGGTCTCCGCGACGTCCCCGGCCACCAGCAGCCAGTCGTCGTCCGTCTCCGGGTGCATGCGCTCCACCAGGGCGCGGTTCTCGGGGTAGCCGATGTGCAGGTCGCTGACGGCCAGCAGCCGTCCGGCACCGCCGGCTCTCGACTCCACTCCTGCGCCCCCTGCTCCGCTCGCCCGTCCGACCTGGTCGGCGCCCGGTCTTGACGCACCGGTCGCGTCACCACGAGACCACATCCGGCGGCCGGCGGACAAGGACGCGCGCGGGGGACCGCGGGAGACCGCCGTGACGGATGGGACCGGGCGGGACCGGGCGGAGAACCCCTGACGCGCGCGTTGCGCCGGCGGCCCGGAGAAGCCGTATGATCTGCCCAACACCACCGCCGTATTCCCTTGTCTGCCAGGGCGGTTCGGTGTCCCTTCCTCCACCCCAGGCCGGGCACGGCCGGCTCCGCCCTGCCCGCGAACCCGTGAAAGGCGGCCTGCATGGTCTCTCGCGTACGCATCTGGCTCAACCGTACGTACGCGGAGAACGTGTTCTTCATGGATCAGCTGCGGCGCAATCCCAGCGGCCGCGCGGTGGAGATCCACGCCACGCACGGCGATCCGGACTCCCCCGTGCTGGCCGCCGCCGACACCGCCGAGCTGGAGCCGGAGGGCCTGTCCCCGGCCGCCTACGTCGAGTTCGCCCTGGACCAGTGCCGGCGCCGCGGCATCGACGTGTTCGTGCCCCGGCTGCACCAGGCGGAGATCGTGGCGCACCGCGCCGAGTTCGCGGCGCGGGGCACCGCGCTGCTGGCGCCGACCCGCGAGGCGGTGGCCGTGTTCGAGGACAAGGCGACCGCGTACGAGGCGGTCACGTCCATCGGTGTGCCGGTGCCGCCGTGGTGGCGGGTCCGCACGGCCGACGAGCTCCTCGCCGCCGTCGAGGCGTTGGAGACGGCCGGGCACAGGGCGTGCTTCAAGCCGGCGGCCGGCGCGGGCGGGGTGGGCTTCCGCGTGATCACGCGCGCCCCCTTCTCGCTCGCGCACCTCGGCGGCTTCCCCGGCCCCTGCGTACCGCTGGACCTGGTGCTGGACGCGCTGCGCCGGGCCGAGGAGCCGGTGGACTGGCTGGTGATGCCGCGGCTGGCGGAGCCGGAGGTGTCGGTGGACTGCCTGACCGGGCCGGACAACCGTGTCCGCCTCGCCGTGGGGCGCACCAAGAACGGACGCCGCCGCGGCTTCACGCTGCACGAGCAGTGGCTGGAGCCGGCCCGGCGGATCGCGGAGGGCTTCGGGCTGCACTACCTGTCCAACATCCAGTTCCGGATGCTGGGCGACCGCCCGGTGCTGCTCGACGTCAACACGCGCGCCGCCGGCGGCCTGCACCAGCTGTCGCTGTGCGGGGTCAACGCCCCGTGGGCGGCGGTGCAGTTGGCGTTGGGCGAGGATCCGGGCGAGATCGTGCCGCCGTTCCTGGGGCAGGACTACACGGTGGTGTCCGGGCCGCGCCCGCTGCGCCCGGTGACGCTGCCGCACCAGCGCGCCGAGCAGCGGGAGCGGCTGCTGCCGGCGGTGCCGGCCCCGGCCGCCCCGGCATCCGAACCGGGCCCCCGGGCCATCACGCCGGCGTGACCCCCCGGGGCGCCACGATCCCCGGGGACGCCGTGCCCCAGGCGTGATCCCCGGGGCACTGGTAGCCCCTGTGGCGCCGGAAACTCCTGTGGCTCCGGCAGCCTGGCCCCCAACTGCCCTCCGCACCCCGCACGTTCCCCTCCGGTCTGGACCAATTTCGGCGCCGTGTCTTGACACCGTGATTGGTCCATACCAACTTGGTGGCGCACCACCGCACTTCCGTGCACCTCCCCACACCCCCACTCCTTCAGGGAGACCACGTGCGCACCACACCGGGACGTCCCAGACGCCGCTTGCTCGCCCTTCTCGGCACGGCGGCCCTCGCGCTCGGCGGGGCTGTGGCCCTGCCCGCCACCGCCGAAGCGGCCAACACCCTCTCCAACCCCGGCTTCGAGTCCGGTGGACTCTCCCCCTGGTCCTGCTCCGGCAACCTCGGCTCGGTCGTCTCCTCACCCGTCCACTCGGGCAGCAAGGCCCTTGCGGGCGCGGTGAGTTCGAGCGACAACGCGCAGTGCAGCCAGACCGTCGCGGTCCAGCCCGACACCACCTACACCCTCTCCGGCTGGGTGCGCGGCTCCTACGTCTACCTGGGCGTGGACGGCGGCCCGTCGACGTGGACGACGTCCCCGTCGGCGTACAGCCAACTGACCGTGTCCTTCACCACCGGCGCCGCGCAGACCAGCGCCCGGATCTACGTCCACGGCTGGTACGCGCAGGGCACGTACTACGCCGACGACATCAGTCTCGACGGGCCGGGCGGCGGAGGCGGCTCCGACACCCAGGCGCCGACCGCGCCCAGCGGCCTGACCGTCACCGGCAAGACCTCCTCCAGCGTGTCGCTGAAGTGGAACGCCGCCACCGACAACACCGGCGTGACGGCGTACGACGTCTACAGCGGCGCCAACCAGGTGCTGAGCGTCTCCGGCACCAGCGCCACCGTCAGCGGGCTGTCCCCGGCGACGAGTTACACCTTCACCGTGAAGGCGCGCGACGCCGCCGGGAACGTCTCGGCCGCCTCCAACGCGGTGACGGTCACCACCGACCAGGGCGGGAGCCCCGGCACCGGTTTCAAGCAGGCCGCGCCCTACCTGTACGAGGGCTGGGGCGACCCGCCGAACCCGAGCACGGTGATGAGCGCGACCGGCGTCAAGTGGTTCACGATGGCGTTCGTGCTGGACTCCGGCGGCTGCACCCCGGCGTGGGACGGCAGCCGGCCGCTGACCGGCGGCGCCGACCAGAGCGCCATCAACGCGATCCGCTCGGCCGGCGGTGACGTCGTGCCGTCCTTCGGCGGCTGGCAGGGCAGCAAGCTCGGCGCCAACTGCTCCTCCGCGAGCGCGCTGGCCGGGGCGATCCAGAAGGTGATCGACGCCTACGGCCTCAAGGCCGTCGACATGGACATCGAGAACACCGACGAGTTCGAGAACGAGGCCGTCCAGGCGAAGATCCTCACCGCGCTGAAGACGGTCAAGGCGAACAACCCCGGCCTGAAGACCGTCGTCACCTTCGGCACCTCGACCACCGGCCCGACGTACTACGGCAACCGCCTCATCGAGCAGGCCAAGTCGCTCGGCGCCGGCATCGACGTCTTCACCATCATGCCGTTCGACTTCGGCGGCGGCTCCGACATGTACGGCAACACCGTCAACGCGGCGGAGGGCCTGAAGGCGAAGCTGAAGTCGACGTTCGGCTGGGACGACGCCACCGCCTACGCGCACATGGGCATCTCCGGCATGAACGGCCTGAGCGACCAGCAGGAGAACACCACCCCGCAGATCTGGACCCAGATCCGCGACTGGGCGAACGGCCACCACATCGCCCGCCTCGCCTTCTGGTCCGTCAACCGCGACCGGCCCTGCCCGGGCGGCGGGGTGACCAGCAACTGCTCCGGCATCAGCCAGGACACCTGGCAGTTCACGAAGATCACCGCCGGCTTCACGGGCTGAGCCCGGCCGAGCCGGCGGCGTGGGGGCGCCCGGTCCGGGCGCCCCCACGTCCGTCCGCCGCCGCGGCGGCGGATCAGGCCCGGCGCAGGCGCAGCGTGCGCACCTCGAAGGGCCGCAGCGTCAGCGGCACGGCGTCGCCGTCGGTGTCCGCCGCCCGCAGCGGCCGCTCCAGCAGGTCGGCGACCTCCGCGCCGGCCAGCGGGAAGCCGGTGCGCAGCACGCCGGTGGCGCGGCCGCCGCGGGACTCGTAGAGCCGTACCACGACGTCGCCGGAGGTGTCGTCGGCCAGCTTCACCGCCTCCACGGTCACGCCCGCGCCCTCGGTGGAGACCACCGGCCGCGGCTCGCCCGCCGAATCGGCCAGGCGCAGCGGCAGGTTGAGGGCGTACCCCTCGCGCAGGGCGTCGTCGGTCGTGGCGCCGGGCAGCAGGGCGTAGGTGAAGCGGTGCCGGCCCTGGTCGGCCTGCGGGTCCGGCACGCGGGGGGCGCGGACCAGGCTGAGGCGGACCGTGGTGGTCGTGCCCCCGGTCGTGCCCCCGTCCGCGCGGACCGTGCGGGTCACGTCGTGGCCGTACGTCGAGTCGTTGACGACGGCGACGCCGTAGCCGGGCTCCCCGACGTGCACCCAGCGGTGGCCGGAGACCTCGAAACGGGCCGCCTCCCAGCTGGTGTTGGTGTGGGTGGGCCGCTGGACGTGCCCGAACTGGATCTCCGCGCTGGAGTGCGGGGCGCGCACGTCCACCGGGAAGGCCGCCTTGAGGATCTTCTCGGTCTCGTGCCAGTCGAGGTCGGTCTCGACGTCGACGCGGGGGCTGCCGGCGCGCAGGCGGATCATCTGGGTGATCGTGGAGCCGCGGCCGAAGGTGCGGGTGACACGGATCGCGCCGAGCAGCGGGTCCCGTTCGACGACGGTGATCTCGTCGGTGTCCAGCAGGTCGGTGTGGCGGTTGCGGTAGTGCGCGTCGACGTCCCAGGCGTCCCAGTGGTTGGGCAGGTCGGTGTGCAGGCGCAGCAGGTTGCCCGGGCCGGCCAGGACCTCGCGGTCGGCGCGCAGGTCGCGGACGGAGGCGAGGGTGCCGTCGGCGGCGACCTCGACGCGGACCAGGCCGTTGTCGAGGACACGGCCGGTGACCGTCACGGGCCGTTCCGGCTCGGCGGGGGCCAGGGGCGCGCTGCCGTGCGCGGGCACCCGCACGTACGCGGGCGCGCCGCCGGGCGTGCGGATCACCTCGGCGCGTTCATGGGGGCTGGTGTTGAACACCCGGGTCGGGCCGGCGCCGAGCGCGGTGACCGCCTGCGTGATCAGCTCCTCCAGCTCCCGGGCCACGCGGGCGTACTCGGCCTCCGCCTCGCGGTGCACCCAGGCGATGGAGGAGCCGGGCAGGATGTCGTGGAACTGGTGCAGCAGGACCGTCTTCCACAGCCGGTCGAGCCGGTCGTGGGGGTAGGCGTACCCGGGCGCGTGCAGTGCGGCCGTCGTGGCCCACAACTCGGCCTCGCGCAGCAGGTGTTCGCTGCGCCGGTTGCCCTGCTTGGTGCGGGCCTGGGTGGTGTAGGTGCCGCGGTGCAGCTCCAGATAGAGCTCGCCGTTCCACACCGGCGCGTCGGGGTACTCCGCGCGGGCCTGGGCGAAGAAGGCGTCGGGGTGCTCGACGACGACCTTCGGGGAGCCCTCCAAATCGGCCAGGCGCCGGGCCCGTTCCATCATCTCGCGGGTGGGGCCGCCTCCGCCGTCGCCCCAGCCGAAGGGCGCCAGCGAGCGCGTGCCGCGGCCCTTCTCCCGGTAGGTGCGCACGGCGCGGGCCATCTCCGCGCCGCTGAAGCGGGCGTTGTAGGTGTCGACCGGCGGGAAGTGGGTGAAGATGCGGGTGCCGTCGATGCCCTCCCACCAGAAGGTGTGGTGGGGGAAGGTGTTGGTCTGGTTCCAGGAGAGCTTCTGCGTCAGGAACCACTCGTTGCCCGCGAGCCGGGCGAGCTGCGGGTAGGCGGCGGTGTAGCCGAAGGAGTCCGGCAGCCACACGCCCCGGGTCTCGATGCCGAAGTGCTCCAGGAAGAAGCGCTTGCCGTGGACCAGTTGGCGGGCCAGGGCCTCGCCGCCGGGCAGGTTGCCGTCGGCCTCCACCCACATGCCGCCGACCGGCGCCCACCGGCCCTTGGCGACGGCCTCCTTGATCCGCTCCCACACCCGCGGGTGGTGGTCGCGCACCCACGCGTACTGCTGGGCCTGGGAGCAGGCGAAGACGAAGTCCTCGTACTCCTCGGCGAGCGCGGTGGCGTTGGCGAAGGTGCGGGCGGCCTTGCGCACGGTCTCGCGGACCGGCCACAGCCAGGCGGAGTCGATGTGGGCGTGGCCGACGCCGGAGACGGTGTGCGCGCCGGCGTGCGCGGGCCGGGCGAGGGCGGGCGCGAGGACCTCCCGCGCGGCGGGCGCCGATCCGGAGACGTCGTCGAGGTCCAGGGCGTCCAGGGCACGGTCCAGGGTGTGCAGGATCTCGTGGCGGCGCGGGTCGTACTCCGCCAGCTCGGCCATCAGCTCCCGCAGCACCTGCAGGTCCAGGTCGAGGTGCCAGACGTCCTCGTCGAGGACGGCGAGGTCGGCGTGGCCGAAGGTGTACAGCGGCCGGTCGCCGGCGGTCAGGACGTCGCCGAGCGGGGTGGGGGCGGCGAAGCCGTTCGCCAGGATGTCGGGGTTGGAGGCGGCCTCGACCAGGTAGTGGACCTCCTCCCCGCCATCGGCCGGGTTGGCGACCGGGACGTACTGGTTGAACGGGTTGACCGCCTTCAGGGGCGTGCCGTCGGGCAGGTGCACCAGGGCCTCGGCCTGGAAGCCGGGGCCGGCGCCGGTGAAGCCGAGGTCGACGACGGCCTCCACGCGGCGGCCCCGCCACTCCTCGGGCACCCGGCCACGCACGCGGAACCAGGTGGTGCCCCAGGGCGGGCCCCACGGGGTGCCGGGGGCGAACGGCTCGTACGGCGCGGCCGCGGCCCGCGCGAACGGCACCGGCTCGCCCGGGACCTGCCAGGCCTCGACGGTGAGCGGGACGGCGGCGGCGTAGCGGGCGGGCCGGACGCGCTGAGTGTGGAGGCGCTCGGCGCGCTGCTCGATCCGGCGGCGTTCGTCGTGCATGGCGGTCTCCAGGCGGGCGGGGCGGAGGGCGTCTAGCGCAGATAGGCCAGGCCGGGGTGGGCGGCGAGGTAGCCGTCCAGGAGCCGCCGGGCGACGTTGACGGAGTCGACGAGGGGATGCAGGGCGAGGGCCTTGACGGCGGCGGCGCGCGAGCCGGTCTCCGCGGCCGTGAGCACCTCCCGTTCGACGGCCTTGACCGCGCACACCAGCCCGGCGGCGTGGCCGGGCAGCGGGTCGGCGGCGACCGGGTGGGCGCCGCCGGCGTCGACCAGGCACGGCACCTCGACCACGGCGTCGGCGTCCAGCACGGAGAGCGTGGTGCGGTTGCGGACGTTGAGGATGAGGGTGGCGCGCTCATCGCGGGCGATGGCCCGCATCAGGGCGAGGGCGACCTTCTCGTAGCCGCCGGAGAGGTCCTCGGCCTCGCGCTCGCCGGCGCCGGCGGCCGCGCGGTTCTCGGCCATGTAGGTGGCCTCGCGTTCGGCGCGGGCGCGGTTCCAGGCGGCGAGGGCGTCCACCTCCGGGTCCGCGGCCTCGGCGTAGAAGCGGGCCTGCTGCTCGCGCAGGAAGGCGCCGCGGGTCTGCCCGGCCTCCCGGTAGGCGCGGACGGTCTCGCGGTTGAAGTAGTAGTAGTGCAGGTATTCGTTGGGGATCGCGCCCAGCGACTGCAGCCACTCCGGCCCGAACAGCCTGCCCTCCTCGAAGGAGCCGAGCAGGCCGGGGTCGGCGAGCAGCCGCGGCAGCACGTCCCGGCCGTCCACGCGCAGGCCGCGCACCCAGCCGAGGTGGTTGAGGCCGGCGTAGTCGATCCACGCCCGCCGCGGGTCGACGCCGAGCACGCGGGCGATGCGGCGGCCGAGGCCGACCGGCGAGTCGCAGATGCCGATGACGCGGTCGCCGAGGTGGCGGGACATGGCCTCGGTGACCAGGCCGGCGGGGTTGGTGAAGTTGATGACCCACGCCTCGGGCGCCAGGCGGGCCGCGCGCCGGGCGATGTCGACGGCGACCGGCACCGTGCGCAGGCCGTAGGCGACGCCGCCCGCGCCGACCGTCTCCTGCCCGAGGACGCCCTGGTCCAGCGCGACGCGCTCGTCGCAGGCGCGGCCCTCCAGACCGCCCACGCGGATGGCGGAGAAGACGAAGTCGGCGCCGCGCAGCGCCTCGTCGAGGTCGGTGGTGGCGGTCACCTCGGGCGCGTCCGGCACGCCCGCCGCCTGCCGGGCCAGCACCCGGGTCACGGCCCCGAGCCGCCCGGCGTCCAGGTCGTGCAGCACGACGTGCGTCACCCGGCCCTCGGCGCGGTCGCCCAGGAGCGCGCCGTACACGAGCGGCACCCGGAACCCGCCGCCGCCCAGAATCGTCAGCCTCACGCTTGCACCTTTCCCGCCCCGCGGACCGCGACGCCCGCCCCGCCGAAACAGGCGCGGACCGCCGCGTCCGGTGGCGTGTTCGTGACCGTCACATCCGGGCCCATCCGGATTCGTTCATATTTATTCGGTTTCGTTCGCGTCCGTTCGGGTCCGTCCGGCCGCGGTCCGTCGCCGGGCCGCGCCGGGGACCTCGCCGGGCCGGCGATCGGCACCACCCTGTCACCCGCCCCGGCCGCGGCGGTCCCCGCCCGACACTCCGACAGGCGTCGTGTCCGTCACCCGGCCGCCGGGCGGTCCCGTGGGAGGCGGGTGATCCCGTGGGAGGCGGGCGGGGACCGACGGGCCGGGCCGGACGGCCCGGCCCGTCGGCTGTTCCCCGCGGGGCCGGGGAATCACGTGGGCCCGGAGTCGTAGGGAAGCGTCAGCGCCGAGTCCGTGTGGAGCGTGACGCGCACCGGCACGAAGGCGGTGGCGTCCACCGGCGACTCCCCGGTGCCGGGATTGCGGGCGTAGCGCGGATGGGCGCCCGCGCTGATCTGCCAGCGTATGCGGTGGCCGGCGGCGAAACGGTGGGCGGTGGCGCTCATCGGCAGGGTGACCTGCGCGGGCGCGGGTCCGCCGGTCCGGAGCCGGCCCAGCCCGTCGCAGACGTTGACGGAGCGGCCCTGCGGGTCCACGTCGCACAGGCGGGTGAAGACGTCGGCGTGCCCGGTGTCCGCGGAGACGCTCAGCCGGGCGGAGACCGGGCCGAGGACGTCCACGGGCTCGGCCAGCGGGGGGCCGGTGAACGTCAGGACGTCGGCCCGGGCCTCCAGGGCGCGGTTGTCGCGCGGACCGGCGGTGCGGGAGAGCAGCGGGCCGCCGAGGGACGGGGTGGGGTCGGCCGGGTCGTAGCGGAACGACGCCAGGGGCGCGCGGTCCGTGGGGGCCTGCCGGGTGAGCTGCCCGCCCGGGGCGGGGTACCACGAGGTGGCGTCCGCGGCCGGCGGCCAGTCGTCGAGGTCCCGCCAGGCGTTCTCCCCGCCGACGTGCACGCGCACCGCGGTGGAGCGCAGGCCGGAGGGGTCGGCGCACAGGTGGGCGCGCAGCCAGGCCAGGCTCTCGGCGAACACTTCGGGCCAGCCCTGCTGCAGGGCGGAGGCGTGGGTCCAGGGGCCGACGAGCAGGGCGGTCTCGCATCCGGCCCGGCGCAGCCGGTCGTACTGCGCGAAGGTCTGGTCGACCAGCACGTCGTGCCATCCGGTGATCAGGCTCGTGGGTACGCCGAGCCGCTCCGCCGGTTCGGTCAACGCCGCGCCGCGCCAGTACGCGTCCTCGGCGTCCGGGTGGGTCATCACCTCGTCCAGCCAGGGCACCTCGCCCCCGAGGGCGGACGCGTACGCCCCGCGCAGGGGCTGCGCGGTGGTGACGGCGCGCAGGCGGCGCCGCAGGCGCAGCGCCGCCCTCAGGAACGGTGCCGTGCCCCGGTGCTGGTGGGTCATGCCCAAGCCGACGACGAGGGCGTTCTCCAGGCGCAGCGCGCCGTCCGTGTGGAACAGGGCGTGGGGATCGTGCAGGCCCACCTGCACCACCATCGCCTTCAGCTCCGGCGGCGGGTCCAGGGCGAGGGCCCATTGCACGTAGCCCAGGTAGCTGGGGCCGACGGTCCCCAGTGTCCCGTCGAACCAGGGCTGTTCGCGCAGCCAGGACACCGTGGCCCGGCCGTCGGCGGCCTCGTTGCGCCACAGGTCGAACGCACCGCCCGAACCGCCGGTGCCGCGGCAGCTCTGCAGGACCACGTGGAAGCCCTGTTCGGCGAGGAGCAGGCCGTACATGGCGGACCACGGCAGGCCGCGGCCGTAGGGCGAGCGGACCAGGAGGGTGGGGAAGTCGCCCTCCGCGCGCGGGAAGTAGTGGTCCGTGAGCAGCGGGCTGCCGTCGGCGGCCGGCACCACCAGGCCCGGCTCCCATCCGGCCTCGTGCCGTCTCGCCGGGAGGCCCCGCCAGGTCGCCCTCAGCAGCCGTGCGGACAGCGGCGGTTTTCCGGCGGGCGGCGCCCAGGGCGGTCCGAGCGCGGCGTCGGGCATGGGTGATGGCATCGTTCCCCTCCTTTTTCCGTACGGTGTACGAGAATAGAGGATGCTTGGATGACCTCGGCAAGGGCCGCTGCGACGATCGCGACGATCAGGGAGAGGAGCGCGAGACCATGCCCCGCGACAAAGGGGCCGGCGCCGCGGGCGTCGACCCCGAACAGCTCTGGCTGCGCCCCGCCGAGCCCCGCCGGGGCCGCAGGCCCTCCTTCAGCCGTGAGGCGATCACGGCGGCGGCCGTCGCCCTGGCGGACGCGGAGGGGCTGGAGGCGGTCACCATGCGGCGGGTCGCCGCCCGGGTCGGAGCCGGCGTCATGTCGCTCTACAGCTACGCCCCCGACAAGGAGACCCTGCTGGAACTGATGGTCGACCACGTCAGCGGCGAGCTGCCGACCACGCGCCCGCTCACCGGCGACTGGCGGGCCGACCTGAAGGCCATCGCCCACCTCCAGCGCGCCCTCATGCTGCGCCACCCCTGGCTGCCCGCCGCCCTGTCCACCCGCCGCACCCTGGGCCCCAACACCCTGGCCTTCCTGGAGCACGCGCTCGCCGCCCTGCGGCCCACCGGACTGGACGGCGCGGCGAAGCTGGAGGTCTTCGCCCAGCTCACCGCCTTCGTCGCCGGGCACGTCGGCCATGAGATCGCCCAGGCCGCGGCGGCACGGTCCCCCGAACGGCGCGCGGCCGAGGCCCGCTACCTCGCCGCCGTCGCCGCCGACGGCCGCCACCCGGAACTCGCCGAGGTCCTCTCCGCGCCCGGACGCTCCCTCACCCCCGAGGCCACCTTCACCCGGTTCCTCAACCGCCTGGTCGACGGCCTCGACACCGACTGATCCCGCGCGCCGGTTGATCCCGCGCACCGGTTGACCCCGCGTGCCTGCCGCCGTGTCCCGCCCGCTGCGCCGTGCCCACGACCGGCTCGGCCTGCGGGAGGAGGCCCCCGCGTGACAGCGGAGCGGCTCGACGGCTCGTGAGCCGTACGCGTTTCACGGCCCGCGCGCGGCTCGACGGCTCGCGAGTCGGTACGCGCCTCACGGCCCGTGCGCGGTCCGGCGACGCGTGAACCGGCACACGCCCCACGGCCCGCGCGTGGCACAGCGGTTCATGAACCGGCACATGCTCCGCGACCCGTGCGCGGAGCGTGTGCCGTCTCGTGACACGGGCGCACGATGTGTGCGCGGCGCGCGGGCAGCCCGTCTCGCGCCCCCGAGGGGACGGCACCGGAACGCCGGTTCGTCCGCCGCGCCCGGCCGTTCCGGCCACTCCCCCGGCCGGGCCGGCGGCCGGGCCCGCAACCGCCCCCGGCCGCCAGCGCGGCGTGGCCGAATCCGCACGTTGTACGGCTGGTCGCCGCCGGTCCTCCCCGGCTCCTCGGCAACGGCGGGGAACAACCGGAACGGCCGGGCGCGGCGGACGGACCGCCTCCGGGCCGGGCGGGACACCGGCCCGGAGGGACACCGCGGCACCGCACCGCTCTCCGGCGGCCCGCGGCGGACGCGCGCGCGGTTACCCCCGACTCCCGCGACCATGGCTTGCGTTCCGAGGCACCCCGGTCGCATGCGCGGCTCGGGAGGGCACGCGGGCCGCTTCGTCCGTGGCGTCGTGCCCCGGCTGTGCACCGTTGTGACGATCCGACGAGCACCCCTAGCGTGACGCAACGAACCGGCCATCCGCGGGTCCGGAACCGCGGGCGAGCCGGCCGGTTCACCGGCGGGTACCTGTGCCGACGTTCCTCTTCACCCGACTGAAACGGCGTCAGCCGGTTTCAGCTGACCGAAAGGATGTGTGTCATGACGTACGAGCGTCCGACCCTCACCAAGGCCGGCGGCTTCCGCAAGACGACGGGCCTGGCGGGCGGCACCGCCAAGGACCTGCTCGGCGGTCACCAGCTCATCTGACCCGCGGAGAGGCCGGCTTCCCGTCCCGCGGTGAGACGCGGACGACGGGAGCCGGC
>NZ_BMWH01000026.1:110858-117324 GCF_014651135.1 Streptomyces echinoruber
GCGGAGGACGGCCACCGGCCGTCCTCCGCCCGCCTTCCGCCCGCCTTCCGCCCCGCCCCCGGGCGCACCGGCGTGTGCGCCCCCGACCGGAGGTGTGAGTCCATGGACAGCCCCTTGTCCGTCGCCGCCGTACCCGCCTGGCTCCTGGTGCTGCCGGACACCGACGAGGCCGCCGCGGTCGCGGCCCGGGCCCGCCCGTACGCGTCCGAGGTGCACGCCCACGCGTCCGGCCGGCCGTGGCTGATGGGGCGCTGGCGCCCGGAGGAGCTGGTCCTCGGGGAGTGCGGCGGAGCGCGTGTGGCGGTGCTGGGCGAGCACGCGGTCACCCCGAGGGAGGCGGCCCGGGCCGCGGCCGCGGCCGGCGACCCGGCCTCCCTCGACTCCTTCGCCCGCTCCTGGCACGGCAGTTACCACCTCCTGGCCAGCCTGCACGGCCGGGTCCGGGCCCAGGGCACGGTGACCGGCGTCCGCAGTCTGTGCCACGCCGGGACACGCGGCGTCCACCTGGCCGCGGACCGGGCCGACGTCCTCGCCGACCTGGTCGACGCGCCCCTCGACGAGGGCCGGCTCGCCGTGCAGCTGCTCAGTCTGGGCGTGCTGCACCCGCTGTCCCAACGGCCCGTGTGGCGCGGTGTGGAGACCCTGCCCGGCCACGACTACCTGGTACTGGAACGCGACGGCCGGGCCCGCCGGGCACGGTGGTGGCGGCTGCCCCGCCGCGACGTGCCGCTGGCCGAGGGCGCCGCGCACCTGCGGGAGGCGCTGCGCCGGGCCGTCGGCGCCCGCGTCGACGGCCGCGACCTGGTCACCGCCGACCTGGGCGGGGTGGACTCCACCGCCGTGGTCTGCACCGCGGTACGCGCCGGCGCCAAGGTCACCGCCTACACCGCGGCCACCCACGACCCGCGCGGCGACGACGTGCATTGGGCGCGCCGCACCGTCGAGGCGCTGGCGGCGGACGGCGAGGGAACCGTCGAGCACCACGTCGTCCCCGCCGAGGACTTCCCGCTCACCTTCGACGGCGTGGACGCGCTGTCCGACGTCCTGGACGCGCCCTCGCTGTTCGCCGTGGACCACAACCGGCGCATGGGGCTGCTCCGCCTCGCCGCCGACCGCGGATCCACCGTCCACCTCAGCGGTTTCGGCGGTGACGAACTGCTGGCGGGCGCCTCCGCCCGGGTGCACGACCTGCTGCGCCGCCGCCCCCGCGCCGCCGTCCGCCACGCCCGCGGTTACCTGGCCAAATACCGCTGGTCGCGGCGCGCGGCCGTACGCCAGCTGCTGGACCGGCGCCCGTACGGCGCGTGGCTGGAACAGGTCGCCGCCGACCTGACCGAGCCGCTGCCGCCCTCGGACGAGCCGCTCTTCCAGTGGTGCACCCCGCCCAGGATGCCGCCGTGGGCCACCGCGGACGCCGTCGAGGCGGTCCGCGCGCTCATCCGGGAGGAGGCCGCGGCGGCCCGGCCCCTGGGCCCGGGCCACGGCGAGCATCGGGAGCTGGCCACCATGCAGGCGGTGTCCCGGTTCGCCCGGCACCTCAACCAGATGACACGGCCGCTCGGCCTGCTCTTCGCCTGTCCCTTCTACGACGACCGCGTCGTCGAGGCCGGCCTGGCGGTGCGGCCCGAGGAACGGGTGACTCCCTGGCGGTACAAGCCGCTCATCGTGGAGGCCATGCGCGGCGTGGTCCCCGAGGCCGGCCGCACCCGGGCCACCAAGGCCAACGCCACGCTGGAGGAGGAAGTGGGGCTGCGCCGCCACCGCCGGGCGCTGCTGGCGCTGTGCGAGGACTCCCGGCTGGCCCGGCTCGGCCTGGTCGACGCGAAGGCGTGGCGCGCCTGGTGCGACGGCCCGGTCTCCGCGGAGCTGGAGAACGTGCTGCTCCATCCGACCGTGGGCTGCGAGGTGTGGCTGCGCGGCCGGGAGGCGCTGCCCCGCCGCCCCCGCGGCTGACCCGCGTTCCGACGCCCCGGCCGATCTCCTCCCGGGCCTTTGCCCCCGGCTGCCCGTTTCCCCGCCCGGCTGCCCGTTTCCCTGCCCGGCTGCCCGTTTCCCTGCCCGGCTGCCCGTTTCCCTGCCCGGCTGACCGATTCCCTGCTGCGGCTGACCGTTCCGCTGCCGCGGCTGCCCGCTCCCTTTTCCGCTTTCCGCGACCGACCAGTGTCCCTCGCCCACGGAGGAGACCGAAGGAGACCCGAATGAGCCTCGAACTGCGCCGCGGCGTCCTGATGGCCGAGACGGAGTACGGCCTGGCGCTGCTGGACGAGACCAGCGGCGAGTACTGGACCCTCAACCCCACTGCCGCCGTCGTCCTGGAGACCGTGCTGGCGGGCGGGAGCACGCAGCAGGCGGTGCACGCCCTGACCGAGCGCTACGACGTCCGCGCCGACCGCGCCGGGGAGGACGTGGAGCGCATCGTCGCCGAACTGCGGTCGGCGGGTCTGCTCGCCGGGAACTGACCGGCACACGGAGGAAGGAAACGCCATGTCGACGCCCGAAGCGGTCCCCTACCGGCCCCGTTCCGTGCCGCTGCCCACCCGGCTCGCGGCCCGTCTCGCCGTGGTCTGCGCGCACCTGCTGGCGACCCAGCCGCCCGCCCGGATCCGCGCCGTGCTGCGCCGGGTGCGCCGGGGCGCTCGGCCGGCCACGGTGGCGGAGACGGCGGCCGCCCTGAACACGGTCCTGGCCGTGAGCCTGACCGCCGGCGGCCGCAAGGGCTGCCTGCCCCGGTCGCTGGCGACCGTGCTGCTGTGCCGGATGCGCGGGCAGTGGCCCACCTGGTGCGTGGGGGTCCGCACGCGTCCCCCGTTCGCCGCCCACGCGTGGGTGGAGGCGGAGGCGGAACCGGTCGGCGAGGACTGCCCCGCCGACTACTTCCAGCGCTTCTTCACGGTCGGCTGACCCACCGCCGGGACCGCACCCGCCGGGGGACGGGACAGGACAGGTGCGCGGCCTGCCCGCCGGAGCAGGTCCGAACACCCGCCGGAACGGCCCCGCCCACCCGCCGGAGCGGTCCCGGCCGGCCGCCGGCCGGGCCGCCGCGGGCGTTCGGACCCTGAACTCCCCAGCCGCCAGGGGGCTTTCTCCGCTTCATCTCTTGACGTCCGCGGAGGCACAGAGCACATTGGGCCCACTCTGAGAGCGCTCTCAAACGTGGGAGCGCTCCCGGAGCCACCCGAGTTCCCCACACTCCGCACCTCCGAGAGGCACCCCACATGAGCGACACCTCCGGCATACCCCACAGACGGCGCCGCCTGCGGCGCGCGCTCGTCGCCGCCCTCGGCACCCTCGGCCTCGCGGCGGCCGCGGCCACCGTCGCCTCCCCGGCCGCGAACGCCTCGGCGCCCACGCCCCCGTCGGGCTGGACCCAGGTCTTCCTCGACGACTTCAACGGCCCGGCCGGGTCCGGCGTCAACACCTCCACCTGGCAGTACGACACCGGGACCTCGTACCCGGGCGGCGCGGCCAACTGGGGCACCGGCGAGGTCGAGACGATGACGTCGAGCACGAGCAACGTCTCGCTCGACGGCAACGGCAACCTGCTGATCACCCCGCGCCGCGACGCCTCCGGCCACTGGACCTCGGGCCGCATCGAGACCACCCGCACCGACTTCCAGCCCCCGGCCGGCGGCAAGCTGCGCGTGCAGGCCCGCATCCAGTTGCCCAACGTCACCGGCGCCGCGGCCAAGGGCTACTGGCCCGCGTTCTGGATGCTCGGCGCGCCCTTCCGCGGCAACTACCAGAACTGGCCCGCCGTCGGCGAGCTGGACATCATGGAGAACGTCCAGGGCCTCAACACCGACTGGGCCACCATGCACTGCGGCACCAACCCGGGCGGCCCCTGCAACGAGACCTCCGGCATCGGCGGTTCGACCTCCTGCGCCGGCACCACCTGCCAGGCCGGGTTCCACACCTACTCGATGGAGTGGGACCGCTCGACGAGTCCCGAGGAGATCCGCTTCTACCTCGACGGCGTCAACTTCCACACCGTCAGGGCCAACCAGGTCGACGCGACGACCTGGTCCAACGCCACCAACCACGGCTACTTCATCATCCTCAACGTGGCGATGGGCGGCGGCTTCCCGGGCGCCTTCGGCGGCGGCCCGGACGGCGGCACCGAGCCGGGTCATCCGATGGTCGTCGACTACGTGCAGGTGCTGTCCTCCGGCGGCGGGGGCGGCACCACGCCGCCGCCGTCCGGCAACCGGGACGCCTACAGCGCCATCCAGGCCGAGTCCTACGACTCCCAGAGCGGCGTGATGACCGAGTCCACCACCGACACCGGCGGCGGGCAGAACATCGGCGCGCTCGCCAACGGCGACTGGGCCCTCTACAAGGGCGTCAACTTCGGCTCCACCGCGGCCACCCAGTTCTACGCGCGGGTGGCCAGCGGCGCGGCGAGCGGGGTGAGCGGCCTGGTCGAGGTGCGCCTGGACAGCCGCAGCAACGCCCCCGTCGGCAGCTTCGCGGTGGCCAACACCGGCGGCTGGCAGTCGTGGCGGACGGTGCCCGCGAACATCGGCTCCGTCACGGGCACGCACGACGTCTACCTCACGTTCACCAGCGGCCAGCCGGCGGACTTCGTGAACGTCAACTGGTTCGACTTCGGGCACTGATCCCGGCTCGCGAAGGGGGCTCCACGCGCGCGTGGAGCCCCCTTCGCCATCCACGTATCCACGTATCCACCCGTCCGCGCGTCCACCCGTCCGCCCGTCAGCGCAGTTCCGCGCGGAACGCGGCCGGTGTCGTGCCGGTGTGCTGATGGAAGAACCGGGAGGGAAGAACCGGGAGAAGCCGGCCGCGTCGGGGTACAGCAGCGGCGGCAGGTCGTAGCGGCACAGGCCGGTCGCCTCCACCGTGGCGCGGGGCGGGACGCCGGGCCGCATGGTCAGGACGGTTCCGCGGTACCCGGCCTCCTGGGAGAAGCGGTGCACCTGTCCGGGGCGGGCCCACAGCACGTCGCCGACGCTCGCCTCGTACTCGGCGAAGTCGATCATGTGCCGTACGGGGCCGCCGCTGAACACCGTCACCACGGGGAAGCCGATGCGGTGGACGCGATGCGGCGGCGCGTCGGTGTGCCAGGTGCGGCCGGTATCCATCGGGTCGGCCCGGACGCCGGCCCCGCCGACGCGCAGGTCGACCGGGAAGCGGAGGCCGTCCTCGTCACCACCGGCTCCGAGGCGCACGCCGCCGTCGTGGCGCGCGCTGCGGGCGTCGACCGGTGTGAAAGATCCCGCCCACCGGGACACCCGGTACGGGGAGGAGCTGGACGCGGTGACGAAGTCTCTGAACCACGAGGGGGTCGAAACTGAATGAGCGAGATCAACACGGCGGGCCCGCAGGACGCGCCGGCCGACAGCCCGGCCGTCCTGGCCTCCGCCCTCACTCCGGAGGACCCCGGCCGGTCCGGTCGGCGCAACCCGCTGCGCGACGCCCGCGACCGCCGGCTGCCCCGCATCGCGGGCCCGTCCGGCCTGGTCATCTTCGGTGTCACGGGCGACCTGTCGCGCAAGAAGCTGATGCCGGCCGTCTACGACCTGGCCAACCGCGGGCTGCTGCCGCCCGGCTTCTCCCTGGTGGGCTTCGCCCGCCGCGAGTGGGAGGACCAGGACTTCGCGCAGGTCGTCCACGACGCGGTGCGCGAGCACTCCCGCACCCCGTTCCGCGAGGAGGTCTGGCAGCAGCTCGCCGAGGGCATGCGGTTCATCCCCGGCGACTTCGACGACGACACCGCCTTCAAGCAGCTGCGGGAGACCGTCGAGGAGCTGGACCGGTCCCGCGGCACCGGCGGCAACTTCGCCTTCTACCTCTCCGTGCCGCCGCGGTTCTTCCCGAAGGTCGTGCAGCAGCTCAAGCGGCACGGCCTGGCCGACGCCCCCGAGGGCTCCTGGCGGCGCGCGGTGATCGAGAAGCCGTTCGGCCACGACCTGAGGTCGGCCGAGGAGCTCAACGCGATCGTGCACGAGGTCTTCGCCCCCGACCAGGTCTTCCGCATCGACCACTACCTGGGCAAGGAGACCGTCCAGAACATCCTGGCGCTGCGCTTCGCCAACCAGCTGTTCGAGCCGGTGTGGAACCGGTCGTACGTCGACCACGTGCAGATCACCATGGCCGAGGACATCGGCATCGGCGGCCGGGCCGGCTACTACGACGGCATCGGCGCCGCCCGCGACGTGATCCAGAACCACCTGCTGCAGCTGCTGGCGCTGACCGCGATGGAGGAGCCGGCCTCCTTCGACGCCGAGTCGCTGGTGAGGGAGAAGCTGAAGGTGCTCCGGGCGGTGCGGCTGCCGGAGGACCTGGCCCGGCACACCGTGCGCGGCCAGTACACGGCGGCCTGGCAGGGCGGCGAGAAAGTGTGCGGCTACCTGGAGGAGGAGGGCATCGCCCCGGACTCCCGGACCGACACCTACGCCGCGATCAAGCTGGGCATCGACAACCGCCGCTGGGCGGGCGTGCCGTTCTA
>NZ_BMWH01000027.1:0-52173 GCF_014651135.1 Streptomyces echinoruber
GGTGCGGGCCGCCTTCCCCGGCACCGCCTTCCCCTGCACCGCCGGCCCGGCGTGCCTCACTCCGGCCGGCGCCGCTCCACGAGGAGATCGCCGATCACCTTGGCGACGGCGTCCGGCGAGGGCAGGGCGGGGTGATGGCTGACGGTGCCCGTGGACGGGTCGAAGCCGTCGTGCCACTCCGGCTCGTTGACGATCTGCCCGTCCTCGCGGATCTGCGCGATGTTGCGCTGGACGGCCGGCTTGTGCCACATCCGGGCGCCCATCACCGGGAAGTAGACGACGGGGTAGTCCACCGACAGCGCCACCGTCAGCAGACGGTTGGGCGCGGCGCCGGCGGCGGCCGAGGCGAGGGTGTGGGCGGTGGCCGGCAGGACGGCGAGGATGTCGTGGTCGGCGGCGAGCCGGGACGGCTTGTCGGTCGGCCAGTGGGCCGGGGACTCCCCGCTCACCACCCGCTCGGCGAAGAGCGCCAGGCTCTCGGGGGAGATGAACGAGGTCGCGGTGTGCGTCAGCAGGACCGTGAACGTGCTGCCCTCGATGTGCCGGCGCATCGCCTCGATGTACGACGGAAGCCGGGTCACCGCAATGGATCCGGTGGCACCGATGAGTATGCGTTTTCCAGCGGTGCGGGGAGAATTCTGAATTTCCATGGACCGATGATGTCGCCACCGTCCCGGCGCCGGTCAATCGCGGGCGCGGGAATGCCGGCGGGAGTCCACCGCCAGTCGAGCGGCGGTCCAGTTCGGGGAAAACTCTTCGGTCGTCCCTACGGTCGCACCGTATTGAGACGGTATGCCGCCGCTGCCTAACGTCCCGTTTCCGTAAAAGGATTCCTGGGCCCGCCAGGACACCTGACGAAAAGGGGCGGACATCTATGGAGGACCTGTTCGCTGAGCTGCGCGGCCGCGGTGGCCGCCCTCGCCCGGACGAGGACCGGCTGCCGGGGCTCGAGGCGCGGCCGGAGCGGCGTCACGAGCCGTTCCCGCTCACCGACATCCAGCAGGCGTATGTGATCGGCCGGCACAAGGGCCTGGAACTGGGCGGCATCTCCAGCCAGTACTACCTGGAGTGGGACTGTCCCGGTCTCGACGTGGACCGGCTGGCCGGGGCCCTGCGCAAGGTCGTCGCCCGGCACGAGGCGCTGCGCACGGTGGCCGGGACGGACCAGACGCAGCGGATCCTCACCGAGGACGAGGCCGAGCCGTGCCCGGTGCGCGTCACGGACCTGCGCGGCCGGCCCGCCGCGGAGCAGACGGCTCAAGTGGAGCGGATCCGCGCCGAGTTGACGGAGCAGGTGCTGCCGGTGGACCGGGCGCCGCTCCTCGACGTCCGTGCCACGCTGCTCGACGGCGGCCGCGTACGGCTCCACCTGGCCGTGGACCTGCTCTTCCTCGACATGCGCAGCCTCTTCCGGCTGCTGGAGGAGTGGCGCCGGTTCTACGACGACCCGGCGTGGCGGCCGGAGCCGCCGGCGCTGTCGTTCCGTGACTACGTGCTGGCGCAGGAGGAGTTGCGCGGCGACCGCGTGGGCCAGAAGGCCGCCGCGTACTGGGCGGACCGCCTGGATGCGCTGCCGCCCGCGCCGGAGCTGCCGCTGGCCGCGGCGCCCGAGCAGCTCGGCGTCCCGCGGTTCGTGCGGCACCGGGCGGTGCTCGCGCCCGAGCGCTGGAAAGCGCTGCGGGCGGCGGCCGACCGGCACGGGCTGACCCCGTCGGGGGTGCTGCTCGCGGCGTACGCGGAGGTGGTGCGGACCTGGTCGCGGCGGCAGGAGTTCACCCTGACCGTCACCCAGTTCCACCGGCTCGAGCTGCACCCGCAGGTCGAGGAGATCCTGGGCGACTTCCTCTCGCCGAGCCTGCTCGCCGTCGGCGGGCGGCCCGAGGAGACCTTCGAGCAGCGGGCGAAGGACCTGCAGCGGCGGCTCCTGGAGGACCTCGCGCACTCCGCGTACAGCGGCATCCGGGTGCTGCGCGACCTGGCCCGCCGCAGGGACGACGGCCGGGCGTCGGCGCCGGTGGTCTTCTCCAGCACGCTCGGCGGCGCGCAGGGCGTGCCCGGGGCCGGGGCGCTGGAGGCGTTCGGGGAGCTGGTGCACGACCACAGCCGGACGCCGCAGGTGTGGCTGGAGAACCAGATCCTGGAGGTGAACGGCCGCCTGCACGTCAACTGGAACGTGGTCGAGGGCCTGTTCCCCGAGGGGATGCCGGAGGCCATGTTCGACGCCTACCTGGCGTTGCTGGACCGGCTGGTGGACGACGAGCCGGTGTGGAGCGCGCCCCGCGGGATCGTGCCGTTGCCGGCCGCGCAGGCCGAGGAGCGGAGGCGGGCCAACGCCACGGCCGAGGACATCCCGCCGGCGCTGCTGCACGAGCTGGTCGCCGAGGCGGCCCGGCGCCGCCCCGACGCGCCGGCGGTGATCACGCCCGGCACGCAGACCACGTACCGTGAGCTGACCGAGACCGCGCACCGCGTCGCGCACCGGCTGCTGCGCGATCCCGGTGCCGGGCCGAACGAGATCGTCGCGGTGTCGATGCGTCCGGGCGCCGCCCAGATCTCCGCGCTGCTCGGGGTGCTGCACACCGGTGCCGCGTACGTGGCCGTCGACCCGGAGCTGCCCGAGGAGCGGCGGCTGAAGCTGCTGGCCCGCTGCGGCGCGCGGGCCGTGGTGACCGAGCCCGACCTGCGGGAGGCGCTGCGCTGGCCCGAGGACGTGGCGGTGGTGACCCCGTACGACGAGGCCACCCTGGAGTGTTCCGCCGAGGCGCCCGAGCGCCGGCAGGGGTACGACGACCTGGCGTACGTGATCTTCACCTCGGGCTCCACGGGCGAGCCGAAGGGCGTGATGATCAGCCACCGGAGCGCCGCCAACACCGTGCAGGACATCAACCGGCGCTTCGCGGTCGGCGAGAACGACCGGGTGCTGGCGCTCGCCCCCACCGGCTTCGACCTGTCGGTGTACGACATCTTCGGCGTCCTGGGCGCGGGCGGCACCGTCGTCGTGCCGGACCCGGCGCGCGGCAGCGACGTCGCGCACTGGTCGCAGCTCATCGGCCGCTACGGCGTGACCATCTGGAACAGCGTGCCCGCGCCGATGCGCATGTGGATCGACTCGCTCGGCGACGGGGGCGTCCCGCGCGGCTGCCGGCTGCGGCTGGCCCTGCTGAGCGGCGACTGGATCCCGGTGGACCTGCCCGGCCGGATCCGGGAGAAGATCCCCGCGATGCGGGTGATCAGCCTGGGCGGCGCCACGGAGGGCTCGATCTGGTCGATCCACTATCCGATCGGGACCGTGCGGCCGGAGTGGTCGAGCATCCCGTACGGCAAGCCGCTGGCCAACCAGACCATGCACGTGTACAACCAGTGGCTCGAGCCGTCCCCCGTCGGGGTCACCGGCGAGATCCACATCGGCGGCGTCGGCGTGGCCCAGGGGTACCTGGGCGACCCGGAGCGCACCGCCGAACGCTTCCTGGTCCACCCGGTCACCGGGGAGCGCATCTACCGCACCGGCGACCTCGGCCGGTACCTGCCCGGCGGCGACATCGAGATCCTGGGCCGCGAGGACTTCCAGGTGAAGATCAACGGCTACCGGGTCGAGCTGGGCGAGATCGAGGCCGCCCTCGTCCGCCGGCCCGGGGTGCGCACCGCGCTCGTCACCGCGCCCGCCCACGCCCGTACCGGGCAGCGGCAGATCGCGGCGTACGTGGTGCCCGAGCCCGGGGCGGACCCGGACCCGGCCGCGCTGCGCGAGGCGCTGGCGTCCCTGCTGCCCGGCTACATGGTGCCCAGCCGCTTCCTGACCCTGGACAGCCTGCCCCTGACGGCGAACGGGAAGATCGACCACAAGGCGCTTCCCACGCCGTGGAACGACGACTCCCCCGCCGGCGGCGGCCGGGTGGCGCCCCGCAGCAGGCTGGAGGAGCGGCTCTTCGCCCTGTGGTCGCAGCAGCTCGGCCACGACGACTTCGGCGTGGAGGAGGGCTTCTTCGACGTCGGCGGCGACTCCCTGCACGCCGTCGGCCTGCTCGCGCTGCTGCGCGCCGAGTTCCCCATCGGTGCCGACGCGGAGCAGGAGCTGGTCGAGGGGCTGTTCATGAACGCGTCGATCGCGTCGTTCGCCGAACTGATCGCGTCCGTCGAGGAGTCCGCAGCGTGACCACCACCCCTGATCCCGTCGCGGCGGTCCGCGCATGGGAGTACGTGATCGTCGGAGCGGGCTCGGCCGGAGCCGTCACCGCCGCCCGCCTCGCCGCCCGGGACTCCGGGAACGTCCTGCTGCTGGAAGCGGGCTGCGACCAGCCGCGCCCCCGGGACCGGGCCCACCCCCTGGCCGACGCGAGCCGGCTGGTGCTGGCCGGCTACAACTGGGACTACCGGGCCAACCTGCGCACCAGCGGCCGCCTGGAGGACCTCCTCGCCCGGGGCCGTGCCGGAGGGCCGGGCGCCGCGGGAGCCGCCGGGACCGGTGCGGGCGGCGGCCGGGCGGCGGCCCGGGCCCTGTGGGAACGCTTCCCCTACCAGCTCGGCAAGGTCGTCGGCGGCGGCTCCGCCGTCAACGGCGCCATCGCCCTGCGCGGACTGCCCCGCGACTTCGCCGCCTGGGAGGCGCACGGCAACCCGGACTGGTCGTGGGAGCGGGTGCTGCCGTTCTACAAGGACATCGAGAACGACGCCGACTTCCCCGGCCACCTCCACGGCGACAGCGGCCCGCTGCCGATCCGCCGCACCCCGCGCGAGAAGGTGCACGAGCTGGACGCGGCGTTCTGGGAGGAGTGCAACCGGCAGGGCGTCGCCGACCTGCCCGACCTCAACTCGGGCGAGGAGGCCGGAGTCGGCCCGATCCCCGGCAACTCGGTGGACGGCGAACGCGTGGACGCCGCCACCGCGTTCCTCGCCGACAGCCGCGGCCTGCCCAACCTCCGGCTGCGCACCGGGGCCCGGGTCACCCGGGTGCTGTTCGAGAAGAACCGGGCCGTCGGCGTGGAGGCCGAGCTGGACGGCCGGCTCACCACCATCCGGGCCCGGCACGTCGTGCTCAGCGCCGGGGCCGTCGGCACCCCCGTCGTCCTCCAGCGCTCCGGCGTCGGCGACGCCGGACTGCTGCGCGCGCTGGGCATCGCCCCCGTGGTGGACCTGCCCGGCGTGGGCCGGAACCTGGTGGACCACCCCTCGGTCGTCATCTGGTCCCGGCCGGCCGACGGCGTGTGCACGCCGGGCCTGCCCTGGCGGCAGGTCGCGGCCCGGATGAGCAGCGGCTACGACGGCGAGGTGGACGTGCAGGTGGGGCTGCTCAACAACGTGGAGAGCCACACCGTCCCCGGCTTCGTGGACCGCCTCGGCTGGCCGCTGGTGGTGGGCATCTCGGTGATGCTGATGCGCCCGCGCTCCCGGGGCCGGGTCTTCCTCGACAGCGCCGACCCGCACGCCGCACCCGTCATCGAACTGGGCCTGGGCACCGACGCCGAGGACGTGGAGCGGCTCTGCCACGGCGTGCGCCGGGCGTGGAGCTTCCTGCGCTCCCCCGGCCTGGCGAGCCGGCTGACCCGCACCCAGTTCTGGAGCGACCGGACGATCGCCAGCGAGGGAGTGGTGCGCAGCGGCGTGCGCCACATCATGAACCCCGGCTGGCACGCGGCCGGTTCGTGCCGGATGGGTCCGGGCACCGACCCGTGGGCGGTCGCCGACCAGGAGGGCCGGGTGCACGGCACGGAGAACCTGCGGATCGCCGACGCCTCGCTCTTCCCGGCGATCCCCAGCGCACCCACCAACCTGACCACCCTGATGCTGGCCGAGAAGCTGGCCCGGAGCATGAAGGAGTGACCGTGCAGCCTGCATCCGCACGCCCGGTGCTGCTCTACTGCTTTCCGCACGCCGGGGCGACCTCGCTGGTCTACCGGGGCTGGCAGCCGCTGGGCGAGCCGCACCTGCTGGTCCGGGGCGTGGACGCGCCGGGCCGCGGGACGCGCCGCCGGGAGCGGAAGGCCACCGGTTTCCACGCCCTGGTGCGGTCCATGGCCGAGCAGGTGGCGGCCGACCTGCTGGCCGAGCGGGAGCGGACACCCGGCCTGCGCTGGGCCACCTTCGGGCACAGCTTCGGCGCGACGACGAGCCTGGCGGTGGCCGCCGCGGTGGCCGACCGGGTGGGGGTGGCGCCGGTGCGGGCCGTGCTGTCCGGGGCGGTGCCGCCCCGGCTCCAGCCGCCCGGCGAGCGGCTCGCCTCCGTACCCGACGAGGAACTGCTCGCCCGGACCGCCGCCGACGGCGGGACACCGCCCGCGGTGCTGGCCGACCCGGCGATGAGCCGCCTGCTGCTGCGGATGCTCCGGGAGGACGACGCCGTGCGGGCCGAGTTCGCGCAGCAGGCCGCCGGACTGCGGGTGGACTTCCCGCTCACCCTGATCGCCGCCCGGCAGGACGTGCACGCCCCGCCGGAGAAGGTCTGGCTGTGGTCCGCGCACAGCTCGGCCCCCACCCGCCGGGTGGAGATCGAGGGCGGCCACTTCGCGGCCGTGCGGCACCCCAAGGAAACCCTGACGATCATCGCCGACGACACCGACCCCGGGGAGAGGTGACCGCATGGCGCGCAGAAGGTACGAGACGGCGCACGAGCAGTTCCGGGACGCGTGCCGGGAGTTCCTGACCCGGGAGGTGGTGCCCCACCACGCCCAGTGGGAGCGGGACGGCATCGTCGACCGCGAGGTGTGGCGCAAGGCCGGCAAGGCGGGGCTGCTCGGCATCGGCGTGGCCCCCGAGTACGGCGGGGGCGGCGAGCCCGACTTCCGCTACCCGGCGGTGTTCGCGCAGGAGATCATGTGGGCCCGGGCGACGGCACCGGGGTTCGTGGCGCACAACGACGTCATCGCCACCTACCTGGCCGAGCGGACCACCGAGGAGCAGCGCAGGCGGTGGCTGCCCGGGCTCTGCTCGGGCGAGCTGATCGCCGCGATCGCGATGAGCGAGCCCGACGCGGGCTCGAACGTCGCCGACATCCGCACCACCGCGGTCCGCGACGGGGACTGCTACGTCCTCAACGGGCAGAAGACGTTCATCACCAACGGCGAGAACGCCGACGTCGTCGTGGTCGCCGCCAAGACCGCCCCCGAGCGCGGCGCCCAGGGCATCAGCCTGCTGGTGGTGGAGCGCGGCACGCCGGGCTTCACCCGCGGTCCGCGGATGGAGAAGCTGGGCTGGCACGCCAGCGACACCTGCGAGCTGTTCTTCGACGACTGCCGGGTGCCGGCGGAGAACCTGATCGGCAAGGAGAACGCCGGGTTCGCCTACCTGATGGCCGCGCTGCCCCGGGAACGGCTGAGCATCGCGACCGTGGCGGTGGGCGCGGCCGAGCGGATGCTGGCGGACACCCTGGAGTACGCCCGGACCCGGGAGGCGTTCGGCCAAACCATCGGCAGCTTCCAGCACAACCGGTTCCAACTCGCGACCATGGACACCGAACTGACCGTCGCCCAGGTCTTCCTCGACCACTGCATCGCCGAACTCAACGCCGGGCGGCTGTCGGTGACGGACGCCGCGAAGGTGAAGTGGTGGACGACGGAGCTGCAGGTGGACATCGCCAACCGGTGTCTGCAGATCCACGGCGGCTACGGCTACCTGAAGGAGAGCCCGATCTCCCGGGAGTGGGCCAACAGCCGGGTGCAGACGATCTACGGCGGGACGACGGAGGTGATGAAGGAACTGATCGGCCGCTCTCTCGGCCTGTGATCCCCGGCCTGTGATCCCCGGCCTGTGATCCCCGGCCTGTGGCCCTGGCCTGTGCCCCCGGCCTGTGCCCCCGCAACCGCCCCGCCGGTGCGCGGCACCGCCCCGCCGCACCACGGCACCGCCCGCCGGTACCGCCCGCCGCGGACCGGCGGGCGGCGCCGGCGCGTGCGCGCCGGGGACGTCGCGCCCGGGCGCGGGCCGGTCCCGAACTCGGCACCCGCGGTTGCCGTTTCGGGAACCGCCCGGTGTAATGGCGCTGTGGAACGGTCCCCCACCATCGCCCAGGCCCTGTCCGAGGTCGGCCCCCGGCTCAGGAGGCTGCGCACCGCCCGCGGTGTCACCCTGGCCGCACTGTCGGAGGCCACCGGCATCTCCAAGAGCACGCTGTCACGCCTGGAGGCGGGCCAGCGCCGCCCCAGCCTGGAACTGCTGCTGCCCATCGCCCAGGCCCACCAGGTCCCCCTCGACGAGCTCGTCGGCGCGCCCGAGGTGGGCGATCCGCGCGTCCGGCTGAAACCGCACCGGGTGAACGGCAACACCGTGCTGCCGCTGACCCGCCAGCCCGGTCCGCTGCAGAGCTACAAGATGATCCTGCCCGCCAGCCGCGACACCCCGGAGCTGTGCACCCACGAGGGGTACGAGTGGCTGTACGTGCTCTCCGGGCGGCTGCGGCTGGTACTGGCCGACCACGACCTGGTGCTGGGGCCCGGCGAGGTGGCCGAGTTCGAGACCCGGCTGCCGCACTGGTTCGGCAGCACCGGCGAAGGCCCGGTCGAGGTCCTGAGCCTCTTCGGCCGCCAGGGCGAGCGGATGCACGTACGCGCCAGGCCGGCACGCCGCGCGCCCGCCTCCGGCAGCTGAGCCGGGGCGGGCGCGGAAAGCGAGGGCGGCGCGGGACGTGTCGTGTCTTCCCCCGCACCGGCGGACGGCCGTTGCGGTACCGCCCGTCGACGGCGGCCGGGCAGAGCCGCCGGAAGGACCGGCGGCACCATGGCCGCCCGGTGCTCCGCCGGCACGACACGGGGACGGCGACGGCACTGGCACGGCGACGACCGCGGAAGGCCGCGGCCACGACCGCGGCGCCGCGTCGGCGTGCCGGGCCCGGTGGCGGGGCGCCCCGGGCGTCCGCGGCCGCGACCGCGGCACCGCGCCGGCGTGCCGGACCCGGAGGGACACCCCGGGCGTCCGCGGCACCCAGCGGCGAGACGGTGTCGGGCGCCCGGGTCAGGACACGGGGGCGGGCGTCCCGGACGGGTTGCCGGCGGCGGCCCGGTGCGCGGCGAGATCCCGCTCGACCTCCTCGTCCACGAGGTCGTGGTTGAGGGCGAAGGCGGCCGCGGCCCCCATGCCCGCCGCGGTGACGGCCTGGGCCCGCGGGTCCACCACGTTGCCGACGGCCCACAGGCCGGGGCGGGTGGTGCGGCCGGCCCGGTCGGTGACGAGCCAGCCCTGCTCGTCCCGCTCGCAGCCGAGGCCGTCGAAGGCCGCGTCGTTGGGGGTCATCCGCGGGAAGAGGAACACCGCGGCGCACTCCAGCGTCCGCCCGCCGGCGAGTTCCACCGCGTGGAGCCGGCCGTCCTTGGTGAGCAGGGTGGACACGGGCCCCTCGGCCACCTTGATCCCGCGCGCGTCCAGGCGCTCCCGGTCCTCGTCGGTGAGCGGCAGGCTGTGCGGGACGTACACGATGTCGTGCGACCACTGGCGCAGCAGCAGCGCCTGTCCGGGGGAGGCCGGGTGGACGCCCAGCACGACGAGCGGCTGGTCGCGGACCTCGTATCCGTGGCAGTAGGGGCAGAAGAGCACGTCGTTGCCCCACAGCGCGCGCAGGCCCGGGATGTCGGGCAGCTCGTCGCGCAGCCCCGTCGCCAGGACGACGTGGCGGGCCCGAAGCGCCGCGCCGCCGGCCAGGTGGACGACGTATCCGCCCTTCTCGCCGGCCTCCACCTGGTCCACCCGTCCGTCGATCAGGACGGCGCCGTAGCGGGCGATCTCGGCGCGGCCGGTCTCCAGCACGGTGAGCGGGGGGACCCCGTCGCGGGAGAGGAAGCTGTGCATGTGGGCCGAGGGGGCGTTGCGGGGCTCCCCGGCGTCGACGACGGCGACGGTGCGACGGGCCCGGGCCAGGACGAGCGCGGCGTTCAGTCCGCCCGCTCCGCCGCCTATCACGACGACGTCGTACGAGGTTCGGTCGGTCGTGTCGTGGTATGCGCCGGTCATGGCGATCACCTCCGCGGCACAGGGTGCGGTGCGGGGTCCCCGCGGGCAATTTTTGTTGCCGTTTCCGGAACACGGGACCGCCGGGTCCGAGACGCCCTGCGTCGGCGGCGCCGGGGCGACGGAGAGGGGACCGGGGCCTTCGAAGGCACGCCGACCGGAGCGCCCCGCACGCCGGCGCCGCACGTCCGGCTCCGGCCGCGACTGCACCAGACGTGCCGAACCGGCCGGCATCCTGGCCGCCCTCGACGCGCTGACCGGCCCCGGTGCGGCGGAGGCGGAAGCGGGCTGACACGGGCCGCCGCGTGCGGTGCGGCGCGCACCGGGCGCGACAGGCGGTGGCGGGGGGCGGTGGCGGTGGCGTCCGGTCAGGGGCTTCGGCGGCCCACCTCCCGGGTGAGTTCCAGGCCGAGCACGCGGTCGAGGAGTGCGAACGTCTCGAACTTCGCCCCGTCCGGGAGCCCGTCCGCCGCCTCCACCTCGCTCAGCAGCCTCAGCACGCCGGGCGTGCCCAGATCGTCGGCGAGCGCGGCGTCCGCCCGCCGGGCGAGGTCGGCCGGCACCGGCTTCGACGGCGAGTCGGCCCAGTGCGCCACCCGCGCGCGCCACACCGCCAGGGTGCGTGCGGCGTCGGCGAGCACGTCCGTAGTCAACCCGACCGGGTCGCCGTAGGGCACCGCCAGCAGCGCCAGGCGGACGGCGAGCGGGTCCGTGCCACCCGCCGCCCCGGCCTCGGTGTCCCGCGGGGCCGGGATGTCGCGCCGTACGCGCCCCACCCGGAGCCATACGCCCGCGGTGGCGGCGTCGGGCGGCTCGGCGCACACGTGGGCGTCGGCCCCTGCGCCGGGTCCGGTCCCCTCGTCGAGGGGCGGGTGGATCCCGAGGTCGGCCATGGCCTGCCGCAGGGACGCGGCCCGGTCCGGGGGCGGCCCGGCGAGGGCGTGCAGCACCTGCACGCCCCACCGCTCCACGGTCCGCAGGAGCACGTCGCCGACGAGCAGGAGGCGCAGGTCCGTGGCGTCGGCCGGGTCCTGTGCGCAGGTCGGGTGGATCCGCAGGGTCAGCGTTCCGCGGCGGCCCCGGGCGGGGAGGTCGCTCGGACGGCCCGTCCGCCGGTCCATGACACGCAGCATGACCACGACGCTACCTGCCGGAAGGCACGCGAACACGTCGGGCGCGGCCCCGCTTCCGGGCCTGTGGCCGTCACGGCCGGCCCGGGGCCGTCCGATGCTCGCCCTCACCCCGGCCGAACGTGCGGCAAAAGGCCCGGTCGGCGCGCCTGTTGGCGTCCGGCCGCAACCACGGTGAGACATCCGCAGCCGGCACCGGCCGTCCGCCGCCCTCGGCGACGGCACCCCGACCAGGGCACGACGCCGCTTTGCGACCACCTCGCACCACACGTCGCCGCGCACGGTCGGGCACCCGTACGGCTCCCCCGGACCCCGGGCAGGCCGCTGCCCCACTACCGTTGCTCCGCATGACAGTCACCGGGGTGGACATCACAGAGGACCTGATCCGGGACCTGCTGCGCGAGCAGCACCCCGACCTGGCGGATCGCCCCCTGAAGCTCGGAGCGCTCGGCTGGGACAACCAGGTGTGGCGGCTCGGCGACGACCTCGCCGTCCGACTGCCCTGGGCGACGCAGTCCGCGGACGCGCTGCTGCGCAAGGAACACACCTGGCTGCCCCTCCTCGCCCCGCGCCTTCCTCTGCAGGTCCCCGTTCCGCAGCGTCTTGGTGAGCCCTCCGAACGGTTCCCGCGGCCCTGGCTCGTCACCACCTGGGTGCCGGGCGAGCCCGCCGACCGCGCCCCCGCGACGCGCCCCGCGGAGGCGGCCGCCGCCCTGGCCGCCTTCCTGACCGCGCTTCACCGCCCCGCCCCCGACGGGGCGCCGACCGGCCGGGACCGCGGGGGGCCGCTGGCCGACACCGCCGAACACTTCGCCCAAGCACTCGCCTCGGCCACCGAGTCGGGGCTGATTCGCGACCCGGACGCGGTCCGCGCGGTCTGGGAGGACGCCGCCGCCGCGCCGGAGTGGGCGGGCCCACGTCTCTGGCTCCACGGCGACCTGCATCCGGCCAACGTCCTGACCCGGAACGGCACCTTCTGCGGCGTGATCGACTTCGGCGACCTCTTCGCCGGCGACCCGGCCTGCGACCTCGCCGCCGCCTGGATCCTGCTGCCGGACGGCGCCGTCGACCGCTTCCACGAGGCCTGCCGGCCGAGCCCGGACACCGCGACCCTGCGCCGCGCCCGCGGCTGGGCGGTGCTGCGCGCCCTCGCCTGCCTCCACATCGGAGACGCCGGCGTCCACGGCCGCCCCGGCGGCAAGCCCACCTGGGGCCCACCCGCCCACGCCGCACTGCGACGCCTCACCGCATCGCTCCACCAGTGACCGAGCACCCCGGCGGGAGTCGGACAACAAGGAGCCGGACAACAAATCGAGAAGTCGCTTTCTCCCTATGGCTCATCCCGGAACAGGTGTGTGATCCCGTGATGTCGGGCGTCCGAGGGCGTCCGTGACGATGCGCCGCTCGCGGCCCACGATCTTCTGCGCCGCATCCGCGCCGTTGTCGCCGGGGCGGACGCCACCTGATCCCGCGTCAGGGGACCAGTGGCCCGGCCAGCACGCCCAACCCCGCCTCACGGTCACCGGTCCAGGTCACCGATCCGGCATCCCAGGGCTTGCGCCCCCACAGCGTCAGCAGCAGGTCCTCGGCGGTGCCCGAGACCTCCGCGACCGGCTCACCGGTCCCGTACGTCCAGCAACGGCCGGAGTCGGTGGCGGTGACCCGCACGGCCTGCTCGGGATGGGTGGCGGCCCCCTTGGAGATCATGCGGGGCGCCATGGTGTCGAAGACCTCGGCGACACCGTCGGCGGCGAGCGCCGGATCCATCGGCGTCGTCGAGCCGAGCGCGTGCTCGGCGTCCCACCGGTGCATCAGCGTCTCCTGGGTGCGGCGCCGACGCCAGAATCCGACCGTGTGAGGCGGGAAGAACGTCCACGCCCCGGTCGAGGGGTCGACCGACAGGGCCTGCACGAGCGCGTCCGCCGTCTCGGCGTACCAGGCCTTGAGGCCGGCCCGGTCGCGGGGTGCGGCATCCTCGTCGTAGCCGTCGCCGTGCCCCTCCTGCACCGCCGCGACGACCCACAGGTTCCCCGCTCCCATGTGTACGGCCAGATCCACCAGCCGCCAATCGCCGCAGTGCTCGACCGGAGCCGACACATCGCCGTCCAGCGCGGCGCCGAACGCGTCCAGTTCACGCCGGAGTTCGACCAGGTAATCCACGGCGCCAAGATACCGCCCGCCCATGACGCGGGACTTGTCGCACGAACCGGGCGAACGTTGCCTGATGCGGCAGTGGTTGCGGGGGTTGTGTTCGTGGCGTGGGCCGAGTCGGCGGCAGCCGGGCAGCCACGGCGTCGTGCGCTCGCTCACCCGCCTGCGGCGGCCCGACCGTTCGCCGGGCTCGACGCCTTCGCGGGCGATCCGGACTGCCCTGCGTCTGCCGCGTCGCCCTTTCCGCAGGCCCGGGCGGTCGTCAGCCTTGTCCGCGTGGAGACGCCGAGGCGTGAGGCAGCGGCCGCGGTGGGGATCGTGTTCCGTCCTTCGCATGGTCGTCCCGGGGCGCGGTCTCAGGCCAGCCACACCCGTACCGGGCCGCCCCGCGGGTCCACCCGGGCGGTCCAGTCGGCCGGGAGGCGCAGGGTGCGGTGCGGGACGGCGGTGCCCGGCCGCAGGCGCCGCCGGTGCAGGAGCCGGCCGTCCTGGGCGATGTGCAGGGCCGCGCGGCCGGTCACCGGGGACGCGGTGCGCAGCAGGTGGGGCAGGGTGTCGCCGGGGGCGACCCGGTTGGGCGTGATCCGGCGCAGGGGCGGCTCGACCGTGACGGGCACCCCGTCCGGCCATCCGGCCGCCCCGGCGAGCAGGTCCCGTACGGCCGCCGCCGCGTGCGCGCCCTCCCGGACGGCCGTGGCCGCGCTCTCCACGGCGTGCAGCACGCTGCCCACCGCGAACACCCCGGGGCGCGAGGTGCGCAGCCGGCCGTCCACGGCGGGGCCGCGGGTGGCGGCGTCGAGGGCGATGCCGCCGCGGCGGGCGAGTTCCGGCTCCGGCACGAAGTCTCCGGTGAACACGACGGTGTCGCACGGCAGGACGGCGGTGCGGCCGTCGTCGCGGCGGACGCGGACGCCGGTCGGCCGGCCGTGGCCGAGGAGTTCGGTGACCGTGGTGCGGGTCAGCAGCGGGATGCCGCGGCGCAGGCGGGCGTCGGCGGCGCGCAGCGGTGCCATCGGGGCGCGCGGCCGGTCGGTGACGAGGGCGACGACGTCGGTCCCGGCGGCGCGCAGGGTTTCGACGGCGGCGTGGGCGACGTCCTCGGCGCCGACGACGACCGCGCGGGCGCCGACCGGCTGCCGGTACAGGTGCACCGCCTGCTGGAGTTCGCCGGTGGTGTACACGCCGGCGGGCCGGGTGCCGGGCACGAGGCGGGCGGCGCGCGGGCGTTCGCGGGCGCCGGTGGCCAGGACGACGGCGCGGGCACGGAGCGTCTCGTGGCCGTGCGGGCCCACGGTGGCCAGGGCGAGCGGGCCCGCCCAGTCCAGGGCGGTCACCCCGGTCCGTACCGCGGCCCCGGCGCGCACGGCGGCGTCGGTGAGCAGACGGGCCAGGGCGGGACCGGTCAGCGGGCGGGCCGGGGTGGGACCGGTCAACGGGCGTGCCAGGGTGCCGAAGCCGCCGTGCGCGCAGTGCCGGGGCACTCCCCCGGCCCGCCGCTCCCGTTCCAGCACCTCGATCCGGCCCGCGCCGGCGGCGGCCAGCCGGGCGGCGGCCGCGAGCCCGGCGGGCCCGGCGCCGACGACGAGCACGTCCACGTCCCGTACGGCCGTCACGCCGTGGCCTCCCGCCGGTGCACGTTGGCCGGTTCGCGGGACGCGGCGGCCTCCTCGAACAGCGCCCGCACCGCCGCCCCGCAGTGGAAGCCCTGGCAGCGGCCCGCCCGGGCGCGGGTGCGGCGGCGCAGCCCGTCCGGGCTGCGCGGCGGGATCGTGGCGGCCAGCGCGTCGCGGATCTCGCCGCGCGAGACGCGTTCGCAGTGGCAGACCAGGGTGCCGTACTCGGGGTCGGCGGCGATCAGGTCGGGGCGCTGGTGGGGGCGGGGGAAGGCCTCGCCGAGGTTCGGCATCCGCACCGGCTCCACCTCCCGTACGGGGCCCGGCTCCAGGCCGATCTCCGCGAGCAGGCCGGTGACGTGCGCGGCGAGGGCGAGGGAGGCGGTCAGGCCGGTGGAGCGGATGCCGCCGACGGTGACGTACGCCTGCCCGGGGTGGGCCGTGACGCGGTAGTCGTCGTGCTCGGTGGCGGCGCGCAGCCCGGCGTAGACGGCGGTGACCTCCTCCTGGAGCAGCGCGGGCAGGATGCGGCGGCCCTGGGCGCGCAGCAGGGCCAGGCCCTCGGCGCTGGAGCCGGTGGCCCGCTTGTCGGGCAGGTCCTCGGCGGTGGGGCCGAGCAGCACGTTGCCGTACACGGTGGGCGCGACCAGGACGCCCTTGCCGAGGGCCGTCGGCACGGGCAGCAGGATGTGCCGCACCAGGTCGCGGGCGAACTTGTCGAAGACGATGAGCTGGCCGCGGCGCGGGGTGACGGTGAAGTCGCGGTGGCCCAGCTCGCGGTCGAGGGTGTCGGCGTGCAGGCCGGCCGCGTTGACCAGGAACCGGGCGCGCAGCTCCCCGCGGGTGGTGCCGAGGACGTGCTCGCCCTGCCCACCGTGCTCACCGCGCTCTCCGCCGTGCCGGCGGACGCGTGTGACGCGGCAGTCAAGGTGCAGGTCGACGCCGTTGCGGACCGCCTGGGTGGCGTAGGCGAGGGTGGTCGTCCAGGGGCAGACGATGCTCTCGCCGGGCACGTGCAGCGCGCCCAGGGCGCCGGGTCCCAGGTGGGGTTCACGCGCGTACAGCTCGCCGGGCCCGATCAGCCGGGTGTCGTGGCAGCCGTTGCGCCCGGCCTTCTTCGCGAGGCGGGGCAGGGCGGCGCGCTGTTCTTCGTTCCAGGCGACGAGCAGCGCGCCGACCGGTTCGACGGGGATGCCGGACTCGGCGGCGTACACGGCCAGCCGGCGCGCGCCCTCGCGGACGAGGCGGGCCTCCAGGGAGCCCGGCGCGGCGTCGAAACCGGTGTGCAGGATCGCGGTGTTGGCCTTGGAGGTGCCCTGCCCCACGTCGTCGGTCGCCTCGACGAGGGCGACGCGCAGGTCCGGGTGGCGGGCGAGTTCGCGGGCGACGGCGCAGCCGACGACGCCGGCGCCGACGACCGCCACGTCGTACGGCGCCCGCGGCAGCGGCCCCCGCGCGGTGACCGTCATGCGGGCGCCCGCTCCAGGAGGGCGGCCACGGCGGAGCGGAACGCGGCGCGGCGGGCGGCCGCCTCGTCGGGCGGGAGGCGAGGTTCGTAGACGGTGGCCGGCCGCCACCGCGGGAGGGCGTCGGCGAGGGTCAGGGCGGGGTCGGCGCCCAGGCGGGCGAGGGCGGCGGCGCCGAGGGCGGTCGCGTCGGGCAGGGCGGACACCTCCACGGGGCGCTGCAGCAGGTCGGCCTGGGTCTGCATAAGCAGGGCGGAGCGGGTCAGGCCGCCGTCGACGCGCAGCACCTCCAGGGGCGCGCCGAGGTCGCCGGCGGCGGCGTCGGCGAGTTCGGCGACCTGGGCGGCCAGTCCCTCGCACAGGGCGCGCACCACGTGGCCCGGGGTGGTGTCCAGGCCGAGTCCGGTGAGCGAGCCGCGCAGGTCGCCGCGCCACCAGGGGGCGGCGAGCCCGGCCAGCGCGGGCACGAAGGTGACGCCGCCGGTGCCGGACACGGTGCCGCCCACGGTGTCGAGGTCGGCGGCGCCCCGGATGACGCCGAGGCCGGTGAGCCAGTCGACGGCGGAGGCGGCCGTGTAGACCTGCCCGTCGAGGCAGTAGGCGGTGCGGCCGGCCAGTCGCCAGGCGACGCAGCCGGCCAGCCCCGAGGGGGAGCGCAGCGGCCGGTCGCCGGTGTGGGCGAGGAGGAACGCGCCGGTGCCGTAGGTGCACTTGGCGCCGCCGGGTGCGGTGACGTGCTGGGCGAGCAGGGCGGCCTGCTGGTCGACGATCAGCCCGGTGACCGGGATCTCGGGGCCGAACGCGCGGGTGGTGCCGACCGGTCGGGCGGTGTCGGTGACCTCGGGCAGGGCCTCGCCGGACAGGCCGTACAGCTCCAGGGCGCGCGGTGACCAGGCGGCCCGGTCGAGGTCGAGGAGCTGGGTGCGGCCGGCGGTCGCGGCGTCGGTGACGAAGGCGCCGGTGAGCCGGTGCAGCAGCCAGGCGTCGGAGGTGGTGACCACGCCGTCGCGGGTGAGGTGGCGGCGGATCCAGGCCATCTTGGGCGCGGCGAAGTACGGGTCGAGGGGCAGCCCGGTCAGTTGCCGCAACTCCTCTGCCTGTTCGGCGAGTTCGTCGCACACGGAGGCGGCGCGCCGGTCCTGCCAGACCAGGGCGTCGGTGAGCGGGCGGCCGGTGGCCGGGTCCCAGGCGAGTACGGTCTCGCCCTGGTTGGCCAGCCCCATCGCCACCACGCCGGTACCGGCGGCGGCCAGTGCCTGCCGGCCGGCGTCGACGACCGAGCCGTACAGCTCCCACGGGTCCGCCTCCACCCGGCCGCCGGGCAGGGCGCGGGGCCGCACGGCGGCGAACCCGGTACCGAGGACGCCGCGTTCGGGGCAGACGACCAGGGCCTTGGTGCCGGAGGTGCCCTGGTCGACGGCGAGCACCGCGCCCGTCGTCCCGTCGGGTGAGCCGATCACGGCCAGCAGCCTGCCGTCGCCGCGCACACCGCGTCAAGGGTATCTGACCAGCCATCATGACTGGTCTGCCATACGGGAGTTGGAGAAGATCGTGAATCGGGGGGTGGGGGGCGGGGTCCGCCTCTATAGTGTGCGCCGACTCGTGGGTTCCCCGGATCGCCGCCCGGAGGAGGGTTCTTGTTACTCCAGCCTGCCGTCCTCTCCCGCTCCCGGACCCCGGCGTGCGGCTGATGGCCAGGGAGGGCGCACGCCCCGTCCTCGACCCCGCCGGCCACGACGAGGAGCTGCGCCTGGCGCTGCAGGAGCTGCACACCGGCCGGTGGCTGGCGATGCGGGAGCTGCTGGCGCGGACGACGGCCCGGTGGCAGTGGACGCGGCGCACCCAGATCCTCGCGGCGGCCGCCGCCGGCACCGACGTGGTGCGGGCCTGGCTCGCCGAGGAGCCGGCCGGGCGGACGGCCCGGGTGATGCACGCCCGGGTGGCGGTGGAGCGCGCGCTGCGGGCCCGCCGCGGCCGGCACCGCCGTACCCACGAGCTGTGGATCGAGGCCTGGGACGCGAGCCGGACCGCCACGCGGGCCGCGCCCGCGGACCCGGTGCCGTGGATCTGCCTGCTCGCGCTGGCGCAGCTGGACACCGGGCAGCGCTGGGAGGAGCACCGGGCGCCCGCACCCGATCCGGCGCTGCCGCCCGGGCCGTGGGAGCTGCTGGCCGAGGCCACGGCGCGCGACCCGCACAACCGGGAGGCGCACCACCGGATGCTGCAGTTCCTGTACATGCGGGCCGACGCGGGCCGGCCCGTGGAGGCGGCCCGGTACGCGCGCCGGGTGGCCGAGGGCGCGCCGTCCGGTTCGCCGCTGCACCTGCTGCCGCTGTACGTGCGGGCCGAGCACCCCTGTCGTGACGCGGCCCGGCAGTGGGCGGAGCCGGAGGCGGTGGAGGAGGCGGAGCGGGCGTGGCGCGGCTGGTTCGTGCCCGGCCGGCCCGAGGAGCGATCGCTGCCGGACCTCAACCACCTGGCCCACGCCCTGTGGCGGACCGGGCGGCCCGGGCGGGCGGTCCGGGTCTTCGACGCGCTCGGCCCGTACTACACGCCCCGGCCGTGGGTGCACCGCGCCGCCGCCCCGGCCGGGCGGGCGCGGGCCGTGGAGGTGTTCCTGCGGGCCCGCGCCGACTGCCGGTCCGCCGGGCACGACGCCGACGCCGGCCGGTCCTGAACCCACCCGCCCCCACACATCGACCCGCCCGTCCTGCACGCCAACCCACTCGCCCCGCACGCCAACCCACCCGTCCCGCACGCCAACCCACCCGTCCCGTAAGCCGTTCCCCCCACCCCGCACACCGACCCGCCGGAGGTTCCCGCCATGTCCCCCGCCCCTCCCCCCTCGGCCGAAGAGCAGCGCGACGAGGAGCAGCGCCTGCGCGAACTCGGCTACCGGCCGGTGCTGGCCCGCCGCATGGGCGGTTTCGGCAACTTCGCGATCAGCTTCTCGGTCATCTCCATCCTGTCCGGCTGCATGACGCTGTACGGCTTCGGCCTGAACACCGGCGGCCCCGCCGTGATGCTGTGGGGCTGGGCGGGCGTCGGCCTGTTCGTGCTGTGCGTCGGCCTCGCGCTGGCGGAGGTCACCAGCGCCTACCCCACCTCCGGCGCCCTGTACTACATGGCCGACCGGCTCGGCGGCCGCCGCTGGGGCTGGTACACCGGCTGGCTCAACCTGCTCGGCCTGCTCGGCGCGATCGCCGGCATCGACTACGGCGCCGCCCTGTTCATCGGCGCGTTCGCCCATCTCCGGTGGGGTTTCGAGCCGACGCCCGGCACCACGATGCTCGTCTTCGTCGGGATCCTGCTGCTGCACGCCGTGCTCAACCTCTTCGGCGTCCGCCTGGTCGGCCTGCTCAACTCGGTGAGCGTGTGGTGGCACCTGGCCGGCGTCGCCCTCATCGTCGGCGCGCTCGCGATCGTGCCCGACCACCACGCGTCGCCGTCGTTCGTCTTCACCACGTTCGTCAACGACACCGGCTGGTCCAGCCCCGTCTACGTGGCCGCGATCGGGCTCCTGCTCGCCCAGTACACCTTCTCCGGCTACGACGCCTCCGCCCACCTGTCGGAGGAGACCGCCAACGCCTCGGTGTCGGCGGCGCGCGGCATCGTGCGTTCCATCTGGGTGTCGTGGATCGCGGGTTTCGTGCTGCTGACGGGCCTGACCTTCGCCATCCGGGACTACGACGCCACCCGCACCAGCGCGACCGGCGTGCCGCCCGCGCAGATCCTGCTCGACGGGCTGGGCACGGACGGGGCGAGCGCCCTGCTGCTGGTGGTGATCGTCGCCCAGTTGTTCTGCGGCAACGCCGAGGTCGCCGCCGCCAGCCGCATGGTGTTCGCCTTCAGCCGCGACCGCGCCCTGCCCTTCTCCGCCCTGTGGCGCCGTGTCGGCGTCCGCTCCCAGACGCCGGTGGCCGCGGTGTGGCTGTCGGTCGCGGTGGCGTGCCTGCTCGCGCTGCCCTCGCTGTGGTCGGCGACCGCCTACGGCGCCGTCACCGCCATCAACGTCATCGGCATCACCCCCGCTTACGCCATCCCCGTGCTGCTGCGGCTGCGGGCCGGCGACCGCTTCCGGCCGGGCCCCTGGAGCCTGGGCCGGTGGAGCAGGCCGGTGGGCTGGACCGCGGTGGTGTGGGTGGCCTGCGTCACGGTGCTGTTCTGCCTGCCGCAGTCCGCGCCGGTGACGGCCGCCACCATGAACTACGCCGCCCTCGCCCTGCTTGCGGTGCTGGTGCTGGCCAGTGTGTGGTGGTACGTCGCCCGCCGGTCGTACGGCACGCCCGGCACCGCGGCGTACGGCACCGGACGCGACCAGGCCGAACTCGCCGAGGGCATCGTGTGACGGTGGGCCCGGGCACGCCTCCCGGGTACGAACGGCCTTACGGATACGGCAGGATGGACGAGCGCGCCGACCGGCGTCCTTCGTCCCGGCCGGCGCGCTCGCACATCCCGGAACCGAGCAGGTGACAACGTGACACGACTTCACATCCGGCCGCCGGCGGCGCCGTACGCCGCCCCGTTCCTGACCGGAGGTGACCGGTGAACCGCGCGCTGACCCTGGACGACCTGATCCTGGCCGGCATCGCGCTGGCCGCGGGCCTGGCGACGGCCTTCTGCTCGCGGGCCCTGCTGCGCTGGCTGGCCAAGCACGCCAAGCGCACCCGGTGGAGCGGCGACGACGTCCTCGTGGACGCCCTGCGCGGCGTGGTGCCGTGGGCGGCGATCGCGGGCGGCGCGGCGGCGGCCGCGGCCGTGCTGCCGCTGACCCGGACGGTGCAGCGGACCGTCAACCAGTGCCTGACGGTGCTGCTCATCGTCGTGGTGACGCTGTCCGCGGCCCGGGTGATCGCCGGCCTGGTGCGCACGGTCACCCAGTCCCGCTCCGGCGTCGCCGGGTCCGCCACGATCTTCGTCAACATCACCCGGGCGCTGGTCTGGGCGATCGGCTTCCTGGTGGTGCTGCAGACCCTGGGCATCTCCATCGCGCCGCTGCTCACCGCCCTGGGCGTCGGCGGTCTGGCCGTCGCCCTCGCCCTGCAGGACACCCTGGCCAACCTGTTCGCCGGCGTGCACATCCTGGCCTCCAGGACCGTCCAGGTCGGCGACTACATCCGGCTCAGCAGCGGTGAGGAGGGGTACGTCGAGGACATCAACTGGCGCCAGACGACGGTGCGGGCGCTGTCCAACAACCTCGTCGTCATCCCCAACGGCCAGTTGGCGAAGACCAACATGACCAACTTCACCCGGCCCGAGCAGCAACTGACGATCCTGGTCCAGGTGGGCGTCGCCTACGACAGCGACCTCGACCACGTCGAGCGGGTCACCAACGAGGTGATCGCCGAGGTGATGACCGAGGTCACCGGCGCGCTGCCGGAGCATGAGCCGACGATCCGCTTCCACACCTTCGGCGACTCGCGCATCGACTTCACCGTCATCCTCGGCGTCGCCGAGTTCAGCGACCAGTACCGGATCAAGCACGAGTTCATCAAGCGCCTGCACCGCCGCTACCGCGAGGAGGGCATCCGCATTCCGGCGCCCACGCGGACGGTGGCGCTGCAGCCGGCGCCGCAGCACGACACGGTGCCCATCCCGCAGCAGCGGCGGCCCGAGAAGGCCGCCGGGGAGACCTCCGCCCGCTCCAGCTGACGCACGTCCCGCCCCGCCCCGGCCGACGGCGCTCCGGTGCCCGACGGCCGGGGCGGGGCGGGTGCCGGGGCGCCGGTGCGCACCGGAACGCGGACCCCTGTCGAGCCGGGGGCGATCACGAGATATCTTGATGTCGAGCAATGTTGCAGACGTGGAGCGGAGCACCCGGTGACTGACTCGACCATCATCTACACGCACACTGACGAGGCCCCGGCCCTGGCGACGTATTCCTTCCTGCCGGTCGTCCAGGCCTACGCCTCGAAGGCGGGTGTCGCTGTGGAGACCCGCGACATCTCGCTGGCCGGGCGCATCCTCGCGGTGTTCCCCGAGTACCTGACCGAGGAGCAGCGGATCAGCGACGACCTCGCCTACCTGGGCGAGCTCGCCAAGACCCCCGCCGCGAACATCATCAAGCTGCCGAACATCTCGGCCTCCGTGCCGCAGCTGAAGGCCGCCATCGCCGAGCTGCAGGAGAAGGGCTACGCGCTGCCGGACTACCCGGACGAGCCGAAGACCGACGAGGAGCGGGAGATCCGCGCCCGCTACGACAAGGTCAAGGGCTCCGCGGTCAACCCGGTGCTGCGCGAGGGCAACTCCGACCGCCGCGCCCCGGCCTCGGTGAAGAACTACGCCAAGACCCACCCGCACCGCATGGGCGCCTGGACCGCCGAGTCCAAGACCGACGTGGCGACCATGGGCGAGAACGACTTCCGCTCCACCGAGAAGTCCGTCGTCGTCGCCAAGGACGGCACGCTGCGCATCGAGCTGGTCGGCGACGACGGCTCCACCACCGTGCTGCGCGAGTCGGTGCCGGTCACCGAGGGCGAGGTCGTCGACGCCGCCGTCATGCGCGTCGCCGCGCTGCGCGAGTTCCTGGCCACCCAGGTCGCCCGCGCCAAGCAGGAGGGCGTGCTGTTCTCCGTGCACCTGAAGGCCACGATGATGAAGGTCTCCGACCCGATCATCTTCGGCCACGTGGTGCGCGCCTTCTTCCCGAAGACGTTCGCGAAGTACGGCGAGGTCCTCGCCAAGGCCGGCCTGACCCCGAACGACGGCCTCGGCGGCATCCTCAAGGGCCTGGAGAACCTGCCGGAGGGCGCCGAGATCAAGGCCTCCTTCGACGCCGAGCTCACCGAGGGCCCGGACCTGGCCATGGTCGACTCCGACAAGGGCATCACCAACCTGCACGTCCCCTCGGACGTCATCATCGACGCCTCCATGCCGGCCATGATCCGCACCTCCGGCCACATGTGGGGCCCGGACGGCCAGGAGCACGACACCCTCGCGGTGATCCCGGACTCCTCCTACGCCGGCGTCTACCGGGCCGTGATCGAGGACTGCAAGGCCCACGGCGCCTTCGACCCGGCCACCATGGGCTCGGTGCCCAACGTCGGCCTGATGGCGCAGAAGGCCGAGGAGTACGGCAGCCACGACAAGACCTTCGAGATCCCGACCACGGGCACGGTCCGCCTCGTCGACCAGGACGGCACCGTCCTGATCGAGCAGACCGTCTCCGCCGGCGACATCTTCCGCGCCTGCCAGACCAAGGACGCCGCGATCCGCGACTGGGTGAAGCTGGCCGTCACCCGCGCCCGCGCCACCGGCGACCCGGCCGTGTTCTGGCTGGACGCCACCCGCGCCCACGACGCCAACCTGATCGCCAAGGTCGAGCAGTACCTGCCCGAGCACGACACCGAGGGCCTGGACATCCGCATCCTGTCCCCGGTGGAGGCCACCAAGCTGTCCGTGGAGCGCATCCGCCGCGGCGAGAACACCATCTCCGTCACCGGCAACGTGCTGCGCGACTACCTCACCGACCTGTTCCCCATCCTGGAGCTGGGCACCAGCGCCAAGATGCTGTCGGTGGTGCCGCTGATGGCGGGCGGCGGCCTGTTCGAGACCGGCGCCGGCGGCTCCGCCCCGAAGCACGTGCAGCAGCTCGTCAAGGAGAACTACCTGCGCTGGGACTCCCTGGGTGAGTTCTTCGCCCTGGTGCCGTCCTTCGAGCAGTACGCCAAGGTCACCGGCAACCGGCGCGCCCAGGTCCTGGCCGACACCCTCGACCGGGCCACGGCGACCTTCCTCAACGAGGACAAGTCGCCGACCCGCCGCCTGGGCGGCATCGACAACCGCGGCAGCCACTTCTACCTGTCGCTGTACTGGGCGCAGGAGCTGGCCCGGCAGACCGACGACCCGGAGCTCGCCGAGGCGTTCGCCCCGCTCGCCGAGAAGCTCACCGCCAACGAGCAGAAGATCGTCGAGGAGCTGATCGCCGTCCAGGGCAAGCCCGCCGACATCGGCGGCTACTACCAGCCCGACCCCGCCAAGGCCGCCGCGGTCATGCGCCCCTCGGCCACCTGGAACGAGGCGCTGGCGTCCCTGAACAACTGACGCGAGCGGCCCGGAACCCCGTTCCGGGACCCGTCCCCCTTCCCTCCGCCCCGGCCGGCGCTCCGCCCGGCCGGGGCGGAGCCGTGTCCGGGGACGGCTCCGCTCCCCGCCCGTCGGCCCCCGGGGCCCGCCGGGACGCCGACAGCGGTACGGAGCGCGGCGACCGCCACGGCCGGAGACGGGCGGTCGACTCCCGGATGCGCGGCCGGCATCCGGGACGCGGGGTGGCTCGTACCGGACCGGGCCGGCGCTCCGCCGGTGCCGTGCCGGTGCCGCACGCGCTCGCCGGAAACGGTCGCGCCGTCGGACGTCCGCGCCGGGCCGTCCCGCCCAGCCGGGCCGTCCGGTGCCCGGCCGGCGGGACGGGCCACCGGCGGGGCGGCCGGCCGGGCCCGTCCGGGCGCCGGGCGGTGGTGCGCGGCCGCGTCGAACGCAGCGAACACGGCGAACGCGGCGAACGCCGCGGGTGGCTGCCGGGGCGGTACGGGGCCGGGAGCGTGCGGCCTCCGGCGGCGGTGTGGCACGGTGATCACCTGCCGCGTCCCCGACCCACGGAGCAGCCATGCCGTCCTTCGCGCCGCCGTCCTTCGCGCTCGTGCCGGGTGCCGCCGACTCGCCCGTGATCCTGCACGTGCCGCACTCGGCGCGGGAGGTGCCCGAGGACGTCCGCCGGGGCATCGTGCTGGACGACGCGGACCTGGCGCGGGAGCTGGACCACATCACCGACGCGCACACCGCGGAACTGGCCGAGGCGGCGGCCGCGTTGTGCGCCGTGCCGCCCTGGCGGTTCGTCAACCGGCTGTCGCGGCTGGTCGTCGACCCGGAGCGGTTCCCGGACGAGCGGGAGGAGATGACGGCCGTCGGCATGGGGGCGGTGTACACGCGCACCACGCACCGGGAGGTGCTGCGGCCCGCGGACACCGACCCCGAGCCGCTGCTCGCGCGCTACTTCCGGCCGTACGCGCAGGCGATGACGCGGGCGGTGGCCGACCGGCTCGCCGTCACCGGCCGGGCCGTGATCGTCGACGTGCACTCCTATCCCACCGCCCCGCTCCCCTACGAGCTGCACGGCCGGGGCCCGCGCCCGCCGGTGTGTCTGGGCACGGACGCCTTCCACACGCCGCCCGGGCTGGTGGCGGCGGCCCGCGAGGCGTTCGCCGGGATCGGGGAGGTGGGGCTGGACAGCCCGTTCAGCGGGACGTACGTACCGCTGGCGTACTACGGCGGCGAGCCGCGCGTGACCGCGCTGATGGTGGAGATCCGCCGGGACACGTACATGACCGAGCCGGGCGGTCCCGCGGGCCCCGGCCTGCCGCGGCTGGCGGCCGCGCTGGCGACCCTGGTGGACGCCGTGACGCGCTGACGCCGTGACGCGCTGAGGCGCTGAGGCGCTGATACCAGGGCGCGCTGACGCCGTGACGCACTGAGACCAGAGCGTGCTGACGCCGTGGCCTGCGGCCCGCACGGCACCGCGGGTCCGCCCGGAGCGCCTGCCGGTCGCCTGGTGGCGGGCCGCCGCCCGGCCCGCCGGTGGGGGCCGGGCGGCGGCTCACACCCGCAGCCACTCGGTGACGATCACCTCTCCGCCGGTGCGCAGCCGCAGCGCGAACGGCCCGGCGGGCGGCGTGTCGCCGGTGAACCGCCCCCGGTCGTCGGCGGTGAGCGCGGCCACCGCGTGCGGGCCGCCGAGCACCTCGATGCGCGCCGGGCGCGGCGGCAGCACCTGGCCGATCAGCCCCTGTTCCGTCACCTCCACGTCGACCGTCACCTCGCCCGCGCGGAAGGTCAGCATCCGCGGGGTGTCGTCCGCGCCGCGGACCGGGCTGGCGTCCTGCAGCGAGTCGAACGCCAGCTCGGCGAGGCGGGCGTCGAGGTCGTGCAGGGCGTAGGCCTCCACGGCGATCCGGCGCAGCTCGGCCGGCACCGGGTCCAGGATGGCGGCCGCCTGCCGCAGCTCCGCCTCCAGCACTCCGGTGCCGGAGGCGTCGTCCGTCTCCTCGCCCGTGCCGTCGCCGTCCCGGTCGTCCCCATCGCCTGGATCGCCCCGGTCGTCCCAGCCGCCTCGACCGTCCCGGTCGTCCCAGTCGTCGAAGGGGACGCCGTGCCCCTCGCATCCGCCGCTCACAGCACCTCCCGGGTGTCGAGCCGGGCGCGCAGCCGGCGCAGGCAGCGCTGCCGCGTGGGTCCGATGCTGCCCACGGCGATGCCGAGGGCGGCGGACACCTCCTGGTAGCTGGGCGGCGGGGAGGCCATCAGCACGCGCAGCAGCCGGCGGCAGCGGTCGCCGAGCTTCTCGAACTCCTGCCACAGCCGGCGCACCCGCTCGCCGTGCGCCGCGGCCTCCTCGGAGTCCAGCAGCGACTCCTCGGGGGTGCGGTCCTCGCTCACCCGGTCCAGTACGGCCGGGTCGGCCGTCGGCGTCAGCCGCCGCAGGGTCCGCAGCACCTTCAGGCACTCGTTGCGCGCGGTGCTCGCCAGCCACGCGCCCGCCTTGTCCGGTTCCCGGATCCGGCCCAGGTGCTGGGCGAAACGGAACCACACCGTCTGGTACACCTCGTGCGCGTCGGCCTCGGAGAGCCGGTGCGCGCGCACGACCGACCACACCAGCGGGCTCAGCCCCTCCACCAGCGCCTTCCAGGCCGCCGCGTCACCGTCGACGGCGGACTGGACGAGCGCGCCGACATCTGCACGGTCCACGGCCCCACCCCTCGTGTACGGCACGCCATCGTACGCCGTGGAGGGGGCGGTTCCGCACCTCATGCGGTGCCCGCCGAACGGATCGGGACCGGGCGCCAGGTGGGCGGCAGCAGCGCCGGGACGTGCGCGCCGCGCACCTCGGCCCACGCGTCGTGGGACGCCAGTAGCTGCCGGCGCGCGGCGCGCGGGTCGCTCTCCTTGTGCGCCGTCATGTGCGCCGCCACCAGGCCCGCGGCCACCGGCGTGGCGAAGGAGGTGCCGCTCCAGGTGGCCAGCCCCTCGAACACCACCTGGTCCGGCTTGCCGCCGGTGTTCTCCCGCGCCTCGCTGAGCACCCCGGTGTGCCGGGGGAAGCAGCAGGTGCAGGCGTAGGTGAAGCCGTAGCGGCAGGAGTCGTACGTGGAGTGCTGGTACACGTACGGCACCGGCGTGTCGAAGCCGGTGAGGGCGCTGGTGAGGCGCTCGCCGGGGGCGTAGACGTTCACCCAGGGGCCGTGGTTGGTGAAGCAGGCGCCGAACTCGCCGTCGCCGCGCAGCGCGCCGACCGACAGCACGCTGTTCTCGTAGCCGGGCAGGGTGGCGTAGGCGGCGGGCCAGAAGGGCGTGGCGCTCGCGTTGTTGCCGGCGGCGGCCACGAGCAGGGTGCGCCGCTCGCGCAGTTCCCGCATGAAGGCGTCGATGCCGAGCAGGCCGTCGCTGCGGCCGTTGGCGGTGCCGGCCGACAGGCTGAGCAGGTCGGGCCAGCCGTGCCGGTCGACCGCCTCGAACAGCTTCTCGCCGAACTCGGACTCCAGGACCGCGCCCGCGTCGTTGAGGGTGTTGAGGACGGTGACGTCGGTGTTGGGCGCGACGGCGGCGACGACGCCGGCGATGAACGTGCCGTGGCCGGCGTACTGCCGCAGCACGCCGTCACCGTCGGTCTCCTCGAGCTGCGGGTCGCCGGTGACGTGGGCGAGCGGGGCGAAGGAGCGGTGGTCGCGGGTGAGGCCGGTGTCGACGACGAGGACGTCCACGGCGGTGTCCGGATCGTGGGGGGAGGTGTCCGGGGCCGGGTTGGTGCCGGCGGCGAGCGGGGCGGGCACGGGCTCGTCGCCGGGGCAGGCGTTGACCGCGATGTGCACCACGTGGTTGCGGCTCACCAGCCGACGCCCGGCCCGCTCCTCGTGCGGCCGCAGGGCGCGCAGCGCGTGCGCCACGGTGCGGTCCGCGTCGGGCCGGCCCTCCCCCGGGTCGCCGACCCGGAGCCGGGTGACTCCGCTGCGGCCCGCCGCGGGCCCGTCGCGGCGCACGCGGTCCTGGTCCAGCTCGGGCACCGCCGTGAAGTGGGCCCGCACGGCGTCCTCCGCGATCCGCGCGTCCTCCCCGTCGCGGACCAGGACGACGCCCTTCTCGTACAGGAACTCGGCGGAGTCGTCCGGGCCCATCGCCAGCGGGACGTCCGGCAGCGAGCGCCGGATGTGTGCGAACTGTTCGTGGAATCGCTGTGGCGCCATGGTGTGTCCTCCCCCTCTGGGCGGCCGCGACGGGACGCGGCCGCACGGCTGTCGACGGTACGACCCGCCGGGGCACCCGGTGATACAGCGCCGGCCACGCCCGGGTGATGCGCCCACGCACCGGTGTGGTGGACGCCACTCGCCCGTTACCATCCGACAGGTGACCGCGGGAAACGACTCGGTTCTCCACCTCCTGCCGATGGTGTTCGCCGCGCCGGGCGAGGCGCTGGCCCGGGCCCGGGAGGTGCTCGACGGCCGCCCGTCGCCGCTGCACGCCTGCGTCGCCCACCAGGTGATCGGCATCTGGCAGCGGGACTTCGGGGACCTGCGGCTCGCCCTGCACCACCTGCGCCGCGCCCGCGACCTGGCGGCGCGCGCGGACTCGGCCGACCGGGAGGCCGACGTGCTGGCCACCCTGGGGGTGGCGCTGGTGCACGCGGGCCGCACCCGGCAGGGCCTGGCGGCGTTCGAGCGGGGCGTGGCGCGCGGCACCGGGCACACCCGGGCGCGCGTGCTGTACCGGCGGGCGTACGTGTGGTGGGTACTGGGCCGCCACCGGGAGGCGCTGGAGGACGTGCGCCGGGCGGTACCGGTGCTGCGGCAGGCGGGCGACGTGATCTGGACGGCGCGCGCGCTGACGCTGCGCGCCACCGTGCACCTGGCGCTCGGCGCGGTGGAGCGGGCCGACGCCGACTTCACCGCGGCGGAGGCGCTGTGGGACACCACCGGCCAGGAGCACGACAAGGCGGACGCGGTGGAGAGCCGCGGCCTGGCCGCGTTCCGCGCCGGGGACATCCCGGCAGCGCTGCGGCTGCTGGACGAGGCCGCCGAGCGGTACGCCAAGCTCGGCACCCCGACGATCATGCTGAGCATCCGGCGCTGCGAGGTGCTGATGGCCGCGGGGCTGGCCGCGGAGGCGCTCGCCGAGGCGGACGCCGCGATCGCCGTGCTCGACGGCATCGGCGGGCAGCCCACCCGCAAGGCGGAGCTGCTGCTGGCCGCCGCCCGCGCCGCCGGCTCGGCCGGCGACGCGCACACCGCGATCGCGCGGGCCGACGCCGCCGTACGGCTGTTCGCCGGGCAGCGGCGCGCCTGGTGGGAAACGCACGCCCGGATGGTGCTGCTCGAGGCGCGGGTGGCGGCCGGGCGGCGCTCCGGGCGGATGGTCGCCGACGCGGCGGCGCTCGCCGAGCGGCTCGCCCGGTTCGGTTCACCGGCCGCGCCGGAGGCGTCCCTGCTGGCGGGCCGGATCGCGCTGTGGCTGGGCTGGACCGCGGACGCCGAGCGGCACCTGCGCACCGCCGCGCGCAGCCGCCGCGCCGGCACCCCGCCGGCGCGGCTGACCGGCTGGGCGGCGCAGGCGCTGCGCGCGCAGGCGGCCGGCTCCACGCGGGGCGTGCTGGAGGCCTGCCGGCGCGGCCTGGACGTCCTGGACGAGCACCGGATGACGCTGGGCGCCTCGGAGCTGCGGGCCCGTGCCACCGCGCAGGGCGCGGAGCTCGCGGCGCTCGCCCAGCAGGTCTCGCTGCGCTCCGGCGGCGCGCGGCGGCTGCTGGTGTGGAGCGAGCGCTGGCGGGCCACCGTGCTGTCCGCGCCGCCCGCCCGGCCGCCCGCGGACCCGGCGCTGCTGAGTGCCCTGACCGCGTTCCGGGAGATCGCCGCCCGCGCGGAGGACGCGCGGCGCGACGGCCACCCGGTGCCCGCGCTGGAGCGCGAACAGCGGCGCCTGGAACGGGAGGTGCGCTCCCGCACCCTGCACATGCGCGGCGACGCGCCCGGCACCGGGCACCGGTTCGCGCCGGAGCGGCTGCTGGCCCGGCTGGGCGAGCAGCGGCTGGTGGAACTGGTGGTGCTGGACGGCCGCGTGCACGTGCTGCTGTGCGGTCAGGGGCGGGTACGGCGCTTCACGGCCGGGCCGCTCGCCGAGGCGCTGGTGGAGGCCGAGCACGTGCAGGCGGGGCTGCGGCGCCTGGCCCACCCCGGGGCACAGGCCCGGCTGCCGCTGGTGGAGGAGGCCGGGCACCGGCTGGAGGAACTGCTGCTCGGCCCGGCCGCCCGGCACCTGGGCTCCGGGCCGCTCGTGGTGGTGCCGCCGGGCAGCCTGCACCGGGTGCCGTGGGCGCTGCTGCCGTCCCTGCGCGAGCGGGTGGTGAGCGTGTCGCCGTCGGCGAGCAGCTGGCTGCGCGCCCGGGAGACCGAGCCGCCGCCCGGCGGCCGGCACGTGCTGGTGCGCGGCCCCGGCCTGGCCACGGGCGGCGCGGAGGTGCCCGAACTCGCCGACCGGTACGGCGCGCCGACCGTCCTGGAGGACGAGGAGGCGCGCACGGCGCGGGTGCTGCGGGAGCTGGACGGGGCCGCGCTGGCGCACATCGCCGCGCACGGCACGTTCCGCGCGGACAGCCCGCTGTTCTCCTCGCTGCGGATGGCGGACGGACCGCTGACCGTGCACGACTTCGAACGCCTGGACCGCAGCCCGTACCGGATCATCCTGTCCTGCTGCGACACCGCCCGGTTCGCCTCGGTCGGCGCCGACGAGCTGCTCGGCCTGGTCACCGCGCTGCTGCCGCTGGGCACGGCCGGGGTGGTGGCGTGCAGCGCGCCGGTCAACGACGAGGCGGTGGTGCCGCTGATGCTGGCGCTGCACAAAGGGCTGGGCGCCGGGCTGTCGCTGGCCGAGGCGCTGCGCGACGCGCGGGCCGCGCTGCCCGGCGACGCGGTGCACCAGGCCACGGGGTGGGCGTTCTCGGCGTTCGGGGCTGCCTGACCCGCCCCCCGCACGGGTCAGGCAGCCCCTGTTCGGGCGCGGCCGGCCGGGCCGTCCGCGCGTCCGGGAGGCCGCGCCGGCCGGACGGGCCGGACGGGCCGGACGGGTGGAGCCGGTCGGGCGGGCCGGCGTCGTGCGGCCCGGGGCGTTCCGTTCGGGGTCCGGCACGTCCAACAGGCCCATCGCCTCCGCGTCCGTCACAACGACAAGAGCCCGCATGCTCCTTCCTGATACAGGGGACTTGCTTCTCCCTGATACAGGGGGATTTGAGCAGCCCTCGATGCACGCGCCCCGGGTGCCGCGCGGCAGGCGGGGCCAGGACGGCCCGCTCCTGCTTGCCACCGCAGCAGCAGACGGCCCCCGACCCGGCTTCGGAGCCGGCCGCCGGGTGCGGGTCGACGGAACGGTGCCGCACTCCTGCCTGTTCGACAGGGCCGCGGACGGTGCCTCCACGATCCCGGCGCCGGGGAAGGGCCGGGGACGCCATGTCCGGGGGTGGTGGCGTCCCGGCCGCGCCGTCCTTCCGGGGCGCGGCCGGGGAGGGCGGGGAGGGCGGGGCGCGGCCTGGATCAGTGGACGCGGCCCGGATCAGGGCTCCAGGTCGCGGGTGAACACCACCCTGGGCCGGCCGGGGCCGTTGTCGTCCTCCTCGACGCGCACGGCGAAGCCGAGGCTGCGGTGGAAGGCGACCGAGCCCTCGTTGCCGACCGACGTGATCGCCTTCAGGCGGACCGCGCCCTGGCCGCGGGCGGCCCTCGCGAACGCCTCGTACAGACGGCGGCCCAGGCCGGTGCCGCGGGCGTCGTCGCGGGTGGCGGCCAGGTGGACGTAGCCGGTGCCGTCCGGGGTGACGCAGCCCAGGACGTAGCCGCGGATGCCGTCCGCGGCGCGGGCGACGAGGCAGGTGGCGCTGAACTCGTGGACCAGGAAGGGCTGGTGGAGTGCGCGCAGGTCGCGCTCGCCCCAGTAGCGGGAGTGGTCCCGCAGCACCTGGTGGAGGTCGGTGATCCGGGCGGGGACGATGTCGGCCGGCATGCCGTCGATCCTCGCAGAGGCACGCGGCGGGCCGCCGCGCGGTCTCGTCGGCGCCCCGCGCGCGGAGTCGTTCGCGCGCGGAGCCGTTCGACGGCGGTGACGACGGCCTCGGCTGCCTCGGCGGCCTCGGGTGCGGCGACGGGCGGCCGTCGCCGAAGGGCCGGCCGGGGTCGCGCACGGTGTCCGGGGTGCGGGTGTTGACGACGCGTCCGGACCGGTCGTCGTCGAGCACCGGCGCGGGGACGAGGCGGGGGACGAGGTGAGGGCGGGGTGACCGGCCGGAGGCGTCCGCCGGACGGGCGCCGGGGCGTCCGCGCTGCGTCGTCCGTCACACCGCGCGGCCCCGCCGCCCTCCTTCCGTCGACGAAAGCGCACGTCAGCCGCGATCATGCCGCTGACGCATGGATCATGTGATTCCCAGGCATTGGACGCATACGTCGAGGGCCGCGGAGGCTGGTGGCACGGAAAGCGAACCTTCCCCACCCGGCACGCGAAAGGACACGGCCGTATGGCTTCCGCAGGCATCCGCTCGGGGCGCGCGCCCCGCACGGCCCTGCCGTCGGGGCTGCGCCCCGCCGCCCGCGCCCTGCCCGCCCGGCTCCCCCTCGCCGCGGCGGCCCGGGGCGCGCTCGCCCTCGCCCTGCCGCTGCTCGTCGGTCTGCGCACCGGATGGGTGGTGCCGTCGGTGGTCGCGGCGATCGGCGCCCTGTGGGGCATCAGCCAGGACGGCACGGACCCCTACCGGCTGCGCGTGCGGCGGCTGGCCTGCATGGGCGCCGCCAGTGCGGTCGGCCTGCTGGCCGGTGAACTCGCCCTGCGCAGCGGGCGGCCGGGCGCCATCACGCTGTGCCTGGCCGTGGCCGCCGCCGTCGCCGGCGCGATCGGCCTGCGCGGCCGGGTCGCGTCCGTGTCCGGCATGCACCTGCTGCTCGGCGTCACCCTCGGCGGCGGCATCCCGATGCCGGGCCCCTGGTGGCTGCCGCCGCTGGAACTGCTCGCCGGGGTGGCGCTGGTCCTGGTGCTGTCCACCGTCCCGTGGCTGTGGCGGCGGCACCACATCGAGCGGGCCGCCGTGCTCGCCGCGTACCGCGCCGCCGCCGGGGCGCTGGCCGCGGCGGGCACCGCACGGGCGGAGGAGGCGCGCCGGCGCATGACGCTGGCCCTCGACCACGCCCACGAGGTGCTCGGCCGGTCGCGGCGGCGGGAGCGGCCGGAGGTCCGCCGGCTGGTGCGGGCCTTCCACGTCGCGGTGCGGCTGGGCGAGGCCGTCACCACCCTGCTGTGGGAAGGCCGACGGCTACCCGCCGAGGTGGCCGGCCTGCCGCTGCACCTGGCCGCCCGCCTGCTGCCGGGCCGGGTCCCCGACGCGCCCGCGCACCCGGCCGCCCCGCCGGCCGGCGCCGGCTCCCCCGGCCTGCGCGCCCTCGCCGACCTGTGCGCGGACACCGGCCCGCACCCCGCCGCCGCGGACACCGGCCCGCACCCCGCCGCCGACGACGAGCTGCCGCGCCTGCCGGACCGGCCGGTGCCGCAGCGGGCCGCGCGGCTGCGCTACACCACGCTGCTGACGGTGTGCGTGCTGGCCGCCCACCTGCTCGCCGTGGTGCTGCACGGGCCGCGCGGCTACTGGCTGCCGATGACCGTGGCATTCGTCTACAAGCCCGACTTCGGCCCGGTGTTCGGGCGGGCCCTGCACCGCTGCCTCGGCACCGTCGCCGGCGTGGCCGCCATCGGCGCGGTGTCGCTGCTCGTGCCCGGCACCCCCGCCGTGATCGGCGCGGTCGTGGTGTTCGGCGCGCTGATGGCGGTGGGCGTACGGCACCACTACGCGCTGGCCACGCTGGGCCTGACCGCGGTCGTGTTCGTCCTGCTCGACCTGCTGGGCGACCACCGCCCGCTGTACGGCACGCGGATCGTGGACACCGCCGTCGCCTCGGCGATCGTGCTCGCCGCGCACTTCGCGGTGTGGCCCGACTCCGCGGCCGGCCGGGCCGCCGCCCACACCGAGGCCGCGCTCGCCGCCGCCCGCCGCTACCGCGACCTCGCCCCCGGCGTGAGCCCCGCGCACCGCCAGTTCCTGCGCCGCGCCGCCTACCACCAGCTCGCCGAGGCCCGCCGCGCCGTCGCCCACGCCCGCGCCGAGCCCGTCCGCCCCGGCCGCCCCCTGCCCGACTGGGAGAGCGCCATCAGCGAGGCCGAACGCCTCTGCGACACCGTCACGGCCCGGGCCGTCGCGGGCCGGCACCACGCCGCGGCCCGGCCCGGCGCCGCTTTCTCCACCGCTCCTGCCACCCCTCCTTCCACCGCCCCCTCTTCCGCCGTTCCTTCCGCCGCCCCCTCCGCCGTGTCCTGCCCGGAGGCCCGCCCCGCCCGCTGAGCGGCCTCCGCCCTTTCGCCACCGGCCACAATGGCGGCATGGATCTGCAGGTGCTGCGCTCCTTCCAGGCCGTGGCCGACGGGGCGACCGTGACCGAGGCGGCGGCGCGGGCGCGGCTCACGCAGCCGGCGTTGTCGCGGGCGCTGAACCGGCTGGAGGAGGAGGTCGGCGCGGAGCTGTTCCAGCGGGTGGGCCGGGTGCTGCGGCTGACACCGGCGGGGCGGGTGTTCAAGGAGCACGTGGACACGCTGCTGGACCACTACGACCGGGGCCGCCGCGCGGTGGCCGAGGTCGTCGACCCGGACGCCGGAGTGGTGTCGCTGGCGTTCCTGCACACGATGGGCACCTGGCTGGTGCCGCGGCTGGTCACCGGGTTCCGGCAGGCGTTCCCGCAGGTGCGGTTCGAGCTGCACCAGGACGGTGAGGCGGGCCTGACCCGGCATCTCCTGGACGCCACCGCGGACCTGATCATCACCAGCGACGACCCGGGCCACCCGCTGATCACCTGGCGCCGGCTGCTGGTGGAGCCGCTGTGGCTGGCCGTGCCGGCCCGGCACCGGCTGAGCGGGCGCCGCCGGGTGCGGCTGGCGGAGGCCGCCGAGGAGCCGTTCATCGTGCTGAAACCGGGCTACGGGCTGCGCGGCCTGACCGAGCACCTGTGCCACGAGGCCGGTTTCGCCCCGCGCGTCGGCTTCGAGGGCGAGGAGGTGCAGACACTGCGCGGCCTGGTCGCCGCCGGGCTCGGCGTGTCCCTGCTGCCGGCCTCGCCCGACGCCGCCCCGACGCCCGACTTCCCCATCCGCTACCTGGAGCTCACCGACGTGCGCGGCGCCCGCGACATCGGTGTGGCCTGGCTGCGGGGGCGCACCCTGCCACCGGTCACCCACCGGTTCCTCGACCACGCCCTGAGGACCGCCGCCGACGCCGCCCGGGTCGTCGTGGGGCCGGAGCCGGAGTGAGGGCACGGGCGCCGGCCGCCGAGAACGGCACCGGCCGGGTGGCACGGCCCCCGGCGGCGCGCGGGAAGCGGTGTCACCGGGCGGACGGCACGCCCGTCCCGTCCGCGTCCGTGTCCGCTCCTGTGTCCGCGTCGGCGCCGGGCCGCGCCGGGGTGGCGCCGGCGTAGCGGCGGGCGGACTCGTGCTCCTGGGCCATGCGGCGCAGCGCCAGCAGGGCCGGTTCCAGCAGCACCGTCAGCAGCACGGCCCGCTCGGCGAGTTCGAGCGGGTCCTCGGCGCCGTCGAGCCGGTCGAGGTCGAGGACGGCGGTGCGCTCGGCCAGCTCCGCGTACGGCAGCAGCGCCCGCCAGTCCGGCAGCGCGCCGAGCCGCAGCAGCGGGGCCAGGGTGCCGGCCAGGTCGGCCCGGGCCGGCGCGTCCCGGTGCACCTGCCAGCCCATCTCCGCCACCAGGGCGTCGACCTCGGCCTGTCCCGCGGAGTCCGGGGGCGGCTCGTCCCGCAGCCGGATGGCGCCCAGGGCGAGGCCGAGGACGCGGTGGACGTCCTCCGGGTGCTCGGACAGGGCGCCCAGCACCTCCCGCGTCGCGCCGACCGACAGGCCCCGTACGCCGATGAGGGCGCGGATCAGGCGCAGCCGGCGCAGGTGCTGCTCGTCGTACTCGGCCTGGGTGGCGGCGACCAGGCGGCCGGGGGGCAGCAGACCCTCGCGGATGTAGTACTTGATGCTGGCCACGGACACGCCGCTGCGGCGGCTCAGCTCTGCCAGACGCATCGGTGGGGCTCCCTCGGTCGCTTGCCGCCCGTCATGGGACGGCACCACTGTCCATTACAGGCGGCGCCGCTGCCAAAACCGGCGGCGGACGGCGACCGGGGACGTACGGGCCGGGCACGTGTGGATTCGCGTGGACAGGGGGCATGGGCCGGGGCGTGTGGATAGGGGACATGGGCCGGCGTGTGTGGCCGGCGTGTGTGGTCAGGGAGCATGGGCCGGAGCGCATGGTCAGGGGGCACGGGTCGGGGGCGCGTGGCCAGAGGGCACGGGTTGGGGGCGCGTGGCCAGAGGGCACGCGCGGGTCGGGGGCGCGTGGTCTCCGCCCCGCCCGCTCAGGACACCGTCGGCACCGATCCGGCCGTGGCGCTCACCCGCGCCCGCTGCCCGTGCCGGCAGTGCACCAGCCGCTCGGCGAGCCCGGCCTCCCCGGCCGCGGCGAGGAACGCCTCGAGGGGGGACTTCATCACCGTGTAGTCGCCGTAGTGGACGGGCAGCACGAACCGCGGGTCGAGGCGGCGGGCCAGTTCCGCGCCCTGCGCGCCGTCCATGGTCACCACGAAGCCGCCGGGCAGGCGGGTGCCGCCGAGGTGGAGGACGGCCAGGTCGGCGGCCGGGAACCGGCGGGCGACCTCGTCGAGCCCGTCGTGGAGGAGCGTGTCGCCCGAGACGTAGAGCCGCAGTCTGGTGAGCCCGCCCGCGGGGCCGAACTCCAGCATGCTGCCCATCACCGGCGGCAGCAGGGCGCGCAGCGCCGGCTGCCCGGCGTGCCGGCCCGGCATGGCCATGATCCGCACCTGCGACCGGCCCCGGCGGAAGGTGAACCCGCGCCAGGTGCGCAGTCCCGCCGTGCGGCGGAAGCCGTGCACCACGCGCAGGCGGCGCGCGGCGTGCGGGGTGGTGAGGATCGGCACGGTGCGGTCCAGGTGCCGGCGGGTCCGGCGGTCCCAGTGGTCGCCGTGCAGGTGGGACAGGACCACCGCGTCCAGCCGCGGCAGCTCGCAGACGTCCAGGGCCGGCTCGGTCAGCCGGCGGCTGACCAGCCCGTGCCCGAGGTAGGCATACTGGCCGCGGTGCAGGAAGTTGGGGTCGGTGAGCAGGGTGAGTTCGCCGTAGCGCAGCAGCACGGTCGCGTTGCCGATGAAGTGCAGGTCCACCGTGTCGTCCACGGTGTCGCCGGCGGTCGGTGACATGGCGGCGCCCCGTCCGACGAGGCCGGAGGCTCCCCGTCTTGCGACTGGCGTGTTCCTCGTCCTCCGGGAGGGCGGAGTACCCGCGGCGGGGGTGATCACTACAGACGAGGGATGATCACCACAGACGGACGGGACCGGGCCGGCACACCGCCGCCGGGCTGCCCTCACCCCGAGGTTTCCTCGCCCGGCGGTGGGCAACCGCGCCCGCAACCGGCTCCCGCGCCGCGTCCGCGTCCGCATCCGCATCCGCATCCGCATCCGCATCCGCATCCGCCGGAAACGCAGGGCCGGCTTCCACGAATTCCTCCTTTCCTCCTCGAACTCGCCTGCCGTCCGATCATCCCGCGTCAACTACGCTCATTGCGCGAGCATTTCTTACCGAAAACGGACGGGCGGGTCGCAGCACGCCGATCTTGGCCGGAATTCGGCAGCCGTGCCGGCCTGCCATTGCACGCGCCGAACCCCTTATCTAATCTGGGCGGACTTTTCGGCACACTGCGTACGGCCTGACGCGGCGGAGACCGGTCGTGCGGCCCGATTGAGGGGGAGCGAGCATGTCCCGTGTTCCGCTGGTGCATGCCAGGGCAGGCGCCCCGCCCGAATACGCCCTTCCCGAAGTCGCCGCCGCGGCCACCTCCTGCGTGCTCTGCGTGACGCCTCTGCCGGCCACCGCCCGCCGTCGCCGAAACCTGCCGCGAAACCGTCAAGGGCGCCTTCTGGTCCCGCTGGCGCGAACGCGACCGGATCATGCGCGAGGCCGCCGTCCTGCAGACCTCCGAAAGCTGACATGGACCACTCCCCCCGCCGGCTCGCCGGCCGCAGCCGATCTGCCCGTCACCCGCCTGCTCACCGCCCGCGGCATCGCCTTCACGGCCCACCGGCACGGCCGGATCCGCACGGTGGACGACATCCACGCCCGCACCAGGTTCAGCCTCCCCCACTCGGTGAAGACCATGGCGTTCACCGCGGGCGGGCACGTCCTGCTCGCGGCGGTCCCCGGTCCGGCGCGGATCCGCTACGGCCGGCTGGCCGCCGCCGTGCGGGTGCGCCGCGGCGACCTCGCCCCCGCCGACGAGGCGGTGCTGCGCGGGCTCGGCATGGAACCGGGCGGTGTCACTCCCCTGTGCCCGGATCCCGCGGTCACCGTGGCCTTCGACCAGGCCGTGCCGCACCTGGGCCGCGTCTTCTGCGGCAGCGGCCGCGCCGACCACACCCTGCAGCTGAGCGCCTCGGACCTGGTCCGTTTCCCCGCCCGTGCGGTGGTCGCGGCGATCGCCTCCGAGGAGTGACTCCCGGCGCGCCGCGCCGCAGGACGCCGCAGGAGGTTGTACCCCCGCCTCCGGGCGCCGGGCCGCGTCCGTGACGGTGACGGCCCAAGGCATGGATCAGGGGCGTCGTCGTCGCCCTGCGGGAACTCCCTTCCGGAAACGATCGGGGGCCCCGTCTCCCCGGAGGGGAACAAGGCCCTGACCCGGACTGCCGGCAGTCCTGCGATGTCGGGACGACAGGATTTGAACCTGCGACCCCCTGAGCCCCAGAAACCGACGTCCGGTCCGCACCGTCCTTCCAGTCCATACAGTCGGGTAAATGTCCAGATCAGGGTGTCGTGCTCCTGGGCACATGCTGGTGTGTGACACACCGAGTTGAGGGACTTCGGGTCTACGAGCTTGTTCCAGTCAAGAGTGGTCCGGAATGAAGCTCTCCTCTGAGCTGCAAGAATCCCCGTCTCCTCACCTCGACAGCATGTCTCCAGGACATTCCCACGCTTGCCGAGCACACTGTGCGCTATGTGGAACATCTTCTTCACCACGCTTGGAAGCCTGGTCGCTCTGGGACTTGGCGCCGCGATCGGCGCATTTTTCGAGCGTTCCCGTGCCCGGGTCGGCTACCTCTCCAAGCAGTACCTAGACCACGTCAGCCGGTTGTTGCAGTTGGCCCACGCGGCGCCCAGCAGTGATCACCCCAACGAAGGCGCGTGTGCAACCACAGAATTTGAGAAGATCCGCAAAGAGGTACTCGACAACCGTGCGTCAGTCGAGGCCGATGCTCGACTCTTCGGCCACAAGGCGTCGACGAAACTCCTCTGTGCCCTGCACAGCGACATCGAGGAGTCGGTCACCAAGCCTCTCACCAAGGATCACCTCAGTAAGCAGGTCAAAGAGCTCGCCCAGCAGCTTCGAGGGCCGTGGCACCGCAGGCTCACCCCCCAGAATCGTTGGTTCAAGCACTGACCACTTTCTCCTTTCCTCCCTTAATTGACGTGCTCTTACTTGTCTCTCTCGGGTCAAGTGCCAGCGGAGGTATGGAGTCGGCATGCGAAGCTTTTGACGCACAGGGAGACCGCGGCAGCATGACGGCAAAAGGAAGGAAGGGAAAGCCCATAAGGCTCAAGGGCTGTGCAAGCCCATGTCGCACAAGAATTGTTTCTCGACCACCTATCGGGGCTAGCGGCGCCCCACCGGACCGCAGTCGTCCTGTAGTTGAGGTGCCCGAAGCGCTCCAGCCTCAGCGCCGCCGGCGAGCGCGTCTCATACGGCTCGTTGTCAGCTACCTTACTGAAGCAGCTTATAACCCCGGCCATTCAGCGGAATGGGATGAACTGACGCCCTGACAGCAGAAAGGTGTCGCTGACTTGTGAGGATGCGAGTATCTGGCCTCGATCTTGCATGACCGGATCTTCGGGGTCATGCTCCTCACGCTCATCGCCGAGCATCCCGCCGAGGTCTGTGGCGCCCGGTGGAATGAGGACGTCGATTTGATCGGCTCGGGCACAGTCGCCGTTGGCAATACCCGCACCATCGTCTACGACCGGCGACAGCCGAAGGGGTTTCGCAACACCGTCGTTGAAAAGGAGCCCAAGACCCACAACGGCCGGCGCGTCCGTCTCTACGACACTCGTCACGCTTGCCTGTCCTGGATGGCCAACAACGGCGTGCCCGACACGGTCGTCCCGGCCTGGGCCGGACACAGCGACCTGTCTTTCACCAAGCGGGTCTACGTCCTTTCACCAAGCGGGTCTACGTCCACCCTGATCCTCAGAGCCTCAGGGCTGGCTCGGACAAGCTGGGTGAACTTCTCGGCTGATGGGACGTGACCCTGACGTGGGTGGTGTCGGTTATCAGTCAGTCTCGGCCTATCTGGTACCGAGCCACGCTCTGGGCTGCGACACTCTGTGACTGCGGCGGGCAGTCCGTCGTACGGATACACTCGGGGGTGTACGGGTGGCAGGGCGTCCCGGTCAGTACTACCGGGCCGGTCACTGGGTGAACCGGTCCACGGGCAAGGGGAAGTCGGCGAAGAAATCGGCCACGGGCATCATCGTGGTCGGACTGCTCATAGTGGGTGCCTGGCTGGGATTCTTCTCGCAAGGTTCGAACGCCCAGGGGACGACGCCGCATCCGTCGACGGTCTCGCCTTCTCCGAGTCGCTGACCCAGGTCATCTCACCGACTGTCTCGTTTCCTCCTGATCAATCTCGCTGGCCAGCTGCGGCGTGGGGAGGGAACGGGTGCTGGGTTTGGAGTGACAGACTGAGCTTGTTCGAGCGTTCGCAGTCGCTGCCAGGCGGCTTCCCACGCATCGACCTGCTCCTCAGGGAGGCCGCAGGCTCGCAGATAGAGGCTTATCGTCTTCCATGATCGGGGCATGGTCGTCCGATTGAGCAGCGCACTGATAGTCCCGGGTGAAACGGGTGCGGCGGCTCGCCGACTCACCTCCGGGATCGTCCAGCCGTTGACCGCCCTGACACGGGCCAGCGCTTCGATGAAGGCTCGAGGCGTATGGCAGTTGGCTGGCTCGGGCCACACTGCCTCGGTGGCGCGCTGGGCCCGGGCGGCAGCAGCAGGATCGAAGGCAATGTTGTCCGCCAAGATGATCCGCCCTGCGGTGTTGCGCGCACGTCGTTGCGGAATGGGCCGGCCTTGCGCGGCAAGTTCGCGCTTGAGGTGCTGGTAGACGGCGTCCAGGTCCAACTCACGAGCTGGACCAGGGATGCCTTCATTGACGAGGCGCAGCAGTTCTCCGGTGAAGGCTGTATGGGGTTCGCCCGGTGGGGCTAGGGCCAAGCCATTCTCCGGCGAGGCTGCCAGCAGGTAGCTCCCGTCGACCTCCGCCTGGTCGGCCAGGAGATCCTGCCCGCCCATCATTCCGAGGGCTCGTCCACTCATGCAGCAGTCGAGGATGATCACATGCCGTTGGGCACGAGAGTCCATGAGGATCTCGCGGAGTGCCTGGTACGGGACCCCTGTGTGGCTACGACCCTGGATCGAGCCCGGCAACCCTAAGAACAGTTCGCCTCGCCCATCGAGAAGGCCATGCCCCGCGAAGTACACCAGGAGTGTGTCCTCAGCCTCCTCGGCTGCGCTGCTTATCGGGTCGAGCAGGTCATGGGAGGTATCCGGTTCGGCCACGACCGTGCAGTGCTCGGCGGGCAACTCCCACGAGAGCGGGCTCATCAGGACAGTTGCAAGATCCGCGAGGTTGTTGGCGACAGCTGGCAGGGATTCAAGCTTCGAATAGCAGCTGACGCCTGCAAGCACAGCCCGTGAGAGAGCCGGGTCGGGCAGGGCGCTCATGACGGGGAGGAGGTCTCGTCCGCTTGCTCCAATGCGTCCACCAGCCGACGGACTTCTTCCTCGGTCGCGTCCGTCAGGCGGATCTCTACGTCGCCACGTCTAATAATGATCTTCGGAGGCCGTGGGCGGGTCTGCCGCCAGGTCACGAGGGAGAGAGCGAAAGACGCCGCACTCCACCCGTTACTGGTGATCAGGCCAAGGCTGTCGATGAGACCACCCATGGATCCGGGTGCCGCAGCCCGGGTGTGCAGCGAAACCGTAGCCGCTCGTCGAACAGTCGGCTCCTGACGCAACCACCCGTCCAGCGACCGGAGGTCTTCCTCCTGACGCTCGCTCTCGATCCGAACCACAACGTGCATTCGCCCCCCCGGCCGTGGTCGCGATGAACCTGACACAATGGCATCCTGCCCTCCGAGCGGCGCAGGCCACCTGCGCAATCGGACACTTTGGCTGACGCCTTACGGTGATGGCTGATCGCCATCAGGGCTTGTGACGAAATGTGACACGACAGGGCTCGGAAACGATCAAGGGCCCTGCCTCACCGTAGTGAAACAGGGCCCTCCTCTGCGGCTTCGGAGCGATGTTCCCGTCGGGACGACAGGATTTGAACCTGCGACCCCTTGACCCCCAGTCAAGTGCGCTACCAAGCTGCGCCACGTCCCGTTGCGTGCACCGCGGCGGGCCGCGGTGATCACGCGGATCAAGCCTACCGTACGGGTGCGGATGCCGGCGCCGGGCCCGGTGCGCGGTCGGTGTCGTCGTCGGCGGCGTAGGCGAGGAAGTCGTCGACCATGCGGTGGAAGAGGGTGGCGAGCTGCCGCAGGTCCTCGGGAGACCAGTGGGCCAGCGCCGCCTGCATGCCGCGGACGCCGGCGGCGCGGATGCGGCCGATGGCGTCCCGGCCGAGGTCGGTGAGCCGGATGCGCTGGGCGCGGCGGTCGTCGGGGTCGGGGACGCGGACGACGTGCCCGGTCCGCTCGAGCTGCTGCACGGTGCGGGTGACGTGGGAGGCCTCCACGCCGAGCCGGTGGGCCAGTTCGCCGGGGCGCAGCGGCTCGGAGTCGGCGATGTGCCGCAGCAGCGCCACCGCCGCCCGGTCCAGGGGCACGCCGGCCAGTTGCATCAGGCGTTCGTGCCGCCGGGCGCGGGTGCTGAGATACGTGATGCGCGTCAGCGCGCGCTCGATCTCGGCGATCTCCGGCGCGACGGGGGCGTCGGGTGCGCCGTCGGGCGGCTCGGGTGTCGGCATGTCGACGAGTCTAGCGCATAGTTGACTTACGCAAGCATTTCGGGCGGCGGCGATCCTGTCGCCGTCCAGGCGGATCCGCCCGGTGGGCCGGGCGCCGAGGACGTGCTGCTGGAAGTCGGCGTCGGCGGCGACGTCGGCCGCGAGGAAGTGGACGTGGTCCAGGCGGCGGACGCCCACGCCGTGGCCGGGTTCGTCCTCATAGCGCGGCAGTGCCGCGCCCCCGACACGACTGCATATGTCCACGTATGACTGCATACGGCCGCATGCGAGTGCCCACGAGTCCACACGGGTCCACGCGAGTGCGCGGCGGGGTGCGGCCGCCCCGCGGGCGGCGAAGGGTGCGGGTCAGTCGCCGGGCGGCGGCGCCGTCGTCCCCCGGACCTCCAGCGCGGGAGCGGCCAGGTGGACGCGGCCGGGTCCGCCGCGGCCGTCCAGGCGGTCCAGCAGGCAGCGGGCGGCCCGCCGCCCGACCTCCTGCGGGGCGGTGTCGACGGTGGTCAGCCACAGGTGGCGCAGCCGGGAGACGCCGGTGTTGTCGTAGCCGGCCACGGACACGTCGTGCGGGACGCGCAGGCCGAGCTCCTCGGCGGCGGACATCACGCCGACGGCGGCGATGTCGTTGACCGCGAGGACGGCGGTGGGCCGCTCGGGGCGGGCGAGCAGCCGTACGGCGGCGCGGTGGCCGCCCTCCTCGGTCAGGTCGCCGGGTTCGACCCGCGCGAGGTCCGCCAGGCCGTGGGCGCGCAGGGCCGCCTCGAAGCCGCGCCGGCGCAGCTCGCCGACGGCGCCGGTGCCGGCGACGTGCGCGATGCGGCGGTGGCCGAGGCCGACGAGGTGCTCGGTGGCCAGCCGGGCGCCGCGCTCGTCGTCGCCGCAGACCACGTCCACGCCGGGCAGCACCGGTTCGCGGGCGCCCGCGACGACGACCGGCAGGCGGGCGGCGACCGGGGCGAGCGCGGTCGGGTCGGGGAGGGTGCCGACGACCACCAGGCCGTCCGCGCCGAGGTCGAGGAAGGGGCCGGCCGGGTCCTGGCCGGTGCGGCGGCCGAGCCGGGCGTCGGCCAGGAGCATGTGCACACCGCTTGCGTGCAGCAGCGAGTTGAGGCCGTCGAGCAGGTCGACGAACCAGGGGTTGCGCAGGTCGTCGAGGACCACGCCGACCAGGGGGGTCCGCCCTGCTCGAGTGGATGCGAGGGCTCGGGGGAGGCTGCGCCGCTCGCTCAGGCTGCGGGCGGCCGCGTTGGGCCGGTAGCCCAGCTCCCGCATCGCCCGCAGCACGGCCTGCCGTTTCTCCGGCCGCACCCGGCCGGAGCCGCGCAGCACGAGCGAGACCAGCGACTTGGACACGCCGGCGCGTTCGGCGACGTCGCGGATGGTGGGCGGTTTCGCCGGGGACGCGGCCATGGTGTGGACCGTTCCACACGCTCGGCCGGGTTGTCAAAGGGTTGACATGCGTGGGCAGGGGCCCGGAGGGTGGCGTGGACGTGGACAGAGTGGGACCGGTCCAAAAGAGGGGCTGTCATGGTGCGTGCGCTGGGCGTCGCGGTCGTCGGGTTCGGATGGATGGGCCGGGTGCACACCCAGGTGTACGCCCGCCTCCCGCACCACTACCCGGACCTGCCGCTGCGTCCGCGGCTGGTGGCGGTCGCCGAGGAGGTGCCGGGCCGGGCCGAGGAGGCGGCCGCGCAGTTCGGGTTCGCCTCCACCACCCGCGACTGGCGCGAGGTGGCCGCCGATGCGCGGGTGCAGGCGGTCAGCATCACCGCCCCCAACTTCCTGCACCGCGAGATCGGCGTGGCGATGGCCCGGGCCGGCAAACACATCTGGATCGAGAAGCCGGTGGGGCTGGGCGTCGACGACGCCCGCGCCGTCGCGGACGCGGTCGCCGAGGCGGGCGTGCAGGGCGCGGTCGGCTTCAACTACCGCAACGCACCCGCCGTCGAGTACGCCCGCGACCTGATCGCCACGGGCGAGATCGGCACCGTCACGCACGTGCGCATCCGCCTCTTCAGCGACTACGCCGCCCATCCCGAGGGTGCGTTGACCTGGCGCTACGAGCGCGCACGCGGAGGCAGCGGGGTGCTGGGCGACCTCGCCTCGCACGGTGCCGACCTGGCCCGCTTCCTGCTCGGCGACATCGCCTCCCTCACCGCCGACACGGCCGTCTTCGTCCCCCAGCGGGCCCGCCCCACCGGCGCCACGGCCGGCCACGCCCGCGCATCCGGCGGCGAGCTCGGGCCGGTGGAGAACGAGGACTACGTCTCCTGCCTGCTGCGCTTCGCCTCCGGCGCCCGCGGCGTGCTGGAGGCCTGCCGGGTGTCGGTGGGCGAGCAGAACAACTACGGCTTCGAGGTGCACGGCACCAAGGGCGCGGTCTTCTGGGACTTCCGCCGCATGAACGAGCTGGGGGTCAGCCGCGGCACCGCCTACCAGGACCAGCCCGTCACCACCGTCTTCGCCGGTCCCGGCCACGGCGAGTTCGCCGCGTTCCAGCCGGGCGCGGCCAACGCCATGGGCTACGACGACCTGAAGGTGATCGAGGCCCACCGCTTCCTGCGCTCCGTCGCCGAGGGCAGGCCGTACGGCGCCACGCTGCCGGACGCGGTGCGCAGCGCCGCCGTGCTGGACGCGATGGCGCGCTCCGCGCGGAGCGGCGCGTGGGTCACCGTAGCGGTGCCGTAGGCAGGTGGGCAGGCATGTTGTAGGGCGTGACGACCTGGATCGCGGACGGCAGCGTGGGGCCGGCGGGCGGCAGGGCGCCGTGGGCGCGCATCACGAGGTGGCAGGCCTCCCGCACGTCCTGGCGCAGGTCGTGGTGGAGCACCGCGGACAGGCGGTGCTCGCGCAGCAGCCGCGTGTTGTCCTGGTCCAGGTCGTGCGCGACGAACACGGCGCACTCGCGGCCGAGGTCCTCGAAGGCCCGCAGGGTGGCGATGTTGCCGCCGCCGATCGAGTAGACCGCGCGGATGTCCGGGTCGCGCTCCAGGGCGGAGCGGACCAGGTCGTACTGGGTGGCGTCCAGGCCCTGCCCCTCGGCGATCTCCACCAGCGCGCGCTGCGGGTGGCGGGCCCGCATCAGGCTGCGGAAGCCCATCTCGCGCTCCTCCTCGTTGCGGAAGAAGCCGCTGCTGAGGCTGGTGAGGACGTTGCCGGGCCGGTCGCCGAGCCATTGGCCCATCAGGTAGGCGGCCGTGGCGCCCGCGGCGCGGTTGTCGATGCCGACGTAGGCCAGGCGGGCGCTGGCGGGCAGGTCGGTGACCAGGGTGATCACCGGGATGCCGGCGGCGTCCAGCCGGCCGACGGCCTCGGTGACCTCGGGGACGTCGGGCGCCTTGAGGATGACGCCCTGCGAACCGCGCCGGGCGATCCGGTCCAGGATTCCGACCAGTTCCGCCACCGGGCCGGTCTGCCGGAAGTGGAAGCGGGAGCGCAGCACCGCCGGGTGCAGGGCGGGCAGTTCCGCCTCCAGCGCCGTGCGCACCGCGGTGGTGAACCGCTCCGGCGCCTGCATCACGATGTCGACCATGAAGGTGCGGCCCACCAGCCGCACCTGGGTGCGCTGCCGGTCCAGGTCGGCGATGGCCCGGTACACCTCCTGCGCGGTGCTCTCCCGCACTCCGCCCCGCCCGTTGAGCACGCGGTCCACGGTGGCCTCGCTCAGACCGGCCTGACGTGCGATCTCACGAATCGGGAAAGGGTGGCCCACACCAGGCTCCTTGAGGGGTTTTTGATGGCTTCCTGCTGATTGTTCGAGGGGTTTGTACGGACAAGAATGACAGAGCCGTGCCGACCCGTTGCCCAAGGGGACGACGATGTCCATCCCTTCCGCCCACCGCCGCGCCTGGCTGTCCGCACAGGACTGCGACCTGGCCGCGTTCCGCGCGCTGGTCGAGCAGGCGACGGATCCCGCCGACCACCCGCACGCCCGCGCCGTGGAGCACAACGTGCCGGTCTACGACGCCCGCCGGCTCGAGGCCGGCCGCCCGCTCGAGGCCGAGCTGGTGCGGGCGCTCACCGACGGCCCGGGCATCGTCGTCTTCCGGGGCGCCTTCCCCGACCCGGCGGTCGTCGACCGGGCCACGGCCGTCTTCGACGCGCTGATCGCCGAGCAGCGCGCCGCGGGCGTGAGCGCCGGGGACCACTTCGCCCGGCCCGGCGCCAACGACCGGGTGTGGAACGCGCTGGAGAAGCTGGCGCTGCGCGACCCGGAGACGTTCGCCGCCTATTACGCCAACGACGTGCTCGCCCTGGTGTCGCGGGCCTGGCTCGGGCCCGGCTACCAGGTCACCTCCCAGGTCAACGTGGTCAACCCGGGCGGCGCGGCGCAGCGCCCGCACCGCGACTACCACCTCGGCTTCCTCTCCGAGAAGGACGCGGCCGCCTACCCGGCGCACGTGCACCGCCTCTCCCCCGTGCTCACCCTGCAGGGCGCCGTCGCCCACTGCGACATGCCGGTGGAGTCCGGGCCGACGATGTACCTGCCGTTCTCACAGACCTACGAGCCCGGGTACCTGGCCTGGCGGCGGCCGGAGTTCCGCGCCTACTTCGACGCGCACCACGTGCAATTGCCGCTCGCCAAGGGCGACGCGGTCTTCTTCAACCCGGCGCTCTTCCACGCCGCCGGCACCAACCGCTCGGCGGACGTCCGGCGCACGGCCAACCTGCTGCAGGTCTCCTCCGCCTTCGGGCGCGCGATGGAGACGGTGGACCGGGAGGCGGTGGTGAACGCCGTCTACCCGGTGCTGCTGCGGCGCAGGGCCGAGGGCGCCCCCGCCGCGTGGCTGGAGCACGTGATCGCCGCGAGCGCCGAGGGCTACCCCTTCCCCACCAACCTCGACCGCGACCCCCCGGTCGACGGCCTGGCCCCGCCCGCGCAGGCCGACCTGGTGCGGCGCGCGCTGGCCGAGGAGTGGCCGCCCGAGCGGCTGCGGGACGCGGTGCGCCGTGCCGCCGCGCGGCGCGCGAGCTGACCGCGACGGCCCGAGCGACCCGAACGACCCGAGCGACCCGAACGACCCGAGCGACCCGAACGACTCGAGCGACCTGAGCGACTCGAGCGACTTGAGCGACCCGAGTGAAAGGACAACCGGGGCATGGGACTTCTGGACGACAAGGTCGTCCTCGTCAACGGCGGCACACAGGGCGTGGGTGCCGCGATCGCGCGGGCGGCGGTGCGCGAGGGCGCCGCCGTCACCGTCAGCGGACGGCGGCCGGAGCCCGGCGAGGCGCTCGTCGCGGAGCTGACCGCCGCCGGCGGCGAGGCGGCGTTCGTCCGCGCCGACCTGGCCGACGCCCAGCAGGCCAAGGCGTGTGTCGCCGAAGTGGTGGCGGCGCACGGCCGGATCGACTGCCTGGTGAACTCGGCGGGGCTGACCTCGCGCGGCACGCTGCTGAACACCACGCCGGAGCTGTTCGACGCGCACATCGCGGTCAACCTCAAGGGGCCGTTCTTCGCCATGCAGGCCGCCGTCGCCGACATGGTGGCGCGGCAGGCGCCCGGCACGATCGTCAACATCATCACGTCCTCCGCGCACGGCGGCCAGCCGTACCTGGCGCCGTACGTCGCCGCCAAGGCGGGCCTGGCCGGGCTGACCCGCAACGCGGCGCACGCCCACCGCTGGGACCGCGTCCGCATCAACGGCCTCAACATCGGCTGGACCGCCACGGAGGGCGAGGACGCCACCCAGCGCGCCTTCCACGGCGCCGGGGACGACTGGCAGGAGCGGGCCGCCGCGCGGCTGCCGATGGGCCGGCTCGGCCGGCCGGACGAGATCGCCGACTTCGTGGTCCTGCTGCTGTCGGACCGCTCCGGCGTGGTCACCGGCTCGGTGATCGACTGGGACCAGAACGTCCTCGGCGGCCTCGACTGAGCCGCCGCCCCCGTACAACCCCGTACGACCCCCGTACGACCCCCGCACCCAAGGAGCACCACCTCATGCGCATCGGAATCCTCGGCCTGGGCCGGATCGGCGCCTTCCACGCCGAGACCCTCTCCGGGCTCGACGCGGTCGACTCGCTCGTCGTCTCCGACCCGTTCACGGACGCCGCCAAGGCGGCCGCCGAGCGGTTCGGGGCCGAGGTCGCCGACTCGCCGGAAGCCGTCCTGGCCGCCGGTGTGGACGGCGTCGTCGTGGCGGCCGCGACCGACGCCCACCCCGCCCTGATCCTGGCCTGCGCCGAGGCGGGCGTCCCCGTCTTCTGCGAGAAGCCCGTCGCCCGCACCATGCGGGAGGGCGTGCAGGTCCTCAAGGCCCTGCGCGGCACGGACGTGCCCGTGCAGATCGGCTACAACCGGCGCTTCGACGCCGGTTTCACCGCCGCCCGCGAGGCCGTGCGCGCCGGCGAGCTGGGGCCGCTGCACACCGTGCGGTCCACCACGCTGGACCCGGCGCCGCCGCCGGCCGCGTACATCGCCGCCTCCGGCGGCATCTTCCGCGACTGCTCCGTGCACGACTTCGACATCATCCGCTGGGTGACCGGCCGCGAGGTCGCCGAGGTGTACGCCGCCGGCGGCAACAAGGGCGCCGACTACATCCGGCGGGCCGGCGACGCCGACACCACCGGCGCCCTGCTCACCCTCGACGACGGCACCCTCGCCGTCGTCTCCAACAGCCGCCACAACGGCCGCGGTTACGACGTGCGCATGGAACTGCACGGCTTCCGGGACTCCATCGCCGTCGGCCTCGACGACAAGCTGCCGCTGCGTTCCGTGGAACCCGGGGCGACCTTCCCCGCGGGCACCCCGCACGACTTCTTCATGGACCGCTTCGCCGACGCCTACCGCGCCGAACTCACCGCGTTCACCGAGGTGGTGGCCGGTGCCCGGCCCTCCCCGTGCACCGTCGAGGACGCCCTGGAGGCGGGCTGGATCGCCGAGGCGTGCACCCTGTCGCTGAAGGAGCGCCGCCCGGTGACCCTCGACGAGGTCCGCACCGTCTGACACCGTCCGACACCGTCCGGCTCCGTCCGACACCGTCCGGCTCCGTCCGACACGGTCCGACGCGGCTCACCGCGGGGCGGGTCGCAGGACCCCGCCCCGCGACGGGCCGTGCGCTGCGGTGGGCCGTGCGCCTCGGTGGGCCCGGCCGGGCGGGTACGCCCGCTACGCGCCGCGCCAGATATTGGCGAACGCGGCGTCCTCGATGGCGCGGCGCCGGCGTACGGCGTCCAGTTCCGTCGTGGCGTCGACCACGGCGGCGAACACGGTCTGGGCCGCCTCGTCGAGCACCGGGACGTCCTCGGGCACGTCCTCCCGTACCCCGGCAGCCGCCGCAAGGGTGACGAGCACCGGTTCGTCGGCCTCCCAGCGGTGTACGGCCCGCCGCCGGGCCGAGGAGTCGGCCGGCACCGGCCGGGCGCGGCGGAAGGGGAGCCAGGAGCCGCGTGCCCGGGAGACGACCCCTTCCTCGCGGAGGGCGGTCACGTATTCCCGAGCCAGTCCGCGGCCCCGGCGCCACAGCCAGTCCTCGACCGACTCGTACGGCTCGTCCCTGAGGAGAAAGGCCGCGGCCCGCTCCAGCAGCGGGTCCTCGAGAGGAGGTGTCAGGCGCGGCACGATGCGGTCGCCGGCGAGCGCCACCGCCTCGGCGCGCAGGAGGTCGATCAGCTCGGCCCCGGCGAGCGCGAGCGACAGATCCCCCTGCGTCACGGTCCGGCTCGGTGTGACGTCCATCGCGACGATCACCAGGTCTCGTGCGGTGCTCATGAGTGCTCCCCTCGACGTCACAAGCGACGTTACGCCGATGCCGGCCGGACGGTGACCGGGAACCGCGGAGCGTGATCACGCCCACCGGCCGCCGCCCGGGGCCGCCGGTCCGTCCCGGCACCGCCGAAGGCCCCGGATCACGGTCGGGGAGATACGGCGGGCGGGTACAGTGACGGCCTCTCCACCAAGTCGACCTCCACCCGGACGCCGTCCCGCAGCGCCCGGACGCCCGCCTCGCACACCGCGGCCGCCGCGTAGCCGTCCCAGGTGCTCGGGCCGGTGGTCCCGCCGCGGCGGGCGGCGTCGACCCAGGCCTGGACCTCGCGGTCGTAGGCCTCGGCGAAGCGTTCGGTGCAGTCCTGGGCGACGGTGCCGCCCCAGCGGCCGGCCAGGTGGGTGAGCATGCCGTGGCAGTCGCCGATGCGGGCGGTGCCGCGTTCGCACACGATCTCCGCCTGCACCTGGTAGCCGAAGCCGCAGTGGACGAAGATCTCGGCGTCGGCGAGGACCCCGCCGTCGGTCTCCAGGAGGAGGAACTGCGGGTCCTGGACGCCGTCCGGCGCGTACGCGGACGCGGCCGGCCGCAACACCGTCACCGCGGTGATCTCCTGGCCGAGCAGCCAGCGGGTGGCGTCCGCCTCGTGCGCCGCGGAGTCGGTGACGAGCAGGGCGCTGGTCCAGCCGGGCGGGGCGGTGACGTTGCGGTGCCGGTGGTGCAGCAGCAGCGGCCGGCCGAGCCGTCCCGTCTCCAGCAACGCCTTGAGCCGGGCGTACTCCGGGTCGTAGCGCCGCATGAAACCGACCTGAACGCGGCGCCGGCCGAGCCGCTGCTCGGCCTCCATGACGCGCAGGGCGGACGCCGCGTCCGGGGTGAGGGGCTTCTCGCACAGCACCGGCAGGTCGTGCGCGAGCGCGGCGAGCAGCGCGTCCTCGTGGGCGGGGCCCGGGGAGGCGATCAGTACGGCGTCCACGTCGGGGGCGGCCAGTGCGGCGGCCGGGTCGGCGTACGCGGTGCAGCCGTCGACG
>NZ_BMWH01000027.1:52200-107596 GCF_014651135.1 Streptomyces echinoruber
GCGACGCGTTCGGCGCGGTCGGCGTCGACGTCCGCGACGGCGGTGACGCGGGCGCCGCTGATCGTGCGCTGGATGCGGCGCACGTGGTCGGCGCCCATGCGGCCGGTTCCGATGACGGCGATCCCGAGGTCCGCCGGCTGCGTCATGGTGTCCCGCCCTCCCCCTTGCCTCGTCCGTCCCCGCGCGGCCGGCCGCGGGCCGTCGCACGGCCCGGCGCCGGCGGGTGGTGCCCGGCGCTCCCGGTCGCGGGGCGCCGCCGTCCGCGGCGGGGCGGGCGCACCACCGGCCGCGCCGCCGCCCCACCGCGCCGTGTCAGGCCCCGCAGCTCCTGAGGAACTTCCGCGTGCGCATTGCGATCGGCAGCGGCTTGTCCGGCTCGCACGGGTACATGTCCTGCTCGACGATGGCGAACAGCTCCACGCCGAGCTTCTGCGCCGCCGCCAGCACCGGCTCCAGCGCCGGCACCCCGGACGGCGGCTCGCACATCACCCCGCGCTGCACCGCCGGTCCGAACGGCACGCCGTGCGCCCGCACGTCCGCCAGGATCTCCGGGTCGACCTGCTTGAGGTGCAGGTAGCCGATGCGCTCGCCGTAGGTCTCGATCAGTTTGACGCTGTCGCCGCCGCAGTAGGCGTAGTGCCCGGTGTCGAGGCAGAGGTTGACCAGGTCGGAGTCGGTGGAGTCGAGGAAGCGTTCGACGTGCTCCTCGGTGTCGATGTGGGTGTCGGCGTGCGGATGGACGACGATGTCCAGGCCGTAGGTCTCCTTCACCTCGCGGCCGAGGCGCTCCATGCCCCGGGTCAGGTGGGTCCACTGCTCGTTCGTCAGCTCCGGCGGCTCCAGGATCTCGGCGGTCTTGTCGTCGCGCCAGAAGGAGGGGATGACGACGAGGTGCTTCGCGCCCATCGCCCGGGTGAGGGAGGCGACTTGGCCGACGTGCTCCCAGGTGGACTCCCACACCGCCGGGCCGCGGTGCAGGCCCGTGAAGACGGTGCCGGCGGACACCTTCAGGCCGCGCCGGTCCACCTCCTCGGTGAGGCGGGCCGGGTCGGTCGGCAGGTAGCCGTAGGGGCCGAGCTCGATCCAGGAGTAGCCGGCCTCGGCGACCTCGTCCAGGAAGCGTTGCCAGGGGACCTGCCGGGGGTCGTCGGGGAACCACACGCCCCACGAGTCGGGGGCGGAGCCGACCCGGATGCGGTCCAGGACGGGGGTCTGGGTCATCTCAGGAGGTCCCTTCGGAGGAGGACGCCACGGGTGCCTGCAGGTCGCCCTCTTCGGGCAGTTCGTCCACGTCGACGCCGCGCACCTGGGCCAGCTCGTGCTTGAGCGCGGCCAGTTCGGCGCCGCCCGCCATGTGGTGGGTCAGTTCCTCGAGGCCGATCTCGCTGCGGGCGGCGGACAGTTCCACGGTGCCCAGGCGCAGCACGGTGAAGTGGTCGCCGACCATGTAGGCGTGGTGCGGGTTGTGGGTGATGAAGATGACGCCGAGGCCGCGGTCGCGGGCGGCGGCGATGTACTTCAGCACCACGCCGGACTGCTTGACGCCGAGGGCGGCGGTCGGCTCGTCCAGGATGAGGACGCGGGCGCCGAAGTAGACGGCGCGGGCGATCACCACGCACTGGCGCTGGCCGCCGGAGAGGGTGCCGATGGGCTGCTCCAGGTCGTCCAGGACGATGCCCATGTTGCGCAGTTCCTCGTCCGCGGTCTTCTTCATGCGGGCGATGTCCAGGCGCCGGAAGGGCCAGGGGCCTTTGGTCATCTCCGAGCCGAGGAAGAAGTTGCGCCACACCGGCATCAGCGGGACGACGGCGAGGTCCTGGTAGACGGTGGCGATGCCCCGGTCGAGGGCTTCGCGCGGGGTGGTGAAGCGGACCGGCTCGCCGTCGACGAGGAACTCGCCCTCGGTGTGCTGGTGCAGCCCGGAGATGATCTTGATGAGGGTGGACTTGCCGGCGCCGTTGTCGCCGAGCACGCAGGTCACCCGGCCGGGGTGGACGGCGAGGTCGACGCCGTGCAGGGCGTGGATGTTGCCGTAGGACTTGCCGGCGCCCCGCAGTTCGACCAGGGGGCGGTCCCGCTCGGGCGGGGTGTCGGCGAGGACGGCGCCGTGGGTTCCGGTTCCGTTGGTCGTCATGGGGTCGGTCACCTCCGGGTCGCCGTGCGCTGGACCCACAGATTGATCAGGACGGCGCCGAGGAGCATCACGCCGAGGAAGGCCTTGAACCAGTCGGGGTTCCAGCCGGCGTAGACGATGCCCTGGTTCACCATGCCGAACATGAAGGCGCCGAAGACCGGGCCGATCGCGGAGCCGTAGCCGCCGGTGAGCAGGCAGCCGCCGATGACGGCCGCGGCGATGTAGATGAGCTCCTGGCCGACGCCCTCGCCGGACTGCACGGTGTTGAAGGAGAACAGCTGGTGCATGCCGACGAACCAGGCGCCGAAGCCGACGAGCATGAACAGCGAGATCTTGGTGAAGGTGACGGGGACGCCGACCGCGCGGGCGCTGTCCTTGTTGCCGCCGACCGCGAAGATCCAGTTGCCGTATTTGGTGCGCAGCAGCACCCAGGTGGCCAGGGCGGCGTAGAACAGCCACCACACCACGGTGATCTTCACCTGGACGCCGCCGACGTCGAAGGACGACGCGAAGATCTTCTTCGCCTGGTCGAAGCCGTCCATGTCGCTGATGTCGTCGGTGGCGACGTTGCCGGTGACCAGCTTGGTCACCGCGAGGTTCACGCCCTGCAGGATCAGGAACGTGCCGAGGGTGACCAGGAAGCTCGGCAGGCCGGTCTTGACCAGCATCCAGCCGTTGAACGCGCCGATCCCCAACGAGACGACCAGGGCGACGACCACGCCCATCCAGACGTTGAGGGTGAGCTGGTAGCTGAGCATGCTCGCGGTCAGCGCGGAGGTGATCACCGCGACGCCGGCGGAGAGGTCGAACTCGCCGCCGATCATCAGCAGCGCCACGGGCAGCGCCATGATGCCGATGGTCGACGACTGGTAGAGCACCGTCGCCATCGAACTGCCCTGGCGGACCGTGGGCGCCGCGACGAGGAAGAAGACGAACACGGCGACGGCGCCCAGGAAGACGCCGACCTCCGGCCGGGCGAGCAGCCGCAGCGCCGGCGGGCGCCGCGCGGTCCGTCCGTCGCTCTCCTTCCGGCCGGGGGCCGGCGGTGTGGTCACCGCCGGCGCAGCCTGCTGGGTCATACCGATCACCGAGTGCCCTTCGCGGCGAACTGGGCGACCTTGTCGACGTTGGTCTTGTCGACGAAGGCGGGGCCGGTCAGCACCGGCTGCTCGCCGCCGCCGCTGTAGTTGCCGTTGTTCTTGTAGAGCCACAGGGAGTCGATCGCCAGGTAGCCCTGCAGGTAGGGCTGCTGGTCGACGGCGAACTGGATGGTCCCGTTCTGGATGGCCTTGGTGAGGTCCTTGTTCAGGTCGAAGGTGGCGATCCTGGCCTTGCTGCCGGCGTCGCTCACCGACTGCACCGCGGTCAGCGCGAAGGGGGCGCCGAGGGTGGCGACGTAGTCGATGGACTTGTCCTGCTTCAGCTTCGCGGTGATCGTCGACTTCACGGACGGCATGTCGGTGCCGTTGACGTAGAGGACGTCGGTCTTGCCGCTGAAGGTCTTCTTCACGCCGTCGCAGCGCTGGGTGAGGCCGATGTTGCCCTGCTCCTGGATGACGCAGACGGTGTGCTTGGCGCCGACCTCGTTGAGCTTCTTGCCGAAGGCCTCGCCGGCGACGGTCTCGTCCTGGCCGAAGAACTCCAGCAGGCCGAGCTTCTTCCAGTCGCTGACGCCGGAGTTGAGGCCGACGACGGGTATGTTGGCGCCCTTGGCCTTGGCGACGACGCTCTTGAGGGCGTCGGGCTTGGCGAGGGTGACGGCGATGCCGTCGACCTTCTGGTCGATCGCGTTCTGCACCAGGTTCGCCTGGTTGCCGGCGTTGGGATCGGCGGAGTAGACCAGCTTGATGTTGTCCTTGGCGGCGGCGGCCTCGGCGCCCTTGCGGACGATGTCCCAGAACGTGTCGCCGGGTGACTGGTGCGTGACCAGTGCGACCGTCATGCGCGGGGTGGTGGCCTTGCCCGCGGAGGCGTTCGCCCCACCCTCCTCGGACTTCTTGCCCCCGGAGCTGCTGGAGCAGCCGGCGAGGGTCAGGGCCGCCGCCGCGGCGAGGGCCACGAAGGGGGCGAGTCTGCGGGAGCGGGGGTGGGAAGAGCGGTCCATCTTTCCTGCACCTCACTGTGCGACCGGGGGGGAGACGAGGGGGCGAGGTCCGGTGGCCGGTTCTCGCTGCTTGCGTAAGGGTGCCGCGCTGCGGTTGTCGTGCCGCGTTGCGGCTGTTGCGCTGGGACGCGATCCAATCCCTTGGGGCGCCCGCTGTCAATACTTTGTTAAGACATCATTTCACAAGCAGGTCCGAATGTAAGTACAAACTATTGACAGCGTCGCCGTCCGGGGCCTACACCTGGGAGGCGGCAGGACCCGCGCGGAAGGCGTCCCGAGGACCTTCCGGCGGTGCCCGCATCCCCCGCCCAGTCCGAGGAGCATCGCGCATGGCCGCATCATCCCAGCCCTTCGATCTGATCACGATGGGCCGTATCGGCGTCGATCTCTACCCGTTGCAGTCCGGTGTCCCACTGAGCCGGGTGGAGACCTTCGGCAAGTTCCTCGGCGGCTCGGCCGCCAACGTGGCGGTCGCCGCGGCCCGCCTCGGCCGCCGTACGGCGGTGATCACCCGCACCGGCGACGATCCCTTCGGCACCTACCTGCACGAGGCGCTGCGGGAGTTCGGGGTCGACGACCGCTGGGTCACGCCCGTACCCGGACTGCCCACCCCGATCACCTTCTGCGAGATCTTCCCGCCGGACGACTTCCCGCTCTACTTCTACCGGCAGCCCAAGGCGCCCGATCTGGAGATCCGCGGCGACGAACTGGACCACTCCGCCCTGCGCCGCGCGCGCATCTTCTGGATGACCGGCACCGGGCTGAGCGAGGAGCCCAGCCGCTCGGCGACGCTCGCCGCGCTCCGGGCGCGGGACAGGGCCGGCACCACCGTCTTCGACCTGGACTGGCGCCCGATGTTCTGGCGGGACCCCGAGCAGGCCCGCCCCCACTACCGGGAGGCGCTGCGGTACGCCACCGTCGCCGTCGGCAACCTCGACGAGTGCGAGGTCGCCACCGGGGTGCGCGAGCCGCAGGCCTGCGCGGAGGCGCTGCTGGCGGCGGGGGTGGAGCTCGCCGTGGTCAAGCAGGGCCCCAAGGGCGTCCTCGCCGTGCACCGCGACGGCGGCCGCGCCGAGGTGCCGCCGGTTCCGGTCGAGGTCGTCAACGGCCTCGGCGCCGGCGACGCCTTCGGCGGCTCCCTGTGCCACGGCCTGCTCTCCGGCTGGGACCTGGAGCGCGTCATGCGCCACGCCAACGCGGCCGGCGCCCTCGTCGCCTCCCGCCTCGCCTGCTCCTCGGCGATGCCCACGGCGAAGGAGGTGGAGGAACTGCTGGCGTCCCTGGCCTGACCCCGTGCCTGACCCCGATGCCGGTGTCCGCGCACGGCGGGCGGGACGGGAGGGCGGCGGGACCGCCGGGTCCGGTGCCCGGTACCCGGCAACCTGCCCCCCCGGGCGCCGGGAATCCGGGCGGCCGGACCGGTCGGCCGAGCCCGGTCCCGGCCGACGGGCACACGCTCACGGAGCCGGTCCGGCGCCCGGAACGGGACACCGACCGAGCCGAGCGAGCCGCCGGACGCACCAAGCGGTCGGGCACACCGGGTGGTCGGGCGCACCGAGCGGCCGGACGCACGAGCACACCGCATCCGACCGGCCGGCAGCCGCACACAACCGGCCCCCACTGCCCGACCTCGCCGGCCGCCACCGCGCGGCCGCGCGGCCACCGCCACCGTCCCGCCACCGCAGAACCCCGCCCCCGGCACCGCCCCCCGACCGACCACCCCCACCACCCCGCCGGCGCCCCGAGGCCGCACCCGGCCCACTCCCCCAGCGGCCCACCCGGCCCACCCGGCCGCCCCGGCCGGCCGAGCCACCCGAACGGAGCCTGTCTTGACCCTCAGCATCCCCGACCTCACCGCGGTCAGAGCCCGCCGTCCGGAGGCGGTCGCGGAGGCGGCCGCGCGCCGGGTGCGGCGTCCGCTGCTCGGCGACCGCGGCCGCCTGATGATCGTCGCCGCCGACCACCCGGCCCGCGGCGCGCTCGGCGCCGGCGGCCGCGAGCTGGCCATGGCCAACCGCGCCGAGCTGCTGGAACGCCTGTGCCTGGCCCTCTCCCGCCCCGGCGTCGACGGCGTGCTGGCCACCGCCGACATCCTGGAGGATCTGCTGCTGCTCGGCGCGCTGGAGAACAAGGTCGCCATCGGCTCCATGAACCGCGGTGGCCTGGCCGGCGCCGCCTTCGAACTCGACGACCGCTTCACCGGCCACCGCGCCGCCGACCTGGCCCGGCTGCGCTTCGACGCCGGCAAGCTGCTGCTGCGCCTCGACTACACCGACCCCGGCTCCCTGGCCACCCTGGAGGCCGCCGCCCGCGCCGTGAACGACATGGCCGCCCACCGCCTGCCCGTCTTCGTCGAGCCCTTCCTCAGCCACCGCCGCCACGGCCGGGTGCACCACGACCTGTCCGCCCCGGCCGTCACCCGCGCCATCGCCATCGCCTCCGGTCTGGGCGGCACCTCCGCCTACACCTGGCTGAAACTCCCCGTCACCGACGACCCCGACGCCATGGCCCAGGCGCTGGCCGCCTCCACCCTGCCCGCCGTCCTGCTCGGCGGTGAGGTCGGCGACGACCCGGACGCCACCTTCGACAAGTGGCGCAAGGCCCTGCGCCTGCCCACCGTGCACGGCCTGATCGCCGGCCGCGCCCTGCTCTACCCGCCCGACGACGACGTCGCCGCCGCCGTCGACACCGCCGTGGCCCTGCTGTGAGGACGAAGACCGGGACGCCCCGCCCCGATCCCGGGAACCGGCCACGCCGACCGGCCGCCGCCGACGACGACCCGCGACGCCGAGGAGACAGCAGACGATGACCTCCAGCCCGTACCACCTTCCCGCCGGCAAGGCCCTGGGCGGCCCGTACACCGTGGACGTCACCCCCGCCACCGCCGGCTGGGGCTACTCCAGCCTGCGCGTGCTGGAGCTGCCGCCGGGCGGCTCGCACACCTTCGGCACTGAGGAGAGCGAGTGGATCGTGCTGCCGCTCGCCGGGGGCTGCACCGTGGCCTGCGCCGACGACTCCGGTCACGCCACCTTCGCCCTCACCGGCCGCGACAGCGTCTTCACCGCGGTCAGTGACTTCGCGTACGTGCCGCGCGAGGCCCGCGTCACCGTCGCCTCCGACGGCGGCGGCCGGTTCGCGCTGACCGGCGCCCGCTGCACCCGCCGGCTGCCCGCCCGCTACGGGCCGGCCGAGTCGGTCCCGGTGGAGCTGCGCGGCACGGGCAACTGCTCCCGTCAGGTGAACAACTTCGGCGCGGCCGGGGTCTTCGAGTGCGACAAGCTCATCGCGGTGGAAGTGCTCACCCCGGGCGGCAACTGGTCGTCGTTCCCGCCGCACAAGCACGACGAGCACCGTCCCGGCGAGGAGTCGGTCCTGGAGGAGATCTACTACTTCGAGTTCGCCGCCCACGACGGCACGCCCGGCCTCGGCTACCAGCGGGTCTCCCCCTCCGGGCGGGGCCGCGGCACGGACGTGCTGGCCGAGGTCCGCGACGGCGACGTCGTGCTCATCCCGGACGGCTGGCACGGGCCGTCGATGGCCGTGCCCGGCCACCACATGTACTACCTCAACGTCATGGCCGGCCCCGGGGCCGAACGTGCCTGGCTGATCTGCGACCACCCCGACCACGCCTGGATCCGCGGCACCTGGCCGGGCCGGCCCGTCGACCCCCGTCTGCCCCTCTACACCGCGCCCGAGAGGTCCCGATGAACGCAACCACCCGCCGACTGACCACCGCCCAGGCGCTGGTGCGGTTCCTCGCCGCGCAGTACACCGAGCGCGACGGGGTACGGCACCGGCTGATCGCCGGCACCTGGGGCATCTTCGGCCACGGCAACGTGGCCGGGATCGGCCAGGCGCTGGTGGAGTACGCCGACGTGATGCCGTACCACCAGGGCCGCAACGAGCAGGCCATGGTGCACGCGGCCGTCGGCCACGCCCGCCAGCTCGACCGGCTGTCCACGCAGGCCGTGACCACCTCCATCGGGCCCGGCGCCACCAACCTGGTCACCGGTGCCGCCCTGGCCACCATCAACCGCCTGCCGGTCCTGCTGCTGCCCGGCGACTACTTCGCCACCCGCCCCGCCGACCCGCTGCTGCAGCAGCTGGAGCACCCGGTCGAGGCGGACGTGTCCGTCAACGACACGCTCCGGCCGGTGTCGCGGTACTTCGACCGGATCACCCGGCCCGAGGCGCTGATCCCGTCGGCGCTGCAGGCGATGCGGGTGCTCACCGACCCCGCCGAGACCGGCGCGGTCACCCTCGCCCTGCCGCAGGACGTGCAGGCCGAGGCGTACGACTGGCCGGAGGAGTTCTTCGCCGAGCGGGTGTGGCACGTGCGACGGCCCGAGCCCGACCGGGCCGAGCTGGCGGAGGCGGTCCGCCTGATCCGGGCGGCCGAGCGGCCGCTGATCGTCGCCGGCGGCGGTGTGCACCACAGCCGGGCCGAGGCGGCGCTCCAGGCGTTCGTCGACGCCACCGGCATCCCGGTGGCCTCCACCCAGGCCGGCAAGGGCTCGCTGCGCCACGACCACCCGGCCGACCTCGGCGGCATCGGCCACACCGGCACCGCGGTCGCCGACGACCTCGCCCGCACCGCCGACCTGGTGATCGGCGTCGGCACCCGTTACACCGACTTCACCACCGCCTCCGGCACCCTGTTCGAAAACCCCCGGGTGCGCTTCCTCAACCTCAACATCACCGCCTTCGACGCCCACAAGCTCGCCGCGCGGACCCTGGTCTGCGACGCGCGGGCCGGGCTGGAGCGGCTGCGGGAGGCGCTGGACGGCCACCGCGTGGATGCCGCCTACGAGGCGGAGTACCGCGCCGGCAAGGAGCGCTGGGAGCAGGTGGTGGCGGCCGCCTACCGCGCCGCGGACGACAGCGCCGTACCGACGCAGACGCAGGTGCTGGGCGCGCTGGACGCGGTCGTCGGGGACGACGACGTGGTGATCAACGCGGCCGGTTCGCTCCCCGGCGACCTGCACAAGCTGTGGCGGGCGCGCAGCCCGCGCCAGTACCACCTGGAGTACGGCTACTCCTGCATGGGCTACGAGATCCCCGCCGCCATCGGCGTCCAGCAGGCCGCGCCGGAGACGGTGGTGTGGGCGCTGGTCGGCGACGGCACCTACCTGATGATGCCGACGGAGCTCGTCACCGCGGTGCAGGAGGGCCTGCCCGTCAACGTCGTCCTCGTCCAGAACCACGGCTACGCCTCCATCGGCGGCCTGTCGGAGGAGACCGGCGGCGAGCGCTTCGGCACCGCCTACCGCCACCGGGCCGCCGACGGCACCTTCACCGGCGCCCCGCTCCCCGTCGACCTCGCCGCCAACGCGGCCAGCCTCGGCATGGACGTGCTGCGCGCCAAGACGGTGCGCGAGCTGCGCGAGGCCCTGGCGGCCGCGCGGGCCTCGGACCGGCCGACGTGCGTGTACGTGGAGACCGACCCGACGCCGACCGCTCCCCCCGCGCAGGCCTGGTGGGACGTGCCGGTCGCCGAGACCGCCACCCGCGAGGCCGCGCGCGCCGCCCGGGAACGCTACGACCGGCACGTCGCCGGCCGCCGCCGCCACCTGTGAGCACTCCGACAATTCCTGACGGCACGTCACACAACGATCCCCGGGAGTGCCCGGTGCCGAGGACGACGAAGACCGGCGACCGCCCGCGCGGCGCGCGCGGCGCGGGCGCCACCGCGCTCGACGCGCTGGACCTTGCGCTGGACCGCGCCAGTCCGGTGCCGCTGTACCACCAGCTCGCCCGGCAGCTGGAGGCGGCGATCGAGCACGGGGTCCTCGCCCCGGGCAACCTCCTGGGCAACGAGGTGGACCTCTCCGTCCGCCTCGGCCTGTCCCGCCCCACCGTCCGCCAGGCCCTCCAGTCCCTCGTCGACAAGGGGCTGCTGGTGCGGCGGCGCGGGGTGGGCACGCAAGTGGTGCACAGCCAGGTCCGGCGCCCGCTGGAGCTGAGCAGCCTCTACGACGACCTGGAGGCGGCCGGGCAGCAGCCGGCCACCGAGGTGGTGCGCAACGAGACGGTGCCCGCGCCGCCCGGCGTCGCCGCCGCCCTGCGGCTCGCGCCGGGCAGCGAGGTGCGGCTGCTGGAGCGGCTGCGCCGCGCCCACGGCCGGCCGGTGGCGCTGCTGTGCACCTACCTGCCCGAGGCCCTGCTCGACCTCGGTACCGAGCGGCTGGAGTCGACCGGCCTGTACCGGCTGCTGCGCACCGCCGGCATCACCCTGCACAGCGCCCACCAGACCATCGGCGCCCGCGCGGCCGGTCCCGAGGAGGCGGCGCGCCTCGACGAGCCGGAGGGCGCCGCCCTGCTCACCATGCGGCGCACGGCCTACGACGACACCGGCCGCCCCGTCGAGTACGGCACGCACCTGTACCGGGCGTCGCGGTACACGTTCGACTTCCGGCTGCTGGTCCGGCCGTGACCGCCCGCCCCGGCGGCACCCGCCCGGGGTCGGCGCACCGGCCGGGCCCGTGCCGCCGGGCGGCGGCACGGGCGCCGGAACAGACGCCGGAACGAGTGCCGGGCGTGCCGGGTGGAACACGCCCGAGGGGCCCGGCCGGAAATTTCCGGCCGGGCCCCTCGGACCGCGTTCTCGCAAGTCGGGACGACAGGATTTGAACCTGCGACCCCTTGACCCCCAGTCAAGTGCGCTACCAAGCTGCGCCACGTCCCGATGCGCTCACGACGGCCTTCCGAAGTGATCGCGCGGGCATCACTTTACCGCACGCGACGGGGTGGGCCGAAGCGGATCCGGGGCCGGGGAACGAGCCGGAGGGACAAGCCGGGGGACAATCGGCGTATGGGCAGGCGTATGAGCAGTGCATCCTCACCCCGGCCGCGGCCGGCGGCCGCCGCGCGGGACCGGGACGGCGCGGGCCGGGCCCGCAACGCCCGGCCCCGGGACGGCCTCGGGCGGCCGTTGCCGTACGGCACCGAGGGCGTGCCCCGGCAGCCGGAGGGCGTCGTACGCACCCCGCGCGAGACGGTGGCCGAGGCGCAGGCGCTGCTGGCGTCCGGGCGGCCGTTCCACGCCCACGAGGTGTTCGAGGACGCCTGGAAGTCGGGACCGCAGGCGGAGCGCACGCTGTGGCGCGGGCTCGCCCAGCTCGCCGTCGGCCTCACCCACGCCGCGCGCGGCAACGCCGCCGGCGGCGCCCGGCTGCTGCGCCGCGGCGCCGGCGCCGTCGAGGAGTGGATGGCCGAGCAGGGGCGCTCGCAGCCGTACGGGATGGACCTGGCGGGGCTGACGGCGTGGGCGCGCCGGCTGGCCGGGGAGGTGGCGGCCGGCGGCGGGCCCGTCGACGCGGCGGCGCACGCGCCCCGGCTCACCGGGACGCCGTAGCGGCGCGGCGCACACGCCACGGCAGCGCGGCGCGCGGTCGCCAGGACCGGCGCACACCGCCGCGGCCGGCCGACGCGCGGTGCGGAGTCGGCGCGCGGTCCGGAGTCGGCGCGCGGTCCGGGATCGACGCGCGGTCCGGAGTCGACGTGCGGTCCGGGGCCGGGGGCGGTGGCGCCAGGGGCGTACGGCAGACTCGGGGCGTGCGAAGGATCAATGTCATCGGTATCGGCGCGGGCGACCCCGACCAGCTGACCCTGCAGGCGGTGAAGGCCCTGCGGGCCACGGACGTGTTCTTCCTCCTGGACAAGGGAGAGGCCAAGGCGGACCTCGTCGGGCTGCGCCGGGACATCCTCGCCGCGCACGTGCCCGAGGGGACGTACCGTCTCGTCGAGGCCCGCGACCCCGAGCGGGACCGCACCGCGGGCGGCGCCGCCTACTCCCCCGCCGTCGGGGACTGGCGCAGCGCCCGCGCCGGCATCTACGAGCGGCTGATCGCCGAGGAGCTGGGCGAGGACGAGACCGGCGCGTTCCTGGTGTGGGGGGACCCCGCGCTGTACGACAGCACGCTGGGCATCCTCGAGGAGGTACTGGCCCGCGGCACGGTGACCTTCGAGTACACCGTCGTGCCCGGCATCAGCAGCGTCTCCGCGCTCGCCGCCCGGCACCGCACCGGGCTGAACCGGGTCGGCGGCCCGGTGCAGATCACCACCGGCCGGCGGCTCGCCGAGGGCTTCCCGCGGGACGCGGACGACGTCGTGGTGATGCTCGACGCGCACCAGGCCTTCCGGCGGTACGCCGACCGGGACGCCGACGACGCCGGCGACATCGACATCTACTGGGGCGCCTACCTCGGCACCCCGGACGAGATCCTCGTCTCCGGCCCGCTCGCCGAGGTCGCCCCGCGCATCGAGCGGCTGCGGGCGCAGGCGCGCGCACGCAAGGGCTGGATCATGGACACGTACCTGCTGCGACGGCGCCGCGAGGACGGCGACGGCGCGTAGCCGGCAGCGGGCGGGCGACGGCCCCGGGCGCCGTCACGGCGCGGTGAGCCCGAGCCGCTCCAGCACGCCGGGCACGTCGGGGACGGCCGTCACGCCGGGCGGCAGCGGAGGGCGCCGGACGACCACCACCGGCACCCCGAGCCGTCGCGCGGCCGTCAGTTTCGCCGCGGTCGCCGCGCCGCCGCTGTCCTTCGTCACCAGCACGTCGATGCGGTGCCCGCGCAGCAGCGCCTCCTCGCCGGCCACGGTGAACGGCCCGCGCGCCAGCAGCACCTCGGTGTGCGGCGGCAGCGGCGGCGCGGGCGGCTCCACGGACCGCACGAGGAAACGCAGCCCGGTCAGGTGCGCGAAGGCCGCCAGGCCCAGGCGGCCGGTGGTCAGGAACACCCGGCGTCCCAGCCGCGGCAGCAGGTCGGCGGCGGCCGGCAGGGAGGCCGCGTCGTGCCAGCGGTCGCCCTCGCCGGGCCGCCAGCCCGGGCGGCGCAGGACGACCGCGGGCACCCCGACGGCCGCCGCGGCCCGCGCCGCGTTGCGCGTGATCGTCTCGGCGAAGGGGTGGGTGGCGTCGACGAGGGCGTCCACGCGGTGTTCCCGCAGCCACGCGGCGAGTCCCTCCGGCCCGCCGAACCCGCCGGTGCGTACCTGCCCCGCGACCGCCGCGGGGCGCGTCACCCGCCCCGCCAGCGAGACGGTGACCCGCACACCGGGGCGCGCCGCCAGCTCGGCGGCCAGTTCACGTGCCTCGGCGGTGCCGCCGAGGACCAGGACGTGCGGGGACATGGCGACGAGCGTACGGCGGGCCCGGGCCGGCCGGCGGTCCGGGGTCCGAGCCCGCCGGAGGTCCGGGGTCCGAGCCCGCCGGAGGTCCGGGGTCCGGGCCGGGAGTCCGGGCCGAGGGCAAGCGGGGAGTCCGGGCCGAGGGCAGGCCGGGAGTCCGGGGGCCAGGCCGGGGTCCGGGCCGCTACCGCTCCGCCCGCGCCCCCACCCCGTGCTCCGCCAGCGGCCCCACCTCCCAGCCGGCCTCCCGGCAGTCCCGGACGAGGCCGGGGAGGGCGCCGAGGGCGGCGCGCCAGCAGCCGGGGGCGGCGGTGCGATCGGTGTCGTGGAGCAGGATCGTGCCGCCGCCGCGCAGGTCGGCGCCGACGGCGGCGCGCACGGAGGCGGGGGTGGCGTCCGCCGTCCAGTCCCGGCCCCACGCGGTCCACAGCACCGGACGCAGGCCGGCCCGGCGGGCGGCGGCCCAGCGTCCGGAGGTGAGGATGCCGTACGGGGGCCGGTACCAGCGGGGCCGTCGGCCCGTGGTGTCGTGCACGACGCGGCCGGCCAGCTCCGTCTCGCGCAGATCCCGGGCCGGCGCGGGCAGCCAGGGGCGGCCGTGGGTCCAGCCGTGCACGGCGAGTTCGTGCCCGCGGCCGGCGATCTCCCGGGTGAGCCCGGGGTGGCGGACGACGCTCTCGCCGAGGACGAAGAAGGTGGCACGCACCCCGAGGTCGTCCAGGGCGTCGAGGAAGCGGGGGGTGGTCGCCGGGTCCGGGCCGTCGTCGAAGGTGAGGGCGACGTGGCGGGGGTGGCCGAGGCCGGCCAGCCGCGGGAAACAGGCGGCGCGCAGGCGGGGCAGCCAGGTGGCGGCCGGCACGAGGTGCGCGGCGGCCACCGCGGCGACCGCGGCGGTACACGGCAGCAGAACGGCGGCGGCCGCAGGACGGACACGGACGGGGGGCGCGCCGGCGGGGCGGACGGGGCCCGGCGTCGTGGCCGTGCTGCCGGGGCGGGCGGAACGGCGGTTCATCGAGGAGCCTCCTTTCGTCCTCCGGTCACGCGGTCACGCTGCGACTTCCGGCCATGCTCCGGCCTCCGCACCAGGCGCGCACCGTCCCCGGTCACCCTTCGCCCCCGGACACGCATCGCCCTCCGGCCACGCGTCGCCCCCGGCCACGTTGCGGCCTCCGCACCAGGCGCGCACCGTCCCCGGCCACGCTCCGGCCCCCGGACCAGGCACGCACCGCCCCCCGGTCGCCCTTCGTCCCCAGGCACACATCGCCCTCCGGCCACATGTCATCCCCGGCCATGCTCCAGCTTCCGGTCACGCCGCGCTCGCCGTCCGCGGTGGCTGCCCGCTCGGTGTCCCGCCGGTGTCCCAGTCGCCGGAGACGGTGGGCGCCCGGGCCAGTCCGATGCTGCCGGCGGCGATGAGCGCGACGCCGACCGCCTCCGGCAGCAGGCGCGGGCCGAGCGCGATGCGCTCGCCGAACAGCGCCCAGCCCAGGGCCATGCTGGTGAGCGCGTCACCGAGGGTGAGGGCGGGCTGGGAGGCCACCAGGGTGCCGGCCCGGAAGGCGCCCCGCAGCAGCACCAGGGCGGTGACGCCGGTGAGCGCGAGGGCGTAGAGCGGCCAGTCCGTCACCAGGGCGGTCAGGCCCCTGGACAGGCGCCCGGTCACCTCTTTCAGGACGGCGGCCGTGGCCGCGAACGACAGGGCCGCCGCCAGGCCCAGCAGCGCGGCCCGCGGAGCGCCCCGGACCAGGTGGGCGACGGCGGCGAGCAGGAGCACCGCCGCGCCGGTGGCGGCCCCGGCGGCCGCCCAGCGGCCGACCGCCGCGGTGGAGTGCCCCGCGACGGGGGCGGCCGACGCGAGGAAGAGCGCGAGGCCCGCCGCCAGCGCCAGGAACGACGCCCAGGTGATCCGGTCCGGAGGCCGGTGGAAGACGGCGGCGCCCACCGCCAGCGTGAACAGCAGCTCGGTCGTCATCAGGGGCTGCACGAGGGACAGGCTGCCCACGGCGAGGGCCGCGGCCTGCGCCGCCGCCGCGAGAGCCATGGCGGCGGCGCCCGCGAGCCAGTACCGGCGGTGCGCGGCGCGGGCGCGCTCCCGCGCCGCGCGGACGCGCTCCCGCGCGCGGCTGCTTTCCGCCCGCCGCGTCTTCGCCGCCCTGGGCGCGGCCAGCGCGGCACGGCGCCAGAACACCGAGGCCGCGGCGTTGGCGAGGGCGGCCAGGAGGGCGAGGACGACGGTGAGGGCGTTCACCCCGCTGTCCCACCCGTCATCCGAAGCGCGCGGCCAGGCGCCGGTAGAGGGCGGGGGCCGCACCGTGGATCCGGCCGGGCAGGCGCAGCCAGCCGGGGACGTACACCTCGTCGCGGCCGCGGGCAACCGCGTCCCACACGGCGTCGGCGACCCGCTCGGCGGGGACCGGGCGGGGCCGCGACCGGCGGTAGGGGGTGCCGCGCCGTTCGAAGAAGGGGGTGTCCACGACGCCCGGGACCACGTGGCTGACGCCGACGCCGGTGCCGCGCAGCTCGTAGCGCAGGGCGTCGGCGAAGGCGGCCAGCGCGGCCTTGGCGGCGGAGTAGACGGCCTCATCGCGCACGCCGACCGCGCCGGCCAGGGAGCCGATGACGACGACGCGCCCGCGGCCCTGCGCGACCATGTGGGGCAGGACGAGCCGGATCAGGTGCAGCGTGGAGCGCACGTCGACGTCGACGACCTCGTCGATGGCCGCGGGCGGCATGGAGGTGAAGGGCCCCGCCCAGCCGATGCCCGCGCCCGCCACCAGCAGGTCGACCCGGCCGAGGCGGGTGAGCGCGAAGTCGGCCAGCCGCCGTTCCGCGCCGGGGCGGCCGAGGTCGGCGGGGAAGGGGTGGGCGGGCAGACCCGCGGCGACGTCCTCCAGGCGCGTGCGGTCGCGCCCGTTGAGGACGAGTCGCCAGCCGCCCTCGGCGGCCAGCCGCCGCGCCACGGCCGCGCCGATGCCCGAGGAGGCGCCGGTGACCAGGGCCGTCCTGGTGCCGTCCGGCGCGGTCCGGTCCGCCGGCCGCGGCGGCACCGTCGTGAGGGCCCGCCGCGCACCGGCCGGCGGCGCGGCGGAGGACCGCGCGTGGGACGGGACGTGGGACATGGGCGACGCACCTCCGGGACCCGACGGGCGGCGACGCGCTCCCGGCGGGTGGGCGGGACCAGGCGGTCACGGAGTAACCCGGTGGCGGAGTCCCAAACGCGGCGGGAGAGTGTGCCGTCGTTTGCCCGGGGCCGTACGGGTTACTCGGGCGGCCGTGCTCGACGACCGCACCCGCCGCGCCGCGGCCGACGATGTCCTTTCCGCCTCCTCCCGCCCTTCCCGCGCCGCGGGTTCCCCCCGTCCTTCCCCCGCCGAGGGTCCCGACGGAGCCCGGACGCTGCTCGTGGTGAGCGCGAGCATGGGCTCCGGGCACGACACGGTGGCCGCCGAGCTGGCCCGCCGGGCCCGCGCCACCGGCCGGCGGGCCCATGTCGTGGACGTGCTGGAGCTGCTGCCGTACGGGCTGGGCGCGGGGCTGCGCCGCTCGTACCGGTCCTGGGTGCGCGACACGCCGTGGGTCTACGCCGGCGTCTACCGCGCGTTCCTGCGCCCCGGCCGCCGGCCGCGCCCCTCCGGCACCCCGCTGGCGCGGCTGGCGTCCGGGCGGCTGCTGGAACTGGTGGACGCCACCGGCGCCGACGTGGTGGTGCCCGTCTTCCACCTGGCCGCGCAGCTCACCGGCCACCTGCGGGCGCGGGGCGCGCTGCGGGTGCCCAGTCGCGTCGCCGTCGTCGACTTCGCCGTGCACCGGCAGTGGTTGCACCCCGGCAACGACCTCCACCTGTGCGTCTCCGCACCGGCGGCGGCCGAGGTGCGCCGGGCCACCGGGCGGCCGGCGGAGGCGACCGGGCCGGTCGTGGACCCGGCGTTCACGGTGGCGGGCCCCGGCGCCGAGCGGTGGCGGCGCGTGTGCGAGCGGCGGGGCCGGGGGCGTCCCGCGGTGCTGGTGTCGGCCGGCGCCTGGGGGGTCGGCTCGCACCTGCCGGCCACGGCCCGGCTACTGGCGGCGGACGGTTTCCTGCCGGTGGTGCTGTGCGGCGCCAACGAGGCGCTGCGGCGCCGGCTCGCGGCCGAGCCGGGTGTGCTGGCGCTGGGCTGGGTGTCCGACCTGCCGGATCTGATGCACGCCGCGCGAGCCCTGGTGGACAACGCCGCCGGGCAGACCGCCGTGCAGGCGCTGGCCGCCGGGCTGCCCGTGGTGGGGTACCGCCCGCTGCCCGGCCACGGCGCCGAGGGGGTGCGCCGGATGGCGGCCCTGGGGGTGTCCGAGCACGCCCCGGACGCGTCCGCCCTGTCGGCCTCCCTCGCGCGCCTGACGGCACCCGGACCCGAGCGCGAGCGGCGGGTCGCCGCGGGCCGAGCTCTCTTCCGCGCCGACGCACTGACCCGGGTGGTGCACGGGGTTCCCGCGACGAAAAAACTTGAGCCCTAAGATGTCAATTTTCCCGCGCGGTGGTATATAAGAAGTGAGGACGGAACGCGGCAGGAGCGAGCAGCAGAAGGAGGGATGCAGATGCTGATGCGTACGGATCCGTTCCGGGAGCTCGACCGGCTCGTCGACCAGGTCTGGGGCACGACGGCACGTCCGTCCGGCATGCCTCTGGACGCCTGGCGCGAGGGTGACACCTTCTTCGTGGAGATGGACCTGCCGGGCGTGACTCCGGAGTCGATCGACCTGGACGTCGAGCGCAACGTCCTGACCGTCAAGGCCGAACGCAAGCCGACGTACGGCGAGGGCACCGCGCCGGTGATCACCGAGCGGCCCACGGGCACGTTCACCCGGCAGCTGTTCCTCGGCGAGGCACTGGACACCGACCGCATCGAGGCCTCGTACGAGGCGGGTGTGCTGTCGCTGCGGATTCCGGTCGCCGAACAGGCCAAGCCGCGCAAGATCGAGATCGGTGGCGGCTCCCGCAAGGAGCTGAGCGGCTGACGGGGCCCGGGCCCAGCGCCCGGCGCCGCGTCGGCCCGGCAGGCCGCGCCGGACCCCGGCACCTCCGGGGATCCGGCGCGGCCTGCGCGCGTTCTCACCCGGCCCCTGCCCCGATCCCTCACCCGGTCCGTCACCCGGTCCGCGCGGGCGCCTCCCCGCGGGACGCCGGCTCCGGCGCCGTGCGCGCGTCCGCCGCCCGCCGGATCCGCCGCACGACCTCCTCCGGGCCGGGCACGGTGACGGCCAGGCGCGCCCAGGACGCCGGGGAGCCCAGCTCCACGCGGACGGCCGGCCCGCCGGCGCGTACGGCGACGAAGTCCCGGCCGCGCACATGGCGCCGCTCCCCCAGGCAGCGCCCCGGGCGCCACCGCCCCCGCCGCGGCGTGCCCCGCAGGCAGCGCCACCAGTCCGGCTCGACGTCCGCGCGCACCACCGCGGCCGACGGCACCCGGACCTCCCGGCGGCCGGCCGCGAGCCGCTCCCGCCAGGACAGCCGCAGCACCAGGTCGTCCCCGTCCACCACCAGCCGTGCCATGGGATGCCACCTCCTCACCTCGGGTTCCGGACTCCCGGCGGTAAGATTCTTGAGTCATCTCTTGTAAAGGTAGTTCGCCGCGAGTATGCATGGAACCGGTGTCCTGCTGTTCAGGGTTCCGCTCCGTGATCGGAAGGGAGGGTGACTCGTGCACGCCCTGGCGTGGCTGCTCATTCCCCTGGTGACGGGTATCGGCGCGAGCGTCTGGGGCTGGTGCGCCGGCCGGCCCCGCCGGTCCGACGTGTGGACGGACGTGGAGCGCTACGACCGGCTGCGGGCCGCGTTCACGCGTCCGGCGCCCTGACCCGCCCGAGCGCACCGCGGAGCGCGGGGCCGGGGCCGACCGGCCACCGGACCCCGCGCCGGCGGCCCCCGCCATCGCCGACCACGGCGGCGGCCGCCTTCCCACTCTCCCAGTGTTTCCGGCGACGGGCGCCCGCGCGGCACCGCCCGATTCCTCTTCCGCCCGGTTCCGCTTCCCCCCGGTACCGTTTCCCGCCCGGGCCGCTCCGTTCAGCGCAGCAGCAGCTGCAGTCCGCCGACGACGGTCGCCGCGAGCACCAGTTGCTCGAACAGCCGCTGGTCGATGCGGCGCACCGCCCACTTGCCGAACAGCGCGCCGGGGACGACGAACACCGCCAGCGCCGCGTCCAGCAGCAGCGACGGCCCGTCGATCAGACCGAGGCCGGCGCTGAAGGGCACCTTGGCGAGGTTGACGATCAGGAAGAAGAACGCCGAGGTGCCGAGGAAGCCCAGCTTGCGGAAGCCGGCCGACAGCAGGTACAGCGACATCACCGGACCGCCGGCGTTGGCGACCATGGTGGTGAAGCCGCCCAGGACGCCGTAGGACCGGGCCTTGATCCGCCCGGCGCGGGTGGTGACCGCGTCCGGGGCCCCGTCGTCCTCGTCCCGCCCGGCGGCGCGTCGGCGCCACACCGTCACCGCGGCCATCAGCAGCAGGATGGCGCCGATGGAGGTCCGCATGACGCCGTCGTCGGCCCACAGCAGGAACAGCGTGCCGGTGACGACGCCCGCGGCGACCGCCGGGAACAGCCGCCACAGGGTGGGCCAGTGGGCGTGTCGCCGGTAGGTGGCGACGGCGAGCAGGTCGCCGGCGATGAGGACCGGCAGCAGCACGCCGGTGGAGGCGCGGGCCGGCAGGACGGCCGCGAACACGGCCAGGCTGACGGTGTTGGCGCCGCTGACGGCGGTCTTGGAGAAGCCGACGAGCAGCGCCGCGAAGGCGAGCGCGGCGAAGTCCCAGCCGGTGAGGTGCCAGAGCGTGATCGTGTCCATGCGGGCACCGATGCTATGTCCGGACATCCCACCGGCGTAAGGACCGTCTCGCCAGGCGGCCTCCACCGACATGCCGACGTGCCGGTATGCCGACATATCGATGAAAGGGCGAGCCCGCCGACCAGTCACCCGCGGGGCCTGTGGGGCCCATGGAGGAACCGCGGGCCCCGCGGGGAACGTGAGGAACGTACGGACGGACGCGTCCGGCTAGTGCCGCTCGACCAGCACCGCGCTGCCCTGGCCGACGCCGACGCACATGGTGGCCAGCCCGCGCGCCGCTCCCGTGCGGCGCATGCGGTGCAGCAGGGTGGTGAGGATGCGGGCGCCGGAGCAGCCGAGCGGGTGGCCGAGGGCGATGGCGCCGCCGGTGGGGTTGACCAGCTCCGGGTCGATGCCGAGCTGGTCCACGCAGGCCAGGGCCTGGGCGGCGAACGCCTCGTTGAACTCGGCCTCCTCCACCTGGTCGAGCGACCAGCCGGCGCGGGCCAGCGCCTTGCGGGTGGCGGGCACCGGTCCGATGCCCATGACGTCGGGGTGGACGCCGGCCGAGGCGCCCGCGACGTAGCGGCCCATCGACTCCAGCCCCAGCTCGTTCAGGGCCTCCTCGCTGACCAGGAGGAGTCCGGCGGCGCCGTCGTTCATCGGGGAGGCGTTGCCCGCGGTGACCGTGCCGTCTGCGCGGAAGACCGGCTTCAGCCGCGCCAGCTTCTCGTAGGAGGTGTCCTCGCGGATGCATTCGTCGCGGTCGACGACCACGCCGTCGGGGCGCTCGACGGGCAGCAGTTCGGCGTCGAAGTGGCCCAGTTTGCGGGCCTCGGCGGCGCGCTGGTGGCTGCGCAGGGCGAACTCGTCCTGCCGCTCGCGCGGGATGCCGTACCGCCGGGCGACCTCCTCGGCGGTCTCCCCCATGGACAGTAGGCCGTGCAGTTCCTTCATCCGCGGGTTGACCAGGCGCCAGCCCAGGCGGGTGTCGAAGGTCTCCAGGCGGGGCGGCAGGCCCTCGTCGGGGCGGGGCAGCACGAAGGGGGCGCGGCTCATCGACTCCGAGCCGCCCGCGACGACGACGTCGGCCTCGCCGGCGGCGATGGCGCGGGCGGCGGTGGTGACCGCCTCCAGGCCGGAGGCGCACAGCCGGTTGACGGTGGCGCCGGGGACCGACTCCGGCAGGCCGGCCAGCAGGGCGGCCATGCGGGCGACGTTGCGGTTGTCCTCGCCGGCCTGGTTGGCGGCGCCCCAGTAGACGTCGTCGATGCGGGCCGGGTCGAGGGCGGGCACGTCGGCGACCAGCGCGCGGATCACGGCGGCGGCGAGGTCGTCGGGCCGTACCGACGACAGGGCTCCGCGCAGCTTGCCGATGGGGGTGCGGCGGGCGGCCGCGAAGTGGACGGGACGCACGGCAGGACTCCTCACCGACTCCACGGGTGGCCGGCTCCGGTGACGACCACCCGTTAATTATCAGTGCTAGTTTTAAACTATAGACCCCCGGACCGCTCCCTGGGAAGATCCCACCGTCGCACCCGCGGCCCGCCCGTCCGCCGTAGGAGACCCGAAGGAGACCGAGGAGCATGGCCGACGCCCGCGAGCACGTCCTTGCCGGAACCCGGGGCCCGCTCCACGTCCGCGAGTGGCCGCACGAGCGGCCGCGCTACCTCGCCCTGCTGGTGCACGGATACGGCGAGCACATCGGCCGCTACGAGGAGGTCGCCGGCGTCCTGCGGGAGCACGGCGCGGCCGTCCTCGGCCCGGACCACGCCGGCCACGGCCGCTCGGCGGGCGAGCGGGTGCTGGTCGAGGACTTCGAGGACCTCGTCACCGACGTGCACGCCGTCGCCGGCCTGGCCCGCGCCGCCCATCCCGGGGTGCCGCTGGTGATGGTCGGCCACTCCATGGGCGGGCTCGTCGCCGCCCGCCACGCCCAGCGCCACCGCGGCGCACTCGCCGCGCTCGTGCTATCCGGCCCGGTCATCGGCGCCTGGGAGCTGCCGCGGCGACTGCTCGCCCTCGACGAGATCCCCGACACGCCGATCAGCCCGGCCGCCCTCTCCCGGGACCCGGCGGTCGGCGCCGCGTACGCGGCGGATCCGCTGGTGTGGCACGGTCCGATGAAGCGGCCGACGGTGGAGGCCTTCGCCCGGACCCTGAGGACCGTGCGGGAGGGCGGCGACGTCGGCCCGCTGCCGGTGCTGTGGCTGCACGGCGACGACGACCGGCTGGTGCCGCTCGCCGGGAGCCGGGTGGGCGTGGAACGGCTCGGGGGCCGCCTGACCGAGCGGATCTACTCCGGTGCCCGGCACGAGGTGTTCCACGAGACCAACCGGGACGAGGTCTTCGCCGACCTGCTGCGGTTCCTGGACGGGGTGCTGCCCTGACCGGTACCGGTCGCACCGGTGGGTCGCACCAGTCGTACCGGTGGGTCGTACCGGTCGTACCGGTGGGTCGTACCGGTGCCCGCCCGCCGCGGCGCTTCCCGGCACTCCCCGGTCCTCCCCCACGGCCGGGGCGGGTGGCTCGGCCGCGCGGCCCCGGCGCCGGTCCGCCCGCCGCCCCACGACCCCGTTCACGTGCTGAGACGCCGATCACGGGGCGGCCGGGGAGGCGTTTGTGGAGGGGGCCCCTGGGCACCCGCCGCGTCATGGAGTGGTTGCGGAAAGCGGCCTGCGTGGGTGAGGACCCGGGGCTCTTCTTCCCCGTGGGCACGTCGGGTCCGGCCCTGCGCGACGTCGAGGCCGCCAAACGCGTCTGCGCCCGCTGCCCGGTGACCGTCGAGTGCCTGTCGTTCGCGATGAGCGGCGGCCGGAGCCCGGGGGTGTGGGGCGGCACCGGCGAGGAGGAACGCGCCGCACTGCTCCGGACCGCCAGAGACGACGCCAGAAGGAGTACCACGCCATGACCGTGGTGAAGAGCAACCTGCCCGAGCCGGCGCTCAGGATCACCGGGGCCGCCCTGCAGGAGACCCTGATCGACCTCCTCGGGCTCTCGCTGATCGGCAAGCAGGCGCACTGGAACATCGTCGGGCCCCGGTTCCGTTCGATCCACCTGCAGCTCGACGAGGTCGTCGCCGCCGCGCGCTCCTACGCCGACGACGTCGCCGAGCGCGCCGCGGCCCTGGGCGTGCCGCCGGACGGCCGTCCGGAGACCGTCGCCGCCGCGCACTCGCTGCCCGGCCCGAAGGAGGGCTGGGTCAAGGACGTCGACGTGGTGCAGCTGATGGTGGAGGCGCTGGACACGGCGATCCGCCGGCTGCGCGAGCGCATCGAGCAGACCGAGAAGGCCGACCCGGTCACCCAGGACATGCTGATCGGCATCACCGCGGAGCTGGAGAAGCAGCGGTGGATGTTCGAGGCGGAGAACCACCAGCCGGACGAGCGCTGACCGGCGGACCGCCCGTCGCCCGCGTCCGCGCGACCGCCCGTACCGACGAACCGACGAGCCGACGAGCCGACGAGAGGGGCCCGTGATGACCGATGCCCTCGACCTCGACGCGCTGTGGGAGGACTTCCACCGCGTGGTGAACATGACCTCGCAGGAGCTGGCGGACTGGCTGCGGGTCCGTGACGCCGACGAACGGACCGAGCCGCTGCCGGAGGAGGCGGGCACGCCCACCGGGAAGCACGTGCTGGCCATCCTGCAGAAGCGGCGCACGGACCTGACCGAGGACGACCTGCGGGTGATGCGCAAGGTCGTCGACACGGTCACCTCCGAGGCGGACCTGGAGAACGAGCCCGAGCCGGAGCGCACGGAGGAGGACACGCGCCGCCGGCACCGGCTGATGACGCTGGGCCACGACCCGCTGAAGGCGACCCGGTGAGCCGTGGCGAGCCCTGACGAGCCAGAGCCATGACGAGCCATGACGAGCCGTGACGAGCGCGTCCTGCGGGAGCTGCTGGACGCGCATGGGTGCACCTTCGCCGAGGAGGCCGGCATCACCCTGAGGGACACCCCGCAGCCGCTGTACCGGCTGCTGGTGCTGGCCGTGCTGCTCAGCGCCCGCATCCGCGGCTCCGTCGCCGTGGCCGCCGCCCGCGAGCTGCAGCGGGCCGGGCTGCGCGACCCGCGCCGGATGGCCGGCTCCGCCTGGCAGGAGCGGGTGGACGCGCTCGGCCGGGGCGGCTACCGGCGCTACGACGAACGCACGGCGACCCTGCTCGGCGACGGCGCCGAGCTGGTCCTGGACCGCTGGGGCGGCGACCTGCGCCGGCTGCGCGAGGAGGCCGGCGGGCAGCTCCCGCGGCTGCGCCGCCTGCTCCAGGAGGTCCCGGGCCTGGGCCCGGCCGGCGCCGGCATCTTCCTGCGGGAGGTGCAGCGCGTGTGGCCCGGCGTCGCTCCGTTCCTGGACCCCAAGGCGCTGTCCGGGGCGGAGCGGCTCGGGCTGCCGACCCGTCCCGAGCACCTGGTGAAGCTGGCCGGGGACGCCGAACCGGCCGTCCTGGCGGCCGCGCTGGTGCGCGCCGCGCTGGACCGGCGGACGGCCGAGGAGTGCCTCCGCCGCGCCGGCTGAGCCCTCCACCGCGCCGGGCCGGCCGCCGGCCCCCTCACCGCGCGACCCCTTCACCGCGCGCGGCCCCCTCACGCCGTACGGCTTTTCACCACGCGCCGCCCCACCCCATACGGCCTTCACCCCATACGGCCTTCACCGCGCACGGCGGCGCTCACGCCCCCGGCAGTCCCAGCACCCGCTCGATCGTGCGCAGCACCCCGTGGTCCCGATGGGACGGGGCGACGTACCGGGCCCGGCGGACGACCTCCGGGTGGGCGTTGGCCATGGCGAAGGACCAGTCGGCGGCGTCCAGCATCTCCAGGTCGTTGAGGTAGTCGCCGAAGACCATGGTCTGGGCCGGGGTGACGCCGAGGGCGCGCTGGAGGCGGCGCAGGGCGGCGCCCTTGGTGGCGGTGCGGTTCATCACGTCGACCCAGTGGGCGCCGGAGACGACGACCTGGTGGGTGCCGGCGAAGGGCGCGAGGGCGGGCGCGAGGGTGTGCTCGGCGGCGCCGAAGTCGAACAGCGCCACCTTGATGACCTCGTCGTCGACGGCGGTGGCGTCGGCGACGACGCGGTGCCGCACGTAGTAGGCGCGCACCTCGGACAGGAAGGCCTCGTCGGCGCGCTCCACGTACGCGGACCGCTTGCCGCACACCACCGCCCCCACGTCGGCGCCGTCGGCGGCCAGGCGGCGCACGGTGTGCACGACACGGGCCACGACGGCCGAATCCAGCGGGTCGGAGCTGAGTTCGACGCCGTCACGGACGACGTAGGTGCCGTTCTCCGCGATGAACACCATGCCCTGCCCCGCGTCGCCGAACTGGTGGGCCAGCGTGGCGTACTGGCGGCCGCTGGCGGGGCTGAACACCACGCCGCGGCGGCGCAGTTCGGCCAGCAGCGGCCACAGGTCCCCGGGGATCCGCCCGGCCTCGTCGAGCAGGGTGCCGTCCATGTCGGTGACGATCAGCCGGATGTCGGGGGCGGCGGACGGGCCGGGGACGGTGGCCGGGGGCGCGGAGGTCGAGAAGGTCATGTCCTGTTTCCTGTGCGGGGCTGCCTGCGCCGCCACCCTATCGATCATGCCCGCGGCGGCCCGGAGCGGCCCGGAGCGCGCGTTCTTCGGGGCAAATGCGCGTTCTCCGGGACAGGTTGATCACCGGGCGGCACAATGGCGGCGTCAGCGGCACGGGCGAGGAGAGGAAGAGACGTGAGCGACAGCCGTATCCCGCCGGGCGGGCCGGCGCAGCTGAACACCGCCGTGGCGCACAACGCGCGCGTGTGGAATTACTGGATCGGCGGCAAGGACAACTACGAGGTCGACCGGCAGGTCGGCGAGCACATCGCCGGCATGTTCCCGGTCGTCCGCGACATCGCCCGCGCCGACCGGGACTTCCTGCGGCGGGCGGTGCGGTTCCTGGCCGAGGAGCACGGGGTGCGGCAGTTCCTCGACATCGGCACCGGGCTGCCCACGGCGGACAACACCCACGAGGTCGCGCAGCGCGTCGCGCCCGAGTCGCGGATCGTCTACGTCGACAACGACCCCATCGTCCTGGTCCACGCCCGCACCCTGCTCACCGGTTCGCCCCGGGGCTCCACCGACTACGTCGACGCCGACGTGCGCGACCCGGACACCATCCTGCGCCGCGCCTCGGACACGCTGGACCTGAGCCGCCCGGTCGCGGTGATGATGCTGGGCATCCTCAACTTCGTCCTGGACACCGAGGAGGCGCGCGGCATCGTGCGCCGGATCATGGCCGCGGTGCCCTCCGGCAGCTTCCTGGTCCTCACCCACCCCACCCACGACGCCGCACTCGGCGGCGAGGGGCAGATCCCGGCCATGAAGTTCTGGAACGAGAACGCCACTCCCCCGATCACCGCCCGCTCCGGCGCCGGGATCGCAGCCTTCTTCGAGGGGCTGAAGCTGCTCGAACCGGGCCTGGTGTCCTGCGCGCAGTGGCGCGCCGAGCCGGGTGCCGCCCACGTCGTGCCGCAGTACGGCGGGGTCGCCGTCAAGCCCTGACCCGCCTCGCCCCGTCCCGTCCCGTCTCCCCCACCCCTGCCGCCGAGTGCACAGAAGCCCGTCGAGGAGGACGTATGACCACCCTTGCCGATCCCGTGCCCGGCGGGCGACCCGGTGACGTGGAGCGGGCCGCGGCGCTCAGCGCGGAGCTGTCGGGGCGGGGCGTGCACGGAGTCGTCCTCGCCTACGTCGACACCGCGGGCGTGACCCGGGTGAAGACGGTGCCGACGGCCAGGCTCGCGGACACGGCGGCGTGGGGCGTGGGCATGTCGCCGGTGTTCGACACCTTCCTGGCGAACGACGCGATCGTCACCACCGACGTCCTCGGCTCCCCGGACGGCGACCTGCGCCTCTTCCCCGACCTGGACCAGTTGACGGTGCTGGCGGGCCAGCCGGGCTGGGCGTGGGCGCCGGTGGACCGGATCACGCAGGAGGGCGAGCGGCACCCCGGCTGCTCCCGCACCGTGCTGCGCCGGATCGTCGCCGAGGCGGCCGAGCGGCACGGGATCACCTTCCGCGCGGGCATCGAGGTCGAGTGGTCGGTGGGGCAGGGCACCGCGCCCGGCGGGGCGTTCGTGCCCGCGACGACCGGCCCGGCCTACGGCGCGGTGCGGCAGGCGGAGCTGAGCGGGTACACCGCCGACCTGCTGGCGGCGCTCGCGGCGCAGGGCGTGGCGGTGGAGCAGATCCACCCCGAGTACGCGCCCGGCCAGTTCGAGGTGTCGGTGGGCGCGCTCGACCCGGTGGCGGCCGCCGACCGCAGCGTCCTGGTGCGGCAGACGATCCGCGCGGTGGCGCAGCGCCACGGGCTGCGGGTGTCGTTCGCGCCGGCGGTGTCCGGGCAGGGCGTCGGCAACGGCGGGCACCTGCACCTCTCCGCCTGGCGCGGCACCGCCAACCTGCACGCCGGCGGTGAGGGCCGGTACGGCATGACGGCCGCGGCCGAGTCGTTCGCGGCCGGGGTGCTGGCCCACCTGCCGGGCCTGACGGCCGTGACCGCGCCGAGCCCGGCCAGCTACCTGCGGCTGCGGCCGTCCCAGTGGGCCGGGGTCTTCACCTGCTGGGGCCGCGAGACGCGGGAGGCGGCGGTGCGGATCGTCACCGGCACCGCGGGCCGCCGCCACCGCGCGGCCAACCTGGAGGTGAAGCCGGTCGACCTGGCCGCCAACCCCTACCTCGCCCTGGCCTGCGTGATCGCCGCCGGCCTGGACGGCGTGTCCGGCTCGGCGCCGCTGCCCGAGGAGGTCACCGGCGACCCCGCCCGCCTCGGCCCCGAGGAGGCCGCGGCCCGGGGGGTGCGGCGGCTGCCGGTGTCGCTGGCGGAGGCGGTGGAGGAGTTCCGCGGCGACGAGGTGCTGCGCGCCGCGCTGGGCCCCGTCCTGGCCGACGCGGTCGTCGCCGTGCGCCTCGGCGAGGTCGCGGCCGTGCGGGGCCTGGACGACGAGCAGGTCGCGGCGGCCTACCGCTGGGTGTACTGAGATGCCCGGGCCGGTCCACGAGGCGCTCGACGCGCTGCCCCTGGTCGACCACCACTGCCACGGCGTGGTCACCGCCGACCTGACCCGCGGGGAGTTCGAGGCGCTGCTCACCGAGGGCGGCACCTGGCCCGGCAGCGGCGTCTCGCCGTTCGACACGCCCGTCGGCGTCGCCGTGCGCCGCCACTGCGCTCCCCTGCTGGACCTGCCCCGGCACGCCGGTCCGGAGGAATACCTGGCGCGGCGGGCCGAGTTGGGCGGCGGCGAGGTCGCCCGGCGCTTCCTGACCGCCGCGCGCACCGGGGTGTTCTGCGTCGACACCGGGTACGCGGCGCAGCGGCTCACGCCCCCGGCCGAGCTGGCCGCGGCGGCGGGCGGCACGGCGTACGAGGTGGTGCGGCTGGAGTCGGTCGCCGAGGAGGTCGCGGCGGGCGGGGTCGAGGCGGACGCGTACGGTGCCGCGTTCCGCGCCGCCGCCGAGCGGGCCGTACGGCGGCCCGGCGTGGTGGCGGTGAAATCGGTGGCCGCCTACCGCACCGGCTTCGACCTGGACCCGGCCCGCCCCGCGCCCGCGGAGGTCACCGGCGCCGCCCGGCGCTGGCTGGCGCGCGGCGGCCGCCTGGCCGACCCGGTGCTGATGCGGCACCTGCTGTGGACCGCCGTCGACCTCGGCCTGCCCCTGCAACTGCACACCGGGTTCGGGGACAGCGACATCCGCATGCACCGGGTGGACCCCACCCACCTCACCGACTGGCTGCACCTGACGGCCGGCACGATCCCGGTCCTGCTGCTGCACTGCTGGCCCTACCAGCGCCAGGCCGGGTACCTGGCCGCCGTGTTCGAGCAGGTGTACCTGGACGTCGGGCTCACGCTGCACCACGTGGGCCCGGCGCGGGCGCGGGCGGTGCTGGAGGAGGCGCTGGAGATCACTCCTTTCCGGAAACTGCTGTACAGCTCCGACGCGTTCGGGGTGGCCGAGTTCTTCTCCCTCGGGGCGCTGGCGTTCCGCCGGGGGCTCGCCGCCCTGCTGCAGGACCGGGTGGACGCCGACGAGCTGAGCCTGCCGGACGCGCTGCGCGTCGCCGCGTGGGCGGGGGCGGACAACGCCCGCCGTGTCTACCGGCTTTCCGGCGGCTGACGGGCGGTCCGCCGGGACCCCGACGGCGCGGGCGGCGCCCGTGCGGGACGTGGGCGGCGTACGTGCGGGGCGCGGGCGGCGTACGTGCGGGACGCGGGCGGCGTACGTGCGGGACGCGGGCGGCGTACGTGCGGGACGCGGGCGGCGTACGTGCGGGACGCGGGCGGCGTACGTGCGGGACGCGGGCGGCGTACGTGCGGGACGTGGGGCGGGTCACAGTTGATCCGGAACAGCGGCGCGGACGCCACGGGCCCTGAAAGTATGATCAAGCAATGTCTGACATGACCGAAACCACGCCCGGGTGGCTGAGCCCCGACGAGCTCGAGATGGCGCGTGCCCGCATGCCCATCCTGTACGTCGAGGCCGTGCCCGTACGCGTCGACGACAGCGGCGAAGTCACCAGCATCGGCCTGCTGCTGCGCATCGGGCCGGACGGCACGGTCAGCCGCACGCTCGTCTCCGGCCGGGTGATGCACCACGAACGCGTCCGCGACGCCCTGCTGCGCCACCTGGAGAAGGACCTCGGCCCGGTGGCGCTGCCGCGGGTGCCGGCCTCGCTGCAGCCGTTCACCGTCGCCGAGTACTTCCCCACGGCGGGCATCACGCCGTACCACGACCCGCGCCAGCACGCGGTGTCCCTGGCCTACATCGTTCCGGTGACCGGCGACTGCCGTCCCCGGCAGGACGCGCTCGACCTGGTGTGGTTCACCCCGCAGGAGGCGGCCTCCCCGGCGGTGCAAAGCGAGATGCCGGGCGGCCACGGCGTGCTGGTCAAGCAGGCCCTGGCCCACGTCGGCCTGGTGTTCTGACCCACGGCCCCCGTGGGGGCGCCGGTCCTGCTCTCTCTCCCGGGGGTTGCCGGAGGTTTCCGGGATTGCCGGGGCTCCTCGGGGTTTTCGGGGTTCCCCGGGACCTGGGTCCCCCGGACCTTCCGGGGCCGCTTCCCTGGGCAGGGCCCGGGGGGCGGCCCCGCGCGCGGGGCTCAGCGCGCGGCGCCGTTCAGCGTCCAGCGCGGCAGGCTGCCGGCCAGTCGGCAGGTGGCGAGGTACAGGGGTATCGGCGGGGTGTAGGGCGAGCCGGTTCCGGAGGCGTGGACCAGGCGCAGCGGGCCGGGGGCGGGCCGGGGCCGGGTGCGGGTCCAGGACGGGTCGGCGCAGTGGGCCCCGGTCACGTAGCCGGTGGACGGCGGCCAGACGACGCCGATGTCCGAGCCGGGCGGCACGAGCCACCACCAGCGCAGGTCGTCGGCGTAGACGCAGCCGGCGCGCGGCAGGCGGGCCAGGATGCGCTCACCGTGGTCGCGGGGCGTGCCCACCGCGTCGTAGCCGAGGTCGGCGGCGAGTCCGGCGGGCAGCACCAGGGTCCCGGGGAAGGAGCCGGGGGCGGCGGGGTGCCACGGAGCGGGGTCAGGGGTCGGGGGCCGGTCGTGCCGGTCGTGCGGTCGTTCCATGGTGGGACTGTCCTTCGGCCGAGTGGGGGGCGGCGGGCCGGGGCGGGCCCGCCGTCGGCTGGGATGGGGTGGCGAACGTGCGGCCCCCGTGGAGCGGTCGATTCCCGAAGGCGGGCCGGCCGGGGCCGTCGGGCCCGGGGAGTCGGCCGGGACGCCCGCCTCGGGACGGGCGTACGGAGCGCTCCGCCTCCCGCCCGTCGCGGGGGCCGCCGCGGCGGGTGTCCGCCGGTGACCGGTCCAGCGGCGGAAGGAGGGAGGGCGAAGCCATCGCCGAACGCCTTTCGTGTGCCGTCGCACGGTTGCGTGCGGGGGTCGCGCCGCCCGGCCGCAGCTCCGTCTCTCCCCCGGATGTGCTGCCGTGACCGGTTCCTTCAGCGGGCCGGGACGGTAGGGCTACTGTGGCACCCGTCAACAACACGCCGCAACCGGCAAGTTGAACCTCGCACGAGCGACGTGCACGCTGCCTGGACCATGACGCGCGAAGGGGTCGGCCCGACCTATGAGCAGACGGGCGAGCAGGGCATCCGCGACGAGGACATCGCCCGGTACGGGGCGGTCGCCCGCAAGCCGCGAACAGCCGTGAACAGCCGCGAGGGGCCGTACCGGAATGATCCGGTACGGCCCCTGAAGACGGTGTTCACCGTGTCGGGACGACAGGATTTGAACCTGCGACCCCTTGACCCCCAGTCAAGTGCGCTACCAAGCTGCGCCACGTCCCGATGCCCGTCTGACCTGGGGTTTCCCCGGTCGAACGTGCACAGTAACCATACCGCACTCGTCCCGGTGGTCGCGCACCCCTTTTCCCGGCCGGCCTGCCGGGCCGGCTTTCCGGCCGGTCCTCCCGGCCGCAAGGACCGGCCCCGGGATTACGTACCGGTTCACCGGGCGGGTCACCCGGCGGCGGTCGGCAGGCCGAGGTCAGGGTGGGCTTCCCTCAGGCGCGGCGGGGCGGCCTGGCGCCAGGAGTCGGCGAGGATGTCGCGCAGCTCGGTCTCGTCCTCCAGGGCGGCCAGCCGCACCCGGATCCAGGCGAACCCCGCCTCGTGGGCGGCGACCCAGAACTTCTCCGGCTCGGCCCGCACGAGCTCGTCGCGCTCCTCTTTGGGGCAGCGCACGGCCATGGACGTCTCGTCCTCCGGCAGGGTGGCGAACATCTTCCCCGCGACCCGGAAGGTGGGCATGCTCCACGCGGTCTTCTCGGTGGTGTCCGGCAGGGACAGGGCGATGCGGCGTACGTCTTCTGCGTCCGGCATGCACCGCACCGTAGCCGCTGCCACTGACATTGATCCTGATACTCAGGTTCCGGTGATCGTGGCCCAGCCACTGACTGACGCCCTGCTGGGTTGTCCCCTGCTGGGTTGTCCTCTGACTGTTCTGTCCGGTCGCCAGGACCTGTTCAGTCACCCGGTGGCCGCGGCGGCGCCCAGGTGCTTGTAGTAGAGCGTGGTGGGCCGCAGCGTGCCGGCCGGGTCGGCGGCGTAGTCCGGGATCACGCCGGCCCGAATCCAGCCGACCGAGCGGTAGAGGCGCTCGGCGGGGCTACCGGTCTCGGTGTCCAGGTGCAGCAGGGTGATGCCGGCCGCGGCGGCCGCGTCCTCGGCGGTGGCCGGCAGACGGCGGCCCAGACCCCGGCCGCGGGCTCGCCGGTGCACCATGAGCTTGACCAGTTCGGCGCGGTGGCGGCTGTTGGGCTTGTCGGGGAAGGCCAGGCTGACGGTGCCGACCGTCCGCTCCCCGTCGTGGGCGGCCCAGACGGCGAGCCGCCCGGCGGCCACCTGCGCGGCCCGCTCCCGCCACCAGGCGGCGGCCGCGTCGGGGGCGAGCGGGGCGAGGAAGCCGACCGAGGCGCCGCCCGCCACGGTGTCGGCCAGCAGCGCGGCCAGGTCCTCGGCGCGGGCGGCGAGCTCGTCGGCGTCCAGCGGGTGCACGGCCGCGGGCGCGGCCGTCTGCTCGTCTCTCACATCTCTCACGTCTCTCACGTCCGGGACGCTATCCCCGGCGTGATACGGGCGTGTTACGTGCCGGCCGCCTCGGCGAGCGCGTCGAGCACCGGGCGGATCAGCGGGTGCCCCTCCGCTCCGCGGCGCACGGCGGCGAAGACCCGGCGGGTGGGGGCCACGCCGTCGACCGGCCGGACCACGACGCCGGTGAGGTCGACGCCGCGCAGGGCGGAGCGCGGCACGAGGGCCACGCCCGCGTCGGCCGAGGCGAGCGCGACGACGGCGCGGAAGTCGTCGGAGGAGTGCGCGAAACGGGGCTGGAAGCCGGCGATCTCGCAGGCCAGGACCACCACGTCGTGGCAGGGGTTGCCGGGGTAGGGGCCGATCCACGGGTCCTTGGCCAGCTCGGCGAGCGGCACCTCGGCGGCGTCGGCCAGGCGGTGGGTGACCGGGACGACCGCGTCGAACGGCTCGGCGTAGAGCGGGACGTGGGTCAGGCGCGGGTCGTCGGCGGGCGGCGCGCCCCGGTACTCGACGGCGACCGCGACGTCGACCTGCCGGTCCAGCACCATCGGCAGGCTGGCGTCGCCCTCGGCGTCCCGGACCCGGATGCGGATGCCGGGCGAGGTCTCGGCGAGCCGGGCCACGGCGGGGGCGACGACCAGGACGATGCCGGTGGCGAAGGCGGCGACGGTGACGGTGCCGGCGGCGCCGGAGCTGTAGGCGGCCAGTTCCGCCTCGGCCCGCTCCAGCTGGGCGAGGACGGCGTTGGTGTGGCTGAGCAGGATCTCGCCGGCCGGGGTGAGCCGTACGCCCTTCGCGCCGCGCTCCACCAGCCGGTGGCCGGTCTCCTGCTCCAGGGCCGTCAGTTGCTGGGACACCGCGGAGGGGGTGAGGTAGAGCGCGGCGGCGGCCGCGGTGACCGTGCCGTGGTCGGCCACGGCACGCAGGATGTGGAGCCGCCGCGCTTCGATCATGTGGACGATTCTCTCAGGTCGTGCGGGTGCCTCAGGCGTCGAGCTCCGCCCGCGCCGCCACGAACGCCTCCACCGCCCGGTCGACGTCCTGCTCGGAGTGGGCCGCGGAGAGCTGCACGCGGATGCGGGCCTGGCCCTGCGGCACGACCGGGTAGGAGAAGCCGATCACGTACACGCCCCGCTCCAGCAGCAGTTCCGCCATGCGCCCCGCGCGGGCCGCGTCGCCGATCATCACCGGCGTGATCGGGTGGTCGCCGGGCAGGATGTCGAAGCCCTCCTGCGTCATCCGCTGCCGGAAGCGCGCGGTGTTGCGCGCCAGCCGCTCGCGCAGCTCGCCCGCCGACTCCAGCAGGTCCAGCACCTTCAGCGACGCGGCGGCGATGACCGGGGCGAGGGTGTTGGAGAACAGGTAAGGCCGGGAGCGCTGCCGCAGCAGGGCGACGATCTCGGCGCGGGCGGCGACGTAGCCGCCGGAGGCGCCGCCGAGGGCCTTGCCGAGGGTGCCGGTGACGATGTCCACGCGGTCGGTGACGCCGTGCAGTTCGGGGGTGCCGCGGCCGGTGGGGCCGACGAAGCCGACGGCGTGCGAGTCGTCGACCATGACCATCGCCCCGTACCGGTCGGCGAGGTCGCAGATCTCGCGCAGCGGGGCGACGTAGCCGTCCATGGAGAACACGCCGTCGGTGACGACCAGCTTGCGGCGGGCCCCGGACGCCTCCTTCAACTGCCGTTCCAGGTCGGCGAGGTCGCGGTTGGCGTAGCGCAGGCGGCGGGCCTTGGACAGGCGGATGCCGTCGATGATCGACGCGTGGTTGAGCGCGTCGGAGATCACCGCGTCCTGAGGGCCGAGCAGCGTCTCGAACACGCCGCCGTTGGCGTCGAAGCAGGAGGAGTACAGGATCGTGTCCTCCTGCCCGAGGAACGCCGACAGCCGCGCCTCCAGTTCCTTGTGCACCTCTTGCGTGCCGCAGATGAAGCGCACCGAGGCCAGGCCGTAGCCCCAGCGGTCCAGGGCCTCGTGGGCGGCGGCGATCACCTCGGGGTGGTCGGCCAGGCCCAGGTAGTTGTTGGCGCAGAAGTTCAGCACCTCGCCCGGCCGGCCGCCGGCGGTGACGTTCACCTTCGCCGACTGCGGGGTGCCGATGACGCGTTCGGGCTTGTGCAGACCGGCCGCGCGGATCTCGTCGAGGGTGGCGCGCAGGTCGTCGCGCACGGAGTCGAACATGCTGAAGCTCCTGGAGAAGTACGGGAGTTACGCGGTCCAGTCGAGGATGATCTTGCCGCTCCGGCCGCTCGCCGCGTCCGCGAACGCGGCCTCGTGGTCGCGGTAGTCGTAGCGGCCGGTGATGACGGGCGCCAGGTCGAGGCCGCCCTCCAGCAGCACCGACATGGCGTACCAGGTCTCGAACATCTCACGGCCGTAGATGCCCTTGAGGGTGAGCATGGAGGTGACGATCCGGGCCCAGTCGACGGGGAACTCCTGCGCCGGCAGGCCCAGCATGGCGATCCGGCCGCCGTGCGTCATGTTGGCGATCATGTCGCGCAGCGCCTCCGGCCGCCCGGACATCTCCAGGCCGACGTCGAAGCCCTCGCGCAGGCCCAACTCCCGCTGCCCGTCGGCGATCGAGGCGTCCGAGACGTTCAGGGCGAGACTCACGCCGATCTTGCGGGCCAGCTCCAGCCGCTCCTCGCTGACGTCGGTGATCACGACGTTGCGGGCGCCGGCGTGCCGGGCCACGGCGGCGGCCATGAGGCCGATCGGGCCGGCACCGGTGACCAGGACGTCCTCGCCGACGAGGGGGAAGGTCAGCGCGGTGTGCACGGCGTTGCCGAACGGGTCGAAGATGGCGGCCACGTCGAGGTCGACGGGCACCCGGTGCACCCATACGTTGGACGCGGGCAGCGCCACGTACTCGGCGAACGCGCCGTCCCGGCCCACGCCGAGCCCGATCGTGGCCCGGCACAGGTGGCGCCGCCCGGCCAGGCAGTTGCGGCACTTGCCGCACACCAGGTGGCCCTCGCCGCTGACCAGGTCGCCGACGCCGACGTCGGTGACGTCCCGGCCGACCGACACGACCTCGCCGACGAACTCGTGGCCGACCACCAGCGGAGTGCGCACCGCCTGCCGGGCCCAGCCGTCCCAGGACCGGATGTGCAGGTCGGTGCCGCAGATCCCGGTGCGCAACACCTTGATCAGTACGTCGCCGGGCCCGACGGCGGGCTCGGGCACGTCCCTGAGCCACAGTCCCGGCTCCGCCCTGTCCTTGACCAGCGCCTTCAACGCTACGGCTCCCGTGGGTGAGGCCGGCCCGCGGGCACGCCGAAGGGGCCCGGGGCCGGGGAGAGGGGTGGAATCCGGTAGCAATCTGCCCCACGGGGGCGGCCTGGTCCATCGAGGATTTCTTAAGCGCCGCCGCAGCTTTCCTTCACGCGTTCCGCCCGTCCCGCGTCATCCGAAGGCACACGCTCGGTCCGTCCCGCGTCATCCGAAGGCACGCGCCCGGTCCGTCCCGCGTCGCCCGAGGGCACGCGCCCGGTCCGTCCCGCGTCATCCGAGGGCACGCGCCCGGTCCGCCCCGCGTCATCCGAGGGCACGCATCCGGTCCGCCACGCCTCACCAGAACGCGCCGGCCGTGCCCTCCAGGTGCCGGGCGAGCTGCGCGGCGACCGCCTTGATGGTCTCCAGCCCGTCCCTCCCCCACCGCCGGGGCACGGCGTCGGCCACGCACACCGTGCCCAGCACCATCCCGGTGCTGTCGGCCAGCGGGGCGCCGAGGTAGGAGCGGATGCCGTACTCGTCGACGATCGGGTTGGTCGCGAACCGCGGATAGTCCCGCACGTCCTCCAGCGCCAGGGCCCTGCGCCGCACCACCACGTGCGGGCAGAAGCCGACCTCGCGCGGCAGGCTGCGGCCCGGCAGCGACCCGGGGTGGGGGCAGTGCAGCCCGGCGAGGAACTGCCCGTGCTCCGCAACGAAGTTGACCATGGCGTACGGCGCCCCCGCGCGCTCGGCGAGGCCGACGGCGAAGGCGTCCAGGGCGGGTTCGGGCCTTTCGCCCAGGCCGAGTTGGCGCAGCCGCACGGTGCGGGCGGGTGCCTCCCGGTCCTCGGGGGTGAGCAGCAGGCGGCCGACGGGGCGCGGCGGGTCGTAGCTCATGGCCGGGCTCCGGCGCCGGGTCCTGCGGTGGAACCGGTCCTGGGGGCGTACGTCATGGTGGTGCTCCGTCGGGGCTCGGGTCGGCCGGTGGGGTGTCCGTAGGTCGTCGTCGGATCGTCGTCGGGTCGTCGGTGAATCGTCAGCGGGTCGTCGGTGAATCGTCAGCGGGTCGTCGGTGGGTCGGCGGCGGGTCGTCGGCGGGTCATCCGTGGGCGCCGCGGACGGCCGCGGACGCGGTGGACGCGTGGGCCATGAGGTGCCGCACGAGGGTGAGCAGGGTCTGCACGCCGGAGGCGGATATGCGGGCGTCGCAGGTGACCACGGGCACCTCGGACGGGAGGTCGAGGGCGGCGCGCACCTCGTCGGGGGTGTAGCGGTGGGCGCCGTCGAACTCGTTGACGGCGATGACGAATCCGAGGCCGCGCTCCTCGAAGAAGTCGACGGCGGCGAAGCAGTCCGCGAGCCGGCGGGTGTCGGCGAGGACGACCGCGCCGAGGGCGCCCTCGCTCAACTCGTCCCACATGAACCAGAACCGCTCCTGTCCGGGCGTGCCGAACAGGTACAGCACGTGGTCGGCGTCGAGGGTGATGCGGCCGAAGTCCATCGCGACGGTCGTCTCCGTCTTGTTCTCGACGCCCTCCAGGCTGTCGGTGGCGGCGCCGGCCGTGGTGAGCAGCTCCTCCGTGCTGAGCGGGGCGATCTCGCTGACCGCGCCGACGAAGGTCGTCTTGCCCACCCCGAAGCCGCCCGCCACGAGTATCTTCAGCGCGGTCGGGAACGGGTCGGCGTGGGCGCCGCCGGCGCCACCGGGGTGGTCGCCGCTGCGGGCGTGGTCGCCGCCGCGGACATGGTCGGCGCCGACGTGCTCAAAGCTGTCGTCGTAGTCCATCGAGCACTGCCTCCAGAAGGGCCCGGTCCGTGGGGTGGTGGTGGAAGACGGGGGGCTTGGTGGTGAGCGCCCCGCAGCCGACGAGGTCCGCCAGCAGCACCTTGGCGACCGCCGCCGGCAGCTTCAGGTGGGCGGCGACCTCGGCGACCGAGACGGGGATGCGGCACAGGTCGAGGGCCTGCTCGTGCTCGGGGCCCAGGTAGCCGACGGGAGCGGTTCCGGTGGCCATCACCTGCGACATCAGGTCGAGCGCGGTGCTGGGGCGGGTACGGCCGTTGCTCACCGTGTACGGCCGCACCAGCCGCCCGGCCGCGTCGTCGAGCCAGGGGTCGTCGAGCCAGGGCCCGTCGCCGGCCGTCGCCACGGTCAAGACCTCGTCACCGAGGGTTCGGCGACGTGCTGGCGGGGCGCGGTCTCCAGGTACGGGCGCACGCTCTTGACCAGCATCGCCATCTCGTAGCCGAGGACCGCCGCGTCCGCCTCCCGCCCGGCGAGCACGGCCAGGCACGTGCCGGAGCCGGCGGTGGTGACGAACAGCAGCGTCGCGTCCAGTTCGACCACGACCTGGCGCACGTCGCCGCCGTCGCCGAAGCGGACGCCGGCGCTGCGGCCGAGGGAGTACAGGCCGGAGGCCAGGGCGGCCATGTGGTCGGCGCTGTCGGGGTCCAGGCCGTGCACCGACTTCACGATCCCGTCGCAGGACAGCAGCACGGCGCTGCCGGTGTGCGGGACGCGCTGCACGAGGCCGCTCAACAGCCAGTCGAGATCGGACACATGGCCGGTGGAGGCGTCGCTCGCCATGGTGGATCGACTCCTTGGGGTACGAGTGAGGGGACGAAGGTCTGCTGCGGGCACGGGGGCGGGGCGGGGCGCGGTCATCCGGCCGGCGCGCTCCCGTCGTGCGGGGCGGGGAGCCCGGGACCGGGCGCGGGTGCGTCGTCGCGCGGCGGGTACGGCTCGGGAGACGCGGGCGCGGGCGGCGTCCCGGTGGCGCGGGCGGGCGGATCCGCGCACGGCGCTTCCGGGGCGGGTGCGAGACGGACGGCCGGAGCGGGAACGGGGACAACGGGGGCGAAGAGGCCGGCGGGCCGGGCCGGTTCGGGACGCGGGAGGTCCGCGTATCCGGTGCCGGACCGGGTGCCGGCACCGGACCGGGCACCGGCATCGGACCAAGTCCCGTCGCCGGACCGGACACCGGCATCGGGCCGAGCCCCGCCGTCGGGCCGCACACCGGCGTCGGGGTGCGGGACCGGCGGGACGCCTCCCCGCTCCGCCTCCGCCGTCTCCAGGTGCTGCTGGGCCTCGGCGAGGCCGACGCCGCGCCGGAAGGCCGCCATCAGCCCGGGGTCGTGGCCGGCGGTCCGGTCGGCCTCCGGGCGGGGCTGCGGACGCTCGCGCAGTTGCGGCACGAGATGTTCCCGGGCGCGGCGCCGGGGCAGCCCCGGCTTGTCCATGGTGCCGCGCACGACGTCGGCGCGCGGCACGGGCGGTACGTCGGTGTGCGCGGCGACGGCCGGCCGGTCCTCGGGCCGGATGCCGGGCGCGGCCTCGGCCGGGGTGGGCCGCCGGGCGTGCGCGCCGCGGCGCGGCAGCGGAGGCGGGGCGCCCTCGGCCGGGACCGGACGCGCCCGCACGGCATCGGCGGCCGGAGCACCGGAGACAGGCCGGGCGGGCCGGGCGGGAGACGGCAACGGCACGGACGGCTGCGACACGGACGGCAGCGGCACGGGCGACTGCGGTACGGACGGCAGCGGTACGGACGGCTGCGGCACACCGTCGTGCGGATGGGGCGGCGGGGGCGCGGACGCGGCCTCCGGCGGCTGCTGCGCCCGGGGCGGCGCCATGTCGTCGGAGGCGTCCGGCGCCGTGCCGAGCAGTTCCCGCGGCACGACCAGGACGGCCTGCACGCCGCCGTAGATGTTGGTCTGCAGGCGGACGGTGATGCCGTGCCGACGGGCGAGCTGGGAGACGACGTACAGCCCGATCCGGCCGTCCGCGAGCAGGCCGGCCACGCTGACCTGGTCGGGGTCGGCGAGGAGGGCGTTCATCCGGTCCTGCTCGGCGACGGGCAGGCCCAGGCCCCGGTCCTCGACCTCGACGGCGAGCCCGGAGGTGACGAGGCTGGCGCGCAGCAGGACCTGGGTGTGCGGGGCGGAGAACACCGTGGCGTTCTCGACGAGTTCGGCCAGCAGATGGATGACGTCGGCGACGGCGTGGCCGCGCAGGGTGCCCTCGACGGGCGGGACGAGTCTCACCCGGGCGTACTGCTCGACCTCGGCGACGGCGGAGCGCAGCACCTCGGTCATGGCGACCGGGCGGCTCCACTGGCGCCGGGAGACGGCGCCGCCGAGCACGGCGAGGTTCTCGGCGTGGCGGCGGATGCGGGTGGCGAGGTGGTCGACATGGAAGAGGCCCTTGAGCAGGTCGGGGTCCTCCAGTTCGTTCTCCAGCTCGTCGAGGAGGGAGATCTCGCGGTGCACCAGGGACTGCAGGCGCCGGGCGAGGTTGACGAACACCTCCAGCTTCTGCTCGCTGCCCGCCTGGCTGGACAGTTGCGCGGCCCGGGAGACGGCGGTGACGGCGGCGTCGTGGACGCGGGCGAGGTCGGCGGCGAGCAGGTCGATGTCGTCGACGTCGTCGGCGTCGTCGGCGTGGTCCGGGGGCCGAGGACGCGGGGCGCGCTGCGGCGGGGTCTCGCCACGGCGCAGCGCCTCCACCAGGGCGCGCAGGTCGGCCTCGCCACGTGCGCAGTCGTGCCGCAGCGCGTCGACGCGGTCGCGTACGGAGGCGGCGGTGCGGCGCGCGGCGACGGCGGCGACGAGGATGCCGGCGAGCGTGACCGAGACGGCGCCGGCGAGCACGGCCCACAGGGTCGGGGCGGGTCGTGCCCCGGTGGAGCGGACGGTGTAGAGCACGGCCGCGGTGGCGCCGAGCGCGACCGCGGTCGGCGGCAGCACCGCCAGGCGCAGCAGTGGGGGCCACAGGGACCGCATCGGGGTCTCGCGCGGTGTGGGGGCGGTGCGGGAGACCGGCCGCCCGTGCCGTCCGCCCTCGCGGCGGTCTGCGCGGGGGGCGGCCGGTGCGCGGAGGTGAGCCATCTGGGTCCTCGTACTGGTCCGTCGGTCCGTCGGGCCTGGTGCCGGCGGGGTCCCGCGGGCCGTGCCGGCCGGTCCGCGCGGCACTCCCGGCGTGCCGTGTGCGTCCGCGCGGCGCGGGCATGCGTCGGCGCGGCGTCGGCCGGCGGGGAACCGCGGCACGGCCCTTCGTCGCCCGACGGACACTCACAGTAGTTGCCCGCGCATCACGTGCGGTGGGCAGTTGACAAAGTCCCCCGCACAGCGTCCCGCTCTGGTATGAGCGTTCGTACGACAGACCGATGAGCCCGCTGGACCCGTGACCGTCACCCGAAGAGAAACAATCGGAGCTGGTCAGAACCGGTCACGAACGAGAAGTGGCGGGCGCGACCCCTCCCAGTGCCCGTCGCCGCCCGACACCGCCCGGGCAGGCGCGGCCGACGCGACGAGGCGCCCCGAACACTCCCCGGCCCGCACGAACGCCCCCGGGCATCCTTCGTTTCGTCACTCTCCGTGCCACCTCGGGCCACGGTTCAGGGGTGTTCCGGCGCCGCCGCACCGGCCCGGGCGGCAACGGACCGACGGCGGGCGAAAAACGAAAAACACGGCCGGTCCGGCATCAGGGGGCACCGCGGGACGGGGTGTCCGGCGGGCGCGGGTCAGGAGTCCGCCGCCAGGTCGAGTTCGCCCACCGCGGGCCAGACCGGCCAGCCGCCGGCCGGGGCCAGGGCGACGCCACGCCACCAGGGGTCGCCGGGGACCTTCCCGGAAGGCTCGAAGGGCTCACCGGGGCGGGGCAGGGCGATGCGGGCGCCGGCCGCGTGGGCGGTGGCGAGCGTGCCCTCGCCGGGCTCGGCCCACGGGTGCGGGGCCAGATTGAAGGTCGCCCAGTGGATCGGCAGCATCAGCCCGTGCCGCGCCGCCCTGCAGGTCGAGGTGGGCGCGCATGCCCTCCTCGGGCGTCATGTGGATGTCGGGCCACACGCCGTTCTTGGCTCTGGTAGTTCACATGCGGTGACCGTACCGGGGGTTGACCCCGGTGGGTTTGTATTCAACTGTCGCCAACACGCCAGGACCGCGGCCGTCACCCACCGGCCGCCGCTCACGATGGCTCTCCCACTCCTGAGCCGGGCCGTTGCTCCAAAACTTCACCCATGGCACCGGGTTCAGGCAACAACTCTACGGGTCTTGCCGCTTCCTACGGGGTGGCTGCGTAGCGCCGGGTTTCCGGCTCCTCCGTGACCGCGTCATCGGAGCGGTGGCCGGAGATTCCCTTTCCGCGGTGAGTGGCCTGACGGCGTGCGGCTCGCGTGTCTCGATCCCCTCGGTCCCGGGGATGGGATCGGTTTGTATCGGTGCGGGAGCGGAACGACGTGCGGTGTCCGGGACGGGCAGGACGTTCCGACGCTGCAGCTCGGAGACGCTGATGAGCGGTGACATGAGAACACCATCGAGCAGCTCGTCCTGAGCCGACTGCAACTCGACCAGATGCCACAGGACGGCGAGCACGTACTGGAGTTCCTCGCTCCAGATGGGGCGCCACCGGTCGGGACGGATGAGGTCCAGTTGGCTGACAGCCCTGCGAGACGGCGGCCCCGTCCTGCGTTTCAACCAGCCGTCAAGGACGTTCTGCCCGCTGACCCGGTAATCCCTCATCTCTTGAGTCACCGGCCCGAAGACGCCCTGGCCGAAGTGGAGTTCGAGTTTGTCGGGATCATAGACGAAGCTCTCGGGCAGCTCATCCCTACCAACCTGCCTTCGGTACGTGATCGTCGGCTGCGCGGTTGTCCAGACCTGCTCGGGCCCATGGGGCCTCCCCGCCACCGGGTCCACAAACCTCTCTCCGAAAGTCGAAGCCCAGATCACCTTCCGCCCGATATGCAGCGCCTCCGACCACAGTGCGGCGTCACCGGTGAGTGGTACGCGGACGCCGTTGGTGGTGAGTTCGTCGTCGAAGCGGGAGCGGAAACCGGGATGGGCCGTGATTGCGGCAATGTACGCGGCCAAGTCCTCGGCAGTGACAGACAGACCGCCGAAGGAGTTGCGAAGGTGCTGGAGAAGGCCGGGAGTCACATTGGGGGTGCCATCCTTCTGCAGGAGGGGGATTACTCTGCCACCGCCCCAGCCAGTGAAGTGATGCATATCCGGCATCAACGCGGTGAACAGAGTGGCAGGGCCGCCACCGAAACGTTCGGAGTGCTTCTCCACGATGTAAATCTGCCCCTCGGCCCGGCTCTCCCACAGCTCCGGCGAGCATCTGTCGAGGACCCTGTTGTCCGGAATGATCCACTGTCGATCGAAAGGGCGGAAGGCGACCGGCACCGGCTCTGGACACTCGGGACCCGCCTCCAGCATCGATCGCCTCCGTTGTGCTGAGCCCGGGAGGGGCTTGACCGGCCGGTCGACGGTACGGCCCTGGGTCTCCCTGAACAAAACACGCTTCTCGGCGATGTCCGTCTCGGTGGTCAACCTCCGCCACCGGGAACGCAGCGTGTCGGGGTCCGGGGAGTAGACCCACGTCCGCTTCGGCAAGATGCCGGGCACTGTCCATGGCAGCAGATCATCCAATGCGGGATAGGTATCCCATGCTCCGTGTGCCGCGGGCGTGAACGGGGCACAGGCGTCCTGGCGCACCGACCGCCACTGATCACTGTCCGGCCCGAGAGCCTCAAGCTTCGCGTATTTCTCCTCACGCGTGCCGTCCAGGGCAACGTACCTGATATGGGCGGGTTCGATGTCCCCCCGGCTGCGAACGAACACGGCGATGGTCAATTGCTGCTGTACGCCTTCGAAGAGGCGCGTCCGTATCGGTGGCTGGATTCCCTCGGGGCTGAGGTCAATGATCCATCCTTCCGAACAAGTCTCACGCAGGTACTTCCTCATCCCCCGAAAACCGGGCCCGCTGAGGAAGCCCGCGGTACTGATGAAGGCGACGATTCCGCGGTCCGACTCGGAACGATGCTGTTCGAATACCTTGAAGGTGGCCCAGCGCCAGAAGTAAACGTACAGGTTCTTGAGCTTGTTCTCGTGCACCCCGTTTCTGCCGCCGAGGCGGAAGTCATTAAGCAGAGGTGCTCTGTAGTCACCCTCGCGGCCTTTCTCCACCCATCCGCCTTCCCCCTCGGCTCTCTCCCGGTCCGGTGGGTTGCTGATCATGACGGTGACCTTCTGCTCACGTTTGATCCAGTCCGCCTTGCGGGTGTTCTCGACCAGAGGATCGCCATCGGGCAGGAACGTGAAGAGCGTGGCCCTCTCGTAGGGGTCTGCAAGGGTGTCGGCGAGATGGAGTCGCAGATCGCCGAGTTGAGTGTCGGTGGCTTGATCGCGGAGGGTCTGGGTGATCCTCATCTGGGCGACCGCGTAGGCGGCCATCTGACGCTCGAAGCCGATCAGCCGGCCCGCCAGTTGTTCCACCGCTTCGCCGCGGAACCCCTCCCCACGCCGGGAGCGCTCTTCGGCGACCCTGTCGATGATCTCGCTGAGGAATGTACCCGTGCCCATGGCGGGGTCGACGATCGTCACCTGTTCGTCGGCGAACCCCTTCACGCAACCCAGACGGGTGCGCAGTACGGCGTCGGTGAAGCGGACCATCTCCTTCACGAGACGTGGCGGAGTGTAGTAAGTACCGGAGCGTTTACGCAGCTCGCGGTCGTATTCCTGGAGGAAATTCTCGTAGAGATAAACGTGGGCGTCGGGCTTCCGGGCTCGGATCGCCTCCCAGTCGACAGCGTCGATGACCTGCACGAGCGTGTCGATGCGACGGGTGAACTCGGCGTCCACCGTCTCCGTAAGGAGCTGCAGGGCTCGGCCCATGACCGTGTTCTCGGCTTTCAACTCACGTGCAATGTCACCGAAGTTCCGGCCGGCGAGCGGTACGTTCTCGATACGGGCCAGCAGCAGGGCGAAGGCGATCGTCTGGGTGTAGCGGTCGGCGAAGAGGTGGTCGGGGTCCTGTCCATCGGTCGAGGGGAAGAGCACCTTGCTCCAGTGGTGCGCGAGAGCGGTGAAGGGCTTGGGGACACGCCGTCGGCTGCGAGGGCCGTCTGGTGCTCTGCGTTCGAGGGCAAGCTGCTCCAGCACCTCCTCGCGCAGGTACTGGCACAGTGGAGCGATGGACGTCACCAACTGACCTACGGTGGTGATGCGTTGCGGCTGCCATCCGAGAAACTCCCGCAGCAGATCCCGAAAGGCCGCACCGTCGACTTCACTGGTACGCAGCCGTCTGCCGGACCGGTAGAGATCACCGTCGAGCCGGACCGTGCGGAGAGGCCACGAACCGCCTCGGTACAGACACCAGGTGTGGCCGTTGCTGTACAGCACGTTGGGTAGCCGACGCATCAGCTCCCACTGTTCACGGTCCCGCTTCGTGAAGCCGTCGGGTGTGACGTCGTGTCCAGGTGCCTTCAGCTCCAAGAAGCCGGTGATGCGTCCCGAGGTCTCCACCGCGTAGTCCGGGCGCACCCGGGCCTCGGGCAAGGGGTACTCGGGGTGAAGGCGAGGACTCAGCTTCCAACGTGTCCCGAAAGCTTCCACCAGCTTCGCCACCGGCAGACTGATGGACGCCTCCGTGTCGCTGAACCGCAGACGCTCCCTGCACTCGGCTCCGAAGTCCGCCACGAGAACCCGTACCCATTCCTCCGGCACCTCGTCCCCCTCCAGGCTGTGGTCTCGGGCGGTGGATCACCGCAGACACAGCGTTACTGGAGGCAAAGGGGTCGGTTCAGTGCGCACGGGGGGCGCGCGAGGGGCACGGGCGGCGCGTTCCGTGACTGCTGGGAAATCAGGTGCGGGTGTTGGTCAGGAAGGGACCGCCATAGCCGATGTAGATCTTGCCGGCGCGCGAAGCGTCGTCGTGGAAGTGCACGCCGGAACGCGACGGCGTTGCCGTCGCCAAACGCAGGTGGGCCTTCATGTACACGCGCTTCAGCTCATCCACGTCAGCCCTCGTCCACAAGGTCGAGGTCGTCACGAGACGCCACCGGAGTGATCTCCGGAACGGGCCACTCGCGGTTCAGCGGCAGGGACACATCCCGCCACCAGGGGCGCGTGGGGAGGATTCCAGCGGGCTCGAAGGGCTGGCCTGGAACGGGGACGGCGACCGCCTGTCCGACCGCGCCGGCCGCGGCCAGCGTCCACTCCCCCGGCTCGGCCCAGGGATGCAACGAGAGGTTGAATGTGCCCCAGTGGATCGGCAGCATGACCCCGCTCGGCCGGCCTTGCTGCAGGTCGAGGTGGGCGCGCATGCCCTCCTCGGGCGTCATGTGGATGTCGGGCCAGAACTCGGAGTAGGCCCCGATCTGGATCATCGTCGCGTCGAACGGCCCGTGGGCCGCGCCGATGTCCCGGAAACCGTCGAAGTAGCCGGTGTCGCCGCTGTGGTAGATGCGGTGCTCGGGGCCGGCGACGGCCCAGGAGGCCCACAGGGTGTGCTGGGTGTTGCGCAGGCCGCGGCCGCAGAAGTGGCGGGCTGGGGTGGCGGTCAGGGTGAGTCCGCCGACCTTCGTCTCCTCGTGCCAGTCGAGTTCGCGCAGGCGGTCGGCGGACACGCCCCAGTGCTCGAGGTGGGCGCCGACGCCGAGGGGCACGGCGAACACGGTGTCCGTGCCGGCCAGTTCCCTGACGGTGGGCAGGTCGAGGTGGTCGTAGTGGTCGTGGGAGATGACCACCGCGTCGACCGGGCCGAGCGCGGCCAGGGGCACGGGAACCGGGTGCAGGCGCCGGGGCCCGGCGAAGGGGAACGGGGAGCAGCGCTCGCCCCACACCGGGTCGAACAGCACCCGGTGCCCGTCGATCTCGGCCAGCACGCTGGAGTGGCCCATCCACGTCAGCCGCAGCCCGGTGGCCGGGGGGCGGGCGAGGTCGGCCAGGGTCGTGGCGTGCACCGGGACCGTGCCGGCGGGGCTGCGGCGGGGCCGCTGCTGCCGGTCGAGGAAGACCTTGGCGAAATCCCGTGCCGAACCGGACGGACGGGTACGGGCCTCGCCACCCGGGTTCTGGAACACGCCGTTCTTGAAGTGCGGCGATCTGCGGATGCGCGCCATGCGCTCACCGCTCGGGTCGGCGCCGAAGGCCGCGGGCCGCAGCGCGCGCAGCCGGGAGATCGATGACGGGACGGCGGCCACGGCACCTCCAGGTGGAGTCGGCAGAGGTCTTCCATTATGGGCGGGCCCGGCTCACCGGGTCCGCGGCTATGGGCGGGCCCGGCTCACCGGGTCCGCGGCACGGAACCGGCGGTGGGGGCGGTGGAACCGGGGGCGGGAACGGCGGAACCGGAGGCGGCGGAAAACACGCTCGCGCCGCCCCCGCCCTCACGCTTCGCGCCTCATGCCTCACGCCACCGAGGCGATCCGCATCTTGATGTCGGCCGGCGACAGGGTGCCCTTGGCCGTCACGTGGTCGCCGGAGGACTCGCCGCGCAGGCGGCGGCCGATCCAGGGCACGAGGTGGTGCCGGGCCCAGTGGACGTCGTCGCGGCGGATCTCGAGGGTGCCGCGGGGCGGCAGCGGCGGCCAGGGCTGCTCGGGGTCGGCGGGCACGTCGATGCCGAGGACCTGACCGGCGCGCAGCGCCACGCGCGTGTGCCCCTCGGGCGACAGGTGCAGCCGGTCCTCGTCCCAGGCGCGCCGGTCCTGGACGGCCTTGAGCGACCACAGGTCCAGCACGGGGCAGTGGTAGCGGTCGGCGATGGCGCGGACGTGCCCGTTGTACGTGGCGATCTTCCCACGCAGGTGCTTGAGCAGCGGCACGTCGCGCGTGTCGAAGCCGGTGGCCACCATGACGGTGCCGGCCGCGGAGGCGAGCCGGGCGACCGCCTTCTCGAACCGCTCCGCCACGTCGTCCGGGTCGGTGCCGGGACGGATGATGTCGTTGCCGCCGGCGCAGAAGGTCACCAGGTCCGGGGCGAGTTCGACGGCCCGCGGGACCTGGTCCGCGACGATCTGGTCGAGCAGTTTGCCGCGGACGGCGAGATTCGTGTACGGGAAGTCCCCCTCGGGCCGCAGGTCCGCCAGCATCACCGCCAGCCGGTCGGCCCACCCGACGAACCGCCCGTCGGGGCCGGGGTCTCCGACTCCCTCGGTGAAGCTGTCCCCCACCGCCACGTACGACCCGATCACTGATCTGCTGTCATTCTTCGAATCGTCTGCCACATCGGCCCATCTTTCACCGTCGAATGTGACTTACGCGACCGTAGGCGGGTGTTGACGTCCGGTGAGATGAACCACTTCCCGCGAGCGGGCCGGCCGGGAATGCGGTCGGCCCGAAGGGTGTTGGCCGCACGCCGCCGAGGGCCGGACCCCGGGTGTCGGGGTCCGGCCCTCGGCGGCGTGTCGGGCGGAGCGGGTGCGGCGGGCCCGGCGTCAGCCGACGGTCACGCCGTGTGCGCGCAGGTAGGCGACCGGGTCGATGTCGGAGCCGTAGTTCGGCGTGGTGCGGATCTCGAAGTGCAGGTGCGGGCCGGTGACGTTGCCGGTGGCGCCGGACAGGCCCAGCCGCTGGCCCTTGCCGACGCTCTGGCCGGCCGAGACGGAGATCTGCGACAGGTGGGCGTACTGCGCGTAGTGGCCGTCGGCGAGCTTGATGACGACCTGGTTGCCGTACGCGCCGCCCCAGCCGGCGGAGACGACGGTGCCGGCGGCTATCGCCTTGACGGGGGTGCCGGTCGGGACGACGAAGTCGACGCCGGTGTGGTAGCCGCTGGACCACATGCTGCCCGCGACGTGGTAGCCGGTGCCGATGGTGGCGCCGGACACGGGCAGGGTGTAGCCGCCGGCGGAACCGGCGGGGGAAACCTCGGCGGCCATCATCTTGACGGCGGGGGCCTTGGCGGCCGGCGCCTTGGCGGTGGCGCCCGCGGTGCGCCGGGGGGCGGAAGCGTGCGAGGCGGACGCCGCCTTCTTGCCGAGGATCAGCTTCAGGCCGGGGTGGATGAGCGACGGATCGTCACCGACGGCCTGCCGGTTGTCCTGGTAGAGCTTCTTCCAGCCGCCGCTGACGTGCTGCTCGTCGGCGATGCTCGCCAGGCAGTCACCGGCCTTGACCGTGTAAGTGCGCGGGCCGGCGCCCGGGGTGGCCGCCTGAGGGGCGGCGGCCTGCCGCTGGGCGACCGTGCCGGCCTGGACCGGCTGCTGCGGGGTGGCGGCGTGCGCCCCGGCGGCCCCGACGAGGGGCAGGGCGAGCGCGGCACCGCCGGTGCCGGCGGCGGCGAGCGAACGGATCAGACGCTGGGTCTTGGGACGGCGGTGCTTACCCTTCGCGGGCATGACGCATTCCTCTCCGGCGCCTGCGAGGTGAGCTGTCGGGTTCGGGCTGGAGCTGCCCGGCCGCGTGGGACGCGGCTTCACCCCTAGCCTGTTCCGGGAACCGGGACAGGCGGTCGTACCTGTGGGTCCCCCGCTCCTGCCGTGCACGGGTGGTCGGGTACGGTCCCCGGGCGGCGGCAGGATTCGGCGTTCCGCCCGGATCGGAGGGGAACGTAAGCGACCTGGACGCACGGGGACAAGCGAAGGTTGCGCGGCGACGGGACTCTTCCGTGATCCGGAAGCGGAGAGCCCGGTCACCCTGCGTGCACCCCGGGCCTGAAGTCCGCCCAATTCCCTGCGGAATTGCACATATTACGTGAACATGACGGGCAACGCTCGGTCACGGATATGAAGCTCCTCACGTGACCCGCCCCAGCTCCCCTTATTCCGGAGCGAGTTGGAGCGAAAGCTCCAATTCGGACAGAAATACTCAATGCGTTTGATAACCAGCCTATTTGCGCGCCTCTCCCGCCCCCCTCGCGGCCCCTCGCGGCCCCTCACAGCCCCCTCGCGGAGGCGGGACAGCATCGGTACGACGCCTCACGACCGCCGGTGGACGACCTCGGTGGTCCGTGCACGGATGCCGTATGACGAATGCCGTATGGTCGAGACGCCCCGCCGGCCATCGCACCCGGGCCGCGCCGGCGGGATCGAAAAGGGGAGGAGCTCCTGTGACGCAGCAGGTCCCGTCGACCGAACCCGAGCTGACCGGAGTGCGCAACTTCCGCGACGTGGGCGGGCTGCCGACCGTGGACGGACGCCGGGTCAGGCACGGCGTGCTGTACCGCAGCGGCCACCTGGCGCACGCCACCGAGGAGGACGCCGCGTTCCTCGCCTCCCTCGGCCTGCACACGATCTTCGACTTCCGCAACGCCGCCGACATCCGGCTGGAGGGGCCGGACGTGGAACTGCCCGGCGTGCGCAACGTGAACATGCCGCTGTCCGACCCGGCCGACGGCGCCGAGTTCTGGCGGATGGTCCGCGACGGCGACATCGACCAGCTGCGGGAGCTGCTGTCCGAGGGCCGCGCGGAGGCCCGGATGATCGCCTCCTACCGGGCGATCGTCACCCGGCGCACCGCCGAGCACTCCCGGGTGCTGCACGCGCTGGCCGACGACAGCGTCCCCGTCCTGATGCACTGCGCGGCCGGCAAGGACCGCGCCGGGCTGTCCGTCGCCGTGACGCTGCTCGCCCTGGGCGTGGAGCGGGACGCGATCCTGGAGGACTACCTCAAGTCCAACGCCAAGCACCGCCGCTACAAGGTGCACCGCAGCGGCTCGTCCGCCTCCGCCTACTCCCCCGAGGTCATGGAGCTGCTCAGCCCCCTGTTCGACGCGCGCGCGGAGTACCTGACGGCGGCTTGGGAGGCCATCGAGGAGACCTGGGGCGGGGTCGACGCCTACCTGGAGCAGGGGCTGAAGGTCACCGCCGAGGTGCGGGAGCGGCTGCGAGCGCGGCTGCTGGACTGATCCCGGCGGCCGTCACTTCGCGCCGATCTCGAACAGCAGCCAGATGAAGGCCGCGAAGAGGTGCCCGACGGCGATGTAGATGACGAGCCGGATCCACAGGGCGCGCGGGAACTTCTCCTCCAGGTTGCTCACGGCGTCTCTCCGGTGGTGGGGCCCAGGCACAGGGCGGCCGTGGGACTCTGCAGCAGGGTGTGGACGAACAAGAGCTCCACCCCGTCGTGGTCCTCGGCGACGATCCGGTGCGGGGTGAGCGAGTCGAAGTGCGCGCTGTCGCCGGGCGCGAGCCGGTGCGCGCTGTCGCCGAGGCGCAGCCGGAGCCGGCCCCGCAGGACGTACAGCCACTCCTCGCCGGGGTGCACCCGCACCATGTCGCCCTGGGAGCCGTACGGCACGTGCACCCGCAGGGCCTGCATGCCGCGGCCGGGGGCGCCGGCCGGCCAGTACCGCCAGCCGCCGGCCTCGGTCGGTGCCGTGCCGGCGGCCCGTACGACGGCGTCCCGGCCCGCGGGCGTCTCGCCCAGCAGCTCCGAGACGGTCGTACCGTAGACGCGGGCGAGGGTGAGCAGCACCGGCAGCGAGGGCTGGCGCTGCCCGGTCTCCAGCCGGGACAGGTGCGCGGGCGACAGCCCGGCGGCGCGCGCGGCGGCCTCCAGGGTGAGGGCCGTACGACGCCGCAGCGCGCGCAGGCGGGGCGCCACGGCGGGCAGGTCGCCGCCCACCTCGGGCGCCGGCCCGGACGGGGAGGAGCTCATGCCCCCATTCAGCCGCCGGTTTGCCTCAAGGGCAAATTTTTTGCCTCACAGGCAAACCGCGTCCGTCGCGGCCACCGGTGGGCGATCCCTGCCGGCCGCCGGTGGGTGCCCCCGGCCGGCCACCAGTGGACGACTCCCGCCGGTGACCGGCGGGCGCCCCCGCCGGTCACCGGTTGGCGACCGCCTGCTTGATCAGCGTCCTGCCGAAGTCCCAGATCAGTCCGCCGCCGCCGTGGGCGTCGTCCATCACGGCGGTGAAGGCGTCGACGAAGCGGTCCACCTCCTTCTCGCCGATGATCAGCGGCGGGATCAGTTTGATCACCTCCAGGTGGTCGCCGGAGACCTGGGTGAGGATCCGGTGGCGCTGCAGCAGCGGCACGACGACCATCTGCGCGAACAGGCCCTTGCGGGCGGCCTGCAGCATCGTCCAGCGGCTGCGCAGCTTCAGCGAGGCGGGCCGGCCGAACTCGATGCCGATCATCAGGCCCCGGCCGCGGACGTCGGCGAGCAGTTCGTAGGTGTCGACGAGGGCGGCCAGCCGGGACTTCAGCAGCTCGCCGGTGGCGCGGACGTTCGCCACGATCTGCTCGTTCTCCATTACCGTCAGCACGGCCAGGCCGGCCGCCATGGCCTGGGCGTTGGAGCCGAAGCTCGCCGAGTGCACCAGCACCCGGTCCATGGACGAGTAGACCTTCTTGAAGATCCAGTCCTTGCCCAGGGTGGCGCCGACGGGCACGTAGCCGCCGGAGAGGGCCTTGGCCACGCACACCAGGTCCGGCTCCACCCCCTCCTCGTGCTGGTAGGCGTAGAAGTCCCCGGTGCGCCCCAGCCCGGTCTGCACCTCGTCGGCGATCAGCAGCGCCTTGTGCCGGTGCAGCAGCTCCTGCGCGGCGCGCAGGTAGCCGGGCGGGGCCTCGTGCACGCCCTTGCCCTGGATCGGCTCCACGATCAGGGCGGCGACGTCGCCCTGGCGCAGCTCCCGCTCCAGCGCGTCCAGGTCGCCGAGCGGGATCGCCGTGTCCGGCAGCAGCGGGGCGAAGCCGTCGCGGAAGCCGGCCTCGCCGTTGACGGACAGCGCGCCGGTGGTCAGGCCGTGGAAGGCGTGCTCGCAGTACAGCACGCGCGGCCGGCCGGTGGCGTACCGGGCGAACTTCAGCGCGCCCTCGACCGCCTCGGTGCCGCTGTTGCCGAAGAAGACGCGGTCCAGGTGCGGGCTGTGCGCGAGCAGCTTCTCCGCCAGCAGCCCGGGCAGCGGCTGGCAGTCGAAGCGGGTCAGGTCGGCGAGACCGAGGTCGAGGACGTCGTGCAGCGCCTTGCGTACCACGGGGTGGTGGCGGCCCAGGCCCATCACCCCGAATCCGGCGAGCATGTCCAGGTAGTCGTTGCCGTCGGCGTCCCAGAAGTAGGCGCCCTCGGCGCGCTCGTAGACCTTGTCGAAGCCGATGGTGTGCAGCATGCGCGGAAGCTGGTGGTTGAGGTACTTCGCGTGCAGCTCGTAGCGCTCGGCTCCGCGCTCGGCCAGCAGGGCGCCGAGGTCGAACTCCGTGGTCATTCAGTTCTCTCCTTGACTGCCGTCGGCCGGCACCGGCACGGCCACGGCCTCCTCCAGCACGGCACCGGCCTGCGCGGCGACGGCGCCGGCCCCTGCGCGGGCCGCCTCCGCCTGCCGCCGGACGGCGAGACTGCCGCTGATGCGGCCCGCGATGTCGACCGGGGTGAGGCCGATGTCGGCGAGCACCTCGCCGCGCTTGGCGTGCGCGAGGAACTGCTCGGGGATGCCGAACCTCCGTACCGGCACGTCGACCTCGGCGTCCCCGAGCGCCAGGGCCACCGCCGAACCGACCCCGGCGGCGCGGCTGTTGTCCTCGACGACGGCGACCATGCGGTGCCCGGCGGCCAGCCGCGGCAGCGCGGGGTCGACGGGCTTGACCCAGCGGGGGTCGACGACGGTGCAGCCGATGCCGCGGGCGCGCAGCAGGTCGGCGGCCTGCAGGCACACCGGCGCCATCACGCCGACCGCGACCAGCAGGACCTGCGCCTGCTCGTCCCGGTGCAGCACGTCCATGCCGCCCACGCGGTCGATCGCGGGGATCGCCGGGCCGACGGACTCCTTCGGGAAGCGCACCAGCGTGGGCGCGTCGTCCACGGCGACGGCCTCGCGCAGTTGGGCGCGCAGCTGGTCGGCGTCGCGCGGGGCGGCGATCCGCAGGCCGGGCACGACCTGCAGGACCGACATGTCCCACATGCCGTTGTGCGAGGGCCCGTCGGTGCCGGTGACGCCGGCCCGGTCCAGCACGAAGGTGACCCCGCAGCGGTGCAGCGCGACGTCCATCAGCACCTGGTCGAAGGCGCGGTTGAGGAAGGTGGCGTAGACGGCGACCACCGGGTGCAGGCCGCCGGTGGCCAGGCCGGCCGCGGAGACGACGGCGTGCTGCTCGGCGATGCCCACGTCCCACACCCGGTCCGGGAACCTCTCGGCGAACCCGCCCAGACCCACCGGGTGCAGCATGGCCGCGGTGATCGCGACGACGTCGTCCCGCTCCTCGCCGATCCTGACCATCTCGTCGCCGAAGACGGAGGTCCAGGAGGGGCTGCCGGCCGGGGCGAGCGGCGCGCAGGTGCGCGGGTCCATCACGCCGACGGTGTGGAAGTGGTCCTCCTCGTGCGCGAGGGCGGGTTCGTAGCCGCGGCCCTTCTCGGTGAGGCAGTGGACGAGGACGGGGCCGTGGAAGCGTTTCGCGCGGCGCAGCGCCGACTCCACGGCCCGGATGTCGTGGCCGTCTATGGGGCCGACGTACTTCAGGCCCAGGTCCTCGAACAGGCCCTGCGGGGCGAAGGCGTCCTTGAAGCCCTTCTTCGCGCCGTGCAGGGCCTCGTAGACGGTGGTGCCGACGACGGGCGTGCGCTGCAGGACCTCCTTGCCCCAGGCGAGGACCTTCTCGTAGCCGTCGGTGGTGCGCAGGGTCGCCAGGTGGTTGGCGAGGCCGCCGATGGTCGGGGCGTAGGAGCGCTCGTTGTCGTTGACGACGATGATCAGCGGCCGGTCCCTGGCGGCTGCGATGTTGTTCAGCGCCTCCCAGGCCATGCCGCCGGTCAGGGCGCCGTCGCCGACGACGGCGACGACGTGGCCCGTCCCGCCCTGTACCTGCCGCGCCTTGGCGAGGCCGTCGGCCCAGCCGAGCGCGGTGGAGGCGTGGCTGTTCTCGATGACGTCGTGCTCGGACTCGGCACGGGAGGGGTAGCCGGACAGGCCGCCCTTGCCGCGCAGCTTCGAGAAGTCCTGACGTCCCGTCAGGAGCTTGTGGACATAGCTCTGGTGGCCGGTGTCCCACAGGATGCGGTCGGTGGGCGACTCGAAGACCCGGTGGAGCGCGATGGTGAGTTCCACCACCCCCAGGTTGGGCCCGAGGTGACCGCCGGTCCTGGCGACCGCCTGCACCAGGAACTCGCGTATCTCTTCGGCCAGTTCACCGAGTTCCGTTTCGGACAGCGCCTTCAGGTCGCGCGGTCCCCGGACGTTCTCCAGAATGGTCACGCTGGGCCCCCTCTCGGTCCGTGCCGTGGTGCTTCAACTCACTGTCACTGTCGGTGTCCCCGTGACGGAGGGGGCGCCGTCCACGCCGTCGGCCTGCATCTGCTCGGCGAGTTTCATCGCCTCCTCGATGAGGGTCTCGACGATCTTCGACTCGGGGACGGTCTTGATGACCTCGCCCTTGACGAAGATCTGCCCTTTGCCGTTGCCGGAGGCCACGCCGAGGTCGGCCTCGCGGGCCTCGCCGGGCCCGTTGACCACGCAGCCCATCACCGCCACCCGCAGCGGCACCTCCATGCCCTGAAGGCCCGCGGTGACCTCCTCCGCCAGCTTGTACACATCCACCTGCGCCCGCCCGCACGACGGGCACGAGACGATCTCCAGCCGCCGCCGGCGCAGCCCCAGCGCCTCCAGGATCGCGATGCCGACCTTGACCTCCTCCGCCGGCGGCGCGCTCAGCGACACCCGGATCGTGTCCCCGATCCCCTGGGAGAGCAGCGCCCCGAACGCCACCGCCGACTTGATCGTGCCCTGGAAGGCCGGGCCCGCC
>NZ_BMWH01000028.1 GCF_014651135.1 Streptomyces echinoruber
TCGTCGAGGGCGGAGGCTGGAACCCGCGCGCGGCAGCGGTAGCGGGGACGGGCCGCCGCCGCGCGCTCCACCCTCCTGCACCCCGAACGGCCTGTTCAACGCCTGTCCGTGGGCTGTGTCCCGGCGGTGACGGTTCCGGCACGGTGTCCCGGCGCGGCCACAGCCGCGGCCGCCGCGGAACCGGGCGGACCGCCGGTTTCGTCATGCATTCGTCATGCACCGGAGCCGGTGGGGCGGCATCCGTGTGCGTGGTGTGCCGATGTGCGCGGTGTGCCGATGTGCGTGGTGTGCCGACAAGTTGGCGCTGTCCCCGACCGCACCGGCCGCGACTGCGTACCGTGGATCGGGGACCGTGGACGGTGGACGGTGAGCGCCGAGGGGCGCGGCGGTGCCCGCCTGCCCCTGTGCACTCCCGCACGCTCCCGTGCGCTGCCGTGCGCTCCCGTGCACCCCCGGGCCGGGAACCGCGGTCCTGGCCGGGCGCCTCCCCGTGGGTAGCCACAACGGGGACTCGAACGGGAGCCGGGGCCCGGCGCCGCGGCGGGGGACCAGTCAGCACACACCGGGGGAAGAGGGGGGGAGCAATGCCTCGTTGGAGGGCCTTGCCGGAGGATCTCGATCCGCAGATAAGGGAGTTCATCGGCCAGTTGCGGCGGCTCGTGGACCGCGGCGGACTGAGCGTCGCCGCGCTGGCCGACCGCACGGGCTACAGCAAGACGTCCTGGGAGCGGTACCTGAACGGCCGGCTCCTGGCACCCAAGGGCGCCGTCGTCGCCCTGGCCGAGGTCACCGGCGTCCACCCCGTCCACCTCACCACCCTGTGGGAGCTGGCCGAACGCGCCTGGAGCCGCGCCGAGATGCGGCACGACCGCACGATGGAGGCCGTCCGCGTCTCCCAGGCCCGCGCCGCGCTCGGCGAACAGCTCACCGCGTTCCCGGCCGACGCCACGGGCGCCAAGGGAACCGGCGGCGCCGAGGAGACCGGCGGCAAGGAGGACGGTACGGCGGTCCGTGGGGGCGGCCGCGCCACCGTGCCCCCCGGCGTCGCCGGGCCCGCCGGGGTGGCGCCGACCATCCCGCCGCAGCCGACGGCGGCGGAGGCCGACCCGGTCCGGCCGCCCGCCGCCCGGGGTACCTCGTGGGGCGTGGCCGGACACCGGGGGCCGTCCCCCGCGGGCGGCGCCGGTACGGCCGTGCCCGCGCCGGACGCCCCCGCGCCGGACGGCCCCACGCCGAACGTCCCCGCGCCGGACGCCCCCGCACCGAACGTCCCCGCCCCGGACGACACGGCCCGCGCGTCGGCCCGGCGGCGGCTGACGACGTTCCTGGCGGCCGCCGCCGGCACCGCCGCGCTCATCGCGGGCGCCCTCCTCCTCACCCGGGGCGGTGGCGACACCGGGCCCGAGGGCGCCCCCGCCCCGCCCAGCCGCTCCGCCGGCGCCCACCGGAGCCTGTCGGCGGGTGTGAAGTGCGGCGGCGCCGACTGCACCGGCAAGGACGCCGAGGCGATGGGGTGCAGCGGCAGGCACGTCACCACCGCGCGGTCCGTCACCGTCGGCACCGCCCTGGTCGAGGTCCGCTACAGCAGGACGTGCGGCGCCGCCTGGGCCCGCATCACCGGCGCCACCGGGGGCGACGAGGTCCGGGTCGCCGTGGGCCGACACCAGGAGACCGGCACCGTCGACGCCGGCGGCGACACCATCGCGTACACCCCGATGATCGCCGTCTCCGACCCGGACCGGGCGCGGGCGTGCGCGACGCTGGCCTCGGGGCAGCGGGGCTGCACGCCGTAGCCGTACGCCGTACGCCGCATGCCGCATGCCGTAGCCGTACCGGGGGCGCACCCGCGGGCGCGCCCGGGCGGCACCTGTGTCGTAGGTGTGGCGGTGCGGAAAAGAAGCCGGCGCGGCAGGCATGGCTCCCGCGAGGGCGGGCAGGCGGATGTCATCCCCCCACGGGAGTCCGGTTTCCGGGCAACCCCATGGCGGCCGCCCCAGTCCCTCTCTCCCGGACGGGCGGCCGCCTCGTGCGTTTTCGCACCCGGGGCGCCGCACCGGGCGCGGTGCGGACATGCTGTGGGACGGGCCACACGGCCCCGGCCGTCCGGGATGCCCCAGAAGCGATAGCCTGACCGCTGGATCTCTCTTGACGCCAAGAGATCGATCATCCGTTCCCGCCCCGGGGCAGGGACGCCCCACCGCCAGCTTCATACGGAGAACGCCATGACCCGCACTCCCGTGAACGTGACCGTCACCGGCGCCGCCGGGCAGATCGGTTACGCCCTGCTCTTCCGCATCGCCTCCGGCCAGCTGCTCGGCGCGGACGTGCCGGTCAAGCTGCGTCTGCTGGAGATCACCCCGGCGCTGAAGGCCGCCGAGGGCACGGCCATGGAGCTGGACGACTGCGCCTTCCCGCTCCTGCAGGGCATCGACATCACCGACGACCCGAACGTCGCCTTCGACGGCGCCAACGTCGCCCTCCTCGTCGGCGCCCGCCCGCGCACCAAGGGCATGGAGCGCGGCGACCTGCTGGAGGCCAACGGCGGCATCTTCAAGCCGCAGGGCAAGGCCATCAACGACCACGCCGCGGACGACATCAAGGTCCTCGTCGTCGGCAACCCGGCCAACACCAACGCGCTCATCGCGCAGGCCGCCGCGCCCGACGTGCCGGCCGAGCGGTTCACCGCGATGACCCGCCTGGACCACAACCGCGCGCTGACCCAGCTCGCGAAGAAGACCGGCGCCTCGGTCGCCGACATCAAGCGCCTGACCATCTGGGGCAACCACTCGGCCACCCAGTACCCGGACATCTTCCACGCCACCGTCGCCGGCAAGAACGCCGCCGAGGTCGTCAACGACGAGAAGTGGCTCGCGGAGGACTTCATCCCGACCGTCGCCAAGCGCGGCGCCGCCATCATCGAGGCCCGCGGCGCCTCCTCGGCCGCCTCCGCCGCCAACGCCGCCATCGACCACGTGTACACCTGGGTCAACGGCACCCCCGAGGGCGACTGGACCTCCATGGCCGTTCCCTCCGACGGCTCCTACGGCGTCCCCGAGGGCCTGATCTCCTCCTTCCCCGTCACCTGCAAGGACGGCAAGTACGAGATCGTCCAGGGCCTGGAGATCAACGACTTCTCCCGCGCCCGCATCGACGCCTCCGTCAAGGAGCTCGAGGACGAGCGCGAGGCGGTCCGCAACCTCGGCCTCATCTGAGCCGCGCGGCCGCACCGCACACCGCACCGCGCCCGAGGCGCACGCCGCGCCGCACACCGAGGCGCACGCCGCCCGCCCGCCGGGCGGCACGCGGTGCGCGCGGGGCCGGAACGGGCCGTACCTCCGGCCCCGGCCCCGCGCGCACCACTCCGATCATGCGCTAGACTGATCACACGACGGGCCGCCGGAACTCCCGGCTCCCGCCAGTGCGTTGGTGGTCCAAGGAAAGACGCCCCGCTTCCTGTGGGGAGATGCAGGTGCAAGGCCTGCCCGGCGCTCCGATCTGAGTCCCGTCCCGCATCGCGCGGGGCGGGACTCGTCGCGTTGCGGGCCCCATCCCACCTTCGGGCCCCATTCCGTCTCCGGACTCCATCCCGCCTTCGGGCCCTTGTCCCGCCTTCGGGACCGGGGCCTTGGCATGGACCGGCCGTTCCCGGGCACTCGGCGCCACTGGGCGCGGAGCCGCAGAGTCGCCGAGAGGCTGGGGGTCGGGTGTTCTTCGACGGGTTCGAACTGACGCGGTGCGCGGGGGACGGGGCCGAGCTGCGGGTGCGCCACGGCGGGAGCGGCCCGGCGGTGCTGCTGCTGCACGGGCACCCGCGGACGCACGCCACCTGGCACCGCGTGGCGCCGCTGCTGGCGCGGGCCGGCCACCACGTGGTCTGCCCGGACCTGCGCGGGTACGGGGAGTCGTCGAAGCCGGCCACCGACGACCGGCACCTGCCGTACTCCAAGCGGGCCATGGCGCGGGACTGCGTGGCGGTGATGCGGGCGCTCGGACACGAGCGGTTCGCGGTGGTGGGCCACGACCGGGGCGCGTACGTGGCGAGCCGGCTGGCGCTGGACCACCCGGAGGCGGTGACCGCGCTGAGCGTGCTGGACGCGGTGCCGATCGGGGAGGCGCTCGCGCGGTGCGACGCCGCCTTCGCCGCGCGCTGGTGGCACTGGTTCTTCCTCGGGCAGACCGACAAGCCCGCCGAGCGGATCATCAACGCCGACCCCGACGCCTGGTACACCGCCGGGCCCGAGCCGATGGGGCGGGAGGCGTACGAGGACTTCCGGCGCGCCGTCCACGATCCTGCCACCGTGCACGCGATGTGCGAGGACTACCGGGCCGGCCTCGGCGTCGACCGGGAGCACGACGAGGCCGACCGGCGGGCCGGCCGGTGCGTCCGCTGCCCGCTGCAGGTGCTGTGGGCGACGCGGGACGACATGGCCGAGCTGTACGGCGACGTGCTCGGCGTGTGGCGCGGCTGGGCCGCCGGCCCGCTGCACGGCGGGCCGATCGACTCCGGGCACCACATGGCCGAGGAGGCGCCCGAGGAACTCGCCGCCGCGCTCACCGGGTTCTGGAAGGGCGGCTGAACCGGCCCGGGCCGGCGTCCGTCAGTCTTCGTCCTCGTCCTCGTCCTGCTGCGGGTGGGAGAAGCGCAGCGCGAGGTCCTGCAGCAGGTCGGCGGACTTGATCTCGCTGTGGCCGGCGTCGTGGACGTCGGCGAGTTCGGAGAACAGGAACGCGAAGGCGTGCACCAGCTGCAGCGCGGAGGCCGCCACCGCCTGGGCCGCCGTCTCCGCCGCCTCCCGGGGGGAGGCGTCCTCGGGGACGAGGACGGTGGGCAGCACCTCGTTGATGAGCGTGGCGAACGCCGGGCTCAGCTCGTAGTCCGCGTCCGGGTCCTCGTTCAGCGCGGCGAACATGTTCTGCGCCTCCGTGAGGATGCCGATGGCGCGGAGTACGACCTCGTTCTGATCCATACCGCGAGCCTAGACGCGCTCCGGCTCCGTGCCGCGTCACCCCGACGCGCGGAACGGAGCCGCCGTCCCCCCGGTCCGTCACCGCCGCCCTCCGGTCCGTCACCGCCGTCAACCTGCCGCACTTCCGTCACCCACCGCACCGCACACGTCTGCCGCACCTCCGTCACCCGCCGCAGGCGCCCACCGCACCGGAAGCACCCACCGCACCGCACCGCCCGTCTCGCCCGCACCGCCCGCGCCGCACGCGCCTCGCCTCGACGCGCGCCGCCCCGCCCGGCGCGGGCCGCCGCCCCTTCAGCCGCGCCCGCCGTCCCCCGGTGCCGGCCGCTTCTCGAAGGAGCGGCGGCCGTCCATGAACGCGCCGAATCCTCACAGAGCGTTTTCGTCGATTGCGTCTCCGTGTCCGCTCACGCCCCTTTATGCTGATGAACCCTCAGACGGCGATGTACCGGAACCGTCTGACGCATCGGGGGAGCCGTATGAGTACCTCGTCCGTACCTCAGCCATCTCCATTACCTCAACAGCCGCAGCAATCCCGGGACTCGCAGACGGCGACCGCGAGTGTGCCTCCGCCGCCCCCACCGCCGCACGCCAGCGAGGCCACCCGCCTGCTGTGCGTGGGCACCTACCTGGACCCGTCCTTCCGGGAACGAGTCCTGGAGGAACTCCATCTCAACGAGCAGCGGCTCGTGGCCCCCTCCCTCGGCTTCGACGCGGCCCGCGTCCTGGCCCACGCGCTGCGGGCACGGCGGATCGAGGCGGGCTGGGCCGCCGGGATCGTGGGCCTGTGGATCGTGGGACTGCTGATCACCGACCGCCTCCTCGCGGGTTACCTCGTGCCCAGCCTGCTGCTGGCGATGGGCGGCGCCACCCACGGCAGCGAGGAGAACCCTCCGCTCTCACGCCGGGTGACGGCGTTCTTCTTCCGCTGGCTGGGCCGGCTGATGCTGCTGGTCTTCCTGGTGGCCACGGTCACCGCGGCTTTCCACGACGACTCCTCCGGTGACGGCTCCTCCGGTTACGGGACCTCCGGCGAGTCCTCCGGCGCGACGCAACTGCTGCTGATGCTGCCGCTGGCCCTGACCCGGATGATCGGCGGCGACGGCACGGTCACGCCGCTGCAGGCCTGGCTGGCCCTGCTGATGTTCGTGGCCGTGGCCCTGTGCGCGGGTGCCCAGCGCAGCCGGCTCGTCCGGTCGCTCGGCGCCGAGCTGTCCCCGCGGCGCTTCCCGGACGCCGCGTCCGACCCGGCGGAACGAGCCGAGGGAGAGCGCTTCCGGCGGCTGCGGGCACGCATCCGGCTGGAGCAGCGCTCACCGCTGATCATGTACCGCGAGACGCGCCCGTTCTGCGGGGCCGGCTCCGCCCACGACACCTGGGTGCTCGCCGTGGAGATGCGGCCGAAGCGCGACGAGAAGCCCCGCCCGATGAGCAACCGCACGGTCCTGGACACCATCCGCCCGCTGCTGGAGGGACTGCGGCTGCCCCCCGAGTACGCGGGGCACGCCGTGCGCGACCGGCTGCGCTGGCTGGAGATCGACGAGTGCGTGTTCCTGCCGGCCGAGGGGCTGGCCCGCCGTGAGGAGGCCCCGTACGGCGAGGAGGCGTTCGAGACGCACCGCAGCCGGGCGGTGGAGGAGGGCGCCGAGAAGCGGAGGCACTTCCTGCGGGTCCGGGTCGGCGGCTGGGAGGAGGAACTGGTCGTCACCGTCTACGTGCGGGTCCACACCCAGGGCCGCATGCTGATGCTGGAGATCGCCCCGCACGTGCTCATGCCGATCCGGTCGGATTTCAAGGAGGCCGACCGCACCGCCCACCAGTTCCGCGGCAACAGCCTCCTCGGCAAGGCCGCCTGGGCCGTCGGGCAGGTACCGGCCGCCTCGGTGCGCTCCGTCGTCGCGCTGGCTCAGGTCGTCGCCTACGGCTGGCGGCTGCTCACCGGCGGCTACGACAGCGCGCCGGTCGACGGACCGGCCGTGTCGGTGCGCGAACTGGGCGCGGCCCCGTCCGGTTCGCTCTTCCAGCGGATGGACGTCGACCGCTACCTGCGCAGCGTCCAGGACCGTATCGCGCACGGAGTCCGCACCGCCCTGTCCGAACACGGTTACCAGACGGACGAGTTCGTGCAGAAGGTGGTCAACATCAGCAACGGCGGCGTGCACATCGAATCCGTCGAGGGAAGCACCTTCGCCGTCGGCAGCCACGCGCACGCCGCGTCCACCACGAACGGCGGCCCCGCGCCGCAGAAGGGATCCGACAGCGATGAGCACGGCGGATGAGCCGAACGTCCGCATCGGGGACGTCTCACACAGCACGTTCGCCGTCGGCAGCCACGCGCACGCCGAAAGCCACCACGGCACGGCGCCGGCCCGCGACGAGGCCACCGAGGAACTGCTGCGGGCGGTGCGGGAACTGCGCGAGGACCTGCGGCGGGTGCGCGCGGACGAGCACACGGCCGCGCTGGACGAGGAACTGGCCCGCACGGAGGACGAGATCGGTCGTACCGGCGAGGCCGGGCCGTCACGCCGGGAACGCCTGCGGGCCCTGCTCGGCGACTCGCAGGCCCTGCTGGGCGTCCTCGCCTCGGCGGGCACGGTGGCCCGGATGCTGGGGCTGTCGTGAGAGGCGCCGGAACGTGAGCGCCGTCGGGAGGGGCACATCATGAGCGGGGGACACCGCCGCTGGAACGAGGAGACCCAGTCCTGGGAGGACGCCGACGACGTGACGGCCACGGTACCGGTGACACCGCCGCCCCCGGCGGGCCCGGAACACGCGCCGGGGGAACCGACCGGGAGCGGCCCGTACCCGGGGTGGTCCGGCCGGCGGCCGGTGCCGTCCTGGTGGGGCGTGGACCGCAGGACGGTCTGGTCGGTGGTGGCCGGCGCCGCCGTCGCCGGGGTCGCCGTGAGCCTGGTGCTGACGCTGGGCGGCGGGAACGCCGACAAGGGTGACCACACGGACGCGGCGGGCTCGCCCACGGCGCCCTCGGCTCCGGGCGGCAGTGCGACGTCCTACGGCACCGGCGGCACGGACCCGCCGTCGCTGTCCGCGTCCCCGACCGCCCCGACCGCCCCGCCCTCCGGCTACCACGTCCAGCAGGACCAGGAGGGCTTCCGCGTCGCCGTCCCCGACGGGTGGTCGCGCACCTCCGTGGCGTCGCAGTTCGGCATCCGCGTGGTCAACTACCGCAGCCCGGACCGCACGCACCGGCTGCAGGTGTACCAGGTGATGGAGGAGTCGCCGGACGCGTCGTTCGAGCTGTTCCTGTCCCCGCAGACGCCGAAACCGGCCGGTTTCGAAAAGCTGTCGCTGGAGAACCTGGACGGCGCCGGCTTCACCGGCTCGCGCCTGGAGTACCTGGCCGACCGGGTCAGGGGCGAACCGGACGTCGGCACGTGGCACGTCTACGACGAGCGGTTCGTCGCCGCGGACGGGCAGATCTACGCCCTCGCCGCCTACGGCCCCGACGCCGACGGCCGCGAGGACGAGCTGAAGCTGCTCACCACGGCGCTGGCCTGGTTCTGCCCGCCGGGGATGTCGTGCGGCGCGGCGGGACAGGACTGAGCCCCCCGGCTGAGCCCCCGGCTGAGCCACCCGCGCCCGCCGACCGCGCCCCCGTCGTCCGCCCTCACTGTCGCCCGTTTTGTTGCTCCGTGTCCGCATCTCCCGTGACACGGAGCACTTTCGGCCACGGATTCCGCATGCCTTCCGGTACTTCCGGGCAAGCGCTCACGGTCCCCATGAGTGACACCCGTGTGACTCAAGGGCACCGGACAGGAACGGAAGGCAGCACCGAACATGCCGATCACGGCGGACAGAACCGACCTGCAGGCGCGGAGGACCATCCACGTGGGAGGGGAGTGGCGGGAAGCCGTCTCCGGCGCCACGCGCGAGATCGTCGACCCCGCGGACGCGACGCCGTTCGCCGTGGTCGCGGAGGGCGACGAGAAGGACACGGACCTGGCGGTGGCGGCCGCCCGCCGCGCGTTCGACGAGGGGCCGTGGCCGCACACGCCCGTCGCCGAGCGCGCCGCGCTGCTGCGCCGCGTCGCCGACCTGCTGGTGCGCGACCGGGAACGGCTCGGCCTGCTGGAGAGCCGGGACGCGGGCAAGACCCTCGAGGAGGGCCGCATCGACGTCGACTGCGTCGCCGACGCCTTCCGTTACTTCGCCGACCTGGTCGTGGCGGAAGGCGCGGGCCGGGTCGTCGACGCCGGAACGCCGGACGTCCACAGCGTCGTCGTGCACGAGCCGGTCGGCGTGTGCGCGATGATCACGCCTTGGAACTATCCGCTGCTGCAGGCCAGTTGGAAGATCGCCCCGGCGCTCGCGGCGGGCAACACCTTCGTGGTCAAGCCCAGCGAGATCACCCCGCTCACCACCGTCGCCCTGATCGAGCTGCTGGCCGAGGCCGGCCTGCCCGACGGGGTGGCCAACCTCGTCACCGGCCCCGGCCACACGGTCGGCGCCCGCCTCGCCGAGCACCCCGACGTCGACCTGGTCTCCTTCACCGGCGGCCTGGCCAGCGGCACCAAGGTCGCCCAGGCGGCCGCCCCGACCGTGAAGAAGGTCGCCCTGGAACTGGGCGGCAAGAACCCCAACGTGGTCTTCGCCGACGCCTGCGCCACCGACGAGGGCTTCGACACCGCCGTCGACCAGGCCCTCAACGCGGCCTTCATCCACAGCGGCCAGGTCTGCTCGGCCGGCGCCCGGCTCATCGTCGAGGAGTCCGTCCGGGACCGCTTCGTCGCCGAACTCGCCCGCCGCGCCCAGCGGATCCGCCTGGGCCGCGGCACCGAGAAGGGCGTCGAGTGCGGCCCGCTCGTCTCCGAGCAGCACCGCGCCAAGGTCGAGGCGTACGTCGCCTCGGCGCTGGCGGAGGGCGCGGTGCTGCGCTGCGGCGGCCGGCGCCCCGAGCCCAGCGACGTACGCCCCGCCACCGGCTACTTCTACGAGCCCACCGTCCTCGACCACTGCCACCGCGGGATGCGGGTCGTGCGCGAGGAGGTCTTCGGCCCGGTCGTCACCGTGGAGACCTTCCGCACCGAGGACGAGGCGGTGTTCCTCGCCAACGACACCGACTACGGCCTGGCCGGCGCCGTGTGGAGCGCCGACGCCGGACGCGCCCGCCGCGTCGCGGGACGGCTGCGCCACGGCACGGTGTGGATCAACGACTTCCACCCCTACCTGCCGCAGGCGGAGTGGGGCGGCTTCGGCAAGAGCGGCGTCGGCCGTGAACTCGGCCCCGCCGGGCTCGCCGAGTACCGCGAGACCAAGCACGTCTACCAGAACCTCGCCCCCGGACCGGTCCGCTGGTTCGCCGGCTGAGCACCCCCGGCGCGGCGTCCCGCGACCCGGCACCGGCCCGGCGGCACCCTCCTGTCGCCGCACGGACTCCCCCACGTCACCACCCGTCCGTCTCCCCCCAGTTCCCCCCAGGAGTACCACCCCCATGCCCGACCACACCCACGCATTCGACTACGTCGTCGTCGGCGGCGGTACGGCCGGTTCCGTGATCGCCTCCCGCCTCACCGAGAACCCCGACGTCACGGTCGCCGTCATCGAGGGCGGTCCCAGCGACGTCGGCCGCGAGGACGTCCTCACCCTGCGCCGCTGGATGGGCCTGCTCGGCGGCGAACTCGACTACGACTACCCGACCGTCGAGCAGCCCCGCGGCAACTCCCACATCCGGCACAGCCGCGCCCGCGTCCTGGGCGGCTGCTCCTCCCACAACACGCTCATCGCCTTCAAGCCGCTGCCGTCCGACTGGGACGAGTGGGAGGCCGCCGGCGCCAAGGGCTGGGGCTCGGTGCAGATGGAGGCGTACTTCGCCCGCCTGCTGAACAACATCGTCCCGGTCGACGAGAAGGACCGGAACGCCATCGCCCGCGACTTCGTCGACGCCGCGCAGAAGGCGCTGGGCGTGCCGCGCATCGAGGGCTTCAACAAGAAGCCGTTCACCGAGGGCGTCGGCTTCTTCGACCTCGCCTACCACCCGGAGGACAACAAGCGCTCGTCGGCCTCGGTGGCCTACCTGCACCCGGTGATGGACGAGCGCGCCAACCTCCACCTGTTCCTGGAGACCTGGGCCCACCGGCTCGACCTCGACGGCACGCGCGTGCGCGGCGTCCACGTGCGCACCAAGGACGGCGAGGAACTCCTGGTGCGGGCCCGCAACGAGGTCCTGCTGTGCGCCGGCGCCATCGACTCCCCGCGCCTGCTGCTGCACTCCGGCATCGGCCCTGGGGCCGACCTGGAACGGCTCGGCATCCCCGTCGCGCACGACCTGCCGGGCGTCGGCGAGAACCTGCTCGACCACCCCGAGTCGGTGATCGTGTGGGAGACGCACGGCCCGATCCCGGACAACTCCGCGATGGATTCCGACGCGGGCCTGTTCGTCCGCCGGGACCCCGAACACCCCGGCCCGGACCTGATGTTCCACTTCTACCAGATCCCGTTCACCGACAACCCGGAGCGGCTGGGCTACGCACGCCCGCCCCACGGCGTGTCGATGACCCCGAACATCCCCAAGCCGAAGTCCCGCGGCCGCCTGTACCTCAAGAGCGCCGACCCCGCGGAGAAGCCCGCCCTGGACTTCCGCTACTTCACCGACGAGGACGACTACGACGCCCGCACCCTCGTCGACGGCATCCGCATCGCCCGCGAGATCGCGAAGACCGAGCCGCTGGCGGGCTGGCTCAAGCGCGAGGTGTGCCCCGGCCCGCACGTCACGGGCGACGAGGAGCTCAGCGAGTACGCCCGCCGCGCCGCGCACACCGTCTACCACCCGGCGGGCACCTGCAAGATGGGCGCGCCCGACGACGAACTCGCCGTAGTGGACCCTGAGTTGAAGATTCGCGGCCTGGAGGGCATCCGTATCGCGGACGCCTCCGTGTTCCCGACCATGACCGCCGTGAACCCGATGATCGCGGTGCTCATGGTCGGGGAGAAGGCCGCCGAGCTGATCGGAGGCGGTGCCCGATGACCGAGACCCTGCAACCCCCGGCCCGGCAGACGACCGCGGACACGCCCGTGTTCGCGGTCCAGGGCCTGTGGAAGGTGTTCGGACCCCGGCCCGAACGGATCCCCGCAGACCCCGAACTGGCCGCGCTGCCGCCCGCCGAACTGCGCGAGCGCACCGGCTGCACCGCCGCCGTCCGCGACGTCTCCTTCGACGTGCGCAAGGGCGAGGTCTTCGTCGTGATGGGCCTGTCCGGCTCCGGCAAGTCCACCCTGGTGCGCTGCCTGACCCGGCTGGTCGAACCCACCGCCGGCGCCATCGCCATCGACGGCGAGGACGTGCGCGCCATGGACCGGGCCCGGCTGCGCGCACTGCGCCGGCACCGCGCCGCCATGGTCTTCCAGCACTTCGGCCTGCTGCCGCACCGCACCGTTCTGGACAACGTCGCCTACGGCCTGGAGATCCAGGGCGTCGGCAAGGCGCGGCGCCGCGAGAAGGCCGCCGAGATGGTGGCCAAGGTCGGCCTGGAGGGCATGGAGCACCGCCGCCCCGGCCAGCTCTCCGGCGGCCAGCGCCAGCGCGTCGGCCTGGCCCGGGCCCTCGCCGTCGACCCCGAGGTGCTGCTCTTCGACGAGCCGTTCAGCGCCCTCGACCCGCTGATCCGGCGCGACATGCAGGAGGAGGTGATCCGGCTGCACCGCGAGGAGGGCCGCACCATGGTCTTCATCACCCACGACCTGCAGGAGGCCCTCAAGCTCGGCGACCGCATCGCCCTGATGCGCGACGGCCGGATCGTGCAGCTCGGCACGCCGGAGGAGATCGTCGGCTCCCCGGCCGACGACTACGTGCGGGCCTTCGTGCGGGACGTGCCGCGCGAGCAGGTCCTCACCGTGCGCACCGCCATGCGCCCGGCCGCCGCGGACGAGGCCGGCACCGGCCCCGCCGTGCGCCCCGACGCCACGGTGGCCGAGGCCATCGAGGCGGTGGCCCGCGCCGGCGCCCCGGCCCGGGTGATGGACCAGGGCCGCTGCCTGGGGGTGGTGGACTCCGACGCCCTGCTGGAAGTCGTGGCCGGTACGGCCCCCCGGGAGGCGGCCTGATGGCGACGATCACCGTGTTCCCCTCCCGCCTCCAGCTCCCCGGCGCCCTCAGGCGCCCCGCCGTGGCCAAGCTCGCCGTGCTGGCCGTGGCCGCTGCGGTCCTCGTACCGCTGCTGAACTCCCGCTGGACGAACGGGACCTGGCCGCACGAACTGACCGTGAGCCTGACCCGGCCGCTCACCGCCGCCAGCGACTGGGTCATCGACAACCGCGACAGCAACCCGCTGTTCCTGTACTTCCTCGGCCACGTCAGCAACGCGGTCGTCCTCTCCGTCCGCGCCGTCTACCTCACGCTGCTCGCCGCCGGCTGGGCGGGCGTGACGGCCGCCACCGCGCTGGTGGCCTGGCGGGTGGCCGGGGCACGGCTGGCGCTGGGCACGGCGGCGGCCCTCCTGGCCTGCGGCCTGCTCGGCATGTGGGTGCCGACGATGCAGACGCTCGCGCTGATGGCGGTCGCCGTCCTCGCCTCCGTCTCCGTCGGCTTCCTGCTCGGCCTGGCGGCCGGCCTGTCCGACCGCCTGGACCGCGTGCTGCGCCCGGTGCTGGACACCATGCAGATCCTCCCGGCCTTCGCCTACCTGCTGCCGGTGGTGCTGGTCTTCGGCATCGGCGTGCCCGCCGCCGTCCTGGCCACCGTGGTCTACGCCGCCCCGCCCATGGCGCGGCTGACCGCGCTGGGCCTGCGCGGCGCCGACCGGGAGGTCCTGGAGGCCGTCGACTCGCTCGGCGCCACCGCCCGCCAGCGGCTGCTGACGGCCCGGCTGCCGCTGGCCCGCAAGGACCTCCTCCTCGGCGTCAACCAGACGATCATGATGGCGCTGTCCATGGCGGTCATCGCCTCCGTCATCGGCGCCGGCGGCCTCGGCGACCGCGTCTACCAGGCGCTCGCCTCCGTCGACGTGGGCGCGGCCCTGGCGGCCGGCATCCCGATCGTGCTGCTCGCCGTCGTCCTGGACCGCGTCACCTGCGCCGCCGGGGAGAGGCTGGGCGCGGACGACGGACGCCGCACGGCCGGCTGGGCGTACGTGGCCCTGGCCGCCGCCGCGACCGTCGCCGCCGCCCTGGCCGCGCGCCTCGCCGGCCGCCTGGACTGGCCGGACGCCTGGACGGTGAACATCGCCGGGCCCGTCAACCACGCCGTCGACTGGATGACCGCCCACCTGTACTCCGGCGTGCCCTACGTCGGCGGCACCGCCGACTGGGCCGGCCGCTTCACCTCCTGGGTCCTCGACCCGGTCCGCTCGGCCCTGCTGTGGCTGCCGTGGTGGTCGGTGCTGCTGATCGTGGCCGCCCTGGCCTGGCTGATCGGCACCTGGCGCACCGCGCTCACCGCCGTCCTCGCCATGGCCGCGACCGGCGTGCTCGGCCTGTGGAAGCCGTCCCTGGACACCCTCTCCCAGGTGCTGGCCGCCGTCGCCGTCACCCTCGTCGCCGGCTTCGCCGTCGGCATCGCCGCCGCCCGCAGCGCACGCGTGGACCGGCTGCTGCGCCCGGTGCTGGACGTGTTCCAGACCATGCCGCAGTTCGTGTACCTCATCCCGGTCGTCGCGCTGTTCGGCGTCGGCCGCGCCCCCGCCGTGGCCGCCGCGATCGTCTACGCGCTGCCCGCCGTCATCCGCATCACCGCGCAGGGCCTGCGCCAGGTCGACGCCGCCGCCCTGGAGGCGGCGCGCTCCCTGGGCGCCACCGGCGGCCAGCAACTGCGCCAGGTCCAGCTCCCGCTGGCCCGCGAGGCGCTGCTGCTCGCCGTCAACCAGGGCGTGGTGCTGGTCCTCGCCGTCGTCATCATCGGCGGCCTGGTCGGCGGCGGCGCGCTCGGCTACGACGTCGTCTTCGGCCTCGCCCAGGGCGACCTGGCCACCGGCCTGGTGGCCGGCGTGGCCATCGTCTGCCTCGGCCTGATGCTCGACCGGGTGACGCAGCCCACGCGGCGGCGCGCGGGGAAGGGAGCGTGACGATGCGCCGTACGACCCTCACGGCGGCCGTGGCCGTCCTGGCGCTGACCACCGGCTGCGGCGCCGCCGACATGACCCGGCAGGCCTCGCCCTTCGCCAACGCCCGGGGCGCGCGGACGGTCACCCTCGCGGTGCCGTCCTGGGTGGGCGCGCAGGCCAACGTCGCCGTCGCCCAGTACCTCCTCGAACACGAGCTGGACTACCGCGTCGACACCATCCAGATCGACGAGGTGCCCGCCTGGGACGCGCTCAGCCAGGGCCGGATCGACGCCCTCCTGGAGGACTGGGGCCACCCCGAGCAGGAGCAGCTCTACGTCCGCGAGAAGAAGACCGTCGCCCGCGCCGGCGGCCTCGGCGTCACCGGCCACATCGGCTGGTTCGTGCCGACGTACCTGGCCAGGCAGCACCCGGACATCACCGACTGGAAGAACCTCAACAAGTACGCCTCCCTCTTCCGCACCGCGGAGAGCGGCGGCAAGGGCCAGCTGATGGACGGCTCCCCGTCCTACATCACCAACGACAAGGCCCTGGTGAAGAACCTGAAGCTCGACTACCAGGTCGTCTTCGCCGGCTCCGAGGCCGCGCAGATCACCCAGATCCGCCAGTCCGCCAAGAAGAAGAAGCCCTTCCTGACCTACTGGTACGAACCCCAGTGGCTGTTCAAGAAGGTGCCCATGACGGAGGTGAAGCTCCCGCCGTACAAGAAGGGCTGCGACGCCGACGCGGCCAAGGTCGCCTGCGCCTACCCGCACACCCCGCTGCAGAAGTACCTCAACGCCGACTTCGCCAGGAACGGCGGACGGGCGGCGCGGTTCCTGAAGAACTTCCGGTGGACGACGGAGGACCAGAACGAGGTCGCCCTCCTGATCGCCGACCGGAAGCTCACGCCGGAGCAGGCGGCGAAGAAGTGGGTGGACAGTCACCCCTCGGTGTGGAAGAAGTGGCTGCCCAGGTAGCAGGTGGCCGCGGCGGGCGGCCGCGTCACGGCCGCAGGGCGTCACGGCCGCGGCGCGCTACGGCCGCAGCCCGGCCGCGATCTCCCGCAGCGCCGCCGTCGCCCGCCGCTGCAGGCCCGGCCCGAAGGTGATCCGGGTGGCCCCTCGCTCGCCCAGCCCGGCGGGGGAGGGGCCGTCCCCGGCCGGCCGCGCGAGGGCGTTGAGCGGCCCCTCGATCCCGGCCCGCAGCAGCGGCAGCACGTCGGCGGGGGCGCCGATCGGGTCCACGCAGTCGGCGCCCGCGGCCCCGTACAGCGCGGCCCGCTCGATGGTCCGCTCCGGGTCCGTGACGCCCCGCAGGAACGTGTCCACCCGGGCGTTGACGAACAGCCGGTCGCCGGCCGCCGCACGCACCTCGGCGAACACCCGCGCACTGGCCGCGTCCCACGGGCCCGGCAGGACGAGCGGATCGCCGGGCACCCGCCCGTGGTGCAGGGCACGGAACGCCTCGACCTTGCTCACCACTCGGTGCTCCCCGGGGGGATCCGGCGGCTGACCATCAGCCGGTTCCAGCTGTTGATGGCGGTGACCACGCCGACGAGGTGGGCCAGTTGCGCCTCGTCGAAGTGCCGGGCGGCCTCCTCGTACACCTCGTCGGGCACGAAGCCTCCCCCGGACTTCGTCCGGGAGGTGCCCCCGGCGAGGACCGTCACCGCCTCCGCCAGCGCCAGCGCCGCCCGCTCCCGCTCGTCGAAGACGTCCGGCCCGGCCTCCTCCCACGCGGCGAGCAGGTCGAGCTGCCGCTCGGGCACCCCGTACCGGCGGGCCAGTTCCAGGTGCAGGTCGAGGCAGAAGGCGCAGCGGTTGATCTGCGAGGCGCGCACCTGCACCAGCTCGGCGAGCCGCGGATCACCGAGCCCCCGCTTGGCGGCGGCGCTCAGCGCCTGCATCGCGGCGCGGACCTCGTCGTCGAGGTGGGTGGTGCGGGCGCTCACGCGTGGCTCCCCGGCTGGTAGTGCCCCGGCACCCGGCGGGTGGCCACCCCGAACCGGTTCCAGGCGTTGATCACCGTGATCGCGGCGATCAGCCGGGTCAGCTCGGCCTCCTCGAAGTGCCGGGCGGCACGCTCGTACACCTCGTCGGGGACGAAACCGTCGGTCAGCACCGTGACCGCCTCGGTCAGCTCCAGGGCCGCCAGCTCCCGCTCGGTGTAGAAGTGCCGCGACTCCTGCCACGCGCTGAGCTGCACGATCCGCTCGACGCTCTCCCCGGCGGCGAGCGCGTCCTTGGTGTGCAGGTCGAGGCAGAAGGCGCAGCGGTTGATCTGCGAGGCGCGGATCCGCACCAGCTCCAGCAGCCGCGCGTCCAGGCCCTGCCGGGCCGCCGCGTCCAGCCGGATCATCGCCCGGTACACGTCGGGGGCGAGCTCCGCCCAGGACAGGCGAGGGGTGTGCTCGGCGGCGTACTCCCCGTCCGCCGTCTCGTTCGTCCTGTCGACCGTCTGGTTCATCGTCGTCATGGCGTCGACCCTAGGAGCCGGGCAGCCCAGGAGTATGGTCCATTTCCATGGCAGATCCATGGGCCACTTCGGGCATCGACCTGCACCTGGAACCGTCCGCCGGCCCGGGCCTGCGCCGCGGCCTGACCGACGCGCTGCGCGAGGCGGTACGCAGCGGCCGCCTCGCCCCCGGCACCCGCCTGCCGTCCTCCCGCGCCCTCGCCGCCGATCTTGGCATCGCCCGCAACACCGTCGCCGATGCCTACACCGACCTGGTCGCGGAGGGTTGGCTCACCGCCCGCCAGGGCTCCGGCACCCGTGTCGCCGAGTGGGCGGTGGCCCCCGCCCCCCGCCCGGCGCCGCGCCACCGCGCCCCCGGCCGCCCCGCCTACGACCTCACCCCCGGCAGCCCCGACCTCGCCGCGTTCCCGCGCGCCGCCTGGCTCAGGGCCACTCGCCGCGTCCTGACCACCGTCCCCCACGACGCCTTCGGCTACGGCGACCCGCGCGGCCGCCTTCCCCTGCGCACCGCGCTCGCCGAGTACGTCTCCCGCGCCCGCGGCGTCCACGCCGACCCCGAACACGTCCTGGTCTGCTCCGGGTTCACGCACCTGCTGACCGTCCTCGGCACCGCGCTGCGCTCCCGCGGGGTGCGCACGGTGGCCGTGGAGTCCTACGGCCTGGACCAGCACTGGCGCGCACTGGCCGCGGCCGGACTGCGCACCGTGCCCCTGCCCCACGACGACCGCGGCACCCGCACCGAGGAGCTGGCGGGCACCGGCGCGGGCGCGGTGCTGCTCACGCCGTCCCACCAGTTCCCGCTCGGCTCGCCACTGCACCCCGACCGGCGCGCCGCGGCCGTCGACTGGGCGCGCCGCACCGGCGGCTTCGTGCTCGAGGACGACTACGACGGCGAATTCCGCTACGACCGCCAGCCCGTCGGCGCCCTGCAGGGCCTCGGCCCCGACCGCGTCGCCTACCTCGGCACCGCCAGCAAGGCCCTCGCCCCCGGCCTGCGCCTGGCCTGGGCCGTCCTGCCGCCCGCGCTGGCCGAACCGGCCGCCGCCGCCAAGGGCCCGAGCGACACCTGCGCCGCGACCGAGCAGCTCACCCTCGCCGAGTTCCTCGCCTCCGGCGCCTACGACCGCCACGTCCGCGCCTGCCGCCTGCGCTACCGGCGCCGCCGCGACGCCCTGGTGGCGGCCCTCGCCGCGCACGCCCCCCACGTCCGCGTCACCGGCATCGCCGCCGGCCTGCACGCCGTCCTGCGCCTCGCGCCCGGCACCGAACCCTCCGTCGTCCAGGCCGCCGCCTGGCAGGGCCTCGCCCTCCACGGCCTCGGCCGCTACCGCCACCCCGACGCCGCCACCGCTCCCACCGACGCCCTGGTCGTCGGCTACGGCACCCCGCCGGACCACGCGTGGACGGGGGCCCTGGAAGCGCTGTGCCGGGTCCTGGCGTGAGCCGGGCGGGCGGCCCCGCCCGGCTGTTCGTCCGGCGCCCCTGTTCGTCCGGCGCCCGTGTTCGTCCGGCGCCCGTGTTCGTCCGGCGCCCGTGTTCGTCCGGCGCCCGTCAGGAGCGCGCGCGGACGGCCGGATCGTTCAGGCAGAGCGCGATGTTGCGGACCGCGGTGGTGAGTTCCTCGATCACCCGGGCCGCCTGACCCGCGTTGTGGAAGGCCGGGTGCCCGGCCAGAGCCAGGTCCAGTTCCTCCACCGCCTTGACGGCCGGCCCGGCGCTCGCGGCGGGGGAGGGGAGGCCGGCGGACGCCGGCGCCTCGGCCCCGGAGGGCGGCTCCGGCGCGGCGGACCGGACCGGCGCGGCCCGCTCCGCCGCGGGCGCGTCGGAGGCGGTTCCCGTCGGCTCGGAGACGGCGGGAACCGGTGAACCGGGCGACACGGTGCCGTTCTTGGACTCCTCCCAGTACCTCTCGAAGGAGGTGGGGAAGGCGCCGGAGTCACCGGTCACGGAGACGTACTCCTCCTCCGGCCGCGACGGCACGACCGGCGCGGCGGGCACGGCCTGCGGGGGCTGCGCGGGCTGTGCGACCTGCGGGGGCTGCACGGATTGCGTTGACTGCGCGACCTGCGGGGACTGCGCGACCTGCGCGACCTGCGCGACCTGCACGGGCTCCACGGGTGGCACGGGCTGCGCGGATTGCGCGACCTGCGCTGATGGCGCGGATTGCGCGGCCTGGGCGGCCTGGGCGGCCTGGGCGGCCTGTGCGGGATGCGGGCCCTGGGAGGTCTGCTGGGCGTGCGGGGCCGGATTCGGCGTGTTGCGCGCCCGTGGCAGCACGAAGTGTTCGAAACCCGGGAATTCGGGGGAGGGGGAGCGCATCGAGGAGTGCGGGTTGTACTCGGTCTGCCACTGCATGCGGTAGCAGTCGACCTGGTCGGCGCAGGCGGCGCGGGCGTGGAAGACCGCCGTGTTCTCCCCCAGGTCCGGATACCAGAGGTTCGGGCCCGGAAAACGTACGGTCCGCGTCCGCGGTTTGATCGGCTCGGCGCATCCCATGCAGCAGCCCTCCGGCACCATGAGGGGAATGCCGCCGTTCTGCTCCGGCCAGCGGGGGCCGCCTTCCCAGCGGTATTCCCCGTGCTGGCAGGGCGGGAGTTCACCGCAGGCGCGGCAGACGGCGTAGTGCTCCGGCAGGACCTGCCAGTCGTGGCTGGCGGGGGCGCACCAGTGTTTCGGCGTGGCCCGGGGGAAGTTCTCGTTGCGCAGGACCAGGATCACCGGGCGCTTGTAGAACTCGGCCCGTTTGGGAGCCGGTTTGACCACCTGGTTGTTGGCCCGCCGCAGTTCGTTGGCGTGCCACCACAACTCCACGTGATCGCGCCACGCCTTCTCGTAGGAGTCCGGCCAGCGGTCGCTCGTATAGCTGTTGATCTCCAGGATTCGCCACGCCTGCCGGTCGAGTACCACGATGGAGCCTGCCCGCAGTCGCATGTGGGTGCCGTTGTCACCTTCGTCCGGCCAGTCATGCCGGCCGATACGAGTGGGCTGGTCTGGGAGCCACCTGCGAGCCTGCATGTCATGCTCCTCGGCAACGAAACTTTATAGGCACAAAAGGTGCAGTCATGAGTATTTTTAACAATCGGGACGCTTAGTGCGGTGCAGACACGCGCGCATTACCGGCTGAAGACACGTGGCGGTGTTTCCTCGCGCCCGACAACGGCTCCGTACCCGGCCTCCCGGCCGCGACGCTCACCCGCACGTGTGGTCGCGGTTCCGTCACTCTTCCTCTTTACGAGTGCATAAAAAGAGGAATGTCCTTTTTTCTTTCCGGTCGTGGGCGCGCACTCGGGGAAAGGACCGGGGTGCTTGCGCGCGCCCTTACGCGCCCCTCTAGGGTGGGCCCGGAAAAACGTTCGGGCGCACGGCGGACGCGCGGTGCGGAACGACAGGGAAAGACGACAGGGAAACGGGGAGTTGGGGGACATGGGGGACACGCGCCGGCGGATGCGCTCGACCACGGTCGTGCTCGGCAGCGTGGGGCTGCTCGCGGCCGCGCTGAGCTCCTGCTCCTCCGACCCGGACCGGCGCTGCGTCGACCGCGACAGCTACCGCGCCGCCGAGGGCTACAAGGTGGTCTCCGACAAGAACTGCAAGTCCGCCGGGACCGCCGTCAACGGCGCCTGGTACTACGGCGGCAAGACGAAGGACGGCAGGGTCAGGGGCGGTTCCTTCACCAAGCCCGGCAAGGGCTCCGGCGGGCACGGCGGCTCCGGCGGCATCGACCGGGGCGGTTTCGGCGGCGGCAAGGGCAAGGCCGGCGGCTGAACGGGACGCGACGCATGCACCGCCGTACCACCGAGCCCCGCCCCGGCTGGCAGCACATCGTCGAGGAGCAGGGCCTGATCTACCCCCTCACCCGCCACCCCGACGGCTCCCTGCGCCCCTACTGGGACGAGAGCGCGTACTACGTCTTCACGCTGCCGGAGGTGGAGGCGCTGGAGGAGACGGTGGAGGAACTCCACCGCATGTGCCTCGCGGCCGCCGGCCACATCGTCGCCCACGACCGGTTCGCCGACCTCGGCATCACCGACCCGCGCGTCGCCCACGCGGTCGCCGAGTCCTGGCACCGCCGGGCCGAACTGCCCACCGTCTACGGCCGGTTCGACCTGCGCTACGACGGCACGGGCCCGGCCAAGCTGCTGGAGTACAACGCCGACACCCCCACCTCCCTGGTGGAGGCCGCCTCCGCGCAGTGGTTCTGGATGGAGGACCGCTTTCCGGGCGCCGACCAGTGGAACTCCCTGCACGAACGCCTCGTCGACGCCTGGCGCGACCAGGCCCGCCTGCTGCCGCCCGGCAGCCCGCTGCACTTCGCGCACTCCGCCGACGACGAGCTCGGCGAGGACCTGATGACGGTCGCCTACCTGAAGGAGACCGCCGAGCAGGCCGGCCTGGAGACCGACTGGATCTCCATGGAGGAGATCGGCTGGGACCCGCTGGCCGGACGCTTCGTCGACAACCGGCTCCGCTTCATCCGCGGCGTCTTCAAGCTCTACCCCTGGGAGTGGCTCACCACCGACCGGTTCGCCGGGCACGTCCTGGACACCCTCGACAACGGCGGCGGCACCGGCACGACCCTGTGGATCGAACCCGCCTGGAAGATGCTGCTGAGCAACAAGGCGCTGCTCGCGATCCTGTGGGAGCTGTACCCCGGCCACCCCAACCTGCTGCCCGCCCACCTCGACGGCCCCCGCGAAGGGGCCGCGGCCACCGGCTGGGTCGCCAAGCCGCTGCTGGGCCGCGAGGGCGCCGGCGTCACCGTGCACCCGCCCGGCTCCGACCCCGTCGTGCGCGACGAGCCCTGCTGCTACCAGCAATTCGCCCCGCTGCCCGCCTTCGACGGCCACCACGTCGTCCTCGGTGCGTGGGTCGTCCGGGACGAGGCCGCCGGGCTCGGCATCCGCGAGTCGGCCGGGCTGGTCACGGACGAGTACGCGCGGTTCGTCCCGCACGTGATCCGCTGAGCGGCGCCGCCCGCGCCCGGTGCGCGTGCCGCTCGTATCCGCTGAGCGGCGCCGCCCGCATCCTGCGCGGTGCCGCCCGCATCCTGGACCGCGTCCGGTGCCCCGCACCCCCGCCGGGTAGGCTGACCTGCGGGCCGTGACTGGCGCGCCGGGTCCCCGAGCAGGGGCCCGAGGATGGACCCGACCATCGGGGAGCGGCCCGTGCGGAACGTGTGCCGTGCGCCTGGGCCGAACCGTGAACGCCGAACACCCCCGTCCGGAGGTCCCCGTGCCCGACCCTGTCACCCCCCAGAGCACCCCCGAGAACAGCCCCGCGACCAGCCCGGAGTCGACGGCCTACCGCGCCGCCCTCGACGTCATCGGCGCCGTCGAGCCGCGGGTCGCCGACGCCATCCGCCAGGAGGTCGCCGACCAGCGCGAGATGCTCAAGCTGATCGCGTCCGAGAACTACGCCTCCCCGGCCACGCTGCTGGCGATGGGCAACTGGTTCAGCGACAAGTACGCCGAGGGCACCGTTGGCCGCCGCTTCTACGCCGGCTGCCGCAACGTCGACACCGTCGAGGCGCTCGCCGCCGAGCACGCCCGCGAGCTCTTCGGCGCCCGCCACGCCTACGTCCAGCCGCACTCCGGCATCGACGCCAACCTCGTCGCCTTCTGGGCCGTGCTCGCCGACCGCGTGGAGGCGCCGTTCCTGGAGAAGACCGGCGTCCGCCAGATCAACGACCTGTCCGAGGCCGACTGGGCCGAACTGCGCCAGGCCTTCGGCAACCAGCGCATGCTCGGCATGTCCCTCGACGCCGGCGGCCACCTCACCCACGGCTTCCGCCCGAACATCTCCGGCAAGATGTTCGACCAGCGCTCCTACGGCACCGACCCGGCCACCGGCCTGGTCGACTACGACGCGCTGCGCGCCCAGGCCCGCGCGTTCAAGCCGCTGATCATCGTCGCCGGCTACTCGGCCTACCCCCGCCTGATCAACTTCCGGATCATGCGGGAGATCGCCGACGAGGTCGGCGCCACCCTCATGGTCGACATGGCACACTTCGCGGGCCTGGTCGCGGGCAAGGTGCTCACCGGCGACTTCGACCCGGTGCCGCACGCCCAGATCGTCACCACCACCACCCACAAGTCGCTGCGCGGCCCGCGCGGCGGCATGGTCCTGTGCGACGACTCCCTCAGGGACCAGGTGGACCGCGGCTGCCCGATGGTGCTGGGCGGCCCGCTCCCGCACGTCATGGCCGCCAAGGCGGTCGCGCTGGCGGAGGCCCGGCAGCCGTCCTTCCAGGACTACGCCCGGCGCATCGTGGACAACTCCCGCGCCCTGGCCGAGGGTCTGATGCGGCGCGGCGCCACCCTGGTCACCGGCGGCACCGACAACCACCTCAACCTGATCGACGTGGCCACGTCCTACGGCCTCACCGGCCGCCAGGCCGAGCAGGCGCTGCTGGACTCCGGCATCGTCACCAACCGCAACGCCATCCCCGCCGACCCCAACGGCGCCTGGTACACCTCCGGCATCCGTGTCGGCACCCCGGCCCTGACCACCCGCGGCCTGGGCACCTCCGAGATGGACGAGATCGCGGCCCTGATCGACCGGGTCCTGACCGCCGCCGAGCCCGGCACCACCAGCAAGGGCACCCCCTCCAAGGCCCAGCACGTCCTGGACGCGAAGGTCGCCGAGGAGGTCTCCCAGCGGGCGCACGACCTGCTCCAGCCGTTCCCGCTCTACCCGCAGATCGACCTGGGCTGAGCCCCATCGGCCTGGGCTGACCCCCCCGGGGCCGAGCGGAGGCCGCATCAGAGGTCGATCAGCTCCTGCCGCGGCGTCCACGGCGGCCCGTCCTCCCGACGGGCCGCCGTCCGCCGTACGGCCGCCAGTGCCCCGCCCGCCCCCGCCACCAACCCGGCGGCCAGCCCCGTCAGCCCCCAGCGGACCGCGCCGCCGCCGGTGCCGCCGTCCCCGCCCGGCTCCCGCAGCCACGCCTCCCGGCGCATCCGCCGCCACATCCCGCGCGACGCCCGGTGCCACCGGATGTCGTCGTCCACCACCTCCGGCGAGGGATCCGACCGCACCCACGGCGTGCCGTCCGCCGCGACGACGAGCTGGTCCTCCCGCCGCACGGCCACGTCCCCGCCCGGCGCCCGGTCGGTGGCCGGCCACCCGCCCACCCCGGTCAGCCCCCACACCACCGTGACCCGCACCCGCGGACACCGCCCCTCCCGCCACGCCTCCGGCACCCGCTCCGACCCGCTGCGCGTCGGTTCCAATAGCTGCCACAGCCGCCCGAACTCCGCGTCCCCGGCCCGCACCGTCACCGCCCGCCCGCTGCCGCCCGCGACGACGAACGCCACATCGGGCGCCCCGTCCCCCGCGACCGTCGCCCGCGGGACTCCCGCCCACGCCTCCTGGGCCCCCGTCCCCACCACCAGCACCACCACCGCCGCCAGCGCCAGCGCCAGCGCCGGCGCCGCCGCCGGCAGGACCGTCCGCCGCATCCCCGTTCCCCCTTCGCCCGCTCCGTGCCCGCTCCGTGCCCCGCCGCGCCTTCGCGCCTTCGCGCGCCCTCTGTTCCCGCTCCCGCGCTCCCGTTCTCGCGTTCCTGCTCTTGTTACACCCCCGGGAACGGATCGCACCCCTGCCGTTCCCGTCCCGTACCGGATCGCCTTCCGCGACCTGAGAGAATGGTGTGCATGGCCAACGACCGACCTCGCGTGCTCTCCGGAATCCAGCCCACCGCGGGCTCGTTCCACCTCGGCAACTACCTCGGCGCCGTCCGCCAGTGGGTGGCGCTGCAGGAGACCCACGACGCGTTCTACATGGTCGTCGACCTGCACGCGATCACGGTCCCGCAGGACCCGAAGGAGCTGCGGGCCAACACGCGGCTGGCGGCGGCGCAACTGCTGGCGGCGGGGCTCGACCCGGACCGGTGCACGCTCTTCGTGCAGAGCCACGTCCCGGAGCACGCGCAGCTCGGCTGGGTCATGAACTGCCTCACCGGGTTCGGCGAGGCCTCCCGCATGACGCAGTTCAAGGACAAGGCCGCCCGGCACGGCGCCGACCGCGCCAGCGTCGGCCTGTTCACCTACCCGATCCTGCAGGTCGCGGACATCCTGCTGTACCAGGCGCACGAGGTGCCGGTCGGTGAGGACCAGCGCCAGCACATCGAGCTGACCCGCGACCTGGCGGAGCGGTTCAACGGCCGCTTCGGGCAGACGTTCACCGTGCCGAACCCGTACATCCTCAAGGAGACGGCGAAGATCTACGACCTGCAGGACCCGGGCGTGAAGATGAGCAAGTCGGCGTCCACGCCGAAGGGCCTCATCAACCTCCTGGACGACCCGAGGACGACCGCGAAGAAGGTCAGGAGCGCGGTCACCGACACCGACACCGTCGTCCGCTTCGACCCGGAGCACAAGCCCGGCGTCAGCAACCTGCTCACCATCTACTCCACCCTCACCGGCACCTCCGTCGCCGAACTGGAGCAGCGGTACGAGGGCAAGGGCTACGGCGCGCTGAAGACGGACCTCGCCGAGGTGATGGTGGAGTTCGTGACGCCGTTCCGGGAGCGCACCGAGCAGTACCTGGGCGACCCGGAGACGCTCGACGCGGTGCTGGCCAAGGGCGCGGAGAAGGCGCGGTCCGTCGCCGGGGAGACGCTGGCGCGGGTCTACGACCGGATCGGGTTCCTGCCCGCCAAGCGCTGAACCACCCCGCGCCCGGCCCGCCCGGCCCCCCGCGGGGCGGACGGGCGGGCCGGGCGCACGACCGCACACGCGGACGGACGCACCGCCGGGCGGAGCGCTGCACATCACTCCGGCTGCGCCTGCCCGGAGCCACACCCGTGGCCGTACAGTCGATAACCGGGACCGCCGGGACCGGCGGCCGGCCACCACGACAGGACGACAGGAGACGACGTGGGGACCGTAACGATCGGCGTGTCGATCGCGGTCCCGGAGCCGCACGGCAGCCTGCTCCAGCAGCGGCGCGCGGGCTTCGGCGACGCCGCGGCTCACGGCATCCCCACCCATGTCACGCTGCTGCCGCCGACCGAGGTGGACGACTCTCAACTGCCCGCGATCGAGGCGCACTTGGCGGAGGTCGCGGCGGCCGGGCGGCCCTTCCCGATGCGGCTGCGCGGCACCGGCACCTTCCGGCCGCTGTCACCCGTGGTGTTCGTGCAGGTCGTCGAGGGCGCCGAGGCGTGCACCTGGCTGCAGAAGCAGGTCCGTGACGCCTCCGGGCCGGTGGCGCGCGAACTGCAGTTCCCCTACCACCCGCACGTCACCGTCGCCCACGGCATCGACGACGCGGCGATGGACCGCGCCTTCGAGGAGCTCGCCGACTACGAGGCCGAGTGGCCCTGCACCGGCTTCGCGCTCTACGAGCAGGGCGCCGACGGGGTGTGGCGCAAGCTGCGCGAGTTCACCTTCGGGCGGGCGGTGGTGCCGCCGCAGGGCACGCCCGTGGACCGCGACTCCCTGCACAGCCGCTGACCGCGGCCCCCCTCCGCACGGCCACTGACCGCGCTCCGCACAGTCGCCGTCCTGCGCTCCTCCGCACAGCCGCTGACTGCGGCCCCCGCACAGCCGCTGACCGCGGCCGCCGCTCCGTGCGACACCCCCCGCGCGCCGCACCCGCGGCCGGCGGTCACGGCGGTCACGGCGTTCGTGTGGCCACGCGGGCGGACCGGCCGACGGTGGCCGGCGGTGGCCGGCCGGTGAGGGGGCACCCGGACAGGGGGACCTCCCGCGGGCGTTCGGGGGCGTCCCACATGACCGGCGTCGCCGAGGGCAGGGTGTGATCATGGACTGGCTGAAGAGGCTTCCCGTCGTCGGGCCGTGGACGGCGCGCCTGACGGTCACGCACGCGTGGCGGTCGTACGAGCGGCTGGACCGGGTGAAGTGGACCCGGCTGGCCGCCGCGATGACGTTCGTCAGTTTCGTCTCGCTCTTCCCGCTGCTGACCGTGGCCGCCGCGGTGACCGCCGCCCTGCTCAGCGACGACCGCCAGCGCGAGCTGGAGAACAGGATCGCCGAGCAGGTGCCCGGCATCTCCGACCAGCTCGACATCGCCGGTCTCGTCGACAACGCCGGCACCGTGGGGATCATCGCCGGTGCCGTGCTGCTGCTCATCGGCGTCAACTGGGTCGGGCAGGTGCGGGACTGCCTGCGCGCGGTGTGGGAGCTGCCCGACGATCCGGACAACCCCCTGGTCACCAAGGTGAAGGACGCCGGCATCCTGCTCGGGCTGGGCGGCGCCGTCCTGGTCACGCTCGCCACCACCACCGTCGCCTCGGCGGCGGTCGGCTGGTCCGCCGGCCACCTCGGTCTGGACGAACACGGCTGGGGCAGCGCGCTGCTGCGCGTCACCGCGTTCGCCTTCGCCGTCCTCGCCGACTTCCTGGTCCTGCTCTACGTCCTCACGCTGCTGCCCGGCGCGGAACCGCCCACCCGCCGCCTCCTCGTCGCCGCGCTGACCGGCGCGGTCGGCTTTGAACTCCTCAAACTGCTGCTGAGCGGCTACATCCAGGGCGTCGCCACGAAGAGCATGTACGGTGCCTTCGGCGTCCCCGTCGCCCTGCTGCTGTGGATCAACTTCACCTCGAAACTGGTGCTGTTCTGCGCGGCGTGGACGGCGACCGGGAGCAAGGCGGAGGAGGGCGCCGCCGCCCGGCGGCAGCCGGCCGGGGCGCCGGAGCCGGGCGTCAGGAACGGGAGGACCGGCGGCGCACCAGGTCCGGCAGCGGCCACCGGCGGTTGACCAGCAGCACCCCGCCGCCGAGGACCACCAGCGCGCCGCCCGCGAGGCCGAGGGCGGTGCCGACGCCGCTGGAGCCGCCGCCCGGGCGGGCGCCCGCCCGGGCAGCCGGGGAGCCGCCGCCCGCGGCGCCGCCCGCCTGCCCGGCGGGTGCGCTCGCCCCCGGCCCGCCGGGGGCGGGGACGGCGCCCTTGGGCGGCACCAGCTCGCCCACCGGCCGCACCTTCCCGGCCGCCCGGAAACCCCAGTCGAACAGCCGCGCGGTCTCCTTGTAGACCTCGTTGTGCTCCTTCTTCTCCGGGTTCATGACCGTGACCAGCAGCACCCGGCCGTTCCGCTCGGCGACGCCGGTGAAGGTGGCGCCCGCGTTGGTGGTGTTGCCGTTCTTCACGCCCGCGATGCCCTGGTACACCGGGACGTCGTAGTCCCCGGCCAGCAGCCGGTTGGTGTTCTGGATCTGGAAGGACTCCCGGGTCTTCCTGCCCTTCTTGTCCTTCTTCGTGGCGCCCGGGAACGACGCCCGCACCGTCGAGCAGTACGCGCGGAAGTCCTTCTTCTGCAGCCCGGAGCGGGCGAACAGCGTCAGGTCGTACGCCGAGGACACCTGCCCCGGGGCGTCGTAGCCGTCCGGCGTCACCACGTGCGTGTCGAGGGCGCGCAGCTGGGCGGCGTGCTCGTTCATCTCCTTCACCGTCTCACCGATGCCGCCGTTCATCCGCGCCAGCACGTGCACGGCGTCGTTGCCGGAGCGCAGGAACACCCCGAGCCACAGGTCGCGGACGGTGTAGGTCTCGTTCTCCTTGATGCCGACCAGGCTGGAGCCCGCGCCGATGCCCGCCAGGTCGCTCGGCGCCACCGTGTGCCGCTGGGAGCGCGGGAACTTCGGCAGCACCGTGTCGGCGAACAGCATCTTCAGCGTGCTGGCCGGCGGCAGCGGCCAGTGCGCGTTGTGGGCGGCCAGCACGTCCCCCGACTCGGCGTCCGCGACGATCCACGAGCGCGCGGTGAGGTCCTTCGGCAGCACCGGCGCCCCGGCCGCCAGGTCGACCTGCGTCCCCGGCAGGCCGAGGCGGCTGCCGCCCACGGTCGACATGCGCGCCGGGGGGCTCGTCGACGGGGCGGGGGCGGCGGGTGCGGCGACGGCGGCGGGCGCGGTCAGCGCGAGGGAGGCGAGCGTGGCGGCGGCCAGCGCGGAACGCCGGCGGCCGGTCCTGTGGGGTGCGGGCACGTCGCAGAAGGTACCCGGCGTGCGCGACGGACGCCCGCCCCGGCCCCGACCCCGGGCGGGGAGGCGGATTCCGGCCGGGGATACTGGACGCGTGCCGTGCTCATCCGGGAGCCGTTCCCCGGCCTCCCAGCCGGCCGCGGGCGCCCGGCGCTGAGAGGAAAGGTCCGTTTCTGTGAAGCTGAGCCGCCCCGTCTCCTGGTTCCTGCTCGCCTTCGGGGTGTGGAGCTGGGTCATCTGGGTCACTTTCGTCAAGAACCTGTTCAAGGACAGCAGCGGGCTCGCGTTCGACGACGGGCACCCCACGGCGTACTTCTGGGTCCACCTGCTGCTCGCCGTCACTTCCTTCGTATGGGGGACGGTCATCGGGGTCATCGGGTTGCGCGGACTGCGCGCACTGCGCCGCGCGTCATAGTGATGGCGCTCGTCCTCGTGCTCGTCGCGCTGTCGGCGGTGGCCGCGGTGGCCGCCGCCAACTGGTACCTCTGGCGCCGCCTGTTCCGCGACACGACCCGGGGCCCGGGGTGGGTGCGCCGCGCCGGGGCCGCGGTGGTCGCCGGCGGCTGGGCACTGGCCGTCGGGGCGCTGGTCGCCGAGCGCGCCGGCGCGCCGTTCCGGCTGCAGAAGGTCCTGGCCTGGCCGGGCTTCCTCTGGCTGGCCCTGGTCCTCTACCTGTTCCTGGCCGTCCTGGCCACCGAACCGCTGCGCCCCCTGCTGCGACGCCTCCTGACGCGCCGTCAGGTGGCGTCCCCCGAGGCCGTGGCGACCGTGGCACCACCGGACGTCCCGCGCCCGGTGGACGCCCTGCGCCCGGTGGACACCCCGCAACGGCCGGTCCCCGCACCGGCCCCGGCCGCCTCCCGCCGCCTGTTCCTCTCCCGCGCCCTCGCCGCGGCCGCCGCCACGGCCGCCGTCGGCACGGTCGGCTACGGCACCTACGGCGTCCTGCGCGGCCCCCGCGTGAAACGGGTCACCGTGCCGCTCGCCAAGCTGCCGCGCCCGGCGCACGGCTACCGGATCGCGGTCGTCAGCGACATCCACCTCGGCCCCGTCCTGGGCCGGGACTTCACGCAGAAGGTCGTCGACACCGTCAACGCCACGCAGCCCGACCTGATCGCGGTCGTCGGCGACCTGGTGGACGGCAGTGTCGCCGACCTCGGCCCGGCCGCCGCCCCGCTCGCCCGACTGCGGGCCCGGCACGGCGCGTACTTCGTCACGGGCAACCACGAGTACTTCTCCGGCGCCGACCAGTGGGTGGCCGAGGTGCGCCGGCTCGGCCTGCGCCCGCTGCAGAACGCCCGCGCCGAACTGCCCGCCTTCGACCTGGCGGGCGTCAACGACCTGCAGGGCGAGCACGAGGGCGAGGGGCCCGACTTCGGCCGGGCGCTCGGCGACCGGGACCCGGCGCGCGCCTGCGTGCTGCTCGCGCACCAGCCGGTGCTGATTCACGAGGCGGTCCGGCACGGCGTCGACCTGCAACTGTCCGGCCACACCCACGGCGGCCAGCTCTGGCCCGGCGCCCTGCCGGCCGCCGCCGCGAACCCGACGGTCGCGGGCCTGGAGCGCTACGGCGACACGCAGCTGTACGTCACCCGCGGCGCCGGCGCCTGGGGCCCGCCGACCCGCGTCGGCGCGCCGAGCGACATCACGGTCGTCGAGCTGGCGTCCCTGCGGGCCTGAGCGGCCCTCGCCCCGGTCGCCGCCGGCCGCGGGGAGCGGGTCCGCGGGCCCGGCTGGTGGCGGGGAGCGGGGCCGTGGGTCCGGCTGGTGGCGGGGAGCGGGGCCGTGGGTCCGGCTGGTGGCGGGGAGCGGGTCCGCGGGTCGGCCGGCCGGCGGTGCCGTCAGGGCCTGCGGCCCAGTTCGGGGCGCCGGGTGTAGTCGGTGAAGCCGATGACGTTGCCCCAGGGGTCGGCGATCTCGACGGTCCAGCCGGTGGCCACGGCGAAGGGCTCCTCCAGGGGCGGGATGCCGGCGCGGACCAGTTCCCGCGCCGCATGGCGGGCGTCCGGCACCTCCAGCCACACCCGCGGTGCGGGCCACGGCGGCGGGCGGTGGCCGAACACCTCCTCCCGGCGCAGCAGGACGCCCGGCGTCTCGGCACCCACCCGCAGCAGAGCGATCCCGGCCTCGTCGAACCGGAATCCCAGGACGAACCCGGCGCGCCGGTAGAACGCCACGGCCTCGCCGAGGTCCCCGACGGGCAGCAGCACGTTGTCGAACCCGAGCAGTTCGTACGACCTGTCGTCTGACATACCGTCAGGTTAAGTGCCCCGGCCCGCCGGACCCCGCTGACATGCCGCCCCGGCTTCTGCGCCACCCGATCCCTCGGGCATGATGACCGCATCATCGTCGTCAGGAGCAGTCACGTGACCGAACAGCCGCAGCAGCCGGGCCCCTACGGACCCCAGAACGGGAACGGGTACGGCTACCCGAACCAGCCGAACCAGCCACCGCACGGCGCGTACGGCTACGCCCAGCAGCCCGGTTACGGCCAGCCCGGTTACGGTCAGCCCGGTTACGGCCAGGGCGGCTACGCGCCGGGCGGCTACCCCCCGCCGCCGGGTACCTACACCGGCGACCCCAACGCGCCCTACGGCTACGACCCCTACGGCCGTCCCTACTCCGACAAGTCGAAGGTCACCGCCGGTCTGCTGCAGATCTTCCTCGGCGGCCTGGGCGTCGGCCGCTTCTACCTCGGCCACGTCGGCATAGGCATCGCCCAGCTCTTCACCTGCGGCGGCTTCGGCATCTGGTCCCTGATCGACGGCATCATGCTGCTGACCGGGGACAACAACACCGACGCCCAGGGGCGGGTCCTGCGTGGCTGAGCGGGCCGCCCCCCGCGCCCGGCCCGCCTTTTTGGCGCGCCACCCGGCGGCGGGGCCGCTCGGCGTCCTCGCCGCCGGCGCGGCCGGTGCCGGCTACCTGTACCGCACCGACCCGCACCAGCCCGGCCACCTCCTGCCCCAGTGCCCGTTCCGCCTGCTCACCGGCCTGCTGTGCCCCGCCTGCGGCGGCACCCGCATGGTCTACGACCTGATGCACGGCCACCTCGCCGAGGCCTGGCTGGACAACCGGGCCCTGCTGCTCGCCGCCCCGTTCGCGCTCGCCCTGTGGGCCCGCTGGACCTGGGAGGGCCTGCGCGGCCGCCGCTGGCAGCCGACTCTGAGCCCCCGGACGCAGGCGGCCGTGCTGGGGCTGGCGGTGCTGTGGGCGGTGCTGCGCAACACCGTCTGACACGTGCCCCGTCGTCGGGACGACTGTCTGACACGTGCCCCGTCGCCGGGGTGACCGTCTGACACGTGCCCCGTTGTCGGGACGACCGTCTGACACGTGCCCCGTTGTCGGGATGACTGTCCGACTCATCCCCCGTCGTCGGGACGACCGTCTGACACGTGCCCCGTCGTCGGGACGACCGTCTGACACGTGCCCCGTTGTCGGGACGACCGTCTGACACGTGCCCCGTTGTCGGGACGACCGTCTGACACCTCCCCCGTCGTCGGGACGACCGTCCGACTCATCCCCCGTCGTCGGGACGACGGGGGATTTCGCGCCGGTTGGCCGAAATATGATCACGAAACAGGAACGATGATCGTCCGCGTCTCCCGCCCGCGACCCCGCGTTCCCTAGGCTCGCGACGTCCAGGGGGGACGGCATACGCACGTGAGGCGGGATGGACTCCCTCCTGCATGTGTCCACCGTTCACGGCACCTCCCAGGAGCAGTCCCATGACCGTCCCCACTCCCCAGGCCCCCTACGGTTTCGACCCGCAGGGCCGCCCCTACTCCGACAAGTCGAAGATCGTCGCCGGCATCCTCCAGCTCTTCCTCGGCACCCTGGGCATCGGCCGCTTCTACGTCGGCTCCGTCGGCGTCGGCATCGCCCAGCTCCTCACCTGCGGCGGCCTCGGCTTCTGGGCCCTGATCGACGGCATCCTGTTCCTGACCAGCAACGACCGCACCGACGCCCAGGGCCGCGTGCTGCGCGGCTGAGGCCCGGAACACGCCGAGGGCCCCGCTCCGTGACGGTCACGGAGCGGGGCCCTCGGCGTCGTACACCGGTCCGCGGGAGGGACGGGAGGGGAGAGGTCAGAGGCGGCGGGTGATCAGGGCGCGCTTGACCTCGGCGATCGCCTTCGTCACCTCGATGCCGCGGGGGCAGGCGTCGGTGCAGTTGAAGGTGGTGCGGCAGCGCCAGACGCCGTCCTTGTCGTTGAGGATCTCCAGGCGCTGCTCGGCGGCGTCGTCACGGCTGTCGAAGATGAAGCGGTGCGCGTTGACGATGGCCGCCGGGCCGAAGTACTGGCCGTCGTTCCAGAACACCGGGCAGGACGTGGTGCAGGCCGCGCACAGGATGCACTTCGTGGTGTCGTCGAAGCGCTCGCGGTCCTCGGGCGACTGCAGCCGCTCCCGGGTCGGCTCGTTGGTGTCCTTGGTGATCAGGAACGGCATCACGTCCCGGTAGGCCTGGAAGAACGGCTCCATGTCCACGACCAGGTCCTTCAGGACCGTCAGGCCCTTGATGGGCTCGATCGTGATCGGCTTCTCCGGGTTGATGTCCTTGATCAGCGTCTTGCAGGCCAGGCGGTTCTTGCCGTTGATCCGCATGGCGTCCGACCCGCAGATGCCGTGGGCGCAGGAGCGGCGGAAGGTCAACGACCCGTCCAGGTCCCACTTGATCTTGTGGAGGCCGTCGAGGACGCGCTCCTTGGGGTCGATCTCGATCTGGAAGTCCTGCCAGGTGGCCTCCGCGGAGACCTCCGGGTTGAACCGCCGGATGCGGAAGGTGACCGTGATGTAGGGCGAGGCGGCGGAGGCCGAGCCGGCGGGCTCCGTCTTCTCCAGAACAGGGGTAGCCATCAGTACTTACGCTCCATCGGCTGGTAGCGGGTCTGGACGACCGGCTTGTAGTCGAGACGGATGGACTCGGTCCCGTCGGCGCCCACCTCGCGGTACGCCATGGTGTGGCGCATGAAGTTGACGTCGTCGCGGTTCGGGTAGTCCTCGCGGTAGTGGCCGCCGCGGGACTCCTTGCGGGCCAGCGCGGACACCGCCATGACCTCGGCCAGGTCGAGCAGGTTGCCCAGCTCGATGGCCTCCAGCAGGTCCGTGTTGAACCGCTTGCCCTTGTCCTGGATCGCCACGTTCTTGTAGCGCTGCTTCAGCTCGGCGATCTTCTCGACCGCCGTCTTGATCGTCTGCTCGGTGCGGAAGACCATGACGTTGGCGTCCATGGTCTCCTGCAGCTCGCGCCGGATCGTGGCCACGCGCTCGGTGCCGGTGGAGGAGCGCAGCCGCTCGATCTGCTCGACGACGAACGCCTCCGGGTCGCCCGGCAGCTCCACGAAGTCCGCCTGGGAGGCGTACTCGGCGGCCGCGATGCCGGCCCGCTTGCCGAAGACGTTGATGTCCAGCAGCGAGTTGGTGCCCAGGCGGTTGGCGCCGTGCACGGACACGCACGCCACCTCGCCGGCCGCGTACAGGCCCGGCACGACGGTGGTGTTGTCGGCGAGCACCTCGCCCATGACGTTGGTCGGGATGCCGCCCATCGCGTAGTGCGCGGTCGGCTGGATCGGGATCGGGTCGGTGTACGGCTCGATGCCCAGGTAGGTGCGCGCGAACTCGGTGATGTCCGGCAGCTTGGCGTCGAGCTGCTCCGGCGGCAGGTGGGTGAGGTCCAGGTAGACGTGGTCGCCCTCGGGGCCGCAGCCGCGGCCCTCGCGGATCTCCGTGTAGATGGAGCGCGAGACCACGTCGCGCGAGGCGAGGTCCTTCATGACCGGCGCGTACTTCTCCATGAAGCGCTCGCCGTCCTTGTTGCGCAGGATGCCGCCCTCGCCGCGGGCGCCCTCGGTGAGCAGGATGCCCATGCGCCAGATGCCGGTCGGGTGGAACTGGAAGAACTCCATGTCCTCCAGCGGGATGCCCCGCCGGAACACGGCCGCCTGCCCGTCACCGGTCAGCGTGTGCGCGTTCGACGTCACCTTGAAGAACTTGCCGCAGCCGCCGGAGGCGTAGATCACGGACTTCGCCCGGAAGATGTGGATCTCGCCGGTGGCCAGCTCGTAGGCCACCACGCCGGCCGACTTCTTCACGCCGTCGACCTCGGTGATGATCTGGTCGAGGACGTAGAACTCGTTGAAGAACTCCACGCCCTGCTTGACGCAGTTCTGGTACAGCGTCTGCAGGATCATGTGGCCGGTGCGGTCGGCCGCGTAGCAGGAGCGGCGCACCGGGGCCTCGCCGTGGTTGCGGGAGTGCCCGCCGAAGCGGCGCTGGTCGATCAGGCCGTCCGGGGTGCGGTTGAACGGCAGGCCCATCTTCTCCAGGTCGAGGACGGAGTCGATGGCCTCCTTCGCCAGGATCTCGGCGGCGTCCTGGTCGACCAGGTAGTCACCGCCCTTGACCGTGTCGAAGGTGTGCCACTCCCAGTTGTCCTCCTCGACGTTGGCCAGGGCGGCGGCCATGCCGCCCTGCGCGGCGCCGGTGTGGGAGCGGGTCGGGTACAGCTTGGTCAGCACCGCGGTGCGGCTGCGCTTGGTCGCCTCGATGGCGGCACGCATACCGGCGCCACCGGCGCCGACGATGACGGTGTCGTACTTGTGGATCTTCATCAGGTTTTCCTCGGTCCCTTATCCAGGCGCCTAGCGGATGTTCGGGTCGAAGGTGAAGATCACCAGCGTGCCCAGCAGGATGGTGAACACCGTGGCGGTGTAGAGCAGCGCCTTCAGCCACAGGCGGGTGTTCGCGCGTTCCGCGTAGTCGTTGATGACCGTGCGCAGACCGTTGCAGCCGTGCAGCATCGCCAGCCACAGCATGGCCAGGTCCCAGACCTGCCACCAGGGCGACGCCCAGCGGCCGGCGACGAAGGCGAAACCGATCTTCGACACGCCGCCGTCCAGCACGAGCTGGATCAGCAGGTGCCCGATGACGAGGACGACCAGGACGATGCCGGACAGGCGCATGAAGAGCCAGCCGTACATCTCGAAGTTGCCGCGGGTGGAGCGCGGCGTCCTCCCGGTGCGCTTGCGCGGCGCCTCGATGTAGGGGGCGGGGTTGTCGACGGTGTGGACGCTCCCGCCCTCGACGGGGCCGATTCCGGAAGCGGTGGTCTCAGTGGTGGACATGCGTGTCAGCTCCCGAACACAACTCGAGCGGCGTGACCGAGGACGGGGTAGATCGCCCCCAGCATCAGCACGACCCACACGACGACGACGCTCCAGAGCATCTGCTTCTGGTAGCGCGCGCCCTTCGACCAGAAGTCGACGGCGATGACGCGCAGGCCGTTGAGCGCGTGGAAGAGGATGGCGGCGACCAGGCCGTACTCCAGTACGGCCACGATCGGCGTCTTGTAGGTGGCTACGACCTTGTCGTAGTCCTCGGGAGAGACACGGACGAGTGCGGTGTCCAGCACGTGAACGAACAGGAAGAAGAAAATGAGGACGCCGGTGACTCGGTGAGCCACCCAGGACCACATTCCTTCCCGGCCGCGGTACAGCGTTCCAGCCGGCACGGAAGAACCCTCCGGGGAGCGGGACTAGGGCCGTCGGCTTCACTGTCGGACGGGCCCGGCCGGGTACGGTCCACCGGCCCCCAGCATCGTAGCGACGCGTTTTTTCGGGGTGTCTACCGGGGGTGGGGGGTGTCGGCGCGGCCCCGCGCCCCCCTCGACCGCTGCCCGGTTGTCCGGATCGCGCAACCGCGTGCCATACGCGCCAGTCTTCCCCGCGCCAGGCGGCGCAGCTCCTCCGCCGTGAGCTGCCGTTCCTCGTCCGGATCGTTGGCCAATCGTGACCGGACGGAGGCCAGGAGGCGGTCGGGCGTCTCGGCCGGGGGGACGCCGTCCAGGCAGATGACGAACGGGTGCCCGAAGCGGTGCCGGTAGGCGGCGTGGGCGGCGTCGAGGGCGGTGCGGGCGGCGGAGTAGGCGCCGGCCGGGAGGGTGGGCGGCGGTTCGTCCGCGAGGGCCTCGGCGAGGTCGGCCGGGGCCAGGTCGTAGGCGGCCTCGTCGGCGGCCGCGAGCAGGGCGGCCAGGTCGGGGTAGGGGCGGTGGGCGGCGACACGGCGGGCCCAGCGCGGGCTGTGCAGGCAGGCGAGCAGGGTGCGCTCGGCCTCGTCGGCGGGGGCGGTGTTGAAACGCTCCAGAGGGGTGGGCGGAGCGGGCCGTCCGGATTGCCGGGGCAGGGCGACGGGGCCGGGGAGGTGCGGATTGCGGTGCGCGGGCAGCGTGGGTCCTCGGCGTTGACTACGGTGGCATGGGTGAGTGCCGTGTATGTGTCGGCAGGGGGCGGTGTGAAAGGTGTGGTGAAAGGTGTGCCGACACGTTATCGGGAAGGGGCGTGACGTGTCCGACGGATGCGCGAATTTCACCCGAACGGAAGAGTTTCGCCGCCACCGGTCGACGGGTGTTGTCCGGATCGGGCTTAGGTTGGCGCAGTGAGGCAGCACGAGCAGCGTGAGCAGCACGGACAGCACAGGCGGCACCGGCACCGGCGCGGGGCGCCGGCGCGGACGGCGACCCGGCGGCGCGCGGTGGTCGCCGCGGCGTTCGCCGCGACGGTCGGCATCGGGGTGGGCATCGGCGTGTGGGCCTCCGCCGACGACGGCCGCCCGGCGCGCGCCGCCCGGGACGACTCCGCGGGCGCGCCGCGCCCGGCCGGCGCGACCACCGACCCGCCCCCCGGCCCGACCCGCTCCTACCCCCTCTCGCGGGCGCCGCGCACCATCCCCGCCGTGCGCTCCCACACCCCCGCCCACGGCCCCGGCTGGCGTCCCGCGCGCGGCGACCGGGTCGTCGTCGCCGACCCCGCCCTGGCCGACGAGGGCCGCCTGATCGCGAGCGAGCTGGGCCTGACCTACGCGGGCGAGAAGAACGACGCGCGCCCCGGCGACGTGCGGCTGGCGCTGGGCGGCGGCCGGGGCGCGAACCGCGAGTCGTACACCCTGACCGTGCGCGGCGGGCGCGTGACGATCACCGGGCCGAGCGACGCGGGCGTCTTCTACGGCACCCGCACCCTCAAGCAGGAGGTGCGCGGCGGCGGTACGGCGCCGGAGGGCGTCGTGCGCGACGAGCCGGCCAAGCCGGTGCGCGGGCTGATGCTGGACATCGCGCGCAAACCGTTCACCGCCGGCTGGATCGAGGACCGCGTCCGCGAGCTGGGCGATCTGAAGTTCAACGAGCTCGGCCTGCACTTCTCCGACGACCAGGGCTTCCGCATCGAGTCCAGCACGCACCCGGAGGTCGTCTCCGCGAACCACCTCACCAAGGCACAGGTGAGGAGGATCGTCGCCCTGGCCGCGAGCCGGCACATCACCGTCGTCCCCGAGATCGACTCGCCCGGCCACCTCGGCGCGGTCCTCGCCGCCCACCCCGACCTGCAGCTGCGCAGCGCCTCCGGGCCGGCCGCGCGCGGCGCCGTGGACATCTCCAAGGGCAAGGCCGCCACCGTCGTCGACGACCTGCTCAAGGAGTACGCGGGCCTGTTCGCGCCGCGCGCCTGGCACCTCGGCGGCGACGAGTACCGGCCGCTGACCCTGTCCGACCCGGCCGCGACCTATCCGCAGCTGGCCGCCGCCGCCCGCAGGAAGTACGGCTCCGGCGGCACCGTCGCCGACCTGACCACCGGCTGGCTCAACGACCGCGCCCGCACCGTGCGCGCCGTTGGCCGCACCCTGCGCGCCTGGAACGACGGCTTCTACCGCAGCAGCTCCGTCCCGCCCGCCAAGGACCTCCAGGTCGCCTACTGGACCGGCAAGGAGATCGGCGCCCGGCAGCCCGTGGAGTACCTCGCCGCCGGCCGCAAGGTAGTCAACTACAACGACGAGTACCTGTACTACGTCCTCGGCCAGCCCCAGACCTTCGTCTACCCGACCGGGCAGCGCATCTACGAGCAGTGGACCCCGCGGGTCCTGCGCGGCAGCCAGGCCGTCCCGGCCCGCTACGACGGCCAGATCCTCGGCGGCTCCCTGGCCGTGTGGTGCGACCTGGCGGGTGCCCAGACCCAGGACCAGGTGGCGGCGGGCATCCGCATGCCGCTGCGGGCCACGATCCAGAAGCTGTGGGACCCCAGGCGGCCGGGGATGACATGGGCGCAGTTCCGCGGCCTGGCGGACAAGGTGGGCTGAACGCGCCTTCCTCCCTTTCTTCCTCTCCTCTCTTTCTCCCCGTCTTCCCTTTCTCCCCCCTCTTCCCTCACTTCCCTCACTTCCCGCTCTCCTCTCCCGTCCCGGAGGCCGCACCTGTGACACCCGGCGGGCATCGCACGCAGTAAGGGGAAGTGCGGGTTCCGTGAGGAAGCGGGCCCCGCGAGGAAGGTGCCCTGCCGAGGGAGGCGTGTATGAGCCTGGTGGACCTGATCGCACAGGCCGACGACCGCGGACTGGCCGCCAGCGGACTGGCGTGCCTGGACCGCTGCGTACCCCTGCTGGGTGGGGATGATGAAACGTTCAGGCCGCTGTGGGGGAGCCTCGCGGAGGATCCCCCGGGCGACTGGGGCAAGCGACTGGACGAGGCGCGCGGCGCCCTGGAGCCGACCGCTTCGGACGGACACGACGCCGCAGCGGCCGGGGACGCCGGGGACGCCGAGGAGGAGGCCGTACGGCTGGCGCGACGCATGCTGGACGCGGCCCCGGCCGACCGGTGCGCGCCGCAGGTGCGGGCGTGGGCCGACGCCTGCTCGGTCGCCGCGCTGCAGATCCACCGGCTGCTCGACCCGGCGGGCCCCGAGGCCGACGTCGACTCAGGCCGGGCCGGCCGCACGGAGGACCTGCCGCCGCTGGTCGCCGCCGAGCTGCGGCGGCAGATCACCGTGCTGGAGCTGATCGCCGGGCACGGCGCGGCGGGCCTGCGGCAGGCCCTGGAGGTGTCCACGGAGGGGCGGCGGGTGCTGCGCGCGGTGGTGTCGCGGCGGGCCCGGGGCTGCGGCTGACCCCCGCGGCCGGAGTCGGGCGGCCGGAGTCAGAGGGCTCAGAGGGTTCAGAGGGTTCAGAGGGCTCAGAGGGCTCAGAGGGTTCAGAGGGTCAGAACAGCAGCCACTTCACCACCGCGTCCCCGCGTTCCGCGGTGCGCGTGTAGAACGCCGTCAGGTTCCGGTGCGCCCGGGCGAAGGCGCCGCGCGCGGCCGGCTCCGCCGCCGGTCCGCCGTAGCGCGGCAGCAGGTCGTCACGGGCCTGCCGCCACAGCGCCGTGAAGTTCGCCCGCTGCAGGTACCCGGCGACCCGGGCCACCCGCTCCGGGGTCAGCAGCAGGAACGGCGGCATGCCCTGCGCCGAGTGGAACACCGGCCGGCCGCCGAGCACCACGTCCACGCGCGGGCCGTCCTGCGCGGGGTGCGGGGGAGCGCCCGCGTAGAGCAGCTCGTGGTCCAGGTAGCGGTGGTCCAGCATCTCCTCGCGGTGCCGGCCGATCCGCGCCCGGACGGTGTCCCGGTCGTCCCGGAACAGCGTCTCCAGCCGGTGCACGTCGTCACGCAACTCCGCGGGGCGCACCGCGCGGAGGTGGAAGTACATGCTCATCGAAAGATGAGAGCGCGCGGGAGCGCGGGAATGTCACTCCCGTGCAACCGCGCGCCCTTGAAAGGGTCCTGTGACCGTCGTGCGGCCGAGCTGGGGCCATCCTGCGCCGGTTGCGGGAAGCCGCCCTGCCACGCGTGACGCGGCACCTCCCGCATGCGCTTTCTCCCTATGTGACGACTGCGACGACTGCGATGACTGCGACGATGGCGACGACGACGGCGACGACGACGGGGACCGCGACCGCGACGACAGGAACGGACCGGCACGAGACCAGGCCCCAGGCCGCGGCCAAGCCGGTGCGGTGGGCGGCGGACGCGGTGGCGACGATGCGCGAAGGGGCCCGGCTGCGCCTGGACTACACGCCGCAGAGCCTGTGGCGCGTCGACCGGTTCATCGAGGAACTGCGGCGCGAGGGCACGCCGTACGACGCCGTGGAGAGCGTGCTGCGCGGCTTCGGCGCCTACGCCGGCGAGGTGATCGCCCGGCAGACCGGCGCCGAGTGGTGGGCCTCCGGCGGCGACCACTGGGTGCGCACCCCCGACGGCCGGCTCTGGGACCCGATGGAGGAGGCCCGCCGCTGTTTCACCGGGCAGGGCTCGCTGCGGCTGCTGTGCCGGGACGCCTGCGGGTAGGACGGCCGGTCCACGGCGGCCGGCCGTCCGGCCGCACCCGAGACTGTGACACTTCCGTGAGGCCGGACGCTGATGACCTTGAGGCGTGACACGGCCGGAACGTGTCGCACGGTGGGGGACGCGCGTACGCCGACGCCCCGCGCCGTGGCCGCGAACTCGGGCGAACGAGGACGGTCTTGGGCCAGGGAGCACGATCCCGGCGCGCGCAGGCGGACGACGGGGAACTGGGGGCGGCCGTCGCGCGGGCCCAGCAGGGGGACGAGGCCGCCTTCGCGGTCGCCTACCGGATCGTGCAGCCCGGCCTGCTCGGCTACCTGCGCGGTCTGGTCGGGGAGGACGCCGAGGACGTGGCCTCCGACGCCTGGCTGGAGATCGCCCGGGACCTGGACCGGTTCCAGGGGGACGGGGCCGGGTTCCGCGGCTGGACCGCGACCATCGCCCGGCACCGGGCGCTCGACCACCTCCGGCGCCGCCGGGTACGGCCCCGGCAGGCGGCGCTGGACCCGGACGTCCTGGACCTGCCCGCCCCGCACAGTACGCACGACCAGGCCCTGGAATCCCTCTCCACCGAGCAGGCCCTGCGGCTGGTGCGCACGCTGCCCCAGGACCAGGCCGAGGCGGTGCTGCTGCGGGTCGTCGTCGGCCTCGACGGCCCCGCCGCCGCCCGCGTCCTCGGCAAGCGGCCCGGCGCCGTCCGCACCGCCGCCCACCGGGGCCTGAAGCGGCTCGCCCGCCGGCTGGGCGCCGAGGACGCGGGCGGCGGTGTGACGGATGAGCCCCCTCGCGCGCTGGGGGAGTCGAAGTGACCGACGGCGACGGCGGAACGGGCCGCACCCGGCGGCAGATCAGCGGCAGACCTGCCGATCTCGTGCAGCGGACCGGCCGGACAGGGGCGTAGAGGGACATGGGAGACAGATCGAACGGCGGCGATCCGGGCCATCGGCATGCCCTTGCCGACCCGGTCGGGCCCCCCGGCGGTTCCCGGCGCGTGCTCGACGAGGCCACCCTGGAGGCGCTGCTGGCCGCCGTCGTGCGCGGGGGCGCCGTGGACGCCGAGGGCGAGCAGCGGGCGGTGGCCGCGTTCCGCGCCGCCCGCGCCGCCCGCGAGGCCCGGCCGTCCGCCGCGCGCACCCGGCGCCGCGACGACTGGCGGCCCCGCGAGCGGTGGCGCCCGCGCCGCTCGGTGCGGACGGTGCTGTCGGTGCTGCTGGCGAGCCTCACCCTGGGCGGCGTCGCCGTCGCGGCGATCGGCTCGGCCGGGTTCCCCGTGGGCGGCGCCGGAGCCGGCCGCGACCGCCCGCCGGCCCCGGCGGGCACCGCGCCGGGCCGGCCCGGCGGGCAGCCGTCCGCCCGCCCCGGCTCCCCGCCCGCCTCCGCGAGCCCGGACCGTCCGGACTCCGCCCAGGACACCGAGGCCCACTGCCGCGCCTACGCGCGGGGCAGCGGCCGGGGCGACGCCCTGGACGCCACCGCCTGGCGGCGGCTCGTCGCCGCGGCGGGCGGCGCCGACCGGGTCGCCGCCTACTGCGCCGGGCGACTGGCGCACGCCACGGTCGGCCCCGGCGGCACCCCGGGCCGTTCCGGCGACGCGACCGGCGCGGCGAACGGCCCCGGCGGCACCCACGCGGGCGGTGCCACCGGCAGCCAGGGCAGCGGCAACAGCGGCAGCGGCAACGGCAGCAGCGGAAGCAGTGGCAGCGGGAACGGCGACACGAGCTCCGGGAACAGCCGGGGCGGCGACAGCGGCGGCAACGGTGCGGGCACCGGTGGCCAGGGCAAGGGCAGCAACGGCGGGGCCGGGAGCCGGACCGGCAAGAACGACGACTGAGTGAGGGTCGGCGGGAGCGACGGCTGAGTGAGGGCCGACAGGAGCGACGGCTGAGTGAGGGCCGACAGGAGCGACGGCTGAGCGAGGGCCGGCGGCGGCGAAAGGCAACGGCCGGGGCCGCCACCCCCCACAGGAGAGGCCCCGGCCGTCGCGCGTGCGGGCCGCGCCGGCGGCCCGTACTTCCTACAGCGCCGCGGGTGCGTTTTGTGTCACACCCCCTCTCCGCGCCCCATGGATCACAAGACAGTTGCAACTCGTGCGGACGTGGACGAGGAGCGGTTTCAGGTCGTAACGTGCCCTGCGCGCTGTGCGGTGAAGACCAACGGGGTGATCCGGTCCCGCGACAGCGGCGCCGGTGGGAACGCAGGGCGCGAAGTGTGGAGCGCAAGAAAGGGCGCGCGCGGGTGCTGGGGGACGACGCGGAGCTGACCGCCGCGGTGCTTGCGGCACAGGACGGGGACGAGACCGCGTTCCGTACTGTGTACCGCGCGGTGCACCCGCGGCTTCTGGGATACGTACGGACGCTGGTCGGCGATCCGGACGCGGAGGACGTGGCCTCCGAGGCGTGGCTGCAGATCGCCCGGGACCTGGAACGCTTCCGCGGCGACGCGGACCGCTTCCGCGGCTGGGCCGCCCGCATCGCCCGCAACCGCGCCCTCGACCACATCCGGATGCGGGGCCGCCGCCCCGCCATCGGCGGCGACGAGACGGAGCTGACCGGCAGGCCCGCCGAGTCCGACACCGCCGGCGAGGCCATCGAGGCCCTGGCCACCGACCGCATCCTCGCCCTCATCGCCCGGCTGCCGCAGGACCAGGCCGAGGCCGTCGTCCTGCGCGTGGTCGTGGGGCTCGACGCCAAGACCGCGGCCGAGACGCTCGGCAAGCGCCCCGGCGCCGTCCGCACCGCCGCGCACCGTGGCCTGAAACGGCTCGCCGAGCTGCTCGGCGACGAGCTCGCGGAGCCGCACGGGGAAGGCCGCGGAGAGGAAGCGGAACCGGTGGGCGGGCTGGGCGCGCTGCCGCCGCCGCGGGCTCCCCGGGGAGAACCGCGCGGCCGGACGGTGACGTCCGCCGGTGTGACGCAGGTGCGCACCCGGACACAGAGGGACATGTGATGGCCGACGAGCAGGACAGGTGGCTGGATCGCGAAACGGCGGAACGTCTGCTGTGCGGCGAGCCGCTGGACGGCCTCGATCCCGCCGTCCGCGACCGGGCCGTCCGTCTCGCCGCCACCCTGGACGCCCTGGGCCGGCTCGCCCAGCGGCCCGTTCCGCAGGACGCCCGGCCGGTCCCCGCACAGCGTGACGAACCGCTCGGCGAGAGGGAACTGCCCGGTGAGGCCGCCGCGGTGGCCGCCTTCCGCAAGGCCCACGCCGACCGGCAGTCCGGACCCGAGACCCCTGAAGCGGAACGCCGGCAGCGGGAGGCGCACGCCCGCCGCGCCGGAACCGGCGCGGACGCCGACCTGGTCCGCATCGGCGCCCCCGCCCGTGGCCGCCCGCGGATCCGCCGGCGGCACCCGGCACGCCTCGCCGCGGCCGCCGCGCTGGCCGTCGGAACGGTCGGCGGCGCGGCGGTGGCGGCCGCGACCGGTGTCCTGCCCACGCCGTTCGGCGGAGCCGCCCCCGCTTCCCGGGTGTCGGCGCCGGCCTCGACCGTCTCCGACAGCCCGCCGGGCCCGGCCGGCTCCGGCGCCACCGCCGGCCCCGGGCGTACGACGGGCCGTACCGCATCTCCCTCCGCCGGCGGCGACTCCGGCTCCGGCGCCACCGCCGGCTCCGGCGACGCGCGGCGCGGCGCCCTGGCCGCCTGCCGGGACCTGCGCGCGGGCCACGCCCTGTCCGCCGGCCGCCGCCGCGCCCTGGAGAAGGCGGCGGGCGGCTCCTCGGACGTCGCGGGGTACTGCGAGAACCTGCTGGCGTCCGGCTCCGCGCCCGGCAGCGGCTCCGACAAGGGGAACGGGGCCGGCAACGGCTCCGGCAACGGGAACGGGGCCGGCAACGGCTCCGGCAACGGCAACGGAAAAGGTTCCGGCAACGGTTCCGGCGCGAGCGACGGCGAGCACGGGAACGGCCAGGGCAAGGGGAACGGCAACGGCAACGGCGGCGGTAAGGGGAAGGGCCAAGGCAACGACGGAGGCCAGGGCAAGGGCAAGGGCCAGGGCAAGGGGAACGGCCACGGTAACGGTCACGGCAACGGCGGCGGCAACGGCGGCGGCAAGGGGAAGGGCAACGGCAACGAAAAGGGCGCCGACCAACCCTCCGCCTTCTCCCCGGCCCACCCGGACAAGGCGTCCGCGACCCCGGCGCCCGAGCCGAGCCCGACCTACAGCGCCCTGTGACCGGGCCCCGGCCCGCGCTTTCACCGCCGCGCGGGCGGGGCCGGCCGCGCGACGGCGACGTTTTTCCGCTCGGGGTGTGACGTTTTTCGGCTCCGTGACGCAGTAGTGAGTGAGCCGACTGGTCATCGGCTGTCGCACGGAGCCGGGGTTCCCCCCGTACCCACGGCTCGTGCACCGGCGCGGGCGGGGCATGTTCCCCCGGCCCCGCCCGCGCCCCCCTCTCCTCCTCGCTTCCTTCGCTCCCCTCCTCCGCGTCACCGGTGGACGACGACCTTGTCGCCCACCCTCACCTGCGTGAAGAGGCTCGCGATCGCCGCCTCGTCCCGCACGTTCACACAGCCGTGCGAGCCGCCCGCGTAGCCGCGCGCCGCGAAGTCGTACGAGTAGTGCACCGCCTGGCCGCCGCTGAAGAACATCGCGTACGGCATGGGGGAGTGGTACAGCGTCGACACATGGTGCCGGGACTTGAAGTACACGTGGAAGACGCCCTCCCGGGTGGGCGTGGGCTGCGCGCCGAAGCGCACCGCCATGGTCGCCAGGGTCCGCCCGTCGACCATCCAGCGCAGCGTCCGGCTGGTCTTGCTGATGCACAGCACGCGGCCGGTCAGGCAGCGCGGGTCGGGCGGCGCGGCCGGTTGCCCGCCCATCCGGTACAGGTCCCAGTAGCCCGGCTCGTGCGACATCCGCGTCAGCCGCCGCCAGGTCACGGTGTCCGTCTCACCGGTCTGCGGCAGCCCGCGCTTGCGCTGGAAGCCGCGCACCGCCCGCTCGGTGAGGTCGTCGTACGTCCCCGTCGGCCCGTCGAAGAGCCAGTCCAGCTCGCGCAGCCGGGCCTGCAGCTCGCGCACGTCCCGACCGGAGTCGCCGCGCCGCCACAGCACCGGCGCCGGCACGGCCGGTGCGGCCGGTGCGTCCGGTGCGTCCGGCGCGGACGCCGCCGGGCCGCCCCGCGGGGTGCCGGTGGCCGGCCGGGTGGGGGCCTGGGCGCTCGGCACCTCGATGCGCACCGGCAGCCGGTGCCCGCCGCCCTGCCCGGTCCCCGGGTCCTGGACCGTGCACCCGGCGAGCACCACGGCACCGGCGAGCGCGGCGAGGACGGCGGCCGTACGACGCGCACGCCCCGTGGCCGCCGCACGCCCCGTGGCCGCCGTACGGCCGCGGTCGCCCGCGCGGCCCGCGTCGCCCGCCCGTGCCCGGCACCCCCGCGCCCGGTCCGTTCCGCCGTTCATCGCCCCACCCCGCAGATCAGTTCCGTGCCGTCGGTCGTCGGCCGTCCGCCGCAGGCCGTCCCCCGAGGCCCCTGGACATCCTTCCCTGCGCGTGACACGTGACGAACCACGCAGCATGGTTGTGAGCAAGGTCCCAGCGTGGGGCACTCCACCGGACGCACGGCCCTCGCTACAGTCCGTGGCGAGGGTCCCGATGTACTGGCCAGTAACTGCGGTGTCGCAGTAACCAAGCAACGCGGAGGCACACCATGGCGCGCGAGTCGGAGTCCGGGCTGCCCATCGAGCCCGTGTACGGGCCGGAGGCGCTCGAGGACTGGGACCCGGCGGTCAAGCTGGGGGAGCCGGGGAAGTACCCGTTCACCCGCGGTGTGTATCCGACGATGTACACGGGCCGGCCATGGACGATGCGCCAGTACGCGGGCTTCGGCACGGCGGTGGAGTCCAACGCGCGCTACAAGCAGCTCATCGCCAACGGCACGATGGGACTGTCGGTCGCCTTCGACCTGCCCACCCAGATGGGCCACGACTCCGACGCGCCGCTGGCGCACGGCGAGGTCGGCAAGGTGGGCGTGGCGATCGACTCCCTGGACGACATGCGGGTGCTGTTCGACGGCATCCCGCTGGACAAGGTCTCCACGTCGATGACGATCAACGCGCCGGCGTCGCTGCTGCTCCTGCTCTACCAGTTGGTGGCCGAGGAGCAGGGGGTCTCCGCCCACCAGCTGACCGGCACGATCCAGAACGACGTGCTGAAGGAGTACATCGCGCGCGGCACGTACATCTTCCCGCCCAAGCCGTCGCTGCGGCTGATCGCCGACATCTTCAAGTACTGCCGGGCCGAGATCCCCAAGTGGAACACGATCTCGATCTCCGGCTACCACATGGCCGAGGCCGGCGCCTCCCCGGCGCAGGAGATCGCCTTCACCCTCGCCAACGGCATCGAGTACGTGCGCACCGCCGTCGCGGCCGGCATGGACGTGGACGACTTCGCGCCGCGGCTGTCGTTCTTCTTCGTGGCCCGCACCACGATCCTGGAGGAGGTCGCCAAGTTCCGCGCGGCCCGCCGGATCTGGGCGCGGGTGATGCGGGAGGAGTTCGGCGCGAAGAACCCCAAGTCGATGATGCTGCGCTTCCACACCCAGACGGCCGGGGTGCAGCTGACCGCGCAGCAGCCGGAGGTCAACCTGGTCCGGGTCACCGTCCAGGCGCTGGCGGCGGTGCTGGGCGGCACCCAGTCGCTGCACACCAACTCCTTCGACGAGGCCATCGCGCTGCCCACCGACAAGAGCGCGCGCCTGGCGCTGCGCACCCAGCAGGTGCTGGCCTACGAGACGGACGTGACCGCGACCGTCGACCCGTTCGCCGGCTCCTACGTCATCGAGAAGATGACCGACGAGGTCGAGGCCGCGGCGGTGGAGCTGATGGACAAGGTCGAGGAGCTCGGCGGCGCGGTCGCGGCGATCGAGCGCGGCTTCCAGAAGAGCGAGATCGAGCGCAACGCCTACCGCATCGCCCAGGAGACCGACGCCGGGGAGCGGGTCGTGGTCGGCGTCAACCGCTTCCAGCTCGACGAGGAGGAGCCCTACGAGCCGCTGCGCGTCGACCCCGCCATCGAGGTCCAGCAGGCCGAGCGCCTGGCCAAGCTGCGCGCCGAGCGCGACCAGCAGGCGGTGGACGCGGCCCTGTCCGCCCTGCGCAAGGCCGCCGAGGGCACCGACAACGTCCTGTACCCGATGCGCGACGCCCTGCGCGCCCGGGCCACGGTGGGCGAGGTGTGCAACGCGCTGCGGGAGGTGTGGGGCACGTACGTGCCGAGCGACGCGTTCTGAGCCGGGCGTGAGCCGGGCGGTTGCCCCGTACGGGTGATCGGGGGCGGAAACCGCACCTCCCCGATTACGCTCGTGGAGGGTGTTCCCGGAAGGAGGGTGCCATGGCTGTGATGCTGCACGAGTCGTCGCTTGCCGATGCCGCCGACCGGCTCTGGGAGGAACTGCCTGGGCACCGGGTGGAAATCCTCAACGGGAGCATCGTCGTGACACCGCCGCCGGATGGGCCCCATCAGGAGACGCTGACGTGGCTCATCGAGGAATTCGCGAAGGTCCGCGCCAGGCGGGCGGGGGTCCGGTACGTACAGGGCATCGGCTTGTGGCTGCCGACCGGGCCGGACGATTACGCCGTGCCCGACTTCTCGGTCGTCGATGCGGACTACCGGGACGCCCTGGTTGAAAAGAACTGCTACGCACCGCACGTCTTCCGCATGGTCCTGGAGGTCACCTCCTCCAACTGGACGAACGACACGGCGACCAAGGTCGACATCTACGCCCGAGCCGGTATCCCCGCCTACCTCGTCGCCGACCGCAAGCACGGCGAGGTTCTCCTCTACACCGACCCGGCCGACGGCAAGTACCCCGATCCTCAGCGTTTCGAGCGCGGCCGGTCCGTCCCCGTCCCCGCGTGCGTCGGGGTCCGCCTCGACCTGCCCGTCGACACCCTCCTCGACGGCGACGGCGACGGCGACGGCGACGGCTGACGCCTCGAGTGGCGACGGCTGACGCCTCGAAACCCCGGAACGGACTCGTGAGCCCCGGCGACCGTCCCCGCCGGGGCTCACTGCCCTGCCGCCGGTGCGGATACCTCCGTACGGCCGCACCTCACCTCCCGCCGTGCCCGGCGCCCACCCGGGCCGCGTACGCCACCAGTCCCTCGGCCGAGGCGCCGGCCCAGCCGACGTAGCCGTCCGGGCGGACGAGGAACACGCCGGTGCCGTACGCCGGGCAGGCGCCGAGCCGGACCGTGGGCACGCCGAGCGGTGGCAGCGGGGCGTCGGTGCCGACGGCCAGCAGCGTCCAGTGCGGGCCGCGGAAGGCGTCGAAGAGCCGCACGCCGTCCACGGTGGCGTCCGGCGCGCGGTCCCCGGCCCGCACCGGGCCCGGCGCCGGGCGGGTCTCCTCGGTGAGGGAGGAGGCGCGGTAGTGCAGTCCGAGCTGCCCGGTGGTCGCCGTGCCGCGCCGGACCTCGCCGCGGTGCACGGCGGTGGACAGGCCGAGCACGTGCGCGGCGACCGGCCGCCGCTCCTCCTCGTAGGTGTCCAGCAGTTCCTCCGGTGCCGCTCCGCGCAGCACCGCGTCCAGTTTCCAGCCCAGGTTGCAGGCGTCCTGGACGCCGGTGTTGAGGCCCTGCCCGCCGGCCGGGGAGTGCACGTGCGCCGCGTCCCCGGCGAGGAGGACGCGTCCGGCCCGGAAGCGGTCCGCCAGCGCCGCGCGCGGCCGGAACTCCGAGGCCCAGCGCACCTCGGTCACGTCCCCGGACATGAGGTGGGTGCGGGCGGCGACGAGCTTGCGGATGCCCTCCGGGGACGGGTCCGGGCCGGTGCCGTCCGGGAACTGCGCGACGAGCTGGAACTCCTCCGTCCCGGCCAGCGGGCACAGGGCGAGGAAGCCGCCGCCGCTGCCCTCGCGGGGCGGGAAGAGGTGCCAGTGGTCCCGGTCCAGGCCCGTGATCCGGACGTCCGCCACCAGGGCGGGCGCCGGGTCGACCGTCTCGCCGGTCATGCCGATGCCCAGGCCGCGCCGCAGGGTGGACCGGCCGCCGTCGGCGGCGACCGCGTACCGGGCGCGCAGCGCGCCGCCGGAGGCGAGGTGCACGGTCACCCCCTCCTCGTCCTGGACGACCCCCGCGGCCTCCCGCCCGAAGTCGATCCGCCCGCCCAGCTCCTCCAGCCGCGCCCGCAGGATCTCCTGGGTGCGCCACTGCGGCACCATCCAGGGCTCGCCGTACGGCACGCCGTGGTCGTCCTCGGCCGGGTCGAACATCCGGTGCTCGCCGAGCCGTCGGCCGTCCCGCCAGAGCATGCCGACCGGGTAGGGCCCGCCGGCCGCGCGGATCGCGTCCAGCACGCCGAGGTCGTCGAAGACCTCCTGTGTGCGCGGCTGGACGCCCTTGCCGCGCGAGCCCGGGAACAGGGTCTTCGCCCGCTCCAGCAGGACCGCGCCGACGCCGCGCCGGGCCAGGTCGACGCCCAGCGCCAGACCGGTCGGCCCCGCGCCCACGATCACCACGTCCGTGTCCACACCCAGCCTCCTTAACGACGTTAAATTCCCTTGGGTGTGAGAGTTCCTTAACGTCGTTAAGGTGTCAAGCTGTGCAGCGTGAGCACGGAAAGCGGAGCACGACGCGCCCCCCTCGACCGCCGCCGCGTCGCGCAGACGGCCCTGAGGCTGCTGAACGACACCGGCCTGGACGGCCTGACCCTGCGTGCCATCGCCGCCGAACTGGGTGTCAAGGCCCCGGCCCTGTACTGGCACTTCAAGGACAAGCAGGCGCTGCTCGACGAGATGGCCACCGAGATGTACCGCCGCATGGTCGCCGGCACCTGCCTCGACCCCGGCGACACCTGGCAGGAGCGCCTGCGGAAGGCCAACCGCGGCCTGCGCGCCGCCCTGCTCGGCTACCGCGACGGCGCCCGGGTCTTCAGCGGCTCACGCTTCACCGGCACCGACCACGCCGAGCAGCAGGAAGGCGACCTGCGCCTGCTCACCTCCGCCGGCCTCACCCTCGCCCAGGCCGTCCGCGCCACCTCGACGGCGTACTCCTACACCATCGGCTTCGTCATCGAGGAGCAGGGCGTCCAGCCCCTCCCCGGCGAACGCCGCGAGGGCTACGACATCGACGAACGCGCCCGCCGCATGGCCGGCTTCCCCCTGTCGGCCGCGGCCGGCGCGGAGATCTTCGCCGACTACGACCGGCACTTCGAGGAGGGGCTGGAGCTGGTGATCGCCGGGATCGGGGCGCGCTACGGCATCACCTGAGCCGGTCCCGGTCGCCGCCGGCCCGGTCACCGTCCCAGCCGCCGCCGGTCCCGGTCGCCGCAGTGCCCGGTCACCGTCCCAGCCGCCGCCGGTCCCGGTCGCCGCCGGCCCGGTCACCGTCCCAGCCGCCGCCGGTCCCGGTCGCCGCCGGCCCGGTCACCGTCCCAGCCGCCGCCGGTCCCGGTCGCCGCAGGGCCCGGTCGCTGCCGGCCCCGTCACCGTCCCAGCCGCCGCCGGCCTCGGTCACCGCCGGCCCCGGCTACCGTCGCGCCGATGCCAGCGCCCGTCGCAGCAGCGGGGTGAACCGCTCCTCCACGAACCGGTTCAGCAGCCACGCCAGCAGCAGCATGCCCGCGACCGTCAGCAGGAAGGTGGCGTACGACGGCAGGTGCAGGCCGCGGTGCAGGGCGCCGATGACGACCCAGCCGAGGTGCTCGTGCACGAGGTAGAAGGGGTACGTCAGCGCGCCCGCGACCGTCAGCCGGCGCCAGTTCGCCCAGTGCAGCCGGCCCAGCGCGACGGCGGCGACGGCGAGGAAGCCGGCGGTGACGATGAGGACGATGACCCAGGCGCTGCGGTGGGAGAAGGCGTGCACACCCGGCGCGTGCCACAACTCCCGGACCGCGTAGTGCTGTCCGACCAGCCAGCCGACGGCCGCGATGCCCCAGGCGTAGGGGTCGCGGTGGTCGCGGTGGACGAGGTACAGGCCGACGCCGCCGACGAAGAAGGGCGCGTACTGGGGCATCAGCACGAGGTCGAGCAGCGGCTCCCGCGCGCCCTGCGCCAGCGCCGCCGCCAGCGTCCAGCAGGCGCAGAACAGGATGACGCGGCGGCGGCTCGCGCCCGGCAGGACGACGCACAGCGCGAACAGGGCGTAGAAGCGGACCTCCGCCCACAGCGTCCAGCACACGCCGAGCACCCGGTCGGCGCCCAGCGGCTGCTGCAGCATCGTCAGGTTGAGCAGGGCGTCGCTGGGCGAGACCGCCTCGTACGCCACCACCGGCAGCGCGAACACGGCCGTGACCAGGACGATCGCCGCCCAGTACGCGGGCAGCAGGCGGGCGGCGCGGGAGGCGAAGAACGAGCGCAGCGGACGCCCCCAGCCGCTCCTGCAGATGACGAAGCCGCTGATCACGAAGAAGACCTGCACGCCCAGGCAGCCGTAGGCGAACCACGGGCTCAGCGTGGGGAACTGCTGCCGCGGCGAGGTGCCCCAGGCCTGCGCGACCTCGCCGTCGCGGCCGCCGTAGTGGTAGGCCGCCACCATCAGCGCGGCCACCAGCCGCAGCCCGTCCAGCGCGCGCAGGCGGGACCCCCCGGGGCGCTCCGGCTTCGGGGGCCGGGGGGTGTCGGCAGGCGGCGGGACGGTGCGGGCCACCACGCCCGGGGCGGTCGCCCGGGCGTCCTCGTGCGTGTCGATCACAGGCTTCCCCTCGCCGGAACTCAGCTCACCCGCAGGACGTTAGTCCGATTAATTCCGGCAATTCGGTCGGCGGGGCGACGGTTCGGGGGATCTCCCCCGCCTGTTCACCCGGACGTTGCCCCGGGTTGGGGCAAGCCCGCGGAACGGCCGGCTCCGGGCCGGTCCGGGACACGCGGGGCCGGTCCGGGACACGCCGGGCCGGCCCGGGACGCGCCGGGCGAGGGAGGCGGCCGGGGAGGGAGGCAGCCGGGGAAGGAGCGGTCGAGCGCGGGGAGCGGCCGGGCGCGGGGAGCGGCCGGGCGGGGGGAGCGGCCGGGCGGGGGGAGCGGCCGGGGGGAGGCACGCGACCGCTCCCCGGCTCAGCGTCCCCCGGACCGCCGCAGCGCCCGCGCGCGCCGCGCGACCCGGCGCACCGTCGCGTTGCGCGGGATGAACGCGAGCTGGGCCGGAACCCCGCCCGGCAGCGCCAGGGAGGTCAGGCGGCGGCGTTTGAAGTAGCGCCAGGTGTGCTGGTCCAGGTGCCGGGTCAGGTACGCCTCCGCGTCCGGGCGCAGGTCCGGGTAGATCTTGGACTGCATGGCGTAGCCGACCGCCCGGACCAGCTCGGTGAGGCGCTCCACGGTCATGCCGCGGCACTGCTCGCCCACCGCGGCCCGGTCCGCCAGGTCCGGCAGCAGCGCGTCGACGATCGTCACCGGCACGCGGTTGCTGTTCTCGTACGGCGTGAGGCGCTCCAGCAGCAGCTCGGTGCCGGTGCGGGCGACGGGGATGCCGTAGAGCGCGGAGGCGGTCAGCAGGGCGGTGGAGAAGCAGCCCACGACGAGGGCGGGCCGCATCCGCTGGTAGAGAACCTCGGCGAGGACGGGCGTGCCGAGCACCGTCAGTTCGGCGCCCAGCTGCTCGGCCCGCCGCTCCAGGACGCGCGAGAAACGGGCCGGTGCCGAGGGGTGCGGCTTGAACACCACCCGCCGGTGGCCGAGTCCGACGGCGCCCTCCAGCATCCGCGCGTGCAGGTCCTCCTCCTCTTCGGGCGTGAGGATGCCGAGCGCGGAGAGGTACTGCCCGAGCAGCAGGGCCGGTTCGTCGGCCTTCGGCACCTCGTCGCCGGTGTCGGCGAGTTCGGCCAGCACCTTCAGGAAGGCGTCGGTGGGCACGATCTCCGGCCGGACGCCGAACTCGGTGAGGAGCAGGGGCTTCAGGCCCGGCACGAGGTCGAGGTGGAGCAGCCGGTCGACGCGGGTGCCGACCAGCGGGTCGATCTTGTTGCGGGTGGGTCCGTAACTCATCAGGCCGTCGGCGTAGACGGTCACGGGCGCGCCGGTGAAGATCTGGCAGAAGCCGAGCGCCGGGTTGACCTGGATCGACTCCACGGCCAGTTCGACCGGGTCGTCGCCGAGCCGCCACAGCATCCTCACGTGCCGCTCCCACAGCGGCACGTCGTCCAGGCGCGGGGCCCAACCGCCCGGGTGGAAGGGCGCGATGACCTCGTTCCAGGACACCACGTCGTCGAAGCGCCCGCGCAGCCGCTCGAAGCCCGGCATCTCGCTCGGCGCGGGCGTCGTCTCCGGCGTCGCCGCGTTGTTGCACACCAGCAGGATGCGCCGGTCGGCCGCGCCGAAGCAGTCGGAGTCGAGGGCGGCGGCGAGCGTGGCGGTGCCGTACAGCGTGGAGGCGAGGAAGATCTGCGTGGTCACGCGGCCACCCCCGCGACGGCGGGCCGGCGGCGCAGCCGGCGCAGCCGGGTCGCGCGCTGGACGTCCATGGAGTCGAGCGCCTCGTCGAGGACGTCCTGCGGCATCCGCCGCAGCGCGCCGGCGCTCATCGATTTCAGTTTCCGTGCCACCGCCGGCTCGAACCTCTCGATGGAACCCAGATGATGGGAAATGATGGCGCAATAGGTGCGCACGGCCTTCGGCAGGAGTGCGGCCGCCTCGGCGTCCTCGGCGGTTTCCCGTATGACCTGGTCGAAGGCGCGGATGAAATCGAGCTGCCGCACGTCCCCGATCTGCGTGAGCGAGGAGGCCACCCCCCGCCGGTAGAAGACGCCGAGCAGTCCCACCACGGCGAAGGAGTCCGCCTCCCGGTGCAGCCGCCAGATCCACGGCCGGTCCTCGGCCGTGCGCAGACCGTCCGTGAAGTGCAGCAGGCCCCGGTCGACCAGGCGGCGGTGGTAGACGCCCGCCCAGGCGTAGGCGTAGTCCACGGAGGTGGAGCGGTCGGTGGGCAGGATCGCCTCCCGCGGGTTCAGCACCACACCGCGCCGGCCGTGCGGCACGCGGTGGACGGTGCGCGCCCGCGCGGTGCACTGCACATGGTCGGTGCGCAGGAAGTCGCAGCCCAGCTCCTCGATGGCGGCGAGGAGTTGCGGGTAGTGGCCGGGGGCGAGCCAGTCGTCGCCGTCGAGGAACGTCAGGTACTCGCCGCGCGCGGCGTCGATGCCGGTGTTGCGCGCGGTCGCCAGCCCTCCGTTCCGCTCGTGTCTGATGTACCGCGCGCCGGGCAGTTCACGCTCCGCGCGCGCGAGGATGTCCGGTGTCTCGTCGCGTGAACAGTCGTCGACGAGAATGAATTCGAAGTCCTCACGTGCGTTCGCCCGCAGACTCCTCAGGGTGTCGGGCGCGTATTGCTGCACGTTGTAGAACGGCACGATGACGGAGAGCTTGACCACGCGGACGACCGTAAAACCCGGTCCGGCGCGCGTCTTTACCGTCAGTTTGAGGCGCGGTGAACACCGCGTGGCGAAGCCGTGAACCCGTTCTTCCCGCGCACCGATCCCGGCCCGATTCGCCATTCGGCGAGGTGCTGTTAACCGTTTGTTGCCTTGTGGTTGGGCGGTACCTAGAAATGGATTCCTACGGTCGTCGGCGTGCCAGCAAGTGCAACGAAGGCCCTGCGTGTGGCCGTTCTCGCGGATTCCGACACCCGGTGGAAATGGGGCGCGCTCACCGCGCACCGCATCGCGGGCGGCGACGTCCCGGACCCCTCCGCCGAATCGGGCATCCGCCTGGACGGCTACCTGCTGCGCGGCCGCGCCACTCCCACCGCCCGCCAGCTGCAGGAGGTCGGCGTCCGCGCCGACTTTCTGCGCGAGGTGACCGGCGTGGAGTTCCTGCGCGTCATGGGCGAGGAGGCGTACGACGTCCTCGTGCTCGCCCTGGTCGGCGGCGGTGTGCAGGCGATGCTGCACGGCCTGAAGCGCGTGTGGGAGGGCCGGGACAGGCGGCCCGTCGTCGTCACCGGCTATGTCGGCGTCGTCTACGAGAAGCTCGCCGACGGCCTGCTGCTGCGGCACGGCGCCGACCTCGTCCTCGCCAACTCCCGCCAGGACGCGGAGCGTTTCCGCGCCGTCTACGAGGGAGTCGGTGCGGACGCCTCGGCGGTCACCGAGGTGGCGCTGCCGTTCCTCGGCGGCGCCCCGTACACCGGCGAACACGACCCCTACACCGTGGTGTTCGCCGCCCAGCCCTCCGTCCCGGAGACCCGCCGGGACCGCACCTACCTCCTCGAGCGGCTGATCGGGCACGCCCGCCGGCACCCCGAGCGCGAGGTGCTGCTCAAGCTGCGCTCCAGACCGGGCGAGCACACCACCCACATCGAGGAGCTGCCGTACCAGAAGCTGGCGCAGAAGGCGGGCGAACTGCCGCCCAACTTCCGCCTGGTCTACGGCAACATGGGCGAGGTCCTGGACCGCACCGACCTGCTCGTCACGGTCAGCTCCACGGCCGCCCTGGAGGCCCTGCACCGCCGCATCCCCACGGTGGTCCTCACCGACCTCGGCATCCGCGAGGCGCTCGGCAACCACCACTTCACCGGCTCCGGCTGCCTCGCCTCCTGGGACCAGCTCGACGCCGGGCACCGGCCCGAGCCCGACCCGGAGTGGGTGGCCCGGCAGGGCGTGTGCGCCGACGGCTCGTACGCCACCGCCTTCGACACGGCGCGCGAACGCATCGCCAAGCTGCTCGCCCAGCCCGCGCTGCCGCCCCTGACCCCCTACTACACCCCGGCGACCGCCCCCGGCTACCTGCCCGGCATCCTCGCCCGCCACCACCTCGGCCCGGACGGCAGCCCGCTGCCCGGCGCGCCCGCCGCCGACAAGGAGCCCGGCCCGGTGCGGCAGATCGTGCGCCGCGCCGCCCGCGGCGCCTACCGGCACGGAGTGCAGCGCGTGGCGCCCGTCATCCGCCGGATGGGAGAGCTGTGACCACCCGCGTCCCGCGTCAGGCACGCCCAGCGCCCGACGCATCCCAAGGAGTTGACCCCATGTCCGATCCGCAGGCGGGCCCCGGCAGCCCGGCACGCCGTGTGCTCGCGGTGATCCCCGCGCGCGGCGGCTCCAAGGGCGTGCCCGCGAAGAACCTCGCCCCCGTCGGCGGCGTGCCGCTGGTGGCCCGCGCCGTGCGCGCGTGCCTGGCCGCCCGGCTGGTCACCGACGTCGTGGTCTCCACCGACGACCGGGCCATCGCCGCCGTGGCCCGCGAGGCCGGCGCCGAGGTCGTGCTGCGCCCGGCCGCCCTCGCCGGCGACACCGCCACCTCCGAGGCCGCCGTGCTGCACGCCCTGGACGCCCACGAGGCCCTGCACGGCGCGCCCGTCGACGTCGTGCTGCTCGTGCAGTGCACCAGCCCGTTCCTGAGGCGCGAGGACGTCGACGGGGTGGCCGCCGCGATCCTGGAGCACGGTGCCGACACCGCCGTCACCGTCGCCCCCTTCCACGGCTTCATCTGGCGCGACGCCGCCGACGACCCCCGGGTCGCCGAGCCGGCCCGCACCGCCGGCCAGGTCGGCGGCGCGGCCGGCGGCACCCGGGTCGCCCACGCGACCGTCACCGAGGGCGGCTACGGCGTCAACCACGACAAGTCCTTCCGCCCCCGCCGCCAGGACCGCCCCCAGGACCTGCTGGAGACCGGCGCCGCCTACGCGATGACGGCCGCGGGCTTCCGCGAGCACCGGCACCGCTTCTTCGGCCGCACCGAACTCGTCCGCACCGACCCCGCGCGGGTGCTGGAGATCGACGACCCGCACGACCTGGCCCGCGCCCGTGCCCTGGCGCCCCTCTTCGACGCCGGCCTCCCCCAGGCTCCCGACCTCACTCGGGCAGGGGAGACCCCCACCGGCGCCCTCCCCACCCGCGACGACGTCGACGCCGTCGTCCTCGACTTCGACGGCACCCAGACCGACGACCGGGTGCTGATCGACTCCGACGGACGGGAGTTCGTCTCCGTGCACCGCGGGGACGGCCTCGGCATCGCCGCCCTGCGCCGCAGCGGCCTGAAGATGCTGATCCTGTCCACGGAACAGAACCCGGTCGTGGCGGCCCGCGCACGGAAACTGCGGATCCCCGTGCTGCACGGCATCGACCGGAAGGACCTCGCGCTCAAGCAGTGGTGCGAGGAGCAGGGCATCGCGCCGGAGCGCGTGCTCTACGTCGGCAACGACGTCAACGACCTCCCGTGCTTCGCCCTCGCCGGCTGGCCCGTGGCGGTCGCGAGCGCCCACGACGCCGTCCGCGGCGCCGCACGCGCGGTCACCACCGTCCCCGGTGGTGAGGGCGCGATCCGGGAGATCGCCGGCTGGATCCTCGGCTCCTCCCTCGACTCCCCCGATTCCCCCACCCAGCCCGTCACGTAAGGGACATCACCTGCCATGAGCAACTCCCGTCTGCGCACGCTCGGTTCCCGCGAGGTCGGCCCGGGCCGCCCGGTCTACGTCACCGGCGAGATCGGCATCAACCACAACGGCGACCTCGAGAACGCCTTCAAGTTGATCGACGCGGCCGCCGAGGCCGGCTGCGACGCCGTGAAGTTCCAGAAGCGCACCCCGGAGATCTGCACTCCGCGCGACCAGTGGGACATCGAGCGTGACACCCCCTGGGGCCGCATGACCTACATCGACTACCGCCACCGGGTGGAGTTCGGCGAGGACGAGTACCGCGCCATCGACGAGTACTGCCGCACGAAGGGCATCGACTGGTTCGCCTCCCCGTGGGACACCGAGGCCGTCGCCTTCCTGGAGAAGTTCGACGTCCCGGCCCACAAGGTGGCCTCCGCCTCCCTGACCGACGACGAGCTGCTGCGCGCCCTGCGCGCCACCGGCAAGACGATCATCCTGTCCACCGGCATGTCCACCCCGAAGCAGATCCGCCACGCGGTGGAGGTCCTCGGCAGCGACAACATCCTGCTCTGCCACGCCACCTCGACCTACCCGGCCAAGGCCGAGGAGCTCAACCTGCGCGTGATCAACACCCTGGAGCGGGAGTACCCGAACGTGCCGATCGGCTACTCCGGCCACGAGACCGGCCTGCAGACCACGCTCGCCGCGGTCGCGCTCGGCGCCTGCTTCGTCGAGCGGCACATCACCCTCGACCGCGCCATGTGGGGCTCCGACCAGGCCGCCTCCGTCGAGCCGCAGGGCCTGGCCCGCCTGGTGCGCGACATCCGCATCATCGAGGAGGCCCTCGGCGACGGCGTGAAGAAGGTCTACGAGTCCGAGCTGGGCCCGATGAAGAAGCTGCGCCGCGTCGCCGGCGTGGTCGCCGAGGCGGAGATCGCCGCGGCCGCGGGCGAGCCGGTCACGGTCTGAGCCGCGCCGACTGACGGGACGGTCGTACGCCGATGAGCCCCCGCGCCGGATCCACCCCCCGCACTCTCGCGTTCGTCGAGAGCCCGGTACAGCTGCTGAACGTACTGGAGTGGGCGCACGCGCACGCGCCCAGGGCCCAGGAGGAACCCGGCGCGGGGCTCACCCTCGTCGTCCTGTCGCCCACCGACCCCATGACCCGCGGCCAGCTCCGCCGCATGTCCGAGCTGGCCCGCGACGACGGCCACGACGTTCGCTGGGAGGAGGCCCGCGGCGGCGCCACCGCGCCCTTGCGGACGACGGGCGGCCTGGCCCCGCTGCTGCGCCGGGCCGACCGGGTCGTCATGGGCGACCCGTTCTCCCGCTACGTCCAGCTCCTGCTGACCCTCACCCGGGCCCGCGACCTGGTTGTCGTCGACGACGGCACGGCGACCATGGAGTTCGTCGCCCAGCTCGCCCGCGGCGAGCGCCTGGTGCGCTGGCACCGCAAGGGCGGCCGCCCCGGCGCCCGCGACCTGCTCTTCGCGCCGGTCTCCTCCGCGGCCCGCCGCCGCCTGACACCGGACGGCCGGCGCAGCGTCGAGGTGTTCTCCTCCATGCCGGTGGACGAGACACCGGCCGGCGTGACCGTCACGGCCAACGACTTCTCCTGGACCCGTGCCCGCTTCGGCCCGCCCCGCATCACCAGGAGCGCCGACCTGGTCGGCACGTCCCTGGTGGAGACCGGCGTCGTCGACGGCGACCGCTACCTGGACGCCGTCCGCGCCCTGGCCAAGGCCCACGGTGCCACCCGCTACTTCGCCCACCGCCGCGAGAGCGCCGAGAAGCTGCACCGCCTCGCCCTGGAGACGGGCCTGGAGATCGTCCGCCCCGACCTGCCGCTGGAGCTGATCGCCCGCCGCGGCCCCGTCGGGAGCACCATCCTCAGCTTCCCCTCCACCGTCGTCCACACCCTGCCCCTCGCCCTGGCCGGCACCGGCGTCCGCGTCGCCGTCTGCGACATCGACCCGGCCTGGCTCACCGCCCACGCCTCACCGCGGGCCCAGGGCTTCCTGTCGGGGGTGACGGACACCGCACGGGACGTGCACCGGCTCACGGCGGTGAGGACGGCGTAGCGCGGGCCGTGAGCACGGCGTGGCGCGGGACGTGAGAACGGCGTGGCGTGGGGCTGTGAGCACGGCATGACGCGGCCGTGAGGACGGCATGGCGCGGGCCGTGGGCGCGGCATGGCGCGGGCCGTGGGCGCGGTGCAGCGCCCGGGGTGGGCACGGGTGCGGCGAGGGCCGCGGGCGTGACGCGGCGGGGACGGTGGGCGCCGCGGCGGGGCGCGCGCGGCTCACCCCGCCCGGCTCACCCCCGCGCGCCCGGCCGGGCCGCCAGCAGGAAGGCCCGGGCCCGCTTCTCCTCGCCCTCGGGCTCGCGCAGCAGCCGGGCGCGCGGCTCCAGGCCGGCGTCCGTCACCGCGGCGGCCATGTCCTGCGGGGTGCGGAAGTAGTAGTCGAGGGACGTCTCGTGCCCGAACCGCTCCGACAGGTGGAGGTGCTCGGCGTCCCCGGTCCGGAAGCCCAGCAGGAGCAGGCCGCCGGGGACGAGGACGCGGTGGAATTCGGCGAGGACGGCGGGCAGGTGCGCGTCGGGTATGTGGATCACGGAGTCGAGGGCGAGGACCCCGCCGAGCGTGGCGTCCGGCAGGTCCAGTCCGGTCATGGAACCGACGTGGAAGCGCAGCCCGGGATGGGCGCGGCTCGCCAGTGCCACCATGCGCGGGGAGAGGTCCACCCCGAACACCGGAACGCCGAGGTCGTGCAGGTGGGCGGTGACGTTCCCGGGCCCGCAGCCGACGTCGGCGACGGGCGCGTCGCCGCCCGCCCGCACCAGCTCGGCGAAGGCGGCGAGCAGGGCGCGCTCCAGCGGCCGGTCGGCCGGGCCGCCGGGGAACGCGGCGGCGTAGTCGTGCGCGATGGCGTCGTACGAGGCCCGGGTGGCCCGCAGGAAGGCGTGGTCGGCGGTCACGTCGGCGCACCCTAGCGGCCTTCCGCCTCACCCGTCCGGGCGTTCACCGGAAGTCGGCCGGGCCGTTCACCGGAGGTCCGCCAGGTGGACAGGTCGGCTTGGTTCGCCAAAGGCGTGGTATCCGTGAGGGGAGAAGGGGAGGTGGCCTGGCGTAAAAAACAGGTGAGCCTACCCATCCTGTTCCCGCCCCATGCGCCCGGCAGTGAGATTTTTCTCCCTCCATCGGGTTGAAATTTTGTTGATCGTGGAGCCGTCTCGCGGTCGGGCGTCCTACCCTTCAAAGGGTGAAGCAACTGATGTCCCTTGAGTCCGAGGTCGGTCCGGCCGGGGAAACGGCGCTCCCCGGCACTCTGCCGGAGCCGCTGTACGCCGAGCTCGTCGCGTTCCGCCGCGACCTGCACATGCACCCCGAGCTCGGCAACCAGGAGTTCCGCACCACCGCGGCGATCAAGGAGCGGCTGGAGCAGGCCGGCCTGAAGCCGCGCGTGCTCTCCGGCGGCACCGGGCTCATCTGCGACGTCGGGGTCGAGGACGGGAAGCGGGAGGGCGGAGCGGAGCTGCTCGCCCTGCGCGCCGACATCGACGCGCTGCCCATCCCGGACACCAAGGAGGACTGCCCGTACCGCTCCACCGTGCCCGACCGCGCCCACGCCTGCGGCCACGACGTGCACACCACCGTCGTGCTCGGCGCCGGCCTGGTCCTCGCCGACCTGCACCGCCGGGGCCGGCTGCCGCGGCCGGTGCGGCTGATCTTCCAGCCCGCGGAGGAGGTCCTGCCCGGCGGCGCCGACCAGGCCATCCAGTGCGGCGCGCTGGACGGCGTACGGCGCATCCTGGCCGTGCACTGCGACCCCCGCGTCGACGCCGGACGCATCGGGCTGCGGCACGGGCCCATCACCTCCGCCTGCGACCGGCTGGAGGTCTCCCTGGACGGGCCCGGCGGCCACACCGCCCGCCCGCACCTGACCACCGACCTGGTGACCGCCGCCGCCCGCGTCGTCACCGACGTGCCCGCGCTGGTCTCCCGCCGCGTCGACACCCGCGCCGGGCTCGCCGTGACCTGGGGCCGGATCGAGTCCGGACACGCGCCCAACGTCGTCCCGCAGCACGCCGAGCTCGCGGGCACCGTGCGCTGCCTGGACATCGAGGCGTGGCGGCAGGCCCCCGACATCGTGGTCGGCGCCATCGACGAGGTCGCCAACCTGCACCGCGCCAAGTCCGAGATCACCTACGTCCGCGGCGTCCCGCCCGTCGTCAACGACCCGATGGTCACCCGGCTGCTGCGCCTCGCCATGACCGCCCGCCGGGGCGCGGAGAGCATCGAGGACACCGAGCAGAGCCTCGGCGGCGAGGACTTCTCCTGGTACCTGGAGCGCGTGCCCGGCGCCATGGCCCGCCTCGGCGTCCGCCGCCCCGGCGACCACGTCGTCCGCGACCTGCACCAGGGCGACTTCGACGCCGACGAGTCGGCCATCACGGTCGGCGTGGAGCTGTTCACGGCGGCGGCCCTGCTGGACGTCGGCGAGTGAGCGGCGGGGTGCCCGCGCGCGTCCGTCCGGCACCCTTTGTCCACCTTGTTCGCCTGTGTCATCCGGGCGCAACCGGGCGCACGGAGACGTAACCCGCCCTCGGCACGAATCGATAACGGCCCGGCGAAACCCCGTTCCCCTCCCCTTCTACGCGCGTTACTGTGCGCCGCAATCGCTCGCCAGTGGCGGGGCGCCGGTACGGGCCGGCGACGGCGCCGCGGGGATGAAGGGTGCGTGCTGTGGGTCTCAACTCTCGGCGGACTTCTCAGTGGACTTCTCAGCGGATCCCGACGCGGATCTCGACGCGGATCCCGACGCAGGTCCCGCGGCGCAGAAGGCTCTCCCGGGCCGCGGTGACCGTCGCGGTCCTCGCGCTCGCGGCCGCCGGCTGCGGCAAGTCCAGCAGTGACTCCTCGGGCGGCTCGTCGGAGTCCGGCAAGTACTCCGGCAAGGGCATCGGCCTGGCGTACGACATCGGCGGCAAGGGCGACCAGTCCTTCAACGACGCCGCGTTCGCCGGGTTCCAGAAGGCCGAGAAGGAATTCAAGATCGGCGGCCGGGACGTCGAGCCCAGCGACAACGAGTCGACCGCCGACAAGGTGGAGCGCCTGGAGCAGCTCGCCAAGGCCGGCTACAACCCGATCATCGGGGTCGGGTTCGTGTACGCGCCGGCGGTGAAGGAGGTGGCGGCCAAGTACCCGAAGGTCACCTTCGGCATCATCGACGACAGCACCGTCCGGGCGAAGAACGTCGCCGACCTGGTCTTCCACGAGGAGCAGGCGTCCTACCTGGCGGGCGTGGCCGCGGCGAAGGCGACGAAGAAGAACCACATCGGCTTCATCGGCGGCGTGGACATTCCGCTCATCCACAAGTTCGAAGCGGGGTATGTCCAGGGCGCCAAGTCCGTCAACCCGAAGATCAAGGTCGAGTCGCAGTACCTGACGCAGACCGCGCAGGAGGGCGGCTTCTCCAGCCCGGACAAGGGCGAGAACGCGGCCACTGGCCAGATCGACGCCGGCGCGGACGTCATCTACCACGCGGCCGGCCTGTCCGGGCAGGGCGTGATCAAGGCCGCCGCGGCGCACCGGGTGTGGGCGATCGGCGTCGACTCCGACCAGTACAAGCAGAGCGCGCTCGCGGCGTACAAGCAGTACATCCTCGGCTCGGCCCTGAAGAACGTCGGCGGCGCGGTGTACGAGCTCACCAAGTCCGTCGTCGAGGGCAAGCCGCTGTCCGGCGAGGTGCGCGGTGACCTGAAGTCCGGCGGTGTCGGCTTCGCCGACTCCAACCCCCGCTACCAGGCCATGAAGGACGTCGTGGCCGCCGTCGACAAGGCCAGGCAGGACATCGTCGAGGGCAAGGTCACCGTCAGGACGCAGTGAGACCCCGCCGGGCGCGGTAGCCCCCGGCCCGGGCCGGCCGGGCCAGCCAGCCCTCCGGCCGCCGCCCCGCCCCGCGCACGCGCCCCCCGCCTCCGCGCCCCTTGCCTTCCGCAAGGGGCGCGCTGCTGTGCGTAGTCCGGGCGAAAAGTGTGGCCACAGCTCGATAACAGACCGGACAGAAAGGTTTTTCCGTCTGGTCTACGCGCGTTACGCTGCGGCGGAACCAGCGCCTGGTAGGGGCGCTTGCACAAAGGAGTCACATTCCATGCGCCGGGTGTCCCGACTGGCGGTCGCAGGCGTTGCGACCGCCACCCTCGCTGTCACGATGTCCGCCTGTGGCAGTTCGTCCAGTGAATCCGCCGCGGGCGGCAAGGGCAAGGGCCTCGCCCTCGCCTACGACGTCGGCGGCCGGGGCGACCAGTCCTTCAACGACGCCGCCACCGCCGGCATGGAGAAGGCCGACAAGGAGTTCGGCTACAAGTCCACAGCCGTCGAGCCGCAGGACGGCGAGTCCGACGCGGACAAGGTGCAGCGCCTGGAGACGCTCGCCAAGCAGGGCTACAACCCCGTGATCGGCGTCGGCTTCGCCTACGCGCCGGCCGTCAAGGCGGCCGCCGCCAAGTTCCCGAAGACCACCTTCGGCATCGTCGACGACAACACGATCAAGGCGAAGAACGTCGCCGACCTGGTCTTCCACGAGGAGCAGGCGTCGTACCTGGCCGGTGTCGTCGCCGCCAAGGCCACCAAGTCGAACACCGTCGGCTTCATCGGCGGCGTGGACGTCCCGCTGATCCACAAGTTCGAGGCCGGTTTCCGGCAGGGCGTCCAGGACACCAAGAAGGGCGTCAAGGTCAAGTCGCAGTACCTGACCCAGACCGCCGCCGAGGGCGGCTTCTCCAGCCCGGACAAGGGCGAGAACGCCGCCGAGGGCCAGATCGACGCCGGCGCCGACGTGGTGTACGCCGCCGCGGGCCTGTCCGGGCAGGGCGTGATCAAGGCCGCCGCGGCGCACAAGGTGTGGGCGATCGGCGTCGACTCCGACCAGTACAAGCAGGCCGCGCTGGCCAAGTACAAGCAGTACATCCTCACCTCGGCGATGAAGGACGTCGCCGGCGCGGTGTACAACCTGGCCAAGTCCGTCCACGACGGCAAGCCCCGGACCGGCGAGGTGCGGGCCAGCTTGGCCAGCGGCGGCGTGGGCCTGGCCGACTCCAACCCGGCCTTCAAGAGCAACGCGGACATCCAGGCCGCGGTGAAGAAGGCCGAGGAGGGCATCAAGAACGGCACGATCAAGGTGAAGACCTCCTGACCGTCCCCCGTCACAGGGCCGGCAGGACTATGGCCGAAAGAGCGCTGTCATGGCAGCGTTACGGCACCGAACGGGGTACGGGGAGGGTGGCCTCTCCGTACCCCGTTCACGCGGCAGAATGCTCGGAGCGGATCGGACACTGGTACCCAGGCCGGTCTGGTCCGAGCCCTATTGAGGCAGGGGCGCTACGCGCGTAGAGCGGCCCCTTTCCCGAGGAGAGTGCGCCATCGACGCGTCCAGCAGCCCTCCGCCCACCGCACAGTCCGCGCCGTCGGCGGTCGCGGTGGAGCTCACGGGCATCACCAAACGGTTCCCGGGTGTCGTCGCCAACCACGACATCCACCTCACGGTCCGCAAGGGCACCGTGCACGCCCTGGTCGGCGAGAACGGCGCCGGCAAGTCGACCCTGATGAAGATCCTCTACGGCATGCAGAAGCCGGACGAGGGCACCATCGCCGTCGACGGCGAGCACGTCGTCTTCTCCTCGCCCGCCGACGCCATCGCGCGCGGCATCGGCATGGTCCACCAGCACTTCATGCTGGCCGACAACCTGACCGTGCTGGAGAACGTCGTGCTGGGCAGCGAGAAGCTGTACGGCATCGGCGGCGCCGCCCGCAGGAAGATCGAGGAGATCTCCGACCGCTACGGCCTCAACGTCCGCCCCGACGTCCTGGTGGAGAACCTCGGCGTCGCCGACCGCCAGCGCGTGGAGATCCTCAAGGTCCTCTACCGCGGCGCCCGCATCCTCATCCTCGACGAGCCGACCGCCGTGCTCGTCCCGCAGGAGGTCGACGCGCTCTTCGCCAACCTGCGCGAGCTGAAGTCCGAGGGCCTGTCGGTCATCTTCATCTCCCACAAGCTGGGCGAGGTGCTGTCGGTCGCCGACGACATCACCGTCATCCGCCGCGGCACCACGGTCGGCACCGCCGTACCGTCCGAGACCACCCCGCGCCGGCTCGCCGAGATGATGGTCGGCAGCGAGCTGCCCACCCCGGAGACCGCCGAGTCCACGGTCACCGACCGCCCGGTGATCCGGGTGGACAACCTCCGCCTGGAGGCGGAGGGCGGCCGCCCGGTCCTCGACGACATCAGCTTCACCATCCACGCCGGCGAGGTGCTGGGCCTCGCGGGCGTCGAGGGCAACGGCCAGACCGAGCTGATCGAGGCCCTCATCGGTCTCAAGCCCGCCGACTCCGGCACGATCACGCTCGGGGACCAGGAGATCACCTCCTGGCCCACCCGCAAGCGCCGCGAGCACGGCATCGGCTACATCCCCGAGGACCGCCACCGTCAGGGCCTGCTCCTGGAGGCCCCGCTGTGGGAGAACCGCATCCTCGGCCACGTCACGGAGCGGCCCAACGCCCGCGGCTTCTGGCTGGACCCGAAGGGCGCCCAGGAGGACACCCGGCGCATCGTCGAGGAGTACGACGTGCGCACCCCCGGCATCGACGTCACCGCCGCCTCCCTCTCCGGCGGCAACCAGCAGAAGCTGATCGTCGGCCGCGAGATGAGCCACCGGCCGAAGTTCCTCATCGCCGCCCACCCCACGCGCGGTGTGGACGTCGGCGCGCAGGCGCAGATCTGGGACCGCATCCGCGAGGCCCGCCGCGAGGGCCTCGCCGTCCTGCTCATCTCGGCCGACCTGGACGAGCTGATCGGCCTGTCGGACACCCTGCGGGTCATCTACAACGGCCGCCTGGTCGCCGACGCCGACCCCGCCACCATCACGCCGGAGCAGCTCGGCTCGGCCATGACCGGTGCCGTGACCGGCCACCTGGAGCACCAGGAAGGCTCCGCGGACTCCGCGTCCGAGTCCAGGAAGTCCGAATCCCGGAAGACCGAGTCCCGGAAGACCGAGTCCCGGAAGTCCGAGTCCCGGAAGGACGAGACCCGATGAAGAAGTTCGACCGGGAGCGCGTGCTCCTCGCGGTGGCCGGGCCGGTCATCGCGCTGGTCTCGGCGATCCTGCTCACCTCGGTGGTGCTGATCGCCTCGGGCAAGAACCCCTTCGAGCCCTACCGGCTCATGCTGCAGCAGGCCGCGTACTCCGACGTCCAGGTGCTGATCATCAACCAGGCGTCGATGTACTACCTGGCGGCCCTCGCGGTGGCCATCGGCTTCCGCATGAACCTGTTCAACATCGGCGTCGACGGCCAGTACCGCCTCGCCGCCATGATGACCGCCGTCGCCGGCGCCAACCTCGCCCTGCCCGGCTTCCTGCAGATACCGGTGCTGCTGATCGTCGCGATCGGCACCGGCGCCGTGTGGGCCGGCATCGCGGGCGTGCTGAAGGTGACCCGGGGCGTCAGCGAGGTCGTCGCCACGATCATGCTGAACGCCATCGCCACCAGCCTCATCGGCTACCTCACCCTGTCCGACGTGTGGGGCGTGCAGGTCGGCAACAACATGACGACCGGCATCATGCACAAGTCCGGCTGGTTCCCCGGCATCGACCTCGGCCCGGACGTCGGTGAGATCTACGGCCTGGTCTTCCTCGCCGTCCTCATGGGCGTCGCCTACTGGATCGTCCTCAACCGCACCCGCTTCGGCTTCGACCTGCGCGCCACCGGCGCCTCCGAGACCGCCGCCGCGGCCTCCGGCGTCGACGCCAAGCGGATGATCCTCACCGCCATGCTGATCTCCGGCGGCGTCGCGGGCCTGTCCGGCCTGCCGCTGCTGCTCGGCGACGCCCACACCTACAGCCTGAGCTTCCCCACCGGCCTGGGCTTCACCGGCATCACCATCGCCCTGCTGGGCCGCAACAGCCCCGTCGGCATCGCCTTCGCCGCGCTGCTCATCGCCTTCCTCGACAAGGCGTCCCCGGCCCTCGACTACGCGACCCCGGTGGCGTACGAGAAGGAGATCGCCACGATCATGCAGGGCCTGATCGTCTTCGCGGTCGTCGTCTCGTACGAGGCCGTACGCCAGTGGGGCCTGCGCCGCCAGCAGAAGCGGGTCGGCGCCGAACTCGCCGCCGAACTCGCCCACCACGCGTCCCAGAAGGAGGTGGCTGCCTGATGACCACCGCGACCCTCGCGAAACCGCAGGCGCAGCAGCCCGGCAAGGGCAGCCGCCGTCTCTCCCTGCCCGCCGTGCTGCTGCTCGTCGCCGGCGTCCTGGTCCTGACCTCGGCCGTCCGCCTGATCACCGGCGCCGACGGCATCACGTCCACCGGGCAGATGTCCACCGCGCTGCGCCTGGCCGTGCCCATCGGCCTGGCCGGCCTCGGCGGCCTGTGGGCCGAGCGGGCCGGCGTGGTCAACATCGGCCTCGAGGGCATGATGATCCTCGGCACCTGGTTCGGCGCCTGGGCCGGCTACCAGTGGGGCCCGTGGACCGGTGTCGTCTTCGGCATCGCCGGCGGTGTGCTCGGCGGCATCCTGCACGCCGTCGCCACCGTCACCTTCAACGTCAACCACATCGTCTCCGGTGTGGCCATCAACATCCTCGCCCTCGGCACCACCCGCTACCTGTCGAAGTTCACCTTCGAGAACGCCCCGCAGGGCTCCTCCAAGCAGTCCCCGCCCATCGACTCGCTCGGCACCTTCGACATCCCCGGCCTGTCCAGCGCCCTGAACACGCTCAACGGCAAGCACTGGTTCCTGGTCTCGGACCTCGCCGGCCTGCTCGGCGGCCTGATCACCGACCTGTCGCCGCTCACGGTCGTCGCCATCGCCCTGGTACCGGTCACCTGGTACGTGCTGTGGCGCACGGCGTTCGGGCTGCGGCTGCGCTCCTGCGGCGAGAACCCGGTGGCCGCGGAGTCCCTCGGCGTCAACGTCTACAAGTACAAGTACATCGCCGTGATCATCTCCGGCGGCTTCGCCGGCCTGGGCGGCGCGTTCCTGTCCATCGTCGCCTCCAACGTCTACCTGGACGGGCAGACCGCCGGCCGCGGCTACATCGGCCTCGCCGCGATGATCTTCGGCAACTGGATGCCGGGCGGACTCGCCCTCGGCGCGGGCCTGTTCGGCTACACCGACAGCCTCAACCTGCGCGGCGGCACCACCAACGTGCACGCCCTCATCCTGCTGCTGGCGATCCTGCTGGTGTTCGGCGCGGCCTGGCTGGCGTGGCGGAAGAAGTACCTCCCCGCCGTGCTCACCCTGGCCGTCTCCGTCCTGATGTTCGCCTGGTACGCCGGCACCAACGAGGTGCCCAAGCAGGTCGTCACCGCCACCCCGTACCTGGTCACCCTGCTGGTCCTCGCGCTGTCCGCGCAGAGCCTGCGGATGCCGAAGGCGGACGGCCAGCCGTACCGGAAGGGACAGGGCAAGTGACCGGGCCCGGCGGCTGCGACTGGGACCGGCTGCGCGAGGCGGCGCGCGAGGCGATGACCCGCGCCTACGCCCCCTACTCCGGCTACCCGGTCGGGGCCGCCGCGCTCGTCGACGACGGGCGCACCGTCACCGGCTGCAACGTTGAGAACGCCTCCTACGGCCTCGGCCTGTGCGCCGAGTGCGGACTCGTCTCGCAACTGCTCAACACCGGAGGCGGCCGGCTGACCCACTTCACCTGCGTCGACGGGCGGGGCGAACTCCTCGTCCCGTGCGGGCGCTGCCGCCAGTTGCTGTACGAGTTCGGCGGCCCCGGCCTGCTGCTGCAGACCCCGGCGGGCGTCCTGCCGCTGGCGGAGATGCTGCCCCAGGCCTTCGGCCCGGAGCACCTGACCACGTGACCTCCCGCGGCCCCCGCGCGCCGGCCACCGGCCGCGGGGGCCGCCCCTTCGCACCCGGAAGGAAACCGAACCCCATGGCCATGGACGCCATCTCCGTCATCCGCACCAAACGGGACCGCGGCGAACTCACCGACGAGCAGATCGACTGGGTCGTCGACGCCTACACCCGCGGCGAGGTGGCCGACGAGCAGATGTCCGCGCTCGCGATGGCCATCCTGCTCAACGGCATGAACCGCCGCGAGATCGCCCGCTGGACCGCCGCGATGATCGCCTCCGGCGAGCGCATGGACTTCTCCTCCCTGACCCGCCCGACCGCCGACAAGCACTCCACCGGCGGCGTCGGCGACAAGATCACCCTGCCGCTGGCCCCGCTCGTCGCGGCCTGCGGCGCGGCCGTCCCCCAGCTCTCCGGCCGCGGCCTGGGCCACACCGGCGGCACCCTGGACAAGCTGGAGTCCATCCCCGGCTGGCGCGCCCGGCTCTCCAACGACGAGATGCTGCGCGTCCTGGACGAGGTCGGCGCGGTGATCTGCGCGGCGGGCGAGGGCCTGGCCCCGGCCGACCGGAAGCTGTACGCGCTGCGGGACGTCACCGGCACCGTGGAGGCGATCCCGCTCATCGCCTCCTCCATCATGTCGAAGAAGATCGCCGAGGGCACCGGCTCGCTGGTGCTGGACGTGAAGGTCGGCTCCGGCGCCTTCATGAAGACGCTCGACGACGCCCGGGAACTGGCCACGACCATGGTCGGCCTCGGCACCGACCACGGCGTGCGGACCGTGGCGCTGCTGACGGACATGTCCACCCCGCTGGGCCGGACCGCGGGCAACGCCCTGGAGGTCCGCGAGTCGGTCGAGGTCCTCGCGGGCGGCGGGCCGGCCGACGTGGTGGAGCTGACCCTGGCCCTGGCGCGCGAGATGCTGGACGCGGCCGGCCTGCGGGACGCCGACCCGGCCAAGGCCCTCGCCGACGGCTCCGCGATGGACGTCTGGCGCCGCATGATCGCCGCCCAGGGCGGCGATCCCGACGCCCCGCTGCCCACCTCCCGGGAACAGCACGTCGTCAAGGCCCCCGCCTCCGGCGTCCTCACCCGCCTCGACGCCTACGCCGTCGGCCTCGCCGCCTGGCGCCTCGGCGCCGGCCGCGCCCGCAAGGAGGACCCGGTGCAGGCGGCGGCCGGCGTCGAGCTGCACGCCAAGCCGGGCGACCCCGTCACCGAGGGGCAGCCGCTGCTGACCCTGCACACCGACACCCCGGAACGCTTCGCGTACGCGGAGCAGGCGCTTGAGGGCTCCTACGACATCGCGGCGGCGGGCACGGAGTTCACCCCGTCCCCGGTGGTGCTGGAACGTATCGCCTGACCTGGGGTTTCTCCTTTCGGGTGAACGGGATCGGTGGACCGCCGCCGATCCCGTTCGGCATGCTGGGATCGGTGACGCACCGATAGGAGAACCGCCATGAGCGCACTCACCGTCAGCCACGACCCCGAGCAGGGCTGGGACGAACTCGTCCGGTTCTGGGAGGAGATGGAATGGCCTGAGGGCAGCAAGGTGGAGATCATCGAGGGGATCGTCACCGTGTCACCCGCTCCCGCGTACCGCCACAACCTGATCGCGGCCCGCATCCAGCGTCGCCTCTACTCCGTGATCCCCGAGAATTGGGAAGTCTTCCAGACGCTGGCCATCGCCGTGCCATCGCGTCTGGGCATGCTGATCCCGGATCTCGTCGTGGCCCCGGTGCGGGAGAACGCGGAGGCGGACACCCACATCCCGGCCGCCCTCGCCGAGCTCGTCGTCGAGGTGACGTCCAAGTCCAACGCCCGCCACGACCGGATCAGCAAGCCCGCCGCCTACGCCACCGCGGGCATCCCCCTCTACCTCCTGGTCGACCGCTGGGCTCCCGGGGGCCCCGCCGCCACGCTGTACGGAGAGCCGAAGGGCGACGTCTACCGCCCGCTGAGCGTGGCCAAGTTCGGTGAGCCCCTCGAACTCCCCGCCCCCTTCGACCTCGTCATCGACACCGGCGAGTTCCCCGTAGACCAGTAAGAGCTGCCGACTGGGAAAAGCTGCCGACTGGGAAGAGCCGCCGACTGGGAAGAGCCGGCCCGGCAGACCGGGGCGGTCCGCTCCGATGAGTTGCCGCCACCCCGCCGGTCTACCGACCGTGGACGCGACGACACCGCCCGTGCTGAGGCTCGCCGGACCCGTCCCCCGGGAGGCCGTGCCGGGGTTGTGCGGTCAGGTCGGGGCGCTGCTGCGGGCCCCGGGGACGCGGGTCGTGGTCTGCGACGTCGGCGGGGTCGGACCGCCGGGCCTGGGCGTCGTCGACCTGCTGGCGCGGCTGCAGCTCGCCGCGCGCCGGGCCGGGGGACGCATCCGGCTGTGGGACGCCGATCCGGCGCTACTGAGGCTGCTCGACCTGGTCGGGCTCGTCTTCGAGACGGAGGGGCAGGCCGAACAGCGGGAACCACCGCTGCGTGTCCAGAAAGCAGTGGAACCCCGTGATCCGGCCGTCTGATATCTCCAGCACCTGGACCGCCCACGCGGCGAAACCGCCGCCCTCCGGATCGGGCTTGTAGTGGGCGAAGGCGGGCAGGCCGTTGGCCCGCACCGGCCGCAGACGGGAGCCCGCACAGCCGGCGCCGAGGGTGGTCATGAACCCGGTGATGTCCGCCGGGCCCGCCAGCCACAGGTCGAACGGCGGCATCGTCATCACCGCGTCCTCGTGCAGCAGTGCCGTCAGCGCCGCCATGTCGTACCCCTCGAACGCCGCCACGTAGCGCTCCAGGAGCTTGCGCTGCTCCTCGTCCAGCGGGTCGGACACCTCCGCCTCGGCACCCCGGTCGGCCCGCTCGGCGAGCGTCGCCCGCGCCCGCTGCAGCGCGCTGTTGACCGAGGCCACCGTGGTGCCCAGCAGCTCGGCGACCTCGCTCGCCCGCCACGCCAGCACCTCGCGCAGGATCAGCACCGCCCGCTGCCGGGGCGGCAACTGCTGCAGCGCCGCCATGAACGCCAGCCGCACCGACTCCTTGGCCACGGCCGCCTCCGCGGGGTCGTCGGTCGTCGGCAGCACCCGCGCGTCCGGCACCGGCTCCAGCCACGTGTGGTCCGGGCGGGGCGTCAGGGCCGCCTGCGCCAGCGGCGTCGACTCCGTCAGGTCCATCGGCCGCGCCCGCTTGTTCCCGGCGGCCAGCATGTCCAGGCAGACGTTGGTCGCGATCCGGTACAGCCAGGAGCGGAGGCTGGAGCGGCCCTCGAACCTGTCGTAGCCACGCCAGGCCCGCACGAGGGTGTCCTGCACCGCGTCCTCGGCCTCGAAGGAGGAGCCCAGCATCCGGTAGCAGTACCCGGTCAGTTCGACCCGGTGCTTCTCCAGCGCGGCTTCCAGATCCGGTGCCGCGGTCGTCGTCGCCGTACCGTCGCTCATCGCGTCCCCCTGTGGCCGCTCCAGGCCGACGCGCCTCCTTGTGCGCCGACACCTTGGAAGCTACCGCAGCCCACTGACAACGGCCCCCGGAGCGAGGAAAACCCCAGGTGGGAGGAGAGGGGAAGGAAGGGGGAGGAAGGGGAAGGAACGGCGCGTCCGGTGCTACGCCGCTACCGGCTCGCGCCGCGCCGCCGCCCGTGCCGCCCGCGACCCGGCCAGGGTGATCGCGCCGACCCCGAGTACCGCCAGCAGCCCGACGCCCACCGTCCCGGCCCAGCCGCCCGCGTGGAAGGCCACCGCGCCGAGCGTGCTGCCCGCGCTGGAGCCGACGTAGTAGGCGGACTGGTACAGGGCCGAGGCCTGGGCGCGGCCGTGCGCGGCGGCCTTGCTGACCGCGGAGGACGCCACCGCGTGGCCCGCGAAGAAGCCCGCGGTGATCAGGACCAGGCCGAGCAGGACCAGGGGGAGGGAGCCCACCAGGGACAGCAGCAGCCCGCCCGCCGTCGTCCCGCCCGCCAGGTACAGGGCACCGCGGCGGCCGAAGCGGCCGACCAGGCGGCCCGCCGCCGACGCCGACACCGTGCCGACGAGGTACACCAGGAAGATCGAGCCGATGATGCCCTGCGGGAGGGAGAACGGCGCCTCGGTCAGGCGGTAGCCGATGACCGTGTAGACGCCGCCGAACACCGCCATGAACAGCGCGCCGATCGCGTACAGGCGGCGCAGCAGCGGACGGGACAGGTGGGCGCGGACCGTGCCGGCCAGCACGCGCGGGCGCAGCGACCCCGGCGTGAAGTGGCGCGGCGCCGGCAGCAGCAGCCGGAAGGCGACGGCGCACACCACCGCGATCACACCGATCATGCCGACCGCGGCCCGCCAGCCCCACGCCTGCGCGACCCAGCCGGTGACGACCCGGCCGCTCATGCCGCCGACGCTGTTGCCGGCGACGAACAACCCGATCGCGGTCACCAGCACCGTGGGCCGGACCTCCTCCGCCAGGTACGCCTGCGCCGAGGCCGGCAGGCCGGCCAGCGCCGCGCCCTGCAGCGCCCGCAGCGCCACCAGCGCGCCCAGCGACGGCGCGAACGGCACCAGCAGGCCGACCGTCACCGCGACCGCCAGCGAGGCGGTCATGACCGTGCGCCGCCCGAACCGTTCCGACAGCGCGCTCATCGGCAGCACGAACACCGCCAGGCCGCCGGTCGCGGCCGCCACCGTCCAGCTCGCCTCGCTCGCCGTCACGCGGAACTCGCCGGAGATCAGCGGCAGCAGCGCCTGCGTGGAGTACAGCAGCGCGAACGTGGCGACGCCCGCGAGGAAGAGGGCGAGGCTCATCCGGCGGTAGCCGGGGCCGCCCGGGGCCATGCGCGAGCCGGCTGCGGAGACGGCGGAAGCAGGGACGGCGGAAGCGGGGACGGCGGAAGCAGGTGCGGTGGAAGCGGGGACGGCGGAAGCGGCGGCGCCCACGGCCGTGGACGCCTCGGTATCGGCGGGAGTCATGCCTCGAACGTAGGAACGGCCGCGCTGATCCGTCCAATGCACGGATTCCCCATAATCGTTCCCATGGTGCATGAACCGAGGTCACGAGGCTCCCTGTCACGGTCCAGTGACACACAACTCATCCGGGCGACATCCCGCCGGGCCGGGAACCGCGCGCCCGGCGACCCGGACGACCTCGTCCTGCGCCTCGCCCCCCGCCTCGCCTACTTCGCCGGCGTCGCCCGCACCGAGCACGTCACCCGGGCCGCGCAGGAGATGCAGGTGCCGCAGTCGACGCTCTCCCGCGCCCTGGCCCGCCTCGAGGCGGATCTGGGCGTCGACCTGTTCGCCCGCCGCGGCCGCACCGTCTCGCTCACCCCGGCCGGCCGCACGTTCCTCGCCTCCGTCGAGCGGGCCCTCGCCGAGGTCGAGCGGGCCGCCGAGGAGGTCCGCGCCGACGCCGACCCGGCCACCGGCAAGGTCGCCTTCGGCTTCCTGCACACCCTGGGCGCCGAGACCGTGCCCGGCCTCATCCACGCCTTCCGCGCCGACCACCCCCGCGTCCGCTTCAGCCTCGTCCAGAACTACGGCGAGGCCATGCTCGAAGGTCTCCGGGCCGGCGCGCTCGACCTCTGCCTGACCTCCCCGGTGCCCGACGCCCCCGACCTCGTCGCGCGCCGCCTCGACGAGCAGAAGCTCCGCCTCGTCGTCCCCGCCGACCACCGCCTCGCCGCCCGCCGCCGCATCCGCCTCGCCGAGGCCGCCGACGAGACCTTCGTCACCCTCGAACCCGGCTACGGCCTGCGCCGCATCACCGACGCCCTGTGCCGCGAGGCCGGCTTCACACCCCGGGTCGCCTTCGAGGGCGAGGAGGCCGAGACGCTGCGGGGCCTGGTCGCGGCCGGCCTCGGCGTGGCCCTGCTGCCCCCGCCCACGGTCCCGCGCCCGGGCGTGGTCGAACTGACCGTCACCGCCCCGCGCGCGGTCCGTGAGATCGGCGTCGCCTGGCTGAAGGACCGCCCGGACACACCCCCGGTGGCCGCCTTCAAGAAGTTCCTGCTCTCCCGGCGGGGCAACCTGATCCCCGGTTAGAAGGGCACCCCGGGCCAGGGCGGCACCCCCGGTCGGGGGCGGCACCCGGGCACGGCACCCTCGGTCACAGATCAGGAACGGCGGGAGCTCCACGACTGCCCGAACCCCGCGGCCAGCGGCATCCGCAGGCCTATGGGCGGCGGTGCGGCCAGCGCGTCCTGCACCGGCCGGGACAGCGGCCGCCCGAACAGCGCCCCCATGACGAAGTCCTCGGCGAGCGCGAGGACTTCGTGGCGGTAGTGGCGCAACCCGTGGCCGTCGGCGTGCACTTCGAACCGGCACACCTCCCGGTTCGCCTTCTTCGCCCGCGCCGCGAGCCGGAACGACAACTCCGGGTCGGTGCGCCGGTCGTTGGTGCCGTGCACGATCAGCACCCGGCGCCCGACGAGCTGCTTCACCGGTTCGGGTGGCGCGGCGACGTCGTCCTCCGGCAGCCAGGGCGCGATCGCCACCACGGAGTTGACGGCCTCGTGCCCGCCCGCGTGCAGCGCCGCCCGCCCGCCCATGCCGATCCCGGCCAGGCAGACGGGCACGTCGCCGTAGCGCCGTACGACCTCCTCGGCGGCCCAGGCGGCGTCCCGGGCCAGGTGCGCCTCGCTGCCGTTCCAGCCGCGGAAGCGGTAATGGACCGGGTGCGCGGCGAGCCCCTCGGCGCGGCCCGCCCGGGCCAGCCGGCGGCCCAGCGCGCGCACCAGCCCCGCCGTCCGCAGGGCGGTGGGCCGCCGGCCGGAGACCTCCTCGCCGCCGGGAAGCAGCAGCACCACCCCGCTCACCGTTTCCGGATCCGGACCGACCGTCCTCCCCAGCCGGGCCGTACGAACCGGCGTCGCTTGCTGTCCCATGACAGAACATTCTCAGAAGCGCGGGTGTACGCCACCCCGCCGTGCGGTCACCGTTACGTATCGACGGATGTGTACACCTCGGCCTCTACGCGCGTAGGGGGTGTAGGGGTTACAGTGCGGAAATGACGCGCCAGACTGCCCAGACCGGCCGTACCCCGACGCCGGACCAGATCCGCCGGGCGCCGAAGGTACTGCTGCACGACCACCTCGACGGTGGGCTTCGCCCGGGGACGATCGTCGACCTCGCCCGTGAGACGGGCTACCCGCACCTGCCCGAGACCGACCCGGACAAGCTCGGCACATGGTTCCACGAGGCCGCCGACTCCGGGTCGCTGGAGCGGTATCTGGAGACCTTCTCGCACACCGTCGCCGTGATGCAGACGCGTGAGGCGCTCGTGCGGGTGGCCGCCGAGTGCGCCGAGGACCTCGCCGAGGACGGAGTCGTCTACGCCGAGGTGCGCTACGCCCCCGAGCAGCACCTGCAGGGCGGGCTGAGCCTGGAGGAGGTCGTCGAAGCCGTCAATGAGGGCTTCCGGCAGGGGGAGCGCCGGGCCCGGGAGAACGGCCACCGCATCCGGGTGGGCGCCCTGCTCACCGCGATGCGGCACGCCGCCCGCGCCCTGGAGATCGCCGAACTCGCCAACCGCTACCGCGACGCGGGCGTCGTCGGCTTCGACATCGCCGGCGCCGAGGCCGGCTACCCGCCCACCCGGCACCTGGACGCCTTCGAGTACCTGAAGCGGGAGAACAACCACTTCACCATCCACGCCGGCGAGGCCTTCGGCCTGCCGTCGATCTGGCAGGCCCTGCAGTGGTGCGGCGCCGACCGGCTGGGGCACGGCGTGCGCATCATCGACGACATCGAGGTCGGCGACGACGGTTCGGTGAAGCTCGGCCGGCTGGCGGCGTACGTGCGCGACAAGCGGATCCCGCTGGAACTGTGCCCCACCTCGAACCTGCAGACCGGTGCCGCGGCCTCGTACGCCGAGCACCCCATCGGGCTGCTGCGCCGGCTGCTGTTCCGGGCCACCGTGAACACGGACAACCGGCTGATGTCCCACACCAGCATGAGCCGGGAGTTCGAGCACCTGGTCGAGGCGTTCGGCTACACGCTCGACGACATGCAGTGGTTCACCGTCAACGCCATGAAGTCGGCGTTCATCCCTTTCGATGAACGGCTGGCAATGATCAATGACGTGATCAAGCCGGGGTACGCCGAGCTGAAGTCCGAATGGCTGTTCCCGCAGGCCGCGTCCACCAGCGGTTTCACCGACTGAGAGGGAACCCGGGGGAGCACCGGGTGCGGGCGGGCTTTCACCGGTCGTCCGCATTCCGGTGTTTGCGGTGAGCGGTGCGCCGTGTTTGGGTCGTGACCCGCTCCTCCCCGTCATCCCCCTCCGGGCTCCCTCAAGGACGCACTCACCATGAAGCTGCCTGCTGCCAAGACCCTCGGTGTCGCCGCTCTCGGTGCCGTTTTCGCCGCGAGCGGCGCCGGTGCCGCCCACGCCGCTCTTCCCGACGCCGGACCGGTCCTGGATACCGCGGGCAGGACGCTCCCGGCGGAGCGGCTCTCCGCCGCGGTCCCGGGCGGCGGGGCACTCGGCCGGGCCCGTCCGGTGGCCGAACGCGGGCCGGCCACCGCGAAGCCGGTCGCCGAACGTGGACTGGCCGCCACCGGGCCGGTGGCCGAGCGCGGACTGGCCACCGCGGAGCCGGTCGCCGAGCGCCTCCTGGAGGACGGCCTCGCCGCACCGGTGGACCGGCTGCTCGGCGGCCTGCCGGTGCAGGGCCTGCCGATGCGCGGCGTCGGCGTCAACGGACTGCCGGTCGGCAACTGAACCACCGTCCCCCCACATGCCGTTGGGGCGCACCCTGTCACGGGCGCGCCCCAACGGTGTTTCCGCGGTGTTCCCGCGGGCGGACCGCCCGGTCACCAGGCGGTGCGGGTCTTGTCCTCCGACGGCAGCAGGATCCACAGCGCCAGGTAGAGCAGGAACTGCGGGCCCGGCAGCAGGCAGGACAGCAGGAAGATCACGCGCATCGTCGTCGCGGACGTGCCGAAGCGCCGGGCCAGCGCGGCGCACACGCCGCCGATCATGCGGCCGTGGGTGGGGCGGACCAGGGAGGTCATCGCGGGCTCCTTCGTGGACGTCGGCGGGAGGCCCCCGTCGGCTGCCTCCGCTCATGACTCCACGGTAGGGTGACGAAGCGGGCGAAGCGTCGCTCTACGGTGCGATCCCGACCCTGGGAAACGTCGGGGTCGGACCCTGAGCCGGCTCCTCCCGGCGGTCGGCCGGCCGGCCCGCCCGCTGCGCCCTGCGGCGCAGCCGGGCCCGGGCGGCGGGTACCACGGCGGCGTGCGCGAGCGCCACCCCCACCGTGTTCAGCAGCAGCGCGTCGACGTCCGTGACCTGGCCCGGCACTCCGGTCTGCAGCAGCTCGATGCCGAGGGAGAGCAGCGCGCCGGCGGCCATCGTGCGCAGCAGCGACGCGAGCGGGGAGACGGCGAGCCGGCCGTGCGCCATGGGCAGCAGCACGCCCAGCGGCGCGAGCAGCGCCAGCCCCTCGCCGATCCGCAGGCCCGCCTCCGGCCAGCCGAGGGCGAGGTCGGCCCGGAGGCCCGCCAGCGGCCGCAGGTTGGCGGGCCGCACCCAGGGGACGTCCAGCGGACGCAGCGTGAGCCAGGCGACCAGCGCGAGATGGGCGACGAGGAGGACACCTCCGGCCACACGGATGCGGAGCGCGGCGCTGCCGCCGACGGAACCTTGACGCTGCACGCCCCCCTAGACGCGCCCCCGGCGCCTCCGGTTCCGGTCCGCCGGGTCCTGGTGCGCCGGGTCCTGGTGCGCCGGGCCTTTCCGGCTCCTGGTTCTCTCCGGCTCCCGGTTCTTTCCCCCTACTGGTTCTCTCCGGCTCCCGGCGCGCCGGTTCTTTCCGACCCACGGCCCGCCGGGTCCTTCCGGCCGCCCGGTGCGCCCGGCCCGGTCCGGCGCCCATCCCAGCACCCGGCCCGTCCCGGTGCGCGGCTCAGCCCGGCACGACCTCGCTCGACGGCGGTTTCACCGTTCCCGGGCGGGTGCGGACGTCGGACGTGCAGGAGTAGCGGCGCGGCGGCTGCGTGCCGGGGCCGCCCAGCACCACCGAGCCGTCGCCCTCGGCCGCGGCCGAGTCGGAGAAGGTGCACACGAGCTGGGCGAGGGCGTACGGCGTCAGCTCCTCCGGCGCGGTGCTCAGCCGCAGGGTCTCCTCGGGGTCCCCGGGGCCGGGGCCGGTGACCGTCATCCCGCCGGGCACGTGCGTCGTGTACCCGGCTCCCCGCTCGCCGGCCGACGGGGCCGCCGCGAGCTGGTCGAGCAGCCCCTGCGCGACGATGGCGCGCCGCCGGGCGTCCGCCGTGCCCGCCGGGACGCGCACGGTGCGGTCCACGGCGACCAGTTGCGAGCCGCACAGCAGGAACACCCGCACCGGCACCCCGTGCGAGGACTGCACCGACGGTTCCGGCCCGGTCTGCGAGCACGGCACCCGGGAGGGCGCCGCGCCGAAGTCCGTCGGCACCTTTGTGGCCCGGATGCCGCATCCGGCGGCCAGCGCGGCGAGCAGCGGTAGGGCGAGCAGTCGGCGCACGGTCCGTGCGCTGCGTACGGTCCTCACGCCTCCTCCCGGGTGGGGTCCTGCCCGCCGCCCTGCTCCTGAGACGGGGACGGGGGTTGGGGCTGGGGTGCGGCCGAGGGCGAGGGCGAGGAAGCGGCCGGCTCCCCTCCGGTCCCGCTCGCCTGCTTCCCGTCCTTGTCCTCCTCGGCCGGCCGCCCGGTCAGCGCGGACGCGTCCCGCGGCAGCCGCAGGGTGAACACCGCGCCGCCCTCGGGGGAGTTGGCGGCGGTGATCTCGCCGCCGTGGATGTGGGCGTTCTCCAGGGCGATGGACAGGCCCAGGCCGCTGCCCTCGGAGCGCGGCCGGGAGGCGCTGGCCTTGTAGAAGCGGTCGAAGACGTGCGGCAGGACGTCCTCGGGGATGCCGGGTCCGTGGTCGCGCACCCGGATCACGATCTCGTCGTCCGCCTCCCGCACGGAGACCCGCACCGGCGAGCCGCCGTGCTTGAGGGCGTTGCCGATGAGGTTGGCGAGGATCACGTCGAGGCGGCGGGGGTCGAGGCGGGCGTGGATGCCGCGCTCGGCGTCGAGTTCCACGGCGTCGAGCCAGGCGCGGGCGTCGATGCAGGCGGTGATCTGGTCGGCGATGTCGACGTCGTCCAGGACGAGCCGGGCGGTGCCCGCGTCGAAGCGGGTGACCTCCATCAGGTTCTCGACCAGGTCGTTCAGGCGCCGGGTCTCGCTGATCACCAGGCGTACGGCGGGCTCGATCATCGGGTCGATGCCGCCGCCCTCCATCTCCAGTTCCTCCTCCAGCACTTCGGTGACGGCGGTGATGGCGGTCAGCGGGGTGCGCAGCTCGTGCGACATGTCGGCGACGAAGCGGCGGGAGGCCTCGTCCCGCGCGGCCATCTCCGCGACCCGCTTCTCCAGCGCTTCCGCCGCGTTGTTGAACGTCCGCGACAGATCGGCGAGTTCGTCGGTGCCGGAGACCCGCAGCCGGGTGTCCAGCTTGCCCTCGCCGAGCCGGCGGGCGGCGACGCCGAGCCGCTGCACGGGCTTGAGCACGGTGGACGCGGCGGCCTGCGCCAGCAGCGCGGAGCCGATCAGCGCCAGGCCGGTGGCGATGCCCAGGGACCAGGCCAGCGAGTTGAGGTCCTTGGCCTCCGGCTCCAGCGACTTGACCATGTAGCCGGTGGGCCCGCCGCCGATCACCCGTGTCCCCGCGACCAGGTACGGGGTGCCGTGGTCGACGACCCGCTGCCAGTACAGGTGGTAGGGCGACTTGTTGGCGGAGGTGACCTTCTGCTGCCGGTTCACCGCGGCGCGCAGCGGCTTCGGCACGTCCTTGAGGGAGAAGCCGTTCAGGCCGCCGGAGGTGCCGTACGCCGTGCGCCCGCCGGGGTCGGTGGCGACCAGCAGCACGCTGAAGTGCTGGCTGCCGCTGGCCATCTGCCCGGCGGTGCGCTGCAGTTCGTCCTGTGTGGGGTGGACGGGCAGGGCGCCGGCGCGGTTCTGCATCTCCTGCTGGAAGTCGCGCAGTACCGCGTCCTGGGCGCGGGTGAGGACGGCCTCGCGGTTGAGCCAGTACGCGATGCCGGACGCCGACACGGCGGCGGTCAGCGCGACCAGGGCGAAGACGACGACCAGGCGCAGCCGCAGGCTGGTGAAGCGCAGCCGGGACAGCGCCCCGCGCGCGGCCCAGCCGCGGGCGCCCTCCTGCTGGTCGGTCCGCTGGTCGGTCTGCTGGTCGGTCTGCTGGTCGGCCGGCCGGCCGGTGCGCCGGTCCGCGTGCTGTTCTGCGTGCTGTTCTGACACGTGCGGAGAAGTCACTGAGGCGGGTCCAGGCGGTAGCCGACACCGCGGACGGTGCGGATCAGCGTCGGGGACGACGGCACGTCCTCGACCTTGGCGCGCAGCCGCTGCACGCACGCGTCGACCAGGCGGGAGTCGCCGAGGTAGTCGTGCTCCCACACAAGCCGCAGCAGCTGCTGCCGGGACAGCGCCTGCCCCGGACGCCGGCTCAGCTCCAGCAGCAGCCGCAGCTCGGTCGGCGTCAGCTGCAGGTCCTGGCCGTTCTTGGTGACCGTCATCGCCGCGCGGTCGATGACGAGGTTGCCGAAGACGGCGGAGTCGTTGGACTCCCGCTCGCCGCGCCGCAGCACGGCCCGGATCCGGGCGTCCAGCACCCGTCCCTGCACGGGCTTGACGACGTAGTCGTCCGCGCCGGACTCCAGGCCGACCACGACGTCGATGTCGTCGCTGCGCGCGGTCAGCAGGATGATCGGCAACTGGTCCGTGCGCCGGATGCGCCGGCACACCTCGAAGCCGTCGATGCCGGGCAGCATCACGTCCAGCACGATCAGGTCCGGCCGCTGCTCGCGCAGCATCTTCAGGCCGTCCTCACCGGAGGCGGCCGTGGCCACGCGGTGCCCCTGGCGCGTCAGCGACAGTTCCAGGGCCGTACGGATGGCGTCGTCGTCCTCGATCAGCAACAGGGAAGGCACAGGGCTCATTCTGGCCCATGGCGGGGCGGGGCTGCGACACCCGTACGTCACCCGTACGGCGCCGTGCGCGCAGCGTGCCCGGCCGTGCGCGGACCGTGCGGCGCGGCTGAGCTGCGGGAGAGCGGCCCGGACCCCTGTGACAGGCCTGTGACAGTCGGCGGACACGGCGATGAAGTGGCCGCGGCAAGCTTTTCGGCACAGGCAAGGAAACAGCCGGAAACCGGAAGTCCACGACGGGGGGCGCGAGATGAACACGCTGCACGGCATCAGCACCAGCGCAGTGGTCACGCGTCTGCACGACGTGACCCGGAACACGGAGAAGTCCGGAGCCGGCGGCACCTCCCTGCTCGAGCGGAACCGAGAGCTCGGGGGAGGGCGGGGATGTGCTCGTGGCGCCGGGCGTCAGCACACCGCACATGGCGGCACCGCGTACATGTCGGTGGTTGACGCGCACACGGGGGGAAGGCCCACGGGGGAGACGGGGGACAGCGGGGGAAGCGCGTACGGGGAGGCATCGGGGGAGCGCCGCTCCCTGTCGGAGGCGGAGTTCACCGCCTACGTCCAGGAGCGCCGCGCCTCCCTGTACGCCACCGCCTACCACCTGACCGGCGACCGCTTCGAGGCCGAGGACCTGCTGCAGAACGCGCTGTTCTCGACGTACCGGGCGTGGGACCGGATCAGCGACAAGGCGGCGGTCGGCGGATACCTCCGCCGCACCATGACCAACCTGCACATCAGCGCCTGGCGGCGCCGCAAGCTCAACGAGTACCCGACCGAGGAACTGCCGGAGACGCCCGGCGACACGGACGCGATGCGCGGCACCGAGCTGCGCGCGGTCCTGTGGCAGGCGCTGGCCCGGCTGCCCGAGCTCCAGCGCACCATGCTGGTCCTGCGCTACTACGAGGGCCGCACGGACCCGGAGATCGCGGAGATCCTCGGCATCAGCGTCGGCACGGTCAAGTCCAGCATCTGGCGCTCCCTGCGCCGGCTGCGCGAGGACCAGGCCCTCAGCTTCGGCCGTGACGAGACGGAGTCCTTCGGCGAACTCGTCGCCTGAGCGCGGCGGTTCGGCCGGAGGACCGGGGGAGAAGCACGGGGGAACCACGGGGGACCGCGCGGAGCCAGGGGGAACCGCGGGGGGAACCACAACACGGGGGAATCGCAAGGGGAGAAGGAAAAGGGAAGCCCGAGGGGGGTTCGGGAACACGGGGGAGCTCTGGGGGGAGCACCGGGGAGCGGGGCTGGAGGGCCGAGGGGGGCCCGTCCGGCCCCGCTTTCCCTTTCCGTTGCCTGCTGTCCGTTTCCCGCTTTCCGTTTCCGCTTTCTGCTGTCCCGGCTCCGGCAGGCCCGTACGGCCGCGGAGCCGTCATGCGCCTCCCGTGTCTCCCGTCTCTCCCGTGCCTTCCGTGCGAGTCCCTGCGGTTCCCGCGGCTCCCGTGGTTTTCGTGGTTCCCGCAGCCGTCACGCCGCCGTCGGCGCGGTCCGCGCCCGGCCGCCGTCCGCCGCGGCCGCCAGCCGGTCCAAAGCCTCGTCGAGGTCGCAGGGGTGGGCGCCGAGGGCGACCTGGTGGGCGACGATGGAGCGCTCGGCGCGCATCAGGCGCCAGCCGCGCCGCAGCAGGAACGGCACCGACTTGCGGCCCTCCCGCACGTCCCGCAGGAAGCGGCGGCGGAACGTGGTGAGCGGGCCGCGGGTCAGGCACAGCGCGTCGGCGAGCACCCCGAGTTCCCGGCAGCGCCGCACGATCTCGGCGGCGAAGACGCCCTCGGCCACGAACAGCGGGCTCCCGCCGAGGTGCAGCGTGGTCTCGCCGGTGCGGGCGCTGCGGGCGATGTCGTAGACCGGGACGGTGGCGGAGCCCGTGGCGCACAGCCGGGCGATCGCCTCGACGGCGACATCCGCGTCCCACGACAGCGGATGGTCCCAGTCGATGTCCGAACTCCCCTCCACCAGCGGCAGGGTCGGGTCGTCGCCCTCCTTGTAGAAGTCGTCGAGACGCAGGACCGGCAGCCCGGAGCGGGCGGCGGCGAGGGACTTGCCCGAACCCGAGGGGCCGCACAGCAGCACGACACGGGCCGGTGACGGGGGATGAAGGCTCACGGAACACCAGTTTGACGCATGGTGGACACCCTGCCGAGCCCGCGGGTCGGCTTTGGCGCGTGCGTCACACCTCAACTACCCTTCGTGCGGACATCATCACCCTGTGCAGCAGAAGGTGGCACCAGCAATGGCTCGACACGCCTCCCTCCCGACTCCCGCCGCCCGCCGGGCCCTGGTCGTCCTCGTGTCCGCGGGCATCGCCGTCGGCGCGGGCGCGGCGACGGCCGCCGCGGACGGCCTGTCCGCCGCGCCCGGCCCGCACCACCGGCCCGTGGACACCGGACGGATCGACCCGGAGGCCGGCCTGCGCGGCACGCTCGGCAGCGCGCGGTACGCCACCGGGGCGGTCCAGGGGCTCAAGCCCAACCCCCTCGCCGGCACCGGCGTCGACCCCCTCGACAACGGTGTGAGCACCCGGATCAGCGACTTCCGGCCGCTGGAGTCCAAGGCGCTGACCGGTCCGGTGGCGCAGGCGCCGTCCCTCGGGGCGGTGCCGGTGCTGGGGCAGGCGATGGGCCTGCTGGGCTGACGCCGACCCGGCGCGGCAGGCGCACAGCCGCACCCCGGCCGGGGTGCGGCTGTGCGGTACGCCGTGGTGCTCCGCCGGGCCGCGGGTCAGGTCGCGGGGCAGGCCGTGGGTCAGTACGACGAACCCGACGCGCCCAGCGATCCTGTCGGGTGCCAGACCGTCTTGGTCTCCAGGAACGCGGTCATGCGCTCGATGCCCGGCACGGCGGAGTAGTCCACGGGCCGCGGGCGGAGCACTCGCTTGAGGTTGTCGGCCGCGGCGATCTCCAGTTCCTTCGCCAGCTCCTCGTCGGCGCCCGCCAGGTCGATGGCGTTGACGTCCTGGTGCGCGGCGAGTGGCGCGGCGATCTCGGCCGTACGGCCGGAGAGGACGTTGACGACACCGCCGGGCAGGTCGGAGGTGGCCAGGACCTCGCCCAGCGACAGTGCCGGCAGCGGGCGCCGCTCGCTCGCCACCACGACCGCCGTGTTGCCGGTGGCGATCACCGGGGCGACGACGGAGACCAGGCCGAGGAACGACGACTCCTGCGGGGCCAGGACGGCCACCACGCCGGTCGGCTCGGGAGTGGAGAGGTTGAAGAAGGGGCCCGCGACCGGGTTGCCGCCGCCGACCACCTGGGCGATCTTGTCGGTCCAGCCCGCGTACCAGACCCAGCGGTCGATCGTCGCGTCCACCACCGCCGCCGCCTCGGACCCGCTCAGGCCCTCGGCGTCGGCGACCTCCCGCGCGAACTGCTCCCGGCGGCCCTCCAGCATCTCCGCGATCCGGTAGAGGATCTGCCCCCGGTTGTACGCCGTCGCGCCCGACCAGGCGCCGAACGCCTTGCGGGCGGCGACCACCGCGTCCCGGGCGTCCTTGCGGGAGGCCAGGGGCGCGTTGGCCAGCCACTTGCCCTGTGAGTCCGTCACCTCGTACACCCGGCCGCTCTCGGAACGCGGGAACTTCCCGCCCACGTACAGCTTGTAGGTCTTGAAGACGGAGAGCCGCTCGGTCTTCCCGGCCTTCCCGGTCCTTCCGGTCTTCTCGATCTTCCCGGTGCTCCCGGTCTTCCCAGGGTTCCCGGTGCTCCCGGTCTTCCCAGCGTTCCCGGTGTTCCCGGTCTTCTCGGACGTGTCAGACATCGAGGTACGCCTCCAGGCCGTGGCGGCCGCCCTCGCGGCCGAAGCCCGACTCCTTGTAACCGCCGAACGGCGAGGTCGGGTCGAACTTGTTGAACGTGTTGGACCACACGACGCCGGCGCGCAGCTTGTTCGCGACGGCCAAAATCCGCGAGCCCTTCTCGGTCCAGACGCCGGCCGAGAGGCCGTAGGGGGTGTTGTTGGCCTTGGCGACGGCCTCCTCGGGGGTGCGGAAGGTCAGCACGGACAGGACGGGTCCGAAGATCTCGTCCCGGGCGATGGTGTGCGCCTGGGTGACGTTGGTGAACAGCGTCGGCGCGAACCAGTAGCCGGAGGACGGCAGTTCGCAGGGCACGGTCCAGCGCTCGGCGCCCTCCGCCTCGCCCCGGTCGGCGAGGTCGGTGATCCGGGCGAGCTGCTCGGCGGAGTTGATCGCGCCGATGTCGGTGTTCTTGTCCAGCGGATCGCCGAGCCGCAGGGTGGACAGCCGCCGCTTGAGGGCGTCCAGCAGCTCGTCGTGGATCGACTCCTGCACCAGCAGGCGCGAACCGGCGCAGCAGACCTGGCCCTGGTTGAAGAAGATGCCGTTGACGATGCCCTCGACGGCCTGGTCGATCGGGGCGTCGTCGAAGACGATGTTGGCGCCCTTGCCGCCGAGTTCGAGGGTGAGCTTCTTGCGGGTGCCGGCGACGGTGCGGGCGATCTCCTTGCCGACGGCCGTCGAGCCGGTGAAGGCCACCTTGTCCACGTCCGGGTGCGCGACGAGCGCGGCGCCGGTGCGGCCGTCGCCGGTGACGATGTTGACGACGCCCTTCGGCAGGCCCGCCTGGCGGCAGACGTCCGCGAAGAACAGCGCGGACAGCGGGGTCGTCTCCGCCGGCTTCAGCACGACGGTGTTGCCGGTCGCGAGCGCCGGGGCGATCTTCCACGCCAGCATCAGCAGCGGGAAGTTCCAGGGGATGACCTGGCCGGCCACGCCCAGCGGGCGCGGGTCGGGGCCGAAACCGGCGTAGGAGAGCTTGTCGGCCCAGCCGGCGTAGTAGAAGAAGTGCGCGGCGACCAGGGGCAGGTCGACGTCCCTGGTCTCCCGGATCGGCTTGCCGTTGTCCAGGGTCTCCAGGACCGCCAGTTCGCGGCTGCGCTCCTGGATGATGCGGGCGATGCGGAAGAGGTACTTGGCGCGCTCGGAGCCGGGCAGCGCGGACCACGTCCCGAAGGCCCGGCGGGCGGCCGCGACCGCGCGGTCCACGTCGGTCTCGTCGGCCTGGGTGACCTCCGACAGCACCTCCTCGGTGCTGGGCGAGACGGTCTTGAAGACCCTGCCCTGGGCGCCCTCGGTGAACTCGCCGTCGATGAACAGGCCGTAGGACGGCGCGATGTCGACGATCGCGCGCGACTCGGGGGCGGGGGCGTACTCGAAGGCGGCGGGCCGCTTGCCGCCGTTGTCCGTCGTCATGGTGATCAGTCCACCGTCACGTAGTCGGGGCCGGAGTAGCGGCCGGTGGCCAGCTTCTGACGCTGCATCAGCAGGTCGTTGAGGAGGGAGGAGGCGCCGAAGCGGAACCAGTGCGGGTCCAGCCAGTCCGCGCCCGCCGTCTCGTTGACCAGCACCAGGAACTTGATCGCGTCCTTGGCGGTCCGGATGCCGCCGGCCGGCTTCACCCCGACCTGCACGCCGGTGGCCGCGCGGAAGTCGCGCACCGCCTCCAGCATCAGCAGCGTGTTGGCCGGGGTGGCGTTGACGGCGACCTTGCCGGTGGAGGTCTTGATGAAATCGGCCCCGGCCAGCATGGCGAGCCAGCTCGCGCGGCGGATGTTGTCGTACGTCGACAGCTCGCCGGTCTCGAAGATGACCTTCAGGCGGGCGTGCGGGCCGCAGGCCTCCTTCACGGCGACGATCTCGTCGTACACCTTCAGGTACCGGCCCGCGAGGAAGGCGCCGCGGTCGATGACCATGTCGACCTCGTCGGCGCCCGCGGCGACGGCCTCGCGCACGTCCGCGAGCTTCACCGACAGCGCCGCGCGGCCGGCGGGGAAGGCGGTGGCGACGGAGGCCACCTTCACGCCGGAGCCCGCGACGGCCTCCTTGGCGACGGCCACCAGATCGGGGTAGACGCACACCGCGGCCGTCGAGGGCGTGGTGCGGTCGGTCGGGTCGGGGCGGACCGCCTTGGCGCCGAGCGCCCGGACCTTGCCCGGGGTGTCCGCGCCCTCCAGCGTCGTCAGGTCGACCATCGAGATGGCCAGGTCGAGGGCGTACGCCTTCGCGGTGGTCTTGATGGAACGGGTGCCGAGCGAGGCGGCGCGCGCCTCCAGGCCGACCGCGTCGACGCCGGGCAGCCCGTGCAGGAAGCGGCGCAGCGTGCCGTCGGACGCGGTGACGTCTTGGAGCGGGTGTGCTGGTGCAGTGGTGGACATGGTCACCAGGCGAGCATATCTACGCGCGTAGCGGCTGTACAGGGTGGGGCGGCCGTCTTCCCGGGCGCCGACCGGCACCGTCCGGTACTGCCCGGCGCCGCTCGGCACTGCCCGGCACCGCCCGGCACTGCCCGGCCGTGGACGCACCGGCCGGGGCGCCGCCGGCGGCGTCGGGCACAATCGGGACCATGACCACCCCGGAGCACCCGTCCCCCGCGCCGCAGCCGCCGGTCCCCGCCGTGCAGGATCGCGTCCACCGCTCCTCCGCGGGCATCGCCGGCGGCGTCCTGCTGCTCGCCATCGGCGCCTGGCTCGGCATCGACGCCATCGTCTCCGGCACCGGCCGCACGCCGTGGCTCGCGCTCGCCGCGCTGCTCCTCGTGGTGCCGCTCGTGACCGCCTTCACCCTGCGGCCCGCGGTGTACGCCAACGACGACCGGCTGCGCGTCCGCAACCCCTTCCGCGTCGTCGTCCTGCCCTGGGGCCAGGTCGCCGTCCTGCGCTCCGGCTACTCCAACGAGGTCGTCGCCAAGTCCGGCAAGAAGTACCAGCTCTGGGCCATCCCGGTCTCGCTGCGGGCCCGCAAGAAGGCGGCCCGGCAGGAGGCGCGCCGGATCGCCGGGGACGACCCGGCCGGCCGCCGCACCCTTGCCGGGGGCCGTACCCTCGCCGGGGGCCGGGACCCGTGGTCGGCCGGCACCGGCGCGGCCGACACGGGACCCGTCCGCGCCGAGACCGACAAGATCATGGACGACCTGCGGGAACTCCACGAGACCCGGCAGGACGCCGAATCCGCGCAGGGCGAGATCACCGTACGGTGGGCGTACGAGGTGCTGGGCCCGGCGGCGGCCGGAGCCGTGCTGCTGGCCGTCCTGCTGGCGACGGGGTGACCGCGGGACGGGCGCGCGCGGTCCGCGCTCACCGTGTCACGTGCGTGATGAAACCGGCCCAGGTAGCGGGGGAGAGGGCGAGCCGGGGGCCGGAGGCGTTCTTGGAATCGCGGACGTGGATCGTGCGGGGGGTCATGGCGACCTCGACACAGTCGTTGATGTCGCTGCTGTCGCTGTGGCTGCTCTTGAACCACACCAGTGCGGAGGCGTCACCGGCGGAGGCTTTGCGGATCACGTTTCCCTCACTGGTTGATCGATGACACACAGTGACTCCTGTGCTGTGTGAGCGCATGCGCTGGCGTACGGAAACCGGGATCAGCGTCCGCCCGCGTACGTCACGAATTCCGCCCAAGCAGTCGGCGTGACGGCGAGGCGGGGGCCGTTGATGTTCTTGGAGTCGCGTATGTGGACAGTGGAAGAAGTCGTGGCGATTTCGATGCAGGAGTCGCCGTCAGGACCGCTGCTGTAGCTGCTCTTGAACCATGCCGGTTCGGAAGCGTCTCCGGCGGAGGCTTTGCGGATCACGTACCCCCCAGCGGTTGGTATATGACGCATGGTGACCGCCGTGCGCGTGAGCGCACGCACCAGCGATGTGGAGACCGGGATCAGCGCCCGGCAGCGTACGTCGCGAAATCCGCCCAGGCGGTCGGTGTGACGGCGAGGCGGGGGCCCTCGACGTTCTTGGAGTCGCGGATGTGGATGGCGCGGGGGGTTATGGCGACCTCGACGCAGGAGTCGCCTTCGGTGCCGTCGCTGTAGCTGCTCTTGAACCACGCCAGTTCGGAGGCGTCACCGGCGGAGGCTTTGCGGATCATGTCTCTCCTAGCACTTGCTCGATGAAAGCGACTGACTCCCCTGGCGTGAGGGCCTGGGCCCGGATGATGCCATACCGCAGTTCAAGGATCCGGAGCTGCTTCGGATCGGACGTCGGCCGACCGTTGAAGGCGCCCTCGGAGCGGCCCACTGCCGTGCCGTCTCCAAACTTCAGCACCTCGATCTTGCCGTCCACGCCTGGGTGGGCATCGGTCTCCGTCGGCATCACCTGGAACGTCACGTTGCGCAACTGGGCCACCTCCAGCAAGTGTTCGAGCTGGCGGCGCCACACCATTGTGCCTCCCACCCGGCGACGCAACAGCGCCTCTTCCAGCACGAAGCTCAGCGCCGGCGAGGGTGACCGCTCGAAGATCGCCTTTCTCGCCATGCGGGCGGCCACCATGCGCTCCACCTCGTCCTCCGTGTAGGGAGGCTGCCGCGCCTCGAACAGTGCCCGCGCGTGCTCGGGCGTCTGCAACAGGCCATGGATGCTGAGCCCGACGTACACACCCAGCTCGACCGCCCTGGCCTCCATCTGTGCCAGGTCCCGTACCTGCTTCGGATACCGGACCTTCTTGACGTCCTCCTTCATCGCGGCGAGCAGCCCGCCCGCCCCCAGGACCTCGTCGGCCTTGTCCAGGTACTCGGGCCGGGGGATCCGTTTCCCGCCCTCGATCTTGTAGATGAGGTCCTCGCCGTAGCCGAGGGCCTTGGCGAAGTCGGCGGCGCGCAGGCCCGCGGCCTCCCGGCGCAGCCGCAACTGCCGCCCCACGGTGGCGATGACCGCCAGCCCCCACTCGTCGTCCGGGTCCACCTCCCACCCCGGCTCGTCCGTCTCGCCGACGAGCCGCTCCGCGTCCGTCTCGACCGTCGTCATCCCGTGCCCCTCCGTCGTGCTGAATCCGGAAAGTAACCGCATGGTCCGGATGCGTTATCCCTCACGGTAGGGCGGAGCCACCGCGCCAGGTGGCGTGTATGGGCAAACCCGCCCGGACACCCTGGCCGCGGCAGTCACGGAGGACACCATGAGTATGCGGGCCGATCACGGACGCGAGCTGATTCCCCGCCCCCGGCGGACCCCGGAGGCACTGCGCGCGGCACTCGCCGCGGTCGACCCCGGTCGCCTGGACGAGATGCAGGCCACGAAGGACGAGGCCTTCGCCAAGGCGGTCGAGTGGCAGTCCCTGGGCCCTGTGCGGAGCTGGGTCCTGGCCTGGGCCAGGGACATCGAGATCGCCCGGCGCCCCGACCTGGCCATGCGTCACGCTCGCGCCAAGAGCGATCTGGAGCACGAAGATTCCGTCGTCGCCCAGGAAGCCCTGCGAGAGCTGAGCACCGTCCTGGACGAGGCCATGAAGGCGGTCCGGGGGGAGCCGGAGGGGAAAAACGCCTGCGGCGCCGAAAACGCCTGCGGCGCCGGGAGAAGCCGCCCGGACGGCTCCTGCTGATTTCCTTCCGCGCCGTTGCGCCGTCCCGCGCTCGACGGCGGACGCTCGCCCCGCCCGGCGCACAGCCGCGTGCCGGTCGCCGGGCGCCGGGCGGGGGCGGGGGCCGCGGGTCAGATGCCCGCCGCTGCCGACAGGTCCCGCTTGAGGGCGGTCAGGAGGTCGGTGGCCCTGGCGCGGGCCGCGGGGAGGTCGGCGTGGGTGGTGACCGGGACGACGACCTCCAGGTAGCACTTGAGCTTGGGCTCGGTGCCGCTGGGGCGGACGACGACACGAGCGCCGTCGAGGGTGTAGCGCAGGCCGTCGGTGGGCGGGAGGGTGTCCGTGCCCCGGGCGAGGTCCTCGTGGCGGGTCACGGGCAGGCCGGCGAGGTGCGTCGGGGGCTGCTCGCGCAGGCGCCGCATCGCGTCGGCGATCAGGGACAGGTCCTTCACCCGCACCGAGAGCTGGTCGGTGGCGTGCAGGCCGTGCTCGACGGCGAGGTCGTCCAGGAGGTCGAGGAGGGTGCGGTTCTCCTCCTTCAGGACCGACGCCAGCTCGGTGACGAGCAGCGCCGCGGTGATGCCGTCCTTGTCGCGTACGCCGTCGGGGTCGACGCAGTAGCCGAGGGCCTCCTCGTAGCCGTAGCGCAGGCCCTCGACGCGGGCGATCCATTTGAAGCCGGTCAGGGTCTCCTCGTGGCGCAGGCCCGCCTTCCGGGCGATGCGGCCCAGCAGGGAGGAGGACACGATCGACTCCGCGAAGGTGCCGGTGGCCCCGCGCCGGACCAGGTGGGCGGCGAGCAGCGCGCCCACCTCGTCGCCGCGCAGCATGCGCCAGTCGGCGCCGTCCTTCACGGCCACCGCGCAGCGGTCGGCGTCCGGGTCGTTGGCGATGACCAGGTCCGGGTCGCTCTCGCGGGCCTTGGCGAAGGCCAGGTCCATCGCGCCCGGCTCCTCCGGGTTGGGGAAGGCGACGGTGGGGAAGTCCGGGTCGGGCTCGGCCTGTTCGGCGACCAGCACCGGCTCCGGGAAGCCGGCGCGGGCGAAGGCGGCCAGCACCACGTCCTTGCCGACGCCGTGCATCGCCGTGTAGACGGTGCGGGCCGTGCGCGGGGAGTCCTTGGCCAGGACGGCGTCCGTGCGGGCCAGGTAGGCCTCCAGGACGCCGTCGTCCAGAACGTCCCAGCCGCCGTCCGGGCGGGGCACGTCGTGCAGGCTGCGCACGGCGGCGATCTCGGCGGCGATCTCCCCGTCCGCCGGGGGGACGATCTGGGAGCCGTCGCCGAGGTAGACCTTGTAACCGTTGTCCCGGGGCGGGTTGTGGCTGGCGGTGACCTCCACGCCGGCGACCGCGCCCAGGTGGCGGATGGCGAACGCCAGCACCGGCGTCGGCAGCGGGCGGGGCAGGACCGCCGCGCGCAGGCCCGCGCCCGTCATCACGGCGGCCGTGTCGCGGGCGAAGTCGGCGGACTTGTGGCGGGCGTCGTACCCGATGACCACCAGGCCGCCGTCGTGGCCCTTCTTCCTCAGGTACGCGGCCAGGCCGGCGGCGGCCCGGATCACCACCGAGCGGTTCATCCGCATCGGGCCGGCGCCCAGCTCGCCGCGCAGGCCGGCGGTGCCGAACTGGAGGGTGCCGGAGAAACGTGCGGTCAGTTCGGCGGTGTCGCCGGCGTCGATCAGGGCGGCGAGTTCCGCGCGGGTGTCCGGGTCGGGGTCCTCGGCGAGCCAGGCCTGGGCGCGGGCGATCACGTCGTGCACGGTTCGTCAGCCTCTCGTTGCTTGATCGTGCGGGTTGCCTTCGGCGGAGGATGCCGGGCCCGCCGTCGCGGTCGGGGCGCCCGGCGGACATGTGGGACCGCGCGGCCCCGGCGCCGGCGGGGCCGACGCCCCTTGCCGGCCGCCCCTCACAGCCTCCGCAGCACCTGCGCCAGCAGCGACCCCATCCGCGCCGCGCTGTCCCGGCCGGCCTGGAGGACCTCCTCGTGGTTGAGGGGCTCGCCGGTCATGCCCGCGGCGAGGTTGGTGACCAGGGAGATGCCGAGCACCTCGGCGCCGGCCTCGCGGGCGGCGATGGCCTCCAGGACCGTGGACATGCCGACGAGGTCCGCGCCGAGGGTGCGGGCCATGCGGATCTCGGCCGGGGTCTCGTAGTGGGGGCCGGGGAACTGGACGTAGACGCCCTCCTCCAGCGTGGGGTCGACCTCCTTGCACAGGGCGCGCAGGCGCGGCGAGTACAGGTCGGTGAGGTCGACGAAGTGGGCGCCGACGATGGGGGAGACCGCGGTGAGGTTGATGTGGTCGCTGATCAGGACGGGCTGGCCGGGGCGCATGCCCTCGCGCAGGCCGCCGCAGCCGTTGGTGAGCACCACCGTCTTGCACCCGGCGGCCACCGCGGTGCGCACACCGTGGGCGACGGCGGCGACACCGTGGCCCTCGTAGTAGTGCGTGCGGCCCAGGAAGACCAGGGCGTGCTTGTCGCCGAGGGCGTAGGAGCGGATCCGCCCGCCGTGGCCCTCGACCGCCGGCGGCGGGAACCCGGGCAGCTCGGTGACCTGGAGCTCGGACTGGGGTGCCCCGAGCGCGTCCACGGCCGGAGCCCAGCCGGAGCCCATCACGAGGGCGACGTCGTGGGTCTCGGTGCCCGTGAGCTCGCGCAGGCGTGCCGCAGCGGCGTCCGCGGCCGCGTGGGGGTCGCCCTGGATGTCTTCCGGAAGAAGAGATGCGTTCACGCGGATGAGGGTAGCCGGTCTTTGCCTACGCGCGTAGATGAGGGAGGTCACGGGAAGGCGATCGTTGTCTTGTCGTTTCCGGCGATCGCTTCCGGGGAGCGTTCTTGGGGGTCGCTTCCGGGGATCGCTTTCGCTGGTCGCTCCCGGTGACGGTTCGCGGTGGTCGCTCCCGGTGGCCGTTCCCGGCGACGGTTTGCGGTGATCGCCTCCGAGGAGGCGCGCCCGGTCCCGGCCGGACGCCGGCGACGAGGGCGCCGGTCTCGCGCGGGCCGGCCGGCCTCCTCGGGAAGCCGTTCGGGACGCGTTCGGGAAGCCGTCAGCACGGCCGCTTGCGCAGCTCCATCACGTAGTCGTGCGGCGCCCCCGCCGACTCCGCCGCGTCCGCGATCTCGCCCAGGTAGCGGGCCGAGGGCAGGCCGCCCTCGTAGGCGTCGAGGACGTAGGTCCAGGCCGGCTCCTCGCCGTCGAGGGTGTGGACGCGCACCCGGACGCGGCGGTAGACGCCGAGGCCGACGCCCTCCCAGCGGTCGAGGGAGTCCTCGTCCATGGGGGCGATGTCGTACAGCGCGACGAAGACCTGGGAGAGCGGGTCCTCGACGATGGTGGCGAGCGCGCCCTCCCAGCCCATCTGCTCCCCGCCGAAGGTCAGCCGCCAGCCGTTGAGCCAGCCGGTGGCGCGCAGCGGGGAGTGCGGGGCGCGGCGGGACATCAGCCGCGCGTCGAGATTGCCGGCGTACGCGGCGTAGAGCGACATGCGTGAAGCGTACGGCAGCGACACTCGCGTCCCAGGCGTAACAGAGGTGCCTCGCACCGATAACGGAGGCGCCTCGCCCCGGCCCCGGGGCCGGGGGCCGGGCGGGAGTGCGGGACAATGGAGTACGTGACTCGGATCGTGATCATCGGTGGCGGACCCGGCGGATACGAAGCGGCCCTGGTGGCCGCGCAGCTCGGTGCGGAGGTGACGGTCGTCGACTGCGACGGGCTCGGCGGGGCCTCGGTCCTGACCGACTGCGTGCCGTCGAAGACCCTGATCGCCACGGCCGAGGTGATGACCACCTTCGACTCCTCCTACGAGGAGCTGGGCATCATCGTCGCCGACGACACCCCGCCGCTGGAGCGGGCCGCCCGCGTGGTCGGCGTCGACCTCGGCAAGGTCAACCGCCGCGTCAAGCGCCTCGCGCTCGCCCAGTCGCACGACATCACCGCCTCCGTCACCCGCGCCGGCGCCCGGGTCATGCGCGGCCGCGGCCGGCTGGTGGGCCAGCAGGCCCTCGACGGCTCCCGCAAGGTCGTGGTCACCGCCGCCGACGGCAGCGAGGAGACCCTCGTCGCCGACGCCGTCCTCATCGCCACCGGCGGCCACCCGCGCGAGCTGCCCGACGCCAGGCCGGACGGCGAGCGCATCCTGAACTGGACCCAGGTCTACGACCTCACCGAGCTGCCCGAGGAGCTCATCGTGGTCGGCTCCGGCGTCACCGGCGCCGAGTTCGCCGGCGCCTACCAGGCCCTCGGCTCCCGCGTCACCCTCGTCTCCTCCCGCGACCGCGTGCTGCCCGGCGAGGACCCGGACGCCGCCGCCGTCCTGGAGGACGTCTTCCGCCGTCGCGGCATGAACGTCATGGCCCGCTCCCGCGCGCAGTCCGCCAAGCGCGTCGGCGACCGGGTCGAGGTCACCCTCGCCGACGGCCGCGTCATCACCGGCACCCACTGCCTCATGGCCGTCGGCGCCGTCCCCAACAGCGCCGGGCTCGGCCTGGAGGAGGCCGGGGTGAAGCTGCGCGAGTCCGGTCACATCTGGACCGACAAGGTGTCGCGCACGACGGCTCCGGGCGTGTACGCGGCCGGCGACGTCACCGGCGTGTTCGCGCTGGCGTCCGTCGCCGCCATGCAGGGCCGCATCGCCATGTACCACTTCCTCGGCGCCGCGGTGGCCCCGCTCAACCTCAAGACCGTCTCCTCCAACGTCTTCACCGACCCCGAGATCGCCACCGTCGGCTACACCCAGGCCGACGTCGACGCCGGCCGGATCGACGCCCGGTGCGTGAAGCTGCCGCTGCTGCGCAACCCGCGCGCGAAGATGCAGGGCGTCCGGGACGGCTTCGTCAAGCTCTTCTGCCGGCCGGGCACGGGGATCGTCGTCGGCGGCGTGGTCGTCTCGCCGCGCGCCTCGGAACTGATCCACCCCATCTCGATCGCCGTCGACAACAATCTGACGGTCGAACAGATCGCGAACGCGTTCACCGTGTACCCCTCCCTTTCGGGGTCGATCGCCGAGGTGGCCCGGCAGCTCCACACCCGCAAGGTGGAGGACGGCGCCTGACGGTCCGCTCCCGCACGGGGGCGGATCGCCGCTGGTCACGCGGGGTGCCGGGCCCGCGGGCGGCACAGGTGGAACGTTCCGCGTCCGTATACCACTTTCCGCCCCACGGTGCGAACAACTTCTGTTAATCGGCGCAAACTGCTGAAACCAGACGGTCGTTGGCATTACTGTCAGTTTCGTGTTCGCTGCAGAACGTCGCCAACTGATCCTCGAAATGGTGCGGGCCAACGGAGCGGTCTCGCTCCGTGAGCTCGCCCGCGTCGTCCAGACCTCCGAAGTGACCGTACGGCGGGACGTGCGCGCGCTGGAGGCAGAAGGACTCCTCGACCGCCGGCACGGCGGTGCGGTGCTGCCGGGCGGGTTCACCCGCGAATCCGGCTTCCCGCAGAAGTCGCACCTCGCGACCGCCGAGAAGACCGCCATCGCCGACCTCGCCGCCGGCTTCGTCGAAGAGGGCGAGGCGATCGTGGTCGGGGCGGGCACCACCACGCAGGAACTGGCCCGCCGGCTCGCCCGCGTGCCCGGGCTGACCGTCGTCACCAACTCCCTCCTGGTGGCCCAGGCGCTCGCTCACGCCAACCGGGTGGAGGTGGTGATGACCGGCGGCACGCTCCGCGGCTCCAACTACGCCCTCGTCGGCTCGGGCGCGGAGCAGTCCCTGCACGGGCTGCGGGTGTCGAAGGCCTTCCTGTCCGGCAGTGGCCTGACCGCCGAGCGCGGCCTGTCCACGTCCAACATGCTGTCGGCGTCCGTCGACCGCGCGCTGGTGCAGGCGGCCGCGGAGGTCGTCGTGCTCGCCGACCACACCAAGCTCGGCACCGACACGATGTTCCAGACCGTGCCGACCGAACTGATCACCCGCCTCGTCACCGACGAGCCGCCCGCGCACGAGGAGCGGGCGGCCACCGAGCTGCAGGCGCTCGCCGACCAGGGCGTCCAGATCGCCGTCGCGAACCCTTCCGGGACCGCGGGCGGCGGGGCGGGGGGTGAGCAGAACCAGGCGCGCGCACAGCGCCGGGACGTACCCCTCCCGGGGCCGCGCCGCGGGCAGCACCCCGGCGCCCCGGGCCTGCGAAGCGCCGGGGTACTGGGTGAGCAGGCCCCCACGGGGGCGGAGCAGCGGGCCCGGGTGGCGGACCTGCGGCGGCGGTGACGTACGGCGGCGGGGCGTATGCCGGGGCGGGTGTGTCCCGCGGGCGCGCGCCCCGGCGGACGTACGCCCGGCAGTCCGCATGGACGCACGCCCCGCGGGCCGCGCGCCTCCGCCCCGACAGCGACAGCGGGGGCTCCCGATGCCGGGAGCCCCCGCTGTCCGTCTGTCTGCCGGCCCGTCCGCCGGGTCAGTCCTTGATTTCACAAATGGCGGCGCCGGAGCTGATGGCGGCGCCGACGGTGGCGGTCAGGCCCTTGACGGTGCCGGACTTGTGGGCGTTGAGGGGTTGTTCCATCTTCATCGCCTCCAGCACGACGATGAGGTCGCCCTCCTTGACCTGCTGGCCCTCCTCGACGGCGACCTTGACGATGGTGCCCTGCATGGGGGAGGCGAGGGTGTCGCCGGAGGCGGCCGGGCCGGACTTGCGTGCGGCGCGCCGCTTGGGCCTGGCGCCGGCGGCCAGCCCGGTGCGGGCCAGGGACATGCCCAGGGAGGCGGGCAGGGAGACCTCCAGGCGCTTGCCGCCGACCTCGACCACGACCGTCTCCCGGCCGGCCTCCGCCTCCGCCTCGGCCGCCTCGGCGGGCGCGGCGAAGGGCGGGATGTCGTTGGTGAACTCGGTCTCGATCCAGCGGGTGTGCACGCTGAACGGGCCCTCGGAACCGTGGACTTCGGGGGCGAAGGCGGGGTCGCGCACCACCTTGCGGTGGAAGGGCAGCGCGGTGGCCATGCCCTCGATGCGGAACTCGTCCAGGGCCCGCGCGGCCCGCTCCAGGGCCTCTTTGCGGGTGCGGCCGGTGACGATCAGCTTGGCCAGCAGCGAGTCCCAGGCCGGGCCGATCACACTGCCGGCCTCCACCCCCGCGTCCAGCCGCACCCCGGGCCCGGACGGTGCCTCGAACTTCGTCACCGTGCCGGGCGCGGGCAGGAAGTTGCGGCCCGGGTCCTCGCCGTTGATGCGGAACTCGATGGAGTGCCCGCGCAGCACCGGGTCGTCGTAGCCGAGAGGCTCGCCGTCGGCGATGCGGAACATCTCGCGGACCAGGTCGATGCCGGCGACCTCCTCGGTGACCGGGTGCTCGACCTGCAGGCGGGTGTTGACCTCCAGAAACGAGATGGTGCCGTCCTGGCCGACCAAAAACTCGCAGGTGCCGGCGCCGACGTAGCCGGCCTCCTTCAGGATGGCCTTGGAGGCCCGGTACAGCTCCGCCAGCTGCTCGTCGCTCAGGTAGGGGGCGGGGGCCTCCTCCACCAGCTTCTGGTGGCGGCGCTGCAGCGAGCAGTCCCGGGTGGAGACCACCACCACGTTGCCGTGGGTGTCG
>NZ_BMWH01000029.1:0-70979 GCF_014651135.1 Streptomyces echinoruber
CGTCCGGCACCATGCGCTCCACAATCCCCACGGACACAGGCTAGCGACCCAAATGAGATGACTTCTAAAGCATGGAGGACGCGTGTCGTCAGCACGGGCGGCCTCCCGGCCGGCTGTTCGCGAGGAGTTCCGCGGTGATGGTGTAGCCGCCGTGGGTGCCGTGGACGACGACCCGGTGGGCCAGGGCGCTGACCATGCCCAGTCCGCGGCCGTGCACCGCGTCCGCGTCTGGCTGCTCGATCCTCGGGGCGGTGCCCGCTCCGCCCTCATCGGTGACCGACACGGCAACCACCCGGGGGGAGACCGCCAGGACCAGGTGGAAGCTGCCGGCCTTGTGGCCGCTGGCGGTGTGCAGGACGGCGTTCGCGCTCAGCTCGCTCACGATCAGTTCGGCGTCGTCGGCCAGGGGCGAGCCGCGCAGGATGTCTCGGGTCCAGCGGCGGGCCCTGCTGACCTCTTCCGGAAATCCTGGACAAGACAGGCCTCAGACCCGGGCCGTACTCATATACTCGTGCATACAAGTTCCTTCGTGCTGGTAGGCCGCCATGTGCAGCGGGTTCGGGCTAGACGAGTTTCACGCCGTCGTGGGCGCGGACGGCCGGCGGGGACGCCGCGTCGAGTGCGTCCAGGACGCGGATCGCGTACGCCTCGTCGGCAAGCTCGGTGACCTCTTCGCGGGTGGCCCAGCGCAGCGCGCGGGTCTCGTCACCGATGGTCGGGCTTCCGTCGGCGGCTTCACAGCGGAAGACCAGCGAGACGATCAGGCCCTTCATGTTCTTGTAGACGCCGGTCAGGGTCGCCGGAAGGGCGATCTTGATGCCGGTCTCTTCGAGGACTTCGCGCTGAAGGGCTTCCGGGATGGTCTCCTCGCGTTCGAGGACGCCGCCCGGGGGCTCCCAGTGGCCGTTGTCCCGGCGCTGGATCAGCAGGGCCCGGCCTTGGTCGTCCACGACGACCCCGGCGACGCTCACGGAATGCGGGCGATCTGTACTCACGTTCCTCGGCCCTCTCGGCTGGCTAGGCTCTCCACCGTAGCAACAACACTCGCCCACTCGTCTAGATACCTAAAGGAGTACACGTGAGTCCTCTCCCTTCGGGCCTCCTCGGCGACCTCGACCCCACGAGCGACCGCGCGGTCTTCCGGCAGATCGCCGACCAGCTGCGCGAGGCCATCGACCGCGGGCGATTCCGCGAGGGCGAGAAGCTGCCCTCCGAGGCCGAACTCGTCGACCACTTCGGGGTGTCCCGGATGACGGTCCGCAATGCCTTCTCCATCCTCCAGGGTGAGGGCCTGGTCCACGCCGAGCACGGCAAGGGCGTGTTCGTCCGGCCCCGGCCACCCGTGCGGCGCCTGGCCTCCGACCGCTTCGCCCGCCGCCACCGGGAACAGGGCAAGTCCGCGTTCATCGTCGAGGCCGACGCCGCCGGCAGTCACCCCCAGGTCGACAGCCTGGAGGTCAAGGAGGAGAAGCCGAGCCAGGACATCTCCGCCCGCCTCGGCTCGGTGCGGCGCGTGCTGGCTCGTCGGCGCCGGTATCTGCTCGACGGCCGCCCGGTCGAGTTCGCCACCTCCTACCTCCCCCTCGACATCGCCCGCGGCACCCCCATCGCCGAACCCAACCCCGGCCCCGGCGGCATCTACGCCCGCCTGGAAGAACTCGGCCACCGCCTCGACCACTTCGAAGAGGAGATCCGCGCCCGGATGCCCTCGCCCGCCGAGGTCAAGACGCTCCGGCTGGCCCCCGGCGTCCCGGTCATCCACCTCATCCGGACCGCCTACGACACCGAGGGGCGGCCCGTCGAGGTGTGCGACACCGTGATGGCCGCGGACGCCTACGTGCTGTCCTACCACCTCCCGGCGAACTGACCGTATGACCGGCAGAAGGGCAGCACTGGATACTGGGTCACCCCGTGGCATCGGCAGCGGAGACCTCGAACATGGCCCCGATGTTGTTCCACCTGAAGCTGTCACGCCAGCCCTGCCTGCCGGCCGCCCAGCCCAGGAACGCCCGGAGGACTTTCTCCTGCGAGACCGTCAGCGTCTGGTAGTGCTCCGCGGCGACGCCGTCCCGGTATTCCAACTGGTAGGTGTTGTTGTCGAGCAGCAGGACTTGGATGTCACCAGTCGCCTGCGCGAGTCTCGTCCTGCCGTTCCAGGATCATGTGCTCGTTGCCGCGTCGCAGGTTGGCGAGCATTTTGTCTATGTCCGGCTTCGAAGGACGCTCCACCACGCGGCCCCGGGCGTTTGTCGCGATCAGCATGGGCAGAGCATGCCGGACGGGTCTGACAATTGCCGGTTCCCGGCAGACGGCAGAAGGCAGAAGGACTGCGGCCATCCCCGAACACCCAAGGGTGTCCAGCGGCGGCCTTGCGACTCGGCGACTCGTACACACCGGCACACCCGCTCATAGAGCTCATGGAGACGAGCGGATGAGTTGTGCGGCAAGGAATAGGGATACAGCAACTCCGCCCAGGGACCCCCATGTCCGCCTTCAGGCAAGACCTGTCGCGTTCACGCCCACATTGCGGCGGATGCTTGAGCCGTATGAGGCCCGGAGACGGCCCCGGCCCAGTGACAAGCCCCCTCCCAGCGGGGAAACCGCAGGCAGGGGGCTTGATCAGGACCGCTTACTTCTTCTTGCCCTGGTTCTTGACCGCCTCGATGGCCGCGGCTGCCGCGTCGGGGTCGAGGTAGGTGCCGCCGGGCTTGAGCGGCTTGAAGTCGGCGTCCAGGTCGTAGGCGAGGGGGATGCCGGTGGGGATGTTGAGGCCGGCGATGTCGGTGTCGGAGATGCCGTCGAGGTGCTTGACCAGGGCGCGCAGGCTGTTGCCGTGGGCGGCGACCAGGACGGTGCGGCCGGCGAGGAGGTCGGGGACGATGGCGTCGTACCAGTACGGGAGCATGCGGTGGACGACGTCCTTGAGGCACTCGGTGCGGGGGCGCAGCTCCGGCGGGATGACGGCGTACCGGGGGTCGTCCGACTGGGAGAACTCCGCGCCGTCCTCGAGCGGGGGCGGCGGGACGTCGTAGGAGCGGCGCCACAGCATGAACTGCTCCTCGCCGAACTCGGCGAGGGTCTGCGCCTTGTCCTTGCCCTGCAGGGCGCCGTAGTGGCGCTCGTTCAGCCGCCAGCTGCGGTGGACGGGGATCCACAGGCGGTCGCACTGCTCCAGGGCGATCTGGGCGGTGCGGATGGCGCGCTTGAGGAGGGACGTGTGGACCACGTCGGGCAGCAGGCCGGCGTCCTTGAGCAGCTCACCGCCGCGGACGGCCTCCTTCTCGCCCTTGTCGTTCAGGTTGACGTCCACCCAGCCGGTGAACAGGTTCTTCGCGTTCCATTCGCTCTCGCCGTGGCGGAGGAGGATCAGCTTGTACGGTGCGTCGGCCATGGTTCCGAGCGTAATCGACGCCTCGGAGCCGTCGCGCGGGCGCCCGAAGGGCGGACGGTCGGCGGCTCGGGAGGGGCAGCCGACGGTCCCGACAGGGGCGGTCGGCGGTCCCGGTCAGTGGCGGTCCGTGGTCCCGACAGGGGCGGTCGGCGGTCCCGGTCAGTGGCGGTCCGTGGTCCCGACAGAGGCGGTCGGCGGTCCTGACAGGGACGGTCGGTGGTCCCCGTTAATTGAGTGGCGTGTGCAGAGGGCGGCTTTGTAAGGTGCGTCTGCCGGTTGAGACGATTACATGAGCCGCCTGCCGATCCGGGGGACCCGCATGCCACCAGCCGCCCTGAGCACCGTCGTACGCGCCGCACGCGAATCCGTCTCCGGACTCCCCCGCGCCTTCTGGTGGCTGTGGACGAGCACGCTGGTCAACCGGCTCGGGGCGTTCGTCGCCACGTACCTGGCGCTGTACCTGACGCTGGACCGCGGCTACTCCGCCTCCTACGCCGGCCTGGTCGCCGCGCTGCACGGGCTGGGCGGGGTCGTCTCCTCCCTCGGCGGCGGGGTGATGGCGGACCGGCTCGGGCGGCGGCCGACGCTGCTCGTCGCGCAGGTCTCGACCGCGGTGACCGTCGCGCTGCTCGGCTTCGTGCGGGACCCGGTCGCCATCGCGGCCGTCGCCTTCGCCGTCGGCATGGCGAGCAACGCCTCGCGGCCGGCGGTGCAGGCGATGATGGCGGACATCGTGCGGCCCGCGGACCGGATGCGCGCCTTCTCCCTCAACTACTGGGCGATCAACCTGGGGTTCGCCGTCTCCTCCATGGCCGCCGGTTTCATCGCCGAGGTCAGCTATCTCGCCGGCTTCCTCATCGAGGCCGGCATGACCCTGGTCTGCGCGGTCGTGGTCTTCCTCAAGCTGCCCGAGTCGCGGCCGGCACGCACGGGGAAGGACGCCGCCCGGGAGGAACCGGTCGGGCTCGGGACCGTGCTGCGCGACGGGCGGTTCATGGGTGTCGTCGGGCTGTGCTTCCTCGTCGCGCTGGTCTTCCAGCAGGCCTCGGTGGGCCTGCCGGTGGCGATGGGCCGCGACGGGTTCACGCCCGCCGACTACGGCATGGCCATCGCCGTCAACGGCGTCCTGATCGTCGCCCTGCAGATCCCGGTCACCCGGCTCATCGAGCGCCGGGACCCGCGGCGCCTGCTCGTCGTGTCCTCCCTGCTCGCCGGGTACGGCTTCGCCCTGACCGCCTTCGCCGACTCCGTCGGTCTCCTCGCCCTCACGGTGTGCGTGTGGACCCTCGGCGAGATGCTCAACGCGCCCACCCAGACCGGGCTCGTCGTCCGCCTCTCCCCCGTCCACGGACGCGGCCGCTACCAGGGCGTCTACACCCTGTCCTGGTCGGTCGCCGCCCTCGTCGCCCCGCTGCTGTCCGGCTTCGTCATCGACCGCCTCGGGGCCGCCTGGCTGTGGGGGCTGTGCGCGGCCGTCGGAACCGTGGCGGCCCTGGGATACGGCGGGCTGATGCGACGGCTGCCGGCACCGCAGCAGCCCGAGCACCCGTCCGAGCAGCCGCCGGAGCAGCCTGAGCAGAGTGAACGGCCTGAGCAGCAGGTCGAGGGGCAGACGCCGGTCACGGAGACGCCGGCCGCGCAGGCGCCCGCCGTCGAGCCGGAGGCGCAGACGCCCGCCGGTGCCGAGTCCGTTCCGCCCGCCGGTGCCGAGCCGGAGGCCCGCCCGGCCTGACCGGCCTGACCGGGCCCGCGCCCGCACGTGCCCGCACGCGCACGCTCACGCGCGCACAAGCACGTGCGTGCGTTCACGGATGCATCCGTGCCCCCTTCAGCGTCTTGTCCACCGCGTTGCGCGGCCCGTACACCGCCAGTCCCACCAGGTCCAGCTCGCGCGTCGGGACGGCGCGGACGGCGGCGCGGTTGTCGTGGTCGTTGCCGGTGGTGAAGAGGTCGGAGGTGAACACGGCGCGCGGCAGGGCGCGGGTCAGGGCGCGGGTGTGGGCCGCGGTCAGGGTCTCCTTGGTGCCCTCGAAGACGAGCACCGGCAGGTAGGGCACGCCGTCGGCGTCCTCGTACGGCGCGCCGACGACCTCGGGCAGCTGGGTGCCGAGGCCGCTGACGAGGAACGCGGTGACGTTCAGGCGCTGCCAGGTCTCCAGGTCGTCGCGGAGCAGAACGGCGATCTTCGTGTCGAAACGCGGGGGTTGCGTGCTCATGGAGCGAGGGTGCGTGCTCATGGAGCGAGGGTGCCGGGCGGCCCGTGCCACGGTCTTGTACGTTCTTTGCATGGCCGCTCGGCAGGAGGTCTCCGCCTGGCGCCCGCGGGTTCCGGGTGTCGTGGAGGTCTTCCACGCCCGCTTCACCGAGTACGCGTACCCGATGCACGTCCACGAGGCGTGGACGCTGCTCATCGTCGACGACGGCGCCGTACGGTACGACCTCGACCGGCGCGAACGGGGCACCCCGCACGACACGGTGTCGCTGCTGCCGCCGCACGTGCCGCACAACGGCGCCCCGGCCACGCCGCACGGCTTCCGCAAGCGCGTGCTGTACCTCGACCGCACCCACCTCGGCGACGACCTGATCGGCGCCGCCGTGGACCGTTCCGACCTGCGGGATCCGGTGCTGCGGCGGCGGGTCGGGCAGGTGCACGCGGCGCTCGCGCGCCCCGGGGACGAACTGGAGGCGGCGAGCCGGCTGGCGCTGGTCGGGGAGCGGCTGCGGGAGTACCTGGGACGGGCCGGACGGGCCGGGCAACCGCGGCTCGCCGACCGGCCGCTCGCCCGGCGGCTGCGCGAACTCCTCGACGCGCACGTCGCGCAGGGCGTCGCGCTCGACGAGGCCGCCGCGCTGCTGCACGCCCATCCCGCCCACCTGGTGCGGGCGTTCAGCGGCGCGTACGGCATCGCCCCGCACCAGTACCTGATGGCGCGGCGCGTGGACCGGGCGCGGCGGCTGCTGCTGGCGGGGCGGCGGCCGGCGGAGGTGGCCGTGGCGACCGGGTTCTGCGACCAGGCGCATCTCACCCGGCACTTCCGGAGACTGGTGGGGGTGCCGCCGGGTCGGTACGCGCGCACGGCGGCCGAAAAGCGCGGGTTCACGGGCGGTGCGCGTCCGTAGGCTGCGCCGCATGGACTGGAACACGTGGCACGACGCCTACGACACCGTCGGCAGTCCACTGGCGCGGCGGCTGGCGCTCGTCCAGGAGCGCGTCCGCGCCGCCCTCGACGACGCCCCGCCGGGGCAGTTGACGGCGGTGAGCCTGTGCGCGGGGCAGGGACGGGACCTGATCGGCGTGCTGGCCGGGCATCCGCGTGCGGCCGAGGTCCGGGCTCGGCTGGTGGAGCTGGACGAGCGGAACGTGCGCATCGCGCGGCGGGCGGCCGCGGCGGCGGGGCTGGACGGGGTCGAAGTCGTCGCCGGGGACGCGGCGTTGACGGACCACTACGCCGGTCTGGTGCCCGCCGACCTGGTGCTGGTGTGCGGGGTGCTCGGCAACCTCACCGACGCCGACGTCGAACGCACCCTGGACTTCTGCACGCGGCTGTGCCGCACGGGCGGCACGGTGGTGTGGACCCGCAACCGGCTCCGCCTACCCGACCTCGTGCCGCAGGTGTGCCGGTGGCTGGAGGAACGCGGCTTCGAGCGGCTGTGGGTGTCGGACCCGGCGCTGCCGCTCGGGGTGGGCGCGCACCGGTTCCGGGGCCGGCCGCGGCCGCTGGAGCCCGGGGAGCGGATGTTCACGTTCGTCGGCTACGACGTGCTCGGGCGGGAGCAGGACATCGGTCCCGGCATGTTCGGGTGGGACGTCGGTCTCGGCGTCCTCGGAGGGGAGGTCGGTCGGCCGGATCTCGATCGGTCGGATTTCAGTCGGCCGCATCTCGGTTGGTCGGATTTCAGCCGGCCGGATCTCAGCCGGCCGGATCTCAGCCGGCCGGATCTCAGTCGGTCGGACGCTCGACGAGGTGGGTGAACGCCTCCAGGTTGCGCGTCGACTCGCCCCGCGCCACGCGCCACGCGTACTCCTTGCGGATCGCGGAGGCGAACCCCAGCTCCAGAAGGGTGTTGAAGCTGCCGTCGGCGGCCTCCAGGACCTGGCCGAGCAGCCGGTCGACCTCCTGCGCGGTCACCGCGGCCAGCGGCAGACGGCCGGTGACGTACACGTCGCCGTGCTGGTCGACGGCGTAACTCACGCCGTACAGCTTGAGGTTGCGCTCCAGCAGCCAGCGGTGGACGGCGGCCTCGTTCTCGTCGGGGTGACGGATGACGAAGGCGTTGAGGGAGAGCGAGTGGCGGCCGACGAGCAGCGACACGGTCGTCGACAGTTTGCGGGTGCCGGGGAGTTTGACCACGTAGTGGCCGGGTTCCGGGCTCTCCCACTCCAGTTCGGCGTCCTTGAGCACGCCGTCGATGACCTGTGCCGCCCGTTGCTGCTCCGCACCCATTGACGCTGCCATGCTGCGAGCGTACGTCAGCGACACCGGCGTCCGCCGGATGCGGCGCGGGCGTCCGCCGGGTGCGGTGGGGCGTTGCCGGCCGTGCCCGTCATGCCGACCGGCCGTCAGCCGGACCACCGTCGACCGGACCGCCGTCAGCCGTGCCGGGCCGTGGTGCGCACGCGGCGCCGGTGGGTGTGCAGGGCCGCGGCGTACACGTCGGCGGTGGCCGTGGCGGCGCGGTCCCAGCCGAAGGACTGCGCGTGCCGGGCGGCGGCCGCGCCCATGCGGGCGGACAGCGACGGGTCGTCGGCGAAGGCGCGCAGCACGCGCGCGTAGTCGGCGGGGTCGTGGCCCTGGACGAGGAAGCCGGTCTCCCGGTCCCGCACCGCCACCGGCAGGCCGCCGACCGCTGCGGCCAGCACCGGCGTGCCGGCCGCCTGCGCCTCTATCGCGACCAGCCCGAAGGACTCGCTGTACGACGGCATGACCAGCACGGACGCGGCCCGGAACCAGTCCGCGAGCTGCTCCTGCCCGACCGGCGGACGGAACCGTACGACGTCCGCGATGCCCAGCCGCGCGGCCAGCTTCTGCAGGCCCTCCGGCTTGGCCAGGCCGCTGCCGCTGGGGCCGCCGACGACGGGGACGACGATGCGTGAGCGCAGCTCGGGGCGCTCGTCGAGCAGCACGGCCACGGCACGCAGCAGCACGTCGGGCGCCTTGAGGGGCTGGATGCGGCCGGCGAAGAGCGGGATCAGGGCGTCCTGCGGCAGGTCGAGGCGGGACCGGGCGGCGGCGCGGCCGTCGGCGGGACGGAAGCGGGCGAGGTTGACGCCGGGGTGGACGACGGCGACCTTGGCCGGGTCGGCGGCGTAGTGCCGTACCAGCTCGTCGGCCTCCTCCGCGGTGTTGGCGATGAGCCGGTCGGCGGCGGAGACGATCTGCGTCTCGCCGATGACGCGGGCGGCGGGCTCGGGGGTGTCGCCGTCGGCGAGGTTGGCGTTCTTGACCTTGGCCATGGTGTGCATGGCGTGCACCAGGGGCACGCCCCAGCGCTGGGCGCACAGCCAGCCGACGTGGCCGGAGAGCCAGTAGTGGGAGTGGACCAGGTCGTAGTAGCCGGGGCGGTGCCCGGCCCATGCCTGCATCACACCGTGCGTGAAGGCGCACAGCTGGGCCGGCAGGTCCTCCTTGGCCAGGCCCTCGTACGGGCCCGCGTCGACGTGCCGGACCAGCACGCCCGGCGCGAGTTCCACGGTGGGCGGGAGGGCGGCGGCCGTGGCCCGGGTGAAGATCTCCACCTCGATGCCGAGGGCGGCGAGCCGCTGGGCCAGCTCGACGATGTAGACGTTCATGCCGCCGGCGTCGCCGGTGCCGGGCTGGTGCAGGGGGGAGGTGTGCACCGAGAGCATGGCGATCCGGCGGGGCCGACGGTGGCCGAGGCGCAGCCGCGAGGACGCCGGGCGGGCGGAGGACGACGGGGAACGCCGGCCGAGCCTGCTGACGTAGTGGCTCACGGGGCGGTCCTCCTTGCTGCGGCGTGCTTCGGCTACGGCCTGCCGGGCGGAGGACACGGAGACCCTCCGTCGGGACGGAACATCGGAACGGGTACTTCTATTTCCGGCGCTCTTCCCCTTCGAGGGTACTTTGCCGAATTGTTACGGAGGGTGATGGGGGGTGTCGGGGGAGGAACCGGCCGGTGACGGGGGCGGGGGGATCGGTGGTGGGGCGGTCCGCGGTGGGGCGATCCGTGGTGGGGCGATCCGTGGTGGCGGGTGATTTCGTCCGGCGGTGCAGGCGCGGGGACCTGGCGGCAGGTGACCGGCCGGGTCGGTCCGGGTGACCGGCCGGGTCGGTCCGGGTGACCGGCCGGGTCGGTCCGGGCGACCGGCCGGATCGGTCCGGGCGACCGGCCGGATCGGCTCCGGTAGCCAACCGGGTCGGCCCAGGTAACCGGCCGGATCGGCCCAGGTAACCGGCCGGATCGGCCCAAGTAGCCGGCCAGGCCGGCGCAGGTGGCCGCCGGATTCCCCGGGTCCCCGCCCGCTTACCCTCATAGGCATGACAGCCCGCGCCACCGCCCGCCCCGTGGGCACGGTCACGCGCGGGACCACCAATCCCAACCGGCTGCGCCGCATGGACCGCTGGATCGCCGCGGTGCACGGCGCCGAGCTGCGCCGCGCCGCCGACCCGGTCGCCGTGGACCTCGGCTACGGCGCCGCTCCTTGGACGGCCGTCGAACTGCTCGGCCGGTTGCGCGCGGTCGCGCCCCGCACCCGCGTGGTCGGCGTCGAGATCGAACCGGCGCGGGTCGCGGCCGCGGTGCCGTACGAGCGGGAGGGGCTGACCTTCCGGCACGGCGGCTTCGAGGTGCCGGTCCCGGGCCGGCCGCAGCTCATCCGCGCCGCGAACGTGCTGCGGCAGTACGACGAGGGCGAGGTCGCCGCCGTGTGGCGGCGGCTGTGCGCGCGGCTGGCCCCCGCCGACCCGGCGACCGGGGCGCGCGGCGGGCTGCTGGTCGAGGGCACCTGCGACGAGATCGGGCGGCGGCACGTGTGGGTGGCGCTCGGCCCGGAGGGGCCGCGCACGGTCACCTTCGCCACCCGGCTCGCCTCCCTCGACCGCCCCTCCGACCTCGCCGAACGCCTCCCCAAGGCACTCATCCACCGCAACGTCCCCGGCGAACCGGTGCACGCCTTCCTCCGCGACTTCGACCGCGCCTGGGCCGCCGCGGCCCCCTACGCCGCCTACGGCGCCCGCCAGCGCTGGATGCGGGCGGTGGGCGACCTCGCCGTCGACTGGCCGGTGACGGACGGGCCGGCGCGGTGGCGGCAGGGGGAAGTGACGGTGCGCTGGGCGGCGCTGGCACCGCGGGGCTGACCTGCGGAGAACGTGGTGCGTGCGTCGTTCGTCACACAGGCGGGGGGAACGTCGTAACGGGGGCCGGAAGGGGGCAGAGGAGTCGTCGACGGCCTCTGTCGCCGCGCGCACGGACATGGCAAGATCCCCCCGGCACCGTAAGTTACTGACGGTAAATCAGGCAGGGGGACGTATGGGGCCGGGCAAGCGCAGCCTGATCGGGGCGGCCGTGACCGTCGTGTGCGCGGGCACCGTGCTGGGGGCGCCCGGCACGGCGTTCGCGCGTCCCGGGCCCGGCCCGTCCGCGAGCGCCACGCGCCCGGCCTCCGCGAGCCCCGCGCCCACGCCCTCACCGAGCGGCACGGCGCTGCCCTCACCGAGCGGCACAGCGGTCCCCGACAAGGACCTCGAGGCTGTCCGCGAGAAGCTCGACGGGCTCTACCACGACGCGGCCGTCGCCACCGACGCCTACAACGCCGCCGAGGAGAAGGCCGAGCGGCAGTCCGACCGGCTCGCCGCGCTCTCCCGCCGGATCGCCGACGGGCAGCGCCGGCTGGAGGAGCTGCAGGACCGCGCCGGCGCCGCGGCCCGCGCCCAGTACCGCGGTGGCGGACTGCCGCCCGAGGCGCGGCTGGTGCTCAGCGACGACCCGCAGGAGTTCCTCGACGGCGCCGGCCGGGTGCTGCAGGGCGAGCGCGCCGTCCGGGATCTGCTGACGGAGATGGCGCGCACCCAGCGGCAGTTGAAGGACGACGCGGCCGACGCCTCGGCCCGCTGGAAGAAGCTGGAGGCCGACCGCAGGGCCAAGGCCGCCGCCAAGAAGCGCGTCGAGCGGCGGATCGCGGCGGCGAAGAAACTGGAGTCGTCGCTGGAGAAGCGGCAGAGGCAGCGCCTGGCCCGGCTGGAGCAGCAGGCCGCGGCACGGGCCCAGGCGGCCTGGCTGGCCACCGGCGTCCTGGAGAACGTCAAGGCGAAGGCCTCCGCGCAGGGCCGCAAAGCCGTGGAGTTCGCCACCGCCCAGATCGGCAAGCCGTACGTGTGGGGCGCCGAGGGCCCCAAGTCCTACGACTGCTCCGGGCTGACCTCGCAGGCCTGGGCCGCCGCCGGCCGCCCCGTCCCGCGCACCTCGCAGGAGCAGTGGAAGCGGCTGCGGCACGTCGAGGTGACGGACATGCGCCCCGGCGACCTGATCGTCTACTACGACGACGCCAGCCACGTCGCCCTGTACGTGGGCGACGGCATGATCGTCCACGCCCCGCGCCCGGGCCGCACGGTCACCCTCGCGGGCGCCGGCACGATGCCGATCCTCGGGGTGGTCCGGCCGGACGCGTGAGCCCGGCCGTGTGAGCCCGGCCGCGGTCCGGCAGGCACCCGGCAGGCGTTCGGCAGACACCCGGCAGGAATCCGGCAGGAATCCGGCAGGCGTTCGGCAGGGATCCGGCAGGCACGTGACACGGCCCACATGGCCCGGCTCACACCCGTGCCCGGGTCCTTCCTCCCCGCGACGTGAGCTTCGTCATCCCCGCTCCCGCGGAGACCTGTCCAACTCCGATAGGGAAAGCGGCATATGACACCGGTCCGTGGCCCAGCGGCGTGGTTCACATCATTCCGCTGCGGCGCCGACACCCGCTATGGTCCCGGTCGGTGGGTCGAGACCCCTCGCCCCACCGTGCCCTCGGGGGGAGGGAAGGAAACCAGAACAATGCCCGTACCCGTGCCGCGGCAGAGAGCGATCCCCGCCGTGGAAAGCGGTCAGGCGCAGGCCGTACCCCCGAGCGGCGGCCCCTCCGGGGAACAGGCCCCGCGCACGAACGCAACGGCCGAGAAGGACTCTCCGCACACCCATGCCCACACCACCGACGACAACCTGACGCTGCTGCTGATCGAGGACGACCCCGGCGGCTCGGCCATCGTGCCCGAGCTCCTCGACTCGGCCGGCAAACCGATCCGCATCCGCACGGCCCGCAACCTCACCGAGGCCGAGCGGCTGCTGACCGACGACGTCCACTGCATCCTGCTCGACCTCGCGCTGTCGACGCCGGGCCGGGCGGGTGACGGCGACGACGAGCTGGCCGTGCTCAAACACGTCCTGCACCTCGCGCCCCGGCACGCCGTGCTCGCGCTCACCGGCTCCGGTGACGCCGAACGCGGCGCCGAAGCCGTGCGCGTCGGCGCCCAGGACTACCTCTTCCGCGACGAACTGGACGGCCGGCTGCTCAGCCGCGCCATCCGGTACGCCGTCGCGCGCAAGCGCTCCGAGACCGCCGAGCGGCGCCTCGCCGAGGGCAGGCTGCGCGCGCAGGAGAACCGGCGCCTGGAGCGCGGTCTGCTGCCCACCCCGCTGCTGGAGGGTTCCTCGCTGCGCTTCGCCGCCCGCTACCGCCCCGGCCGCTCCCGCGCCCTGCTCGGCGGCGACTTCTACGACGCCGTGCGCACCGCCGACGGCACCGTGCACGCCATGATCGGCGACGTGTGCGGGCACGGCCCCGACGAGGCCGCGCTCGGCGTGGAGCTGCGCATCGCCTGGCGGGCGCTGACCCTGGCCGGGCTGAGCGGCGACGAGCTGCTGAGCACGCTGCAGGAGGTGCTGGAGCACGAGCGGGCCGAGGACGAGATCTTCGCGACGCTGTGCACGGTCGACATCGCGCCCGACGGCCGCAGCGCCGGCCTCTGCCTGGCCGGCCACCCGGCGCCCCTGATCATCCGCCCGGACCGCTCCGGCGCCCCCGGCTCCGCCGCGAAGCCCGAGGGAGGTTTCGTCGCCGAGCTGCTCCCCCAGGACGACAACGGTCCCGCCCTCGGCCTGCTCCCCGGCGGCCGCTGGCCGCGCCGGCGGGTGGAGCTGGGCGCCGAATGGGGCCTCATGCTCTACACCGACGGACTCATCGAGGGCCACGCCGGCGCGGGCGGCGAGCGCCTCGGCCAGGAGGGCATGCTCGACCTCGTCCGCCGCCTGCTCGGTCAGGGCCTGCACGGCGAGGAGCTGCTGCGTACCGCCGTCAGCGAGGTCCGCGACCTCAACGGCGGCGAGCTGACGGACGACGTGGCCGTGGTCCTGCTGGACCGGACGGACACGACCGGCTGACGCGGGCGGCCGGGCGGCGCGGAGCGAGCGACCGACGCGGAGCGAGCGGCCGACGCGGGGCGGAACCCGGAACCCGGTGGCCGGTCCGTGGCCGGCCAGTGGCCGCTCCCCGCTCCGGCCCGGAATCCGCTGGCTCAGAACCCGCCGGTTCAGAACCCTCCGCCTCAGAACCCGCCGTTGTACGGCCCGTACGGCCCGTCGCTGCTGGAGCCGCGGCGGCTGCGGCCGCCACCCGGCAGGTCGCGCAGGGCGGGGCGTACGTCGACCATGTAGACGATGGTCGCGATCAGGCCGATGACCGGCAGGAACGAAAGTATGGGGAAGAGCAGGTTCACCACGAAGGCGAGGCCGAGGATGATCAGCCAGAAGGGTTTGGTCTGCTTGCTGGTCGCGCGGTAGGCGTCCTCACGACGGATGGCGGCGTCGATCAGCGCGAAGCCACTGAAAAGGATCAGGGCCATGCTCAACAGCCACATGAGCCCCGCGAACCCCTGCATCAGCACAACGTCCACCACCCGACTCGGTTCAGCATTTACCCGGTCACCGTACCGGTCCCCGGAAACCCTCCACCAGACGAACGGGCCGGGCACTCCAGGAGTGCCCGGCCCGTCCTGTTCAGCGCGTTTTCACCCGTTCGGGTCCGGTCACTTCGCCGGCGGCGTCGTCTTCTTGGCCGTACCCGTGCCCGCACCCGTGCCCGCACCCGTGCTCGTGCTCGTGCCCGTGCTCGTGCCCGTGGCCTTCTTGGCCGGAGCCGGAGCCTTCTTGGCCGGGGCCTTCTTCGCCGCGGCGGGCTCGGACCCGGCCCGGGCGGAACCGGCCCCGGCGCCGCCCTCCTTCGCCCCCGCCGGCTCGCGGTCCGGCTCCACGGCCACCGCGAGCTCCTCCACGCTCTCGGCGACGTCCTCGATGCCCTCGGCGGCGCTGCCGCGCCAGGTGCGCACCGCCTGCTCGCCGTGCTCGGCGACCTTCTCGTAGGTCTCGCGGGCCTTCACGGCGTACTCGGCGGCGACGCCGACACCGCGCAGAGCGAGGTCCTGGGCGGTCTCGCCCAGCTTCTTCAGGTCCTGGTCGAGGTTGCTGCCGAACTTCTTCAGGTCCAGATCGAGGTTGTTGAGGAACTCGCTGACCCGGTTCTGCAGGTTCTCCTGCGTCTCCTTGACGCGGGCGGTGGCCTCCTTGGCGCGTGCGGCGGCCCGCTCCTGCACGACCTTCGGGTCGGTGTTGCGCACCGCCTCGATCCGAGCCGGGGCCTCGGCACGCAGCTGACCCACCAGGGCCGGCACCTTCTTGGCCTGCTGCAGGGCCAGGTCGGTGGCGCCCGCGGCGAAGTAGAGGGGGGTGGGGTTGGTCAAGGTCTTGCGCAGGTCGTCGGTGATGGCCATGGTGATGGTCCTCCGGTCGCTTTCGGTTGAGGGTTTTCGTGGTCCGCGGGCCGGCGGCCCGGTACGTCGGCGGCGCCTGCCGCCGGCGACCTCAGCCGGCCGACTCGCGCGGACCGGCGTCCGTGCCGCCCGACGTGCGGGCGCGGCGTCTGGCGGGACGGCCGCCGCGGGCCGTGCGGGCACCGAGTTCGGTGACGTCGCCGGCGCCGTCGTGCCCGTCGCCCGCGGACTGCCCGTCGCCCGCGGACACGGCGGACGCGTCCGCGGAAGCGCCGCCCGCCGCCTCCTCGCTCGCGCGCGCCTCGTCCGTCCTGGCCGTCGTGAACCCGTTCTCCTTGCGGAAGGACTCGTAGATCTGCAGCAGCACCTGTTTCTGCCGCTCGGTCAGCGACGGATCGGCGAGGATGACGGACGTCGTCTCCACCTCGCCGCGGTCCCGCTCGGCGTCGAGGATGCCGGCCCGCACGTACAGCGTCTCCGCGGAGATCCGCAGGGCCTTGGCGACCTGCTGCAGCACCTCCGCGCTCGGCTTGCGCAGCCCGCGCTCGATCTGGCTCAGATACGGATTGGACACCCCGGCGGCATCGGCGAGCTGCCGCAGCGACAGCTGCGCGTTGCGCCGCTGCTCGCGCAGGTACTCCCCGAGACCACCGACGTTGAGCGATGCCATGCCTCCACCATGCCCCACCCTGCTAACTCTTGCAAGCGACCCGCTTGCAAGAGTGCGCCATCCGGGTGGACCACCGCCGCCTCGCCCACGGCCGCTGTCCTGTCTCTGTGGTGTCCGGGCGGTCTCGGAGATCTCCGGGCATCTGAGCTGACCTCCCCGTCAGCTCCGGGCGTTCGGCGCGGTGTCTCGGGCTTCTCCGGGTACGTCGCTCTGGCGCTGCTTACGGTCGTCGTGGCTGGTCAGCGTCGTACCGGAGGCCCGGATGGATGCGCGGGGGGGGGCGACGGAGGACATCGAGCTGGAGTACGTCAGCACGTCGGGGTCGCGTGAGCGGGGCCGCTGGGTCGTTTGCGGTCGGTACGGCCCGGGCGCCGGTTTCCGGCTTTACGAGGTCAGGACAACCAGGCAGCGACCGCATCCCGTCGTCTACATCACCGCTCCTGCCCGTGGCTCACCCCGCAAGCCGGCGATGGAGTTCGCCCGGTTCCTCGGCCTGCCGGTCATCACGCCGCGGCACCACACGACCGACGCCACCACCGCGGTCTGCCAAGTGCTGATCGAGGCCCGGACGGACCTGGTGCTGGACGGACCTGGTGCTGGACGGACCTGGTGCTGGTGGACGAAATCCACCCGACGAATCCCGACGTCCGGACTTACCTGAGACAGGACAGCCGCCCGGCCGGTTCACCCGCCGCGCCGGACGGTCCGGTCCGCCTCGGGCGGCGAACGCGGCCGCTGTGACGCGGGCAGCGGAAAAGGCGGTGAACAGGGATCACGTGAACGGCAGACTGGCCGCATGACCGCCTCGGACGCCGAAGCCGACCTCCGCTTCTCCCTGCAGTCCGCCCGTGACGCCCTGCTGTGGAAGCTCGAAGGGCTCCCGGAGTACGACGCCCGCGGCCCGCTGACACCGATCGGCACGAACCTCCTGGGCCTGGTGAAGCACGCGGCCGGCGTGGAACTGGGCTACCTCGGCGACACCTTCGGACGGCCGTCCGGCGGGCCGCTGCCCTGGCTCGGGAACGGTGCCGAGCCCAACGCGGACATGTGGGCCACCGCCGACGAGTCGCGCGAGTACGTCGTGGAGCTCTACCGCCGGGCATGGGCGCACGCGGACGCGACGATCGACGCGCCGGCGCCGGACACGGTCGGCAGGGTGCCGTGGTGGCCCGACGGCAGGGACGAGGTGACGCTGCATCACGCCGTGGTGCGCGTGATCGCCGACACGCACCGCCACGCCGGGCACGCCGGGCACGCCGGGCACGCCGACATCCTCCGGGAACTCCTGGACGGCGCCGTCGGGATGAACAAGGGCAACGACAGCATGCCGCCGGTCGATTCGGCGTGGTGGGAGCAGCACCGGAGCCGGCTCGAGCGTACGGCCCGGGAAGCCGGGGGTGGTCCCGAAGGCGCCGAGGGTGGTCCCGGAGACGCCGGGGGCGGTCTTCCGGCGCTGTGACCGGCGTTCGCCGCCGGGCCGGACATCACATGGCAGTGGCGCGCAGAGCGGAACCTCGGGTTCAAAGGATCCCGGTCACCACCTGCACACCCACATCACGCACACCACGCACATCACGCACGCCACAGGGCAGGGACACGGACATGCACACCGCACACGACTGGATCACCACTCCCCTCACCGCGGACCTCGTGCGCGGCGCCCTCGACCTGGAGCGCACCGAGCACGGTCTGCTGCCGCACCGGCTGCCCGCGTGGGCCCGCGCGCAGTTCCCCGACGAGCAGCTCGTCCTGGCCGAGTCGCAGCCCTCCGGTGTCCGGCTGGCCTTCCGCACCCGGGCCACCGCCGTCGAACTGGACACGCTGCCCACCAGGCGGGTCTACCCCGGCACCCCGCCGCGCCCCGCCGGGGTGTACGACCTGCTCGTCGACGGGCGCCCGGCCGGGCAGGCGTCCGTCACGGACGCGGCGGGCCACACCCTGATCGTCGACCTGGCCACCGGAGGCACCGAGCTGCGGTCCGGCCCGCCCGGCACCCTCCGCTTCACCGGCCTGCCCGACCGCGTCAAGGACGTCGAGATCTGGCTTCCGCACAATGAGATGACCGAGCTCGTCGCCCTGCGCACCGACGCACCCGTGGAACCCGTACCGGATCGCGGCCGCAGGGTCTGGCTGCACCACGGCAGCTCGATCAGCCACGGCTCCGACGCCGCGCGCCCCACCGCCACCTGGCCCGCGGTCGCCGCCCTGCGCGCCGGCGTCGACCTGGTCAACCTCGGCCTGGCCGGCAACGCCCTGCTCGACCCCTTCACCGCCCGCACGATCCGGGACACCCCCGCCGACCTGATCAGCATCAAGATCGGCATCAACCTGGTCAACACCGACCTGATGCGGCTGCGGGCCTTCACGCCGGCCGTCCACGGCTTCCTCGACACCGTCCGCGAGGGGCACCCCACCACCCCCCTCCTGGTGGTCTCGCCCCTCTACTGCCCGATGCACGAGGACACCCCCGGTCCCACCGCCTTCGACCCGGACGCCCTCGCCGCCGGCAGGCTGCGGTTCCTCGCCACCGGCGATCCCGCCGAACGGGCCGCCGGCAAACTCACCCTCGCCGCCGTCCGCGACGAGCTCTCCCGCATCGTCCGGCAGCGCGCGGCCGACGACCCCCACCTCCACTACCTCGACGGCCGCGCCCTCTACGGCGAGCCCGACCACGCCGAACTCCCCCTCCCCGACGAACTCCACCCCGACACCGCCACCCACCGCCGCATCGGCGAACGCTTCGCGGAGCAGGTGTTCGCGGCGGACGGAGTGTTCGGCGAGGGCGGGGTGTTCGGCGAGGGCGGGGACTGACGGACGGTCACGCACCGGTCCGGTGACGGGCGGCGGCCGTGCTCCGGGTCGGTGACGGGCGGCGGCCGTGCTCCGGGTCGGTGACGGGCGGCGGCCGTGCTCCGGGTCGGTGACGGGCGGCGGCCCCAGTCGCGGTCCCGGCCCCGGTCGCGGTCGCGGTCCCGGCCCCGGTCGCGGTCCCGGCCCCGGTCGCGGTCGCGGTCCCGCCGCGGTCCGGCACCGCGTCGAACCCCTTCTCCAGTCCCCAGAAACAGCCGGACTGCGACGTCCGGCACCGCCCGGTACATCCGATCCGCCGCCGCTTGCGCTCCCGCAGCCCACCGTTCGCCGTGCGCCGTTCGCAGCCCGCCGTTCGCCCTGCGGAGAGCCTACGCAGGGCGGGCGGCCGCGGCGCCGGTCTCCCGCGGCGCCCGTTCGGCGTCGCCGTGGGCGCGGCACCAGTGCGCGAGGGCTTCGGCGATCCGCTCGGAGTCCGGCACGTCCGTCAGGCCGAGCGGCCCCGCGGCGGCCCGGAGGATCGCCTGGAGCTTCCGCCCGGCGTGCGCGCACCGCCGCCCGCCCTCGTCCGGCCCGTCCTCCCGCCCCCGCCCGCCGCCAGGGGCGAAACCGCCGCCGGAAGCGAGCCCGCCACCGGAAGCGAGCCCGCCACCGGAAGCGAGCCCGCCGCCGGAAGCGAGCCCCTCACCGGGAGCGAGCCCGTCGCCGGGGACGAGGGACAGGGCCACCCGGATGACGTCGGTGAAGACGGACTGGGCCCGCTTGAAGTCGAGCAGCCGCTCCAGGTCGCGCCGCCAGCCGTGGGAGCCGCCGGGACGGGCGCTCTCCACGGCGGCGCACCACTGTTCCTTCAGCCACGCATCCTGCCGGGGCGGATACCGCATCAGGTACAGGTGGGTGGCCAGGTCGTACAGCGGGTCGCCGAACATCGCCAGCTCCCAGTCGATCGTCCACAGCCGCCGCTCGGCGTCGACGACGAAGTTCTCCCGGTGCAGGTCGGCGTGGAGCAGGCAGAACGGCCGCGGCCGCAGACCGCGGACGTGCTCGCGCAGGTGGTCGAAGGCCTCGACCCGGACGCCGAGGTCCTGGAACAGCTTCCCGAACCGCTCCTGGTTGTGCTGGTAGACCCTCGTCTCGGCGAAATCGACCAGCCGCATGAGGAAGGTCTCGGTGTCGCCGTCCGCCGCCCGGTCCTCGGGCGTGCAGGTGCGCTCGACGGGCAGGTCCTTTGGAGCCACCCCGGCCAACTGCCGGAACAGTTCGACGATCTGGCGCAGCAGCACCGGGGGGACGGGCTGCCCGGCGGGGCACAGCTCCCCGAGCGTGCGCCCCTCGACGAAGCGCTGCAGGCGCGTGCCCAGGACCTCGATGACCTCCGGCACGGAGGCGATCCGGCCCTTCAGCGCCCGCAGCAGCTCCTCCTCCGAGGCGAAGCAGCGCCGGTCGAACCACAGCAGTCCCGGCCGCGGCTCCCGGCACTTCCACCGCACCCCCGGCGGAACGTCCCCCGCGCCGGACGGGGGCAGGGGCACCACGTAGGTCTCGTGGTGGTAGCCGTGGAGAGGCCCTTCGATCGCACGCGCGTCAGGGCTCAGCGCGGCCGCGCGTGCACGCGCGGGAGAATCCGTTCCGGGTGACATCGGCGTTTCTTTCGACCCAGGCCCCTTCCACAGGGGCAGGAGTGGCAGCACGCTACTCCTTCGCACGCGTGGTGCGCGGTCCGACCCTCCTTTCTCACCGCATCGGCTCCCACGCGACGGTGACGTCAAACGGACCGGGCCGTCGGTTCACGCCTGTGCGCGGACCAGGGTCAGGACGGGCTCCAGCGACCGCACCACCACCTCGGCGCCGGCGTCCCGCAGCAGCCGCGCCTTGCGGTCGTTGCGGGCGTAGCCGAGGAAGGGCACGCCGGCCGCCCGCGCGGCCCACAGGTCGGAGGGGGTGTCGCCGATCATGAGGGCGGCCGGGGGCGCGGCGCCCAGGGCGCGCAGGGCGCGGTGGAGGCAGTCCGGGTGCGGCTTGAGCAGGCCGAGTTCATGGGTGCGGCCGTACAGGTGCGGGGCGAAGCAGCCGAGCAGGTCGCGGCCCGCCAGGTACTGGCGCACCACCTCGGGCGAGTTGTTGGTGGTGATGGCCAGCCGGCGCCCCACCGCCTTCAGGGTGCGTACCAGCGGGTCGGCCCAGGCGGTGGGCAGCGCCGTGGCGGCGGCGCGCAGCTCCTCCTGGGTGAGACGTTTCTCCAGGGCCTCGACCAGGTCGCTTCCCGGATGCCGCCGGTCGACGGCGCGCAGCACGGCGTGCGGGTCGGGCGATTCCCGCTCGGTGTCGCTCAGCAGGCCGTGCAGGCCCTGCTCGGCCAGCCACTCCACCAGGCCGGTGGCCACCGACTCCGCCGAGTGGCGGGCGAAGAGCCGGCAGATCGGGCCGTCGAAGTCCCACAGCACGACCCGTGCCCGCGTCAGCAGGTCCCGCAGCGCCTCCGTGCCGTTGCCCTGGGCCTCCGTGCCGCTGTCCTGGGCCTCCGTGCCGTTGTCCTGGTGAGGAGGTGTCACCCGTTCGGTCCGCGTCGTATCAGGAGTCACTAGGAGAGTGTCAGGTCCGTGGTGATGGTTTCCCAGAGGGCGTCGAACCACTTCTGGGATTCCGCCACGAAGGCCGCGTCGCGGCCGCCCGCCCGTTTCTCGAAGGAGAAGAGCAGGGCTTCCGTGCCGAGGGTGTCGTACATCTCCAGCGTTCCTCCGTCCGCCGGCTCCTCGCGCCGCGTGATCATGTAGTACGCGATCAGCGCCTCCGCCTCGTTGAGCAGGTAGAGCTTCATCGGCGGCGTGAAGGGCAGGGCGCGGAAGGTGACCCGGACGTCGATGCCGTGGGAGAAGCGCAGGGCGCGCAGGTTGTGCTCGAGGACCTGGACCTGGGCGTTGCGCTGGGCGAGCCAGCGCTGGTGGACCGGGTCGTCGCCGCCGTCGCGGCCCTCGACCGGGACGGGGAAGGCGAGGTTGATGTCGCGGGAGGGCAGCAGGATGCGGACCCGGACGGACTCGGGGCGGATGCGGCCCTCGTGGATGCGGCGGACCGGTTCGCCGAGGGCGAGCATGAGGGTCTCGGCGGTCAGACAGGCGGCGTCGACACGGACCTCGCGGGCCGAGAAGGCCTCGGTCAGGCGGGGGGCGAGGCCCACCATCGTGGGTTGCGGGGCGTCGGGCGCGGGGGCCGGCTCGGCGACCCGGGGCGGGCTGCCCTTGCTGACGTGGGTGAGGAGGCCGTCGTCCTGGAGCGCCCGCAGGGCCTGGCGCACGGTGCCGCGCTCCACGCCGAACTCCTCGGCGAGCCTGGCCTGGGTGGGCAGGCGCTGACCAGCCTCGAGGTCGCCGGCGCGGATGCGTTCCCGCAGGATGTCGGCGATCTCCTGGGCGGAGCGCCGCGTGCTTCCGTTCACTGCCACGTTCTCCTGGCTCACGACAAGAACGCTACAACTTCAATCCTTTTTCCGGGAGTTGTCGGCACCTTGTTTTTAAGTAGCCGCCAAGCGGGAACAACCGAAGGAGTGTTGGTTGCCAACTAGCTGGAGTTGGTGAACGTTCCGTCCCGCACCCCCCACGACGCCCGTCCCGCTCAGAAATCCAGATCGGGGGAACCGCCATGCCCGTCCTCGCCCTCCTCTCCGCCGTGTTCGTCCTCGGCTTCGAGCAGCTCGTGCAGTGGAAGTACGGCACCGCCGGCCTCATCGGCCTGCTGCTGCTCGGCATCGGGATCAAGGGCGACAGCCCGGCCGTCAGCTCCGCGGGAGCGGTCGTGCTGGCCGCCCTGCTGGTCGCCGGCCCCGGCCTGTGAGCCGTTCCCCGCACCACCCGGCCACCCGCACCACCCGCACCGCCCGGCCACCGGCCGCGGGGGCCTGTTCCGCCCTTTGCCGGAGGCATGGTCCGGGTCCACGGGCAAACAGTACAACTTCCTGCTATCTCGGGTCAGTTTCTCGATGGGTGGTTATAAGCCGTCTCCAAGTGGAGATAACTAGAAACAAGTTGGCCACCAACTTGAGCAACATGGTCACAGTTCCGGGGGGTTGGCCCCCAGGGTGACAGACGGGGCTCCAGAGCCCCCACGGGTTCGACGTCCCTGAAAGGGGGACCGCCATGCCGCTCGCCGCTCTCGCCCTCGCCGCCCTCGCCGTCGGCTTCGAACAGCTCGTGCAGTGGAAGTACGGCGCGATGGGCATCATCGCCTTCGTCGCCCTGACCGTGGGCTTCAAGGCCAAGAGTGCCGCGGTCGGCGGCATCGGCGCGGTCGTCCTCGTGATGCTGCTCGCCCACTCCGGCTGACCCGCCGGCCCGGCCGGACGGTCTCCCTTCCGGAGGGGAGCCGGGAGTCCGCCCGACCGGTGCCGCCACCACCGCACAGGCACGGCCGCGGATCACACCGCCGCACAGGCACGGCCACGGATCCCACAACCGCATAAGACACAGCTACGGATCACACAACCGCATACAGCACAGCTACGGATCAGTCCCCGTCACCGGCAGGAAGGAGCACCCGGGAACCGGTCTCAGAAGACGTCCGGGCACCACGGTCGCCTGGACGTGCGCAGCAGGGCGTCGGCCAGTCGGGCGGCGCCCGCTCGTTCTTCCCGCACCCGGCCCAGCGCCGCCAGCCGCACCGCCGACTCGTCGCCCAGCCACAGGGTCGCCAGGTCGGCGACGTCGAGGGTCAGGTCGGGGCTCGCGGTCGTCGGGACGCAGGTCCCGGGCCCCTCCGGGAAGGTCTCCAGGCGGTAGCGGCCGCCGGTGTAGCCGCCCGGGTCGACGACCTCCAGCACCAGCGTGCCGGGCGCCTGGTAGGTGCGCGCCCGCAGCGCCCGTACGACGTCCAGGACGCGCACCCACAGCCAGTCCGCGTGCGTCGTGACGTGCGCCGCCCGCGGGTCGGGCAGGAGGTGCGGCAGCAGGTCGTCCGGCGCCCGCCGGCCGCTCCTGACCCGCACCACCCAGTCGATCGAGCACAGGTAGTGCCACAGGGCGCGCTCGGCGGCCGGGGTGAGCGTGATCAGGCTCTTGACGGTCGCTGTGTTCAGCGGCTGCTTGGCGTCGCCCCACGTGTCGTCGCACACGTACGTGGCCAGCCCCTCCGCCTCGCCCTCCGGCGAGCGGTAGAGGGCGTGGAACGGCTCGGTCCACGGCACCCGCTCCGGGCGGACGGCCCCGGTGTGGATCTGCCACCAGCGCTCGTCGCGGCTGGTGAAGCCGGGCCGCTCGCGGCGCAGCCGGTCGTACAGCGCCGGGCCGGTCCTGCGGACGTCCTCCCCGTCCACCAGGTCGATGCGGCCGCCGTCCTCGGGGTGCGGGCGGCGCGGGTCGAGGCCGGTGCGGGGGACGTCGACCGTCCACTCCGTGAGGTGGGTGGCCGGGCCGAAGCCGTAACGGCCGTAGATCGGGTACTCGGCGGCGATCAGGGTCGCCACCACGTCGCCGCGCTCCTTCGCCGCGGCGAGGTCGTGCGCCATCATCCGGGTCAGCAGGCCGCGGCGGCGATGGGTGGCCGTGACGGTGACGTTCGTGATCGCGTCCGCCGGGACGGGGGCGCCGCCGACCGCCGTGAGCTCCTGCGGGAAGGAACGGAACGTCGCCACGCACCGGCCGGCGTCGAAGGCGCCGAGGGTGCGGGAGAGGTCGAGGTGGGAGCCGCGGTCGGCCACCTCCTCGGCGGAGGGGGTGGGCGTGCGCAGGAAGCCGGTGTTCAGGGCGCGGGACCAGTCGGGGACGTCGGCGGCGGTGAGGGGGCGTATGACGGTGTCGGCGCGGGTGGTCATGGGGTCACCGTAGGGAGGGACGGGTGGGCGTGTCCTTCCGTTTTCCGGCGGCTCCGCCCGGCCCGGCGCGACGCTCCCGGCGCGCCCGGCGCCTCCGGCCCGGCACCGGCCGGACACCGGCCCGGCGCTGACCGGACCCCGACCGGGCACCGACCGGACCCCGACTGGGCACCGACCGGTCGCCGCTCAGAACACCGCCCAGAGCGCCGCCCAGAGCGCCGCTCAGAACACCGCCCGCACCTCCCCGACCTCCCGGCCGCCGCCCAGCAGCGGCGCGTGGCCGATCCGCTCCACCACCGGCGCCCGGACCCCCAGCAGCCGCAGCGCCCGGGCCAGCACCGGGCCCAGGGCCCGCGAGGCGCCGTCCTCCACCTTGAAGGCGAGGGCGCGGCCGTCGGGGAGGGCGACGGCCTGGACGGCCTCGGCGCCCATCTTCGACAGGGCGCCCGGCACTTCGCGCATGAGCCAGGTGTCGTGGCGGCGGGTGCCGGCGACGTACTCGGGGTGGGCGCGCATGGCGTCGGCGACGCGGCGCTCGGGGGTGCCGGGAGCGGCGAGGACGAAGGAGCGGTAGGCGCGGGCGAGGCCGGTGAGGGTGAGGGCCAGCAGGGGCGCGCCGCAGCCGTCGGTGCCGACGGCGGCGACCGGTTCCCCGGCGGCCTCCTCCACCACGCCGTGGATCGTCTGCTGCAGGGGGTGCCCGGGGTCCAGGTAGGTGTCGGTGGGCCAGTCGTTGCGCAGGCAGGCGGCGAGCATGGCGGTGTGCTTGCCGGAGCAGTTCATGACGACGCGGTCGCGTGCGCCGCCGGCGGCGAGGTACGTCTCGCGCTCTTCGGGGTCCAGCGGCAGGTCGGGCGGGCACTGGAGCTGGTCGGGGCGTAGGCCGTACTCGCCGAGCATCTTGTGGACGAGGTCGCGGTGAAAGGTTTCGCCGGAGTGGCTGGCGGCCGCGAGGGCGAGCCGTTCACCGGACAGGTCCAGGCCCACGCGCAGCACGCCCGCCGCCTGCATCGGCTTGTTGGCGGAGCGCGGGAAGACCGGGGCGGTCACGTCGCCCAGCGCCAGCTCCACCGAGCCGTCCGCGGCCAGCAGGACCAGGCTGCCCCGGTGGCGTCCCTCGACGAAGCCGGAGCGGACGACCTCGGCGAGGACGGGCGGTGTCGCGGCGGAGGGGGGCGGGGTGACGGACATCGGCGGTGACCTTCCGGACGGGTCGGCGTTCCGCACGGACGTACCGGCGTACGGACGTAACGACGTACGGGCGTAACGGCGTACGAACGTACCGGCGCACGGACGTACCGGCGGGCGTGCCGACATACGGGCCCGCTCCGGCCCGCGGCCCCGGGGTCACCGGGGCCGCCGCGTCACCGGAGCAGGTCGTCGACTTGGGCTTCCCCCTCACGGTACCTGCGGGCGATCTCCGCGCTGCAACCGTCCGCCGTGCGCTGCAGCTCCCGCCGGCGCCGGGAGAGGCGCCGCTCGTGGCCCGCCAGCCGGCCCATCGCCGCGTGCAGCTCCGCGTCGGTGCGGGCGGCCAGGTCCGACAGCTCCACCTCGGCGAGCACCTCCGCGGCCAGCCGCCGGCACTCCTCGCCCCGCGGGGTGTCCACCGTCACGTGCCGGGCCGAGGCGCGGTGCCGGGCCGGGGGGTCGGTGAGGATCTCGGTGAGCCGCGCGACCACGGACGCCCCGGCCGGCGCCTCGGGGGACGCGGTGCCCCGCGGGGCGCGGCGGGCCAGTTCCGCGCGCAGGATGTCGATACGGCCGTGCAGCAGCCGCCGTACGTAGCTCAGGTCGGCCTCGTCCCGCTGTGCCCGTCGGCGCAGGGCGCGCAGCTCGGCCAGGCGCAGCGCGGTCAGGTCGGGACCGGCCGGCTCCGCCGGGCGGGCGGCGGCGGGCGGCGGAGCGGACGGCTGGACGGGCAGCGAGGCGGACGGCCGGGCGGGCAGCGGCGGGCTGTCGGTGCGCTGCTCGGGCGGGCGGGCGGTGTACGGGCCCTGCGCGCGGACCCAGGGAACGGCTCCGGGGGGTCGCTCGACGGCCTCGGCGACCGGCGCGCTCGGCGCGCTCGGCGTCCTCGACGTGCTCGGTGTGCTCGGTGTCCTGGATGTGCTCATCTGCCTCAACCGTTCTCGGCCGTCCCCTCGGTCGGCGTACGGCAGCATCGTGCCACTCCTTGTGGCCGCTATGTGACCGAGTGCCCCCGATCGGCCCCAGATGGGGGGGTAAGGGTCGGAAACCTGCGCGAGGGCACCCCCGTGCGAACGGCTTCCCGGGCGGCCTCTGCGAAAGCCCCCGCGAGCGGCCTCCAAAGCCCCCGTGAACGGCCCCCTGCGAGCGGCCCCGGGGCGCCCGGCATCATGGTCGGCATGCGTGCTGTGGTGCAGAGGGTGGACGGCGCGAGCGTCGTCGTGGACGGCGAGACGGTGGGCGCGATCGAGGGCGAGGGGCTGTGCGTCCTCGTCGGGGTCACCCACGACGACACGAAGGAGAAGGCGGCGCAGCTCGCCCGCAAGCTGTGGACGATCCGGATGCTGCACGACGAGAAGTCGTGCAGCGACATCGACGCGCCGCTGCTCGTCGTCAGCCAGTTCACGCTGTACGGCGACGCCCGCAAGGGCCGCCGGCCGACCTGGAACGCCGCGGCCCCCGGCGACGTGGCCGAGCCCCTCGTGGACGAGGTGGTCGCGCAGCTGCGCGCGCTGGGCGCGACGGTGGCGACGGGCCGGTTCGGCGCGCGGATGCGGGTGTCGCTGACGAACGACGGCCCGTTCACCGTCCTGCTGGAGATCTAGCGGCCGGGTCCGGTCCCTGGGTCCGGGAGCCGGGTCCTGGGCCCGGGTCCAGGAGCGGGGTCCGGGAGCCGGGCCCGGGCGGTTCCATGAGCGGATCCAGGCAGGTCCGGCCGGGTCCGGGCAGGCCTCAGGGCGCCACGACGACTTCCTGCGCCGCCGCCGTCTCCCCCGCGATCAGCCGGGCGTCCACCGGCACGTTCCGCTTGACCAGGGCGAGGGCGATCGGGCCGAGTTCGTGGTGGCGTGCCGAGGTGGTGACGAAGCCGATCCTGCGGCCGTCGGGGCCCTCGTCGGCGAGGCGGACCTCGGTGCCGTGCGCGGGGAGGTGGACCTCGCTGCCGTCGAGGTGGAGGAAGACCAGGCGGCGCGGGGGCTTGCCGAGGTTCTGGACGCGGGCGACGGTCTCCTGGCCGCGGTAGCAGCCCTTGTTGAGGTGGACGGCGGTGCCTATCCAGCCCAGCTCGTGCGGGATGGTGCGGTGGTCGGTCTCGAAGCCGAGCCGGGGCCGGTGCTGCTCCACGCGCAGCGCCTCGTGGGCGAGGATGCCGATCGGCGGGCCGGCCCGGTCGGCGAAGGAGTCCAGGTCGGCGCGCGGGAGGAAGAGGTCGCGGCCGTGCGGGGTCTCGCGCACGACGACGCCGTCGGGCGCCTCGGCGATGGAGCCGGCCGGCAGGTGCACCACCGCGAACTCGTCGGTGCGGTCGGCGATGTCCACCTTGTAGAAGAACTTCATCGACTCCAGGTACGCCAGGAGCGCGCCCTGGGTGCCGGGCTCCACGTGCGCCCAGACCGTCTCGCCGTCGTCGACCAGGTACAGCGCGTGCTCGATGTGGCCGTGGGCGGAGAGGATGAGCGCCTCGGTGGCCTGTCCGGGGGGCAGCTCGCTGACGTGCTGGGTGAGCAGCAGGTGCAGCCAGCCGAGCCGGTCCTCGCCGGAGACGGTGACGACGCCGCGGTGGGAGAGGTCGACGAAGCCGGTGCCGTCGGCGAGGGCGCGCTGCTCGCGGAACAGGTCGCCGTAGTGCGCGGCGACACCTTCGTCCACGCCCTCGGCGGGCACCGCGCCGGGCAGGGACAGCAGGGGGCTCTTCATGGCTCCAGCCTACGACTTGGTGGTTGAACCCTTGAGCGAACAGTCCTTGCACCGGCCGAAGATCGCGAAGTGCTTCAGGTCGGTGTCAAAACCGAATTCCTCGCGCAGTTTCGCGGTGAAGTCGTCGGCCACCGACACATCCGCCTCGATCACGTTCGTGCAGTCGCGGCAGACCAGGTGGAGGTGGTGGTGCCGGTCGGCGAGGTGGTAGGTGGGGGCGCCGTGCCCGAGGTGGGCGTGCGAGACCAGCCCGAGCTCCTCCAGCAGCTCCAGGGTCCGGTACACGGTGGAAATGTTGACCCCCGACGCCGTCTTCCTCACCTCGGCGAGGATGGCGTCGGGGGTCGCGTGCTCCAGGGTGTCCACGGCTTCGAGCACGAGTTGCCGCTGCGGGGTCAGCCGGTAGCCGCGCTGCCGCAGGTCGCTCTTCCAGTCGGTGCTCACCACGCGCCCAGTCTAGAACCGGGCCCCTGGATCGCGGTCCGCGCGCAGCGCGCCGGTCAGCAGGGCATCGGCGAGCGCGTCGCGGTACTCGGACGTGGCCCGGACGATCTCCGTGTGCGCGCGGATCTTGTCGTCGAGTGCGGCGAGGACGGCACCGATCCTCTCCTGCTCGGCTCCGGGAGGGACGAGGACGGGCAGCTCGCCCAAGACCCGGGTGCTGAGCGAGGGAATGACCGAGTTGACGGCGCGGGAGCGGATCCATTCCTGTGTGGCCGTGGAGCTCAAGTAGGCGGTGAGGTACGCCGCCCGGACCGGGCCTGCCGGCGAAAGCCTGAGCCGCACCAGGTTGGGATGGGGCAGCCAGCCCGCGTGCTCGGCGGTCACCAGCGCGCAGCGGCCCACCGTGCCGGTGCGGGTGAGCAGGACGTCGCCCTCAACCAGGTAGTACTTCTCCAGCGTTCGCGCCCGCTCCCAAGGAATCACCGGCGTGGCCTCGGCGTCCCCGCGGACGATCCGCCGGCCGTGCAGGTCGCGTGGCAGGACGACCGGTACGCCGCCGCCGTCCGGGGCACGGCCCCGGTCCTGGGCCCGCCCGCCTCCCGGGCCGGCCTGGATCGACGCGCACACGTCCAGGAGAGGGAGCCGCTGCCAGCCGTCCGGCAGCGCCGCGTCGCCGCTCGTCACAATCCGTACCTCCTGAGCAGCCGGGCCGCCTCGGCATCGGAGGCCTCGGCACGCGCCTGCAGGGCCCGGATCCGGTGTCCCAACTCAGCCAGTCTCCTGCGCACCGCGGCGGGATCGGTCGGCGCCGCGGTGTCCGCACCGAGGGCGCGCACGTGCAAGGCCGGATCCAGACGATGCGCCTGCCCGGCGATGTCACGCAACGACACGGCCCGGCTCAGTCCGGGTGTCCCGGCAGGAGTGCTCCCGGCCGCTCGCGCCTCGCACCAACGCACGTACTCGTCCACCAGTCGTGCGGAGTCTTCGTCGGACAGGGCCCACTGGGTCCGGGTCGCCCGGTGCCCGAGGTGCTCCCCGGCCACGAACAGCACCTCGGCATCCGCGGCAGGCGGCGAGCCGGAGTCGTGCAGGAACCAGATGTGCGTCTTGACCCCGGTGAGCGCGAAGAGCCCCGCGGGCAGCGCCATCACGCACTCCACGAGGCCGGCCTCCACCAGGCCGGCGCGGATCGCGGCGGCCGCGCCTTCGTTGAACGCGGCCCCGGCGGGCATGAGCACCGCGGCTCGGCCACCGGGGGCGAGCCGCGCGGCGACATACTGGATCCAGTCCCACTCAGTGCGGCGGGCGGGGCCGTACGTCCAGTACGGCGGCTGTCGGTCATCGGGGACCCGGATGCCGAACGGCGGGTTGGTCAGGATGACGTCGAAGCGCGGGACCGGTGCGGCGGAGCCGGCCGCGGGTGTGCCGGGCCCCGCGACCACCTGGGCGGGGTCGCCGCCGTACAGCCTTACATTCATCCGGGCGAGGCGCAGTTCTCGTTCGGTCGGTGTCTCCCCGCTCACTGTCGCCGTTCCACCGTGCTCGGCGACGGCGTCCAGGTAGGCGGTGAGGAGTTCTCCGACGCGGCAGAACGGGTCGTGTGCGTGCGAGGCGCCGGCCGCGGCCCGGGCCAGGGCACGCGCCATGACGCGGGTGACGGAGGGCGGTGTGAGGTAGGCGCCGCCCTCCCGCGCGTCGATGTCGCGGAGACGGGTGAGCAAGTAGCTGTAGGCCTCCCGGCTCTCCTTCGCCGAGCCGGGAGGATTGCGGTCGAGGAACTCCACGAGGGTGGCGGTCCGCTGCGGGGTGATTTCCTGTTCCGGCAGTCCCGCCTCCCGTGCGAAGCCGGGCCGGTCCGCCGTGTGCCGCCAGCCGGCGGGGTCCTCCGCCTGGCGGGAGACCAGGGTCAGCAGCAGGATCAGGTAGTCGGTCAGCGGCAGCCGGCCGCGGAACCGGTCGGCCTCGGGCCCGGCGAGTTGCCGTACCGCCGCGACCAGCCCTCCCGGCCGACTGCCGGTCAGGCCGGCGCGGAAGCGGTCGCCATAGGTCGTGCCCGCCGACTCGCCGGGGCGCAGCGCGTTCGCCGGAATCTTGCGCCCGGACAGCCACGCCAGCACCTCGTCGGCGCGGAACTTTTCCGGTTCGCCGGCCGCCGGGTCCCCGGCGGCCGGAGCGGGGAAGTCCCCGTGGCGCCGTTCCCAGTTGGTGATGGCGGGGCGCTGCACCCCGGCCAAACGCGCGATGTCGGACCGGGAGACCAGCACCGTGCCGAAGTCGCTCACAGCATCTCCTGAATCGGTCCGGATCAGAACCTGGGGGGCCAATTCCCTCGCAGGGCATCCTCCTTGCCCGCGTACACCGTCGGGAAGCGGTCCATGGCCCTCGCCTCCGCGGCCAGCTCGGGATCGAGGTACCCGAGGACGCGGTAGATCTTGTCATGGTCGGCGGCCAGGTCCCGATGGTGGACGGGCTCGTGGTGCATGACGCGGTTGCGCAGCAGCACCAGGGAGGACAGGCCGTCGTACAGCGCGTCGCGGCGGCCGGAGTAGTGCGGGAACGCCCTGTGCAGTACGGGCACCCAGAAGTACCGGTCGTATCCCGAGGCACTGCTGAGCAAGGACACCCAGAATCCGAACGTCAGCTCCGCGACCACGTCATCCGCGGTCACCCGGCGGCTGCCGCGGCGCGCGCACTTGGCCCGCGCTTCGGCGACCAGCCGCTGTCCGCGGGCGTTGAGCGGCGCCCCGGTCCACCAGTCGGGCCGCCCGTACGCGGTCTCCAAACGGTGGTGGAGTCGGTTGCGCAGAGCGATCTCCAGGCAGTGCAGAGGACCGTACAGGGCGGCCGACGCCTCGATGTTCCACCAGTACAGGCGCACCGCCGCCCGGGCGTCGCCGCGGGCGGCCCGGATGTACCGCTTCAGGCGCGGCAGAGACAAGGAGTGCAGCATCCAGTCGGGCAGCCTGTCGGCCATGGTCCCCCCTTCCGCCGGGCACGTGAGCTCACCCGGCGCACACTTATGCGGAAACGCCCCCTGTGCTACGGTGGGCGGTGAACGTCCTGGGCTCGCCTCTGCTTCGCATGCCACCCAGGGCACGGCCTCCGGAACCCCGGCCGCACTCCAGTTGCGGCCGGGGTTCCGCGCGTTCGGGCCCCGTCCCAGGGCCCGTCCGGCCCCGGGCGACGGTCCCGAAGACGACTGGAACGGTAGCCGAACACCTCGCACACCGCAAGCGCATTGCAGTACAACTAAATCTGTTAACCCCGGAAGTGTGAAACAGGGCCTCGCGTCGATTCCGCGAGGCCCTGAGAGGAAGGTCGGCGGAAGACCGCCCGCTACTTGAAGAACGCGATGCCGTCGTCCGGCAGGTCGTCCGGGAGGGCCTTGGCCCAGCGCTCGACCTCCTCGGGGGTGACGACCTTCTTGAGCTGGGCGGACATGTACGGCCGCAGCGGCACCTCGGGGGTCTGCTTCTCGCCGACCCACATCAGGTCGCCCTTGACGTAGCCGTACAGCCGCTTGCCGCCGCTGTAGGGGGCGGAGGCGGCGGTGCGGGCCACGGCGTCGGTGGCCAGGTCGATCTGCGGCTTCTTCTCCGCCATCTCGCCGTACCACACCTCGACCACGCCGTCCTGGCGGACCATGACGACCTCCAGCTTGCGCTCGGCGTCGATGCGCCAGAAGCCGTGCTCGGACTCCAGCGGGCGGACCTTGTTGCCCTCCTTGTCCAGCACCCAGGTGTGGGAGCGGTACTCCAGGAAGTCCCGCCCGTCGTGGGTGAAGGTGACCTCCTGCCCGAAGTTGCACTTCTCGGAACCGGGGAAGTCGTGCACGCCGGCGCCGGCCCAGTTGCCGAGCAGGAAGGCGAGGGGAACCAGGTCCTTGTGGAGGTCGGACGGGATCTCGATCATGAGCGGCTCAGCAGTCTCGTACGGCGGGAACGGGCGGGAACGGTCGTCAGCGCTGGCCCTGGTACAGCTTCTTCACGGTCAGGTAGGCGAAGGCGAGGACACCGACGCAGACCAGGACCAGCAGGGTTTCGTAGAAGATCTCCACGGGTGCTCCTCCGTTGGGCGTTGAGCGGGTGCGGCGCGGCACGGACGTACACGGGGCCGTGCTCCAGCTTACGTGGCCAAAACACGGCCCCCGGTGTGAGGTCCGCCCGCGCGACGGGCGCCGCCCGCCCGGTCAGGCCAGCAGCTGGCTCTGCAGGGTCACCGTCTGCCGGAAGGGGACGGCGGCGGCGCCGCCCGGGCGGGACTGCACGACCAGGGCGAGCACGTCCCCGGCCCCGAGGTAGGCCGTGCGGACCTGCTCGGCGCCGTAGGGCCGGGGCTCGGTGTAGTAGGAGTGCTGGACGTCCTCCACCAGCGCGGCGAGCGGGAAGGTCTCGTCGGGCACGGACGCCGACGCGCCGCGCACCGCGTACCGCGGCCCGGCGTAGGGGGCGACATCGGTGCCGAACAGTTTGTCCACGACCGCCGCGGTGCCGAACTGCAGCAGGTAGATCCGCGTGGACGTGCCGTCCGCGGTGCGCCAGCCGCGGGCCGCGATGTGCCGCAGCCCGTGGTCGACGAGCTTCTGCCCGAGCTCCTCGCGCTCGTCCCGGTCCGGGTACTCCGCCAGGAACCGCCGCGTCTCCAGCCAGCCGTCGCGGCCGTCGAGCGCCCGGTCCACGGTGGCGCCCCGCGGCGCGGGCAGCACGAGCCGGCGCAGGTCGGCGTAGTGCGCGCCGGCCTTGTTCGCCTGGTCGAAGGGGCTCGGGCTGCCGGACGGCAACGGCGGCCGGGTCAGTTGCGGGTACGCCCAGCGGCCGTCGGCGGCGGTGGCCAGGCCCGGCACGTCCGTGCGCTCCAGCCGCGTGATGCCGTAGGCCGTGCCCGCGCCGACCGACGCGAACACCGCGACGGCGGCGGCCCAGCGCAGCACGGCCCGGCGCACCCGGCGGCCCGGGGCGGGCGGCGGGGCCGGTTCCGTGGACGCGGGCGGGGCCGGTTCCGTGGACGCGGGCGGGGCCGTCATGGGCTCCTGGATCTGCTCGCCCACGCTCTCCGGGGTCTGCCCGCCCGTGTTCCCCTGGGTCTGCTCGTCCACGTTCCCCTGAGTCTGCTCGCCCACGCTCTCCTGGGTCTGCCCGCCCACGCTCTCCTGGGTCTGCCCGCCCGCGTTCTCCCGGATCTGCTCGCTCACACCGCCACCCCCTGCGCGGCGAGGCGGTCGAGCTGGTCGCGCAGCAGCACCGCCGCTCCCTTGGTGTCCAGCGGCTTGGCGCCCTGCACGGTGGCGTTGAACAGCACGTCCCCGACGTAGGCGGAGCAGACCATCATGTCCAGCTTCTCGTCGTCGTCCTTGGGCGGCAGGAAGCAGCGGGCGTTGTCGTGGCCCTTGATCCGCGGCCCGGCGCGGAAGACACCGAGCGCGTCGAGGAACTCGCCCTGGAAGCGGGCCGTGTCCCGTCCGGCGGCCCGGTTCTCCATCCGCGCGAGCTGGATGCTCACCGTGTAGGCGTGGTCGGTGGCGAACTGGGACAGCCAGGTGGTGCTGACGTAGCTGCGCATCGCCATGCCGGTGACGCGCTGCCGGTCGATCGACTTCTCCAGCCGCCGGCGCTGCGAGCGGGGCAGCCCGGCCAGCGACTCCTTGCGCAGCGCCGTGACCCGGGCGCCGCTCAGGACGGCGTCGGAGCCGAACTCGCCGAGGTCGGGGCCGCGGCCGAAGTTGTCGGTGCCGTAGGGAACCAGCAGGTCGGCCAGGTCCTGCCCCGGCTGGTGCGGGGTCTTGGGCCGCGTCTCGTCCTGCTGTGTCCCGTGGCGCTTGGGGAAGGTCCACACCGTGGTGTCCGCCGTCCGGTCGGCGCCGTGCACGGTGACGGCGGTGAAGCCGACGCCGCCGAGGACGACGGCCGCGAGGAGCAGGCGGGCGGTGACGGCGGCGGTCCGCCGGCGGCGTACGGGCTCCGCGCCCGTCGGTCGGTCACTCACAGCCGCTCCATCTGCCGGGTGGCCAGGCCCACGATCTCGGCCTTGGACACGGGCTTGGTGTCCGTGATCCACATCTCCATGACGATGTCCCCGCGCCAGGCGTGGGCCTCCGCGGTGTACTGCGGCAGGTAGCCCGCCCTGGTCTCGGGGTGCGGGTGGACGTAGGCCCGGCCGGTCCCCGTGCCGGGCACGGGCCGGCTACGGGCGCCGCCGCGCTCCGCCCACGTCTGCGCGTTCTCGGCCGCGTCCCGCGCCTCGAGGTTCTCCTCCTGCCGGTACTGAATCAGGCGGATCTCCACCGTGCGCGTACGGCCGGCCTGCCAGGCGGTGACGGCGGCGCGGCGGAACTCCGCGCCGAGCAGGTCACCGAACGCCCCGGCGGGCCGGTCGTACGTCTCCGCGTAGTCGGCCACGTCCATCCAGCCGTCGCCCTGCACGAAGTCCGCGTCGCGCGCTCCGCGCGGCTTCTTCAGCAGCAGTTTGCGCAGGTCGCCGTCGGTGCGTACCTGCCGGTCCTGAACGGCCGTCAGCGGCTCCGGCTCGCCCGTCGCCTGCTTCAGCGCCGGCTGGGACAGCGACGGCAGCCGGGTGGGCGGGCGGCGGGCCTGCACGACGTAGCCGGTGCAGGTGCCGGCGACGACGCCGAGCACGGCGGCGCCGGTCAGCAGGGCAGCCGTCCGCCGGCGGCGCCGGGGCGGTCTTTCCGCAACTTCCACAACGTCCCCCCACGGAACGTACGGATGGGGAGCGCGCACCTCCTGCGCGCTCCCCAGGTGACCCACGGCCGGGGCCGCGGGTTGTGGAGGGGCTGATTACGATTCGGACATGGCGAAGAAGCTCGTGATCAAGGTGACGGCGGGGGCCGACGCTCCCGAGCGCTGCTCGCAGGCGTTCACGGTGGCGGCGGTGGCCGCGGCCAGTGGCGTCGACGTCTCCCTGTGGCTGACCGGGGAGTCCGCCTGGTTCGCGCTCCCCGGCCGCGCCGAGGAGTTCGAGCTGCCGCACGCGGCGCCGCTGCCCGACCTGATCGCGTCGATCATGGCGAGCGGCCGCATCACCCTGTGCACCCAGTGCGCGGCCCGCCGCGACATCACGGAGAAGGACGTCATCGAGGGCGTGCGGATCGCGGGCGCGCAGGTCTTCGTGCAGGAGGCGCTGGGGGAGGACACGCAGGCGCTGGTCTACTGAGCTGGTCTACTGAGCTGGTCTACTGAGGCGGGCCGGGCCACCGCGCGCCGGGCCCGCCTCGCGGTCCGTCCCGGCTCACCGCGGCCCGGCCCCCTCGGCTCGACTCACTGCGGCTCCACTCACCGCGTCCCGGCTCACCACGGCCGCTTCTTGCCGTCCAGCTCGTCCCACCACTCGTCGGACTGCGGGTCGCCCTGGGGGTCCCCCCTGCTCGAGCGCGGCCGAGAGCTCGGGGGAGGGTCGTCCCACCAGCGGTCCTCCGGGCCGCGCCGGTTGGCGACCATGGCGGCGAGCGGCGGGATGACCATGGCGACCACGCACATGCCCACGGCGGCCGGGACGGACCAGATGCGCACCACGCCCCAGGCCAGGACGAACAGGCCGATGCAGGTGGCCATCATGGCGAAGTACACGCGCCGCCGCCGTGCGTACATGTCTCCAGGGTAGGTCCGGGAACGCCGAAGGGCCGCACCCCAGGCGTCCAACCCGAGGGGTGCGGCCCTTCGGCCGACGCGACGGCTGCCGTCAGACGGCGATCGCGACCTCCGCCAGGCCGCCCTTCTGGGCGACGACCGTACGGTCGGCGGTCAGGCCGCCGGGGACGAGGGCGCGCACGGTCCAGGTGCCCTCGGCCGCGTAGAAGCGGAACTGGCCGGTGGCGGAGGTGGGGACCTCCGCGGTGAACTCACCGGTCGAGTCCAGCAGCCGCACGTAGCCGGTCACCGGCTCGCCGTCGCGGGTCACCTGGCCCTGGATCGTGGTCTCGCCGGGCTTGATGGTCGAGGGGTCCGGGCCGCCGGCCTTCGCTCCACACATGTTCTGCTCCTGAATAGGGGTTCTGAGAGGTCGGTCGGGTGGCTTACTTGCCGGCGCCCAGCTCGATCGGCACGCCGACGAGGGAGCCGTACTCGGTCCAGGAACCGTCGTAGTTCTTGACGTTCGGCACGTCGAGCAGCTCGTGCAGCACGAACCAGGTCAGCGCCGAGCGCTCGCCGATGCGGCAGTAGGCGATGGTGTCCTTGGACAGGTCGACGTTCTCCTGGGCGTAGAGCTGCTTCAGCTCCTCGTCCGACTTGAAGGTGCCGTCGTCGTTGGCGTTCTTCGACCACGGGATGTTGCGGGCGGTCGGGACGTGGCCCGGGCGCTGGGACTGCTCCTGCGGCAGGTGGGCCGGGGCGAGCAGCTTGCCGGAGAACTCGTCGGGCGAGCGGACGTCGACCAGGTTCTGGTTGCCGATGGCGGCGAGCACGTCGTCGCGGAAGGCGCGGATGGAGGTGTCCTGCGGCTTGGCCTGGTACTCGGTCCGCGGCCGGCTCGGCACCTCCTCGACCAGCTCACGGGCGTCCAGCTCCCACTTCTTGCGGCCGCCGTCGAGGAGCTTGACGTTCTCGTGGCCGTAGAGCTTGAAGTACCAGTAGGCGTAGGCGGCGAACCAGTTGTTGTTGCCGCCGTAGAGCACCACCGTGTCGTCGTTGGCGATGCCGCGCTCGGAGAGCAGCTTCTCGAAGCCCTCCTGGTCGACGAAGTCGCGGCGGACCGGGTCCTGCAGGTCCTGCTTCCAGTCGAGCTTGATGGCGTTGCGGATGTGGTTCTTGTCGTACGCCGTGGTGTCCTCGTCGACCTCGACGATGACGACCTTGGGGTCGTCGAGGTGCTGCTCGACCCAGTCGGCGTCTACCAGGACGTCGCTGCGGCTCATGCTCTTTCTCCTCCGGGGCAGTTGCGGCGGGCGTGCGTGTGGGAGGTGCGCGGTCGCGCCGGTACGGGGGCGTGGCGCACCGGCCCCGTCAGAGGGGCCTGGTGGGGGATGCGGAAGGCGGCCTGCGCCTCGCGCTCAGAAGGGGCGACAGAGCATGGCGGCCACGCGGCACAGGTCTACTGCCCGCCGCTTCGTGAGATCCGCCTGTCGCTTCATGGGGTCGATCGTAGGGACGCACCCACGGGCATGTCACCGGCATGTCGAATATTGAGACGCCATCGTCCGGGATGCGGGAAACACTCTCGTACGACCGGGGGTGCGGCGCCCGGCCCGGCCGGAGTTCCCGGCGGCTCATCTGCCGACCGGACGGCGCCGTCTCACCAGGCGGACACCGGCCGTCGGCCGCCCGTCGTCCCACCCCGTCGTCCCACCGGACGTGCCCATTGACCGCGCCCACCGACCGGGCCCGCGTCCACGCGCACGCGCACGCACATGCACGCGGCTGCGCTCGTCGCGCCGCCCGCCGGACGTGCCCGCCGGCCGCGCTCGTCGTCCTACCCGCCGACCGCGCGTCCTACCCCGCCAGCCGCACGTCGGAACCCGTCACCGCGATGTCCACGCCGTCCTTCGCGGCCTGGACCTTCTGCAGCCGGATGCCGCCGGGCAGGCCGTCGATCTTCTGCTGGAAGTCGGTGACGGCGCGGACGCGGTTCGCGGCGAGCCGCAGCAGGCCGACGTCGGGCAGCCTGTCCGCCTTGATCCGCACGGTGTCGCCGTCGACGACGGTGACCGAGCCGAGGACGGCCACCGGGGGGACGGTGACCTGCGGCGCGGTCACCTTGACCGTCACCTTGACCTTGCCGCCGCCCCCGTAGGACAGCCCGGTGACCTGCGCGGTGACATTGGGCATGATCTCGGTCTCCTGCGGCTTGACCGCCCTCAGCAGCTCCGCGTACGAGACGGTCGCGCTGCCGGTCGCCGTCGCGGCGGTGGCGGAGCCGTAGTCGCCGGAGAAGCTGACGCCCTTCATGGAGGCGTGCAGGTCGTCGATGCGGATCCGCCGGCCGCCGGTGCCGGCGGTGGCCTGGTAGCTGCCGATGCCGACCTCCACGTCGTCCAGCTTCCGGCCGACGACCTGGGTGAGGAACGGGAAGCCCTCGATGGACACGTCGGGCGTGGTGGCGAGGTTCTCCCTGGCCTTCAGCCGGTCCGCCACCTCGCCCTCCGCGAAGTGCACGGCGAGCCGGTCGGCGGCGACGAACAGGCCGCCCAGGATCACGACGACGATCAGCAGTATGCGCAGCGCACGCATGCGGGTCCCCCAGGACGTCAGCGGCCGTCACGGCGACGGTCCGAGTCACCGTAACCCGGCGGCGGTCCCCGGCCGGGCGATTGTCGATCACCTGTGACAGGCGGGCCCGGCCGGGACTCGATTCAGGCCAGCGCCCGCCCCAGCACCCACACCGCCGGCGCCGCCGCGGTCAGCGGCAGGGCCACACCGGCGGTGAAGTGGACGAAACGGGACGGGTAGTCGTAGGCGGCGACCCGGTGGCCGACGAGGGCGCACACCGCGGCGCCCGCGCCCAGCAGCGCGCCCTTCGCGCCGAGCCCGGTCAGCCCGCCGACGGCGATGCCCGCGCCGGCCCCGGCGAGCAGGGCCACGACGACGGAGGCGGGCCCCGGCAGCGGCAGCGCGCGGGCGACCACGGTCACCGCGACCGCCGCGGCGCCCACGCAGACCGCGTCCGCGTCCGCCGCCAGGTGCCCGGTGGCGAGGATCGCCAGCGCCGCCGAGGCGACGGTGGCCATCAGGCCGTACATGCGCTCGTCGGGGTCGGCGTGCGAGCGCAGTTGCAGCACCAGTGCGAGCAGCACCCACAGGCCGAGCGGGCCGAGGATCGCGGCGGTCGCGTGCTCCCGGCCGGCGGCGAGCACGGCCGCGTCGGCGACGAGCGCGCCCGCGAAGGCCAGCGCGATGCCCTGCCGGGCCGGCCACATGCCGTTCAGCCGGAACCAGCCCGCGGCGGTGACGGCCTGCAGCACGACGAGCGGGACGAGCAGGGCGTAGGAGCCGAGCGGCGCCGTCGCCGCCAGCAGCAGTCCGAGCAGCGCGGTGAGCAGGGCGGGCTGCATGCCGGGGTCGATGATCGGCGAGCGGCCCTCGGCGCGGGCCCGCTGCGCGTCCGTCACGCGCGCGTTGCCGCCGAGGGTGGGCGGCCCGTAGGCGGGCTCACCGGGGACGGACGGCGGCTGCGGCGCAGGCCGGGCGGCGGAGGCGGGTCCGGAAGCGGAGACCGGTCCGGGAGCGGAAACGGGTCCGGGAGCCGAGGCGTGCGCCGGCTGGTGGGGCGCCGGCCGGCCCCAGCCCGGTGCCGGCGTCTGCGGCGGCAGCGGGCCCGCGCCGACCGGGGCGCCGTGGTGCGCGGCCGGCGGCAGGTGGGCGGTCCGCCCGCCGGCCTGTCCGCCGAGCTGCCCGCCGGCCTGCGGAGCGGCCTGCGGGGCGACCGGCGGCAGGTACGCGGTCGGCTCGGCGTCCGCCGCGGCCACCGGCGGCTGGACCTGCGTCTCCCAGGTCTGCCCCTGCCACTGCTGCGTGTGCTGCTCCTCGTACTGCTGCTGCGCGTACTGCTGCTGCGCGTACTGCTGCTGCGCGTACTGCTGCTCCGCGTGCTGTCCGTACTGTTCGTGCTGTCCGTACTGCCCGTACTGCCCGTACTGTCCTCCGTGCGCCTGCGGCTGCCCCGGCCACGCCTGCGGCTGAGGCTGCGGATTCGCCTGCGGCTGAGGCTGCGGGGTCGGCTGCTGCGGGTGGGACTGCGGGTGGGAGCCGTATCCCTCGTACGGACCGCCGTACGGGTGCTCGGGCTGGTTGGTCACGGGGTCACCCTCCTGCGAACGGGGGGAGCACCTCGACCGTGCCACCCTCGGTCAGCCGTACCGTCTCATGTCCGCGCGTGCCGACGGGGTCGCCGTCGACCAGGAACGAGCAGCGCCGCAGCACACGCGTGAGCTCGCCGGGGTGCCGTGTGCGCACCGCGTCGAGCGCCTCGGCGAGCGTGCCCGCCTCGTACGGCTCCTCGGCTGTACCGGCCGCGGCCTTCGCGGCGGCCCAGTAGCGGACCGTGACCCTTGCCATCCCGTTCCTCGAAACACTCGGCGCACTCGGCAACGCACACCAACGAACACCGCAAGGCTAGCCCGCCGCGCCGGCCACCCAGCGCCCGATCCGGTGCAGCAGGTCCTCGCCGACCGCGTGCTCGGCGTGGCCCATGCCGGGCTCCAGCCAGAGTTCGCCGTGGTCACCGGCGGCCTCGGCGAGCATCCGGGGGTGGTCGAGGGGGAAGTAGGCGTCGCGGTCGCCGTGCACGATCAGCAGCGGGGTCGGCGCGATCCGGGGCACGGCCTCCACCGGGGAGAGCGGAACGGGGTCCCACTCCCGGTGGTGGATGCGGGTGCGGAAGCCGTAGCGGCCCACCAGGCGGCCCGCGGGGCGGGTGACCAGCCAGTGCAGCCGCCGCATGGGCGCGGTGCCGCGGTAGTACCAGCGGGCCGGGGCGCTGACGGAGACCACGGCGTCCGTGCGGGCCCGCGGCTCCCGGCCGTGCAGCGCCGCGTGCCGCAGCACCACCGAGCCGCCCATCGAGAAGCCGACGGTCGCCACGCGCGTGTGCCCGAGCTCCCGCGCCCAGGCGACCGCGGCCGTCACGTCGTGGATCTCGCGGTCGCCGACCGTGGAGCGCCCGCCGGAGGCGCCGTGGCCGCGGAAGGAGAACGTCACCACCGCCCCGTAACGGGCGAGCACGCCGGCGACGCGCCGCACGTGCGGCCGGTCCAGGTCGCCGGTGAAGCCGTGGGCGACGACGATGGCGAGAGGGGCCTGCGGGTGACCGCCGGGTGGCGTCCCGGTGCCGTACGAGGCCGTCGCCGGCTCGTAGCGGGCGTCGATGCGCACCCCGTCGGCCGTGCGCAGGAACCTCCGCGACGGGCCGCGTACGGTGGTGGCAGCGGTCGTGGAATCCGCCGTCTCACTGGGTGGAACGTTCCACGAACGCGTCACACGACCTGCCGGAGGAGTGCCCATGTCGGCTATTCTGCTCGGCAGAGGACTCGGGCAGCGAAGCCCCCGAGTCCTTTTGTGCTTTCGGAAGCGTTGTATACGGGCGGCAAAACCGCGGGCAAAAGCGGTCAAAAACCGCAGGTGTACGGCCCCGTCGATGGCATAGGGCAGAGCGGGTCCCAGGGGCGCGGGATTCGCACGAACGCAAGCAGTGCCGCAGACGTCCTCGCAGGGACCGAGGAGGAACCAGACGTTATGGCCGAGCGATCCGCGCACGAACGAACGACGACCCGGGCATGGGGGTCCCCCCTGCTCACGGGGGTTCCCCCGCTCGAGCCAAGCCGAGGACTCCGGGGAGGGGCGCGATGAGTTCCCTGCTGCTCCTGACCAACGCCCTCCAGCCGTCGACGGAGGTGCTCCCCGCCCTCGGCCTGCTGCTGCACACCGTGCGCGTGGCGCCCGCGGAGGGCCCGGCCCTCGTCGACACTCCCGGCGCCGACGTGATCCTGGTGGACGGCCGGCGCGACCTGCCGCAGGTGCGCAGCCTGTGCCAGCTGCTGCGCTCCACCGGGCCCGGCTGCCCGCTCCTCCTCGTCGTCACCGAGGGCGGCCTGGCCGCCGTCACCGCCGACTGGGGCATCGACGACGTGCTGCTGGACACCGCGGGCCCGGCCGAGGTGGAGGCCCGGCTGCGGCTGGCGATGGGCCGCCAGCAGATCGCCGGCGACGACTCCCCCATGGAGATCCGCAACGGCGACCTGTCGGTGGACGAGGCGACCTACAGCGCCAAGCTCAAGGGCCGGGTCCTGGACCTGACCTTCAAGGAGTTCGAGCTGCTGAAGTACCTCGCGCAGCACCCCGGCCGCGTCTTCACGCGCGCGCAGCTGCTGCAGGAGGTGTGGGGCTACGACTACTTCGGCGGCACCCGCACCGTCGACGTCCACGTGCGGCGCCTGCGCGCCAAGCTCGGTCCCGAGCACGAGTCGCTGATCGGCACCGTGCGCAACGTCGGCTACCGGTTCGTGACCCCGGAGAAGCCGGACCGCCGCGAGCCGGACCGCCGCGAGGAGGCCAGGGCCGGTGCGGGCCGGGCGAAGGCCGCCGACGCCGGCGAGACGAGCGTGGCGGGCGAGACGGGCGTGGACGCCGTCGAGGTGACCGCGGAGGCGTAGCGCCCGGGCGGGGGCGTAGCGCCCGGGCGGGGGCGCGTCCGGTCCGGGTGTCCGGGCTGCGATACGCCCTGCCCAGCGCTTGATATATCCGCGTAGACTCCGCGCGTGGCGAAGGTGACTCGCGATGACGTGGCGCGGCTGGCGGGGACGTCCACAGCCGTCGTCAGTTATGTCATCAACAACGGACCCCGGCCGGTCGCCCCGGCCACGCGCGAGCGTGTCCTCGCAGCGATCAAGGAGCTGGGCTACCGGCCCGACCGGGTCGCGCAGGCGATGGCCTCGCGGCGCACGGACCTCATAGGGCTGATCGTGCCCGACGCGCGCCAGCCCTTCTTCGGGGAGATGGCGCACGCGGTGGAGCAGGCCGCCTCCGAGCGCGGGAAGATGGTCCTCGTCGGCAACTCCGACTACATCGCCGAACGCGAGGTCCACTACCTGCGGGCGTTCCTCGGGATGCGGGTGTCGGGCCTGATCCTGGTCAGCCACGCCCTCAACGACCTGGCCGCCGCCGAGATCGAGGCCTGGGACGCCCGCGTGGTGCTGCTGCACGAACGCCCCGAGGCCTTCGACGACGTCGCCGTCGTCACCGACGACCTGGGCGGCGCCCAGCTCGCCGTCCGCCACCTGCTGGAGCACGGCCACGACTACGTCGCCTGCGTGGGCGGCACCGCCGAGACCCCGCCCGTGGGCGACCCGGTCTCCGACCACGTCGAGGGCTGGCGCCGGGCCATGGCCGAGGCCGGCATTCCCACCAAGGGCCGCCTGTTCGAGGCGCCGTACAACCGCTACGACGCCTACCGGGTCGGCCTGGAGATCCTCTCCGGCCCCGACCGGCCGCCCGCCGTCTTCTGCTCCACCGACGACCAGGCCATCGGCCTGCTGCGGGCCGCCCGCGAGCTGCGCATCGACGTGCCCGGCGAGCTGGCCGTGGCCGGCTTCGACGACATCAAGGAGGCCGCCCTCGCCGACCCGCCGCTGACGACGGTCGCCTCCGACCGCCCGGCCATGGCCCGCGCCGCCGTCGACCTCGTCCTGGACGACGGGCTGCGGGCCGCGGGGTCGCGGCGGGAGCGGCTGAAGGTGTTCCCGTCGCGGCTGGTGGTGCGGCGCTCGTGCGGGTGCGGAGGCTGAGGGGCGGCGCGAAGCGGCCCGCAGACCCGCAGACCCGCGGACCCGCAGCCGCGGAGAGCGGCACCCCCGTGTGTGGGGAGCGGCACCGCCGCGCATGGGGAGCGGCGCCCCCGCGTGTGGGGAGCGGCACCGCCGCGCATGGGGAGCGGCACCGCCGCGCATGGGGAGCAGCACCCCCGCGCATGGGGAGCAGCACCCCCGCGCATGGGGAGCAGCACCCCCGCGCATGGGGAGCAGCGCCCCCGCGCGGTAAGCGGCACTCCTGCGCGGGGAGCGGCGCCTTTATATCGGGCATACGAGGTTCTGCCGGGCTTCTCAGCGGGCACTCAGGTGGCTCTCATGATCGCGCGAGAGTCTCATGGGCATGACCGAGAGCTTCCGCAGCAGTGGTGAGCACGACCCGCAGGGCGACGGCCGGCAGCAGGCCCTCCACCCCCGGCAGCACGCTTCCTCGCCCGTGAGCCCGGAGTGGCCGCCCCCGCCGGCGTACGCCCCGGTCGCGGACGGCCACGGCACCGCCGGCCACGCCGGCGCCACGTACGGCCACACCGGTCCCGGTGGTCCCGGTGGTCCCGAGGGTCCCGGTGGTCCCGGTGGTCCCGGGGGTCCCGGGGGTCCCGGGGCCGCCGCGTACGGCGGCACCGGTCCCGTCGGCCCCGGTGGCGGCACCGCGGTGCTCTCCGCCGTACCGGCCGCCCCGCAGCCGGGGCGGCGCACCCGCGGACCGGCCTCGCTGCTGGCCGCGGTGGCGATCGTCGCCGCGGCGGTGGGCGGCGGCACCGCGTACGGCATCCAGGAGCTGACCGGCACCGGCACCGTCGCCTCCAGCAGCACCAGCACCCACGTCATACCCGCCGGCCAGCGGGGCAGCATCGCCGCGATCGCCAAGGCGGTCAGCCCGAGCGTCGTCCAGGTCAACGCCACCTCCGGCGCCGGCGAGTCCACCGGCTCCGGCGTGATCGTCACCGGTGACGGCGAGGTCGTCACCAACAACCACGTGATCTCCGGCGCCTCCTCGATCAAGGTGACGACCAGCAGCGGCACGTCCTACACCGCCAAGGTCGTCGGCACCGACAGCAAGAAGGATCTGGCACTGGTCAAACTGGAGGGCGCCGCCGGGCTGAAGGCCGCCACCCTCGGCAACTCCGACGGCCTGCGGGTCGGCGACCAGGTCGTCGCGATCGGCTCCCCCGAGGGCCTGACCGGCACCGTCACCAGCGGCATCGTCTCCGCCCTGGACCGGGACGTCACCGTGCCCGTGGAGAGCGACCCGGGCCGGCAGCAGGACCAGCAGGACGGCGGCTGGCCGTTCGAGTTCGGCGGCCGGCAGTTCAACGGCGACACGGGCTCGCGGACGACCACGTACAAGGCCATCCAGACCGACGCCTCCCTCAACCCGGGCAACTCCGGCGGCGCGCTGATCGACATGAACGGCAACGTCGTCGGCATCAACTCCGCGATGTACTCGCCGTCCTCCACCTCCTCGTCCTCGTCGTCCGACGCCGGCAGCGTCGGCCTCGGCTTCGCCATCCCCGTCAACACCGTCAAGGCGGACCTCGCCAAGCTGCGCGCCGGCGCCACCGACTGAGCCGGCGCCCGGCCCGCCGTACCGACCGCGCCCGGCCTGCCGCACCGACCGCGCCGTACCCTCCGGGCCGACCGCGCCGTACCCTCCGGGCCGGGAGCCAGGAGCCGGGCGCCCGGCTCCCGAAGCCCGGCTCCCGCGGCCCGGCTTCCGGCGCCCGGGGCCGTCCACCGGCGCGGTCTTAGGCTGAGAACGTCAGCCCACCGCCCCACCGCATCCGAGGAACCCCACACCGATGAGCCCCTCCGACGGCGACCGTGACCTCCAGCGCATCCTGATCGTCGACGACGAGCCGGCCGTGCGCGAAGCACTCCAGCGCAGCCTCGCCTTCGAGGGGTACGACACCGAGGTCGCCGCCGACGGCGCCCAGGCGCTGGAGAGGGCGGCCGCGTACCGGCCCGACCTGGTCGTCCTCGACATCCAGATGCCCCGCATGGACGGTCTCACCGCCGCCCGCCGGATGCGCGGCGCCGGCGACACCACCCCGATCCTGATGCTCACCGCCCGCGACACGGTCGGCGACCGTGTGACCGGGCTGGACGCGGGCGCCGACGACTACCTGGTCAAGCCCTTCGAGCTGGACGAGCTGTTCGCCCGCATCCGCGCGCTGCTGCGGCGCAGCTCCTACGCCGTCTCGGTGGCCGGCGCCGCCGACGACGGCAACGTCCTCGCCTTCGCCGACCTGCGCATGGACCTCGCCACCCGCGAGGTGACCCGGGGCGGGCGGCCGGTGGAGCTGACCCGCACCGAGTTCACGCTCCTGGAGATGTTCCTGGCGCACCCGCGCCAGGTCCTCACCCGGGAGCAGATCCTCAAGGCGGTCTGGGGCTTCGACTTCGAACCGTCCTCCAACTCCCTCGACGTGTACGTCATGTACCTGCGCCGCAAGACCGAGGCCGGCGGTGAGCCGCGCCTGGTGCACACCGTGCGCGGCGTCGGGTACGTGCTGCGGCAGGGCGGCGCGGAGTGACGCGGCTCGTCCGCCGGTACCGGTCCCTGCCGATCCGTTCCCGCCTGGCGCTGCTGGTGGCGGCGGCGGTGGCGTTCGCGGTGGCGGCGGTGTCGGTGACGTGCTGGTTCATCGTGCGGGGGAAGCTGTACGGCGACATCAACGACGCCCTGAAGTCCGGCATGTCCCACCCGCTGCCGGTGGACCAGGTGCGGGCCACGCTCGGCACCTGCCCCCAGTCGCCGTCGCAGGCGTTCCCCTTCCCCTCGCGGTTCAAGGGCTACACGCAGATCGTCCAGTCGGACGGCACGGCCTGCCTCTACGGCACGTCCCCGGCCATGGTGAAGGTCACCGACGGCGACAAGGCGGTGGCGAAGAACCCCCAGCCCGGCCGCGGCACGCTCCGCAACGGCACGGACAGCGACGGCAACCCCGTGCGCGTGCTGACGACGGCGCTGGAGGTCGAAGGCGTCGACGGCCACTACGTCGCCCGGAACGCGGCCCTGATCATCGCCCTGCCCCTCAACAGCACCGAGGCCACCCTCAACGAGCTGGCCCTGCTGCTCCTGGCGGTCTCCGGCATCGGCGTCCTCGGCGCCGGCGCCGCCGGCCTGGCCGTGGCCCGTGCGGGGCTGCGCCCGGTCGACCGGCTGACGGAGGCCGTCGAGCACGTGGCGCGCACCGAGGACCTGAGCGTGCGCATTCCCGTCGACGAGGACAGCGACGACGAGATCGCCCGCCTGTCCCGCTCCTTCAACTCGATGACGACCGCCCTGGCCAGCTCCCGCGAGCTGCAGCAGCAGCTCATCGCCGACGCCGGCCACGAACTGCGCACCCCGCTCACCTCGCTGCGCACCAACATCGAACTGCTCACCCGCAGCGAGGAGACGGGCCGCCCGATCCCGGCGGCGGACCGCAAGGCGCTGCTGGCCTCCGTGCGGGCGCAGATGACCGAACTGGCCGCCCTCATCAGCGACCTGCAGGAGCTGTCCCGCCCGGACACCGGCCAGCACGCGGCCAGGACGCGGATCGTGGCGTGGCAGGACGTCGTGGAGTCGGCGCTGCGCCGCGCCCGGCTGCGCGGCCCGGAGCTGACGATCACGGCGGACGTGCAGCCGTGGTACGTGCGGGCGGAGCCGTCCTCGCTGGAGCGCGCGGTGGTCAACATCCTGGACAACGCGGTGAAGTTCAGTCCCGAGGGCGGCACGGTCGAGGTGCGGCTCGCCGACGGCGTGCTCACCGTCCGCGACCACGGTCCCGGCATCCCCGCCGACGAACTCCCCCACGTCTTCGACCGCTTCTGGCGCTCGCCGTCCGCGCGTGCCCTGCCCGGCTCCGGCCTGGGCCTGTCCATCGTGGCCCGCACGGTGCAGCAGGCGGGCGGTGAGGTGTCCCTGGCTCCCGCGCAGGGCGGCGGCACGGTGGCGACGATCCGGCTGCCGGGGGCACCGACGCCGCCGCCCGGGACGCCGTAGGCCGGCGGTCGCGGGCGGGTTCTTGGAGGCGTGCCCACGGCCCTGCGTGGGCCTCCGGCGTCGGGAACCACCGGTCACCGGGGCTTCTTCGCGGATGCGGGAACGGGCGCGTCGGTGCGGATCGTTTTCCACAGGGCGGTCGCCTGTGGCTCGGCGGGCACGACCCGGTTGGGGTCGTGCTTGTCGTACACGACCGGAAGCATGATCATTTCGACGGCCGACGGGTCCACCTCGCTCATGCTGCGACCGAATTCCATCAGCCCGGTCAGGGAAGCGAGACCCGAGTCGGTGGTGAGCGCCGCCGTCAGCGAGTCGGCGATTCTGTACGCCTTGGCGGGGTTTTCCAGCAGCTTCTGCTTCTTGACCTCGTTCAGCAGGGCGAGCACGAACTGCTGCTGGAGTCTGATCCGGCCCAGGTCGCTGCCGTCGCCGATGCCATGCCGGGTGCGTACGAACCGCAAGGATTGGATGCCGTTCAGCCGGTGTGTGCCGGCGGTCAGGTCCAGACCGCTGAAGGAGTCGTGGATGTCCCGGTCGACCGTGACGGTCACTCCGCCCATCGCGTCGACCAGTTCCTTGAATCCGGAGAAGTCGATCTCCACATAGTGGTCGATCCGTACGCGGGACATGTGCTCGACGGTCTTGACCACACAGGCCGGACCGCCCTGGGAATAGACGGAGTTGAACATGACGCGTTGAGCCGGGGCCACTTCGGTGCCGTCCGGCCCGGTGCACCGGGGACGGGTGACCAAGGTGTCGCGCGGAATGCTGACGGCGACGGCCTTCTTGCGATCCTGGGCCACGTGGATCACCAATGCGGTGTCGGAGCGCGCTCCGGAGACGGTGCCCGTCTTCAGCGCGGCGTTGGCGCCGGCTCGCGAGTCGGATCCCAGTACCAGGATGTTCTGCCCTGCGGCGGGCTGTCTGGACGGCCGGTCGTCACCGAGCGCCTTGTCGATCGCGATGCCTTTGATGTTCTTCTCAAGGCTGCTGTACAGCCAGTAACCGGCGCCGCACCCCGCGACCGCCAGGACGAGCAGGCCGTAGACGGCCGCACGGCGCAGGCGTCGGAGCCGGCGTCCTCGGCGCCCGCGGCCGGTTTCTCCGCGGTGAGACGGGGAGACTTCGGTGTCATGTTCCATATCTGCTCGGTTCCTCGGTGCCGGGGTTCGTGCGGCATACGAGCGTCCAGGGCGGCGCTCAAGGGCTGTGGACAGGTCTGTGCGTGCAGGCAGGCGGGTGGCAGGCTCTCGCTGTCCGCCGCCGGGGTCGGCAAAATTCCCCGGCGGCGCCTCTCCGATCCGGCTTCTCCGGCTGGCGCAGGCTCGGTTGCCCCACGGCGCACGGCGCGACGACGGGGCGGAGTACCTCGCTATGACGCCGACGTGGGAACTTCGTAGCGCCGGAGCTGCAACGTCGCGTCCACCGAAGGATCGGCCGTCACGGGACGTGCCGTTCCGTACGGCGGGACTGCGGCCCGGTCGCTCTTGGCGAGCAGCGCGTCCTCCGCCTTGGTGATCTCCGCGCCGTTCTGCCGGGTTCCCCACTCGGTCTTGTTCAGCGTGGCCAGGGAGTACAGCCGGAGCGGCAACAGGAGACCGAGGTTGAGCAAGGCGTACAGCGGGGCACAGGCGAAGGTGAAGACCCGGTCGGCGAACGGTATGTCAATAGCCTTCCGCAGGTAGTGCAGAGACCTGATCCAGGACATGAGACAGATGTAGCCGGTGTATCCAGCCAGGATCTTCCAGCTGGCGGGGTGCACGACGATCATGACCAGCGCGGCGAGCAGGGCGCTGGTGAACGCCACCCATGTGACGAGCTCCAGAAGGTTCAGCCACCAGAAGGTGCGGTGGGCGAACCTCAGGCGGACAGCCAGGAGGATGCCCTCGCGGAAGAACGACTTGCCCCAGCGGATCTGCTGGCGCACGTAGTGGCCGAGCTTCTCGGGGACGTCGGTCCAGCCCACCGCGGCGGGCTGGATGAGGGAACGGCCCTCGATCAGGCAGTAGTAGGTCAGGCGGCGGTCGTCGCCGAAGGTGGCGGGTTTGCCGAGGAAGCGCTGGTTGAGGAAGTCGTCGACATACTTGCGGGCAACCCAGCCGCGGTATGCCGCCAGGGACCCGCACGCGCACAGGACCGAGCCGAGCCTGCTGTACGCGACGCGTTCGCCGAGGAAGGCGTTGACGTAGCGCATGTCGATCAGACGGGTGAGCAGATTCACCGCCCGATTGTGGGCGAGCACGAGTCCCGTCACGCACGTGACCCGGCGGTGGCTGAAGGGACCCAGCAGCTCCTCCACCGCCCACTCGTCCAGGACCGTGTCGGAGTCGATGCACACATAGACGTCGGCGTCGGGAGCGTCCGCGAATCCCGCGGCCAGGCCGTGCCGCTTGCCCCGGTTCTCCGGGAAACGGATCAGGTTGATCGCGATCCCGGCTTCGTGGAACCGCGGCTTCAGAGCCGCGACGACCTGTTCGGCGTCGCGCGTCGTGGAACAGTCGTCCACCACGGTGAGGGAGCCCAGCGGCCGCTTCTGCGCCAGGAGCGACTCCAGGCACCGGCGGAGCATGGCCGGTGATTCGTTGTAGACCGTGATGACGCCGTGCAGCGTCAGCGCGTTCCCTCTGCGGGCGTCGCCGCGGCGCTTCCGCGCACGGCCGCGCCCGGGGCGGGGGATGGACAGCAGGAGTTTGAGCGCGAGGACGCAGCCGACGGCCATCCCGTACGTGGACAGGTGCAGGTTCACGCCCTGTCACCTGCCGAGGCGGCCTCAACGACGCGGCGGATCCCCGCGAGAGGACCCGCCGCGAGGACGGCGCCGGTGACAGCGCGTTCCGCGCCGGCCGTTCGCCGGCCGGCCGGCGAACGGCCGGCCCCTCGGAAGACATGGGCGAACATGCCGGTTCGCGCAATCTGTCCGATTCCAGACATGGTTCCCCCCAGGTCGCGGAAAAGGATGTTCTAACGTGAAGAACTTGTGAGGGACGTGTATATCATGCGGAGTTGTTGAAAGTAGAAAATCATTACGGGTTGATCACAGGGAGACATAGCCCCAGGTAACGGCCTTGTGGGCCTCCGTACGCTTCGGCGAAACCGGTCCACAGGAGACCTGGCCGCAGCCGGCCTCGCGCCGCCCTCGCCGCGCCCCGCGGGGCGACACCCGCCTGCTGACGCAGGATCACATCCGTCCCGACAGTCATGAACGGAGTCCCGTATGCAGGGCACTGCCCGGAGCATCGCCGTCTTCGGTGCCGGTTACATCGGACTGGTCACCGCCGCCTGCTTCGCCCACTTGGGCCACCGGGTCGTCGTCCGCGACATTCAGCCCGAACGCATTCGCCTGCTGAACGCCGGAGACGTGCCCATCTACGAACCGGGCCTGGGTGATCTGCTGGCCGACAACAAGGAGCGTCTGAGCTACACCCTGGACGCCGCGGAGGCGGTCCACGACGCGGAAGTCGCCTACATCTGCGTCGACACTCCGCCCACCGCCTCCGGGGACGCCGACCTCTCCCGCGTCTGGGCCGTCGTCGAGGCTCTCAAGGACGCCGACCACCTCAACGCCGTCGTCGTCAAATCGACCGTGCCGGTCGGCACCGGCGCGCGCATCCGGGCCGCCCTCGACAAGGCCGGCCTCGGGCACGTCGGTTACGCGTCCAACCCGGAGTTCACCGCCGAAGGCCGCGCCGTCACCGACTTCCTCCACCCCGACCGCATCGTCATCGGAACCTCCGACCACGCCACCGCCGCGCTGCTGGCCGAGCTGCACGCCGGCATCGACGGCCCCGTCCAGCACATGGACGTCGCCTCCGCCGAAATGGTCAAGCTCGCCTCCAACGCCCTGCTCGCCACGAAGATCACCTTCATCAACGAGATAGCCACCCTCTGTGAGGCGACCGGCGCCGACGTCACCCGCGTGGCCGACGCCGTCGGCATGGACCACCGTCTCGGCCGCCACTTCCTCAACGCCGGGCTCGGTTACGGCGGGTCCTGTTTCCCCAAGGATTCCCGTGCCCTGCGCGCCATGGCCAGCAACACCGGTTACTCCTTCCAGCTCCTCAACGCCGTCATCGAGGTCAACGACCTCCAGCCCCGCCGCGCCGTCCAGCGCCTGAAGACCGAACTCGGCACCCTCGCCCAGCGGCGCGTGGCCCTGCTCGGCATGACCTTCAAACCCGGCACCGACGACATGCGCGAAGCCCCCAGCACCGTCCTGGCCTGCCGCCTCCTCGCCGAAGGCGCCCTCCTCACCTGCTGGGATCCCATGGCACGCCCGGCCGACGCCGCGCCCTGGAACGCGGTGGAGCGCCGCCCCACCGTCGTCGAAGCCCTCGCCGGCGCAGACGCCGCCATCGTCGTCACCGAATGGCCCCAGCTCCACGACGTGGACTGGGAACAGGCGCGCTCCGCCATGCGCAACCCACTGCTCTTCGACGGGCGCAACATGTTCGATCCTCACGCCCTCGCACGTGCCGGCTACACCTGTATGAGCGTGGGACGCGCCACGGTCCGGCCCCGGTGCTGAACCCGCTGCCGGCCCTTTCCTCCTTCAGCCGGCAGTACCAGGACCGCCGGCCTTCCGGCAGTCTTCGCACCCACGGCAAGCCGTGCGGACCCTCCCCGGGGACAGCATCCACCGCCCGGGCACATGCCCACCGCCGGACGCCGGATCGCCGGCTTGTTCCAGATCGCCGTCGCCCAGCATCCGGCTGACCCGGACCGAAAGCGGGAAAGGACCGAAGGCCGTCCGCCGGCCTTCCGTCGCTTACGCTCATACGCATGACCAGCGACGACACCGCACCGCCCGCCCGCGCCCTGCAGACCTGCGCCGCGCTCACCCCGGACCAGGCCGAGGCCGTGTCCGGGCTGCTCGCCGAGGCCGCCCGTGTGGACGGGCAGCAGGCGGTGTCGGAGCAGGGCAGGCTGGCGCTGCGCGGCGGCGAACGCCCGGGCGTCTCCCACCTGTTGCTCACCGTCGGCGGCGAACTCGTCGGTTACGCCCAGCTCGAGGACACCGACCCGGTGGAGGCGCCGGCCGCCGAGCTGGTCGTCCACCCCGCGCACCGCGGCCACGGCCACGGCCGGGCGCTCGGCACCGCCCTGCTGAACGCCTCGGGCCGGCGGCTGCGGGTGTGGGCGCACGGCGGGCACCCGGCCGCCCGGCACCTCGCCCAGGTGCTCGGCCTCATCCTCTTCCGCGAACTGCGGCAGATGCGGCGGTCGTTGGACGACTTCGACGCGCCCGAACCGCAGCTTCCGCCCGGCGTGACCGTCCGCACCTTCGTGCCCGGGCAGGACGACGCGGCCTGGCTCGCCGTCAACGCCGAGGCCTTCGCGCACCACCCCGAGCAGGGCTCCCTCACCCAGCGCGACCTCGACGACCGCAAGGCCGAGCCGTGGTTCGACCCCCGGGGCTTCTTCCTCGCCGAACGCGACGGTGAACTGGCCGGCTTCCACTGGACCAAGGTCCACGCCGAGGAGCAGCTCGGCGAGGTGTACGTCGTCGGGGTGCGCCCCGGCGCCCAGGGCGGCGGCCTCGGCCGGGCCCTCACCACCATCGGCCTGCGCCACCTCAAAGCGCAGGGGCTGCCCACGGCGATGCTGTACGTCGACGCCGACAACAAGGCGGCGGTGTCGGTGTACGAGCGGCTGGGGTTCCGGACGTACGAGACGGACCTGATGTACCGGACGGAGACCTGACCGCCGGCTCCTGGTCTGGGTGCCCCGGGGCCCCCGGGCTCCCCGGGGCATCCGGGCTCCCCGCGGGGTCTCGGCCTCCGGGCGTCCCAGACCCCCGGGCGCCTCAGCCCCCTGGGCGCCTCAGGTCCCCCGCGGCGGAGACGCCCCTCCCCAGGCGGGACGGGCGCCGAGCAGGACGGCCGCCGCCTTACGGTGGCGGGTCCGCCGGTGATCACGGCCTGCGGGCGCGTTCCGTGCGTTCCGCGCGCTCCCGTGCTCACGCCGGCGGCTCCGCACGGCCGGAAACGGCTCCTGCGCGCCGTCGCCACCGGTGTCCGTGCCGTGCGCCGCCCGCGCGGGCGGGTGTGGTGCGCCACGGCGCACGCCGCCGGTACGGCTCCCCGCGGGCGCGCCGGCCCCGCGCCGCCGCGACGGCCCGCGACGGCCCGCGTCAGCCCTCGTCGCTCCCGGTCCCGCCCGCGCCTTTCCACCGGACGAGCCGGCCCTCGCCGCTCCCGCCCAGTCCGGGGACCGGTCCCCCACGGTCCTAGAACCGGTCCCGCACGGTCCGGGGAGAGGACGAAGACCTCACACGACGTCAACGGAGAGAACACGACCCGTCACTCTGTGCGACACCCCGAAGTCCCCGCGAGCCGTCCCCGGATATCCCGCACGTCATGTCCCCGTAACCGCTGATTCAGACTGCCTTGCGAGGCTCGGCCAATGACGCCGCCGTGCCAGAGCCTTCACCCCCTCCCGAGGGGGCCGCGGGGAACGGGGACGCCCGCAGGATCGCCGCGCTCCCGCATCCCCGCTCCAACGCGCCTGACACGCTCCCCGCGCGGAAGAATGGGTTCATGAGCCAGCAGAACGCCCCGGCAGAGTCCCACCCGTCTCCCCGTACCGCCCGCAGGGGAGACCCTTCGGGTCGCGGCGCTGCTTCGCACGCCACCCCCCTCCAGGACGGCCGCTCCCTCCAGGACGGCCGCCCCCGTCCGGACGCCCAGCCGTCCGTGGGCTCCCTCGCCGCCCACCGGTCCCACACGGTCGCGGAGTCGGATCCGGGCACGGGTCTGGCCCCGGACCTCGACGCCGGCCTCGACACCTACGAGGAGGCCCGGCCCGAGGAGGTGGAGCTCCCGCAGGGCCGTTTCCTCGACCGGGAGCGCAGCTGGCTGCAGTTCAACGAGCGCGTCCTGGAGCTGGCCGAGGACCCCGCCACCCCGCTGCTGGAACGCGCCAACTTCCTCGCGATCTTCGCCAGCAACCTGGACGAGTTCTTCATGGTCCGCGTCGCCGGCCTGAAGCGCCGTATCGCCACCGGCGTGGCCACCCGCTCCGCGTCCGGCCTGCAGCCGCGCGAGGTGCTGGAGATGATCTGGGCCCGCTCGCGCGAGCTGATGGCCCGGCACGCGGCCGCCTTCCAGGAGGACGTCGCGCCCGCCCTCGCCGAGGAGGGCATCCACATCGTCCGCTGGCAGGAGCTGGACGACAAGGAGCAGGCCCGCCTGGGCACCCTGTTCCGCAACCAGATCTTCCCGGTGCTGACCCCGCTGGCGGTCGACCCGGCGCACCCCTTCCCCTACATCTCCGGCCTCTCCCTCAACCTCGCGGTCGTCGTGCGCAACCCCGTCACCGGGCACCGCCACTTCGCCCGCGTCAAGGTGCCGCCGCTGCTCTCCCGCTTCCTGGAGAGCTCCCCGGGCCGCTACGTCCCCATCGAGGACGTCATCGCCGCCTACCTGGAGGAGCTGTTCCCGGGCATGGAGGTGCTGGAGCACCACACCTTCCGCCTCACCCGCAACGAGGACCTGGAGGTGGAGGAGGACGACGCCGAGAACCTGCTGCAGGCCCTGGAGAAGGAGCTCATGCGGCGCCGTTTCGGCCCGCCGGTGCGCCTGGAGGTGGAGGAGTCCATCGACCGGGAGGTGCTCGACCTCCTGGTGCGCGAGCTGAAGATCAGCGAGGCCGAGGTCTACCCGCTGCCCGGCCCGCTCGACCTGACCGGCCTGTTCCGCATCGCCGCCCTGGACCGGCCCGAGCTGAAGTACCCGAAGTTCGTCGCCGGCACCCACCGCGACCTGGCGGAGGTCGAGTCGGCCTCCCCGCCGGACATCTTCGCCGCGCTGCGCAGCCGCGACGTGCTGCTGCACCACCCCTACGACTCCTTCTCCACCTCGGTGCAGGCGTTCCTGGAGCAGGCGGCGGCCGACCCGGACGTGCTGGCCATCAAGCAGACCCTGTACCGCACCTCGGGCGACTCCCCCATAGTCGACGCGCTCATCGACGCCGCCGAGGCCGGCAAGCAGGTCCTGGTCCTGGTGGAGATCAAGGCCCGCTTCGACGAACACGCCAACATCAAGTGGGCGCGCAAGCTGGAGGAGGCCGGCTGCCACGTGGTCTACGGCCTGGTCGGCCTGAAGACCCACTGCAAGCTGTCGCTGGTGGTCCGCCAGGAGGGCGACACCCTGCGCCGCTACAGCCACGTCGGCACCGGCAACTACAACCCCAAGACGGCCCGCCTCTACGAGGACCTCGGCCTGCTCACGGCCGACCCGCAGGTCGGCGCCGACCTCTCCGACCTGTTCAACCGGCTGTCCGGCTACTCGCGCCGCGAGACCTACCGGCGCCTGCTGGTGGCCCCCAAGTCCCTGCGCGACGGCTTGATCTCCCGCGTCCACCGCGAGATCAAGCACCACCGCGCCGGACGCCCCGCCTCCGTCCGCATCAAGGTCAACTCCATCGTCGACGAGGCGCTCATCGACTCCCTCTACCGCGCGTCCCAGGCGGGCGTGCCGGTGGACGTGTGGGTGCGCGGCATCTGCGCGCTGCGCCCGGGTGTCGCGGGCCTGTCGGAGAACATACGGGTCCGCTCCGTTCTCGGCCGCTTCCTGGAACACTCCCGGATCTTCGCCTTCGGCAACGGCGGCGAGCCGGAGGTGTGGATCGGCAGCGCCGACATGATGCACCGCAACCTCGACCGCCGGGTCGAGACGCTGGTCCGCATCGCGGACCCGGCCCACCGCTCGGCCCTCAACCGGCTCCTGGAGACCGGCATGTCCGACACCACCGCCTCCTGGCACCTCGGCCCGGACGGCGAGTGGAGCCGGCACGCGACCGACGCGGACGGCCAACCCCTGCGCAACATCCAGGAGATGCTCATAGACGCCCGGAGGCGCCGGCGTGGCACAGCAACACCTTGACCCGACGGACCCGGCCGCCGGGCCGTCCCCCAGGCTCTCGGCCTCTCCCCCGTTCGAGCGGGGAGATCCCCGGGAGCGGAGGGACCCCCGTGAGCGGAAGGACCCCCGTGGGCAGGTGGGCGCCCCCACCGCCGACGCCCTCGCGGACTATCTGCGGGCCCAGGCCACGGAGTTCCTCCGCGCGCTGCGCCTGCACCGGGAGAGCGGGGGCGGGGCCGGCCACGGCACCCGGGAGTCCGTCGAAGCGGCGCGCGCCCTGCGCCGCTCCGCCCGCCGTATCAGCGGCAGCCTGCACACCTTCCGCGCCGTCCTGGACCCCGACTGGTCCGATGAGGTGCGTCCCGAACTGGCGTGGGTGTCGGGCACGTTGGCGCTGGAGCACGCCTACGCGGCCCGTCTGGAGCGGCTGCTGGCGGCGCTGCACCGGCTGTCGGGCGCGGCCACGCCCGGGCAGGCGCGGGGCGTCGGCGCGGGCGGTCGTATCGCCGGGACAATGCGTGTCTCCCCGATAACGGAGCAGCCGGTCGCGGGCGTTCGGGACCGAGCGGGGGCGGCGGCCGCGGCGGCCTCCGGCGGCACCGGCCCGGGCGTCCCCGCCGCGGCGCCCCCGGACCGCGGCCACCTCACCGTGGGCGCGGCGAAGGCGGGCGCGCTGCTCGAACGCCGGCTCACCCTCGCCCGTACCCGGGCCCATTCCACGGCCCTGCAGGCGCTGGGCTCCAGCCGCTTCCACGCGGTCGCCGACAAGGTCGCCGTCCTGGCCAGCGAGGTCCCGCTGGCCCGCGCCGCGGCCGGCGCCGACCTGCGTCCGCTCGCCGCGGCGGCCGAGGAACGGCTCACGGCCGCGGTGGCCGCGCTGCCGCTGGTGACGGCGGGCAGCCCGTACAACGCGGCGGCGCTGCTGCACGGCCTGTCCGCGGACCCGAGCCCGCACCCGCAGGACGCCCCCTGGCACCAGGTCCGCCTGCTGCTGCGCCTGCACCGCTACGCCCGCGAGGTGCTGCTCGGCGACGAGGCGTCCGCCGACCCGCGCCTGCTGGCCGCCGGCCAGGCCCTCGACCGGCACCGCGACGCCGCCGAGGCGGCCGCGGCGGCGGCCCAGGCGGCGCGCACCCCCCGGATCGCCCCGGCGACGGCGTACGCCCTCGGCGTGCTCCACGCCGACCAGCGGCACGAGGTGGAGGCGGCCAGGTTCGCCTTCCAGCAGTCGTGGCAGAAGGAGGCCGTCGGCACCCCCTGACCCGGCCGGCCCCCGCCGGCCGGGCGTCCCCCGCCCCGAGGAGGCGTGAACACCGGTGACCCGCCCTGAGGACCCTGAAGACCCCAAGGCCCCCTCGGCTTCCGAGGACTCCGCCACCGTCCAGGCGGCCGGCTGCGTCCTGTGGCGCCGTTCCCCGGTGGACGGCGGACTCGAACTGTGCCTCGTCCACCGGCCCAAGTACGACGACTGGTCCTGGCCCAAGGGCAAGGTGAAGCGCGGCGAGGACCCGCTCGCGGGCGCCCTGCGCGAGGTCGAGGAGGAGACGGGCTGCACCGCCTCCCCCGGCGCGGAGCTGCGCACGATGCGATACGTGGCCAACGGCCGCCCCAAGCAGGTGCGTTACTGGGCGGCCGAGGCCGTCTCGGGCCGCTTCGTCCCGAACGAGGAGGTGGACCGCGTCCTGTGGCTGCCGCCGGCCGCGGCCCGCGACCGCCTCACCCAGCCCCGCGACCGGCTCCTGGTGGACGACCTGCTGGCGGTCCTCAAGGCCACCTGACCACCGGACCGTCCGACCGCCCGACCGCCTGCTCCCCCCAACCACCAGGCCCCCGAACCGCCGGCCCCCGCCCGACCGGCACCGGCGGGCCGTCCCGGGGCTTTTCAGCCACCGTCCGCCGCGTGCTCCTCGGCGTCCGCCCGCGCCGCGCTGCGCGCGCGGCGGGCCGGGCCGCGCCAGCCGCAGGCGCACCGGGCCACACAGAAACGGCCCTGCTCGACGGTGGTCGTGCGGTGCTCCCCGTCCGTGTCGTCGTCCGTGTCGTCGTCCCTGTCGTCTTGGACCGGACCGAGTTCGCTGTACTGCGCCACGCGGGCACGGTAACCGAGCAAGGTGAACGGCCCGTTCGCGCCACGGACGCCGGCCGCGGGGGCCGCCGGCCGCGTGACGGGTCCCCCCTACCCGTCGTTAACCGGAACGACAGGGTGCCCGTGACGGACGTACCGGCTGGGGGTTGGACGGCGATGGCGCAGCGGCACTGGCACAACGGCGGGGCGGTTCTCGCCGCCGGGCTCATGGTCGGCGTCTGCGCCGGTGCCGCCGGCTGCTCCGGCAGCCCCGCCGCCGCCGAGAACCCGCACGGCGCCGGTGACGCGGTCCGCACCCTGCGCCGGGCCGCCGGCGCGCTGGACGCGGCGGGCACCTCCCGGGCCCGTACGGCGATGGAGATGGCCACCGGCGGCACCCGCGTCACCATCCGCGGCGAGGGCGTCTACGACTTCCGCGCCCGGCGGGGACGGCTGACCGTGCGCCTGCCGCAGGACCCGACGGGGGCGAGCGAGCACCGCCCGATCACCGAGCTCCTCACCCCCGGCGCCCTCTACATGAAGAACCGGGGCGCCGGCGTCCCCGCCGACAAGTGGGTCCGCATCCAGGCGGCCGCCCTCTCCGACGGCAACCTGGTCACCGGCGGCGCCACCGACCCGTACGCCGCCGCCGAGGTGCTGCGCGGCACGCGCACCGCCACGTACCTGGGCACCAGCGTCCTGGCCGGTACCCCGGTGCGGCACTACCGCGGCACCGCCGACCTCGCCCTGGCCGCCCGCGCCGCCTCCCCGGGCAACGCCCCCGCCCTGCGCGCGGCGGCGCGCGGGTTCGCCACGGCCGAGGTGCCGTTCGACGTCTACCTCGACGAACAGGGCCGCATCCGCAAGCTCCGGCACCGCTTCAGCTTCGTCAACGGGCAGCGCAAGGCCATCGTCGCGGTCGCCTCCACCACGCTCCTGTACGACTTCGGCGCCCCCGCCGCCGTACGCCTGCCCCGCCCGCACGACATCTACGCGGGCCACATCGCCGAGAACGACGGCGAGGGCGGGGGCGAGGGCGGCGACGAGGAGCCCGGGACCGCCCGGGACGAGAACCGGCCATCGAACTAGTCCGTGGAACTAGCCCGTACGTGCCATGCGCGGCGCCGAGGCCGCTCCCTACCCTAGGAGGGACCCTAGGAGGGGTTGACGGCGGAAAAGAGGTGATGCGCGTGGCTCCGGTCGGCGGTACGGCGGTTCAGGACCACGTGGCCCTCGCCGAGATAGAGCTGTGCGGGGACCTCATCATCGCCGCCTCGGCCGCCCGCGGGGAGCGGCTGAGCCTGGAGAGCATAGACCGGGTGCTGAGGGTCGCCGAGGAGCGTGAACATCCACGCCCCGCCCCCGCCCCCCGCACGGGCGACGCCCCGCGGCCGGGGCGCTGAACCACCGCCCGTACCGGCCGCCGCACCGCCCCGCACGTGCACTTTCTCACGTGCGTTTCGCCACACACGCTTCGCCACGTGCGCTTTCTCACGTGCGCAGCAGCCGCCCGATGGCCTTCGTCGCCTCCTCCACCTTCGCGTCGATCTCGCTGCCGCCCTTCAGGGCCGCGTCGGCGACGCAGTGCCGCAGGTGCTCCTCCAGCAGTTGCAGCGCGAAGGACTGCAGCGCCTTGGTCGAGGCGGAGACCTGGGTGAGTATGTCGATGCAGTAGACGTCCTCGTCGACCATCCGCTGCAGGCCGCGGATCTGTCCCTCGATCCGGCGCAGCCGCTTGAGGTGCTCGTCCTTGTGCTGGTGGTAGCCGTACGTGGCGTGCGCGGAGTGCTCGGGGGCGTGCGCGGTGCTCCCGGCGGGCGCCGCGCCGTCGGCGTCGGTGGTCGTCATCGCGGCCTTCCTCTCAGCCATCTCGGTCTCACCCGGCCTCTGCGCAGGTGCCGGGCAGCCTCTTCCACGGGCAGCTCCGCGGGCAAGCCCCCGGGTCTCTCCGTCGGGCCTCTTCCCTGGACCTCTGGGCCTCTCCCCTGGCGGCCCCGGAATCCATACCCCTCCTGGGTATATGGTAGCCGCTTTCGCCGGGTACAGGGCACTACGCATGCCCCGTGCCGAGCATCCTGTCCGATGGGCGACACTGGGGAGGGCCCATAGCCGTGGCCGAATGATGCGCCTAGCATCAGCCTGACCGAAAACCGAAGGACCTCGAGGACCCCACGTGCGCTTTCGTCTGACCCCCAGGGAGACGAGCTTCTACGACATGTTCGCCGCCTCCGCGGACAACATCGTCACCGGCTCGAAACTCCTGATGGAACTGCTCGGAGCGGACAGCTCCGCCCGAGCCGAGATCGCAGAGCGTATGCGGGCCGCGGAACACGCAGGTGACGACGCCACGCACGCGATCTTCCACCAGCTGAACTCCTCGTTCATCACGCCGTTCGACCGCGAGGACATCTACGCCCTCGCCGGCTCCCTCGACGACATCATGGACTTCATGGAGGAGGCCGTCGACCTGGTCGTCCTCTACAACATCGAGGAACTGCCCAAGGGTGTCGAGCAGCAGATCGAGGTCCTGGCGCGCGCGGCCGAACTCACCGCCGAGGCCATGCCGAACCTGCGCACCATGGAGAACCTGACCGAGTACTGGATCGAGGTCAACCGCCTCGAGAACCAGGCCGACCAGATCCACCGCAAGCTCCTGGCCCACCTCTTCAACGGCAAGTACGACGCCATCGAGGTGCTCAAACTCAAGCAGATCGTGGACGTGCTGGAGGAGGCGGCGGACGCGTTCGAGCACGTGGCGAACACGGTGGAGACCATCGCCGTCAAGGAGTCCTGACCCGTCCATGGACACCTTCGCCCTGGTCGTGACCATCGCGGTCGCGCTCTTCTTCACCTACACCAACGGCTTCCACGACTCCGCCAACGCGATCGCGACCTCGGTGTCGACACGTGCGCTCACGCCACGGGCCGCCCTGCTGATGGCGGCGGTCATGAACCTGGCGGGCGCCTTCCTCGGCTCCGGCGTGGCGAAAACCGTCAGCGAGGGCCTGATCCAGACGCCCGAAGGCTCGACGGGCATGGGCATCCTCTTCGCCGCGCTGGTGGGCGCGATCACGTGGAACCTGATCACGTGGTACTTCGGCCTGCCGTCCTCCTCCTCCCACGCCCTGTTCGGCGGCATGGTGGGCGCGGCGCTCGCCGGCGGCACGGCGGTGCACTGGAACGGCGTGCTGGACAAGATCATCATTCCGATGTTCCTGTCCCCCGTCGTCGGCCTGATCGCCGGCTACCTGGTCATGACGGCGATCATGTGGATCTTCCGCCGGGCCAACCCCCACAAGGCCAAGCGCGGCTTCCGCATAGCCCAGACCGTCTCTGCCGCGGGCATGGCCCTGGGCCACGGCCTGCAGGACGCCCAGAAGACGATGGGCGTCGTGGTCCTGGCCCTGGTCATCGCCGGCCACGAGAACTTCGGCGACCCCATCCCGGTCTGGGTCAAGATCATCTGCGCCGTGATGCTGTCCTTCGGCACCTACGCCGGCGGCTGGCGCATCATGCGCACCCTCGGCCGCAAGATCATCGAACTCGACCCGCCCCAGGGCTTCGCCGCGGAGACGACCGGCGCGTCGATCATGTTCGTCACCGCGTTCCTCTTCAAGGCCCCCATCTCCACCACCCACGTCATCACCTCCGCCATCATGGGCGTCGGCGCGACCAAGCGCGTCAACGCCGTCCGCTGGGGCGTCGCCAAGAACATCGTCCTGGGCTGGTTCATCACCATGCCGGCCGCCGCGGTGGTCGCTGCGCTGGCTTTCGGAGTGGTGAAACTGGCGGTGCTGTAGGGCGAACGCCCGCGAGCCCGCCGTGATGGCGGGGGCAAGGCCTCCCGCCGGGGTCCGGGGCGCGGCGCCCGCCGGGGCTGCGGGGAACCCCGCCCGGGGGTGCACCCAGCCGGGTGCGGGAGCGCACACCCTCAGCCGGGTGCGGGAGCGCACACCCTCAGCCGGGTGCGGGAGCGCACACACTCCGCCGGGTGCAGGGGCGCACACACTCCGCCGGGTCCCGGAACACAACCCCGCCGGAGTCCGATCCCCAGCTCCCGCCGGCCGCAAGGGGCGCAGTCCCCGGCCGAGACCCGGGGCGGAGCGCCCCGCTGGGACCCGGGGCGCAGCCCCCGCCCGGGGTCCGGGGCAGAGCCCCGTGGCGGGGCCTTCTGTCCGACCGAAACGGGCGGGTGGGAAACCCCCGGGGGCGCAGCCCCCGCCCGGGATCCGGGGCGGAGCCCCGTGGCGGGGCCTTCTGTCCGACCGAAACGGGTGGGCGGGCGGGAAACCTCCCGGGGGCGCAGGGGCGCAGCCCCCGCCCGGTATCCGGGACGCAACCCCCGGCCGGGCCCCGGGACGGAGCGCCCCGCCGGGGTCCGGGGCAGAGCCCCGTGGCGGGGCATGTGCCCCACCGAGACGGGCGGGCGGGTGGGCAAAAAACACGGACGGGCCCGCCCCCGAACCCCAGGGGCGGGCCCTTCCCGGCCTCGCGGTGGCACCGCCATGCAGCACCGCGAGGAGTCACCACCGAGCACCGACACCGGCACCGGCACCGGCACCGGCACCGAGTCAAGTCGGGTCGGGTCGGGTCGGGCCGGGTCGACGCCCCGGCTCAGCCGAACCGGCCGGAGATGTAGTCCTCGGTCGCCTGCACCGACGGGTTGGAGAAGATCCGCTCGGTGTCGTCGATCTCGACGAGCCGTCCCGGCTGCCCCACTCCGGCGAGGTTGAAGAACGCCGTCCGGTCGGACACGCGCGCGGCCTGCTGCATGTTGTGCGTCACGATGACGATCGTGAAGCGCTCCTTCAGTTCTCCGATGAGGTCCTCGATCGCCAGCGTGGAGATCGGGTCGAGCGCCGAGCACGGCTCGTCCATCAGCAGGACCTTCGGCTCGACGGCGATCGCCCGCGCGATGCACAGCCGCTGCTGCTGACCGCCGGAGAGGCCGGCGCCGGGCTTGTTCAGCCGGTCCTTGACCTCGTTCCACAGGTTCGCGCCCCGCAGCGACTTCTCCACGACGTCCTGCAGTTCGCTCTTCTTGTGCATGCCGTTCAGCCGCAGCCCGGCCGCCACATTGTCGAAGATCGACATCGTGGGGAAGGGGTTGGGCCGCTGGAACACCATGCCGATCTCGCGGCGTACGGACACCGGGTCGACCCCGGCGCCGTAGAGGTCCTCGTCGTCGAGCAGGACCTTGCCCTCGACCCGCCCGCCGGGCGTGACCTCGTGCATGCGGTTGAGGGTGCGCAGGAACGTCGACTTGCCGCATCCGGACGGCCCGATGAACGCCGTCACCGTCCGCGGCTCGATCGTCATCGAGATGTCCTCGATCGCCTTGTGGGAGCCGTAGTAGGCGGTGAGTCCGCTGACGTCGATTCGCTTGGCCATGTTCGCTACTTCACTTCCAGAGTCTTCGGTCGCTTCGGTGGCCGCCGTCAGCGACCGGTCTTCGGGGCCTTCCAGCGGGCGATGCCGCGGGCCGCCAGGTTGAGGATCATCACGAAGGCGATCAGGGTGAGGGAGGCCGCCCACGCGCGGTTGAACGCGTGGGGCGAACCGGCGCTCTGCGAGTACTGCTGGTAGATGTACAGCGGCAGCGACGCCTGTGCGCCCTCGAACGGGTTGTTGTTGATGAACGGGTTGCCGAAGACGAGCAGCAGGACCGGCGCGGTCTCGCCGGCGATACGGGCGACCGCCAGCATGATGCCGGTGGTGATGCCGCCGATCGAGGTCGGCAGGACCACCTTGAGGATGGTGCGCCACTTCGGCACGCCCAGGGCGAGGGAGGCCTCGCGCAGCTCGTTCGGGACGAGCTTGAGCATCTCCTCCGTGGAGCGGACGACCACCGGCATCATCAGGATGGCCAGGGCCAGCGAGCCGGCGAAGCCGAAGGGCTGCAGGTCGAGCATGAGCATGATGCTGAGGATGAACAGGCCCGCGACGATCGACGGGATGCCGGTCATCACGTCGACGAAGAAGGTGACGGACTTGGCGAGCCGGCCGCGCCCGTACTCCACCAGGTAGATCGCGGTGAGTACGCCGATGGGCGCGCCGATCAGGGTGGCGAGGCCGATCTGCTCCAGGCTGCCGATGATGGCGTGGTAGATGCCGCCGCCCGGTTCGCTGTCGGCGACGACGCCCATGGAGTGGGTCAGGAAGTAGAGGTCCAGGACCTTCACGCCGCGCCGCACGGTCGACCACACCAGGGAGGCCAGCGGCACGACCGCGAGCAGGAAGGCGACCCACACCAGGGAGGTCGCGACGCGGTCCTTGGCCTGGCGGCGGCCCTCCACGCGGGCGGCGATGCCGTAGGTGCCCACGACGTGGAGGAGCGCGGCGATCAGGGCCCACTGGATCTTGCTGTGCAGGCCGGCGGCGGCGCTGATGCCGAGGCCGAGGGCGATCGAGACGGCCGCGATGGCCAGGGGGGCCCACTTGGGCAGGCGGGCGCCCCGCAGGGAGCCGGCGTGCTTGCCGGTGACGACTGCCGCGGTGCTCATGCGTGGGCCCCCGAGTACTCCTTGCGGCGGGCGATGATGGCCCGGGCCGCGCCGTTGACCAGCAGGGTGATGACGAACAGGACCAGGCCGGAGGCGATGAGCGCGTCGCGGCCGAACTCGGTGGCCTCGCTGAACTTGCTGGCGATGTTCTGGGCGAAGGTGCCGCCGCCCGAGTTGAGCAGGCTGGCGTGGAGGTCGAAGTCCGGGGAGAGCACGGTGGCCACGGCCATGGTCTCGCCGAGCGCGCGGCCGAGGCCGAGCATGGAGGCGGAGATCACGCCGGAGCGGCCGAAGGGCAGGACGGCCATGCGGACGACCTCCCAGCGTGTGGCGCCGAGGGCCAGGGCCGCCTCCTCGTGCGTCCGCGGGACCTGGCGGAAGACCTCGCGGCTGACGTTGGTGATGATCGGCAGGATCATGATCGCCAGCAGGACGCCGACGGTGAGCATCGAGCGCGGGGGGCCCTGGTCCCAGGAGAAGACGCCGGTCCAGCCGAGGTAGTCGTCGAGCCAGCCGAACAGGCCGTTCATGTGCGGTACGAGGATCAGCGCGCCCCACAGGCCGTAGACGATGGACGGCACGGCGGCGAGCAGGTCGATGACGTACGCGATGGGGCCGCTGAGGCGGCGCGGGGCGTAGTGGGTGAGGAACAGCGCGATGGCGACCGCGATCGGGACCGCGATGACCATGGCGATGATCGAGGAGACGACCGTGCCGAAGGCCAGGACGGCGATGCCGAACTTCGGCGGCACCAGGCCGGTGTTCCACTCGAAGGCGGTCAGGAAGTTGGCGTCGTCCTTGCTGAGGGCGAGGGCGGCGCGGTAGGTGAGGAAGACCGCGATCGCGGCCATGATCACCAGCAGCAGGATGCCCGAGCCGCGGGAGAGGCCGAGGAAAATGCGGTCTCCGGGGCGGGTGGCGCCGCGTGCGGCGCGCTTCTGCTCGGCCGGGGACGGCCGGAGGGTGCGGGGAGGTGCGTCGGCTGTCTGGGTGGGTGTGTCCATCGGGTCCATCGGGTCCATCGGGGTTCTCCGGTCTGCAAAAGCCCGCGCGGCAGGCGGGGCTTCAGGCGGCGGTGCACCGGACGGTGCGGTCCGGCCCCGGTGCGGCGCCCGTTCGGGTGCCCGCGGTCCGGGGCCGGATCGCACCTGAGGTCAGCTCAGGGTCTCGATGGTGCTGCGGACCTTGCTGATGATCGCGTCGGGGATCGGCGCGTAGTCGTTCTGCTCGAGGATCTTCTGGCCGTCCTCGCCGGCGATGTAGCGCAGGAAGGCCTTGGTGGCGGCGAGGGTGGCGGGCTTGTTGCCCTTGTCGCAGACGATCTCGTAGGTGACCAGGACGATCGGGTAGGCGTTGTCGGCCTTGGTCTTGTAGTTGAGCTGCAGCGACAGGTCCTTGCCGGTGCCGACGACCTTGGCGTCCGCGATGGCCTTGGAGGCGTTGGCGACGGTCGCCTTGACCGGGGAGGCGGCGCCGGTGTCGATGTCGACGGTCTTGATGCCGTCCTTGGCGTAGGACAGCTCGAAGTAGCCGATGGCGCCGGAGGTCTGCTTGACCTGCTGGGCCACGCCGGAGGACTGCGGGGCGGACTGGCCGCCCTTGGCCTGCCAGGCCTTGCCGCCGGAGTACGGCCAGTTCTCGGGGGTGGCGGCCTTGAGGTACTTGGTGAAGTTGTCCGTGGTGCCGGACTCGTCGGAGCGGTGGAAGGCCTGGATCTTCAGGTTGGGAAGCTTCGCGTTCGGGTTCAGCTTCTTGATGGCGCCGTCGTTCCAGTTGGTGATCTTGCTGTCGAAGATCTTGGCGAGGGTCGGCGCGTCCAGGACGAGGTGGTCGACGCCCGGGACGTTGTAGCCGACCGCGATCGGGCCGCCGACCATCGGCAGGTCGATGCCCTGGCCGCCGCTGCACACCTTCTTGGAGGCGGTGACCTCCTCGGGCTTCAGCGCGGAGTCGGAACCGGCGAAGGCGACCTGGCCCTGGGTGAACGCGGTGACGCCGGCGCCGGAGCCGCCGCCCTTGTAGTTGATCTGCACGCCGCAGGCGGCGGAGAACTGCTTCACCCAGGCGTCGATGGCGTTCTTCTGCGCGGAAGAGCCGTCGGCCAGCAGCTGGCCCTTGGCGTTGTCGCACTTGATGGAGCTGGCGTTGGCCGTGGAGTTGCCGCTGCCGCCGTCCTTGCCACCCGTGTCGTCGGAGCCGCACGCCGAGAGCGCCAGGGCGCCACAGACCGCGACAGCACCGAGCGAAAGGGTGCGAAGCCGGTTCTTGCGCTGAAGCTTCACTTTTCGGAGGTTCCTTCCAGGAGCCGCCGCCCCGTCGTCGGCGGCGTGCGAAGTCGTGTGCGAGTCCTGTGAGACTGCTCTCTCAGGCTGCGGGTGCGGGCTGATGCGAGAGCGCGTCGCAGGGCCGCACTCCGCACCGGTACGGCCGAAATTAGGCAGAACAGGTGAAGCGGCCGAAGGTCGTAAGTAAACGGAGAGTGAACCCCTGGCGTCAGTGCGGTGAGATCACGGAATGCTCACGGGGAGAGCACGCGAAGGTTCCGACCTGCAGGTTACGGGCGGTGGACGCCGCGGCGGCGAAGGCGCCGATCCCCTCGGCGCCGCCCCGGCCGCCCGGCCGTCCCCGGGCCGCCGGGTCCCTTGATCGACACCCTGGCCGTAACCCCGGCCGTCACCCTGATCGTCACCCCGGCCGCCGGCCCGCGCACCCCATGCCCGAACCGTGCCCGAACCGTGCCCGCCCCCGTGGAACCCACCGGGTACGGAAACCCGTCTGGCTCCACGACGGCAGGCGGAAGGCGGGAGTCATCCATGGAACGGCGGACGGTCATCGCGAGCGGCGCGGCCGCGCTCGCGGCCACGGCGGTCGGCGCGTGCGGCGCCGGTACGGGCGGCGGCACGGCGGCCGCCCGGACGGCACGGACACGGGACACGGCCGCGACGGTCCGTACGGCGGCCACGGCCCGCACGGGGCCGGCGGGCACCCGCGCCACGGCGGCCGCCCCCGACTGGCCGGCCCTCGCCCGCGACCTGGACGGCACCCTGGTCCGCCCCGGCGACGCCGCCTGGAGCACCGCCCGCCGCCTCTACAACACCCGCTTCGACTCCCTCACGCCCGCCGCGGTGGCGTACGTCGCGCACGCCGACGACATCCGCACCGCCCTGGCGTACGCCCGCGCCCACGGCCTGCGCGTCGCCGTCCGCAACGGCGGCCACTCCTACGCGGGCTACTCCTCCGGCAACGGCCGGCTCATCCTCGACGTGTCGCGCCTGGACCGGATCCGCGCCGGCGGCGGCCAGGCGGTGATCGGCGCCGGCGCCAAGCTGATCGACGTCTACCGCGCGCTCACCGCGAAGGGCGCGACCATCCCCGCCGGTTCCTGCCCCACGGTCGGCATATCCGGCCTCACCCTCGGCGGCGGCCACGGCGTGGTCTCCCGCGCCTACGGCCTGACCTGCGACAGCCTCACCCGGGCCACACTGGTCACGGCGGACGGCCGGCAGCTGACGGTGGACGCGCGGCACGAGCCGGACCTCTTCTGGGCGCTGCGCGGCGCCGGCAACGGCAACTTCGGCGTCGTCACCGAGCTCCACTTCCGCACCCACCCCGCCCCGCAGGCCGTCTCCGCGCACCTGACCTGGCCCTGGGCGAAGGCGGCGGCGGTGCTGCGGGCCTGGCAGGAGTGGGGCCCCGCCCAGCCCGACGAGATCTGGTCCGCGCTGCACCTGTCCTGCTCCCCCGGCCACACCCCGACGGTCTCCGTGGCGGCCTTCTCCCTGGGCACGTACGGCGAACTGCAGAACGCCGTCGACCGCCTCGCCGACCGCGCCGGCGCCCCCGCGAGCGGCGTCTCGCTGCGGCGCCACTCCTACGAGGGCGCGATGGAGGCCTACGCCGGCTGCTCCTCCTTCCCCACCGACGCCCAGTGCCACCTGCCCGGCTCCACCCCGGGCCGCTCCCCGCAGGGCGCCCTGCGCCGCGAGACGTACGCCGCCGTCTCCGACTTCTACGACCGCTCCCTCCCGGCGGCCGGCATCCAGCAGCTGCTGTCCCGCGTCCGCGCCGTGCGGGGCGGCTCCGGCACCGTCCAGCTCACGGCGCTGGGCGGCGCGGTGAACCGCGTCTCCCCCACGGCCACGGCCTTCGTCCACCGCCGTTCCCGGATGCTGGCGCAGTACCTGGTCTCCTGGCCGGCGGGCACGGCGGGCGACACGGCCCGCGCCTGGCTCGCCTCGGCCCACGCGGCGATGCGGCCGTACGCCTCCGGCGCGGCCTACCAGAACTACACCGACCCCGGCCTGCGGAACTGGCGCACGGCGTACTACGGGGACGCGGCGACCCGGCTGGCGAAGCTGAAGCACCGGTACGACCCGGAGCGTTTCTTCGACTTCCCGCAGGCGCTGTAGACCGCGGTGCCTCCGCGGGCGCCGCGGGCGCCGCGGGCGCCGCGGACCGGCGTGGACCGGCGCGGACCGGCGCGGACCGGCGCGCCCCGCGTGCAGAACGCGGGGCGCAAGGGTTCACGCCACCGAATCGCGCTCCCCGCGCCCGCCCACGGACCTCACACCACCGAATCAAGCGGCTTTCGGCGCCCGCCCACGGACCTCACACCACCGAATCAAGCACTCTCCGCGCCCGCCCGCGGGCCTCACGCCGCCAGATCGCGCTCCCCGCGCCCGCCCGCGGCCTCGGAGATCACCGCGTCCGCGGCGCCCACCGGCTCCCGCCTCCTGCTGCGCACGAGCCATCCCGTCCGGGGCGAGCGCTCCACCGCCCGCAGCACGGGCGTGAGCACCGCCACCGCGGCCGGCGACAGCAGCAGCACGACCGCCGTCCCGAGCGCGAATCCGCCGACCACGTCGGTCGGGTAGTGCACCCCCATGTACACCCGGCAGAAGCCCTCGGCCAGGGCGAGCCCGATCCCGGCGAGGCCGAACCTGCGGTGCGCGACGAACAGCCCGACGCCCAGCGCCATGGTGATCGTCGCGTGGTCGCTCACGAACGAGTAGTCGGTCTTGCCGGATACGAGGACGTCGAGCCCCCGGTGCTCCAGGAACGGCCGCGGCCGCTCCACGAACCCCCGTATCGGCACGTTGACCAGCACCGCGAGCGCGGCGGCCAGCGGTGCCCACACCAGCGCGGCCATGGTCGGCACCGTGTCCTCGGCCGCCCGCCGCCGTACGGACCACCAGCACCCCAGCACCAGCAGCACCATCGCGACGAGCAGCCCGTACTCGCCGATGTACGACACCACCCGGTCGAACCAGTGCGGCGCCTGTTTGGCCAGGCCGTTGACGTCGTAGAGCAGGTTGACGTCGGGGTTGGACCCGGATTCGGCGAGTGGCGCCGATGCGGCGAGTACAGCCATGGTGCTGCGGCCCCTTCGTCGTGTGTCTCCGGGCGCACCCTGTGTGCGCCGCTCCTGCCCACCCCCGTGGTTGTAGATCCGCGTCCGCTGTCGGCGCGACGAGCTGGCCGTGCCCCGTTCGACGTCCGTCCGGCTACGTCAACAGGAACGCACGGCTTCGTTTGATACGTTC
>NZ_BMWH01000029.1:71093-93730 GCF_014651135.1 Streptomyces echinoruber
GTCACCCGGGTGGCCCCGAAGTAGTCCGGCGTGTCGATCGGGTCGAACCGGATCACGGCCCCCGTGCGCGGCGCGTCGATCATGTAGCCGCCGCCGACGTAGATGCCGACGTGCCGGATGGCGCGGGAGTTGGTCAGGTCGTCGGAGAAGAACACCAGGTCGCCGGGGAGCAGTTCGCCGCGCGAGGGGTGCGGGCCGGCGTTGTACTGGTCGTTGGCGACGCGGGGCAGGGTGATGCCGACGCTCTCGTACGCCGCCTGGGTCAGCCCCGAGCAGTCGAACCGCCCGCCCTGCTCGGGCGTGCCCTCCCCGCCCCACAGGTAGGGGGTGCCGAGCTTCTTCTGCGCGAACTCGATCGCCCCGGCGGCCTGCCGCGAGGGGTCGAGCCGGGTGACGGGCGCGGCGAAGCTCTGCGCGAGCGTGGTGATCGTCTTGACGTAGTTCCGCGTCTCCGAATACGGCGGCACACCCTGGTGCTTGATCACCGCGTACGCCCCGGCGTTGTAGGCGGCCAGCATGTTTTCGGCCAGGTTCCCAGGTACGTCCTTCACGTAGGACGCGAGGTGGCAGTCGTAGGACGCGGCGGACGGGATGGCGTCGTTGGGGTCCCACACGTCCCGGTCCCCGTCGCCGTCCCCGTCGATGCCCTGGGTGGCCCAGGTGCCCGGGATGAACTGCGCTATCCCCTGGGCCTTCGCCGGGCTCACGGCCCTGGGGTTGAACCCGCTCTCCTGGTACAACTGCGCGGCCAGCAGCGCCGGGTTGATCGCGGGGCACAGGTTGCCCCACTTCTGCACCAGCGGCCGGTAGGCGGCCGGCACGGATCCCTTGGCGAGGGCGACCGTGCCGCCGGCGCCGTTCAGCAGGTTGCCGGCGACGACGTACACGCCGACGACGAGGAGCATGACGAAGGCGAGCCCGCCGCCGACGGCGGCGCCCGCCGCGATCCACACCTTACGCACCGTCACCCGCCCCTCACCGCCCGGGAGTCCGCCACGCGTCAGTGTAGAGGTGGCCCCCGCCCTTCGGTGTGATCATGCGCCGACCGCATCCTGACGAAACGTCAGGTCTCCTTCCCCGCCGTCTCAGGGGTCACTCGCGGCGTCCCGGTACAGCTCCGCGGCGTGCGCCCCCAGCACCACGCTGTAGGAGACGTCCGGGTCGTACCCGCCCCGGTGGAACCCGCCGAGCACCCCCACCACCTCGTGGTCCCCGTTGACCCACGGGCTGCCGCTGGTCCCGCCGCCGAACCCGGGGCAGGAGATGCGCTGCTGGGTACGGCTGTAGGAGGTCGGCCTGTTGGTGCAGGAGACCGGCACCTCGCGGGCGTCCGGATACCCGGTGACGGTCACGGCGGTGGCCCCGGTGGCGCTCCCGGTGACGAACCGGTTCCCACCGACGACGTCCTCGACGTCGCGCCCGTCCCGCTCCTCCAACGCGGCGAAGGCGACGTCGTCGTCCTCGTCCCGCCGCTTCGTCCACCCGTCGGGCAGGAACACCCGGCGCACGGCCCACACCCCATGCGGCGCCTCGCCGTTCCGGTACCCGGGCACGAAGACCAGGTCGTCGCCGTCGTCCACGCAGTGCGCGGCGGTGACGATCAGGTCCCGCCGGGGACTGCGCACCACGGAGGCGGTGCAGAAGTGCCCGCCGGCGAGCCGCTCCGCCCGGTCGGCCGGGAACAGCGCGCCGACCCGCTCGCTCACCGCCGTCCGCCCGGCCACCGCCGTCACACCCAGCGGCCCGGGCCCGTCGGCGGCGGCCGCCGCCGACGCCGAGGTCGCGGCGAGCAACGCCGTCGCCCAGACCAGGGCACGCCGGGGGCGTCCCTTCCGGGGAAGAATCCGCCGGGGGAGGACCCACTGGGGGACCCGCTGAAGTCCGCTGAACCATGAGACGCGCTTCATCGGCCCTCACTGTGCCCCGCGGAGGCGAGAAAACAACCCCGGTCCGCCGGAATCCCCTCCCGCACCCGCAGTCCCCCGGCCGCACTCACCTCCGTACGCCCCGGCGACGGTGACGGTGACGGTGACAGCGATGGTGACAGTGACAGCGATGGTGACAGTGACAGCGATGGTGACAGTGACGGCGACGACGGTGACCAGGCCATGACGCGACCGCCTTCCTCCCTCCCCCTCCTGTGCCCTCCTGCCCCGCTGCCTCGACGGCGTCCTCGCCCACCACCGTAACGAGCGCGGTGACTCACCCTCCGCCGGCCGGCCGCCGCCCTACGCCGTCCGGGTGACATTCCACCCACAGCAGCTTCCCTCCCCTGGACGCCCCGTGCTCCCGCAGCACCGACACCCCCCACGCGTCCGCGCAGGCCCGTACGAGCTGCAGCCCCCGCCCGTGCTCGTCCTCCTCCCCGGCCACGACGACCGGCTCCCCGTCGGCCCGGAACCCGGCCGGCACCCGCGGGTCCCTGTCCCACACCCCCACCTGGAGGCGCCCCCGTTCCTCGCCCCGGATCCGCAGCGCGTAGGGCCCCCGGGTGTGCAGATGCGCGTTGGCCAGCAACTCCGCCGCCAACAACTCGGCCGTCGGCACCAGTTCGGCCATTCCCCGGGCGGCGAGCACCGCCCGCAGCGTCGTACGCGCGATCCCCGGTGAGCGTGGATCACGCGGGAGGTGAAGGGTGTAGGCCCAGGACGGGGATACGGTGGCCATGGAAGTCTCCGATCACTGAGGGGAGTTGGGGTTGTGTCCACGGTTGCCCAGTGACGCGGCCGCCCCGTCGGACGGTGTGCTTCTGGGCGGAGGGCGCCTGGGCGATAAGGTAGCGACATCCGTAAAAGGTCTTACACGGTTTCCGTAAAAGCGCTGATTTACCACTCGTGTGGGTGACGAGGAAGGCAGGACACCCGTGAGAAGCAATCCGACGGGTCGTCAGCTCCGTCTGGGCGCCGAGCTGCGCAAACTCCGGGAACGCGCCGGCCTGACCTCCACACAGGCGAGCCGACTGCTCGGCGTGCAGCAGAACCAGATCAGCAACGTCGAGGCCGGACGGGCAGGTGTCAGCCCAGAACGCATCCGCACGCTGGCCTGCCACTACGACTGCGGGGACCGGGCCCTCGTCGAGGCGCTGAGCGAGATGGCGACGGAACGGTCACGCGGCTGGTGGGAGGAGTACCGCGAGATCCTGCCCGCGGCGCTGCTGGACCTGGCCGAGGTCGAGCACTACGCGACACAGCTGCGCACCGCCGTGACCGTGCACATCCCGGGCCTGTTCCAGACCACCGACTACGCCCGCGAGATCTTCCGCCAGGACGTCCCGGAGATGTCACCGCCCGACATCGAGCACCGGGTCTCGTTCCGCATCAAGCGCCAGGCCGTCCTCTATCGCGACCCGCCGACGCCGCACCAGGCGATCATCCACGAGGCCGCGCTGCGCATGAAGTTCGGCGGACCCTCCGTCACCCGTGCGCAGCTCCGGCACCTGCTGGACATGAGCGAGCGCCCGCACATCACCATCCAGGTGATCCCCTTCGACGCCGGAACCTTCCCCGGATCCGGACAATCGATCTACTACGCCAAGGGACCGGTACCGCAGCTCGACACCGTGAACCTCGACCAGTCGCACGGCCCGGTGTTCCTCGACTCCGAAGCCCAGCTCGACAAGTACCGCGTGCTGCTCGACCGCATGGGGGCCTGCGCGCTCTCCCCCGAGGAATCGCGGGACTTCATCCACAAAGTGGTCCAGGACCTGTGAGGAAACCCGAGATGGCCCAACTCGCCTGGCAGAAGTCGTCCCACTGCGCCCAGGGCAACTCCTGCCTCCACGTCGCCGCCTCCCCCACCACCGAAACGATCCACCTCACCGAGAGCAGCGACCCGACCGGCGCGATACTCACCGCCGCACCGGCCGCCTTCGCCGCCCTCCTCACCACCCTCAAGGCCCTCAAGCAGGAGCCCCGCCATGACTGACGTCCCCTCCACCCTCACCTGGACCCGGGCCGCCCCGCCGGAGGCGACCGGCCCCGGCCCCTGGATCGAGATCGCCTTCGGCGAGGGCGACGGCGACGACGCCCCGGTCTACCTCCGCGAGACCAGCGCCCCGGACACCGTGGTCACCACCACCCGCCGCAAGTGGCGGGCCTTCGTCCTCGGCGTACAGGCCGGCGAGTTCGACCACTTCGTGGAGGACAACCGCCCCTGACCGACCCCGCCCTCGCTCCTGTCTTCACGCCCTCACCTCCTCACGTCTCGAACTCGCCGAGCCAGTCGCGCCGGAGGAGGTGCTTGGGCAGGTAGTCCGACTCGACCTCGACCGGCATGCCTCCGTCGTGGGCCAGGCAGGCGACAGCGAGCGGGGCGACGGCGACCATGCCCGACGGACTGTCGGTCCGTTTCTGATCGGCGGTCCAGTACGCCTTGTGCAACTCCACCGCCTCCACCAAGGCCTGATTGAAGCCCTGAACGTCCTGACGCAGGAACCGGTAGAAGAGATTGATCGGCGGATACAGGATGTTCTGCAGCAGGTCGCGAGGAGCGATGCGGGCGACATCAGGATGCGAGCCCTGAAGGGCTGCGGTGAGCCGCTCGATCAGATCCGGACGCCGCAACCAGTAGGCCTGGAGAGCGCCCACCCAGTGGTAGACGTACTCGTCGAACGCCCCCTCGTCAGTGCGCAGCCGCTCCACTGGTACTTCGCACAGCTCGGTGAGGCGCTTCTGATCACGGCAGATCACCGCCAGCCAGAAGGCGGTGAGCCAGTTGCCCGCGTCCGCATACGGCTGCGGTCCGATCACGGGAATCGTGCGAACCTCGTGCGCGATACGGCACTGGACCACACCGTCGCTCGCGCCGGTCACCGCGAACAGTGCCGAGTAGAGCTGCATCGCGGTGACCACCGACTCCCACGTCTCCAACCTCGCCGCACGCGGGTCCACGGCACAACGGGCCTGAAGGTGCAGAAGAGCCGTGCCGAGAGTCATGTCGATCGAATCGGGCGACTCCGCAAGGTCCTGCACGTCCTCCAGCACGTCTTCGCCGAGGTCTGCCGCGTAGCCTTCGTCATCGGGACCGGGCGAGCTGTGACGCGGAATGTTGACGGTCACGGCGTGCGCGCGCTCACCGCTCATCGAAAGATGATCCTTGAGAGAGGAATGAGCCGAGCGGCACATCAAGACCTTCAGGTGTCGAATTCACCGATCCACGCTCCTTCGACAAGAGCCCTGGGCAGGTACTCGGACTGGACCTGAAACGGGAACCCCGCATCGTGCGCGAGAGCCGCCATCGCCAACGGCCCGAGCGCCACCAGCCCCTCACTGCTGGAGGCACGATCCTCGTCTTCCGTCCAGTATTCCTTGTGCCACTGAAGCGCCTCGGCAAGTACGGTGTTGAACTGCTCGCGGTCTTGACGCAAGTAACGGTAGAACAGCTCCAACGACGGATAGAGGATTTTGAGCATCAGTGCCCGGCTGGCGATCACAGTCGCGTCCGGTTTGGTTCCATTGACTGCGGCAACCAGCTTCTCACTTACATTCCCTCGCTGGAGCCAGTAACTTTGCAACGCATCGATCCATGCATAGACGTACTCATCATATTCCGTACCGGAAGCCCGCAGCAGAGAAATCGGAACGTTGCACAACTGGGTCATCCGATCCTGCTCGCGGCACACAATTGCCAGCCAGAAAGCCTTGACCCAGTTCCCCGGATTTGCGGCAGAGTTGGGACCTGACACGGGAATGGACCGAACCTTGCCCGCGATGCGTGCGTCGATCCGCTCTTCCGAAGCAGTGGCCGAGGCAAAGAGTGCGGACCCGACCTGCATAGCCGACACCCACGCACGCCACGTGGGAGCATACTCCGCCAGCGGGTCGAGCAAACAACGCGATGTCGCTTCCGTAAATGTAAGAAGGAACGCCTGCTCAAGATTGCTCGCGCTTCCCTCAAGCTCGTCGATCACCGCACCGGCCGCTTGACGCAGCAGCTCATTGCGCTCTTCAGCACCCTCTGCAGGGAATTCGTGACGACTTACGATTACGGGCACAGCATTGCCCCCTCTACCCTATGTCGAACTACTTCATGATGTAGCCGATGTGATGACCGGGACTTTCGATCGCCCTGACGAGCACGCAATCCAGCTTACCCGCACGAAGCTGACCGAGGAGGCTGACTGAAAAGCTTGAGTGCGAGTACAGTCTCCTTGGGGCACTTCAGCATGTTATTTATCGTTTGGGAGCTTTGACCCCAACAATCAGGTGGCGGTCACCGCTTTCATATATGTGATCGAACCTGCGGTTTTCGGTACCCAGCGGCGCCACTTCGTGAGCGTCAGAGAAATTGTCCGGCACTGCGTGATATCTGACGACCTCCTCTCAGGCGGAGGTGCTGGGCGGCCTGCTCGGCGGTGTGTGCGCCGGCGCCGGCCATCGCCGGCTGTTCGACCGGGGTGGGGGTGTGCGGGGTGTCCGCGCCCGCGGTCGGGGTGCTGCCCGGTTCCGGCCGGTCGACGATGTCGGTGGGGGCGTGGCCGGCGTCGTGGAGGACGTTGCCGTGCTCGTCGAGGAGGTTGCCCTGGCTGTCCAGATAGCGCGCCGGGGCGCCTTCGCCGGTGGGGAGTCTGGGGGTGCCCTCGGGAAAGGCGGAGGTGTCATGCGGCAGCCGGATGCGGCCGTCCGCGAGTCTGGTCGCGCCCTCGGGCAGGGCCGAGCCCTCCGGCAGGTGAACGGTGCCGTCCGGCAGCTTCAGGCTGCCCTCGGCGAGGGCGACGGCGACGACGCCCCGGTCTACCTCCGCGAGACCAGCGCCCCGGACACCGTGGTCACCACCACCCGCCGCAAGTGGCGGGTCTTCGTCCTCGGCATACAGGCCGGCGAGTTCGACCACTTCGTGGAAAACAACCACCCCTGACCGACCCACCCTCACCCCCTGTCTTCACGTCTCACGTCTTCACCTCCTCACGTCTCGAACTCGCCGAGCCAGTCGCGCCGGAGGAGGTGCTTGGGCAGGTAGTCCGACTCGACCTCGACCGGCATGCCTCCGTCGTGGGCCAGGCAGGCGACAGCGAGCGGGGCGAGGGCGACCATGCCCGACGGGTCGTCGGTCCGGTCCTCGTCCGCGGTCCAGTACGCCTTGTGCAACTCCACCGCCTCCGCCAAGGCCTGATTGAAGCCCTGAACGTCCTGACGCAGGAACCGGTAGAAGAGATTGATCGGCGGATACAGGATGTTCTGCAACAGGTCGCGCGGAGCAACCCGCGCGACCTCGGGATGCGACTTCTGCAGCGCTTTCATCAACTCCTCGACCAGACCTGGTCGCCGAAGCCAGTACGCCTGGAGGGCGCCCACCCAGTGGTAGACGTACTCGTCATACGAGCCCTCGGTGGAGCGAAGCCGTTCCAACGGGACCTCGCACAGCGCAGTCAAGCGCTTCTGGTCGCGGCACACAACGGCCAGCCAGAACGCCGTAAGCCAATTACCGGCGTCCGCATACGGCCGCGGGCCGATGGCCGGAATACTGCGCACCTCATGGGCGACGCGGCACCGGACGATGCCCTCCTCGGTGCCGGTCACGGCAAACAGCGCGGCCCCGATCTGCATGGCTGTGACAACAGCTTCCCAGGTCTCCAGCTTCGCAGCTCCGGGATCGACCTTGCAGCGAGCCTGCAGATGCAGCAAGGACTTGGAGAACGCAGAGTCGATCATCGATGCCGACTCGTCGAGCCACCCCACGGACATCGCAAGACTCTTACCGAGTGCTTCGGCATAGCTTTCGGCACGGGGGCCGGGAGTGCCATGCCTGCTGACGACGGTCACGGCGTGCTCCTGTCCGGGATGCCGACCTTCCGCCTGGGCACGGGCGAGGAAGAACTCCGTCTCACGTGGGGAACTCTCCCACCCAGGAGCGTTCCACGAGGGCGAGGGGCAGGTACTCGGACTTCACCTCGATGGGAAATCCCGCGTCGTAGGCGAAACAGGTCATGGCAAGCGGGGCGAGAGCGACGAGGCCCGTGCTCTGCAGGGCGCGGCTCTCCTCGCTCCAGTACCCCTTGTGCCCTTGCAGCGCGTCGGTCAGAGCCCGATTGAATCCGGCGTGGTCCTGCCGGACGAACCGATGGAACAGCTCCATCGGCGGGTACAGCAGCTTCGCCGCTGTCTCCGGATCCGCGACGGCGGCGGCCGCCGGGTCCGTGCCGTCGACCGCGGCCACCAGCTTCGCGCCGAGATCGGCACCCCCGAGCCAGTAGGTCTGGAGCGTGTCGATCCAGGCGTACTGGAACTCGTCGTACCGGGAACCGGATTCCCGCAGCAGGGACACCGGGACTCGGCACAGCGCCGTGATCCTGTCCCTCTCCCGGCACACCACGGCCAGGTAGAAGGCCGCGAGCCAGGCACCTGCGTTCACGTACGGCTGCGGCCCGGTGGCCCGGAGCATGCGGTCCTTGTCCGCGATGCGGCAGCCCACGTGCTCCTCGGACGTAACCGCCGCGGCGAACACGGCGGAGCCGACCTGCATCGCGGTGACCCAGGACTCCCACGTGGGCAGCCGAGCCGCTTCCGGGTCCAGCAGGCAGTGCGACTTGGCCAGGGTGAGTGTGGTGCCCAGGGCATCGCCCAGGTCCGTCGAGTCGGCCTCCAGCCCGTCGACCAGCCGTGAGGCGTTCTCCTCGAGCACAGCGAGACCTGCCGCCGCGCTTTCCGTGGGGAAGGGGTGACGGGGAACGAATGCGACCGACGCGCCTCCCCCTACGTCACGTCTCCTCATCAACCCGGCCGCCCGATCGAACCGCCCTCGTCCCTCGCCCCTCGTCCGCACATCCTCACGTCTCGAACTCGCCGAGCCAGTCGCGCTGGAGGAGGTGCTTGGGCAGGTAGTCCGACTCGACCTCGACCGGGATGCCTCCGTCGTGGGCGAGGCAGGCGACGGCAAGGGGGGCGAGGGCGACCATGCCCGACGGACTGTCGGTCCGTTTCTGGTCGGCGGTCCAGTACGCCTTGTGCAACTCCACAGCCTCCGCGAGGGCCTGGTTGAAGCCCTGAACGTCCTGACGCAGGAACCGGTAGAAGAGATTGATCGGCGGATACAGGATGTTCTGCAGCAGGTCGCGAGGAGCGATGCGGGCGACGTCGGGATGCGAGCCCTGCAGCGCCGCAGTCAGCTCCTCCACAAGCCCGGGCCGCTGCAACCAGTAGGCCTGGAGCGCGGCCACCCAGTGGTAGACGTACTCGTCGAAGGAACCCTCGGGCGAGCGCAGCCGGTCGAGCGGCACCTCGCACAGCTCGGTGAGACGCTTCTGGTCACGGCAGATCACCGCCAGCCAGAAGGCGGTGAGCCAGTTGCCGGCGTCGGCGTACGGACGCGGGCCGATCGCGGGAATCGTGCGGACCTCGTGCGCGATACGGCACTGCACGGTCCCCTCCGTGGCACCCGTCACCGCGAACAGCGCGGAATAGATCTGCATGGCGGTGACCACCGCCTCCCACGTCTCCAACCGCGCCGCACGCGGGTCCACAGCACAACGGGCCTGGAGATGCAAGAGGGCAGTGCCGAGATACATGTCGAGCGAACCAGGCGACCGCTCCAGCCGCTGAACGCCCTTCGTCACGCTCCGACCGAGGCGTTCCGCATACCCCTCGTCATCGGGACCGGGCGAACTGTGACGCGGGATGGTGACACTCACGGAGCACTCCTGTCAGAAATGTCGAACTGCCTCATGCGGTAGCCAGCGTACTCTCCGGCATTCCTCTCCCCCTTGACGACTATGTAGTCCAATTTACCCTCATCCAGGGCATCCATGAGTTTTTCCGCCAGCTCTGCCTCAGCCGGGTTATTCCTTCCTCGTTCCTCCATTTCACGGATAATATCGAGGAAATATTCCCTGGTACCCTGCGAAACCCGCTTCCCATCCGGCAGATTGCGAGCGCCCAGTTCCGTGTCGACGCTGCTCTTGGCCTCGACGACGACGTAACGGCCGTCTTGCGTCCGCCAGACCTGGTCGAACTGATCGTTGCCGTTCGCAGGTCCGTGAAGCGGCTCACGCGTGGCACCGGGGTAGTGCTCGGGTATGACGTGGTGCTCCGCGATCGCCTCGCCGTACGCCTCGGAGGCGTCCCGCATCCGGATGTGCGATTCGCGGTAGGAGGCGTGGCTTTCGATCTTCTCCGCCTCTGTCTCCCACGTCGGGTGGTGTTCGTGCGCCTGCTTGGCCTCCTGCTTCCAGGTCTCCATGACCTTGTCGTGGTGGATGGCGAGGTGCCGGTGCTCCGCGGCCTCGTTCAGCTTCGAGAGCGCCTCCGGGCTCGCGCTGTCGGGACCGCGCTTGATCCAGTCACCGAGGTAGCGCGGCTTGAGCGGCGGCGGGGCGTCGTGGACCGCGACCCACGGGTGGTTCGGCGACTCCCGCGTCAACTGGGGCGGCGTCGTACCGGTTTCATCGACGAGGTCCAGGCTCTTCCGATTGCCGTTCGACTTGTAGTACTTCTCGAAATAGCCGGGCTCGTGATTGGCACGCCGGACCTGCTCGTCGATGATCTCCCGGTGACGCGCGGCCTCGTCGGCGTGCTGACCGTCACCGTTTCCGGCGTCGTTGTGCTGCTCCGGATGCCGGCCCGGGGCCTCGTCACCATTGCGTGCGGCGTCGTCGCCGAGCCCGCCCGCGTCGTCACCCAGTCCGCCGAGGTCGTCCAGGTTGCCACCGCCGGTGGGCGGCTCGTGCGTGTGGGGCACGGTGTCCGTGCCGCCGTTCCCGGGCAGGTCATGGCTTGTCGACGAGCCGCCGGTGCCGAGGTCGTCGCTCCTACCACCGGGAATGTGCTCCCCCGCGGTGCCGCCGGGTGCCGTTTCGGTGAGCCGGGCCGTGGGAGTGGTCTCGGGGGCTCGACCGCCGGGGAGGTGGTCGCCTGCGGTGCCGCCGGGGAGGTGGTCGCCGGTGTGGACGGGCGGGGTGTCGCCGCCCGCGTGCACGGTGGGGGTGTCGGGGCCGCCCGCGTGGACGGTGGGGGTGTCGCTGCCGCCGGCGTGCACGGTGGGCGCGTCGCCGCCGCCGGCGTGGACGGCCGGGGTGGCCGCGTCGTCGCCGATGCGGCCCACGTCGCCCAGGCCGGTGTCGAAGCTGTCGCCGAGCCGCAGGTGCTGTCCGGCCTGCTCGGCGGTGTGCGCACCGACGCTCGCCAGCGCGGGCTGCTGGACCGGGGTGGGGGTGTGCGGGGTGTCCCCGCCGCCCGTCGACGCCGAGGTGCCGGTGCCGGTCTCGGGCCGGTCGACGATGTCGGTGGGGGCGTCGTCGGCGTGCTGCACGACGCTGCCGTGTTCGTCGAGGAGGTTGCCCCGGCTGTCCAGGTAGCGGGCCGGGGCGCCCGGCTCGGTGGGCAGCTTGGTGGTGTGCTCGGGGAAGGCCGGGGTGTCGTGCGGCAGGCGCACGGTGCCGTCCGGCAGCCGCGCCGCCCCGGCCGGCAGTGCGGCGCCCTCGGGCAGGTGCACGGTGCCGTCGGGCAGTTTGATCGAGCCCTCGGGCAGGGTGAGGGCGTTCTTCGGCAGGTGGGGAATCTCGATCCGGCCGGCGCCGCGGATGGCCTTGGCGAGGTCGCCGAGTTTGGACAGGCCCGCCCCGGCGGCCTTGCCGACGTACGTCATCGGGTCGATGATCCGCCCGGCCTTGCCCGCCAGCGAGATCGCCCGGGCCACCGCGCCGGCCTTGCCCGCCCCCGAGGCCGCCCCGCCGGCGCCGCCGGTGAAGACCGTGGTGAGCACGTTGAAGGTGACCGCCCCGGCGGCGCGGGCGGGGTTCTTGCCCCACTCGTCCCAGGCCACCAGCGCCTTGCCGGTCTCCTTCAGCGCCCGCCGCGAGTCTTTGATCCAGGACGGCAGCCTGTCCTCCGGCAGCGCCCAGAACGCGGTGCCCACCCCGGGGATGGAGGCCAGGGCCAGCCCGGTGGCCAGCTGCGCCAGCCCCGTCCACGCCTGCTTCATCGCCTCCCAGCCGCCGAAGCCCACCAGCGTGCCCAGGCCCTTGATCGTGCCCCAGATGCCGTCCACCACGATGCCGTCCCACACGAAGGACTTCACCCAGTGGCCGACCTCCCACCAGTGGTGCTTTTCCTCCACCGGATCGCCCCACGGCACCTTGGCATTCTTCAGGTCCGCGGCGGTGAACCCGTACTGGTCGGGGCGGTTGGAGCCGTCCCCGGCCACCATCTGCACCCCGCCCCACAACGCCGTGATCTTGTTGTGGCAGGCCCGCTCCGCCGCCCAGAACGCCGCCACCGTCTGCGTGACCTCGTCCCGCAGCCGGTTGTGCTCGGCGACCTTGTCCCCGTCGTACTGCCAATCCCCGTCATCCTTGACCGAGGCGACGAAGGTCTGCGCCTTCTGCTTCAGCTCCGCCAGCTTCGCCACCAGCGGCCGGATGTCGGACGCATACGCCGCCAGCGCGGAGGCGACCGTCTCCAGGTCGCCGGCGAAGTCGTCCGCCTTCTCCTTGACCGGCCGGGTGGTGGCGAACAGCTGCTCCGCCTCCGGCGCCCGGTAGTACGCCGAAAGCCCCTGGAACCGGGCATGCACGTCCCGCCCGGTGCCGCGGATGTGCCCCGCGTCCGCCTTCAGCCCGCCGCAGGCCTCCTCCAGCTTCCCCAGGTCACCCGTGTACTGCGGTATCGCCTCCGGGTCGAGCACTCCCGTTACCCCCTGCCCCCGTTGCTCAACAGACCCATCGATTCGGCCATCTGTACCAACCGACGCGTTGCGGGCGCAATGCGGTTCCGGCCAAAGGTGTGTCGACCGCAAGCCCTGTCGGCCCAGTGACCGTCGTAGCCCGCCCGCTCAACTCCCTTGAGGAAGCTATGAGTCGAGTCAAGCCCCACCACCACGGAGCGGTGACCCGAGCACCCCGTCGGCTGGGAACTCCTGACGCGACGGACGCGGGTGCCTCCCACGTGGGGTCGGGTGTGTGTCAGCGGTCGTCGTTCTCGTCCACAAGCCCCAAGGTGACGGTGCGGGATCCTGGGGAGAAGCCGGCGAAGGAGTGCTCCCAACTCTCTCCGGGCCAGTGGTACGTCACACGGCCCTCGGCGGGACGGTACTGGGCCGTGTACACCGTGCCCAGCCATGCGTGCCATGCGTCGTACGCGCATTGGTACAGCGGCGGTCGTAGCATCGCCGCGACATCGACTCCCGCTGCCTGTACGGCGGCCGGCCGCGCCTGTGTCCGGGTGGCTCGCTCCTGCTCGTCCGGCACCGGCAGGTGCTGGTGGTGGGCGGCGCAGGAGACCGGCGTCTCGGTCAGCGGGATGTCGGGTCCGACGTAGACCGTCACGGTCCGGTTCGGGTCGACGAGGGTGACGTTCTGCGGGATCGCGAGGGACAGGGTGCGCAGTCTGCCCAGTGCCTCCTCGACGGTCCGGCAGGTCTCCAGCAGATGGCGCAGCACCAGGGGAAGCGCGCATCCCGGCCCGTGGACGAACCGCCCGCCGAAGGTGAGCGACACCGCGAGACCGGCGTCGTTCATGCCGTCCAGCAGACCCCACCCGGCTTCCTGCACACCGATCACCGGGCGGAGGAAGTGGGAGGAGACGATGGTGCCTTCGCAGTGTTCGGGGGGCGAAGTCGTAGTTCCTGAGCAGGGTGCCCTCGCGGCCGATCTGGGTGCAGCCGGAGAAGAACGGCCGCACCGCTGTCATGGTGAGAAGCGTCCTGGCCCGGGGTGAGGCCAGTTGGCCGGCGAGCCGGTCGAGTGCGGGGACCAACTCGGGCATGTACTCCTCGAACAGCCGCTGGGCACGGGCCGCGCCCTCGGGCGTCCGGCCCTCCTCGGTCAGCCGGTCCCCCGCGCTCATCAGCGCCGGCCGGACGTGCTCGGCCCACCCGCCCGTCGCCGCCGTCACCGATCTCGACGGCGTGGAACGTCTTGACGTATCGGCTCATGGCGGAGGACCCCACTCTCTTTCCGGTCCTCATTTCAATTCCCGCAGGCGTCGCCGGCGGGTGAGCGCGCATGCCCCGCCCCTGCGGCACGGTCTGGAGGAGCGGGACCGGCTGTGGATGACGTCACCCACAGTCGCCACCGGTCAGGGGGGCGCGAGCGGGATGCCGGCGATGTCGGCAGTAGCTCCACCAGTTGCCTGTGCACCGCCCGGTCGGGCTACGACGGCCCCACCGGCTGGGGCACCCCGGAGGGCGTAACCGCCTTCATTGGCTGACCCCCGTCACCCTCCGGGTGACACTCCGCCGTGTCGCGCCTCGGGGCGTGGAAGCCACGTGTGATACCGGCCGAACGGGCCGCGCGGCAGCCACGGACTGTTCGCCTACGACCGCGTCCAGCGTCCTGCCAAGCCATGGCCACGGCTCTTTGACGGACCGTCCGGTGTCATTGCCGGTCGTGACACGCCGTGATACACAGAGTAACCATACGACCCGTCGTACGCCGTTCCGCACACCGTCACACACCTGGCCGAGCAACAGGGGCGCAACGATGGCAAGGTATTCGTACAGAACCCGCCCATCAATGACGTCAAGTCGACATACGACAGCGTCATTGTCGGCGACAATGAGGCCTGACCTCTGCGCCGCAGGGGCAGAGGACCGGAACTACCCACACAGGGGCGGTGACTTACATGCTTCTCGCAGCCGATAAGGGAGACATCAACACCATCATCGGCGGGATCGCTCCGGACTGGGGCCCCTTCGGCAGCCTGGGCAACGAGGCCAAGGTGATGATCGAAGTGGTGATGGCCGTCGCCATCCTGCTCTGCATGGGCATCGCCGTCTGGGGCGCCGCCAAGCAGCGCATCGGCGCCACCGCACTGCGCGACACCTTCAGCGCCGAACAGGGCAAGGGCCTGATCATCGCCGGCCTGACCGGCGTCTTCATCATCGGCTCGCTCGGCACGCTCTTCACCATCGTGTACGGCATGGCCGTGTAACCCCGCGTGACCAGCGCACGCCGGCGCGCGCCCGCGCACGGCACCTGTCAGCATCGTCAGTCCGACCTTCCGGGCGCGCCCGGTTGCCCCCACCACCCCGCCCACCCGTCGTGCCCACCGGCTGAGGTTGCGTTTCCCTGATGTCGAGTCACCACACCGCGCCCGCGCGGGAACCAGCACGGCTACCGTCGTACACCTACGTGGTTCCGCACGACGTCGAGGGGGCGTACGCGGCATGAGTCTCGGAGACGAGCACGGTTACGGCGATCCCGCGCGCCCGGACGGCCCCGGCGGCTACGGCGGCACCGGCCAGACCCGCACCCGCCTGCCCGGCCGGAGCGGCGACCCCTACGGCGGCGCCCGCCGCCCCGGCCGCTCCTCCTCCCGCAGCCTCGTGACGGTCGTCGGCGTCGTCGTCCTCCTCATCGCCGCCATCGCCTTCGCGAACCGCGGAGGAGGCGGTTCCCCCTCGGCCGACTCCAACTCCGACAAGCCGCACTCCGCGGCGACGGCGGCGTCGGGACAGCGACCGGTACGGGCGAAGACGGGGGGCATCCCGACGGGGTACGCACACGACCAGCAAGGGGCGCAGAGCGCGGCGGCGAACTATGCGGTGGCCTTGGGGTCGGCCGACATGTTCGACACCGCCCGGCGGCACGAGATCGTGAACACTGTGTACGCCGCCGACGTGGCCGCACACCGCCAGGCGGACCTCGACAACGCGTACTCAAACGAGAAGTTCCTCAACAACATCGGCCTCACCAAGGACGGCACCGCGCCCCAGGGCCAGACGTTCGTCTCCCGGATCATCCCTGTGGGCACCAGAGTCACGGCTTTCAGCGCGGACCACGCCACCGTCGAGGTCTGGTACACGTCGCTTTTCGGTCTGTCCGGCGAAGCCTCGACCAACCCGGTCACCGAGAGCTGGTACACGACGACGTACGAGCTGAAGTGGGTCGACAACGACTGGAAGGTGACCGACTTCCAGCAGAAGGACGGCCCCGTACCGGTCGGGCGCGACCAGAAGGCCTCCACCGCCGAGGACATGACGAAGGCCGTCGAGGAATACGGAGGCTTCACGTATGCGCGCTAACCACCGCTTCCTTAGGATCGCGGCCGCCGTCACCGCCGTGCAGGCCACCACGGTGCTGTGGGCCACCCGTGTCTTCGCCGCGCCGTCCCCAACTCCGTCCCCGACGGCCAGCAACGACCCCTGCGATCTCATCCGTGGCCCCGCCAAGGACTACTGCGAACAGGGCGGCCAACGCTCCGGCTCCACCCCCCGCAACCTCACCCCCAACATCGACCCCACCTCCCCCCTCGACCCCCTCTCCTCCCTCGCCAAGGGCTGTGCCGATGCCGCCGCCTGGACGGTGGACAAGCTCAGCGAGGCCGTGAAGGAGACGGCGGACGTCGACTTCACCAATCAGAAGTTCCTCCAGCAGTACGCCATCGTCTTCGCCGCGTCGGCGATTCTCACCCTCGTCCTGTGGCTGCTGGCCGTCGCCAAGCGGGCCGTCCGCGGCGTTCCTCTGACGACTGCGATCTCGGAGGCGGTGGGTTTCCTCTGGCTCACGGTCCTGGCGTCGGCGTTCACCCCGCTGATCCTGTACACGGTGGTGTCGGCGACGGACGGTGTCACGGACGTGCTGGCGAAGGCGACCGGCGACCAGACGGACACGTTCTTCGGCACCTTCTCCGACGCGCTGAGCAAGGGCACCGACATCGGCGGCGGCCCGATCATGCTGATCCTGGTGTCGTTCGTGTCGATCCTCGCGGCCGGCGTGCTCTACCTGGAGTTGTTCCTGCGCGCCGTCCTGCTCTACGTCGGCGCCCTGCTGGGCGTGGTCGTCTACTCCGGCCTGGTCGACAAGAACCTGTGGGGCCACGTCCGCCGCTGGGCGGGCATCATGATCGCGGTGATCATGGTGAAGCCGGTCATCGTGATCGTGCTGGGCCTGGCCGGCGCCCTGGCCGCCGACGGCGGCCCGGACTCCCTCGCCGCCGTCGTCTCCGGCCTCGCCATCATCCTGCTGGCGATCTTCGCCAGCGCGATGATCTACCGTTTCGTCCCCGGCTTCGGCGACGAGATCGCCGCCTCCCGCAACAACCGCATCATGCAGGGCGCCGAGAGCAAGGCGGCCGCCGTCCTCAGCTCCCCGGCGACCATGGTCGCCCAGGGCATCAGGACCCACAGCACCCGCGCCGACAGCGGTGGCGGCGGCGGTCAGCCGGCCGCCACCACGCCCCGCCCGGCCAACCCCGCCTCCGGCGGAGTCGCCGCGCACAGCGCGCGCCCCTCGGACGGTGGCGGCGGACCCGTCCCCTCCGCCGCGCCCGCTCCCCGCGCGCCCAGCCCGGTCAACACCCCGCACGCCGCCGGCATCCGCAACAGCAGTACCCACCGCACGGGAGGTGAAGGGCGTTGACGACCGATTCCCATGTGTCCCCTCCGGTCACGCCCCGCCGTACATACCTGATCGGCCGCGCCCGGCCGAACGCGATCGTCGGCCGCAACCGCGAGACCGGCGAGATCGTGCTGATCATCGCGGGCGCGTTCCTCGGCATGATGTGCGGCCTGCTCGTCCCCGTGCTGTCCCTGCGCATCGTGCTGCTCACGGGCTTCCCGCTGCTGGCGCTCGCGGCCGTGTACGTCCCCTACCGGCACCGCACCTTCTACAAGTGGTTCGAGATCAACCGCAGCTACAAGCGCACCCTGCGCCGCGGCGCCGTCTACCGCTCCGACGTGATGGAGGCCGGCACCCGGCTCGACGGCCGGGAGGTCGAGATCGGCCCGCCGCCCGGCATCGGCCGCATCACCTGGCTCTCCGCTCCTTTCGGGCCGGACGAGATTGCCGTCCTGCTGCACGCCGACCGCAGGACCGTCACCGCCTGCATCGAGATCGAGGGCCCCGGTGTCGGTCTGCGCGACAGCGAGGACCAGGAGGCCCTCGTCGACCGCTTCGGCACCCTGCTCAAGCACGTGGCCAACGGCGACGGCTTCGTCACCCGCCTGCAGATGCTCGCCCGCACCCTGCCCGCCGACCCCGACGCCCACGCCAAGGACGTCGCCGCGCGCGGCGACGACCGTTCCCCGGCCTGGCTGCGGCAGTCGTACGACCAGCTGCTGTCCATGGTGTCCACCAGCAGCGAGCAGCACCGCGCCTACCTCGTCGCCTGCATGCACTACTCCCGCGAGCTCGCCGCCGAGGCGCAGGCCGTGGCCCGGGCGGCGCGCCCGCAGGCCGGCCGCAAACTGGACCGGGACGCCGGCCTCGCCGTCGTCATGGCCCGCGAGCTGACCGACATCTGCTCCCGCCTGCAGGAGGCCGACATCCGCGTCCGCCAGCCCCTCGGGCAGGCCCGGCTGGCCTCGCTGATCCACTCCATGTACGACCCGGACCACCCCATCGACCACATCCAGGCGATGACCAAACGCAACGCCTGGCCGGCCGAGCTGGACGCGACCGAGCCGACGTACCTCCAGGCCAAGACGAGGGAGTCCGCCACCCGCGAGCCCTGGTGCCACGCCACCGCCTGGATCAAGGAGTGGCCGATGACCCCGGTCGGCGTGAACTTCCTCGCGCCGCTCCTCGTGCACACCCCGGACGTCATCCGCACGGTCGCCGTCACCATGGACCTCGAACCCACCGAGGTCGCCATCGAGCGCATGCTCACCGAGAAGACCAACGACGTCGCCGAGGCCAGCCGCGCCGCCAAGATGAACCGCACGGTCGACCCCCGCGACATCGCCGCCCACCACCGCCTCGACCAGCGCGGCGAGGACCTCGCCAGCGGAGCCGCCGGCGTCAACCTCGTCGGCTACATCACCGTCTCCGCCCGCACCCCGGAGGCCCTCAACCGCGACAAGCGGACCATCAGGGCCTCGGCCGGCAAGTCGTACCTGAAGCTGGAGTGGTGCGACCGCGAGCACCACCGCGCCTTCGTGAACACCCTCCCGTTCGCCACCGGAATCCGAAGGTAGGGGTTGATGCGCTGATGCGGGACCCGCTGTCCGTCATCACCGAAGCCTTCACGTCCTTCCTCTTCGGGAAGGTGGAGACCACCCGCCTGCCCGTGCGCACCTCCACGGGCCAGGCGCAGGCCGTCTACCTGCCCACCGCGGCCCCCGGCCTCGGCGACTCCGGCGTCATCATCGGCCGCGAGGTCTACTCCGGAAAGGGCTACATCTACGACCCCTTCCAGCTCTACGGCCAGCAACTGCCCGCCCCGCACTGGCTCGTCCTCGGCGAGTCCGGCAACGGCAAGTCCGCCCTGGAGAAGACCTACGTCCTGCGCCAGCTGCGCTTCAAGGACCGCCAGGTCGTCGTCCTGGACGCGCAGGGCGAGGACGGCGTCGGCGAGTGGAACCTCATCGCCCAGGAGCTGGGGATAACGCCCATCCGCCTCGACCCCATGGCGGCCCTCGACCACGGCATCCGCCTCAACCCGCTGGACCCGTCGATCACCACGACGGGCCAGCTGGCGCTGCTGCGCACCATCATCGAGGTCGCCATGGGCCACGGCCTGGACGAACGTTCCGGCTTCGCCCTCAAGGTCGCCCACTCCTACGTCAACGAGACCATCGTCGACCGCCAGCCGGTCCTCTCCGACATCGTCGAGCAGCTCCGCCACCCCGAGCCGGAGTCCGCCGAGGCGATGAACGTCGACATAGAGGACGTCCGCTCCTGGGGCCTGGACGTCGCCCTCGTCCTGGACCGCCTGGTCGACGGCGACCTGCGCGGCATGTTCGACGGCCCGACGACGGTCGGCATCGACCTGGACGCCCCGCTGATCGTCTTCGACCTGTCCCACATCGACCGCAACAGCATCGCCATGCCCATCCTCATGGCGATCGTCGGCGTGTGGCTGGAGCACACCTGGATCCGGCCCGACCGCAAGAAGCGCATCTTCCTGGTGGAAGAGGCCTGGCACATCATCAACAGCCCGTTCGTGGCCCAGCTCTTCCAGCGCCTGCTGAAGTTCGGCCGGCGCCTCGGCCTGTCCTTCGTGGCCGTCGTCCACCACCTCTCCGACGTTGTCGACGGAGCGGCGGCCAAGGAGGCGGCGGCGATCCTGAAGATGGCCTCCACCCGGACGATCTACGCCCAGAAGGCCGACGAGGCACGCGCCACCGGCCGCGTCCTCGGCCTGCCCCGCTGGGCCGTGGAGATCATCCCGACGCTCACCCCCGGCATCGCCGTCTGGGACGTCAACGGCAACGTCCAGGTCGTCAAACACCTGGTCACCGAGATGGAACGGCCCCTGGTCTTCACCGACCGCGCCATGACCGAGTCCGCCAGCGACCTCGCCGACGAGGCCCTGCGCGCCGCCGAGCGGGAGGCGGAGGCCCGCGCTGCCGCCTTCGTGGAACACCACCTGGAACAGCACGTCGGCGACCTGGACGGCTCGTCCGAGTCCACGGTGGCCTAGAACCGAGCCGGAAACCGAGGGGGAGGCAGGCGTGCAGCCCGACGACCGCGACCCGAGACGCGACCGCCGTGAGAGCGGCGGCCGGGGAGGCATCCCCGACGGCCTCCTCGTCGGCGTCCTCGCCTTCCTCCTCGGCATGACCCTGCTGGTGTGGACGGCCACCGGCCTGGCCGGCTGGTTCTCCCACGGCTCCTGGCCGCACGGCGTCACCTTCACCCGCACCCCCGTGGCCATGCGCCACCTCGTCAGCCGCCCCCACGACATCGCCGGCGCCTGGCCCGACACCCCGCCGGACCGGCTCTCCGGCTACGGCCTCTTCTGGGGCCTGTTCATCGGCCAGCTCATGGTCCTGTTCGTGCTGACCGTGTTCGCCATCGGCACGATCGCCCGCTGGCGCGCCCGCCGCCTGAAGCGCCGCACGGCACACGGCAACCGGCAGGCCCACGACCCTACGCGGCCCGCCGCCCCCCTGGCCCCGGCCGCGCCCCACGAGACCCCGGCCGCGCCACCGCACGAGATCCCTACACCGCGGACGACACCGGAGACCTCACCGGCACTGCCGGCCACACCCCCGGCGACCGAGGTGCTTCCGGCGGCCGGGACGCCGCCGATGACACCGATGACGCCGGTGACACCGGTGACCGGGACGCCGCTGGTGGCCGACGCGTGGGCGGGCCCCCGCCCCGAGGGCCCGGTCGTCTACGCCCCGCCGCAGGCCCGCCGGGCCGCCGCCACCCAGGCCGTGCGCGACGCGGAGGGCCCCGCCCTCGTCCTCACCTCCGACCCGGCCGTCTGGTCGGACACGAAGGACGCCCGCGCCAAGATGGGCCCGGTCCTCCTCTACGACCCCACCCACCTCTGCGACACTCCCGCCCGCCTCCACTGGTCCCCCACGGCGGGCTGCGAGGACCGGCAGACGGCCCGCGAACGAGCCGCCGCCCTCCTCGCCCCCGTCCGCCCCACCGCCCGGATCGACCAGGCCGTCGCTGACACCGCCGAGACCTTGCTGCGCAGCTACCTGCACGCCGCCGCCATCGACGGCCGCACCATCCGCCACGTCCACCGCTGGGCCCAGGGCACCCAGGTCCAGGAGGCGGTACGCACCCTGCGCACCAACCCGAAGGCCGCCGCCGGCGCCGCGGGCGAGCTGGAGGCCGCCCTCACCTCCCATCCCGAGCGCCGCGACATCGCCCAGGAACTCACCGGCCGCGCCCTGTCCGCCCTGCTCACGGTCAACGTCCGCGAAGCCTGCACCCCGAACCGAACAGATGCGCTCGCCTTGGATTCCTTCCTCGACGAAGGGGGAACGCTTTACCTGGTGGGCGAGTCCCTCGAGGATCCTCGTACGAACCCAGGCGCGATGCCCCTGTTGACGGCACTCGCCTCCAGCGTGGTCGAGCGCGGCCGGCGCATGGCCGAACGGTCATCCTCCGGTCGGCTCGACCCACCACTCACCCTCGTCCTGGACGACGTCGCCGCAGTGGCCCCGCTCCCCCAGCTCCCCGACCTGCTGGCGACCGGCGCCAGCCAGGGTCTGCCCACCCTGGCCCTGCTCCGCTCCCGCGAACAGGCCCGCGCCCGCTGGCCCCACCGGAAACTCCCGGAGCTCCCGGTGTGACCCCCTCCCGGGCACATCCGGTACGGCTCCTGACTCCGGTCACCCCCGGTCGAGGACGAACTCCAGCTCGGTCTCGTCCTCGCGGCCCTGCAACGGCACCGTCACCCCGCTGGGCACGAACCCCATCCGGCGGTAGAAGCGCTGCGCGCGTCCGTTGTCCTCGTGCACGATCAGCCGCACCCGCTCGGCCCCGGCCGCCCAGGCCCACTCCAGCGCCGCGTCGAACAGCACGTCGGTCAGCCCGCACCCCCGGTGCTCGGGCCGCACGTACACGCCGACGAGATGCCCCTGCTTCCGCTCCACCGGAAAGCCGGCCCAGTCCGTGGTCCCCGGCTCCTCCAGGAGCACGGTCACGGACCCGACCCACTTCCCGTCCGGCCCCTCGGCGATGATCTGCTGCACCCGCTCGGAGCCCTCACAGCTTCCGGCCGCCCGCTCCTGCCAGAACGAGTCGGGGTGGGCCACGGCGGCCTCGTACGTCTCCAGGAAAGCGATCGGTGCCGCCGGGTCCCGCAGCGCGGCCAGCCGCAGCTCCTTGACCGCCTGCCACTCGTCCGCGCGGATGGACCGGATGACGTACTTCTCATCGCTGCTGGAAGTCATGTCGACGAGCCTAGCCCCGACATGCAGAAAGCCCCACACCTTTTCCGGTGTGGGGCTTTCCCACGAATTGTTCGGCGGCGTCCTACTCTCCCACAGGGTCCCCCCTGCAGTACCATCGGCGC